>CAVSET010000001.1:0-801284 GCA_963727075.1 uncultured Acidimicrobiales bacterium
ATAATTCCCGGCCGTCCCCACCTAGCCTGGAGGCCCACAGGGGCAGGGAGATGGGGCAATGGCAGGGGAAACAGCTTGGTCCGGCGCGGGCGCCGATGATGAGAGCCGCCTGCCCGGACCCCCATCGGACCGCCGGCGGGCCCGGGGCCAGCGCACCCGGAAGAACATCGTGGATGCCACGATCGACCTCATCCAGGCGGGCAACCTCCGGCCCACCACCCGACAGGTGGCCGTTCAGGCCGGTGTGTCGGTTCGCCTGGTCTTCCACCACTTCAGGCGCCTGGAGGTGGTCATCCTGCTCGCCGCCGAGCTGCAGGCATCGCGCCACCGGGCCTTCGTCGCCATCATCCCGCCCCATGGCCCGCTGCCGGCCCGCATCGCCGCGGTCTGCCGGCAGCGCCGGAAGCTGTTCGAGGCGACCGGCCCGGTGATGGAGGTCGCCCATGCCCGGGCCTGGGACACCCCGGGCCTCAGCGAGGTCCTGGCCCGGCACCGATCGCTGCTCCGGCACCAGCTCGAGGTGGCCTTCGGCCCCGAGCTCGACTCACGGGGCGGTGCGTCGGCGTACCTTCTCGACCTGCTCGAGCAGGCCACCGGTTGGCACTACTGGCGCGCGCTCCGGTTCGACGCCGGCCACCCGGTGTCAGGAGCCGAACAAGCCATGGGCGTCGCCGTCACCGAGCTGCTCGGTCGAGACGCCGGCTGAGCTCCCGCCCCGATCAGGCCGGCACCGACCACGGGGTCTCGTTGAACCGGCTGAGCACGGGCCCGTCGGTGCCCCAGGTGATCCGGGTGATCGACGCGGTGGCCAGGTACAGGCGCCACGACCCGCCGTCGTCGAGGTCGAGGGCCCAGCAGGTGGCCAGCTTGATGGGCGAGACGTGGCTCACCACGACCACCGCGCCCGGTCCCCGGGCACCCTGTCCGTCGGTGGAGAACAGTTCCTCGCAGGCCGCCCGGACCCTGACCCCGGCGTCGCGCAGGGACTCACCGCCGGGCGGACGGTATCCGGGGTCCGCCCGCCACCGGGTCCAGACCTCGTCGGGAACGGCGGTCAGCGGGCGGCCGTCGAACTCGCCGTAGTCGACCTCGATCCAGCGCTCGTCGACCTCCACCGGTAGGCCGGTGCCAAGAGCTTCGGCCGTGTTGCGGGCCCGGGCCAGCGGACTGGAGACCACCCGGGTCACCCCATCGACCCAGGGGCCGAGCGCACGGGCCTGGGCCTGGCCGCGCTCGGTGAGCGGGGCATCGATGTGCCCGAGCAGCAGGCCGTCGGCGTTCCCCGTCGACTCGCCGTGGCGGACCAGGATCAGCATGCGATCAGCACGGGGTCGATGTCCGGACGGGCACCGGGATCAGTGCACCAGGATGCGATCGCACTGAGGGCAGGTGGCGACGACCTCGGGGGGCAGGTTGCGGATGCGCTCGACGTCGACCGACGGCAGGGTGAGGTGGCACCCGTCGCACCGGTCGCCCACCAGGCGGGCCGCCCCCACCCCTCCGAGCCGGGTGCGGAGCACCTCGTACCGCTCGGCCAGGTCCCCGGGGAGGCCGGCCGCGCTCTCGGCCCGGAGGGCCTCCTCGGCGGCGATGGTCGCCACGATCTCCTTCTCCGCCACGGCGATGGACGCCCGCAGCCGCTCGCGATCGGCGTCGAGAACGGCCGCCGCCGCCTGGTGCTCCGACAGCACGGCGTCGATGGGCTCCTCCTCCTCGAGCAGCGCCATCTCCTCGTCCTCGAATTGCGCCTGGCGGGCGCCCAGCTGCTGGACCTCGTGGTCCATGGCCTGGAGATCCCGGGCCGAGGGCACATCGCCCGATCGCATCCGCTGCTCGATGGTGTGTCGACGGTCGGCCGCCGCCGCGATCCGCTCCTCCAGCTGGCGCTGTCGGCCGGCCAGGTCGTCGACCCGGGCCTGGACGTCGGCCAGCTCGCCGCCCAGCGCGGCGAGGCGCTGCTCGACCGCCCGCAACTCGGCCCGCTCGGGCAGCGTGTCGACACGATGGCGCAACTGGTCGAGCAGGGTGTCGTGGGCCTGGACCCGGATCAGGGTCTCCAGCTGTTCGGCCATGCCTCTCCTCCCGATTGCGCCGGTGCTCTCGTCATCGACCTGCCCGGTCAGCCTACGGGCCGCGACCAGGGCGCCGGCAAGCGCCTCGTCGGCGATGGCCTGGGCATCCGGCCAGTCGAACCAAGCCACCTCCTGGCTCTCTCCCGGGGCCGGGGCCGGGTCGGCGTCGGCCGCCCACACCAGGTAACGGAGGTCGAGGTGAACGTGCTCGCCGGCGGACCGATGGACGTCGACGTGCAGCAACTGGGCCCCGGTCGCCGGATGGGAGACCTCCAATCCGGTCTCTTCGGCGCACTCCCGGAGGACCGCTTCTTCCGGGGTCTCGCCCGGGTCGATGTGGCCGCCCGGTTGCATCCACCGGTGGAGGCGGCGATGCCGGTGGAGCACGACTCCCCGGCGGCCGACGGCGATGGCCGACGCCGTCACATGGGTGAGGTCGCCGTCCTCGTCGAAGGGGCGCTCGAGCCGATCGAGCTCGGCCACCATGATGGCCAACGACAGCGACTCACGGTCGTCCCGGGGGTGATGGGTCAGCAGCCGACCGCGGAGGTGCTCGGCGGCCTGGCGGTGGCCCGGACCGGGTGGGGAGCCGGGCGGCTCAGGCGGACTTGCGCCGCTGGCGGTGTATCCGGCGCCGCTCACGCTCGGTGGTGCCGCCCCAGATACCCTCTCGCTCCCGGCTGGTCAGGGCATGCTCGAGGCAGGCCTCCCGCACCGCGGCACTGGTCACAGATGGCCTTGGCCTCCCCGGCCTCCTCGTCGGAGACCGGGTAGAAGACATCCGGATCGATTCCCCGGCAGGCAGCGTGCTTGCGCCAGGTGGCACTCATGGGAACGTCACTTCCTAGGAACTGTCGGGATAACTGCTGGTACCGCCCGACCTTTGCCTCGCTGACCTGGGGGGATGCGGCCAGTCGGAGAAACCGGGCGGAACAGACAGTATGGCTCAGCCGAGGGGCGCGATGTCCACAGGCGACGCCCCGTCGGGGCCACCTGACCGGCGCTCAGTAGGATCACCCGACGCCTCCGCCGGGGGCGGCCGGCAGAGAGGAGCCCGCATGCCCGCAGTGCCGCTTCAGGGGAAGACCATCGTGGTCACCGGGGTCACCGGTCAGGTCGCCGAGCCGGTGGCGGTCGCTCTGGCCACCGACAACGAGGTGGTCGGGGCGGCCCGGTTCAAGGACGCCTCGGCCCGGGATCGGCTCGAGCAGGCCGGGGTCCGTTGCGTGGCCATCGACCTGGCCACCGGTGACGTCGGTGCCCTCCCGCCCGAGGCGGACTACGTCATCAACTTCGCCGTGTCCAAGACCAACGATTGGGACCTCGACCTCCAGGCCAACTGCGGTGGGCTGGCCTCCCTGATGGAACACCACCAGGACGCGGCCGCCTTCCTCCACTGCTCGACCACGGGCGTCTACAAGCCGATGGGGCACCACGTCTTCGCCGAGGGCGACGAGCTCGGCGACAACCACGGGGTGTGGCCCTTCCTGCGAACCTACAGCATCTGCAAGATCGCGGCCGAGGCCACCGCCCGCTGGGCGGGCCGTCCGCTTCGGGGTCCCCACCACCGTGGCCCGCCTGTCCGTGCCCTACGGGGACCGGGGTGGCTGGCCGGCCATCCATCTCGAGATGATGCTCAACGGCAACGAGATACCGGTGCACGTGGACGCGCCCTCCGTCTACCACCCCATCCACGAGGACGACATCGCCGCCATGGTCCCGGCCCTGCTCGGGGCGGCCTCGACGCCGGCCGTCACCGTGAACTGGGGCGGCGACCAGCCGGCCAGCATCGAGGAATGGTGCGGCTACCTCTCCGAGCTGACCGGGGTCCCGGCCCGGTTCGCCCCTACTCGGGACACCATCGACAGCGTGCAGATCGATCTGACCCGCATGCACGAGCTCGTCGGTTCGACCACCGTCGGTTGGCGCGACGGCATGCGCCGCATGGTGGCGGCCCGCCACCCCGAGCTCCTCGACGGGAAGGGCTGAGACCCGGCCCAGGGGTCGGAAGGGACCCGGCCTAGGAATCGGGAAGGGAGTAGGCGCTTCCGACCGACCACGCCCTGGCCGTCGGAGCCGGAGGGACGCGCACCGTGTTGCCGTTGTCGAACACCACGGTCATCTCGCCCTGAGGTGACGTCCACAGCCAGCGCACCGTGCCCGGGTACAGGGCCACCAGCGGGCCGAGGGCGTCATGGCGCCGGGGGTCGAGGAAATGGACCGTCCCCTTCATCTCCAGCACGAAAGGGCTGGCGATCACCACCTCGGTCCGCCCGAACTGGAGCCTCGACTGGTCGTCGACACGGATGAACGAGAGTCCCGGTTCGTCGAGGACGAACTCCCGCCCACCATCGGGGAGCTCGCGGATCTGGCACCCGTCCACCACCGGACCATGTTCGCACCTCCCCCCTGGCCGCGCACATCCCGTCGCGCCGGTGTGGTCGTCGGAGGCGTGACCGGCTAGGGGTCGGCCCGGGGCCACAGCAGTGCGGCCAGCTGCCCGGTCAATTCGTCCAGCTCGACCGCGGTGGCGCGGTAGCCGGCCAAGGGGCCACCGTAGGGGTCGGCGATGTCGGCTCCGGTGGCGCGGCGCCCGAGCGCCTGGCGGGTCCGGTCCCCGTGGGTCGCCTCCACCCACGGGCCGAGCTCCTGGTCGGCCGGTCGGGGTCCGACCTGCGCCCCGCGCTGCACCAGCTCCTTGAGGGTGAACGCCCGGGTGAAGCAAGCCGGGTCGAGGAGCACCGACTCCTGGACGTGGCGCCGCCCCATCCCGATGACGAGGTCCGACTGGTGCAACGCCGCCGCCGTGAGCACCCGGCCCCGGTGATCATGAAGGTCGACGCCGTAAGGGGCCATCACCTCGGACACTTCGGGCGGCACGGTGTCGGGCACCGAAGGGCGGTCGGCGTCGATCCCGGCCGACGACACCTCGGGCGCGGCCCGCCGGCGGGCCGCGTGGGCGGTGAACAGCGCCGCGGCCATCGGTGACCGGCAGATATTGGCGGTGCAGACGAAGAGGACGTGAACGCCGAGGATGGTAGCGGGCGGTGGCGCCTGGGCCCGTCCCGGACGGCGCACATCACCGTCGGCGGGGCGGTCAACGCGTACGCTCAAGGTCCACCGGCGGAGCGCCGATTCGTCCCTGGAGCCTTCGACCGACAGGAGAGTCCCGTGCCGTCCAATGCCGACATCGTCAAGTCCGTGACCGAGGCTCTCGGGCGCGGTGACCTGCTGGCCGTGATGGGGCTGGTGGCCAAGGACGTCCGTTGGGCGGTCAACGCGGCCGACCGGGACGCCGCCCCCTGGTTCGGGGTGTACGAGGGCAAGCGGTCGCTCCCGGACTTCTTCGCCGAGCTGGCCAAGCTCACCTTCAGCGACTTCACGCTGAAGGCCATGGTCGCCGACGGCGACCTGGTGATCACCTGGCTGCACGTGGCCTTCACCAGCCCCAAGGGACGGGGCGTGGACATGGAAGAGGTGCAGATCTGGCAGCTGGCCGACGGCAAGGTGAAGAGCGTCGACACGCTGCTCGACACAGCCGCCGTCGGTGCCGCCTTCGCGTGACCCTTCCGGGTGGCGTCGCCCTCGTCCACGACTACCTCACCCAGCGCGGCGGAGCCGAACGGGTCGTCCTCTCGATGGCCGCCGCCTTCCCCGGCGTGCCCATCCACACCTCGCTGTACGACCCGGAGGGGACCTTTCCCCCGTTTGCCTCCTTGGACGTCCGGCCTCTCCCGCTCAACCGGGTCCGACTGCTCCGGGCCCACCACCGGTTGGCCCTCCCCTTCCTCGCCCCGGCCTTCTCGCGGTTGCGGGTCGACGCCGAGGTGACCATCTGCTCGTCGAGCGGCTGGGCTCACGGGGCCCGGGTGAGCGGTCGGAAGGTCGTCTACTGCTACACGCCGGCCCGCTGGCTCTACCAGCCCGAGGTCTACCTGGGTGGGGCGTCCCGGTGGTCGTCGGCAGCGCTGGGGTTGATGGCGCCGCCGCTCAGGCGGTGGGACCGGCGGGCGGCCGCATCGGCCCATCGCTACCTGGCCATCTCCGGGGTGGTCCGCCAGCGAGTGTCGGATCTCTATGGAATCGAGGCGGAGATCCTCCACCCGCCGGTGGACCTCGACACCGAGGGCCCGGCCGAGCCGGTGCCCGGGATCGAGCCGGGCTTCTTCCTCTGCGTCTCGAGGCTGCTCCCCTACAAGAACGTCGAGGCGGTGGTGGCCGCGTTCGGCCGCCTCCCCGACCAGCGCCTGGTCGTGGTGGGGACCGGGCCGCTGGCGGCGGCCATCGCCGCCGAAGCCCCGCCCAACGTCACGTTGACCGGAGCGGTGAGCGACGGCGGACTCCGCTGGCTCTACCGGTCCTCCGCCGGCCTGGTGGCCGCCTCCTACGAGGACTTCGGGTTGACGCCGGTCGAGGCGGCCGCCTTCGGCAAACCGACCGCCGCGCTGCGCTGGGGCGGGTTCCTCGACACCACGGAGGAGGGTGTGACCGGCGTCTTCTTCGACGAGCCCCGGCCCCCGCTGATCGCCGAGGCCGTCGAGCGCCTGGCCACCACGGCCTGGGACCCCGCCCGGCTGCGGGTCCATGCCGCCGGGTTCTCGGGTGAGCGGTTCATCAGCCGGCTGCGCCAGGTGGTCGAAGAGGAGCGAGCCTCGACCTGACCGGCCCGTCCCGCCCCGGGCCCACGGTGGGTGCCGCGTTCAGGAGGCGCCGCGGCCGCGGAAGATGGTGGTCGGGGTCTGCCAGAGGATCTGCATGTCCCACCAGAAGGACCACGAGGCCACGTAGAGGTAGTCGAGACGGCACAGCTCGAGGTGCGAGAGCTCGTTGCGCCCCGACACCTGCCAGAGGCCGGTCATGCCGGGACGGGCCTCGAACCGCTTGCGGGCCCACCCCTCGATCTTCATGGCCTCGGAGACCACGAAGGGCCGGGGGCCGACCAGGGACATGTCGCCCTTCCAGACGTTGATCAGCTGGGGGAACTCGTCGAGGCTGGTCCGTCGCAGGAAGCGCCCGACCCGGGTGACCCGGGGGTCGTTCTGCACCTTGAACAGCGGTCCGTCCATCTCGTTGAGATCCTCGAGCTCCTCCCGGTGGGACTCCGCATCGCGGTACATGGTGCGGAACTTCATGACGGCGAAGGGCTGTTCGTTGCGCCCGGTGCGCACCTGGCGGAAGAAGATAGGGCCGGGGGTCGTGGCCTTGATCATGGCGGCGATGACGACGAGGAACGGCGAAGCCACCACCAGCACCAGTGACGACACCACGATGTCGAAGGACCGCTTGAGGAACCGCGCCCCGGCGCTCAGGGAGGCCGGGGCGATGTCGAGCATGGGTAGGCCGGACAGGTCCTCGACATGGGACCGGGCGGTGATGAGCTCGTAGTAGCGCGGCACGATGGACACCCCGACCTGGCCGGCCAGACCCTTCAGCATCTCGGTGGTGCGCTCCGGGTGGGTCCGGGAGAAGCACACCACGACCCGGGCGACGTCGAACTTCCGGCACAGGGCGGGCAGCTCCTCGAGCTGCCCGATCACGTCGCTCCGGCCGAGCGGGTTGTCGTCGACGAACCCCACGAACTGCACGCTCGGCATGGGCGCGCAGGTGGCTGGCGACGGTCTGGGCGAGCTTCCCGGTCCCGACCACGATGACCGGCACCGCACCCACCGAGTCGCGGCCGATGATCCCGAAGGCCAGCACCCGGGCCAGCGGCACCGTCACCACGGCCACCAGGCACATCGACGTGATCGTGGCCACGCTCAGGGACTCGTACTGGAAGCGCTTGGCGGCGACGTAGGCGACCAGGGCGTAGATGAAGCCGCTGATCATGAGGGCGTGCACGATGTTGCGGAGATCGCTGAACACGCTGGTCGAGAGACGCCGGGGGATGCCCCGGTACAGCCCGTAGACCGCGAACACCGCGACGAACAGGGGGATCATGGCCACGTCGAAGCGTGAGACCTGGGCCGTCTCCGACCCCCCGGCCGGGTTGACGGAGAGGGCCGACGAGGATCAGCGGACCGAGGAGGGCGGCAAAGGCCAGGCCGACGACATCGGCGACCAGCAACCGCCGCAAGGCATGCCGCCGCACCCGGACGGCGGCGCCGACATGGCCGTCGAGCCCGCCCGGTCGCTCCCCTTGGCGCAGCCGCTCGGGTGCGGGGCCCGGCAGGGTCCCGAGCCCGTCCGGATCGAGGATCGCCATGCCGGCCGGGCTGGCGGGTGCTGCTCCGGTCGACTTCTCCCCGCCCAGCCCTCGGGCGAGATCAGTCATCAGCGTCCCGGCAGCCGTGGCCACCGGCCGTGGCCCGACCCCGTCCTCGCCGGCGCGTCCGGACGCGGAACTCGGACCGGCCTAGATCGAGACCCGGGCCCCTTCCGCCGAGTTGAGGGCGCGGACCTGGCCGCTCGGCACGAGGTCCCGGCCGCGTTCCGGGTAGAGGCGGGTGACCGCCGTCCCGTCCGGCTCGAGGTGGAACCACGAGTCCGCCGCTCGAAAGCCGGGCACGTCGACAAAGACGAACTGTGCGCACCGGCGGGTCGAGACGGACAGGGACCATACCTGGTCATCGGCGGGTTCGAGATGGGCCTGAAGTCCAATTTCGGCCTGGACCGGACGGCTGAGGCCGCCGGGCAGATAGCTCGTGCGGGACAGCACCGCGCCGTCACCGTCGAGGAGGCTGGCGACCACCAGCTCGTGGCCGTGGGGCCCGAACCGGTAGGCGTAGGTGACGTCCCGGAAGCCGTCGAAGAGGGACGACGACGGGACGGTGATGCCACCCCGGGCCGGGACCTCGACGGCGCGGTCGGCCTTCTCCAGGCAGTGGTCGCGGCTGTAGAGCGCCAGGCTCAGCCGGCCGCACAGGTCGACGGCGGTGTCGTTGACCAGGTGGACACCGAGGCCGTTGAGCCCCTCGTCGGTGAGCAGCACGGCGATCGGCCGGCACGCCCGGGCCAGGGTGAACCACGGCGCCTTCGGCCGGCCGAGGGCGTCGATCACCCCCCACCCGGCACCGACCCGGAGGTCGCGTAGCCCGACCAGCAGGAGGCCGGCACAGGGCGAGTCCGGCCGCCGCCACTCGGCCACGGCCTCGGCCATGACGTGGGCCACCGCCGCCCGGCCCAGGTCGAGGGCGCGCCCGGGGTCCTGCCGGCGCAGGAGGGCCGGTTCCTCGCCGAACAGGTGGCCCACGTAGTGGTCGCGGACGTCCTCGAGGTCCCAGGAGCCACCGGTGTCGTGGTGGACGGACCGCTTCCACGCCGGGTCATGGCCGGCCTGGCGCGCCCCCCGCACTCGTCCTCCACCGTCTCGGCGGGGGGCGGGATGGCGAAGGCCAGCCCCTCGCTCACGAACCGCGGGCCGGCGGTCCGCAGGTCCGACAACGGCCGGGTGAAGACACCCACCCCGGTGTAGTGGCACACCCCGGCATCGGTCTGGAACGGGAGGTCGCCCCCGGTCGGGGAGGAGCTCACGTAGGGGACTCCCGGCAGCACCCGGGCGGCGGCGGCCGGCACCACCTTCTCGGTCAGCGTCGACTGCCACTTGTCGCGGCGACAGGCCGAACATGGCCGGCTGCTCCTCGAGCTCCTGGCCCCCGCACACCACCGCCACCGACGGGTGACCGGCCAGTCCGGAGAACACCTCGGCCAGCTCCTCGGTGACCCCGGCCGAGGAACTCCTCGTCGTCGGGCGGGTCGAGGAAGGCGAACATGGCGTCCTGCCAGACCATGATGCCCAGCCGGTCACAGGCCGAGAAGAAGCGGTCGTCCTCGTAGACCGTGCCGCCGGGGACCCGCACCATGTTCATGCCGGCGTCGCGGGCGAGGGTCAGCGTTGCGTTCGACCTCCTGGTCGGTGGCGGCGAAGGAGACCGGGTCGATCGGGTACCAGCACCCGCCGCGGCAGAAGACCGGGACACCGTTGACGGCCACCTCGAAGCCGCCGCCGGTGTCGTCGACCTCGACGGTGCGGAAGCCCACCTGTCCGAGCGCCAACCGGTCGGGCCCGAGGGTGGCGGCGACCGGGTAGAGGGGCTGGGCGCCGTGGGTGTGGGGCCACCACACCTCGACGTCGTCGAGGGTCACCGTGCCCCGCACCACCAGGTGGTCCCCGTCGAGCTCCACCGTGAGGGGGGCCTGCACCCCTCCGACCTCGAGGGATGCGGTCGGAGCCTCCCCGGGGCCGGCCGTGCACCGGAGCTCGAGCGACACCGACCCGGTCACCGCTCGATCGGTGGCGACCAGCCGGGTCTCGAGGGACCGGCCCACCACCTGGTGCGCACTCCACGGTCGCAAGCGGACCGGGCGCCAGGGCCCGACCGGCGCCGGGGTGACGGTCCATCCGGGCTGGCGGCCGAGCAGGGTGGTGCGGAACCAGCGGAGGTTCTGGTGGGAGGCACCGGCGCTCTTCCACCGTGGCCGCGGCCGACGGGTCGGCGAGGTGGGGGGTCAGGGCCGAACAGCGCACGGCCAGCTCGTTGTCGGGCCACAACCGGTCCACCTTCACCCGGCAGGGCGAGAACATCGACTCGGAATGGGCCAGGTGGTCGCCGTTGAGCCACACGTCGGCCACGGTGGCCAGACCGGCCAGCTCCAGGAGCCAACCATCCCCGTCGGCGCCCCCGTCGCCATCCGCCCCGGCGAACCGGCACCGGAACCACCAGTCCTCGGCGTCCAGCTCGGCCGACGGGCGGATCGGCGCCGATCGACCGGCGGAGTGCCCCCGCCGCCGTCCCCGGCACCTCGGCGGGGATCCACCGGAGTGGCAGGCCGATCAGGGCGGCCGGGTCGGAGGCGTCGCCCGGCGGGGTGGAGGTGCACTCCCAGGGTGCGCCCTCGAGCAGGTCGGGGTCAGTCCCCATAGCGGGCCAGCAGCGTGGCCATGGCATCGGACCAGTGCTGCTCCATGGAGCCGAGGATCGGGCGCCAGATCGACCTGGCGGCCCCGGACCACCCGGGCCAGTGCGAACTGGAGGGCCTTGGCCCCGGCCGCCAGCTCGGCGAAGGAGGCGGCGGCCGGCTCGGTCCCGGGTCGGTCGTGACGGTTCAACCACTCGACGAACGACGACGCCAGCTCGGCGGAGGCCCCGCACTGCCGGCAGGTGCCGAAGGAGTAGAGGTGGAAGGTCTCGAGCGGCTGGTCGGCCAGCCAGGCCAGGTCGGCGGTGAGCCGGCGGCCCAACCGGGCCACCGGGTTGGTCTCCGGGCGCCGGGCCAGGTGCTCGCGGGTGAGGGCGACCACCCGGCGCACCAGGTCGGGATCGTCCCGACGGACCCGCCCGAGCCGGATCAGCTCCATGTAGGGCGGGAGCTCGGGCGTGTCGGTGTGGGCGCCGAGGCGGAACACCCCGTCGAAGTCGTCCCCCTCGAGCTCGAAGTACCCGGCGTTGTGGAAGTACCCGAGTCGGCGCCCCTCGACGTCGAGCATGTGGGGCACGATGGTGCTCTTCACGTGGGCCGTCCCGTAGGAGACGCCGCGGGTGTCGGGTAGGAACCACGAGTCGGCCTCGACGGTGCACAGCTGGCCGAGATCGAGCTCCTCGGCCACGTGCTCGATGACCGGCTTCCACACATTGAGCTCGGACACCTCGAGCCCGAACAGGAAGCGGAGGTCCTCGGGCGGGTACTTGAAGAAGGACCACTGGTAGCCCTCGAAGTCGGCGCTCAGGGTGAAGCCGGCCGCGGCCACCGGGTCGAGACCCAGTGCGTGCAGCACCTCGATCCACACGTCGACGTAGCAATTGGTCTCGGTCCAGTTGCGCTCGGTGGCGTGCAGCGGGTGGGGACGGTACCCCTCGGCGCTCACCGGGAGCAGGGCGACGCTCATGGCGGGGTGGGCGTCGGGCCGGTCACGGCCACAGCGGCGGCCCGCACGCCGGCCGGCCAGCAGTCGGGGTCGTTGCCATAGCGGTGGAAGAGGGCGAGGGTGATGCGGTCGATGCCGAAACCGAAGCAGGCGGTGTGGGCCACCCCCCCGTCGGGTGTCTCGATGCCGAACGGCCGGCCGAAGTGGTCGAGGTGGCAGTTGGACGATGAGATGGCGGTCGGGCGCGCCGTCCCGAACACCGGGGTGACGATCTCGTACTTGAGCTCCTCGTTGCGCTGGTTGGCCGCCAGCATCCGGCCCGGCCGACCGAAGAAGGGATCGTTGGCCACCACCGACTCCACCTCCAGCCCGAGGCCGCCGAGGACGTCGAGGCCGCGGCCGATCCACATGTCCCGGTGACCGCGGGCGGCCTCCGGCGTGCCCAGGTAGACGTAGTCGTGCTGGCGGAAGGCCTGCATGCGGAAGGGGTCGGTGCTCGGCTCGTGGCGGAAGCAGTACCCGTAGACCTCGACCCGGCGCCCCCCGTCCGGCAGGACGCCGGTCATGGTGGGATAGAGCGGGTGGCAGACCGCCGGGCACAGCACCATGTCGGTCGTCTCGAGCAGCGAGGCCCGGTCCTCGTGGGCCTCGGCCCGCCGCACCAGCTCGGCGTGCTGGCGCTCGTCCCCCCGGAAGGTGTGCACCGAGCCCATCTGGTCGGGGAAGGACTCGAGGTAGCCGTTGCGCTCGAAGGTGGCCCACGGCATGACCGGCGGGAAGCGGACCGATGGACGCGCCCTGGTCGGCTCCGACCCGGAGCACGAGTCGGTCCATCCCGTCGGCCACCGACTCATAGGTGCCCGACCGGCCGTACAGGCCGTCGACCCCGGTGGCGACCAGGATGCCGTCGGCGAGCAGCTCGGCCCGGAACCCGGCCCAGGGCTCGTCCGTCACGGCGCCGCCCCGAGACGTCGCGGCCGTCCCGGCCGTCGTCTCGGTGTCCATCCGGCTGGTCGTCACCGTTCACTCCCCCCGGTGGACCAGGAGCATCTGGGCGTTGTTCCCCATGATCCGGTCGTTGTTGACCATGAGGCAGGCGCCCATGGAGTCGCGGAGGTGCCGCCCCAGGCTGTAGGGGGTGTCCAGGCGATAGGAGGCCAGCCCGCAGATGACCATGCACTGGCGGACCACGTCGACCACCAGCGTCGAGGCCGACACCTTGAGGGAGTTCATGGCGATGGCGAACCCCAGGGCGGACAGCCGGTCGGGGTCGTCCTGGATCCGTTGGTAGCGGTCGACCGAGGCCCGGACCAGGTCGGTGAACTGCTGGTGCAAGGCGGTGGTGTCGGCCAGCCGGAGGGCGGCCGCCGGGGTCATGCCTGGCCGCTTGCGGGCCTCGGACTGCACGAACCGCCGGGCCCGGTCGAGGGCGGCGGTGGCGATCCCGAGCCACAGCGAGCTCCACAGGATGTGGGCCATCGGCAGCATGGTCTGGGTGGAGAGGTCGCTGTAGGGATCGTCGAGGATCGACGCAGGCGTCGCCACTGGCCCGGAGGATGAACCCCGGGCTGCAGGTGCCGCGGAACCCGATGGCGTTCCACTCCCCGACCTGCTCGAGCTCGAGCCCGGGCGGCCGGCACAGCACCAGCACCTGGTCGTTCTCGGGGCTCTCGGCCGACCGGCGGGCGGTGGCCAGCACGGCGTCGGCGAACTGGCCGTACGAGATGACCGGGGCCTGCTTCTCGAGGTGGAAGGTGTTGCCGGCCACGTCGACGGCGCAGACGCTGCTGCCCACGTCCCCGCCGGTGCCGACCTCGGTGGTGGCCGAGGCCAGCAGGTACTGCCGGTCGACCAGCTCCACCAGGTAGTCGCGGAGCCGACGCCGACCGCCCGTGGCGGACCAGGCACGCCACCTGGATGTGGTGCATGGCGACCACCATGGCGCTCGAGGCGCAGTGGCGACCGAGGGCCACCAGGCCCTCCGACACCTCCTCGACCGACGCGCCCATGCCGCCGAAGGTCTCGGGCACCAGGGCGGAGAGCAGGCCCTCGGCCTTCAGGGCGTCGATGGTCTCCGCCGGGGAACCGTCCCATGACGTCGACCTCGTCGGCCGCGGGCCCGGCCACCTTCTCGGCGATGCGCTCCATCTTCCGGGCCACGCCCTCTGACTCGGCGACCAACGTCGCGGTGTGGGTGGTGCTCGTCATCGGAACCTCAACCTCCCGTCATCTCGAGGACACCGGCCCGGATGGCCGCGATCGACTCGAACGTCGACTTCTTCAGCATCCGCTCGGAGAACTCGATGTCGAACGCATCCTCGAGCGCCAACATCACGTTCACACTGGCGTGGGAGGTCATCCCGGCCGAGAAGAGGTCGGCGTTGTCGTCGATGGTGGTGGCATCGGTGGCCAGCCGGCCGTGCTCGGCCAGTACCGACCGGATCGTCTCGTCCATGGTCACGCTTCTCCCTGGGTAGATGGTGCCTCGATGCGCTTGGCCCCGGACCGGTCGCCGTCCGTGCACCGGCCGACCACGACGGCCACCGCGACCATCGTCTCGTGGGTGAGGCTGACTTCCAGCTCGCCGATGCCGGCCTCGGCGGCCAGCACGGCGGCCTGGCCCGACAGGTGGATCTCGCACCAGCCCCCCGGGGTGCTGCGGACCTCGATGCTGCGCCAGTCGGGGCGCCAGCCGTCGGGTCTCAGCACCTTCAGCGTGGCCTCCTTGGCCGCAAACCGGGCGGCCAGCGACTCGGCGGAATAGCCCGGGGCGCGCCCGGTCCGGGCGTCCGCCCGGCGGCAGCAGTCGACCTCATGGGGGGTGAAGACCCGGTCGAGATAGCGGGCGCCGAAGCGCTCCACCGAGTCGGCCACGTCGCCGACGGGTACCAGGTCGACACCGACCCGGACCGAGGGCGGGCCGGACCGGCCCGAGCCCACCCGCCGCCGCGACCGCGGCCCGGACTCGGATCCGTTGCGGGTGCGCTCCAGTAGCGTCGGTGCCGGCTTCATG
The DNA here is from genome assembly GCA_963727075.1 of uncultured Acidimicrobiales bacterium. Taxonomy (GTDB): domain Bacteria; phylum Actinomycetota; class Acidimicrobiia; order Acidimicrobiales; family RAAP-2; genus Bog-756. The sequence goes on from CAVSET010000001.1 coordinate 14,891, forward strand.
ATCCCGTCACCCCGCGGTCGGCGGGGGCGGCCCCGGAGGCGACCAAGGTGGCGTCATCCTCGGCCGTTCCCCCGACCGGTGGCCCCCCGGTGACCGACGAGTAGACGCGGCGATACCGCTCAGCGATCGCCGGCCAGGCGAAGGAGGCCACCCGGGCCCGCCCGGCCTCGGCCACCGAACGCCGGAGGTCGTCGTCACCCAGCAGGCGCTCGAGGACTGCCCCGAACGCGGCGCGGTCGAACGGGTCCACCAGCACGCCGTCCTTCCCGTCGCGGACCAGCTCGGGTGGCCCGCCGCGGTTGGTGGCCACCACCGCGGTGCCGGCCCGCCAAGCCTCGAGGATGACGATCCCGAAGGGCTCCAGCCGGCTGGGCATGACGAACAGCTCGGCACCGGCCATGGCTCCGGCCACCTCGCCCCGGTCGAGCCGGCCGACGAAGTGCACCCGGTCGGCCACCCCGAGGTCGGCGGCGCGGCGGCGGAGGTCCTCAAGGGCCGCACCGGTGCCGGCGATCACCAGGTCGGCGGTGCGCCGGGCCGAGTCCGTGTGGGCGAAGGCGTCGACCAGCAGGTCGAAGCCCTTCTTCTCCACCACCCGCCCGAGCGCCAGCACGTAGGGGCGATCCGGGAGCCCGGCCGGCCGCGTGGACCCGCACCCCGGCCTCGTCGACAGCTCCACCCCGTTCGGGATCACCTGCCCCCGACCGGGTGGGAGGCCGAAGCGCCGCTCGGCGTCGTGCAGGGTGAACGACGAACAGGCGGTCACCGCGGCGGCGGTCTTCAAGCTGTGCCGGAGGGAGGCCCGCAGGGAGCGGGACACGTCGAAGATGTCGGCGTCGTCCATGAGGGTCTCCCCCTGCAGGGTCAGCACCAGCGGCCGGCCGGTCAGCCGGGACAGGGCCGAGGCGTAGGCGCCGTTCGGGCCGAAGCACTGCACGTGCAGCACGTCTGGCCGGAAGGCGGCCACCGCGTCGCGCAGCGAGAAGAGGGTGCGAACGCCGGTGGTGGCCGAACGGCGGATGGCCGACCAGTTCGTGGCCGGGAGGGGCATGGGCAGGCGACGGACGATGAGCTCGTCGAGGACCTCGACGGTCTCGGGCGTCGAGTCGTCGGGCTGCCCGGTCCACACCTCCACGTGGTCGCCGCCTTGGACGAGGGCCAGCGCCAGATGGCGCGTCAGCTCCTCGACGCCTCCGAGGGAGGGAGGATACGAGCTCGGGAGGAGGGCGATGCGGGTCATGGGCAGGATCAGGGGATGGTCGGGTTCAGCCAGGAGGCCACCTGGTTCAGGGTCGCCCCGCTCGGTGGGGCCACCGGGAGCTGGCTCCAGTTGCCGACACCCGGCGACCAGTAGTTGGAGAAGGCGGCGGCGTACCAGCCGGAGAGGAAGTTCTGCTCGGCACAGTCGCAGTTGGGCGCCCAGCTCGACGGGTGGTAAGTCAAGACGTCCTCGATCTGCGCCTCGCCACCACCGGGCTGGACGGCGGCGGCGTCGACCTCGTGGGCGATCTCGAAGGCAGTGATGGCGGCCAGCCGTTCGACCGTCTCACCCGGGTAGACGTACAGCACCGAGGTGCCCCCGGCGCGGCCCCAGGTGAAGGTGGTGTTGCCGTAGAACCCGGGGGACGGCGCCTCCGAGATGGGGAGGAACTGGATCGTGTAGCCGGGGATCTGCTGCCAGGGGTAGCGGACGAGGGTGAGGGCCTCGGCCCCGAGCTGGGCCGGGGTGAGCGATGCGGCCGAAGCCGGTGCCGGGGTGGTGGCCGGTGGCGTGGTGGGTGCCGGGGCCGGCACCGTGGTCGAGGGCACGGTGGCCGGTGCGGTGGGCGCGGTGGCGGGGGCCGGTGACACCGCCCGGGCCGGCGCCTGTGTCCGAGCGGGCGGCCGGCTGCGCGCCCGACCTGGGTGGCCGAGAGGTGGGTGCCGGAGCCGACCATCACCAGCGAGGTCACGACGACGGCCGCCACCACGACGGCGAACTCCAGCGTGAGCAGGGAGCGCCGCTGGGAGAAGGTGGCGCGGCGGAGGCGGGCCAGGGCGCCACCGGCCCGCCGCTCCGGTCCGACGTACCCGTCCGACAGGACCAGGTCGGGGTGGTCGAGGTCGGCCAGAAGGTCGGCGGCCAACGGCTGGTCGACGTGACCGGCGCCTTCGGGAGGCGCGTCGGCCGGCGAGGCACGCACCGGGGGCGGCACCCGGGGCGGGCGCAGCCGGCACGATGCCCGGCGCCGCCGGGTCACCGTTCGCGGCCGGGGCCGACCGCCGGTCGGTGAGCGCTGACGCCATACGTACAGATCGGCAGCTTCGGAGCCCAGCTGAAGTCCCTGGGCCCAGCCCCGATGAGGTCGGGGGCCCGCCGGTGCCGCCTACCCCACGGTGGCGAACAGGGTTCGACGGTCCGGGGCCTCCCGGTGCCTTTCGCAGCGACGAGGGAGGCTGGCCCCGGCCGAGGCGAGACAGCGCGCCGGGGACCGGACCTCGGGGGCGACGGCCACCGTCACCATGGCCCGGTCACGGCCGTACCCCGTGCCGCCGGGCGGGACGGGGGGCCCGGGCGGCCAGGGCGCGTCGCCGGGCCGGACGGCGCTCGGCGGCCGAGGGCGAGAGCCCTTGGGGTTGGATGGCGGAGTCGACGGTGGGCCGGGTCGGGACGGGCGGGCGGCCGGCGTGGGTGACGAAGATGGTGAGCGGCACGACGGCGGCGGCCGTGGCCAGTACCACCGCCACCACCTCGACCAGTCGGAGCGAGGACGGGTGGCCGGGGCGGGCCGGCCGGACCGCCGGCGCGGCGCGCGACCGCCCGGCGATTGGCCGGGATGGCGTCCCGTGAGGTGACGGCCCGGGGACGGGGCACCTCGGGTCCCGGCGGCGCCGGAACCGAGGGTTCGAGGAAGGCGGAGGCGGTCACCGGGCGCGCCGCAGCGTCGCCGGCCCGGGCTCGGCGCCCTCCCCTCGTTGCAGTGACCACGCACGCCCATCGACAGGTGGGCCCGAGCCCTGAAGTCGTTCGCCGACGCCGCGCCCCTCGGCCTCACAGGTCCACGCCGAGCGAGCGGTAGACGTCGGCGGTCCGGGCGGCCGTCCGCGTCCAGCTCAGGCCACCGACCCTTTCGCGCCCCCGCTCCGCCAGTTGGGCCCGGCGCCCGTCGTCGTCCAGGAGGGCGCCGAGGATGGCGGTCAGGCCTTGTGCGTCACCGGGACGGAAGGTCTCGGCGCCGTCGCCGGCCACCTCCACCACGGCCGGGACCGGTGTGGACACCACGGCGGCCCCGCAGGCCATGGCCTCGATCGGGGGGAAGACCGAACCCCTCGTACCGGGAGGCGTAGCCGACCACGGTGGCCGCCCCGTACAACCCGGGCAGATCGGTGACGGGCACGTGGCCGATCTCGACGGCGCCCACCGGGGGCTGGTGCCCCCAGAGGCTGTGGCCGGTGAGCACCAGGGGCACGCCGGTCGACCGGCACGCCGCGGCCAGGGTGGCGATGTCCTTGCGCGGCTCGATGTTGCCGACATGCAGCAGGAACCGGTCGGGCAGCCGGTAGTGGGACCGCACCCGGGCCACCTCGTCGCCGCTCGGGGGCACCATCCCCGGACCGGGGGCCGAGTGGACCACCACCGCCGGGCGGCCGATCAGCGCCTCGACCCGCTCGGCCGTGAAGGAGGAGACCGCCACCACGGCGTCGGCCCGGCGGAGGGCGTGGCGGAGGAGCATCCGCTCCCCGACCACCCGGTGCCTCGGAAAGGCCCACGGGGTGTCGAAGATGGCCATGTCGTGCACGGTCGAGACCATCGGCCCCGGGCGGCGGACGGGAAGGTCGACGTCGAGGCCGTGGGTCAGGTCGGCCGGGCCGAACCCGATCGCGCTGACCAAGGCCCGCCCGACGCCATGGGACCCCTCCTTCACCAGGGGGGTGACTCCGGCGGGCAGCTCGGCCCGGGCCGAGGAGTGGACGGCGGCCTCCAGTCGGGCATCGAGCGAACCGGCCAGGGCGCCGAGCAGCTCGCGGATGTAGGTCGACACGCCGCCGCCCCGTGCACTCAGCGGCAGCGCGTTGAACACGATTCGTGGAGGGCTGGCCACGGGCGCTCAGCGGGCCGGGCGCGGCGACCGATGGCCGGGCCGGTCGAGGACCGACCGGCCCGGTTGGATGCCCAGCCGGTCCAGGTCGGCCATCCCCAGGGAGACGCCGGCGATGATGATCGGGGCGATCGAGGACACGCCGATCCAGAAGATGTCGAACAGGCCGTCGACGTAATGGCCGAACAGGACCACCAGGCCGAGGGTGCCGAGGGCGTAGGGCAGCCGGAACATCGTCCGCATGGTCACGAGCACGAGGAACACGAAGGCCAGGGAGCCGACGATGCCCGTCGAGGCCAGGTTGTCGATGACCACGTTGGGCGGCGCGGTCACGGTGATGAACTGGGGCAGGTTGTAGAACCGCATGCCCTCGCCGAGGATCGGGCTGAGGTGCCAGACGTGGAGGGCCGCGTTGATCTGGTCGACCCGGATGGAGACGGAGTTGAACTTGGGATTGTTCCGGGCATTGACCGAGAAGCTGTAGTAGAGCACGAGCACGATGGGGACGGCGGCCAACAGGATCAGCTTCGAGCGGCGGCGGAGCTCGGGATTGAGGAAGAGCGCCGTACCCAGGGCGAGCAGCAGCAGGATCCACGATTGCCGTGACTGGGAGGCCAGCAGCCCTCCGACGCAGAGGTACTTGTCCACCCGCGCCTCGAACCGACCGATGCCGGCCCACGTCGGGTTGATCTGGGCGATCACGATGGCCACCCAGAGGATGGCCCCGATACTGTTCTTCTGGTAGACGCCCCACTGGGCCGGCTGGAAGTGGAGGGCCACGGCGTGCTCCATGGCGACCACGGCCACCACCGAGGAGCCGGCCAGGTACAGCCGGAACGCCTGCCGAGTCCGGCCCTGGGTGGCGATGACCCAGCCCACGAGGACGCTGGCGGCCAGGTAGGAGAAGCGGTGGAACCAGTCGACGATGTTGAACCGGTTCGGGTGGGCCATCACCACCAGGACGAGGACGGCCTGGTACCAGAGGACGCCCCGCAGGAACTGCTTCAAATAGCCGGCCTGGCGCCACTGGACGTGGAAGAGGCAGACCAGCCCGGCCAGGAACACCAGCAGGTCGGCCAGGCTGAGATTGGTGCTCGACCCTCCCACCCGCTGGATCAGCAGGGCGCCCGGTAGGGCCAGCACCACGAGGAGGACGGGGTCGGCCATCAGCACCCCGACCACCAGCACCAGGGCGGACAGGCCGAGCCCGATCCTCGCCTGCCCGACGACCAGCGCCCCGACCAGCCCGGCCACCACCACGATGACCAGCCAGGCCGCCGACGCAGTGGCCAACCGCCGGGCCGGGCGCGCCTCGGACAGGCGGGTCAGCACCTGCCGGGGGTTCGCAGTGATGGTCCGGCTCATGTGGTGGCGCCTCTGGATCGTCGGCCTCGGACGGACACTCGACCGAGGTACACGCAATTGATCGGCGCCTCGGCAGCGTACCTTCAGCATCCTCCCGGATCGCGGTCCCGTCATCGCCCGAATCGGCGCACCGAGGGCGGCCGTCCGGCCCCATTTCCAACTCAAGGTGGGCCGGTGTGGTGACGACGGTATTTACGATCCCCTGGGTGACCGGGCGGGCGTGCATCTCGAGCGCGACGCTCCAGGGCGCCCGTCGGGGTCATGGAACCGACATGGCCATACAGACCCCCGGCGAGAGCACAGCGATCATCAACGAACGGAGGTCGACGACCGCCTCCGTCGTCGTGTGCTCCCTCGAGCCCTGGGGCGCGGTTCGTCGGCGGATCAGGATCCTCGTCGACGAGATGGTCGACCTCCAACCCGCCCAGCGGTTCCTCTACGTCGCTCCGGCCATCGACATCCCTCACCAGCTGCGTCAACGGGCCCACGACCGCCCCGGACCGCGCCTGGAACAGGTCCATCCCCGCATCCATGTGCTCCGGCCCCGCAAATGGTGGCCCCGGGTGTTCGGCCCGTTCGCCGACCGCTCGCTCGAGCGGCAGGTCCTCGCCGCGGTCGGGGCGCTCGGGATGGGCCGCCCGCTGCTGTGGGTCAACGATTCGGCCTACGCCCCTTTGGCCGTGCGCACCGGCTGGCCGTGCCTCTACGACATCACCGACGACTGGCTCCTCGCCCCTCTGAACCCCCGCCAGCGGGTCCGCCTCATGGCCAACGAAGGGCTGCTGCTCGAGCACAGCGACGCGGTGGTGGTCTGCTCCCCGGAGCTCCAGCGCACCCGGGGGCGAAACCGGAGTGTCCAGCTCATCCCCAACGGCGTCGACGTCGGCCCTGTTCCGCACCCCGATGGCGCGTCCGGTCGATCTACCTCCGGCCCCGGTGGCCGTCTATGTCGGGACCCTCCACGACGAGCGGCTCGACGTCCCGCTGGTGGTCGAGCTGGCCACGCGACAGCCCGACCTCCAGGTGGTGCTGATCGGGCCTGACAGCCTGAGCGACGGAGCCCGCGCTGCGCTGCGCGCCCTGCGCTCCGTCCATCTCCTCGGGCCCCGACCCTACGAACAGATCCCCGCCTACATGCAACATGCCGACGTCGTGATCATCCCCCATCTGGTCAACCCGTTCACCGAGAGCCTCGACCCGATCAAGGCCTACGAGTGCCTGGCCGCCGGGCGGCCGACGGTCGCCACGCCGGTAGCCGGGTTCCGCCGGCTCGGACCGCCGGTGGTCGTCACCGAGCGCGACCACTTCGTCGACTCGACGGCGGCGGCCTTGGCCACCGCCGGGCCGACCGGGCTCCCGAGCGCCCCCGGCGCCACGACGGTCCCGTCGTGGCGGTCGAGGGCCGAGGCCATGGCCTCGGTGATGGACGACATCCGAAGGGAGGCGACCGACCGATGAGCGACACCGCCGGGATACCGCTTCTGGCCTCCACCACGCCCTATCCTCGGTGGCCGGACCATCCTGCCGGCCGCGACCCCTCCCCCTCGGCGCGTCCCCCCACCACCTCCGGCCCGGAGGCCCCCTCTCACCCCAAGCGAGACTCCACTGACACTCCAAGAATTCCTCTCGACGCTGTGGCGCCGCCGGCTGACCATCGTGGTCAGCATCGTGGTGGCCGTGGCGGCCGCGTTCGCCTATTCGAAGGTGCACACGCCCAAGTACCAGTCGACGGCCCTGGTGCAGGAGACCACCACGAGCAACAGCAACGGGCAGTCCTCCACTCCGGTGAACCTGCCCGATCCCGTGCAGGAGCTGGGAAGCACCGCCGTGCAGGTGAAGGCGGCCAAGCTCTTGAACGACCCCAATCTCTCGTCGGTGGCCGGTGCGGTGACCGGCACCGCCGACACGAGCACGGGTACGCTCACCATCACCGCCACCGATCCCAACCCGGCCCGGGCCCAGGCCATCGCCAAGGCCTACTCACAGGCCTACGTCGACCAGACCCAGGCCGTGGTGCAGGCCGCGATCGACAAGATCAACGGCGAGATGCAGTCGCTCCAGAGCCAGATCGCCGAGCTGAACGGCAAGCCGGCCACCCCGGTCATCACGGCTCAGATCCAGGGACTCACCACTTCCTACAGCGCGTTGCAGACCCAGCTCAGCACCATCACCTTCGGTGAGCCCTACGCCTCCATCCAGGTTGCCGCCGGGCTCCCCACCGCGCCCTCGGGCCTCAGCCAGTCGAAGCTCGTCGCCATCGGGGCCCTCGCCGGTCTGCTGGTCGGATGTGGCATCGCGCTCGGTCGCGACCAGTTCGACACCCGCCTCCGGACCAGCCCGGACATCGAGGCCATCACCGAGTCGCCCATCCTGGCCGAGCTCCCCCAGGACCAGGACGTGAAGGGGGGCACGGTGTCCATCGCCATGGTGCAGGCTCCCCAGTCCCTGATGGCCGAATCGATCCGCGAGCTCCGGACGAGCCTCCGGGTGATGCTCCACGACGTGCCCTGTCCGGTGCTCGTCGTGACCAGCCCCGAGCCGGGGGACGGGAAGACCTTCGTGGCCGCCAACCTGGCCGCCGCCTGGGCCATGAGCGGCAGCAAGGTCATCGTGGTCTCGGCCGACTTCCGGCGACCGAGGCTCGAGGAGATGTTCGGGCTGGAGACGACCGGGCTCCCCGGGCTCGCCGACCTCATCAAGTCGAACTGGAAGGACGACGAGGAAGGGGCCGGGCTCGGTGTGTACCGTCACCGACGGCGGTCGGGCATCCATCCCCAGGACCGGTGGTCCTCGCTCGAGGCTCGGGCCGTTCCCGACCCCACTCACCAGCCCTATGCCGGCCATGATCAGTCGTCGGTCAGCTCGCTGCTGGTGGAGAGCGGCATCTGGGGACTGCAGGTGCTCCCGGCCGGGACCCAGCTCGAGAACCCGAGCGAGCTGTTCGGCAGCCCGGGGATGCAACCGGTGCTCGACCAGCTCCCCCTCCTCGCCGACATCGTCCTGGTGGACTCCCCTCCCGTCCTGGCCGTGCCCGACACCGCCATCCTCGGGAGCATGGCCTACGGCGCCGTCGTGGTGGCCTCCGAGGGGAGGACCGATCGCGGCGACCTCGAGCGGACGGTGCGCCGGCTCGAGGCCACCGGCTGCCGGGTGCTCGGCGTGGCCGCCAACCGGGTCCGCCGGGCCACCAGCGACCCGTACCAGTCGTACGCCCACAAGCAATGAGGCGACGGGCGAGGGCCCGGGCCCATCGGCCGGTGGCCACCGAGGAGGGCGGCCCGCCCGGCCGCCCGGAGGACGCCGCCCCGACGGGGGAGGGATCCGGCTGATGGAGACGGCCGTCGACGTCGTGGTGGTGGCGTTCGGCGCCCCTGACCTGCTCGAGGTGTGCCTGGACACCCTGGGAGACGCCTACCCGCTCCTGGTGGTGGACAACTCGTCCGACGCCAAGGTCAGGGCGGTGGCCGCTCGTCACGGGGCCCGCTATGTCGACCCCGGGGCCAACCTGGGCTTCGCCGGCGGGGTCAATGTGGGCCTGGCCGAGCGCGGGCGGCCCACGGCCGACGTCTTGTTGCTCAACCCGGACGCGTCGATCACCGCGGAGGGGGTGGCCGACCTCAGCCGATTCCTGCACGCGTCCCGGCGATCTGGCCTGCGTTGCCCCCGAACAGGTCGACGCCGAGGGCCGGCCGGCCCAGGTGGGCTGGCCGTTTCCCTCGCCGCTCGGTGCCTGGGTGGAGGCGGTGGGCCTCGGTCCCCTGCGCCGCCGTGACGGCTTTATGATCGGTTCGGTCCTCCTCGTCCGGTCGACCGCCCTGGAGGAGGTCGGCCCCTTCGACGAGGGCTACTTCCTCTACGCCGAGGAGACCGACTGGCAGCAGCGGGCCCGCCGGCTCGGCTGGCGGGTGGCCCGGTGCCCGGCCGTGGTCGCCTCCCATGTCGGGGCGGGGACGGCGGGCGATCCGGGCCGGCGCGAGGTCCGCTTCCACGCCTCCCAGGAGCGCTACATCCGCACGTACCACGGGACCGGTGGCTGGTGGGTCTACCGGGCCGGGGTGATGGCCGGCGCGTTCCTCCGCGCCGTGGTGCTCGGCGGTGACCGGGGGCGGAAGGCCGCCGCCCGGTTCCACCTGTACCGCCGCGGCCCGAGCGCGGTGGAACGTCGGCTCGAGCGCGGGTGGAACGGCGATCCGGCCGGGGTGTCGAGGGCGCCGGCACCGCTGGCGGTCACCCACGTGGTGGTGACCGACGCCTTCGCCGGGGTCGAGCGTTACGTCTGCCAGGTGGCCAACGAGCTGACCCGCCGGGGACACCACGTGACGGTCCTCGGAGGGGAGCCCGGGCGCATGCGCGCCGAGCTGTCCGACCGGGTGACCCGGCGTCCGGCCCGATCGTTGCTTCAAGCGGCCCGGGCCCTCGGGGGGCAGCATGGCACCGACATCGTCCACGCCCACATGACGACGGCCGAGGGGGCGGCCTGGCTGGCGCACCCGCTCAATCGAGCCCCCATCGTCGCCACCCGGCACTTCGCTCGCGAACGGGGTTCGAGCCGGCCGGCTCGGGCCCTCGCCCGGGTGACGGCGCATGCCCTGTCCCGGGACGTGGCCATCAGCCAGTTCGTGGCCGACACAGTGGCCGGTCCGACCGTCCTCATCCGCAACGGTGTCCCTGACCGCCCGCAGGCTGACCTCGAGTCCACCACGGTGGTGATGATGCAGCGACTCAACACCGAGAAGATGCCCGACGTGGGCATCAGGGCCTGGGCGCAGTCGGGGCTGGCCGGCCGGGGCTGGCGGCTGGTGGTGGCCGGCCTCGGTGAACTGGGGCCTTCGCTCGCCCACCTGGCCGCCGACCTCGGTGTCGAGGACAGCGTCTGTTTCGCCGGCCAGGTGGAGGACACCGACCGGCTGCTGGCCGAGTCGTCCATTCTGGTGGCGCCGGCGCCGGCCGAGCCGTTCGGGCTGTCGGTGGTGGAGGCGATGGCCCATGGTGTGCCGGTGGTGGCGGCCGACGGCGGCGCCCACCGGGAGACGGTGGGTGACAGCGGGGTGCTCTTCGCCGTCGGTGATCCTGAGGCCGCGGCCGAGGCGCTGGCCACCCTCGGCGGAGACGTCGGACGGCGGCGGGAGGTGGGCTCGCGCCTCCGCCGGCGCCAGCAGGAGCGGTTCTCGCTGTCGCGCCATGTCGACGAGCTCGAGTCGCTCTACCGGCTCGTCGTCGACGAGGCGGCCGGGAGACGGAGTGCCGGTGGCGACCGGAGTGAGCCGACTACCCGGCCGTTCCCCCCGAGATGGTCCGGTACAGATCCATCTGGGTGGTCGCCACGCTCGACCACGAGTACCGGGCGCTGTCGGCGACGGCACGCTGGCTGAGGCGCTCCCACAGCCCCGGTTCGTCGAGGAACCGGCTCAAGGCGGCCTGCAGGGATGCGGGGTCGTTCGGGGGCACGAGCAGGCCGCCTTCCCCGATCACGTCGGGAAGGGCACCGCTGGCACTGGCGACCACCGGGACGCCGGACGCCTCGGCCTCGACCACCACCCTCCCGAACTGCTCGACCCAACCGGGCAGGGGAACCGACGGGACGGCCAGCACGTCGAACCGGCGGTACACACCCGGGACGGCGCTCTCGTCGACATGTCCGCGGAAGGCGACCCGATCGCTGACACCGAGTCGGTCGGCCAGGGCGACCAGGTTCCCTGACTCGGGCCCGGCCCCGAAGACCTCGACGACCAGCCGGTCGTCGAGGGCGGCCGCCTCCACGAGCATGTCCACGCCCTTGTGACCGATGAGCCGGCCTACGAACCCGACGTGCAGGGTCCCCCGCGGCGGGGGGCGTGGCACCGGCACGAACCGTTCGACGTCGACACCGAGCGGCAGCAGGACCAGCTCACCGGAGAGTCCCTTGCGCCGCAGGATCTCACCGGCCTCGGTATTGCAGGTGTAGGCGCCGGCCGCCCGGCGGAGGGCCCAGCGCTCGAACCACCGGAACGGCGGAGGGTAGCGCTTCTCGATGTTCTGGGCGGAGGACACCACGAAGGGCAGCCGGCGGGCGCGGAACCACCGAATGAGGAGCACCTCGGCCACGGCCAGGCCGAACGGCTCCTCGTGCATGTCGAGCAGGTCCCACCGGCCCGACCCGAGCAGCCGCCACAGGGGTCGCGGGTCGTAGAGGAACAGGTTGGGATGGCGGCCGAAGGTCTTCACCGGCACGACGAACTGATCGCCGTCGGGGACCAGGTCGACCGGGGAGCCGCCCTCCTCCCACCGGGCCGCGGCCACCAGGGTCAGGTCGGCGCCCAGCCGACGGAGCTGACGTTCCCGCTCCCGCCAGGCGGTGACGACGCCGCTCTTCGAGATGCGGAGGACCCGGATCGCGGGTGGGCCGGCCGAACCGGAAGTGTCCGTCACAGGCCGTACCACCGGGCGCATGGTACTCGGAGGAAGGATTTGCCCACGAGGACGGTCGCAGCCGCCGATGGACACGATAGGGGTGGAGGGAGATCGAAGGCGGTGGCTCACCCGGCCGGCGGTGCCCATCTCCCGACCGGACCGATCCGGCCGTCGCCGGCACTCTCGGGTCCCGACTACCCCTCGGATGACGTGCTCCCCGGCGTGCGGTACCGAAGCACCCGGGCCGGTATGCCGACGGCCACACAGTCCGCCGGCAGGTCGGTCGTCACCACCGCATGGGCGCCGACCACCGTGTTGGAGCCGATGGTCACCCCTTTGGTGACGGTGGCCTTGCTGCCGATCCAGACGTTGTCCCCGATGCGGACGGGCGCCGTCGCCCGACCCTGGTCGATGATCGAGACTTCGCTGGACGAGAAGGCGTGGTCATGGTCGCGGATGGACACCATCTCGGCGACGAGGCAGTCACGGCCGATGGAGACGCTCTCGTCGGAGGCGATCGTGCAGCGGTGACCGAACACCGTGCGGTCCCCGACCTCGAGACGGCCCCGGCACTCGACGGTGAGCCCCTGGTCGAGCACGCAGCCCCGTCCGAAGGTCACCTCCACGCCCCGGCCCACCAGGAACCGAGCTCCGCGGCCCACGTCACAACGGGAGCCGAACCGAACGCGCCGGTGACGAAGGCGGGTCAGCACCAGACCGGCCCGGCGGCGGAGGAACCCCCGGGCCCGGTGGGCCATCCCGAAGTCGGCGCGGCGCCCGGCCCGAGCCACCGGTGCCCCGCTCACCTCGCGGGCCGCCCGCGATGGGACCACCCGAAAACCCTACCGGCGGGACCGGCGTGTCGCGGGGTTCCGCTCACCACGAGAGCGTGGTGGCCGTCGAGTCGTCGAACGACTTGCCGTCGAACGTCCACTGCTCGGGGGGGATCCGGGCCGACGGGACCAGGTCCATCGATCCGTGACTGCCGGGCATGACGAAGTGGAGGACCACCGTCGAGGTGGCGCCCTGCGGGATGCTGACCGGTGCGGCCAGCACCCAGGTCGGGCCCTCGGCGCTCTTGACCGCCAGTCGGCCGGCCCCGGTCAGGGTGATGTGCGAGGCCGACGCGGGCAGGTTGGCGGCCACCAGGCCCTGGTACCCGCCGTAGGCGACGGGCACGCCGGGGAAGGGCCCGGCGATGAACGGGGACTGTCCCGGCGGGGTGGCGTTGACCAGCCGGGTCGTCAGGGTCACCGACGTGTCCGGGCCCGACGGCGCGGTCGCCACGGCCACGCGGACCGGCACGTACTGGTCGAGCTTGTTGCCGCCCAGGTTGATGAGCGAGACGTCCACCGATCGGGGGGTGAGGCTCCCGCTCGCTCCGCTGGCCGCCCAGGCGGCCTGGTCGGCCGGATTGCTCGACCAGATCATCAGGTGACGTCCGGCGACCGCGCCCGACATCGCTTTGGCCAGGGCGGTGAGGTCGATGGTCTGACCCTGGAGTTGGTCGAGCACGGCCCGAGCCAACGCCCCCAATGCGTCCTGGCGGTCATTGGCGTTGGCGGCGTTGTCGGTGAGGGCGACGTACTGGTCGTGGAGCAGGAACGCCTCCACGCTGTCGGCACTGACCGTCTGGCCGTTGGCCACCACCGGCCCGGTGACGACCAGCAGCTGCCGGAGGCCGGCGACATCCAGCGCCAACACACCGTTCACCGCCTGACCGGTGAGGGTTGTCCACATGCGGGCGGCCAGGGGCGCGGTCACGTCGAACTGCGGCGTCAGTCCCAGGTTGCGCATGTCGAGGCCGGGGTGGAGCCAGCCCCAATTGCGTTGCAGGTCGCCGGTGACCTCCACTGCCCCGACCGGCAGCGTGTGATCACCGGAGGGTTCGAACTGACCGAGGTGCACCGACCCGGCCGACGTGGTCGCCGCCCCCACGTCGAGGAACGCCCCCGAGCCGGCACGCATCTCGGCGTTGTTCGATGCCAGAACCACATAGGTCTGCGGCCCCTGGAGGATGGTCGCCACCGCGGCCGATACGCCCGCCGCTTTGGTCAACCGGGAACGCGCTTCGTCGAGCTGGCCGAGGAACTCGTTGTGCTTGGAGGCGAGCGGCGCCACCAGGGCCTGCGACGGGCCGGTGTCCACATGGGCCAGCTGGTGCCCGGCCGAGAGCGAGACGGCCGAGAGCTGGCGTAAGGAAGCCACCCGGTCAGGGCCGGCACCGTGCGGTTGATGGAGCACGGCATGGACCTGGGTGATGAACGAGGAGCCGACGGCGGACACCGTGCCGGCCGCCGAGCTCAGGGTCTTCACCGACCGGAACTGCCGCCCGAGGACGGGCACGATGGTGACGGGCCCGAACAACGGTGAGGACAGGTCGGACGTCGCCGCGTTGAACTGCGCCCGGGCCCCGTCCAGCCGCTGCACCGATGCGGTCGACGTCAGATCGTCGGGACCGAGCTGGGTGCGCACCTGCTGCAGGGCGGCCAACCCCTGCTGATCGTGATGGTAGGCCGCGAGGCCTTTGGCGGCCAGGATCCCGGCCCAGGCCAACACGAGCACGACAATGGACCCGACGATGAGCCACCTGCGCCGTCGCCGACCGTCTCTCTTGCTCACGGATACCACTCGCAACGTTTCGCGCCGGGTACGCGTGCCCTCGCAGGTGCCCGGCGCTCCGGCGAGACGGACAAGGGCCTGACGCCGCGATCGTACCGGACGGCCTCGTGCCACGGGTGGCACTCGAGGTACTCCCGTGGTCACGCCGGTCGACCGGAGCTGGCGCCCGGGAACGAGCACCGGTGACCGCTAGCATCGTCCGAGTGTCATTTACGACCATCCGAATGACAGTCGGGCGGGTGGTGTTGGTCGCCGGGGTGCTGGTGCTCCTGTTCATCCCCTATCTGTTGTGGGGAACGGGGCTGCTGACGGCGCAGAGCCAGGCGCGACTGCGCGCCGCCTTCAGCACCGACCAACAGCTCGCCGGCTCGGTGCCGACCGAGCACCTCGTGGGGCCGGCCGCCGTCAACAACCCGACTCCCCCCCTGGTGGCCCCGAGCATCGCCGACCCACCCGTGGGCAGCCCGGTGGGCAACATCGTCATCCCGAAGATCGGCCTGTCGATGATGGTGATCGAGGGAACGGACGCCGCCCAGCTGGACCAGGGACCGGGCCACTACCCGGGGACGCCGCTCCCTGGCGAGTCGGGCAACGCCGCCATCGCCGGGCACCGCACCACCTACCTGCACCCCTTCTACAATCTCGACGCGTTGGTGGCGGGAGACGCCATCGAGCTCACCACCCTGCAGGGGATCTTCCTCTACCGGATGACCCAGGTCGAGGTGGTGAGCCCTACCGACGTGGCGGTGGTCGCCCCGACCCCCACGCCGCAGCTCACGCTCACGACCTGCAATCCCCGTTACAGCGCCAGCCAACGCCTGGTGGTGCACGCCGCGCTGGTGGCGAGCGCCCTCGCCCACCCGAACCCCTCCGCCGTCACCGCCACCATCAAGCGGCACGGCACGGCAGCACCGGCCGCCGACGCGCCGTCGAAGGACTGGCTGGCCGCCTCGCTGTGGGGCGCGGCGGTGGCCGTCCTCATCACCGGCGTGTGGATCGCGGCCCGAAGGACCCGGCGGGGAGCCCGCGCCTCGGTCATCGTGGTGGGCCTGCTGGCGTGGCTGGTGGCGGTGTTCTTCTTCTTCCAGTCGGTCGCGCCCCTGCTACCGGCCAGCTTCTGAACCGGGCACCTCGGCCCGGTGCCGTTCAGACCGCGTTGCGGCGGCGGCGGTGGAGCAGGAGCCCCCCGGCCACCACGGCCCCGGCCCCGACGACGGCCATGCCCTCGAAGTCCGCACCGGTGAAGGGAAGGCTGCTCGGTCCGTTATGGGTGGGGTCATGCGTCGCCGCCAGCGCCGACGCCTTGGCCGGAGCCACGGTGGACGTACCGGCCACCGTCGGCGTGGTCACACAGCTCGGCTGGGTCATCGACCCGGCTGAGGTGCACGTGGCCGCTCCCGCCGCTCCCGACGCCATGGCGATCGAGGCCACGGCCAATCCCGAACCGACTATAAGTCGTCTTGCCCACATGATGGTTGCCCCTTCTTTTCGTAGAGACTGCGCCTCTACGTGTACCCAAACCGTTGCGAGCCAATGGACTGACCTGCAACTGCTCATCCCATCATGCCGCGTCATATGACCATTGGCAACGATCTCATGAGGTCAAATCCGTCCTCGCCACTTTGGGTGATATCGATCGCGCCTAGCGCGACATTTGGACCCGTGCGGGGCGGTTTCGGCCTCAGCCCGGGACCAGTTGCCCGAAGGTGCTGCACAGGCCGACGGCTTCGATGATCACGAAGGCGGCCACGATCGCCAGCACCACCGGGACCCTCCAGGTCCTTGCCCGCCGGAGCATGGGGGTCGGCATGTACCACTCGGGCAGCAGCCCCGAGACCTCCCCGAGGTAGACGGCGAGGGGCACGGCATCTTCGTCGACGGGTGCGCCGGGATCGGCGGCCAGGGCGAGCTCGGTCAGCTCCGCCTCCGTCCAGGGCGATGCGACCTCCTCGGTCGAGGGCCCGCCGGTCGGAGCGCCGGTCGTGTCGTCACGGTCCCCCATCCCGGCCTCCCTCCGCGCGCCCCATCGCCGGCGCTCGCCCCACCCTACCAACGGCCCTCCTCCCACCGGACCGCGCTCGCTCGTGCGCCCGGTGCGGCACCGCCGGAGGTACGCTCACAACAGGTGGACGAGCAGTTCGAAGACGACGATCGTGATCCCGACCGACACCAGGCCGGCCACATACAGGATGCGGCGGAGCACCGACCGGCTCCCGCCGATGGTGGTGCCGATGCCGACCACGGCCAAGGCCAGGACACCGACGATCTCGGCCAGGGCGGACGCCACCCGGACGCTCCACAGGTGGGCGCCGGCCACGGTGAAGATGACCGTCGCCGGGATGGCGGCCGACACGATCGGCCACGAGCCGCGCAAGTCGTGCACCACGTCGGTCGCCTTCAGCTGCAGGCTCTGCCACGACTGCAGGATCACCACCCGGGACAGCGTGTGGGCCAGCCAGATGGCCACCGCCCCGACCACTACCACCCCGGCGGTGGTCAGGGCCCCCGGATTGGTCTCGAAGGTCAGTCCGGCGATGGCCACCAGGGTGGAGATGGTGCCGTAGACGTAGTCGGCGAACCAGTGCACCGAGCGCTCCTGGCCGGCGGGGACGCTCGGCCCGCCGCCCGGCTCCCCGGCCCGGCGCTCAGCCACGCCCGGGCCCCGGCGTCATCGACGGAGGTCGTTCCCCTCCCTTGGTCCGGCTCACCGGGGGGACGCGGTGGTGCTACGAGCATCCACTGGTGGTGCCGCAGCTGCCGCACACGAAGCACGAACCGGCCCGCTGCATGACGTTGCCGCACTGATAGCAGTACGGGGCGTCCCGGGGCTCGGATCGCGCCTCGGGCGACGCCTCGGCCGCGGCCAGTCCGCCTGCGGCCCGGGCCGCCTCGGCGGCCCCCGGCGTGGCACTGCCCTCGACCACCGTCCTGATCACCGGGTCGACGGCGTCGGCTTCGACGACGCCCATCGACTCGGTGGCCGTCTCCTCCACCCCGGGCAGGGTGGGCTGCATGCGCTCGGCCGTCGAGAGGACGCCGAGCTCGGCCCGCTCCTCGAGGGGAAGGTAGTCGACGGCCAGGCGGCGGAAGATGTAGTCGACCAGGCTGGTGGCGATGCGGAGCTCGGGGTCGTCGGTGATGCCGGCCGGCTCGAAGCGCATGTTGGTGTACTTGCGGACATAGGTGGCCAGCGGCACGCCGTGCTGGAGACCGAGGCTCACCGAGATCGAGAAGGCGTCCATGATGCCGGCCAGAGTCGAGCCCTGCTTGGACACCTTCATGAACACCTCGCCCGGGCGCCCGTCCTCGTACTCGCCCACGGTCACGTACCCCTCGCAGTCGGCGACCCGGAAGGCGAAGGTCGACGACTTGCGGCGCCGGGGCAGGCGCTCGCGGACGGCACCGACCAACACGGTGTCCGAAGTACGGGTCTGCTCGTGGGCCAGGGCGGCCTCGAGGCCGGCGATCTTGTCCGCCAGCTCGCGGGCGTGGGCCTCGGCCTCGGACCCGGCCGGCTCGGCGTCGAGCGCACCGTTCTCCTTGCTGGTGGCCGAGAGGGGCTGGGCGACCTTGCAGTTGTCGCGGTAGACGGCGACGGCCTTGATCCCCATGCGCCAGGCATCGATGTGCAGCTGCTCCACGTCCTCGACGGTCACGTCCTCGGGCAGGTTGACGGTCTTCGAGATGGCCCCCGAGATGAACGGCTGGACCGCGCCCATCATCCGCACATGGCCGAGATAGTGAATGGTGTTGTCCCCCATGGAGCAGGCGAAGACAGCCAGGTGCTCGTCGCACAGGTGCGGGGCGCCGACGATGGTCTTGTGCTCGTCGATGTAGGCGATGATGTCGTCGACCTGGTCGACTGGGTAGCCGAGCCGGCCGAGGGCCCGGGGCACCGTCTGGTTGACGATGGACATGGTGCCTCCGCCCACCAGCTTCTTGGTCTTGACCAGGCCGAGGTCGGGCTCGACGCCGGTGGTGTCGCAGTCCATGAGCAGGCCGATGGTGCCGGTCGGGGCGAGCACGCTGGCCTGCGAGTTGCGCACGCCGTACTGGTCACCGAGCTCGACCGCCAGGTCCCAGGCCTCCTGGGCGGCGCACAGCAGGTCCGTCGGTACCGCCTCCTCGTCGATGCCGGCGACGGCGTCGCGGTGCATGCGCAGGACCGAGAGCATCGGCTCGACGTTCTCGTGGTAGCCGGCGAAGGGGCCCATCCGGGCCGCGGTCCGGGCCGAGGTGGCGTAGGCGTGCCCGGTCATGAGGGCGGTGATGGCCGCCGCCCAGGCCCGTCCCTGGTCGGAGTCGTAGGGCAGGCCCTCGGCCATCAGGAGCGCGCCCAGGTTGGCGTACCCGATGCCCAGCTCCCGGAAGCGCCTCGAGTTCTCGGTGATCCGCTCGGTGGGATAGTCGGCGTTCCCCACGATGATCTCCTGGGCGGTGAAGATGACCTCGACGGCGGCCCGGAGCCCCTCGACGTCGAACGAGGAGTCCTCGCGGAGGAACTTCATGAGGTTGAGGCTGGCCAGGTTGCAGGCCGAGTTGTCCAGGTGCATGTACTCCGAGCAGGGATTGGAGCCGTTGATCCGGCCGGTGTTGGAGGCGGTGTGCCACCGGTTGATGGTGGTGTCGAACTGCATGCCCGGGTCGGCGCACTCCCACGCCGCCTTGGCGATCTGACGGAAGAGGTCGGCGGCCTGAACCCAGCGGACGGGCTCTCCGTCACCGCGCCCGGTCAGGGCCCATTGCCCGCTTGACACCACGGCGTCCATGAACTCGTCGGTGACCCGTACCGAATTGTTGGCGTTCTGGTACTGCAGGCTGATCGAGTCCTTGCCGTCGAGGTCCATGTCGAACCCCGCGTCGCGCAGCACCCGCGCCTTGCGCTCCTCGATGGCCTTGCACCAGATGAAGTCCTCGATGTCAGGATGGTCGGCGTCGAGGATGACCATCTTGGCCGCCCGCCTGGTCTTGCCGCCCGACTTGATGGTGCCGGCCGACGAGTCGGCTCCTCGCATGAAGCTGACCGGGCCCGATGCCGTGCCGCCGCCCTTCAAGAGCTCGTGCGAGGACCGGATCCGCGACAGGTTCACGCCGGCTCCCGAACCGCCCTTGAAGATGACCCCTTCCTCCGTGTACCAGTTGAGGATGGAGTCCATCGTGTCGTCGACCGAGAGGATGAAGCAGGCCGACCCCTGCTGGGGCACCCCGGCGACGCCGATGTTGAACCACACCGGGGAGTTGAACGCGGCCATCTGGTGGATGATCAGGTGCTTCAACTCCGCCCGGAAGGTCTCCGCCTCGTCGTCGTCGGCGAAGTAGCCGTCCTTGATGCCCCACGCCGTCACCGTGTCGACCACCCGGTCGGCCACCTGCCGCAGCGACCGCTCCCGCTCGTCGGTGTTCGGGGTGCCGCGGAAGTACTTCTGGGCGAGGATGTTGGTGGCGTTGAGGCTCCAGCTCTCGGGGACCTCCACGCCCAGCTGCTCGAACGCCACCGACCCGTCACGGAAATTGGTGATCCGGGCGTCACGCTGTTCCCACGTCACCGAGTCGTAGGGGTGGACGTCGGGGTCGGTGAAGTGGCGACGGATGCCGATTCCGGTGCGCTGGGGGGCGATGGCCATGGGTGGTCCTCTTTCTGGTTGTCGCTCGGGGAGATCCGGGTGTGGAACGGTTGGCTGCTCGGCGCTACCGAACCGTCGCCGATGGGGCACCGGCTACCGGCGTTCGATCGTCCCGTGATGCCGATCGGGCCCAGGCTCCTATGCGACGCTACTGCGGCGCTGCACTCGGTCCGACATCACGAGGCCAAGCCTAGACACAATATGTAGTGGTGGACCCTCCCCCGAGGTACGAGATAGTGGGTCTATTACAGCAGCGTAGTTACACCCCTGTCAACCAATTCTTCGACCGTCCGGGCCCTCGGACCGAGCAGAACGCCCTGTTGAGGGGGTGCTCGCGAAGGATGGCAGATGATTGCGTGTCGCGAGCAGGTGCCCCGGCCCACCCGGCCTGACGGAGACGCCCCGCCCGGGCCGGTATGGCAGAGTCCTCTCGTGGCCCCCCGCTCGCCCGTGACCATCGCCGTCGACGCCGGGACGACCGGGGTCCGGGCCCTGGTGGTGGACGAGTCGGTCCGGGTCGTCGACGTCGCCTATCGGGAGCTCGACCAGCACTTCCCCCGCCCCGGATGGGTGGAGCACGACGCCGACGAGATCTGGCGGGCGGTCCGGTCGACTCTGCAGGAGGTGGCCGGGCGCCTGACCGACCGGGATCAGGTGGCCCGGGCCATCGGTGTCACCAACCAGCGGGAGACCGTGGTGGCCTGGGACCGGTCCACGGGCCGGCCCCTGCACCGGGCCATCGTGTGGCAGGACCGGCGCACGGCGGAGGCCTGCCGGGAGCTGGGCGCCTCCGGTCTCCTGCCCATGATCCGGGAACGGACCGGCCTCGTCCTCGATCCCTACTTCTCGGCCACCAAGATGCAGTGGCTCTTGCGCCAGGGTGGGCTGGCACCCCGTTCCGACCTGGCCCTCGCCACGGTCGACTCCTGGGTGTTGTGGAACCTGACCGGCGGCACCGGCGGGGGCGTGTTCGCCACCGACCCCAGCAACGCATCGCGCACCCTCCTCTTCGACATCGTGGCGCGACGGTGGTCCGAGGAGCTGTGCGAGCTCTTCGACATACCCGACGGGACGCTCGCCCGAGGTGCACCCGTCCTGTGGTCGCTTCGGTCGGGTGTCCCCGACCGCCCTCGGGACCGACTCGCCCCTGCGGGACGTGCCCATCGGCGGGATGGCCGGGGACCAGCACGCCGCCCTGTTCGGGCAGGCCTGCTTCAGTCCCGGCATGACCAAGGTGACCTTCGGCACCGGCAGCTTCGTCCTCATGAACGCCGGGCCGGTGTGCCCGCCACCGGTGGACGGTCTCATCACCACCGTGGCGTGGGACCTCGGCGACGCCGGGGACACCGCCATTGAGGCCGGCGGCGACGACCCGGACCGGTCCCCCGTCTCGTACGCCCTCGAGGGCTCGGTCTTCGCGTCCGGGGCGGGCGTGCAGTGGCTGCGCGACGAGCTCGGCATCATCGGCGAGGCGGCCGAGACCGAACCGCTGGCCCGGTCGGTGGACTCGAGTGACGGGGTGATGATGGTCCCGGCCTTCACCGGGCTCGGCAGCCCGCACTGGGACCCCGAGGCGCGGGGCACCATCGTCGGGCTGAGCCGCGGCACTGGGCGGGCCCACCTGGCCCGGGCGCTGGTGGAGGCCATGAGCTACCAGGTCCGCGACGTGGTCGACGCCATGGCCACCACGGCCACGGCGCCGTCGCTGCTGCGGGTCGACGGGGGCGCGTCGGTCATGGCCCTGCTGCTGCAATTGCTGGCCGACCAGTCGCGCCTTCCGGTGGTGCGGCCCCGGTCGGTGGAGACCACTGCCATCGGGGCGGCCACCTTGGCCGGCCTGGCCGAGGGCGTGTGGGGATCGCCCGACGAGCTGGCCGCGCTCTGGGTCGAGGGCGAGGCGTTCGGCCCCCGGTCGACCCTCGAGGAGGCCGAGGCGGGCCATCAGGCCTGGGAGCGGGCCGTCGACCGGTCCCGGCACTGGAGCCGCTGAGAGTCAGGTCAGGTCCTGCCACCCGTGGTCGGCGATCTCCGCCAGGATCGAGACCCACCGGCGCTCGCGGTCACGGAGGACCGGGTGTTGGCGGCCGACCACCA
Organism: uncultured Acidimicrobiales bacterium; assembly: GCA_963727075.1. GTDB lineage: Bacteria > Actinomycetota > Acidimicrobiia > Acidimicrobiales > RAAP-2 > Bog-756. Next base: position 37,065 of record CAVSET010000001.1, read on the forward strand.
GGACCAGGTCGGCCTGGACCATGTAGGCGGTGGCCACACCGGCCTCGGCGGCCACCGGGTCAGCCGGATAGGGCGGAGGGCTCAGGGCCTGGCGGGCCAGAGCGTTGAGGCGATCGAAGTCAGGCGCGTCCCCCTCGCAGGCGACCACCCGGAACTCGTCGGTGTCGAGCACCGCGGCAAAGCCAGCGGCCAGGCTGACCCGGGCCCGTTCGGCCAGACGGTCGAGCAGCTCGGCCGCCGAGCGCTGCCGGAACAGATCAGTGGCCACGTCGAGCAGCTCGGCGTGGCGGTCGGGCAGGTCGCCCTCGACGGGGCGCACCGACTCGATGGAGACGCCGTCGACCTCCAGGATCTCGTCCCGTAACAGGTCGATGAGGCCGTCACCGGGCAGGCTTACCCCGAGCTCGTCCACCACCACCCCGTGCTCGCGCTGGAGGATGTCGATCGAGATCACGTCGCCCCCCACCGACCCGATCCGGCTGGCCACCGCGCCCAGTGCGCCCGGTCGGTCCGGAAGGTGCACCCTGATCAGGTAGTTATGCACGTCATCACGCTAGGCGCCGACTATGTCCGCTTTGTTTCCGGGCGGTTACGGCCTGGGGGTTCAGGCCGGACGCGCCCGGCTGGCATAGCGGTCCACGTACTCCTGTCCGGACAGCCGGGCGATCTCGGTCATCAAGGCGTCCGTCAGGTCCCGCAGCTCGGCCTGCTCGAGCTCGTTGGCCTGAGCCGACGACCCGTCGACCTCCGGACCGTCCGGACGGCGGCGGGCCGGCGGGCACTGGCCGGTGGTGACCTTCTCCCCGTCGTGCCAGTAACTGACCGGAGGACCGAACCGGACGGTGACGGCGTGGAACGGGCGCATCAGATTGCTCCCCGGGGGCTGGACGGCGCGGGTGCCCACGATGCCGACCGGGAATGACGGGCACGTCGCAACGGAGCGAGAGCCGGGCCACGCCGGTGTGGCCCCGGTGGAGGCGGTGGTCGGGTGCCCGGGTCCCCTCGGGATAGATGCCGAGGAGGTCCCCGGCGTCGAGAACCTGGGTGGCCGTGTCGAGCGCTCGCTGGGACGCGTCCCCGCCGTCCCGGTTCATGGGGATCTGCCCGGCGGCCCGGAAGAACCAGGCCGTCTTCCAGTTGTCGAAGTACTCGGCCTTCGCCACATAGGTCAGCCGCCGGCGGAGGACGAGGGGCAGGAAGAAGGAGTCACAGAAGGACTGGTGGTTGGCGGCCAGCACCGCCGGTCCGTGCGTCGGGCACATGCTCCCGGCCTTCGACCCTGACCCGCCAGAGCAGGAAGAAGATCGGGCTCAGCAGTACCTTGAACACCCAATAGGCCACGGGCAACGGTATCTCCGCCTGTGATGTACTGCACTCGTGGTGACCCGACCCGAGACCGCTTCCGACCCGGCGACCGGTGGAGCGCCGGGCCCCGGCCCGGGCTCCCCCCCGGGAGCCGCGTCTCCTGGACCATCCTCGGGCGACCGGCGTGCGCGTCCCGGTCGAGGTACGCCGGGCCGCGGCAGTGGAGCGTGCAGTACCTGGTGCCGATGGTGGCCGCCCAGCGCATCGTCGACCCCACCGGGCTCGAGGCCACCGGGCCGGTGCCGGGTCGGGCCCTGATGGCCCTGGCCGTGTGCCGGTACGACGACACCGACCTCGATCCCTACCACGAGGTGGCCGTCAGCTTCGTGGTGCGACCGCACGACGCACCACCGGACGCCTCGCCGGCCCAGCGCCTCCGTGAGGTCGCCAACGGAGCCATCGGCGTCTACATCCACCGGCTCCCGGTCGACCGCGCCTTCAGCTGCGGCGCCGGACGGGACATCTGGGGGTTCCCCAAGTGGATCACCTCGATCGAGATCGACGAGCCCGGGCCGGGCCGGGCCGGGCCCGGGACGGGGATGTCGGCGCGGCTGGTCGACGGGGGCACCCACGTCCTCACCCTGTCGGTGGCGTCCGGCGGGCGGCTCCGGCTGCCGGCTGCGGCGCCCCCCACCTATTCCTTTGCCGACGGTGTGCTGCGCCGCACCACCTGGAGGACCTCGGCCGAGGGCACCGGTGGCCACCTCGGCGGCGCCAGGCTGACCCTCGGGGACCATCCGATGGCCGATGAGTTGCGGTCACTGGGCCTGCCCCGGCGGGCCCTGTTCTCCTCGTCGGCGGCCCAGATGCGCGCCTCGTTCGACGCCGCCGAGGTGGTCGTGCCCCGACGTCGAGCCGGCCGCCCCGGGCCTCGACGACCCGGTGTGCCGGGTGCCGGCAACGTTGATTGACCGGGACCCGGTACGACCGTAGCGTCTAGCGGATGCCACGCCGACTGACACCGAAAGGCGCCAGGCGCCGGCGTGAGCTCATGGACTACGCCGCCCGCACGTTCGCAGCCGACGGGTACCACACCACCTCGGTGGACAGCATCGTGACCGGTCTCGGCGTGGGCAAGGGCGTCTTCTACTGGTACTTCGGTTCCAAGGACGAGCTGATGAGCGAGGTGCTCTCCGACGCACTCCGATCCATGCGGCTGGCCCAGCGGGAGGCCATTGCCGACGAGCACGATCCGGCCCGGCGCATCGAGCGAGGGATCCGGGCCACGTTCCACTGGCTGTCGGAGCACCGCCACCTGTTCGCGCTGATGGAGCTGGCCCGCACGGACGAGCGGTTCGCCCCCATCGTGCGCCAGGGCGACCAGCAGATGGTGGCCGACGCCCTCCCCCATGTCGGCGCGGGCATCACCGCCGGGCTGCTTCGGGGTGAGGACCCGGTCGTCCTGGCCACCGCCATCAGCGGGGTCACCGGGCACCTGGCCCGGGTGCTCGTCCTCGAGCAGGGGGCCGACGCCGACCGGGTGGCCGACGCCGTCATCGCCTTCTGCCGGCGGGGCTACGTCGCCACCGACCTGTCGTCGCTCGCCCGGAGGATCGCATGACCGACGAGACCGGTGTGGAGAGCCGCCCGTTCATGGACGGGCTCTTCTTCGGGGAGTGCCCGCGCTGGCACGACGGGCGGCTCTGGTACGTGGACTTCTACTCCAGCACGGTGTGCTCCGCCGACGAGGCGGCTGACAGCCGCGTCGAGGTCGAGGTCCCCGGTGAGCCGGCCGGGCTCGGTTGGCTGCCCGACGGCCGCCTGCTGGTCGTGGCCCGCAAGCCGCGCACCGTGCTGCGCCTCGAGGCCGACGGGACACTGGCGCTGCACGGCGATCTCAACCCCACCGCCACCTTCTACGGCAACGACATGGTGGTCGACGCGGCCGGACGGGCCTACGTCGGCAATTTCGGCTTCGACCTCCACGGCGTGATCGAGGAGAAGGGCGAGCGGGCCCTGATGGAACCCCCCGGCCCCCCCACCGCCGCCGTGGTCCGGGTCGACCCCGACGGGTCGGCCCAGCGTGGCGGCCGACGGGCTCTCGTTCCCCAACGGGACGGTGATCACCCCCGACGGCAAGGTGCATGATCATCGCCGAGACCCTGGCCGGCCAGCTCACCGCCTTCGACGTGGACCGACGACGGGGGACTGTCAGGGCGGCGGAGGTGGGCGTCCCTCCGGTGGGTCACACCGGACGGCATCTGCCTCGACGCCGAGGGCCGGGTCTGGGTGGCCAACGCCATCGCACCCGAGTGCCTGCTCGTGGCCGAGGGAGGTGAGATCGTGAGCCGGGTTCGGACCACCCAGACCTGCTTCGCCTGCATGCTCGGTGGCGCCGACCGCCGCACCCTCTACATGATGACCGCGCCGACCAGCACCGAGTCGGTGGCGAGCACCACCCGGGCCGGCCGCATCGAGCAGGCCCGGGTCGAGGTCGGCGGGGCGGGGTGGCCCTGAGCCCAGGCTGGCCGGTTCCCGCCCGCCGAGCCGTCAGCGCAGCTTGACCAGCGCCTTGCGCAGGCTGCGCACCCCTTGGCCGATGCGCTGCTCGTTCTCGATGAGCGCGAACCGCACGTGGTCATCGCCCCCGGGCCCGAACCCGACGCCGGGCGAGGTGGCGACGCTCGCTTCGTTCACCAGGAACTTGGAGAACTCGAGCGATCCCATCTCCCGGTAGGGCTCGGGGATGGGGGCCCACACGAACATGGTCCCCCGCGGCGGGGTGATCTCCCAGCCGATGCGGTTGAGCCCGTCGCACAGCGCGTCGCGACGCGCTTGGTAGCACTCGTTGATCAGCTTCGGGTAGTCGGGGGCTTCGTTCATGGCCACGATGGCCGCGATCTGGATGGGCTGGAAGGTCCCGTAGTCGAGGTAGCTCTTGAGCTTGGTCAGGGCTTGCACGATGGCGGCGTTCCCGACCAGGAACCCGACCCGCCACCCGGCCATGGAGAAGGACTTGGTCAAGGTGTAGAGCTCGACGGCCACGTCCTTCGCCCCGGGTACCTGGAGGATCGACGGCGGCGTGTAGCCGTCGAAGGCGATGTCGGCGTAGGCGAAGTCGTGCACCAGCACGATCTCGTGCTCGCGGGCGAACTCGACGAGCCGGGCCATCCAGTCGAGGTCCACGCACTCGGTGGTCGGGTTGTGCGGGAAGGACAGCACGACCAGCCGGGGCTTGGGCCAGGCCGACTCCCACGCCTCCATCAGATTGCCGAAGAACGCCTCGCCCGGGCTCCCGCTGTCGGCCGAGCCGGGGGCGTCGAGCCGGACGTGGCGCACATCGGCCCCGGCGAACAGCGGGGCGTAGATGTGGATGGGGTAGGAGGGGGCGGGCACCAGGGCGGTGTCGCCCGGCCCGACCAACACCCACATGAGATGGGACAGGCCCTCCTTGGCTCCGATGGTCGTGACCACCTCCGAGTCCGGGTCCAGCTCGACCTCGAACTTGCGCAGGTAGAGGTCGCAGACGGCTCGGCGGATCTTCGGGATGCCGCGGCTGGCCGAGTACCGGTGGTTGCGCGGATTGTGGACGGCTTCGGCCAGCTTCTCCACGGCCACGTCCGGGGAGGGCAGGTCGGGGTTGCCGAAGCCGAGGTCGATGACGTCCCGGCCCTCGCGCCGGGCCGTGGCCTTCAAGTCGTTGATGGTGCCGAAGACGTAGGGCGGCAGGCCGTTGATCCGACGGAACTCCATGGGCCGAGGTTACTGCGGGACCACCCGCCCACCGGACACCGTCGACGACCCGGGTGGACCGCCCGCCGGCCCGCCCGTGGACCGCGGGTCAGGACCGGTGGCGCACCACGGCGGCGGCCTCGGCGACGACCTCGAGCGACTCGGGCCAGCCGCACACGGCCCACGACGCCCCGGCCCCGGCCACCTCCTCGAGGCGCCCGGCCACCTCGTCCACCGTCCCGCCGACGGGCCCACCCCAGGTGACCTCCATCCCCACCGCAGTGAGCTCGGCCACCTGGCTGGGCTCCACCTCCCACAGGTTGGCGGCGGCCCCGACCCGTCGGGCCACCTCCAGCGTCTTGGGGGCCCCGCCCCCGATCCAGACCGGGATCCCCAGCCCGCCGACGGCCGCGGCCACCGCCGCCATGCGGGCCCGTCGCTGGTCGGCCGGTTCGAACGGGAGGCCGAAGGCCTGGTTCTCGGCCCGGCTCAGATGGTCACCGGTGCCCAAGCCGGCGATCAAGCGCCCGCCGCTGATGGCCGACAGGCTGGAGAGCACCGACACCAACACGTCGTCGGGGAGGACGCCGACCCGGGCCACCAGCGTGCCGAGCCGGATGGTGGTGGTCACCGCGGCCAGGGCGCCGAGCAGCGGGCCCGAGCGAGAGGGCGGGCCGATCGGGCTGGCCGATCGGCCAGAGGTGGTCGAAACAGAAGACACCGTCGAGGCCCAGCCGCTCGGCCTGGCGGGCGCGCGGCCAGTGCGCTGTCGGCCTCGTGGCGGAACTGAGGGAGGGTGATGCCGACCTTCATGCCGCCGGCGCGGGCGCCGGCGCCGGTCCCGCCGGCCGTCCGGTCACGCCGTCGATTCGACCCGAGCCTTGAGCTCGCGCAGGGCGATGGACATGATGCGGCTCTGGGCCCGCATCTTGATGAAGCCCGGCAACGGCACCTTCATCTCGACCTCGAGGTGGTAGGTGACCTCGGTCCCGCCGTCACCGTTGGGCTCGAAGACGTACCGGCCATCGAGCTTGGAGGTGATGTCGCCCCGCGTCTGCACCCAGGACAGCACCTTGGGCGCCTCGCTGTAGTCGTAGGCCAGGGTGTAGCTGGTGCTGCGGCCGAACGCCGCCGCCCGGAAGGTGACCAGCTCGGGACGGCCCTCCTCGTCACGCTCGTCGATGGTGACTTCTTTGATGTCCGCCGCCCATTGGGGGTAGGCACCGATGTCGGAGCTGACCTCGAAGCACCGCGCCGGCGTGGCCGACACCACCATGCGCTCAGTGGCTTGTTCCGCCACGATGTGGCCTCCTCCTCAACTCGGTGGTTCTGGCCGGGCAGAACCTTCAGCCTCCCATGTTGGCCAGGGCCGAAGCCAGCCTAGGGGCGAGTCTGTCATAGTCGAAGGATGCCTCGACCCGCTGCCGGGACGCGGCGCCCATCTTCGAGTGCAGCTCCGCGATCGTCGAGCAACCGGGCTGATCGCACGGGACCGCGGCACCGGCGTCTGTCGGGCGCCGGATGACCAGACCGGTCCGCTCGTGCTCGACCGCCTCGGACGCACCACCGGAGGCCCCGGCCACCTGGGGAATGCCGGCTGCCGCCGCCTCGAGGAAGACGATCCCGAAACCCTCCTGCTCGAGGCCCAGCCATCGGTTGCGACAGAGCATCACGAACACGTCGGCCGCACCGACCAGGCGGGGGAGGTCGGCGTCGGCCACCCACCCGAGGAGGCGGACCGGGGCCGAGTGCTCGGCCACCCTCCCGGCCAGGCGGTCCCCGTCGCGGCCCTGACCGGCGATGGCCACGGTGAGGTCGGGCCAGTCGGACCGCAGGCGCACCGCGGCGTCGATGAGCACGTCCATCCCTTTGCGCGGCACCAGCCGGCTCACGCTCACCACCAGCGGACCGTCGGCGGGGAGGCCGAGGTCGGCCCGGGCCGCGGCCCGCTCCCCGGCCGACAGGGGACGGAACCGGTCGAGGTCGACCCCGGGAGGGATCTCGACGACCGGCGGCATCGCCGTGCGCGCCGTAGCGCGCGCGCCGCCTCGGCCGCCGGGTAGCCGCCGGCGGAGCACCGCCACCGCGCTCGTTTCGCAGCACCCGGGCGAGGATCCGGCGGGCGACCGGCAGCCGGCCGGGCATGGCCACTTCGGCACCGTGCAGCACCACCCCGTAGGGCAGGCCGAGCTTGGGTCCGACCAGACCGAGCGGGAAGGCCGGGTCGATCAGCACCAGGTCGGCCCCGATCCGCTGAGCCGACGCCCGGATGCGACGCACCAGGTGGGGCGTGGGCACGAGCACCCGTGCTCGGAACCCGCTCGATGCGGATGCCCCGGGACGCCTGCTCGCCATCGAACGCCGCCGCGTCCGGGTGGGAGCGGGCGGTCAGCACGGCGATAGGTATCGGGGTCCATGCGCCGCCACAGCTCCCAGAGGTAGGCCTGGATCCCACCGATCTTGGGCGGGAAGTCATTGGTGACCAGCAGGTGGGTCACCCGGCCCGTTCCACGAGATCGTGACGGTCGAGCTCACCGGCCGCCCACCGGGCGTGCTCGACGAGCATCGGGTCGTCGCACACCGAGCCAGTGCCGCAGCGTCGCCTCGGTCGGCCGCGTCGCGGCCGTCACCGACATTGCCGAGCACGACGAGCGCGTTGCGCCGCAGGTAGCGCGGGTCACGGTCGGGCGATGTACCAGCGACCGTGGGCGGCCATCAGCTCGTCGTCGGGGGCGGCCAGCAGGGCGAGGAGGTCGACGCCGGGCTGCTCGTCGGGCTCGGGCCCCGATCGGCGCGGTGCCTGCGATCGGCGAGCCGGTTGACCGGGCAGACCTGCTGGCACTCGTCACAGCCGTACAGCCGGTCTCCGAGGGCTTTCCGGTACTCCTCGGGGAAGGAACCGGGCGCCTGCACCAGCCAGGCCAGGCAGCGCCGGGCATCGACCACCCCTGGTTCGGCCAGAGCGCACCGGTCGGGCAGGCGGATGCGCAACGCGTGCAGCTGCCGCATCCGCTCCCGTGGGGTGGAGGGTCGGAACCGGTGGTCGGCTCGAGAAGGGCGTCGGTGACCACCGCGCCGAGGACGAACCAGGAGCCCCGGCCGTCGAGGAAGAACAGCGAGTTCTTGCCGTACCAGCCGAGGCCGGCCCGATGGGCCGCGGCCCGGTCGACCAACGCGTTGTCGTCGCACACCACGCGGCCCGCCAACCCAGGGACCGCACGTGCTCGGCCACGGCGGTCAGCGCCGGCCCGGAGCGAGGCGTAGTGGTCCTGGCGCGCGTAGCGGGCCACCCGGCCCTGCGGGCCCTCGCCGGACCGGGGGGTCGCACCCGAGCGGTCGGGTCGAGGCAGCTCCGGCTCGGCTTCCTGATGGGCGTAGTCCCAGGCCCCGACGACCAGGGACCTCGCCCCGGGAAGGATGCGGGCCGGGTCCGTCGAACGCTCGGGGTTGCGGTAGGTGAATTGCATCCCCGCCGCCAGGCCCCGCTGCTTCCGGTCGACCAGGGCCCGGCGCGTCTCGGCGAAGACACCGATCCCGGTGACACCGACCGCGGCCAGTCCGGACTGGTGGCCGAGATCGACCAGCGCCGGGGTGAGCGGGGCGGCAGCCAGCTCCGGTGCGGGTCCTCGAGTGCCGGGGGCCGCGGATGGGGACACGCTCCATGGTGGCACGACGGGGAGCGCCCGAGTACGAGCGCCTCAAACCCCCGATCGTGCGGCTCGTCAGCCCACCCGCTTCGAATGGCGCACGCCCGGGACCAGGCCGGCCCGCTCGAGCAGGCGGACGGCCCGGGCCTCCACGGCGTCCACGACCACGGCGTCCTCGGGTTGGCGACCGACGATGAAGGAGACCACGCAGTCATCGCAGACCGACGTGTGGCGGTGGCTGCAGTCGGCGCAGTCGATGGTGAGCGAGCCGGTTCCGTCTGGCGTCGGGCCCGGTCGGGTCGACTGGTACCGCCACGGGGACGGCGGGCAGGGTGGCGAAGGGTGGCACGGTCGGACCTCCTGGGGTTGGCGCGGCGGCCGCGGGTTCCATGGCCACAGGATCGCCGCCGGGTGTGACACCGGGGCCTGGCGGGCCGGTGACGACTCCGATGTCACCGCCGCAGGCCGGCGGCCCTCAATAGCCGGCGTCGGGGTCGACCCGCCCGACCAGATCGCGGCCGGCCGCCAGGCGCTCGACGTTCACCCGGATCCGCTCGGCCAGCAGGGGCAGCACCATCTCGATGGTGTCGGCGGTGTGGGGGGTGACGATGCAGTTGGGCCGGCCCCAGAGGGGATGGCCGTCCGGAAGCGGTTCGGGGTCGGTCACGTCCAGCGCCGCCCCGGCAATGGACCCGTCGGTGAGGGCGGCGACCAGGGCCCCCGTGTCCACGTGGGCGCCGCGGGCCACGTTGACCAACCAGGCTCGCTCGTCCATGAGCGCCAACTCCGGCGCCGAGATGATCCCCCGGGTCTGCGGGGGTCAGGGCCAGGGCGAGGACCACAGCCAGCGAGCCGGGGAGCACGTCATCGAGGGCGGAGACCCCGACCGTGGCCGAGGCGCCGGGCACCGGGTCGGACCGTCGTCGCACCACCGTCGTCTCCACCCGGAAGGGAGCGAGCAGTTCGGAGCAGGGCTACGGCGATGCCCCCGCCCCCGAGGATGGTCACCCGCTGCCCGCAGAGGCTGGTCCCGGCGGGTGCACCCCATGATCTCGCCGCCACCCGCTCGGGAAGGTGGCGGAGGCCGGCCAGCACCAGGGCGAGGGCGTGCTCGGCCACCGGCTCGGCGTAGGAGCCCTTGGCACAGGTCCAGACGCGCTCGTGATCGAGGACCCCCCGGTCGACCACCCGCTCGACGCCGGCCATGGGCAGCTGCACCCACCCGATGCCCGGGGCCACGGCCAGGGCGTCGGTGATGCCGGTCGGATCGTGGGCGTCGAGCCAGACCAGGGCGTCGGGATGGTCGGTGACGTCGACGACCGATCCTCCGCCGGCCGCCACGGCGCGGGCGGCGAACGGGGCCGGCGAAGGGCCGATGGCCACGCGGGGGATCACCGGGCGCAGACTAGCGAGGCCGGCCGGCCCGCACCGGCGACGGCGATTTGATTCAATGGGCGCACACCGGGGCCGGAGGGGGACTCATGATCGTCCAGTTCAACGTCCGTGATTTCCTGGACCGGGCCGCGGTCGCCTTCCCGGACCGGGTGGGACTGATCGACGAGCCCAACCAACCGGCGGGGCCCTGGGCAGACCTCACCTTCGCCGAGCTGGCGGCCAGGGCGCGGTCCCAGGCGGTTGGGCTCGACCGGCTGGGCGTGGGCCCGGGCGAACGGGTGGCCATCGTCTCCCACAACAGCTCGCGCCTGTTGACCGCGTTCTACGGCGTGTGCGGCTGGGGCCGGATCCTCGTCCCGGTCAACTTCCGCCTGGGCGCGGCCGAGGTCGGGTTCATCGTCGAGCACTCGGGGGCCTCGGTGCTCATGGTCGACCCGGAGCTCGACGCCGACCTGTCCTCGGTGGACGCGCCCGCACCGGTTCGTGCTCGGGACGGAGACCGACGACCGCCTCTTCCCCGGCGACGGCGACGCACCCCGGCCCTGGCCGGCCGACGAACAGGCCACCGCCACCATCAACTACACCTCGGGCACCACCGCCCGGCCCAAGGGGGTGCAGCTCACCCACCGCAATTGCTGGGTCAACGCCGCCGTGTTCGGCTGGCACGTCGAGGTCTCCGACCGGGACGTCTACCTCCACACCCTCCCGATGTTCCACGCCAACGGCTGGGGGATGCCGTGGGCGACGACGGCCATGGGGTGCCCACAGGTGGCGCTGCGCAAGGTCGACGGGACCGAGATCCTCCGGAGAGTCGATCGGCATGGCGTGAGCCTCATGTGCGCGGCGCCGGCAGTGGTCAACGCCGTGCTCGACGCGCTGACCGGACTGGCCGGGACCACCACCGGGACGCCACCGTACCCGGGTGGTGGTGGCCGGAGCCCCTCCTCCCAGCCGGACCATCGAGCGTGTCGAGTCCGAGCTCGGGTGGGAGTTCGCCCAGATCTACGGGTTGACCGAGACCTCCCCGCTGCTCACCATCAACCGCCGCCGGGCCGAGTGGGACGGGCATCCGTCCGCCGACCGGGCCCGCAAGCTCATGCGGGCCGGTGCGCCGGCGGTCGGGACCGAGCTCCGGGTGGACCCCGAGGGGGAGGTGCTGGCCCGCAGCAACACGGTGATGGAGGGGTACTGGAACCAGCCCGAGGAGACCAAGGCCGCGCTGGAGGGCGGGTGGTTCCACACCGGCGACGGCGGGATGCTCGACGACGAGGGCCACCTGAGCATCCTGGACCGCAAGAAGGACGTCATCATCTCCGGCGGGGAGAACGTCTCCTCGATCGAGGTCGAGGACGCCATCTTCTCGTTGGAGGGAGTGGCCGAGGTGGCGGTCATCGGCATCCCCGATGACACGTGGGGGGAGATGGTCGTGGCCCTGGTGGTCCCGGCGGCGGGGAGCCGGCTCAGCGAGCGGAGCGTCTCCGACCACTGCCGACAGGCCCTGGCCGGGTACAAGTGCCCCAAACGGGTCGAGTTCCGGGAGGAGCTGCCGAGGACGGCCACCGGGAAGCTCCAGAAGTTCAGGCTGCGTGCCCCCTATTGGGAAGGTCGCGATCGCCAGGTGAACTGATCCCGGACACCCGGCGACGGTGGCCACGGCCGGTGGCCACAGTAGGTTCGTGCCGGTGGCAGGCGACGTCGCGACCCGGACACACCCCAGACGCGGGGGCCGAATGACCATCCTCGTCCTCGCTCTGGTGGTCCTCGTCGGCGGGCTCCTCGCCCTCCGGATCGCCCGGCGCTCCGGCCCACCGGTCCAGCCGGCTCGGGTCACGGGCATACCGGCGGCCGTCTCGGCGCCGCTCGCCAGCCTGATGCGCTTGTCGCCGCTCCCGGCCCAGCCGGCGCCAGACTTCATCCTGACCGACCAGAACGGGAAGGTGCTGTCGCGTTCGGACTTCGTCGGCCGCGTTCAGGTTGTCGAGTTCATGGACTCGCACTGCACCGACATCTGCCCGATCATCTCCCAGGAGTTCATCGACGCCTATCACGACCTCGGCTCCAGGGCTTCACACGTCGTCTTCCTGGCCGTGAACGTGAACCCCTTCCACGCCACGGTCGCCGACGTGGCCTCGTTCACCGACGAGCACCAGCTGGGCTCCATCCCGTCCTGGCACTTCCTCACCGGCCCGGTCAGCGACCTCAAGACCGTCTGGGGCAACTATGGAGTGTCGGTGGACGCACCTTACCCCAACACCGACGTCGTCCACTCCTCGTTCGTCTACTTCATCGGCCCGGACGGGCAGGAGCGCTTCCTCGGCTCACCGGCCGACGACCATCGGGCCAACGGCCGGGCCTACCTGCCCGGCAACCAGATCGCCGGGTGGGGGCAGGGCATCGCCGCCGTGGCCCGGAGCATGCTCCCTTAGGCGGGGAGGAAATCGAGCAGCAGACCGGTCACCCGGTCGGGCGCGTCGATCGGCATCCAGTGCCCCGGGCCTTCGAGCCGCTCGTAGCGCCATGGCCCGGCCACGTGCTCGGAAGAGTCGGTCATCTGATGCTCGGTGAGGGCGAAGTCCCCCGTGCTCCACACCCCCATGGTGGGTGCCTGGACCGGCGGGAGCTCGAGCGGCGGATCGGTCCAGGCGTGCGGGGGGACGTTGGCCCGGTACCAGTTGAGACCCGGCGTCAGCGACCCGTTGGCCTCGAGCTCGGCGATCACTGCATCGGCATCGGGATGACGCGACCAGGCGCGAAAGTTGGCCCACCCGTCGGCGGAGAGCCACCGTTCGGCCACGCCTTCGAATTGGAACAGGAACATGTACCAGGACTTCTCGAGCTGTGTCATGCCGGCGTTGCGAAAGGCCGACGGGTGGCCGACGGAGAGGACGGCGAGGTGGTCGACCCGGTCCGGCACGAGGGATCCCAGCCCCCAGGCCACGGCCGCACCCCAGTCGTGGCCCACCACGTGCGCCCGTTCGAGACCGAGCTGGTCGAGAACGGCCAGGACGTCGCCGGCCAGCAACAACAGCGAGTAGTCGTCGACGCCTGGCGGCCGGCCGGACGCGCCATAGCCGCGCAGGTCGGGCACGACCACCCGGAATCCGGCCGAGGCCAACGGCCCGACCTGGTTGCGCCACAGCCGGCCGGAGTCGGGGAAGCCGTGCAGGAGGACGACCGGGCGACCGACCCCGGTGACCTCGACGTGGATGTCCACACCCCCGCTGTCAACCTGCATCGCAGTGCCCTCCCTCGGGTCCGGTCGCCCGATCGGGCGCCCATGGCCCGGGCCGCACGGTGAGGCCGGTCACCGTTCGTCCCCGGACGGGAAATGTAGCCCGACGGGGCCGCTCCGGGGCGTCCCGCTCGTCTCGGGCCATCGAGTGGTGACCGACTTGAGACGGGTGTTGAAGCGGATGCCCTCCATGCCGTGGACGTGGGCGTCACCGAACAGCGACTGCTTCCATCCCCCGAACGAGTAGTAGGCCATGGGTACCGGGATGGCCACATTGATCCCGACCATGCCCACGTGGACCTCACGGCGGAACCGCCGGGCGGCGTAGCCGTCACGGGTGAAGATGGCCGTGCCGTTGCCGAACGGGTTGGCGTTGACGAGGGCGATGGCCTGGTCGAGGTCGTCCACCCGGAGGACCGACAGCACCGGGCCGAAGATCTCGTCGCGGTAGACCTGCATGGAGGGCGCCACCCGGTCGACGAGGCTGGGGCCGAGGAAGAACCCGCGCTCGGCTCCGCCCACCTCGACCTGCCGACCGTCCACCACCACCTCGGCGCCCTCGGCCTCGGCCGAGGCCAGGTAGCCGGCCACCCGGTCGCGATGGGCGGCGGTGATCAACGGTCCCATGTCCGAGGCGGGGTCGGTGCCGGGCCCGACGGTGAGGGCCGCCGCCCGCGGTCCGAGGGCACCGATCAAGGGGTCGCCGTCGCCCACCGCCACCACCGCGGAGACGGCCATGCACCGCTCGCCGGCCGAGCCGTAGCCCGCCGCGGTCAGGGCGTCGGCGGCGGCATCGAGTTCGGCGTCGGGCATCACGACGGCGTGGTTCTTGGCCCCACCGAGCGCCTGGGCGCGCTTGCCGGCCGCGCTGGCCCGGTCGAACACCCGGCGGGCCACCGGCGTCGAGCCCACGAAAGAGATGCCGTCGACGCCGGGGTGGTCGATCAGAGCGTCGACGGCCACCGAGTCACCGTGCACCACGGTGAAGACCCCCTCGGGCAGACCGGCCTGGCGCCAGAGGTCGGCGACCAGCAGGGACGGTGACGGGTCCCGCTCGGAGGGCTTGAGGATGAAGGCGTTGCCACAGGCGATGGACAGCGGGTACATCCACATCGGGACCATCACCGGGAAATTGAACGGAGTGATCCCGACGACGACACCGAGCGGTTGCCGTACCGACGATGCGTCGACACCGCTCGACACGTCCTCGGAGAATTCGCCCTTGAGGAGGTGGGAGATGCCGCAGGCGAACTCGACCACCTCGATGCCCCGGGCCACCTCGCCGCGTGCGTCCTCGAGTACCTTGCCGTGCTCCGATGTGATCAAACGGGCGAGATCGTCGCGGTGGCGCTCGGCCAGTTCCCGAAATGCGAACAGGACCCGTGTGCGGGCCGACAGGGAAGTGTCCTGCCACTCCCGGGCGGCATCCCGTGACGCCGTCACCGCCGCGTCGACGTCTCCCGGGGAGGCCAGCACCACCTCCCCGGTCTGCTCTCCGGTGGCCGGGTCGAACACCGGAGAGGTCCGGGCCGCGGCTCCTTGCTCTGAGTCCCCGATTCGGTTCACAGCCCTCTCCTCATGGTGGCGCCAGGGTGGCGGGTGGACCGAGTCTCGCCGAACGGGAACCGGCCTGTCCCACCCGCACCACCTGGTCGGCCGGGACGGACGCCGCCCCGGTCAGCCGAGCAACCCGGCGAGCGGGGTCCAGGCCAGGCCGTGGGCGGCCGCCACCGGCTCGTAGACCACAGCACCCTCAACCACGTTGACCCCCTCGGCCAGGGCGGGATCGGCCCGAGCCGCGTCCCGCCACCCACGGGCGGCGATCTCCTGCGCATAGGGCAGGGTGGCATTGGCCAGCGCATGGGTGGACGAGTGGGGGACGGCACCGGGCATGTTGGACACGCAGTAGAAGCGCGAGCCGTGCACCTCGTAAGTCGGATGGGAGTGGGTGGTCGGCCGGGTCGACTCGAAGCAGCCTCCCTGATCCACCGAGATGTCGACCAGCACCGAGCCCGGCCGCATCCGGGCGACGAGGTCGTCGGTGACCAGGGTCGGGGCCTTGGCCCCGACCACCAGGACGGCCCCTATCACGATGTCGGCGTCGACGCAGGTCTCCTCGATGGCGTGGGTGCTCGACGCCACCGTCTCGAGGGCGCCACGGAAGTGGTGGTCCACCTGGCGCAGGCGCTCGAGGTTCCGGTCGAGGATGTACACGTCGGCATGCATGCCGACCGCCAGGGTGGCGGCGGCCATACCGGCCACGCCGGCGCCCAGGATGACCACCTTGGCGCACCGCACGCCGGGCACCCCGCACACCAGCACCCCCCGACCCCCTTCGGGACGCATGAGGTGGTGGGCGCCCATGAGCGGGGCCATCCGCCCCGCCACCTCGCTCATCGGGGTGAGCAGCGGGAGGGACCCGTCCGACAGCCGGACCGTCTCGTAGGCGATCGCCGTGTTGCCCGCGGCCATGAGCGCCTCGGTGCACGACCGGGACGCGGCCAGGTGCAGGTAGGTGAACAGCACCTGCCCCGTTCGCAGGCCCAACCGGCCGTACTCCTCAGGCACCGGCTCCTTCACCTTCAGCACCATATCGGCGGCGGCCCACACCTCTTCGGGCGAGCCGACGATCCTCGCCCCGATGGCGGTGAACTCGTCGTCGCTGATCGATGAGCCCACCCCGGCTCCCTGCTCCACGAGGACGGTGTGACCGGCCGCAGTCAGCTCCCTCGCCCCGGCCGGGGTGATGGCCACCCGGTACTCGCTGTCCTTGACCTCCCCCGGCACTCCGACGATCATCTCGGCTCCTTGCTTCCGGTCGTGGTCCCACTCGGCATGGTCAGCCGCCGATGTAGCTCATCACGTGCTTGATGCGCGTGTAGTCCTCGAATCCGTAGTCGGACAGGTCCTTTCCGTACCCCGAGTGCTTGAAGCCGCCGTGGGGCATCTCCGCCACCAGGGGGATGTGGGTGTTGACCCAGACGCACCCGAAGTCGAGCGCCTTGGCCATGCGCATGGCCCGGCCGTGGTCGCGGGTCCACACGCTCGAGGCGAGCCCGTACTTGACACCGTTGGCCCAGGTGATCGCCTGCTCCTCGTCGGAGAAGTGCTGGACGGTGATGGCCGGTCCGAACAGCTCCTCCTGGACCACCTCGTCGGTCTGCTGCACGCCGCTCACGATCGTCGGCGCGAAGCAGTAGCCGCGCTCCCCCACCCGGGCTCCGCCGGTGACCACCTCGGCGTGGCCCGGCAGCCGCTCGAAGAACCCGCTGACGCGGGCGAGCTGCGCCGCACTGTTGAGCGGCCCATAGTCGGCCTCCTCGACGTCGAGCCCGCCGACCGTCTGGGACCGGGCCTGCTCGGCCAGTGCCGCCACCAGGTCGTCGTGGATGCGCGAGCCGGCCAGCACCCTCGTCGCCGCGGTGCAGTCCTGGCCGGCGTTGAAGAAGCCGGCCACGGCGATGCCCTCGGCCGCCGACTCGAGATCGGCGTCGTCGAAGACCACGACCGGGGCCTTTCCTCCCAGCTCGAGGTGGACCCGCTTCAGGTCGGTGGCCGCCTCGGCCGCCACCTGCATGCCGGCCCGGACGCTGCCGGTGATCGACACCATGGCCGGGGTGTCGTGCGACACGAGCAGGCGGCCGGTGTCGCGGTCGCCACAGATCACGTTGAAGGCCCCGGCCGGGAGGAATTCCGACATGATCTCCGCCATCAGCAGGGAGGAGGCCGGCGTGGTGTCGGAGGGCTTGAGCACCATGGTGTTGCCAGCGGCCAGAGCCGGGGCCCACTTCCACACCGCCATCATCATGGGATAGTTCCAGGGCGTCACGGCGGCGCACACTCCGACCGGCTCGCGCCGGACGAACGAGGTGTGCTCCGCCATGTACTCGCCCGCCGACTTGCCCTCGAGGTGTCGCGCCGCGCCGGCGAAGAACCGGATCTGGTCGATCATCGGCGGGACCTCCTCGGCCATGGTGACCGCCACCGGCTTGCCGGTGTTCTGGCTCTCCACCCGCACCAGCTCGTCGGCTCGGGCCTCGAGGGCATCGGCGATGCGGACCAGGGCCAGGCTGCGTTCGGACGGCGTGGCGTCCCGCCATCCGGGGAAAGCGGCCTCGGCCGCGGCCACGGCCGCGTCCACGTCCCGGGCCCCCGACACCGGCGCCTCCAGGTACCCCTGCCCGGTGCTCGGGTCGACCAAGGTGGCCCTCGACCCGTCGTGGGTCTCGACATAGGTCCCACCGACGAAATTCGACAGGCCGGCGGCCCGGCCGTCGGCCCCACTCTGTTGCTGCTTGGCCACGCTTCCTCCCCTGGGATCGGTACTGTCCGGAACGGCCGGCGCACCGGCCGGTGCGTCCCTCCCACCCTCCCGGCCCGGGGGCCATGGTGGTCGAAGGAATGGTCCCGAGACAAGCTTTTTTGGACGTTTTCCCCTATTTGACCACTATTTCAATCGAAGTTCCGCATGGTTTCCGCTGTAACTGCTATAACAGGGTCAGATGCAGACAGCCAGGACCGACCCACCCGCACGGACGGGAATCGACGGTTGAGCGTGGCGATACCGCCCTCCACGTCCTCCTCCAACGGCCTCCTCGACGACATCAACAAGGCCATCGTCGAGGAGCTGCAGCAAGACGGGCGCCGGACCTACGGATCGATCGCCGAGGCGGTCGGGCCTGTCCGAAGCCGCGGTGCGCCAACGGGTGCAGAAACTCCGCGATGCCGGCGTCATGCAGATCGTGGCGGTGACCGACCCGCTGCAGGTGGGGTTCGGCAGCCAGGCCATGGTGGGGATCCGGGCGCGAAGGAGACGCCCGCGCCGTGGCCGAACGCCTCGCCGCCGTCGAGGACATCGACTACGTCGTCATGTGCGCCGGGTCCTTCGACATCCTGGTCGAGTTGGTGTGCGAGGACGATGACGCCATCCTCGACCTGCTCAACGGGGTCATCCGCCAGATTCCCGGCGTGCGCGACACCGAAATCTTCATGTACCTGAAGCTGACCAAGCAGTCCTACACCTGGGGGACCAGATGACCGAGCCCAACGAGCAGTGGCAGGCTGCCGCCCACCGCCATCTCTGGACGCACTTCACCCGGATGTCGGCCGACGTCAACGAGGAGATCCCGGTCATCGTGCGGGGCGAGGGCGCGTGGGTCTACGACCAGCACGGCAAGCGCTACCTCGACGGGATCGCCGAGCTTGTTCACCAGCCAGGTGGGCCATGGGCGCACCGAGCTGGTCGAGGCGGCGGCTCGCCAGGCGGGCCGGCTGGCCTACTTCCCGGTGTGGAGCTATGCCCATCCCGCGGCGGTGGAGCTGGCCGACCGGTTGGCGGGCCTCACTCCCGGGGACTGCAACCGGATCTTCTTCACCACCGGTGGGTCCGAGGCGGTGGAGTCGGCTTGGAAGCTCGCCCGCCAGTACTTCCGTCTCACCGGCGAGCCGGACCGGGTGAAGGTGATCAGCCGCAACATCGCCTACCACGGGGCGACCATGGGGGCACTGTCGATCACCGGCCTGGCCGCCATCAAGACCCCGTTCGAGCCGCTGGTGCCGGGGCGCTCAAGGTACCCAACACCAACTTCTACCGGGCCAAGTATTTCGCCGACGACCTCGACGCCTTCGGCCGGTGGGCGGCCGATGCCATCGAGGAGGCCATCCTGATGGCCGGCCCCGAGACCGTCGCCGCCGTGTTCCTCGAGCCCGTTCAGAACGCCGGGGGCTGCTTCCCCCCGCCGCCGGGGTACTTCCAGCGGGTCCGCGACATCTGCGACCGGTACGGGGTCCTGCTGGTGTCCGACGAGGTGATCTGTGCCTTCGGTCGACTCGGTCACTGGTTCGGTGCCGAGCGTTACGACTACCAGCCGGACATCATCACCATGGCCAAGGGACTGACCAGCGGCTACTCCCCGCTCGGCGCCATGGCCGTCAGCGACCGCCTGATCGAGCCGTTCCTCAGCGGCTCCACCTTCCTCCACGGGGTGACCTTCGCCGGGCACCCGGTGAGCGCGGCGGTGGCGCTGGCCAACATCGAGGTGTTCGAGAAGGAAGGGATCCTCGAGCACGTGCGCCGGAACGAGCCGGCCTTCCGGGCGTCGCTCGAGACCCTCCGCGACCTTCCCATCGTCGGGGACGTCCGGGGCGCGGGCTACTTCTACGGCATCGAGCTGGTCAAGGACAAGGACACCCGGCAGACGTTCGACGACGACGAGGCCGAACGCCTGTTACGCGGCTTCCTCTCCGGCGCGCTCTACGACGCCGGGTTGATCTGCCGGGCTGACGACCGCGGTGACCCGGTCGTGCAGCTGGCGCCCCCGCTGATCTGCGGCGAGGAGGAGTTCGAGGTCATGACCGGCGTGCTGCGCTCGGTCCTGACCGAGGCGTGGAAGCAGATCTGAGCACCTCGGGCGAGCGCTACCGGCACCTCTCCCTCTGGTGGGACCGCCTGCCCGGGCCGGTCGGGCTCCGGGCCCCGCTTCCGCCCGGTGCCGAGGCCGACGTGGCCGTTGTCGGCGGTGGACTCACCGGCCTGTGGACCGCCTTCTACCTGGCCGAGGCGGACCCAGGCCTGCGGATCATCGTCGTCGAGCGCGACGTGGTGGGCTTCGGGGCATCGGGCCGAAACGGTGGGTGGTGCTCGGCCCTCTTCGCCGTGTCGGAGGAGCGTCTGGACCATGTGGCCGGTGCCGGTGCCGGCGCCGCCATGCGCCGTGCCATGCAGGCCACCGTCGAGGAGGTCGGTCGCGTCGTCCGGTCCGAGCGGATCGACTGCGACTTCGCCCGGGGTGGGACGGTGGTGGTGGCCCGCACCGCCGCCCAACTGCAACGGGCCCGGGACGAGGTGGCGGCCGCCCGCCGGCGCGGCATGGACGAAGACGACCTGCGGATGCTGTCGGCCGCCGAGGCCTCCGGCATGGTGGGGGCCACCGGCATCCTCGGCGCCACCTATACCCCCCATTGCGCCGCGGTCGACCCCGCCCGCCTGGTGCGCGGGCTGGCCCAGGCGGTCGAGCGACGGGGCGTGGCCATCTATGAACAGACCGAGGCCCGGGCCATCCGCCCCGGGGCGGTGGAGACCACCGGCGGGACCCTCCGGGCGCCCGTCGTGATCCGGGCCACCGAGGGGTACACCCGGGACCTCCGCGGGGAGGCGAGGACGCTGGCCCCGGTGTACTCGCTCATGATCGCCACCGAGCCGCTGCCCGACCGGTTCTGGGCCGAGGCGGGACTGTCCCGCCGCGAGACCTTTGCCGACTACCGGCACCTCATCATCTACGGGCAGCGCACCGGCGATGGACGGATGGCGTTCGGAGGCCGCGGCGCGCCCTACCATTTCGGCTCGGCCATCAAGCCGGGCTTCGACCGCGACGGCCGGGTGCACGAGTCGTTGCGTCGGACACTGGTCGAGCTGTTCCCCGGACTGGCCGCGGCCGCCATCACCCACCGTTGGGGTGGCCCGCTCGGGATCGCCCGAGACTGGTTCCCTTCGGTCGGCCTCGACCGCGGCAGCGGGGTGGGATGGGCCGGGGGCTATGTGGGCGATGGCGTGTCCACCACCAACCTGGCCGGGCGGACCCTGCGGGACCTGGTGCTCGGGCAGCCGACCGGGCTCACCGCCCTCCCCTGGGTCGGGCACCGTTCGAAGCCCTGGGAGCCCGAGCCCCTGCGCTACCTGGGGATCAATGTCGGACTACAGCTGGCCGGGAGGGCTGATCGGGCCGAGGAGCGGGCCGGGAGGCCCACCTGGCGGACCCGGGCCCTCGAGCGCATGCTCGGACATTGACGCCCGAAGGAGCCCGGCGGGCTGGCCGGCCGTGTGGGGCGGTGGTCGGGCGGGCGGGCGCGTCGGGCGGGCAGGCTGCGCCGAGGCGGGCGGGGTGGGTGGGTGGGGCGGCTACGGTGCGACCGTGAGGCCCGAGGCCGATCAGGCCAGGCCGAGGAACGGGGCCCCGTAGGCGAAGATCCCTCCGTCCCACGACACGATCCAGTAGCCCCCGGTGGCCTGGTCCACGTTCATGCCGGCCACCGGAGCTGCCAGCGACATCGTGCCACCGGAACCGTGGAAGACGGCCGAGCCGAACGTGAACACACCGCCGTCGCTCGCCACCTCCCAGTAGCCGTCACCACCGGGAGCGACAGCCATACCGACCACCGGGCTGTTGAGCTTGGCGCCACCCATCGAGCCGGAGAACTTGGCATCGCCGAAGGCGAAGATCCCGCCGTCGCTCGCCACTTCCCAGTAGCCCTCGCCGTCGGGCGTGGTCGCCATGCCGACCACCGGGCTGCTGAGCCGGGCACCGCCCATCGAGCCGGAGAACTGCGCGTCACCGAAGGCGAACACGCCGCCGTCGCTCGCCACTTCCCAGTAGCCCTTGCCGTCGGGCGTGGCGGAAAGGGCGACCACCGGGGCGTTGAGCGGAGCCCCGCCCATCGAGCCGAAGAACTGCGCGTCACCGAAGGCGAACACGCCGCCATCACCGGCCACCTCCCAGTACCCGCTGCCGTCGGGAGTGGCCACGATGCCGTCCACCGGCGCGTTGAGCGGGAGCGACGCCGCCGACCCATAGTTGCTGACCGCGCCCTGGGTGCTGACGGCACCGAGGGAGTTGGCCACCCAGTACCCGGTGCCCTGGGGGTTGGAGGCCATGCCGACCACCTGGCCGGTCAACGAGCCGACCGACTGGTATCCCCGGATCGGCGTGGCCGACACCTCGTTGGATCCAGCCGAGGCGCCCTTGGCGTTGACGGCCACGACCTTGAAGTAATAGGTCGTGCCCACGGTGAGGTTGGGCACCAGATACGACCGGGAGGTGATGAGGGAGGTGTTGACCGGAGTCGGTCCTTCGCCACCCGGGCTCGTCCCCATGTAGAGGTCGTAACCGCTGACCGTCGAGCCACCGTCCGAGGAAGGTGCCGTCCACGTCACCCGCGACCACGCGTGTCCCGATGCGGCCTTGGTGGCGAGCGGGGCCGACGGCACGCTGAGGTTCGGATCGGATGCCGCCGGGTTGGCGACGAGCGGCGCGGCCGGCGACGGCGGGGAGGCGGGGACCTGCGACGGCGACGGCGCGGTCGGCGCCGAACCGTTCTGATGGCTCGGCGCGAGCGTCGTGGTGGTGGCGCCGGACTCGGTCACCCCCACATTGGTTGTCGACCGACCGTTGGCCCGGTTGCGCGACGCACGGGAATGGGCCGCCCTGGCCTGGACCGGCGGGAGGGCGGTGGGCGGGTCGCCGGCAGGCCCGGCTGCCGGGATCGACACGTTCGTCCGGGCATGGGCCGGGTGCGAGTCGGTGGTCTCGGTCGTGGCCGCCTGGGCCGCGGCGTGGGCGGGGCGAGTGGGGTTGCGGACCGCCACGACCAACCCGGTCACGAGCAAGACGATGGCCAGAAGGGTGCCGGCGAGCATCATGCGCGGGCGACGACCGGGCATGGGGGAGTCGCCGACCAACCACAGTGACCACTGCTTCAATCCCTGTGTCCAGGTCTTCACCGCATCGCCCCTTGATCGACGTGCCCGCACATTGCCGGGAGTCCCCCGTGGTTCGCGTGGCATGGTTGCCCCCACCATCGTCACCCTCGTCGGCCCAGGAACCGAATCACCACGCTGTGCCGTCGGGGAGAATCTGGATAACCGAAGTATAACCATCGACACCCTCGTCAAACGGTCATTTGCCCACTCCGGCCCGGGGATCGCGCGCTCGAGCGCGAGGCCGGTTCACTCCAATGTGGCCAGAGCAGCGAAAACGGAGGTCCTGGCCACTTTCACCGCCATCGGCCAGGGAGTCGCCCGGCACCCGGAGGTCTGCGGTCGAAAGCCTCAAGTCGAGATCGAGACTCTCCCTCAATCGCCCTCGACCGGGTGGTTGTCCCCGTCGACCACGACGATCCGGGGCTCATGGCCGGACAACTCGTGCCCTTCGAGGTCGACGAAGGTGACGATGATCACCAGGTCGCCGATCTGAGCCAGCCGAGCGGCGGCGCCATTGAGGCAGATCTGGCCGTCTTCCGACCCCTCGATGGCGTAGGTCTCGAAGCGGGCCCCGTTCATCAGGTTGTACACGGAGACCTGCTCGTTCGGGAGGATGTCGGCCTCCTTCATGAGAATCGGGTCGATCGAGATGGATCCCACATAGTCGAGATCGGCATCGGTGACCCGGGCGCGGTGGATCTTGGCGTTCATCATCCGTCTGCGCATGGTCACTCCCCTCCCGTCATCCGACGACCGCCTCGGGCCGGCGTCTCTCCTCGTCCCCGTTCGGTCGCTCCAGCGTAATCGGAGGGACGACCGGGCACCGGTCACGGTCGGCTACTGGCGGCGCTCGGCGTACTCGATGACCCGGGTCATGACGGTCGGAGTGGACTTGGCCAACGAGCCACAGTCGAAGGGAGGCTGGGGGTCGTACTCGATCATCAACTGGGACGCCTCGGCCGCGGTTCGGTCGACCAGCAGCTCGACCAACCGCATGGCCATGTCGATCCCGCTCGACACACCGGCCGCGGTGATGATCCGGTGGTCGAGGTGCTCGACCACCCGGCGGGCGGTCGGGATGGCTCCACGCGACTCGAGCTCGGCATAGCACGACCAGTGGGTGGTGGCGGAGAGCCCGTCGAGGAGGCCGGCGGCGGCCAGGACGATCGAGCCGGTGCAGACCGAGGTGGTGAGCCGGGTGGTGGGATGGGCGTGACGCACCCACTCGAGGACATGCCCGTCGCCGACGAGGACGCGGGTCCCGATGCCGCCCGGGAACAGGATGACGTCGGGTTCGTCGACCTCGTCGAAAGTGGCGTCCACGGTGATGCCGAGCATGCCGTTGTCACTGCGCACCTCGCCACGACGGTGCCCGACGATGACGATGTCGATCGAGGGCACGCGCTGGAGGACCTCGTAGGGGCCGACGGCGTCCAGGGCAGTGAACCGGGGGAACAATGGGATCGCCACCTGCAGGCCGTCGCTCATGCCGACCTCGCTTCGTCGGAGACGCGGAAGCGCCGACGGTACGAATCC
The DNA here is from genome assembly GCA_963727075.1 of uncultured Acidimicrobiales bacterium. Taxonomy (GTDB): domain Bacteria; phylum Actinomycetota; class Acidimicrobiia; order Acidimicrobiales; family RAAP-2; genus Bog-756. The sequence goes on from CAVSET010000001.1 coordinate 61,387, forward strand.
GGAGCGACGTTGAGACGCCGGTGGAAGACCCGCCTCAAGGTCTCGGCCGTCCCAAGGCCGCACCGCTCGGCGATGACCTCGAGCGTGTCGTCGGAGGTCTCCAGCTCATGACGGGCGGCCTCCAGCCGGGCCCGCTCGACGAAGCGTCCCGGTGTCTCACCCACCTCTTTGTGGAAGACGCGGGCGAAGTGCCGGACGCTCATCGCCGCGGTGGCAGCCATCACGGGAAGTCGATGGTCGCCACCGGGCGAGCTCTCGACCAGGCTCTGGACGGCGCGCACCGCCGACCGTTCGGCGCGCTGGCACCCATACTGGCGAGGCGAACTGCGTCTGGCCCCCGGGGCGGTGCAGGAACATGACCAGCCAGCGAGCGACGGTCTGAGCCACCTCCGATCCGAGGTCGTCCTGGACCAGGGCCAGCGCCAGGTCGATGCCGGCGGTGACACCGGCACTGGTCCAGAAGGCGCCGTCCTGGATGTAGAGGGGGTCGGGCTCGACGCGCAGCGACGGGAACTCGGCGGCCAAGCGTCCGGCGCTGGCCCAATGGGTGGTGACCCTCCGCCCGTCGAGGAGCCCGGCCGCGGCGGCGAGGAAGGCCCCGGTGCACACCGTGGCTACCCGGCGGCAGCTCGGAGCGACGGCTGCGATCCAGGCCATCAGGGCCCGGTCCCGGCGAGCGGCTTCGACACCCGGGCCACCCGGGAGGATCAGGGTATCGATCGTCCGGCCGACAGGCGGGAGGGGCACGGTGCCGAGACCCATCCCGCTCTCGCTGAAGACCTCCGCACCGGTGGCGGAGACCAGCGTCACCTCGTACCCCCCGGACCGGCCGAGCCCATCCGCCGCCCGGCCCGCCCCGGCGAAGACCTCGAAGGGCCCGACGGCATCGAGGGGCTGGAGGTCCGGGAAGGCCACGATCACGACACGGCGCGGCTGCATGCCTCCAGCCTGTACCGGAGCCGTGATGGCGTCAATGACATGTCTCCCACAGATTCGGCCAAAGACGTCGAGCCTCTTCCCTAGGCTGGGCCCGACCGGCCCGGGCCCGTTTCGGGCATGAGCCGCAGAGGGTGGTGGGTCATGGCCATTCGGGTCATCCAGTGGGCGACGGGAGGGGTGGGACGGGCCGCCATCGGCGGCGTGCTGGCCCACCCCGATCTCGAGCTGGTGGGTTGCTGGGTACACACCGCCGCCAAGGAGGGCCATGACGCCGGCGAGCTGTCCGGAGCCGGCCCCATCGGGGTTCGGGCCACCACCGACGTCGAGGCCCTCCTGTCGATCGAGGCCGACTGCGTCATCTACTCGCCGATGATGGCCGAGCCCGGCCTGGTGGCCCGGCTGCTCGCCTCGGGAAAGAACGTCGTGACCCCGCTCAACTGGTTCTTCCCCGGTGGTCGCGACGAATCCCTCATCGAAGCGGCCTGCGTCGAGGGCCACTCGACCGTGCATGGCACCGGCATCCACCCCGGAGGGGTGACCGAGCGCATACCACTCGTCGTCTCCGCCCTCTCGCAGTCGATCACCCACGTCCGTGCCGAGGAGTTCTCGGACATCCGGAGCTACGGGGCGGTCGACGTGGTACGGGACATCATGCTCTTCGGCAAGACTCCGGCCGAGGCCGAGGCCAGCATCATGCCGGGCATCCTCGGTGACGGGTTCGGCCAGTCGGTGGCCATGATCGGCGATGCCCTGGGATTCGACCTCGACCCCGAGCTGGCTGTCAGTCACCAGGTGGCCGTGGCCACGGCCCCCATCGACTCACCTATCGGGCCCATCGCCCCGGGGCGGGTGGCGGCCCAGAAGTTCCGGTGGGAGGCGACGGTCCGGGGTGAGCCGGTCATCTCGGTGCGGACCAACTGGTTCATGGGCGAGGACCACCTCGACCCTGATTGGAGCTTCGGGCCCGAGGGCGAGCGGTTCGAGGTCGAGGTCAGCGGAGACCCGACCAGCCGGGTCACGCTGCACGGCTGGCATCCCGAATCGGTCGCCGCCGGCCTCGTGCGCAATCCCGGGGTGGTGGCCACCGCCACCCACTGCGTGAGCGCGGTCCCGGCCGTCGTGGCCGCCGAGCCGGGCATCAAGAGCTACCTCGACCTCCCCTCCTATACCGGGCGGGCCGCCGGCCACCTGGCCCGTCACTCCCCGTCCGCCGGCCGGGATGCCCGCTGACCAGGGCGCGGCCGAGCGCTCCGACGATCCGGCCCGGCCGGTCGGAGCACGGGGAAGGGTTCAAGTCCGTGACCGAATCGGTCGACAACAGTCATTGCAGATGTCACGGACTCCGGGACTGGGATGTCGACGACTACGTTCACGCGATCCTGAAGAAGATGAGCCGTCGGAGACCCCGTCGGATGACCAGCCCGACGGGTCATCCGGTCCCGAGACGTCACGATCGAGGCTGAACCCGACCTTCCTCGCCTACTTCATCGGGCCGTTCGCCCTACTCGTCATCCTCTTCCTCGTCCACGTGGGGGCGGCCGCCCGTGAGTCGGCCTGGGTGTGGGTAGCCGTCTTCGCCGCCGTGCCGGCCATCAGTCTCCTCGTCAACCACATCTACACGGTGAAGCCGACGCCGCTCCGCCTACACCTCCGGGTGGGGGCCCAGGCGGCCGGGGTGACCGCCGTCATCTACCTGACCGGGTGGGGGCCGGTGCTCTCCGGCGCATTCGCGTTCCTCGCTCTGGAGAACGTGTCGCACGGGGGATCGAGAGTATGGCGGGTCACCGCCCTCTGGAGCCTGGTCGGGGTGGCGGTCGGACAGCTCGCACTGTGGCAGGGAGTTGTCCCGTGCGAGCTCTCCCTCGGACAGGCCAACGGCCTCGCCGTCATGGGCGCCTTCGTGTTGCTGTTCGTCATCCGCATGGCCGGCGCCACCATGGAACAGAAGGAGGACGCCGAGGCATCCATGCGTCTCAGTGAGGACCGCTTTCGTTCGCTCATCCAGTACTCGTCCGACGCCACCCTGGTGATCGGGAGCGGCGGGATCTGCACCTATGTGAGCCCGGCCGTCCTCTCACTTCTGGGCATGGAGCCGACCGACCTGGTCGGCCGTCGAGCGACCGACCAGGTCCACCCCGACGACCGGGACCGCGTGACGGACCGGCTCGGTGCCCAGCTCCGGGAATCCCCGGAGACGGCCCTCGTGCAATTCCGCATGGAGCGTAACGACGGGAGCTACTGCGACGTCGAGGCGGTCGTCGCCGACCAGCGGGACCGTCCCTCGGTCAACGGCTATGTGGCCAACATCCGTGACATCACCGAGCGTAAGGAGTTCGAGGCGCTCCTCGCCCATCGGGCGCTGCACGATCCGCTCACCGGGTTGGCCAACCGCCAGCTGATCCTGGACCGGGCGGAGCAGATGCTGGTTCGGTCGCGGCGGGCGTGCGAGCCCATCGCGGCGTACTTCATCGACCTCGACAACTTCAAGGACGCCAACGACTCGCTCGGGCACGAAGCCGGGGACAAGTTGCTCCGCTCGGTGGCCGGCCGATTCTCGGCCCTGCTGCGGGCCAGCGACACCGTCGGCCGGCTCGGAGGGGACGAGTTCGTCATCCTGACCGAGGGCGTCTCCCTCTCGGCCGGGCCGATGATGGTCGCCGAGCGGATCAAGGAGGTCCTCCGTACCCCGTTCCAGGTCGACGGGTACGAAGGCCTGCCGATCACGGTGACGGCCAGCATCGGGATCGCCACCGGAGACCGCCCGTCCGCTCAGGAGCTCCTGCGCGACGCCGACATCGCGCTCTACCGGGCCAAGGCCGCGGGTCGGAACCGCTGTGTCCTGTTCGAGCCGTCGATGCAGGCGGCCGCCATCGACCGACTGGAGCTCAAGTCCGACCTCGAGTCGGCCGTGGCCAATGGCCAGTTCTTCCTGCTCTACCAGCCGATCTTCGACCTCGACAGCGTCCAGGTCCGGGGCGTGGAGGCCCTCCTCCGCTGGCAGCACCCCACCCGCGGGGTCATCTCCCCGGACAACTTCATCCCCGTACTGGAGGACACCGGCCTCATCGTCGAGGTCGGCCGCTGGGTGCTGTCCGAAGCCTGCGCCCAGGCCACGGTCTGGCACCGGCTGGGATACCCCACCACGATGTCGGTGAACGTCTCGATGCGCCAGCTCGAGTCCGAGCTACTGGTGCAGCACGTCGAGGAAGCACTCGCCGCCAACGACTTCGATCCGGGCTCGTTGGTCATCGAAGTGACCGAGTCGACGCTCATGCGGGATGCCAATGCCACTGTGTCACGGCTGAGGAGGCTGAAGGAGATCGGCGTGCAGATCGCCATCGACGATTTCGGCACCGGCTATTCATCGCTGGCCTACCTTCGCCAGTTCCCGGTCGACGTGCTCAAGATCGACCGTTCGTTCGTGGCCGAGATGGACGACGGGCCGCATTCGGGAGCCCTCATCCACACCCTCGTCGAGCTCGGTCGCACGCTCGGGCTCGTGACCCTGGCCGAAGGGATCGAGGACGACGCCCAACTCGAAGGGTTGCGCGGTGAGCAGTGCGACCGCGGGCAAGGGTTCATCTTCTCCCGGCCGGTCGATCCGGCTGCCATCGAGACGATCCTGGCCCAGTCGGCCCACTCCACGGGGCGGCAGAGGCCGATCACCCGGCCCGCGGCGGCGGTCAAGTGAGCGGAGGACGTTCGGGCCGGGAGTCGCCACACCTGACGTGACCGGGGCTCGCGCGCGAGGCTCGGGCATGCCCGCATTCACATCGAACGACGTCACCATCGCCTACGACGTGCACGGAGAGGGCGAACCGGTCATCCTGGTGTGCGGCTGTGGTCAGCCGGCCCTCGCCTGGCAGCTCGAGCTGGTCCCGGCCCTCACCCGGGCGGGTTACCAGGTCGTCACGTTCGACAATCGGGGCGTGAGCCCCTCGTCCTCGCCACCCGCCCCTTACGCGGTGGACGACCTGGTCGCCGACACCATCGGCCTCCTCGATCACCTCGAAGTGGAGCGAGTGCGCGTGGCGGGGCATTCGATGGGCGGGTGGGTCGCCGAGACCATGGCCATCCGGCATTCCGAACGAACGCGTGGCGCGGCGCTCATGGGCAGCTGCAACGTGGCGACCGCCTGGGAGAAGGCCATCACCACGGTCGAGCGGGACCTGGCGCAGCTCGACCATGAGATGCCGTCGCTCTTCTACGCCACCGAGACGCTCCGCTACCTTCCCAACAGCGAGCTCCAAGATGACGACGTGGTCGAGACCTGGCTGTCGCTCATCGGCACCGCGCCGGTGTGGCCCAACCCCGGGCGCCTGGGCCAGTACGAGGCCTGCCTGGCCTGGTCGAACGACCTCGAGCGGACCAAGGATTGGCCGGGCATCTCGGTTCCCTGCCTGGTACTGGCGTTCGAGCACGACATCGACTCACCGCCGGCTCGGGCCCGGGAGGCGGCCGCCCTCATCCCCGGGGCGCGCTACGCCGAGATCGCCGGAGCCAGCCATCTCGGCGTCTTCACCCATGGCTCAGAGGTGGGGACGATGCTGGTGGACTTCTTCGCCGACGTTTGACCGACGACGTCCCTCCCGTCACTAGGGTGACCCAGATGGCCCGACCCGGCGATGGACTGCCCGCCGTCGGCCTGACCGCCGTCGGCGTCGCCGCCATCCGCGCCGCCGAATCAGCCCGGTCCGACCGGCTGTTCGATGACCCGTTCGCGGGCCGCTTCACCTCAGCCGCCGGGTGGGACGGCCCGTTCGATCCCGACAGGGCGGCCGGCCGGCAGTTGTCGGCCTGGATCGCCGTCCGGACACGCTTCCTCGACGACGTCGTGCTCGGTGCCTGTGCCCACGGCTGTCGCCAGGTGGTCATCCTCGGTGCGGGCCTCGACGCCCGCTCGTTCCGGCTGGACTGGCCGCCCGGCACCCGGGTGTGGGAGCTCGACGTCCCCACGGTGCTCGAGTTCAAGGAGCAGGTCGTCCGCTCCGAGGGATGGGTTCCGTCCTGCCGCCGCGCCGCCGTCCCTGTCGACCTGTCCTCCGACTGGGGCCACGCCCTGGCGGATCGGGGCCTCGACACCAGCGCCCCGGTCGCCTGGTTGGCCGAGGGACTGCTGGCGTACCTGAGCGAGGACGTCGGGGACAAGGTCGTCTCCGAGGCGGCCGACCTGTCGGTGCCAGGCAGCCGCATGGGCCTCACGGTGGCCAGCCCCCAACGCCTCAGCGCGTGGCGCCAGGACCATCCTGACGGCCGCGCCGAGCGCGGCGACTACGTCGCCCTCTGGCGCTCCACGGCACCGGAGGACCCGGCGGGGCGGTTGGCCTCGCGTGGTTGGCAGGCAACCGTCTACGAATCCGCTGAGCGATCGAGCGCCTATGGCCGGGCACTCGACGACATCGGTGGGGAGATGTCGGGCGCCGGTCTGGTCGAGGCCACCCGCCGTTGAGCCGGCGCGGCCTCTGGCCCGCCCCCGGCAAGGGATACTCTTGCGGTGACGGCAGTGGTCTCCCCCGCCGCGTACTGGCTCTTCGTCGCGGTCGGACTGGGTGGGTGCATCGCCACCTGCGCGGCGGCCCGGAAGCGGCCTGGGCGATGGGCCCCGATCGTGGCCCGTGTCGTCGGGCTGCTGCTTCTGGTGGACGCGGCCAGCTACACGGTGGCGCTGGCGGTCGCCGGCTCGTGGTCGGCGCACACATCGCTCCCGCTCTCCCTCTGTGACGTGGCGGTGCTGGTGGCGGCGGTCGCCTGCCTGTGGCAGGTGCAGCTACTCGTGGAGCTGACCTATTTCTGGGGCCTGGCCGGAACGTTGCAGGGCGTGCTCACGCCCGACCTCTCCGTGAACTTTCCCCATCTGGTGTTCTGGCAGTACGTGGTGGGCCATCTGGGCGTCGTCTTCGCTGCCCTGTTCCTCGTGGTCGGCCTCCGCATCACCCCGGGCCGGTATGCCGTGCCGAGGGTGTTCGTCGTCAGCGCCGCCTACACCGCGTTGGTGGGGACGGTGGACGCCCTGGTCGGGGCCAACTACATGTTCCTGCGCCGGCCGCCCGGCGAGTGGACCCTGCTCCGGCTCCTCGGCCCTTGGCCCTGGTACGTGATGAGCGCATCCCTGGTTGCCCTGGTGCTGTTCACCGCGCTCGACGCCCCGTTCTGGGCCGGTCGTCGCCGGACCGTGACCGATCACCCCGGCGGAGACGATTCCGCCCAGCGCCGCCGGGCTCCGGCCCCCGGCCGGGCATGAAGGCCGAGGGCGCCGAAGCGGAGGGTGGCCGGGTCGGGCCCCCCGGAGCGGAGGGACGGTCGTTCCGTCTCCATGGGTGGTCCGACCGGGCGGTGGTGGCGGTGGCCCTCGTGGCGCTGGCGGCGGGCGTCGGCCAGTTCGGGCTCGTCGCCACGCTCGGCGACGTGGCGCACCATTTCGGCCATGTCGGCCCGGGCACGACGGTCGCCGACCGGGCGGGCCTGTCCGGAACCGAGCTCGGCCTCGGACTGGCCGTCGTGCGCCTCGCCTCCCTCGGTGGCCTGCCCGTGGCGGGACTGGCCGACCGGATCGGGCGTCGCCGGGTGATGCTGTTCGCCTGTGGCCTCGGGTTGGCCCTCACCGCCGGGTCGGCGGCGACACCGGGGTACTGGTGGTTCGTCCTCGTCTTCGCCCTGGGACGGCCGTTCCTGTCCGCGGCGGCCGCCATCGCCCAGGTCCAGGCGGCCGAGCAGACGGGGTCGGCGGTCCGGGCTTCGGCCATGGCGCTGGTGGCGGCAGGGTACGCCGTCGGAGCGGGGCTCACCGCCGTGGTCTACGGCCTGGCCGGAGGGACGATCGGCTACCGGGGGATCCTGGTGCTGGCCGTCGTACCCCTGGTGGCGCTCCCCTTCCTGGCCGGGTCGGTCACCGAAACCGACCGCTTCGAGGTGTCGCACGCGTCGGGCGGGTCCGAGCTTCCGGTCCTCGGAGCGGTCGCCCGCCCCTATCGCACCCGCCTGCTGGTGGTCACGGCGGTGGTCTTCGCCCTGGCCGTCGTGACCGGGCCGTCGAACAGCTTCGTGTTCGCCTATGCGCAGAACGTCAAGGGGTTCCCGGGCATCGCCCTCTCGGGCATGGTCGTGGCGGCAGGAGTTCTCGGGCTGGGGGGACTGCTGGCGGGCCGGTGGCTGGCCGACCGGGTCGGGCGCCGACCAACCGCGGCCGGGTCCATCCTGTGCATCGGCGCGTCGGGGATCCTCTGCTACAGCGGCAGCAAGCCGGCGCTCGTGACGGGGTACCTGGCGGGCATTACCGCAGCGGGGGTCTTCGCACCCGCCGGCGGAGCCTTCGTCAACGAGCTCTTCCCGACCTCGGTGCGGTCCTCGGTGGCCGGGTGGAGCGTGGCCGGCTCGGTGATGGGGGCCGTCGTGGGGCTCGTCGTCTTCGGGGCCGTGGCCGACGTCGGCAGCCGATTCGGGCCGGCGGCGCTGATCACCTTCCTGCCGGCCATGGCCCTCGGCGGGGTGATCTTCCTGTTGCCCGAGACGCGCGGGCACGAACCGGAATGGTTCTGGCCCGAGGCCGAGAGGCGGGTCGACCCGTTCCCTCACCGACTGAGCACGAGCTGCGACTGGGTGACGCGGGCCACCCGGGCCTGTCGGTCGTCGACGACCCCGGTGTCGACCACCAACACCGTCCGCCCCACGTGCAGGGGCCGGGACACCGCCTCGACGTGGCCGGCACGCACGCCGCGGAGGAAATTCGTCTTCGATTCGACCGTCGTGGTCGGCGCGGCCCCCTCCGGCAGGTTCAGATAGGCGCACGCCGCCCCCGTGCTGTCGGCCAACGCCATGATCGCTCCGCCGTGCACCGCACCGCCTGCCGTGCACAGCTCCTCGGACCAGGCCAGCCGGGCCCGCACCTCGGCCGGCCTGTCGACCGGGACCTCGATGCCCAACGTCCGAGTGAAGGGCATGATGCGTGGAAGGTGGAGGTCGGGTCCTCGTGGGCTGCACCCGTCATCCCGGCTCCTGGTTGGCCAGGCCCGGCCGTCCTCGCCGATCGATCGATGGGTCCGATGCGTGGCTCCATCATGCCGGCTTGCGCGCCTCGATCAGGAAGCGCTGCGCATGGGACACGAACGGGCCGTGGGAGGCGATCTCCTCGTGCAGGTCGAACAGGCGATCGCGGTAGGCGTCGACGGTGAACCCGGGAACGGTCCAGACCACCTTGCGCAAGAAGTGGACGACGGTACCGATGTCACAGAAGACCACCTTCAGAGACTGCTGACGCAGATCGACCACGTGGAGGCCCGAGCGTTCGGCTTCAGCCCGGGCCCGCCCGATGCTGTGCCCGTCGGAGACCGGCTGGCGACCCATCATGAAGTCGGTCAGCTCCCGATTCGATCCGGCGCCGATCTGCTGGGAGAGGTACGTTCCCCCCGGCGTCAGGGTCCGCGCGATCTCATCCCAGATGGTCACCGTCGGATGCCGGCTGATGACCAGGTCGAACTGGTCGGCGGCGAACGGCAAAGGGCGCCATCGTCGGGGACGTTGACCACCTAGACACCGAACGGGACCAGGGTGCGGGTGGCGATCTCGGCATTAGGGCCCCAGGACTCGGTGGCGGCCAGGACCGGTGGCGTGCCCGGCGCCCGTCCCAGCACCTCGGCGAACACCTCGCCACCGCCGGTCTGGATATCGAGCACCGCGCCGGCGGCCGCCTACCCGTCTGAGCAGCAAGGAGGTGTACGCCCCACGACGGCCGCTCCTCGGTCGCTCGACCTTCGAACCAGGAGAAGTCCCAGCCTTCAGCGGGAACCGACGCCCCTTCGACCAGCAGCTGTTCGAAGCTGGCCCGGTCCGGAGGTCCGACCGTACCACGTCCGGAGCGCATCCGTGGCCTTGCGCTCTGCTGTGAGTGGCAGGCAACCGGGCGTCTGGCCGAAGCCCGACAGGGAACGGTAACGTGGTTCCCGTGGCCGCAATCGACAGCAGCGAGGCGATCGACGACTTACCTGCGAGTCGCTCGGGGCGACCGAGGAGCAGATCGAGACGGCACGACGAGATTGTCGGTTCGCCGGGTTGGCCGGTGACCTCGTCCTGTCGAAGGGCGCCACCCTCAGCGCCGACGACCTGGCCGAGCGTGCGGGCCTGGACGTCGACGAGGTCCTGTCGGTGTGGCGAACCCTCGGGGTGGTCGTCCCCGACCGAGGAAGACCCATGTTCTCGGAGCCCGACGCCGAGTTCACCCTCTCCATCACCCGGATCAATCCGATGGGAGAACACGGTGCCGAGCTGTTGAGGGTGCTAGGAAGCTCGCTGGCCCGCGTCGCCGAAGCGGCCGTCTCGCTGTACGTGCAGACGGTCGAGCCCTCCATGGATGTTGCCGAAGTCGACGTCGTCGTATGGGCCAAGGACCTGGCTGACGTCACCGCGGCAGCTCTGCGGCTGGGCGATTCGATGGGAGCCATCTTCAGTCATCATCTGAGAGACGCCATTGCCCGCCAGCGGGTGGCGCAAGCTGGCATCACCGAGCGCTCGCTGTTCCGTTTGGCCGTGGGATTCATCGACCTCGTCGGATTCACGCCCCTCTCGCTCCACAGCTCGCCTTCCGAGATCATCAAGGTGATCGGTGAGTTCGAGGTCACCTCGTTCGAGGTAGCCGCGATCCATGGAGGACGGATCGTCAAGCACATCGGCGACGAGGTCATGTTCGTCGCCATGGACGCAGCGGCGGGCTGTGCGATCGCCCGCGACCTGATGGACGCCGGCATGGGAGGGGTCGAACCACGGGGAGGCGTGGCGTTCGGCGACGTCATCACCCGCCATGGGGACTACTACGGCGCCGTGGTCAATTTGGCCTCCCGACTGGCAGATCTGGCCATCCCCAAGGAAGTCCTGGTCGACGAAGCCACAGCCCACGCGTCGTCGACGCCGTTCTCCTTCCGGCCGGCCGGCCATCGTCTCCTCAAGGGATTCGACGACCCGTTCGAGGTGTACTCGCTCGAGCTCGGCCCAGTGAGTCCCATCTCCTGAGCGCGCTCAGACCGCGGCAACCGCGACCACCGCCCATTCGCGTTCGGCTCTACCCGGATGCCCTACGCACCACCGACTGCCACGACCGCCGAGGCCGAGCGACCACCCGCGCTTCGCGCCTCCCCGGGGGCACTAGCCGCCTCGGCTCTCGACTCGGGCTCTTCGATGGCAGCCTCGGAGTCCCCGACGACGGCGATCCGGACAGCCATCGCGACCAGGCGGAGACGGCGCGGGGCGCGGCGAACCCGCTTCAGTTCGTGACGGTGACGACAACGCTGGGGCTTCGGTCGCTGTGGCCCTGGGCGTCGTAGCCGACGCTCACGAGACTGTAGGTGCCGTTGGCCTCGGTCCGGGTGTTCCAGCTCGAAACCCATCCGACGAGCGACGCCGTTCCGGTCCCGATCTTCGCATCGTGCAGTCTTCCTCCCGTTGCGAGGAAGTCAACCGCCACCACGTTCGAGCCGATCGCCTTGGCATCGAGAACTTGGGTTCCCGAGATGGTGTTGCCGCTTGACGGAGCGACAAGGCTGGTTGCCGGTCCCGCGGTTTCCGTACTGCTCGGGTTCTTGTTCAGCGCCGCGATGGCCAGACCGGTGGCCACCAGCCCCAACAGCACACTGGCAACGACCGCACCGGTCATGACTCGGCGCCATCGGTCCCGTTCCATGGCATCCCCCCAATGTTGATGGATTTGCCGCCGATCATAGGGATGATTCCCATGGAGTGGCCCGAGCCTCCTATGGGTCGGACCTAGAGCGGACCGCGAGATAGCTCTAGACCCGACTTGGGCATGGCAAGGGGTGAGCCTTGGACCAACCTGAGAAGGGCCAGTCGGCCACCTGTCCACTCGCACTGGGGCGACGAGGACCAGTATTGCCGGTAGCGTCGAATGTCGACCGAGGAATCACCACGGGCCGGCACGTCGTCACGACGATTCGTGCTGTCGTCGCGTGATGGCCGGTTCGGTGCCGGCCCGCTGAAGCCATTCCAACGCCGGTCCACGATCTTCCGCTGACCTGTTTCATGCCCGCCTGTCCCAGAAGGCGAAGCTGGTCCCAGCTGGTCCGACAGTCGACGGCGGTAGCCTCGCGGGATGAGGTTCGCGGTGCGATTGACCGGCGGCGTACTAGCTGCGTTGGCCGCGCTCCACGTGATCTGGGGATGCGGATCCTCGTTCCCGTTTCGTACTCGCCGCGATCTGGCAGATGCAGTTGTCGGTTCCCCTGCCGTTCCTCCACCAGGGGCCTGTTTTGCCGTGGCCGGTGCGCTGACGACCGGCGCAGCATTGGTAGTCGACGTGGTCCCACTCTCCGGATCCGTTCGACGGTCTGCCCTCCTCGGCATGGCGGCCATTCTCGGCTTCCGAGGCGTTCTGGGGCTGGCCGGGAAGACGGCGCTCATCTCACCGGGTAGCGATTCAGAGTGGTTCGTCCAGTTGGATCGGCTCGTCTACGGACCACTGTGTCTCGGACTCTCGATCGGTTCAATGGTTAGCCAACGCTGGGCGGATCCTCAGTGGCGGTGAGCATGACGCGTGCGAGAACACTACGAAGTGTGTGGGTGCGCGCGTGACCGTCAGGTTCGCAACAGTTCGCTGGCTATGGTTGGTCGATGTCCTCGGCGATCGCAACCGATGCCTCTCCGTCGAGGATCCTCGACGTCCGGGCCCGGTGGACGACTCCGCTGCTGTGGCTTGCCGGCGGGCTCTCTGTGTGCGTGGCTCTGAGCGGAGCCCTGGGCCTGGCGGTCGGACGACTCCAACTCGACCTGGCCGTCTACCTCCTTGGTGGTCGACACCTCATCGATGGCCACCTGTACGACGTAGCCCTGCCCAGCCCACCGCACCTGCCGTTCACCTATCCCCCATTCGCCGCCCTGGTCTTTGGCCCTCTCGCACCCTTGTCCGAAGCCGTCGCCCAAGTGATCTGGGCACTCGTAGGCGTGGTGGCATTGTTCGCCCTTGTGATTCTCGGACTCCATGCGGCTCGGCCGGGTCTCGATCGACACAGGCTGGTCATGTGGTCGATGGTGCTGATGGGTCCGGCCTACTGGATCGAGCCGGTACGCCTGACTCTGAGCTTCGGACAGGTGAACATCCTGTTGGCCGCCATGGTGCTGGGCGATCTCACGTGGCATCTTCGCCTGGGCGGCCGCACCCTCCCTCGGGGCGCGCTGTTGGGCATTGCCGCAGGCATCAAGCTGACCCCGCTCATCTTCGTTCCCTATCTCTTTGTCACCCGTCAGACCCGGGCCGCCTGGATTTCGCTCGGCACTTTCACCGTGTGTTCCGCGGTCGCGGCCGCCGTCGACCCCCGTGTGTCCTGGGCCTACTGGACTCGGTACGCCACCGACGCCGGCCGGGTGGGCGGAGTCTTCTACATCTCCAACCAGAGCCTGCGAGCCGTCGTCGATCGCTTCGACCACCGGGTTGCCGCAGTGGGGCTGGTCACGGCCGCCTCGGTGATTGTGGCAGCGATCGGGATCGCCCTCGCCACCTGGGCGTATCGAACATCCTCGTCGTACCTCGGAGTCCTTCTGTGCGCCACCACCGGGCTCTTGGTCTCGCCCATTACATGGGCTCACCACCTGGTCTGGGTGGTGCCGGTACTGATCTGGCTCGCCTGGGCTCCCGATCGGCCACCGGGTGGGTGGATCTGGGCCGCGGCCGGTGCGGTGCTGTTCTGGTGGGCGCCCGTCTGGTCGGTTCCCTCCGGCGGCAATCAAGAGCTGCACGAGCAGGATTGGCAGCTACTACACGGGCAATTCGTTCTTCTTCGCCATGGTGGGCTTCATGGTCGGAGTGTTCGTGATGCTGCTTCGGAGGCGCGGATCGAAGGCACCCCATGGGCCGAACGGAAGGCCTCAATCTGAGCCGAGGTCCGGCCGTCCTCCCCAGAATGACTGGAGGGTGCCGTCACCCGTCGAGTAGATCGATGAGCCATCCAGGCCTCGCCAGATCTGCCCCGAGAGCTTCGGCTCGTTGACGCAATGCACGATCCGCCGACACCAGAGTCACTCGACTGGTGGCATCGGCCACGACGGCAAGGAGCATATCGTCACCGCCGCCGGGCGCATGGAGCACCGTGACACCGTCGGACACGCCAGCTTCAGCGCCGGGGCGAGCTGACCCTTCGAGGACCACGACGACGGGTTCGGCGAGCGCACCCGTTCCCACCGCCGCACGAATTCGTTCGACGAACGTTCGGGCTGCTCCAGCTCGATCCCGCCACCAGCCGCTCGGCCGAGACCCAATCACATTCGCCGCATCAATAAGAAGCATGACCGCTGCCTCCAGTCTGGCTCGAATCGGCTCGTCGGGCGAGGGTCGCGCTGAACCGATGGTCACATCCCCCGGGTCTACGCTCAGTGCATGCATGGTCAGGAAGAAATGACAGCGCCGCGTCTGTGCCGCAGGCGACCTCTCCGGTGATCGTAACCCTGGGTCTCGTCGGCCTGTTGGCGCTCCCTATCGTCGTCTGGGTGGCCGTGCGCTCGTGGCCCGAGCAGCGGGAACCGCGCAGGACGCGAGCCCCCGGACCGAAGCACCGTTGGTGGCAACCCTGAAGCTGGGGTACTGAATTGTCGGGGCGCACGGAAACACCGTATTCAACCACTTGGCTTGGCTACAGCCCGTGTAGCCGCCCACACAACCGGTATTGTCACGAGCGGCGCGACCTGGAGACAGGTTGCTGTCTCCTACGTCGCTGGTCTCAGAACGTCACCTACAAACGACGCAACTAGCTGGCGCCTCGCGGTGACCTACAACTCCGGGAGCGTAGCGGTTGTGAATCTGCGTCTTCCGGATCCGATTGGGTTGGTATAGCGCAGTCGAGGTCATCGAGCCATCGGAACCCCGAATGCGGCCCACAACCAGAGGATCTGTTGTCAATTCGGCATCAGTGGGCGCTGCCGGGCTCGAACCGACGACCTGCTGGTTGTAAGCCAGAACGGCCTGAACGCTGTGCTGATCAGGGCTCTTGCTGCTGTCTCTCGAACGAAGGAGGCAAAACTATCTACTGTTGTCGGGTCCACTTCCGGCTCCAGTATTTTCTGACGATCAGACGTGGTTTATCCGACTTCTCCGTCGTGGAGCTTCACGATCCCAGGCCGGGGCCCAAGCCGAAATCAACGACCGACGATGGGGGGTGAGACGAGACCACGATCCATCTGGTTCCCCACACGGAAGTGATCATCTCTGGCGTCAGCACCTCTCGGCGTCGAGGTATCCGAGGCTCGAATCCTGCCGCTCAGACAGTCAAACAACATACTGGGAGAGAGGGAGAAGAGGCGGGCAGCGACGACAAAGGCGACGCGCAGGCAACGGGTCAGTTATCTACCGTTTGTCGTGAAGATTGGCCAACTCCTGATGGACCAGTCCGATGGCCGCCGCAATGGATCCTTGATCCTCTCAGGCTCGTCCGCTTTGGAAAGAGCCTTGAGGTTTCATCGGGTCAGCCCGCGGTGCGGATGTCTGATGACGGATTCGTGTCGAGTTCTCCTCCCACCTCATGGACGTGATTGACCCCCAACGCAGTTGCTGGCCGGCCTCAATACGCCCCACGCGAGCAGAACAACTCCTTAGAGGATAGGTTCCCAAAGAGAATCGATGGATTAGGAGAACGAGCGTGAACCTCGTCAAGCTTCATGGCCGTTGCGGGCAGCGGTTTGCTGCGTTGGTCTCTGGCGTAGGCGCCCAACAGTGGCATGACGAGACCTCCTGCTCCGAGTGGGACGTTCGAACGCTGGTCCATCACCTGCTCGATGAGCAACTCTGGGTTCCACCCCTGTTCGAAGGGCGGACGATCCCTGAAGTCGGCGACCGGTTCGAGGGTGACCTAATGGGCGACGACGCCTCGACGTGGGCGGGATTGTTGGCGACGTCGATTGAGGAAGCACACGCGGCTGTGGCGCAGCCCGACGCACTAGAGCGGACCGTGCACCTATCCTTCGGTGACACCTCCGGGAAAGAGTACGTGATGCAGCTAACTGCCGACCTCGCCATACACGCCTGGGACCTCGCTCGGGCGACCGGGCAGGACGACACGATCGATCCAGACGCCGTTGCGCTGTTGCTTCCCTGGGTTGATGCCAATGGCCAACTGCTGACAGGGTCCGGCATGTTCGGCTCGCCCGTCGACCTAGGCCCCGATGCGCCAGACCAGGACCGCTTACTGGGCTTGGTTGGTCGTCATGCCTGACTCAGGGCCCTACGGGAGTCTTGCGTAGCGGACCAGCTGAAGGGACTACTTCAGCTCTGCGAAGAGAACCTCCCTGATCTCCGTCTCGTCGAGGCGCACACCCCGTTCCTCGGCCCCGGCGCGGCGCTCCGGGAGTGTGGCGAGAGCACGCTCCGCCCCCTCGCGGTTATCCCACGCCGATCCAACGATTGCCCGACCCGTTGCTCGATCGACCATGTTGCGCAAACCGCAGAACCCGGGTTGCGACTTGATCTGGGGCGCGATCTCGTTCCTGAAGAACTCGATATTGGCGTCGACGCGGACGGATCCATGCTCACCGGGTCACAAAGAGCCCACCCCCGGAACGATGGGCCTGGCGACCTCGGAGACGACCTGCTCCAGGTTTTTCGACCGTCAGGTCTCCCCCGACGATCTTCACCGCCTCTTGGCGGGCCTGGCCAAGTGCACTGTCAGTTGCCGCCCGGTCCGACTCGGTCTCCCAGAGAGACAGGATTCCGAAGATATTTCGCGAAGGGTCACCGCTCGCCGTGATGCCCTGGTAACCGTGCTAGGTATGGAGCACCGGAAGGACCTCCTCGCGGAGATACCGAACGCCTCCATCGATGTCGGTGGGACGCTACGACGAGGGTACGTCCGTGGTCAGGAACTGATCACGAGTGTGAACGTGGCGACCGCCTGCGTCCTGTGGGAGTGGCTCGAATCGAGGCACTTGACGGTGAAGGTGAAGTTGCCAGCCTTCTTCGGGATGCCGGAGATGAGGCCGGTGCGCGACAGCATCACCCGAAGCGGGAGTACGCCGTTGCCGACCGGACCATACTTGTTCCAGCTGTAAGGCGGGGCGCCCCCGACGGCCTGGAGCTGGAAGGAGTAGGGCACGCCCACCTTGCCGGGCGGCAGCGAGGTGGTCGTGATCTGGGGAGTTCCCAGGGCTAGGTAGGAGACCTGGACCATCGGGACTCCGGTGGTATCGATCGACTCGGACCCCCCCGCCGGAACCAAGTTCGAGCCAGTGCCTCCCGGGCCACCTGAGCCCGCGCTCAACCCCCCACCACCACCACCGCCGCCGCCGCCGCCGCCGCCGAAGAGGCTTCACGGTGATGAACGTCAACCTCGACGTCGGACACGACGCCAGTTCGGGGAACGATCCCCGACCGAACGGATTCTCGGGACTGGATTCCAGCTAGTGGGCGCTGCCGGGCTCGAACCGACGACCTGCTGGTTGTAAGCCAGCTGCTCTACCAACTGAGCTAAACGCCCTTCGCACGGCCGCGACGCGACCCGGCTCACAGTAGCGCCGCGAACCACACTGCCGACTCCCCGGCGATTCGATTGGGATCTGGCCAGATTCCGGGTCCTCGGCCCGATCACCGCGAGCCGCCCGCGGCAGCTGCGGCGAAGCCGGCCAGTAGCGCAGATGTAGCGGCTGCCACGGGAGCCCGCCGTGCGCCGTGGTCCAGGGTGACCAGATCCTCTCCCTTCAAATCCGCCACGGCGGCGCCCGCTTCGAGACAGATCAGCATGCCACCGAGATAGTCCCAGCTGCCGAGCTGCGATCCGCCGACGGCCGCGTAGCCATCGAGCACCCCCTCGGCCACCGCGCACAGATCGAGCGCGGCCGCCCCGAGTGATCGGTACTGAGACCAGCCGAGGTACTTGGGCGGGTACCCAGAGAACCCGACGATGGCGTCACTCAGCACTTCACAGTCCGAGGGACGGATGGCGGTGCCGTCACGGCGGGCGCCTCCGCCACGGGCGGCATCGTACGTGACACCGGTGGCCTGGTTCACCACCAAGGCCACTCGTGGTCCCGATTCGTCCAGGGCACACAGGCTCGTCGCATACCACGGGATCCCCCTCGAGGCGTTGGTCGACCCGTCGACCGGATCGATCACCACGACGACATCGCGGTCCAGCGCGTGCGGTCCGGACTCCTCGGACATCACCCCGAGACCCGCCTTGTCGAGCACCGCCAGGGCCGCCGCGTCGGCAGCCAGGTCCGACCGGTACTGTCCATGGCGAGTACCGGCGAGTCCCCAGTCATTCAGGTCCCCGAGCGCGTCGGCCACGGCCCGCGCCGTGTCGCGGAGCACCTCGAGGAGCCGGTCGTCTTCCATAGGTCGACGATACCGGAGGGGGCTCGGACCGGTAGGCTGAGGCGCCTGTGGCAGTCATCGATGTGGCCGGGTACGTGGCCGACCTCAAGGACCACTCGGTCGACCACGGGTTTCACGTGCACGACGAACGCCACTTCGTCGAGACCTACTCGTTACGCCAGGTCTGGGAGGTGGAGCTCCACCCCGAGGACGGTTGCGGCGGCCCTCTCGACCTGCATCTGGCCCTGGAAGTCGATCCGAGGACACTGCTGTCGTTCGAGGATGCCGTGTTCGGGCTCCCCGAAGAGGAGGAGCCCCCGGACGACTACCACTTCCCGCTGACGTTCACCTGGGCACTCCCTCCCCTCCCGAACGGTCCCGACCTGCTCAGGCTGGCGATCGACCTGGCCGGGGTCGGGGGAATCGAGCTCCCTCTCGAGGTTTCCGCCATCGACTCCTACGCATCGGCCACCGATGCCGCCGAACGACGGCTCAACATCGTGGCCCGCTCGCCTGTCTCGCTCGCCCGGATCCTCGCCGGCGAGGAGATGATGTGCGAGGTCTTCGACCGTTGCCTGGCCGTCAGCCGCTATCTCCTCGATTCGGCCGGCAGCTGGTTGGGGTGACCCTCCCGGCCGCACGCGGGAAGATCGGGTCGCTGATCGCCGCGGGGGTCGTCACCATGGGGCTCGGGCTACTGCTCACCGGTTGCGGGAACAACGGAACCGCCTTGGCCAAGCAGGCCTGCACCCATGTGGACCTGTCCCTCTCCCTCCTCCGCGAATCGGACGGCCAGGTCGGCCACCCGGACGCGGCCAGGTTGAAGGAACGGGCCTACGTCCAGCTGCTGGCCGCCCTGCCGATCGCCGCCCAGGCCGCCAGCCGCGATGGCCAGTGGCAGGCCCTGATGACCACCATCTCCGAAAGCAACCGGGTCCCAGAGACCACGCTGGTGGACGCCTTGACCGCACAGTGCAAGCTGGCCGACAGCTCCACGTTCAACCAGCCGCCGCCGCCATCGTCGATCCCGCCGCCGGCGGTCGGACCGTCTCCCTGACCCCGAACGCGACCGTATCGGGAGTATCCGGAGCCTCAGGAGCCCCGGAGGTTCCTGCCTTCGGCCGAGAGCACCGGCGATCGCGATGGTGACGACGAGCTCGTCGGGGCCCCGGCCGGCGCGAACTGACGGCCGGCCATCTGCAGCCGACCGACCTTGATGGCCAGCGGGAGGATCCGGGCATCCAGCCACTGGCCGGCGGCTGGAGTCGGAACGACATGGACCCCGTCCCCATCACGGATCTGGATGCCGTTGATCGTCGGCGTGTAGACACCCCCGGGACAGAGCTGACTGCCGAAATCGTCGAGTTGCACCGTCGCCGGGTGCTCCGCCGCCACCTGCCTCACCATGGCGTTGTAGGCAGCCAGGCGGGCCAGCGAGTCCTCCGGCCACGACTGACCGTTGTCCTGTTCGCCCGAGTTGAAGCACGGCGACGTCATCAAGATCATGAGTGCCCCGGTCGACGTCCCGACCTGCACCGCTTGCTCCATCGCCTGCTTCAATTCCGCATCGAACACAGGCTCGCCGATGTGCGTCCATTTCCCGTCGATCATCCGGTCCGACACCTCCCAACGCCCCGCCAGCACGATCACGACATTGGGTTGGAATTGGTGGAGATCGCCACTCCACTGCGCTGGCCACTGCGCAGTCTTCGGTGTCGAGGTGTTGCATTGCTGGGTCACCGCGTCGGCCACGCCATGACCCCGGTACTGGGTGCTGCGCAACATTCCGCATCCGATGATGGCTCCGTTGTCCATGTTCACGTCGTAATTCACCTGGGGCTGGCTGGCCAGCATCGAGAAGCCGACCCGCCAGGCCAGCGAGTCACCGAACAGCAGGACCTTGACCGGTGGACCGGTGTACTCGGCCCCGACCAGACGCCCGGGGCTGGCCGCTTCCGCCGTCGACGGCACCGTCGCCGCCAGCGTGACGGCCACGACACTGAGAAATGCACCCGAAGTGACCAGCCACGCCCGCCATTCGGTGAGCGACAGGAGGCGCCTCTGTCTGACGGGCTCCTCGACCAGGTAGAAGGAGCCCGTTGCGACCACGAGGGTGACGGCGATGCGGACGAACAGGAGCGGATAGCCGTACAGACCCAGACGGGCGGCGCTCAGAAAGGCAAAGAGGGGGAAGTGCCAGAGATAGGTCCCATAGGAGATCTTCCCGACGTAGCGGAACACAGTATTGCCGAGGGCGCGAGACAGGGACGCCTTCTGTGTCGTGACGATGCAGAAGATGACCAGAGCCACTCCGAGTGCGAAGAGGAAATAGCCTCCCTCGAACAGGAAGGGGCTCCACCCCGAGACATGAGCGCCGAGGTACAGGGCGGCGATGCAGGCCGACCAGCCGGCCACCTGGAGGGCCAGGCGCCCCCGGTGCGAGTCGATCTCCCAGGCGGTGATGGGCTTCAGGCTGGGTCCCCGTCGTCGGTGCCGGTCACGCCGACGGACCCGGGGCGGGAACATGCCGGTGGTCCCGGCGGCAGGATGCGACCGTACAGATTGGTCGCTGCTCGCCTGGTCGACGGGCGCTCCGGCAAGTGATGGACGACGCTCGGCCCACATGACCATCACCACCGCCAGGGCCGCTCCGACGAGGATGTCCTGGCAGCGGGTGTCGGTCCCTTCGTACAGGCGGGTGATCGAGGCCCCGCCCTGGAACGACAGCCGCATGTCGATGGCCGAGGCGACCGCCCCCAACACCGCCACCGTGAGGATCGGCCACAACCTCCGCGATGGCCGCAGGCGTCGGCCGAGACGCAGCATGAGGAGCACCACCGGTGGCCAGACGATGTAGAACTGCTCCTCGATGGAGAGCGACCACATGTGCTGCAGCGGCGAAGGTTGGGCGGTCAGGTTGAAGTAGTCGCTGCCGCCGAAGATGAAGTGCCAGTTGGAGACGTAGAACAACGTGGACAGTGAGTCGAGCCGGAGGTTGGCGAACTCGCCCGGGGTTGCGAACACCTTGGCGTAGATGGCGACGCCCACCAACATGACCAGCAACGCCGGCAAAAGCCGGCGGGCCCGGCGGGCCCAGAACTGACCTAGCCCTATGGTGATGCGGGTACCCCATTCGCCCAGCAACAGCGACGTGATCAGGAATCCGGAGAGGACGAAGAACACGTCGATGCTGAGGAAACCGCCGCCGGCAAACGGGGCGCCCCCGTGGTAGAGCATGACCCCGAGGACGGCCACGGCCCGCAAGCCGTCGAGGGCGGGGACGAACCCGAACCTCACCGGCCGGCCCCGGTCGGCGGGGACGGGACCGTCGTCCAGCGTGGTGGCGAGAGCGCCAGAACTCATCGGGTTGGGAGCCTCCACTCGGACCACGGCGACGACGGTGCGGTTTCCACTCGCCGTCTCAGACGGCGATCGCTACATTTTCGCAGATCGGAGCGGCACATAGTGCATAGCTGGCCCGACAATTGAGGCGGTGATCCCGCTGCGTGGTCGGCTGACCGCGGGCCGGCCTGGGACGCTGAGGGGGATGTCCGGCCGCCGGACCGTGCGCTCAGACCTCCGGGGCGTACCCGGCCGGGAGGTTGATGGTCTTCTTCTCCAGGAACAACTCGAGACCGTCCTCACCGAACTCCCGGCCCACGCCCGACGCCTTGTAGCCGCCAAAGGGCGACGAGAAGTCGATGGGTATGTTGGAGTTGACCATGTAGGTGCCGGTCCGGACCCGCCGCGCCACATCGAGGCCACGGTCGTTGGAGCCGCTGAAGACCGCTCCGCACAAGCCGTAGTCGGAGTCGTTGGCGATGCGAACCGCATCGTCAACGCCGTCATAGGGGATCAGCGAGAGCACCGGACCGAAGATCTCCTCCTGGGCGATGCGCATCTCGTTGTCGACGTCCACGAAGACCGTCGGCTCGACGAACCATCCGGTGTCGATCCCGTTGGGGCGCCCGCCGCCCACCGCCACCTTGGCCCCTTCCTCCTGCCCGATGCGGATGTAGTCCTCCACCCGGTCGCGTTGGCGCTCGGCCACCAGGGGCCCGACCTCGGTCGTCGGATCGAGAGGATCGCCGACCTTCATGGACCGGACCTGCTCGACCAGAGCCTCGGTGACCTCCGCGTAGCGATCGCGCGGGGCAAGGATCCGGGTCAGCGAGATGCACGCCTCGCCGTTGTTCATGATGGCGTTGGGCATCATGAGGGGAATGGAGACGTCGAGGTCCACGTCGTCGAGGAGGATGGCCGCCGACTTCCCTCCCAGCTCGAGGCTGAACCGCTTGAGATTGGCGCCACAGGCAGCGCCGATCTTGCGGCCCGCCGCGGTCGAGCCGGTGAAGGACACCTTGTCGACGCCAGGATGGTTCACCAGGTACTCGCCCACCTCGCGCCCGGCCGGGACCACGCTCAGCACGCCCGGGGGAAGCCCGGCGTCGGCGAAGATCTCGGCCAGCACGTTGGCGTCGATGGGGGTCTCCGGGGCCGGTTTGAAGACCACGGTGCTGCCGGACAGGAGCGCCGGGGACAGCTTGGCGCAGGCCAAGAAGAGCGGCACGTTCCAGGGCGTGATGGCCGCCACCACCCCGACCGGCTCCTTGGAGACCAGCACCGGCCCGAGCAGGCCGTCCTTGACCGTGTCGAACTGGAAGGTGGAGCCCAGACCGGCGTAGTAGTCGAGGATCATGCTGGGGGCCAGCACCTGGGCCATGGTCCCCCAGGAGACGGGGGACCCCATCTCGCTCGAGATCAGCTCGGAGATGCCCTGCATGTCGTTGCGGATGGCTTCGGCCACCTTGGACAGCACGGCGGCCCGTTCGGTCGGCGCCATGGTGGGCCACGGGCCATGGTCGAATGCCTCCCGGGCGCTGGCCACGGCCCGGTCGACATCGGCATTCTGGGCCTCGGGGACCCGGCCGACGACCTGCTCGGTGGCGGGTGACACCACGTCGAACACGGATGAGGACGAGGGCTCGACCCACTCGCCCCCGATGAACAGACGATCGTACGACTTCACGGTCCCTCCCTACGGATCCGGACATGGGCTGGTTGGCATCGATCCCGCCACTTCGGCGGGCGCAACCGCGCCACCCGATCGTAGCCCGGCGCCGAGGAGAGCGCCCCACCGTGCCGATCCTCGATACGCTCCCGATGCCACCTCCGGGGTGACCGTATCCAGCCGAGCCCAGCCACCCAGACCACCGAGGAGTGACCGTGCTCTCCCCACTCGACGACTACCCGGTTCACCAGATCTCGGAACCGATGCGCCACGTCGGCACCTCCGACCGCAACTTCTACGACCGCTACTACTTCAACGTCCACGGGAACGGCGAGGTGCACGGGACCGACGGCGAACTGTTCGCCGTGGTCGGAATGGGTCAGTACCCCAATCTCAGTGTGGCCGACGCGTTCGTGTCAGTGCTCTGGGGAGACGACCACCGGGTGGTCCGGTCCTCCAAGACTTTGGGCGCCGACCGGATGGATGCCTCGGTGGGCCCCATCCGGATCGAGGTGAAGAAGGGGCTCGAGCAGGTCAGGGTGATCGTCGAGCCCAACCAATGGGGTGTCGAGCTCGATGCCATCTACGACGGCTTCTGCGAGGCCCATCTCGAATCACGCCACTTCGATCGCCAGTTCAGCCGGGTGACCTTCGATTCGACCCGGTTCGCCCAGGTCGGCTCGTGGACCGGCCACCTGGTGGCCGGGGACCGCGAGGTCCAGCTGACCCCCGAGCGCTACTGGGGTTCTCGCGACCGGTCGTGGGGCGTCCGCCCGGTGGGCGAGGCCGAGCCGCCCGGTATCCGCTCCACCGATACCGAGGGTGGCTTCTTCTGGATCTACGCCCCGGTTCGTTTCGAGGACCATGCCATGGTGACCATCATCCAGGAGCGCCCGAGCGGTGAGCGGGTCATGCAGGACGCCCACCGGATCGCCCGCCTCGGCTCGGGCCGGCCGGCCGAGTGGTTGGGCCGGCCCGAGCACGAGCTCCGGTTCGCCCCCGGCACGAGGTCGGTGACCGGGGCGACCCTCGGCTACTACGGGCCCCACGGGGAGAGGACAGCCGAGGTCGAGGTGGAGACGTTGCTCGCCTTCCCCTTGCTGCTCGGGAGCGGCTACGGCCTCGAGCCCGACTGGCGGCATGGCATGTACCAGGGTGAGCTGGTCGTCCAGGGCCTGCAGGTCCCACCGCCGGACCCCTCGTACTTCAACTGGGCCCTGACCGAGTACGCCGCCCGGTTCACCTACGAGGACCATGTCGGCTACGGCATGTTCGAGTGTGCGGTGATGGGCCCCCACCGGCAGTACGGGTTCACCGGCTGGGACTGACCGGGGGGCCGATGGTCGCCGCCGGCGCCGGGTGTCGCCGTCCGGTCGGTCGGGACCGACCCCGGCCGACCGAGGTCAGGGGACGGGGCGCACCTTGTCCGGCTCCCAGTAGGCGCGGAGCGCGGCGATCTTTCCCTCGGGTGACCGGCGGTAGGTGTAGACCCCGTCCACCTCGACCGCCGCGCCCCCGACCAGGGTGATGCGGATGACCCCCACGTTGGCCACCTCGTCCCCGCACAGGAGCGACTGTTGGACCGTGAAACGGATCGACTCGTTGACCCCGATCACCCTGTCGTAGAAGCCGGCGATGGCGGCCGCACCCCGATGGCCCTGGCCGTCCGGGTCGAACGCGGAAGGGCCGACCGGGTCCTCCACCACCGCGTCATCGGCGAAGAGCGCCAACCAGGCCTGGCGGTCGCCGGCCTCCACCGCGGCCATGGACGCCTCGGCCAGCTCACGGGCGGTCCTCATCGACGGGCGGGGCCGATGACGTCGTCGGCGTAGCGGCGCAGGTTGTCCACCTTCACCTGGAGCGCCTCGGTGTCCGGCCCCACCACGTACGGCCAGCGGAACCCCACGATGACGTCGGTGACTCCCTGGTCCTCGAGCCGCCGGATGCCGTCGACGTTGTAGGCGTCGGCCGAGATGACGTGGACCTCGAAGGGTCGTTTCGAGGTCCCCTCCTCGTCGCGCAGCTTCGCCAACCGCTCGAGCAGCAGGGGCAGGTCTTCAGGGTCTCCGCCTCCGTGCAGCCATCCGTCGGACCGAGCGGCCCGACGCAGCGCCGGCGTGGCGTGGCCACCGATGAGGATCGGGAGCCGGACGTCGGGAGTCGGGCTGATCTTGACCGGTGGCAGGTCGTAGACCTCGCCGTGGTACTCGAAGTACCCGCCGGCGGAGAGGCCCCGCACGATGTCGACCGCCTCGTCCATGCGCCGGCCCCGGCCTTCCCAGGGCACGTCGCACAGCTCGTAGTCCTCGGGCCACGGGCTGGTGCCCACCCCGAGGGCCAGTCGGTTGCCGGTCATCACCGCCACCGACGTGGCCTGCTTGGCCACCAGCAGCGGATGCCGCATGGGCAGCTTGAGGACGAAGGTGATGAACCGGATGCGCTCGGTGACCGCGCCCATGGCCGGGATGAGGGAGAACGGCTCGATGAACGGCTTGTCGTCGAGGAACTGGCGCGAGTGGTCCGGCGAGAACGGGTACGAAGACTCGGACTCCTGGGGGTAGCAGATGCTGTCCGGCACCACCATGCCGTCGTAGCCGGCATCCTCGGCCGCCTGCGCCAGTGACAGGTAGTAGGTCGGGTCCACCATGGACTCGGCATAGGAGAACCTCACGACCCGCTCCATTCGATGTGGGCGCGGATGGCGCCCTCGTCGGTGACCCACCCTTGGGCGGCCGCCCGCTCGACCATGGCTATGAAGCGGGACTCCCAGTCGTCGTCGAGCGCCCCCTGGTCGCGGGCGGCGGCATGAGCCAGGCGCCTCACCGCGGCGACCGGGATGAACGCGTTGCCGTCCGGGTCGAGCGTGCCGGCATCGTGCACGCTCAGGGCGGCGGCCACCGCGCCGAGCGCCCCCGGGTCCGCCCTGTCCTCGGGACCGGCCGGGAGCACCAGCAGCGAGAACCGTTCCATCTCGTCGCGCTTGCCGAGCGACACCGACCCCGAGGACAGATCGACCACCACCTGCACGGTCACCGACCTCCGTCGGGTGCGCCCGTCGCGGTTCCGGATCCGGTTGCGACGCCGCATGGTTCGGGCCTCACCGACCCCGACGGGGACCTCATGCCGGCGGCGCGGCGGGCACACGGTTGGCCCTCAGACGTTCGGCCACCCAGGAGATCCCGTCGGCCTGGGCCATCCTCTCGGGCCAGCCCGCGATCACCTGCTCCACCTCGGCCAGGGTGGCGATGTACCCGATGACCATGACCAGGATGCGATCGACGGGGAGGTTCTCGACCTCGATGTCGCCGAAAGGGGTGAACGAGTCCGCTTCGGGGATCAGCTCGAGCATGGTGTACAGCTCGCCGGTGTCCTCCACCCAGCTGAGCTCGTACCGGTTTCCCTTGGCGTCGAACCAATCGGTGCCGAGCTCGACCTCCGCCGACTGCCGACGGCGTTCGTCCGAACTGTAGAACTGCTCGATGTCCATAGGTCTCCTCTACTGGCTTCTGTACTGGCTTCTGCCGCCACCGGCGAAACACCTTGCGTGCCGGCCGGCCGGCACCGATCCTGACCGGCAAGTGGGGCAGGCAGGGATCGAACCTGCGACCGAGGGATTATGAGTCCCCTGCTCTGACCACTGAGCTACTGCCCCGTTGAACTGGGCTTTCATCCTCCTTCGGGCTCAGCGTCCCCCACCGTCGTCGATGGCTCGGAGAGCACCCCCGAGGGCGACCCGAGCCTTCCGGCCGGGACTCGGTGGAGCGGGCCCGGCCACCTCGACGTGCGAGCGTACAACCCGCAGGGTGACGGGGGGACAACCCCTTCCTCCGTGTGCACGGTGCGATACCACCACGGAGTGGGACCCACTCTCCGTGGCCATTCTCCCGAACCGATTGACTCGGAGGGCTCCTCCCGTAAGGATCTGGTCATGGGCAAGCGTCAAAGGCGGGAGGCCCTCTCTTCCCAGGTGGACGATCTGCAACGCCGACTCTCACTGACGTACGTGATCGTCGAGGAGCTCGCCGATTGTCTGATCCGGGACCACTCGGCCGGCGACCAGACCGATGCCTGCTACCGCGAGGCCCGTAGCCACCTGGAGCCGATCGCCGCCGAGGTCGGCGGTATGGCCAAGACGTTCTGGCTCGGGAACAGCTATCTCAAGGCCTCCGCCGACGTCGCCCTGCGGGGCACCATGGTCTCGGTGTTCATGGGCGCACAGGTCGTCGCCCTCGACCTCACTCTGGACGCCATGGCGCTGGTGGGTCGGGCCGAGGGTCGGGACGAGCACTTCCTGCGAGAGACCATCCAGGCCTGCACCGACGTCTACACGACCCACGCCACCATGGTCGAATCGGCGCTGCAGGCCGATGTCGAGTCGCTGACGATGATGCGGCAGGTCTACGGCACTGATCCCGACGGGAACTCCGCCGCCTTCAGCCAGCTCTTCGACGACTTCAAGCGGGTGAAGGACCGCATGCTGGCCCGGGCGTAGGGCTTCTCGTCGTCGGCGCCCTGACCGATTCCTCGGGGCCGGCCCCTGAGCCGACGCTCCCTCAGGACGCCTGGCGGCGGGCTCAGGACGCCTGGCGGCGGGGCTTCGGGGCGGCCTTCTTGGTGCGGGACAGGGCGGCGGGCTTGGCCGCCGTGCCCCTCCGGGTGGGACGCCGGGCCGGGGTGGGCCGGTCCTCGTCGCCCGTTCCGCCCGGTCCCTTCCGGCGGGCCTCGTCGATGCTGGCGCTCAGGGCCTCCATGAGGTCGACCACCTTGGTCCCGGGGCGCTCGGCGGCCACCGCTTCGACGATCTGGTGACCCTGGCGCTTCTCCTCGACGAGGGCCTGGACCTTCTCCCGGTGGGTGTCCTCGTAGCGGGTGGGGTCCCAGGCGCTCTCCATGGACTGGACCAGCAGCTCGGCCATGGCCGTCTCCTTGTCGGTGAGCTCGACGGCGTGGGGCAGGCCGGGCAGCTCCTGGTCGGGGCGGCGGATCTCGTCGGCGAAGTACAGGGTCTCGAGCACGAGGACCCGGTCGTCGGGGCGGATGGCGACCGGGTACTCCTTGTTGCGCATGACGAGGGTGCCGATGGCGATCTTTCGGGCCTGGTCCATGACCGAGCGCAGCAAGGCGTAGGCCTTCTCGGCCGCCTCCCCCTCGGGGGCGAGGTAGTAGGTGGCCCGGAAGTAGACCGGGTCGATGTCGGTGAGGTCGACGAAGTCGGTGACCTCGATGAGCTTGGAGCGCTCCGGCTCCGCCGCGGCCAGCTCCTCGTCGGAGAGGATGACGTACTCCCCGCCCCCGACGTCCACCCCCCGCACGATGTCGTCGTTGGCCACCTCGGCCCCGGTCCGCTCGTTGACCTTCTTGTAGCGGATGCGGTCGGCCGTGCCCGCCTCGAACTGGTGGAAGCGGATGGTCTTCTCGGCCGTGGCCGGGTACAGGCCGACCGGGACGTTGACCAGGCCGAAGCTGAGCGAGCCCTTCCAGATGGTGCGTGCCATGCCCCCTAGCTTTACCCAGGTCCGGCCCCCCTGACCACCACGGGTCCACCACCCTGGCACACCCCCTCGTCACACTGGCACCGATGGCCCTCCGCCTGCACCGCCCCCTCGCCCCCGACCCCACCGCCGCCACCCGTTTCGCCACCTCGGCCCTGGTCGGGCTGGCCACCTTCGGCCCCCGACCCCCGGGTGGCCCCGACCTCGCCCTCGAGCTGGGCCTTTCGGCCTGGATGCGCCGGGCCGGGGCCGGGACCGAGGAGGCCGTCGGGGCCCTGTGGGCCCTCCGGGAGGCCGTGCTCGGGGCGGGCGGGGTCGACCGGGGCCGGGAGCCCGTGCCCCTCACCGGTCGCGGCCCGAGACAGGACACCCTCACCCTCGCCTCCTACCTCGCCGACCTCCTCGCCCGGGTGGACGCCACCGGCGGTGTCGACCACCCGGCCGTCGTGGCCCGGGCCACCGCCCGGCTCCACTCGTAGCCGTGGCGGGCGGGCTCGTGGGGGTGCTCGGGCCGGCGGTCGCCGATGCCCGGTGATCACCTTCCAACCCGTCCCCGAGGGGAAGTCGGGCAAGATCCGCTTGCACCTCGACATCTGGGTCGACGACCTGGAGGGCGCTATGGAGTTGGTCGAGCGGCTCGGCGGCACCAGCTCGGGTGAGAGGCACGACTACGGATGGAACCGTGGTCGTGATGTCCGACCACGAGGGCCACGAGTTCTGCCTGGTCGGGGGACCGCCGCAGCAGGCCCTGGGGAAGGTCAGATCTCGTCGACCGACCGGGGCGTGCGCAAGATCATCATGGAGGCGGCCACCAGGAGCGCCGCGCCGATCACCGTGAACACGAAGTGCCACCAGCTCCAGAAGAACTGCCGCTGGACGGCCACCGCCGTCGGGGTGGCGCACGTCTGAAAGGTCGGGCACGTCGTGGTGGTCGCCGGGATGGTCACGATGGCGGTACTGGTGAATCGGGTCACTGTCCACAGGACCCACATGGCCCACAGACCCACGACGACGACAATCCGCATGGGCTGGTTACGCATCCCCACCCACTGATCTTGCCAGAGTTGGGGCCTGACCAGGCGTCGTGACCGTCGGCCTGTGATGAGTCCGGCGATCGCGAGCCTCACCCGCTCGTTGCCACCGAGCCGAATGCGGTGTTTCTGACCTGGGAAAAGCTCCGGGGGAGAGACTCGAACTCTCAACCTAGCGGTTAACAGCCGCTTGCTCTGCCGATTGAGCTACCCCGGAAACGGCCCGCGCCGCGGCGCAGAGGCGCGGCGGCGCGCCTGTGGACACTAGCCGGTGGCCACCGGTGCGACGGCCAGGATGCATGAGGGCTTTCGCCGGTGCACAATGGACCGGTGAAGTTTCGTATCGGCACGGTGGTCGCCTTCGCCCTGGGTTTCGTGTTGGGGGCTCGGGCCGGTCGGGAGCGCTATCTCCAGATCGTCCGAATGGTCAGCGACGTGGGCCGCTCCGCGCCGGTTTCCGGCACGGCCACCCTGGTCGGGACCAAGTCGATGGCGGTCGCCACCCTCGGGGTCGAACGACTGAAGGACACCATCGGCGTCCGGCTCGGATGGCGCAACGGTGATCAGGCCGCCGATGCCATCGCCGCCGACCTGGCCGAAGACCTGGCCAGTGCCCTCAACCACCGTCGCCATCGGCCCGGGTCCCCGCTGGAGCCCGGGCCGAGGTCCTCGGCCGGGTACCGCCGCGACCGCCGGCTGGCGCCGGTCGGGAGTCAGGCCTCGTCGAGGTAGTCGCGCAGGAGCTGGGCCGATTCGGGCCGGCGCAACTTCGCCAAGGTCTTGGCCTCGATCTGCCTGATCCGCTCCCGGGTGACCCCGAAGGCCCTGCCCACCTCTTCGAGCGTGCGGATCTTGCCGTCTTCCAGCCCGAAACGGAGCCGCACGACGTCCTGCTTCGCGCGGCGAGAGATGCCCCAATGCCTCCCGGACCGCATCGTCCAGCATCATGCGGGCGGCGGCGTCGTCGGGCACGACCGCCTCGCGGTCCTCGATGAGATCGGACAGGCTGAAGTCGTCCTCGTCGCCCATGGGTTGCTCGAGCGAGACGGTGTCCTGATTGATGCGCTGGATCTCGCGCACACGTTCGATGGAGAAGTCGACTCGGCCGGCCACCTCCTCGGCGCTCGGCTCCCGCCCCAGCTCCTGCAGCAATTGGCGTTGCGCCCAGACCACCTTGTTGATGGTCTCCACCATGTGGACCGGGATCCGGATGGTCCGGGCCTGATCGGCGATGGCGCGGGTGATGGCCTGGCGTATCCACCACGTGGCGTACGTCGAGAACTTGAAGCCCTTGGTGTGGTCGAACTTCTCGACGGCCCGCATCAGGCCGAGGTTCCCTTCCTGGATGAGGTCGAGGAAGGCCAGCCCGCGATTGCGGTACCGCTTGGCGATCGACACCACCAGCCGGAGGTTGGCCTCGATCAGTGCCTCCTTGGCCGCCTGCCCTCTCCGTACCAGCACCCGGTCCTTGGCCCGGTCGGGATAGCTCTCCCCAGGGCCATCCTCGAAGGCCGCCAGCCGGTCGGCCGCCTCATTGCCGGCCAGGATCCGCTCGGCCAGCTCCACCTCCAGGGCGGCGTCGAGCAGCTTGACCTTGCCGATCTCCTTCAGGTACATGTGCACGGGATCGGCGGCCGATCCCCGGAATCCGTCACTGTCTCCGTACCCGTCGCGATCGGCCGACCGGCGGGGAGCACGCTCCCGGCGGGCCGGAGCCCGCTCCAGCCCGCGGTTCACCTCACGCGCCGGGGCCGGCGTCGCCTCCGACCGAGCCGGGGCTCCCGGGGGCTCGAGGCCCAGGATCCGGACCGTGGCGGTGTCATCCGGTGGTTCCGATCCGTTGGGCAAGTCGGAGGAAAGGGCGACGTCCTCGAGCAGCGCGGCAGTCAGGTCCTCGGTCACCTCGTCGGCCATCGGGGCCGTCGTCGTCTCGTCGGCGTCGTACGTGAATTCGATCCCGGCGGCCCTGACCCGTTCGACCACGTCGGAGATGAGCTCCGCACTCAACTCGACGGAACGGAGCACGGTCATGAGGTCGTCCTGGGTCAGGCCCCCACGCGCCTGACCCAACCGGATCAGCGCCTCGAACTGCTCCACCGGGAGGGCATCCAACGTCGTCGTGCCGCCGGTGGCGTTCGTTGGCGTTGGCAGGTCCATTCGTTCCACTTCCACGGTCACGAGGGGCGAGCCCTGCTCGGTGGTCACTCCTCCCGCCCCGGACCGCTCGTCTGTGCCCTCACCACAAGCCAGGCTACCAACCTGGCCGTCGCCGCTGCCGAGGCCTTCGGATCGTCGAGCGCCTGGACCCAGGCCGTCACCTCAACCGCCTCCTGGGCGGCGGCCGGCGAGGTCCTGGCCTCGGAGGTGATCACCCGGAGCTCGCGTCGGGCCGCGTGCCGGACCAGCTGCAACACCACGTCCTCGGGCTCGCTGGTCGGCTCCTCCACGGTGAGGCGGACCAGCAGTGCCTGCACCGGCGGGGACGACCGGTCGATGGCCTGGTGCAGGTCGTCGGCGTCCACCAGGGATTGGAAAGCCGCCCGCTGCACCTCGTCGCGGAACAGGGCGGCCTCCAGCCGGTCGCCGACGTCCTCGGGCCGGTGGATGGCCAACCGGAGCGCTTCGAGCCCCGGCCGGAACTCTCGGAGCGATCCGTTGCGGCCGGCCGGCCCTCCGGCGGTGGCCAGCCCACCGCCTCCCCGCCCGGCGGGGCGGGGAGACATCGGCCCGCCATCGTCATCGGGCTCACGGACCCATGACCCGTCATCGACCGGCGGCGCCTCGGTCGGCCGTCGCCGTCCGGCGGCGGATCCCCCGCGGTCCGGCGGCGACGCGGCACGGGCCCGGCTCTGCTCGGTGCGGAGCCGCTCGAGCCGCTCGCGGAGCTGTGGCGGCTCGAGCCGGCACCGCTCGGCCACCTGCATCACGTACTGGTCGCGCACCAGGTTGTCCGGATGCTCGGCCACGGCACCCAGCGCGGCGTCGGCCGCCTTGGCCCGGCCCTCGGACGTGTCGAGCTGCGCCGCCTCGAGGATCCGCTCCACCCGGAAGCGGAGGAAGGGCTTGGCTTCCTCGATGGCGGCCCGCAGGCGCTCGGGATCGGTCCGGGCCAGCTCCCCGGGATCGGAGCCGGGAGGAAGGTCGGCCACCGCCACGTCGATCTCGAGCCGGCGCTCCCACTCGTAGAACCGGCCCGCGGCCGACTGGCCGGCGCTGTCGGCGTCGAACGCCAGGACCACCCTCGAGGCGAAGTTGCGCAACAGCTTCACGTGCTCCTCGGCCAGCGCGGTGCCGCAGGTGGCGACGGCACGCTCCACCCCGGCGCCGAACAGCCCGATCACGTCGGTGTACCCCTCGCAGACCACCACCTCGCCCGTCTTGATGATCTCCTGCTTGGCCCAGTTGAGGGCATAGAGCGTGCGCCGCTTGGAGTAGATCGGCGTCTCCGAGGAGTTCTTGTACTTGGCCGGGTCCTCGCTGTCGGGGAGGATCCGGCCGCCGAGGGCGACCGGGTGGCCCGAGGGGTCACAGATCGGGAACAGGATCCGCGCCCGGAAGGCATCCTGCAACCGGCCCCGCCGGTTCACGAACCCGAGACCGGTGCCGACCGCGGTGGCCTGGTCCAGTTTGAGGCCGGCGCACAGCTCGTCCCACTCGTCCGGCGCCCAGCCCAGCCGGAAACGGCGGACGACCTCGCCGTCGTACCCCCGGCTCCGCAGGTAGTCGCGGGCCCGTCCGGCGTCGGATCCGGTGAGCAGTCGCTGGTGGTACCACTCGACGGCCTCGTCCATGGCGTCGAGGAATGCCTTGCGCCGCTGGCTGTCCCGGCCCGACTGGGCATCCTCGCGGATGGTCAAACCTGCCCGGTCAGCCAGCCGGTGCACGGCATCCACGAAGTCGAGGTGCTCGACCTCCCGGACGAAGGTGATGGCGTCACCCTTGGCCTGGCAACCGAAGCAGTAGTAGAAGCCCTCCTCGGCGTTGACGCTGAACGACGGCGTCTTCTCGCCGTGGAAGGGGCACAGGCCGACCCAGCGCTGGCCCTGACGCTTGAGGGCGGCGTGCTCGCCGATCAGGGCCACGATGTCGGTGGCGGCCCGGACCCGGGCGACGTCCTCCTCGGGGATGCCCATGGATGATGACGGTACCTCGTCGCCGGGCTCGGCCATCCCGGCCAGACGGCTGCGCCCGATCGGGACGCTCCTCCTAACGGCTGGCCCTGGCCCGGCCCCTCGTCCCGGCGGCTCGGCGTCGACCGCCGGTCGCGCCGGAGGCCAGCACGGCCTGGGCCGCCGCCAGCCGGGCGATCGGCACCCGGAACGGCGAGCAGCTCACGTAGTCCAAGCCGGCCCGGGCAAAGGTGGCGATGGAGTCGGGATCGCCTCCGTGCTCGCCGCAGACGCCGACCTTGAGCGACGGCCGGGTCGAGCGGCCGCGCTCGACACCGAGCCTCACCAGCTCACCGACACCGTCGGGGTCCACCACCTCGAAGGGGTTCCGCTTGAGGAGGCCCAGCTCCAGGTAGACCGACATCATCCGTCCTTCGACGTCGTCACGGCTGAACCCGTAGGTCATCTGGGTCAGGTCGTTGGTGCCGAACGAGAAGAAGTCGGCCTCCTCGGCGATCTCGCCGGCGCGCAGTGCGGCCCGCGGCGTCTCGATCATGGTGCCGATGGCCACCTCGAGGGATCCGGCCCCCGCCTTGGCCGACGTCGTCCTCTTGGCTCGGGTCGGCAAGGCGGCCGACGCCTCCGTCTCGGCGATGGCGGCCTCCACCCACGTCCGGGCCAGGGCCATCTCCTCCCGGGACACGGTGAGGGGGATCATGATCTCGATGACGGGGTGACCGCCCGCCCCGGCCCGCTCCAGCGCCGCCTCCATCAGCGCCCGCACCTGCATGGCGTAGAGCCCGGGCTTGATCACGCCGAGCCGCACCCCGCGGGTGCCGAGCATGGGGTTGTACTCGTGCCAGGCCAGGGCGGCCGCGTAGAGGCGTTGCTCGTCGGGGGTCAGGCCCTCGGTGGCCTGCTTGACGGCCAGGTCCTCGGTCCTCGGCAGGAATTCGTGGAGTGGTGGGTCGAGCAGCCTGATGGTGACGGGCAAGCCGTCCATGGCTTCGAGGATCTCGAGGAAGTCGGCCCGCTGCGCCTGGCGCAGGGCCTCCAATGCCCCCGCCTCCTCCGCCGGGCTCGCGGCCAGGATCATCTGGCGCACGATGGGCAGCCGATCCTCCCCGAGGAACATGTGCTCGGTGCGGCACAGTCCGATCCCCTCGGCGCCGTGCCGGCGGGCGTTGGCCGCATCCGGTCCGTTGTCGGCGTTGGCCCGGACCCCGAGGTGGCCGGCCCTCGCCTCGTCGGCCCATCCGAGGATGGTCTCGAACTCCGGGGGCGTCGTCCCCTCGGTCACCGGGACCTGTCCGAGCATCACCGTGCCGTTGGTGCCGTCGACCGAGATCCAGTCACCTTCGTTGACCACCGTGTCGTCGACGCTGAAGGAGGTGGTCGAGATGCGCAGGGCCTCGGCCCCGACCACGGCGGGCTTGCCCCAGCCGCGGGCGACCACCGCGGCATGGCTGACCAACCCGCCTCGGGCGGTGAGGATGCCTTCGGCCGCCAGCATCCCGTGCACGTCCTCGGGGGAGGTCTCGCTGCGGACCAGCACCACCTTCTCGCCCCGTTCCGCCGCCGCCTGCGCATCGTCGGCCGTCAGGTAGACCCGGCCGACGGCCGCGCCGGGGGAGGCGCCGAGGCCCCGGGCCAGCACGGCGTGGCCCGAGCCGGCGAATTGGGGATGGAGCACCTGTTCGAGGTGATCGGCGGTGATCCGTTGCACCGCCTCGTCCTTGGTCAGCCTGATCGCCTTCTCGCCCACCATGTCGACGGCCATCCGGAGCGCGGCCCGACCGGTGCGCTTGCCCACCCGGGTCTGCAGCATCCAGAGCTTGCCCTGCTCGACGGTGAACTCCGTGTCGCACATGTCCCGGTAGTGAGCCTCGAGCCGGGCGAAGATGCCGAGGAGCTGCGCGATGGATGGCCGGGAACCGGTCCTTCAGGGCGGAGAGCGGTTCGGTGTTCCGGATGCCGGCCACCACGTCCTCTCCCTGGGCGTTGAACAGGAAATCGCCGTACTCACCCGGGGCGCCGGTGGCCGGGTCCCGGGTGAAGCCCACCCCGGTCCCCGAGCTCTCGTCCCGGTTGCCGAACACCATGGCCTGCACGTTGACAGCGGTGCCGAGGTCGTGGGGGATCCGCTCCTGCACCCGGTAGGCCACGGCCCGTGGCCCGTCCCAGGAGGCGAACACGGCTTCGATGGCCCCCCGCAGCTGCTCCTCCGGGTCCTGGGGGAAGGGCTGGCCGGTGACCCGCTCGACGATCTGCTGGTACGCGTCGACCAGGTAGCGCAGGAGCTCGATGGGGATGCCGGCGTCGGACGTGGTGCCGGCCAGCTCCTTCGCCGCATCGAGCAGCCCGTCGAACTCGTGGCCCGGGATGTCCAAGCACGATCCGGCCGTACATGGCCACGAACCGGCGGTAGGAGTCATAGGCGAACCGCTCGTCGTCGGTCTGCTTGGCCAGGCCCTCCACCGACTGGTCGTTGAGGCCGAGGTTGAGGACGGTGTCCATCATCCCCGGCATCGAGAACTTGGCCCCCGACCGCACCGACACCAACAGCGGATCGCTCGGGTCACCGATCCGCTTCCCCATCGACTTCTCGAGCCGGGCCCGGGCCCGGGCCACTTCGCCGGTGAGCGCATCGGGCCACCCGGACTCCATGTAGCTGCGGCAGGCGGTGGTGCCGATGGTGAAGCCCGGCGGCACCGGAAGCTCCAGCACCGAGGTCATCTCGGCCAGGTTGGCGCCCTTGCCGCCGAGGAGGTCCTTCATCTCCATCGGTGGCTTGCGATGAGCATGGTCGAAGTCGAAGACGAAAGGCATTCGGACAAGGTCTCCTGGGACGGAATCTGGAGCGAGGCGTCTGGTGGCGACCCGCCTCGGGGCGGAGTAGCCAGCGTACCCGGGACCGCCTCGGTCAGGGACCGCCCGTCGCCCCTCCGGCCTGGGACAACGGGCGCCCCCGTCACGACACCGATATAAAGAGGGGAATGAACCTCGAAGGCAAGACCGTTCTCGTCACCGGCGTGGGCGCCGGCCTCGGACGGGAGTGCGCCACGAGCGCCCTGCGCGACGGGGCGAACGTCGTGCTCGCGGCGCGGACCGCCGACACCCTGGCCTCCACCGCCTCCGAGCTCGACCCGAGCGGGACGCGGGTGGCCACCCACGTCACCGACATCACCGATCCCGATTCCTGCGACGGCACTGGTGGAGGTGGCCCTGGGCCGCTTCGGCTCGGTCGACGCCCTCATCCAGGTGGCGGCGTACGAGAACGTGTGGGGTGGGCTCTACGACCTCAAGTTCGAGGCCTGGCGCAAGGCGTTCGAGACCAACGTGATCGGCGCCCTCACCGTCATCCGCCCGGTGGCGGCGGCCATGAAGTCTGGAGGCGGAGGTTCGGTGGTGCTCATCGGCTCCCAGTCGATGTTCCAACCGGCGCTCCCTCAGAGCGGCTACGCCGCCTCGAAAGGGGCGTTGCTGTCGACCATGTACTACCTCTGCGACGAGCTCGGGCCCGACAACATCCGTTGCAACATGGTCGTACCGTCGTGGATGTGGGGCCCGAACGTCGAGCTGTACGTGACGGGCACGGCCAGCAGCCAGGGCCGCACCGAGGACGAGGTCCTCAACGACATCGTGGGCAAGTTCCCCCTCCGCCGCATGACCGAGGACGGGGAGGTGGCCGACGTCGCCGTGTTCTTCGCCTCGGACCACGCCAAGGCGGTCACCGGCCAGTACCTGCTGGTCAACTCGGGCGAGATGCTGCGGTGAGCGGCGCCCGGAAGCGGGTGGTGGTGTGGGGCACCGGCTTCGTCGGGAGGATGGTCATCCCCGAGGTCCTGCGCCACCCATCCTTCGAGCTGGTCGGTGTGGGCGTGAACAGCCCCGACAAGGTGGGCCGGGACGTGGGCGAGATCTGCGGGATCGGGCCGGTGGGGTTGACCGCCCGCCACGACCTCGACGAACTGATCGCCCTGCGCCCCGACGCCCTGGTGCACTACGGCCCGACCGCCGCCCATGCCGCGGACAACATCCGCGACATCACCGCCTTCCTCCGCGCCGGCATCGATGTCTGCTCCACGGCCATGACCCCCTGGGTGTGGCCGTCGATGCCGTCGCTCCCACCGTCGTGGGTCGATCCGATCACCCAGGCATGCGAGGCCGGTGCCGCCTCCTGCTTCACGACCGGGATCGATCCCGGGTTCGCCAACGACCTCTTCCCCATGACCCTCATGGGGCTGTGCGCGGAGGTCCGCCAGGTCCGGGCCCTCGAGATCCTCGACTACATCAACTACGAGGGTGACTACGAGGAGGAGATGGGCATCGGGCGGTCGCCCGAGTTCGTGCCGCTGCTCGAGCACACCGACATCCTGGTCATGTCCTGGGGAGCGACGGTGCCGATGATGGCCCATGCGGTCGGCATCGAGCTCGACGAGATCACCACCACCTGGGAGAAGTGGGTGACGAGCACGGCCATCACCACGGCCAAGGGCGTGATCAACCCCGGCGAGGTCGCTGCCATCCGGTTCACCGTGAACGGCGTCTACCACGGCACACCCCGCATCTGCCTGGAGCATGTGAACCGGGTGGGCTCCGGCGCCGCCCCGGAGTGGCCCCGGGGCAATCAGGACGACGTCTACCGGGTGGTGATCGAGGGCACACCCTCGATCACCCAGGAGACGGCGTTCCGCTTCTCCGACGGGAGCGGTCGGGACGCCGCCGCCGCCGGCTGCCTGGCCACCGGGCTCCGCGCCCTCAACGCGGTGCCCGCCGTCAACGACCTGCCGCCCGGATGGGTCACGGCCCTCGACCTACCGCTGATCCCCGGCGTCGGGACCATTCGCTGATGCTGATGGGGTTCGGCCCGGGCGCCGCCCGTCCCGGTCGGGATACGCTCGCCCGTCCGCTCCGTCTCCCGCCCGGCAGCGAGGAGTGACCATGACCCCCGAGGACCTGGTAGAGATCGAGCTCATCAAGCGACTCAAGTACCGCTACCTCCGCGGCCTCGACCAGAAGCTCTGGGACGAGATCGAAACCTGCTTCACTCCCGACGCCACGGCGCGCTACGGCGGAGGGCTCTACGAGTTCGAGGGCCGGGACGCCATCATGGACTTCCTCCGCACCTCGATGGGGGCGACCACCATGCTCAGCAGCCATCGCTGCCACCACCCCGAGATCGACCTCACCGGCCCGGACCAGGCCGTGGGCACCTGGGCCCTGGAGGACGTCGTGATCCTCACCGACCTCGGCCTCAACGTCCAGGGGGCGGCCTTCTACACCGATCGGTACGTGAAGGTCGACGGTCAGTGGCTGATCGCGCACACCGGATACCGCCGCACCTATGAGGAACTGTTGCCGCGGGCCTCGATGGAGGGCCTCAAGCTGACCGCCGACTGGTGGGCCACCGACGGGCGGTCCACCCTCTCCTGACCGAATCACGCCAGGGTGGCACCGTCGATGAGGATGTCGGCGCCGTTCATGTGGGAGGCCTCGTCGGAGGCCACATAGGCGATGGCGGCGGCGATGCCCTCCGGGGTGCCGAACTTCCCGAGCGGCGTGACCCGGTTGATCAGTGAGATGTCAGCGCCCTCGGGCAGGCGGAAGGCTCCGGTGATCGGGGTGTCGATGGCTCCCGGGCTGATGCTGTTGACGCGGAGGCCCTGGGCCGCGTACTCGACGGCCAGCGCCCGGGTGAGGGCGAGCACACCGCCCTTCGAGGCGACGTAGGCGGTGGCCCACGGCTGCCCCTTGTGGGCGGCGGTGGAGGCCAGGTTGACGATGCACCCGCCCCCGGCCAGCAGATGGGGCAGCGCCTCGCGGCAGACCAGGAAGGTGCCGGTCAGGTTGACGGTGAGCAGCCGGTTCCACTCCTCGAGGGTGAGCTCGTGGGTGTGGGAGAAGGACAGGACCCCGGCCACGTTGGCCACCACGTCGAGGTGGCCGAGGTCGGCCACCGCGCCGGCGACCATGGCCTTCACCCCGCTCTCCGACGACACGTCCCCGACCCGGGTGGCGATGGAGCCGCTCAGTCCTTCGGACTCGTCGGGCAGGGTGGCGAGCGGACCGGCGTTCACGTCCACGGCGACCACGGCGGCACCCTCGCCGGCCAGCCGAAGCGCGGTGGCCCGGCCGATACCCGAGGCCGCGCCGGTGACCAGTACGGCCCGGCCGCCGAAGCGCTGCGGCCACGACGGACCCGGTGGTGTCGACATCGCCCGATGGTAGGGCAATCCGCCGGGTCGACCGGCGGCCGTTCGGTCAGCCGCCGCCCATCCGGTCGGCCAGCTCGGTGGCCAGGGACTCGATGGGCACCCGCACCTGATCGGTCGAGTCGCGGTCGCGCACGGTGACGGCCCGGTCCTCGATGGAATCGAAGTCCACGGTCACGCAGTACGGAGTGCCCACCTCGTCCTGGCGGCGGTAGCGCCGGCCGATGGACTGGGTCACGTCGTAGTCGCACATGAAGCGGGGCTGCAGCGCGGCCAGCACCTCCCGGGCCAACGGCTCGAGGGTCTCCTTCTTCGACAGCGGGAGCACGGCCACCTGGTACGGGGCGAGCCTCGGATGGAGCCGGAGGACGGTGCGGGGCTCTCCGCCCACCTCGTCCTCGTGGTAGGCGGACAGCATGAAGGCCATCATGGTCCGGGTGGCGCCGGCCGCCGGCTCGATCACATAGGGGAGGTAGCGGTCGCCCGACGCCTGGTCGAAGTACTCGAGCCTCTCCCCCGCCGCCTCGCTGTGGGCCCGCAGGTCGAAATCGGTGCGATTGGCGATCCCCTCGAGCTCGTCCCAGCCCCACGGGAACCGGAACTCCACATCGGCGGTGGCGGCGGCGTAGTGGGACAGCTCGTCCACCCCGTGATGGCGGAGCCGCAGCTCCGACTGGGGGATGCCCGAGGTCGGTGTACCAGCGGTAGCGCTCGTCCAACCAGTAGCGGAACCAGTCGTCGGCCTCGGCGGGCGGGACGAAGTACTCCAACTCCATCTGTTCGAACTCCCGGGTCCGGAAGACGAAGTTCTGGGGGGTGATCTCGTTGCGGAAGGACTTGCCCACCTGGGCGATGCCGAAAGGCGGGCGCTTCCGCGTGGTCTGGACCACATTGGCGAAGTTGATGAACGTGCCCTGGGCCGTCTCCGGTCGGAGGTAGGCGACGGCCCCCTCGTCCTCGATCGGGCCGGCGTGGGTCTTGAACATGAGGTTGAAGGCCCGGGCCTCGGTGAACTCGGTCGAACCGCACGCCGGGCACACCCCGTCGATCTTGTCCTGGCGCCACCGCTGGTGGCAGTGGCGGCAGTCGACCAGCGGGTCGGTGAAGTTGGCCAGGTGGCCCGAGGCGTGCCACACCGCCGGGGGCGACAGGATGGAGGCATCCAGGCCCACCACGTCGTCACGGCGCTGCACCATCGCCTCCCACCAGGCGTCCTTGACATTGCGCAGCATGTTGACGCCGAGAGGCCCGAAGTCGTAGGCCGACCGGAAGCCCCCGTAGATCTCCGCCGACTGGAAGATGAAGCCGCGGCGCTTGCACAGCCCGACCACCTTGTCCATGAGGCCGGCGGGCGCGTCAGGG
The DNA here is from genome assembly GCA_963727075.1 of uncultured Acidimicrobiales bacterium. Classification (GTDB taxonomy): domain Bacteria; phylum Actinomycetota; class Acidimicrobiia; order Acidimicrobiales; family RAAP-2; genus Bog-756. Next base: position 102,836 of record CAVSET010000001.1, read on the forward strand.
GAGGCCACGGGGTCAGGCACAGGGAGGAAGCGTACCGGTTGCCACCGACGCGGCCGTCCCCGGCGAGAGCCGGGCCGTCACCTGGTTGGCCACCAGCCGGCCCCGCACGGTGAGGACGGCCCGGCCGTCCACCCGCTCGACCAGGCCGGCCAGATCCGGGTCGTCGGGCAGCGCGTCGGCGTCCACCCCGGCGCGGGTGCGCAGACCCAGGGCCAGCGCCTCGAACCGGCGCTGCTCGCCGGTCAGGAGCTCCTCGCCGGCCGTGGCCACCCGCCCCGACGCCACGGCGGCCACGTACCGGTCCGGGGTCCGCACGTTCCACCAGCGGCGGCCGGCGCGGTGGGAATGGGCCGCCGAGCCGATGCCGCGGTAGTCACCCTGGTCCCAGTAGAGGAGGTTGTGCCGACAGGCATGCCCGGGCCGGGCCCAGTTGGAGATCTCCTCCCACTGGTAGCCGGCGGCCACGAGCAGCCGGTCGGTGCGCTCGTAGCGCGCCGCCTGCACGTCCTCGTCGGGGTGGCGGCGCCGGTCGGCGGCCAGGCGGGTGCCGGGCTCGACCGTCAGCGCATAGGCACTGATGTGGGGCGGAGGCCGGGTCAGGCCGAGGATGTCGGACAGGCTCTGCTCCCAGTCCCGGTCGCGCTCCCCCGGCCCCCCGATGATCAGGTCCACGTTCCAGCTGTCGAAGCCGGCCGCGTCGACGGCGGCGGCCGCGTCACGGGCCCCCTCGGACCCGTGGCGCCCCAGGCCCCGGACGACCCTCGGGACGGTCGACTGCACGCCGAGGGAGATGCGGGTGACCCCGGCGGCGCGGTAGACGGCCAGACGCTCCGGCGAGACGTCCTCGGGATTGCACTCCACGGTGACCTCGGCCCCCCGCCATCTCGGCACGGCCGAGAGGATCTCGGCCACCGCCTCCGCCGGCAGGCGCGACGGTGTGCCGCCGCCGAAGTAGACCGAGGTGGCCTCGGGCATGCCCTCCTCGCTCCGGGCCCGGCCGAGCTCGGTCACGCAGGCAGCGACGTAGGCCCCCATGAGGTGGTCGCGATCGGTGTAGGTGGCAAAGGCGCAGAAGTCGCACCGGAGCCGGCAGAAGGGCACGTGCACGTAGACGCCGAACGCCCCGGCGTCGGTCATCTGGCCCCCGGCCCGGCGGGAACCCCGCGCCTCACGACACGTGGCCGCTGCGCACCGATCGGAGCCGGCGGTCGAGGTGGGACTCCATGGCCTCGGTGGCCAACGCGCCGACCTCGTCGGTGATCGGGGAACGGGGCTCGGCCAGCACCCCGGCCAGGTCCCCACCGAGCGTGCGTCGCATGAGGGCCAGGGCCCCCGCCGAGACGGGCCGCCCCCGCCGGCACCGCCGGCACAGCACGCCCCCCTCCGACAGGTCGAAGGCCACCAGCAGGTCGGGGTCGGCCTCGCCACACGACACGCAGACGTCGAGCACCGGGGCCGAGCCCTCGAGGGCCAGGACCTTGAGGAAGAAGGCCGCCGCCACCATGGGCGAGTCCTGCTGGGCCAGGGCGGCGACCGCTCCCACCAGCATCTCGTAGAGGCGCGGGTTGGCATGACGCTCCTGGCCGATCTGGTCGACCACCTCCAGCATGGACATGGCGGCGCCCATGCGGTCGAGGTCCTCGCGGACGGCCCGGTTGGTGTCGATCACCTCGACCTGGTTGATGATGTCGAGGTCCCCGCGTCCCTGCCAACCGAGCAGGGCCACGTGGCTCAACGGCTCCAGCCGCGAGCCGAACTTGGACCGGGTCCGGCGCACCCCCTTGGCCACGGCCCGGACCTTGCCGTGCTGCTCGGTCATGAGGGTGACGATCCGGTCGGCTTCACCCAGTCGGATGGTGCGGAGCACCACCCCACGATCCCGGAACAGGGTCATCGGGGAGCGCCGGGCTCTTCGGGCACCGGTCCGTCGGGAGGGCTACCGGGGACGACGGGTCCGTTCGGCCCGCTCGAGGAGAGCGGGCCCCGGCCCGGGCGACCGGCGGTACGGCCGTGGGTCCGTCCCCCGCCGAGGAGGTTGTTGGCGCCGATGATGGCCACCAGCACCGGCGGGACCACCACCAGGGGGACCACCCCCGTGAACCCGGCCGCCGCCATGACCACCACGCCGGCATAGACCACCGCCCCGAGCACCAGGCCGGTGATGATCCACACGCCCCCACGGTCGTCGGCGCGGCGGGCCGGCCACCGGGTGGAGGGGGACGATCTCACGTCACCCCGCCGTAGCGTCGCTGGCGTTGCTGGAAGTCCCGCACCGCCGAGAACAAGTGGGTGCGTCGGAAGTCGGGCCACAGGACATCGTCGAAGACCAGCTCGCTGTAGGCCAGCTGCCAGAGCAGGAAGTTCGAGATGCGGTACTCGCCCGAGGTCCGGATGACCAGGTCGGGGTCGGGCTGGTCCGGGAAGTAGAGCCGGGAGCGGATCGCCTTCTCGTCGACCTTCTCCGGCGCCACCCCGTCGGCGACGAGCTGTCGGACGGCGTCCACGATCTCGGCCCGGCCGCCGTAGTTGAAGGCCATGGTGAGCGTGCACCGCCGGTTGGCCGCGGTCAGCGCAATGGACTCGTCCATGCGCCTGACCACCCGTTTGGGCACCCGCCAGTCCCGACGACCGGCGAACCGGATGCGGACCCCCTTGTCGTGCAGCTCGTCGCGGCGTCGCATCAGGAGGCTCTCGTTGAACCCCATGAGATAGCGCACCTCGTCGGCGGGACGGCGCCAATTCTCGGTGGAGAAGGCATACATGGTGATCCAGGGGATGCCGAGCTCGAGGGCTCCCTCCACTGCGTCGAGCAGTGCGGTTTCCCCGGCGGCGTGCCCTTCGGTCCGGGGCAGGCCCCGTCGGGCGGCCCAGCGACCGTTGCCGTCCATGACGCAGGCCACGTGGGCGGGAATCGGTCCGGTGACGAGGTCCGCCGGCGACAGGCCGCGGCGCGGACCCCTGTCCCGGTCCGTGCCTGCCTTGTCCGGTTTCACTGGTGCGAACCTATCCGCTCGCCGGATGGGCCCGGGCGAGCCCTTCACCCGCCGGCCGGCCGCCCACCCGGCTCGAGGGACACCCGTCCGAACGGTGCGGTCATTGAGCCGGCCGGCCCGAGCAGGTAGACCCTCTCCATGTCACCTCAGGCCGCGCTGGCGATCTTCACCGCCGGCCTGGCCGCCGGGACGGTGAACGTCATCGTCGGTTCCGGCTCGCTCATCACCTTCCCCACCTTGTTGGCCCTCGGTTACCCGCCCGTCCTGGCCAACGTGTCCAACACCGTCGGACTGGTGCCCGGGAGCGTGAGCGCCACCGTGGCCTACCGGCGCGAGCTGACCGGACAGCGCGATCGCCTGGTCCAGCTGGCCGGGGCGTCGGTGGCCGGCGGACTGGCCGGGGCGGTACTGCTGCTGGCCCTGCCCCACAGCGTGTTCAAGGCGGCCGTCCCGGCGCTCATCGGCCTGGCCGTCGTGCTCATGGCCCTCCAGCCGGCGGTGAGCACCGACTCGACCGCCGTGGCCCGAGACAGACCCACGGCGGCGTGGTCCTCGCGGTCGGGGTCTTCCTCACCGGCATCTACGGCGGCTATTTCGGCGCGGCCCAGGGGGTGATCCTCATCGCCTTGCTGGCCGTGTTCATCGACGACGACCTCCAACGCCTCAACGGCACCAAGAACGCCCTCGCCCTCACCGTCAACGCCGTCTCGGGGCTGTTCTTCGTCATCACCACCCACATCGTCTGGTCGGTGGCCGGGCTCATCGCCGCCGGCTCGGTCGTCGGCGGCCAGCTCGGCGGCCGGTACGGGCGGCGCATCCCGGCCCCGGTGCTCCGGTGGGTGATCGTCACCGTCGGCGCCGGCGTGGCCATCGGCCTGGCCGTCGAATGGCACTGACCCGCCCGGGGCCGGTCTGGGGCGGGCACCGTCGGAGGCCGCCGATAGGGTCGGTGGATGCCCGACGACGTGAGCACCGTGCTGGCCCAGGCCGCGGCGGGGCTGCCCGGCGGCGGTGAGCAACGCGAGGGCCAGCGCCAGATGGCCGTGGCCGTGGAGCGGTCGATCGCCGAGGGGCGCCATCTCGTCGTGCAGGCCGGCACCGGCACCGGCAAGTCCCTCGCCTACCTGGTCCCGGCGGCGCTGTCGGGACGGCGCACCGTGGTGGCGACGGCCACCAAGGCCCTCCAGGACCAGCTGGCCGGCAACGACCTGCCGGCCGTGTCCGCCGCCGTCGGCCCCGGCTTCTCCTTCGCCGTGCTCAAGGGGCGGAGCAACTACCTCTGCCGGCAGCGGGTCACCGAGATCGGGGGGGTCGGCGAGCAACTGACCCTGCCGGCCGACACCGGGGACCCCCCGGATCCGGACGACAGCCTGCGGGCCGACGAGCCGGTGCCGGCCGGGGCCCGGCCGGCAGAGGGGGGGCGGCTCGGTGACCAGCTCCGGCGGCTGGTGCGCTGGGCCGGGACGACCGAGAGTGGGGACCGCGCCGAGCTCGAGTTCGAGCCCAGCCGGCAGGCCTGGGCCATGGTCTCGACCACCGCCCGCGAATGCCCCGGAGCCTTTCGCTGCCCGTCGGGTCGGGACTGCTTCGCCGAGGGCGCCCGCAACCGCGCCGCCGAAGCCGACCTGGTCGTGGTCAACACCCATCTCTACGGCGCCCATCTGGCCAGCGGTGGGGCGGTGCTCCCCCCTCACGAGGTGGTCGTCTTCGACGAGGCCCACGAGGTCGAGGACGTGATGACCGACTGCCTGGGCGTGGACGTCGGGCCCGGCCGGTTCCGGGCCCTGGCCGCCTCCACCCGTCCCCTGCTCGGTGCGGACACCCCGGGTGCCGCCGATGCCGCCGACGCGCTGTCCGACGTCGGCGAGACCCTCCAGCAGATCCTCCGCCCGCTGGCCGGTCGCCGCCTCCTCCGCCACGCCCTGCGGGCCGGCGCGGCACCGGCCGAGGCCGCGGCCGGTGCCGGCGGTGACGGAGCTCCGCCCACCGGTGGCCCCGAGCTGGCCGAGGTCATCGCCCTGGCGTCGGGGCGGGTGGGCCGGCTCCTCGACCACCTGCGCCGGGCCGAACGGGAGCTCGGAGAGGACGAGTCGACCGCCGCCCGGTCGCGGCGGGACCGGGCCCTGCTGGCCGCCGGCCACCTGGCCGCCGACCTCGCCCGCCTCGGGGCTCTCACCGACGACGAAGTGGCCTGGGTGGACGGGAGCGGTCCGGCGCCGAGCCTCCGCCTGGCGCCGATCGACGTGGCCCCGCTGCTGTCGGAGCACCTGTGGGGCGAGGTGTCCGGCGTCCTCACCTCGGCCACCGTCCCGCTCGGCCTCCCCGCCCGGCTGGGGCTGCCGACCGCCGGCGAGGTCCTCGACGTCGGGAGCCCGTTCGACTACCGCGGGCACGCCATGCTGTACGTGGCCCGCTCCCTCCCCGACCGGCGGCGGCCCGAATCGGAGCCGGCCCTCCACGACGAGCTCGAGCGACTGGTCAACGCGGCCGGCGGCCGCACCCTGGCCCTGTTCACCAGCTGGCGGGCCATGAACGCCGCCGTCGACGCCCTCCGTGACCGGCTGGCCGTGCCCGTGCTCAGCCAGTCCGACCTGCCCAAGCCGGCCCTGGTCGAGGCGTTCCGCGACAGCGAGCCCACCTGCCTCTTCGCCACCCTCGGGTTCTGGCAGGGGGTGGACCTGCCCGGGCGGACCCTCAGCCTCGTGACCATCGACCGGATCCCCTTCCCGCGCCCGACCGAGCCGGTGCTCGAGGCCCGGCGGGAACGGGCCGGACCGGGTGCGTTCGCCTCGGTGGACCTGCCCCGGGCCGGCACCCTGTTGGCCCAGGGGGCCGGACGGCTCATCCGATCGTCCGAGGACCGGGGGGTGGTGGCGGTGCTCGACAGCCGGCTGGCCACCGCCTCCTACCGGGGCGCGCTGTTGGCCCGGGTCCCGCCCATGCGACGCTCGGTCGACCGGGCCGAGGTCGAAGACTTCCTCCGCCGGGTCACCGCCGGGAGCTGACCGCGCCGGGCGCCCCGGCGACGGGAGGGTTCAGAGCCCCAGCCGATCGAGGGCGTCCTCCCGCTGCTGCCAGCGTTTCTCGACGCGCACGAAGAGCTCCAGAAAGGCACCGGGGGGCATCTGCCGACGCACCGCCGTCCCGACCTCCTTGAGGACGGCGCCCCCCTTGCCGATGACGATGCCCTTCTGCGACGTCCGCTCGACCAGGATCTCGCACCGGACCCGGGGCCACTCCCATTCGGTGACCCGGCAGGCGATGCTGTGGGGCAGCTCGTCCTGGACCCGCTGGAGCAGCTCCTCGCGCACCAGGTCCGCCACCCAGAAGGCTTCGGCCACGTCGGTGACCATCCCCTCGGGGTAGTAGCGGGGCCCTTCGGGCATGTGGGCCACGATGGCGTCGACGAGGGCCTCCACCCCCGCGCCGGTCGTGGCCGAGGCGGGGAAGTACTCCGCCGGGACCGGCGGCGCGCCCTCCCCCGGTTCGACCGACTCGACGGCCTGGGCCGCCGCGGCCAGATGGGTGAGCACCCCCTCGGGGCCCACCTGGTCGATCTTGTTGACCACCACCAGCAACGCCGGGTCCCCGCCGGCCGCGGGCTCGCCGAGCGCGTGGGGGGCGACACCGGTCCGGGCCAGCGAGCGGATCCGTCGGGCCGACTGGGCGAGGACCATCCGGTCGCCCGGGCCCACCGCGCCGGTGGCCTCCACCACGGCCACCACCACGTCCACATCCTCGAGCGAGGAGGAGGCCGAGGTGTTCATCCGCGTCCCGAGCGCGGTGCGGGGCTTGTGGAGCCCGGGGGTGTCCACCAGGACCACCTGGGCGTCGGGGCGGTTGAGGACCCCACGCACCTGGGAGCGGGTGGTGTTGGGCCGGGGCGAGGTGATGGACACCTTGGTGCCCACCATGCGGTTGACGAGGGTCGACTTGCCCACGTTGGGCCGACCCACCACCGCGGCGAAGCCGGACCGGAAGAGGGTCATCCCGGCTCGCCCGGGGTCCGGTGGGCCAACGGGACGATGCGCACCCGCTCGATGCGCCGGTTGTTGACCCGGTCGGCCACGAGGCGCACCCCGTCCACGGTGACCGACTCGCCGGCCTTCGGGACGTGCCCGAGCAGGTCGAACACCAGGCCCCCGACCGTGTCCCAGGCGCCGGTGGGGAGATCGGCGTCGATGAGCTCGTTGACCTCGTCGATCACCAACCGGGCGCTCACCCGCAACTCGCCGGCGCCGAGCTCCTCGACGGGTGCCTCCTCGACGTCGAACTCGTCGACGATCTCGCCCACCAGCTCCTCGATGAGGTCCTCCAAGGTGACCAGGCCGGCGATCCCCCCGTACTCGTTGACCACGATCGCCAGGTGGAAGGTCTCGGCCTGCATCTCCCGCATGAGGTCGGAGACCCGTTTGGTCTCGGGCACGAAGCGGGCCGGCCGGAGGTGGGACCGCACCGCCTCATCCCCTTGTCCCGAACGCACCTTTCGGATCATGTCCTTGGTGTAGGCCACCCCCACCACGTCGTCGGCCCGTTGGTCGATGACCGGCATGCGGCTGAAGCCGGCCTCGAGGGCCCGCTCCAGCACCGCTTCGATCGACTGGTCGGCCTCGATGGTCACCATGTCGGGGCGCGGCACCATCACCTCGCGCACGACGGTGTCGCCGAACTCGATGATCGAGTGGATGAGGGCGCGCTCCTCGGTCTCGATCACGTCGCCCTCGACAGCCACGTCGGCCATGGCCAGCAGCTCCGACTCGGTCACGTGCGATCCGAGGTACTGGTCCCGCTGCCCGATCAGCAGGTTGGCCAGTCCGATCAGGCCCCGGGACAGCATGCGCACCGGCCAGAAGCGGACGAGCGCCGACACCAGGGGGGCGCTCAGCAGCGCGGCGCGCTCGGGATGCTGCACGGCCCAGTTCTTCGGCACGGCCTCGCCGAGCACGAAGATCACCACGATCTCGAAGACGGTGGCGGCCGCCACGCCCCAGGCGCCGAACCAGTCGTGGGCCAGGATGCCGACCAGGGTGGCCACCACCAGCTGACAGATGAGCACGAGCAGCAGGACCGGGTTGAGGAAGCCCTGGGGGTGCTCCGTGAGCCGGAGCAGCACCCTGGCCCCCCGCCGGCCGTCCTCGACCAGGGCCAGGGCCTTGGCCCGGCTCATGCGCACCAGGCTGGTCTCGGCCAGGGCCAGCCCGGCCGATGCGGCCAACAGCACCAGCACCACGATCAGCAGGGCCAGGTCGGTGGTGGTGAACGAGCTGGTGGCGGGCGCCACGGCCCCGGCGGGGCTCACGAGACCGGGTGGTAGTGGCGAGCCAGCAGCTGCTGCTCGCGGCGCTCCATCCTTTCGGCCTCCTCATCCGCCTCGTGGTCCATGCCGGTGAGATGGAGGATCCCGTGGACGACTAGGAGCGCGATCTCGTCGTCGAAAGTGACGCCGTGGTCGACGGCGTTGCGGGCGGCCACGGCCGGGCAGATGACCACGTCCCCGAGCATGAGGAGCCGGTCGGTGTCCGAGTCGTCCGGGCCGGGTCCGGTGCCGCCCTCGTCGGGCGAGCGGCCACCCCGGCCGACATGCTCCTCGATGGGGAAGGACAGCACGTCGGTCGGGCCCTCCTTCTCGAGGAACCGTTCGTTCAGCGCGGCGATGGAAGCCTCGTCGACGAAGAGCAACGAGACCTCGGTATCGCTCACGATCCCCTCCGACTCGAGGGCCGCCCGAGCCAGGGCCGTCCAGCGATCGACGGCCACCGGGTGATCCGTCTGCTCGTCGGCGGCATAGACGTCCAGGCTCACGGGCGCCCGCCCGCCGGTGTCCCCCGCTCGTAGGCGGCGACGATGTCGGCCACGATCCGGTGACGCACCACGTCGCGCGGTGTGAGATGGACGAAGGCCAGGTCGGGAACGGACGACAGTAGCGGCTCGAGGTTGACCAGTCCCGAGCGGCCGCCGGGAACGTCGATCTGGGTGACGTCGCCGGTGATGACGGCCTTGGAGCCGAAGCCGATGCGGGTGAGGAACATCTTCATCTGCTCCGGGCTGGCGTTCTGGGCTTCGTCCAGAATGATGAAGCTGTTGTTGAGGGTGCGCCCGCGCATGAAGGCCAGCGGGGCGACTTCGACCGTCCCCCGCTCGATCATCCGCTGGGCGCCCTCCGAGCCGAGCATGTCGTGAAGCGCGTCGTACAGAGGCCGCAGGTAGGGGTCGACCTTGGCCATCAGGTCACCCGGCAGGAATCCGAGCCGCTCGCCCGCCTCGACCGCCGGCCGGGTCAGGATGATCCGGTCGACCTGGTGGGCCTGGAGGGCCTGGACGGCCAGGGCCACCGCCAGATAGGACTTGCCGGTGCCGGCGGGCCCGATGGCGAAGGTCACGATGTTGGTGGCGATGGCGTCGGCGTAGGCCTTCTGCCCCCCCGTCTTCGGGCGGACCGCCCGGCCGCGGGCCGATCGCAGCAGCTCGGCGGTCAGCACCTCCGAGGGCCGGACGTCGTCGTGCATCATGTCGATGGTGCGGTTCACCTGCACGGCGTCGAGGCCCTGACCGGACTCGAGCAGGATGATCAGCTCTTCGAACAGCGAGCCGACCCGCTCGGCGCCCTCCCCGGCGATGGAGATTTCGTTTCCCCTGACGGCGATGTGCACATCGTCGAAGGCCCCTTCGACCAGGCGCAGCAACTCGTCGCGCTGACCGAGCAGGCCGGCCATGAGGTGGTTGCCGGGAACGAGGATCTTGACCTGGGTGCCTGCCACGTGCGCTCTGGGACGCGACCCTAGTGGGTCAGAAGGCCGGATCCGGCACACCGTCCCGACCGCCGGGCCGGCCTCCGATCCGACGCCCGGCCGGCAACCGTCAGCCCGGGGGCCAATCGAACGTGCGGCCGCCGAGCACGTGGAGGTGGAGGTGGGGCACCGAGTTGAGCGCGTCCGGGCCCACGTTGAACACCAGCCGGTACCCGCGGTCGGAGCCGCCGAAGCCCTCGTCGTCGGCGACCGCCTTGGCCGCCATCACCAGGGCGGCCAGGTCGGCGGCATCGGCGTCGGTCAATGTGCCGGCGTCGGTGATGTGCCGTCTGGGCACGACCAGCACGTGCACGGGGGCCTGCGGGTTGAGATCGCGGAAGGCGACGGTCAGCTCGTCGGTCCGCACGATGTCGGAGGGGACGTCGCCGGCCACGATCCCGCAGAACAGGCAGTCAGCCGGCAAACGTCATGCCCCGCCGGCCGCCGACAGCCCGTCGCCGGCGATGTGGGCGCGCCCGTTGCCCTTCACCTCGGGATAGAGGTGCTCGAGGCTCCCCGGAGCGATGCGGCTGGCCTCGATGAACCGGTCCACGTCGGACTCTTGGATGCGGATGACCCGGCCGAATTTGTAGGCGACCACGTCACCCTCGTCGATGAACCGGTACAGGCTGCGCAGCGTGATGCCCAACCGCTCGGACGCCTCCTTGGTGCTCAGCCAATGGATCCTGTCGGTCATCGCGGGCACCCCCGGAGCATCAGACGTCGACGAGGAGCCCAAGCTCGTCCAGACGTGAACCCATGCTGTCGGGGGTCACCCCGAACAGGCACGCGATGGCCCGCACATCCTCGGCCCGGATGGTGATCATCCGGCCGTTGAAGTCCTGGCGGTGGACCTGGATCATGCTGAGGAACCGCCGCAGCAGGTCTCGCTCGGGGCCGCTCACCGTGTGCAGCTTGGTCAAGTCGATCGCCACCTTGTCCCCGGTCCCGCTGTGGCTCGCACGGCGGCCGTTGAGGGCGGCGACCTCCGAGGTGGAGGAGGACCCCCACCTGGTCAGGGCGGCATCGTCGGGGGGCAGCAGCTGGTCGACGGGCACGTCGTAGAGCTTGGCCAGACGCTGGAGCCGGGGCACCGAGATGGCCCGCTCGCCCCGCTCGTAGGCGCCGAGCACCGACGCCTTGAATTCCTGCTCGGACATGGCCTCGACCGCCTGCAGCGAGAGGCGCATCTGCTTGCGCATGGCCCGCAACCGGGCTCCCACGGCTCGGGCATAGGCCACCCGGGCCGCCTCCTCCCGTTCGTCATCGTCGTCGAGTATCCCGACGGCCTTGTCGATCATCGTCACCTGCACCTCCGCTCGTCTCCGCCGATCGCCCCCGGAGCTCCGGCTTTGCCAATGTGACGCAGGTGCGTGCTATTGCGGTCATTCGCCGGGAATGACCGCCCCTCCTCATCGGAAGCCCTGCCTCTCTGTGTAGTCTTGCCCACGGAGCGTGGTTACGCAAGGGTTCTGACAACTCCGGTCCGGAGCGTGCACAGGAGCGTTCCGGCGGCCACGGCGGCCGTCTCGGCCCGCAGCACGGTCGGCCCGAGACCCACCCCCGGGCCGAATCGGTCCAGCTCAGCGGGGTCCCAACCGCCCTCGGGGCCGACAACCAGCACCGGCGGGGCCAGCGACGGGGGCCGTCCGCCGGGGTGGGCCAGGCAGGTCGGCGCACCGGTCAGCGAAGCCAGGGCGTCGAGGGCGGTCACGCCCGCGACCTCGGGCAGCCAGGGGCGTCGGCTCTGGGCGGCCGCCTCCCGGGCCACCCGCCGGAGGCGCTCGACGGCCCGGGCGCCCCGCTCCCCCTCCCACCGGACCACCGACCGGGCCGCCCGGATGGGGACGATCCGGTCCACGCCGAGCTCGGTGAGCTTCTGGGTCACCCACTCGGGCCGGTCCCCCTTGGTCGGGGCGAACCCCACGGTGATGGCCGGACGAGGGGGGGCGCACTCGGTGACCGGGCCGTCCACCACCAGAATGGAGGCGGCGTCGGGGTCCCGGGCCGGCCGGCCGGCACGGAGGCCGGGCGCCAACCGGCAGGGGACCCAGCGGCCGGCCCCGTCGGAGGCCACCACCGGTTCCCCGGGCCGGAGCCGCAGCACGTCGAGCAGGTGACGGGCGTCCCCGGCGGTGACGGCCGGCGAGGCCAGATCCTCCACGAAGACCATGGCCGCCGCCGCCGTCAGGACCGGATCCGGCCCGAGGGTCCGAGCGCCGGCCACCCAGGACGGGCCGCCGGAGTCGGGATGGCCCACGGCTGGTCAGCCCAGGGCCGAGCGCAATTTCGACAACAAGCCCTCGCTGTGAGGCGCCTCACCGAGCTCCTCGCCGCGTGCCTCGGCCAGGGCCAGAAGAAGCTCCCGCTGGCGCTCGTCGAGGTCGGTGGGCGTGTCCACCTGCACGTGGACGAGGAGGTCGCCCCGGCCCCGGCCCCGCAGCTTCGGGACGCCCAGGCCCTTCAGCTGGATCACCGTGCCGTTGGCGGTGCCGGCCGCGATGGCCAGCTCGCGCTGGTCGTCGAGGGTCTCGAAACCCACGCTCCCGCCCAGGGCGGCCAGGGTCACGGGCACATGGATGGATGCGTGCAGGTCCACTCCCGAGCGCTCGAACCGGCTGTCGGGCTGCGACCGAGAGGTGGACGAACAGGGCGCCATTCGGGCCGCCGCGGAACCCGGCCGGGCCGTGGCCGGCCAGCCGCAGGGTCGACCCGTCGTCCACGCCGGCGGGGATGTCGACGGTCAGCGTGCGGTGCTCGGTGCGCCGACCCTCGCCCCGGCATGCCCCGCACGGGCTCTCGATGGACTGCCCGGTCCCCTGGCAGCGCCCACACGGCACCGCCGTGATCACCTGGCCGAGGATCGACTGGCGCACCCGGTGGAGCTCCCCGGCTCCGTCGCAGTCGGGGCAGCGCATCGCCGTGGTGCCCGGCCGTGCCCCCGACCCTTCGCACTCCGTGCAGTGCACCGGGGTCTGCACCTCCACCTCGTGCTGCACGCCGAAGACCGCGTCCTTGAACGACAGGCGCAACATCAGTTCGGCGTCGGGTCCGGGCGTCGGACCGGTCCGGCGCCCCCGGCCACCTGCCCCGCCCATGCCGCTGAAGAAGGCGTCGAAGAGGTCGCCCAGGCCGCCGGCGAACGGGTCGCCCGCCGCACCTCCGGCACGCCGGGCCGAAGACGCCCTCGGCACCGAACCGGTCGTAGCGCGCCCGGCGCTCGGGATCCTTCAGGACCTCGTAGGCCAGGCTCACCTCCTTGAACCGCTCCTCCGTCTCGGCGTCCCCGTTGTTGGCGTCCGGGTGGTACTCGCGGGCCCTGGCCCGGTAGGCGCGCTTGAGCTCCTCGTCGGACGCGTCCCGCCGAACGCCCAGCACCTCGTAGAGATCGGCCGTGGTCACGAGGGTCGCCCGAGCGCCGCCATCGAACCGCCCTCGCTCAACCGCTCACCCAGGCGGTCGCCCACCACGCGGGCGGCGGCCAGGGCCAACGGATAGTTCATGCGGGTGGGACCGAGCAGCCCGATGGTCCCCGTCTCCGCGCCGTCGACCGACACCGGCACGACCACGATGGCGCAGGAGGCCAGGGGCTCCACCCCGTGCTCGGTGCCGATGGCCACCGACAGACCGGTGTCGAGGATGTCGCGCAGCAACGTCACCACCACCAGCTGCTGCTCGAGGATGGTGAGTACCGAGCGGACGGTCTCCACCGCATCGAACGCCGAGGCCATGTTGGACGAGCCGCCCACGAAGAGCTGGTCCCCGGCGTCGGCCGAACCCAACGAACGGAGGACCCGAACCCCGGCGTTGACCACCGTGTCGGTCAACCGGTCACCGGTGCTGGCCGCCCGGGCCCGCACCTTGGCCAGAGGGACGCCGAGCGAGTGGGTGGCCAGCCGGGCGGCGGCCTCCGAGAGGCGGACCTCGTCGACGTCCTCCCCGAATTCGACGGAGTGCTTCTGCACCGCCCCGTCGGCCAGCACCACCACCAGCAGCGCCACCCTCGGTCCCAGGCCAACCAGCTGCACCGACCGGATCGGCGCCGATTCGTGCGACGGCCCCACCACCATGGCTGTGCACTCGGTGAGGCCGGCGAGCAGCCCGGAGGTCCGCTCGAGCATCGACTCGATCTCACCGTGGGCGTGGTCGAAGAACTGCCGCACTTGCTGGCGGCTCACCGGATCGAGGGTCCCGGGCCCGGCCAGGTGGTCGACGAAGTAGCGGTAGCCCTTGTCGGTGGGGATCCGGCCGGCGCTGGTGTGCGGCTGGGCCAGGAACCCGTCGCGCTCGAGGGCGGCCATGTCCGAGCGCACGGTGGCCGAGGAGACGCTCACACCGGGCGCGTCGACCACGTGCTGGGAGCCGACCGGCTGGGCCGAGCCGATGTACTCGGTCACCACGGCGTTGAGGATGGCCGACTTTCGGCCGTCGAGCTCCGGCTCCGAAGGCGGGCGGTGTTCGGTCCGGCTGTCGTGGGTGGCTGGCATGGGCGTCTCGCTGGGATGGCGAACCGGCCCCTGGCGAGTCGCAGGGTCCGGCTGTGCGCCTGGTGTTGGCACTCCACTCTAGTGAGTGCTGACCCGGTGCGGATTGACGGGCCGGGCCCGGGGCGTTGGTCCGGAGCGGTGGCTTCCGGGCGGCCGGTCAGGCCGAGGCGACGTACATGCGCTGGGTCATCGCCGGTCCGAGGGCGATGGTGGCCTCGCCGACCAGGAGGGTGAGGGTGCCGTCGGGGGCTCGGGCCCCGATGACCGCGGTGGTTCCGGGGGTCAGGCCGTGGGCGCCCAGATAGGAGAGGGAGTCGGCCTCGTGCTCGACGCTTTCGGTGATGCGCTCGAGACGGATCCGGTCACCCGGTCGGGCCTCGTCCAGGCGGCGCTGGGCGGGGCCGATCCGGCCGGCACCGGGGATCGGGTTGCCGTGGGGGCAGGTGGTGGGGTTGCCGAGGAGGACGACCAGCCGCTCCTCGACGTCGTCGGAGATGACGTGCTCCCAGCGGCCGGCCTCGATATGGGCCTTCTCCCAGTCCAACCCGATGATGTCGACGAGGAGGCGCTCGGCCAGACGGTGCTTGCGCACCACCCCCTGGGCCAGGGCGGCGCCCTTGTCCGTCATGGTGATCTGGCGCGAGGTCCGCTCGATGAGCCCGTCGGCCTCGAGGCGGTCGAGCATCTCGGAGACCGATGGCGCCGCCTTGCCCAGCCGCTCGGCCAAGCGGGCCTGGATGACCGGGATGCCCTCCTCCTCGAGCGCAAAGATGGTCTCGAGGTACTCCTCGACCGGTGGGTGGAAGCGGTCAAGCACGGGATCGATCCTACGGTACGGCGGGCGGAGGCGGTTCGCTGGCCCGGCCGGCGGAGTGCCCCTGTGCAGGGGCGCGGGCCGGTGCGGGGTCGTTGCCGGGCGCCGGGCGGTACGGTGGGCCGGTGGACGACAGCCCGGGACATAAGCCGGCCGAGTCCGGAGTCGAGCGAGTCGAACCCGTCGAGTCCGTCGACCCCCCCGACCCGGGGGACTCGGAGGCCGACGTCGGGGACGAGGAAGTCGGTCGGGATCCCCGTCGCTTCAACGACTGGAGGAAGCGGTCCGCCACCGGCGCGGTGATGACCGGCATCGCGCTCGGCCTGCAGGAGGCACTCGAGCTACCGAGACAACGTCCGGCGCTGGTGATCGAGGCACCGGGCGAGCCCGACGATCCCGATCATCCCATCGACCTGCGGTTCGACCCGGACAGTCCCGAGGGCACCGTGGCCATCGTGCGTCAGCGGGACGACGGGGGCACCACCGGCCGGTCCGGCCGACCCTGAGGCCGTCGCCGGCCGAACACCAACCACGACGCTCCGTCCACCAGCACCACGACACCGACGCCGAGCAGGAGGCCGGCCAGCGCGTCGGTCGGATAGTGCCAGCGGAGGGCGACGACCGCCACGGTGATCCAGACGGCGTAGGCCGCGCCGAGCACCATGGTGACCGGACGCCAGCGCGGTGGCGTGGCCAACACCGCCGCCGCGGCGAGCGCGGCCGCCCCGACGGTCGAGCCCGACGGGTAGGTGAGGGACCCGCCGAGCGTCCGGCCCACCAGCGGCTTGGCCACCAGCTCGCAGGCGAGCAGGGCGAGCGGGGGGCCGGCCAGGCAGGCCAGGCTGCGGGGCCGATCCCTCGGGAAGGCGACCACCGCGGCGACCACGGCTCCGGCCACGATCACCCACGGGTACCGCAGGGTGGTCATGTCGATGAACCATCGGGACCGGCTGGCGCCCACCACATCGAGCAGCCATCCATCCAGCCTGCCCGGGGCGGGCCGGAGCGCGAACCACAGTCCCCCGACCGCGGTCACCCCCACCAGGACGGCCCCGACCACCAGCTCGGTCCGCGCCTCGGGCCCGCGCCGATCGGGCACCGAGGGCGTCCCGGGCTCGGGCGCCCGGACGGCCACTACCGGCACGGCCGCTCCTCGGCCCCCAACGCGGTCACCCCACAACGCTACCGGCCCCGATAGCCCCATCGGGAGCGGGCCGGTCGGCGGCGAAACGGTAACGTGGCCCATCGCCTGCGCCCAGGTCGTCACGGCCGTTGCCCTCCCCCGTCGCGTCCCATCGGTCGACGACCGGCGATGACCGCCCGATTGGCCTTCGCCACGCTGGCCGTCGACCAGCCGATGGGACAGCAGGTCTACGAGCGGGAGCTGCGGGCGCGGGCCGAGGACGACCTCGGCGACGGGTGGTCGGTGTCGGACGTGACGGTGAGGACGTTGCGGTCACCGCTGCCCGGGACGGTGCGCGTCCCCTCCCGGCTCCTCTCCGGCGCATCGCCCGCCCTGCGCCGGGCGGTGGGCCGACTCGTCTACCGCGGCCACGACCTCGTGCACCGGTTCGACCTCCGGCTGCCGCCGGCCCCCCGCCCCGAGGTGCTGACCATCCACGACGTGGTGTCGTGGCGGTTCGCCGACGAGGGCCGGGCGCCGAGCGACGCGGCCGCCACGCGCCCGACGGGCCGTCGCCGTCGTGTGCCCGTCGCAGTTCTCGGCGGACGAGGTCGCCTCCCAGCTGGGGGTGGCCCGTCCGGTCGCCATCCACAACGGTGTCGACCCGCGGTTCTTCGGCGCCACCGCGCGTCGGCCGGTCGCAGCTGGCCGCCCTGGGCATCCGTCAGCCGTTCGTCCTCCACGCCGGAGGGTGCACGCAGCGGAAGAACCTGGCCGGGCTGGCCGCGGCCTGGCCCCTGGTGCGGGCGGCCCGGCCCGACGCCCAACTGGTGCTGGCCGGGCCGCCCGACGAGCGCCGCGACCGGTTGTTCGGCCCGTTGGAGGGAACCGTCCGGACCGGGCGGCTCGACGACTCGGCGGTCCCGGGCGTGATGGCGGCGGCGGCCGCCGTCGTCGTTCCCTCCACCTACGAGGGATTCGGCTTGCCGGCGCTCGAGGCGATGGCGGCCGGCGTCCCGGTCGTGGCGGCGGAGCGGAGCGCACTGCCCGAAGTCTGCGGCGATGCCGCCTATCTCGTCGAACCGGACGGACCGGGCCTGGCCGAAGGGTTGGTGGCGGCATTGGAGGGCGGACCCGACGCAGTGGCCATGGTGGAGCAGGGCCGGGCGCGTGCCACCACCTTCACCTGGGAGGCGAGCGCGGCGGCCCATGCCGCGCTGTGGCGTTCGGCCGTCGGTTGACCCGGTCGCCCGTCACGAGGGAGGGCGCGCCGGTCATCGGGGAACGCTCGCCGGCCGCGCTAGGTTGCCGCGGGTCCACAAGGAGGCCGGGGTGAAGCTGGTGACCAACGTGTACGGGACCACCCCGACCGGCGGCGTCGAGATGCACGTGTTGCAGGCCAGCCGTGAGCTGGCCCGCCGGGGGCACGAGGTAGACCTCCTCTACGTCGAGCCGGGCTCGTTCGAGCCCGAGTACCGGCAGTTCTGCCGGTCGGTGACCAAGGTCCCGGCCGTCGACTACTGGTACCCGCTGGGCCGGCGGGATCGACCGCGGGCGATGCTGCAGATGGTGCCGGCCGTCTGGGCGGCCGCCCGCCGCCGGCCGGACGTCATCTACGGGAACCGGGTGTTCTCCAACGGCTGGGCCGTGCCGGCCGGAAGGCTGGCCGGCGCCCCGGTCGTCTGCCATCTGCACGGTCACACCGATCTCAGCCCCGACGCGGATGGCGTTCCTCAACCGGCACGTGGCCCGCTTCGTGATCATCTCCCAGTTCGTCGCCGACCAATGGCTGGCCGCCGGGCTCGACCCGGCCAAGGTCGACGTGGTCTTCAACGGCATCGATCCGGCCGAGTACCCCGCCGGCGGGATGGAGGAGCGCACCGCGGCGCGGCGCACCCTCGGTCTCCCCGACGACGCCTTCGTCGTCACCTACTTCGGCCGGGTCGACCGGGAGAAGGGGGTGCACGTGCTGCTCGAGGCCTGGCGCCGACTCGGCCTCGACCCGGGCCGGGCCGGCCTCCTGGTGGTGGGCTCGTCGATGGTGGATCATGACGCCGGCGGGTACCAGGCCGAGCTCGAGGCGCTGGCCGGTGACGACGTCCGGTTCCTGCCCGCCCGGCGCGGACGTGGTGGTCACCCTCCACGCCGCCGACGTGGTGGTCGTCCCGTCGACCTGGGACGAGCCCTTCGGCCGGACGGTGATCGAGGGCCTCTCGACCGGCCGGCCGGTGCTGGCCTCGCGGGTGGGGGGCATCCCCGAGATCCTCGACGGGCCCTTCGCTCGGTTCCTCTTCGAGCGGGGGGACGCCGCCGGGTTGGCCGAGCGGCTGCGATCACTGCTCCACTGGCGGGAGGAGGAGCCCGGGCTGGGCGCCCTGTGCCGGTCCCGCGTGCATCAGGGCTTCACCCTGGCTCAGATGGTGGACGGCATCGAGGCGGCCTTCCGGGCGGTCACCTGACCGTCCCGGACCCGGCCGGCCGGCGGCGGTCGTCGGCGGCCAGCCGCGCCCCGGCCACCACCCCCGACACCGAGGCGCCGAGCACCACGCCGGCCCGCGTCACGGCCGCGCCCGCGGCCCGGAGCGCTCCCCGGCCGTCACGACCCTTGGCCCGGCCCCACGCCGTCGCCACCCGGGTCGAGCCGTCCCGCGCCGCCTGGCGACCCGAGGCCGACAGGTAGGCGCCGGACGATGGGCGAGGCCAGACCGAAGTTCCTGATGAGCAGGATGAGATGGTTCTTCTGGGCCCAGTAGGCGTAGCGCAGGTCGAACCGCTCCCCCTTGGCGTAGGGGGCGGCGACGTGCTCCACCACCGCGTCGGGGGCGTAGACGAGCCGGTACCCGGCCCCGGTCACCTGGAGGCACAGGTCGGTCTCCTCCCGGATGCAGGTCCCGGCGTACCCGTCGCGGATGCCACCGATCCGGTCGAGGGCGGCCCGGCGGAACGACATGCTGGCCCCGAGCAGGTGGTCGACGGCCACCGGCCGGCCGGGGTCGGCGGCGAAGTGGCCGGTCAGGGTGCCGTCCGGTCGTAGGAGCCCGATGGCGTCGACGCCGTCTTCGAGCTCTCCGGGCTGTCGGCGGATCTGTCGGCCGCCCACACCGCCCACCGTCGGGTCGTCGAAGAAGGGAAGCAGGTGCTCGAGCCAGTCCGGCTCGGCGAAGGCGTCGTCGTCGATGAAGGCGAGCACCTCACCGGTGGTCAGGGCGTAACCGATGTTGCGGGCGGTGGCGGTGGCGCCGCGGCCGGCCGGGCACACCTCGTACCGCACCATGGGGTAGTGCTGGCGGACCAGTCGTCCGGTGGCGTCGCCGGTCGACGAGTCGACCACGATGATCTCCGCCGGCGGCACGGTCTGCGCCAGCAGGTGGTCGAGGCAGCGGGCCACGAAGGTCGGCCGTTCGTAGGTCACGACGGCCACCGAGGCGCTCGGGAGGGCTCATCCGGCCGCGACGACCGGTGCCGGCACCCGCACCGAGCGGAGCCAGGTGGGAGCACCCGAGATGGTCGGGCTCCGGCGCAGCGGGGTCAACAAGGTGGTGAGGTGGGGATGCCGGCACCGCACCAGCCACCGGTCGATCTCCTTGCCCCAGTCGAGGTCGTCCACGTGGCCGGAGGAGGTCGACTTGGCCCGCATCTCCTCCTCCGACCGCACCCACGAGAAGTGCCAGATGGCGTCGCTCGGGTCCACCGTCTCGTCGACGGGTACGTCGGGGGGATGGAACGGGTCGGTGTTCCGGGGCCGGAAGTCGACCCGCCAGATGGGGACGTCGCACTGGCGGGCCAACCGAAGGGTGGTGCCGGCTCGTACGGCCACCGGGCCCGGATAGCCGGCCGAGATCCCCCAGGCCCGGCGGCAGCGCTCGAGATAGGTCCGCCCGCCCACGTGGCCGTAGAGCCACCGGGCCGGGTAGTCGAGGGCCGACCGGCCGGCGGCGTCGGCCCGCCCGATCGACGCCACGAACCGGGCCGGGTTGCCGAGAACCTCGTCGGTGTCGATCTGGACCACCCAGTCGACCGTCCGGCCCAGCTCGGCGATCCCGGCATTGCGCTCCAGGGTCTCGGCCTCCAGCGGGGCCAGACCGGTGTCGTGGAAGTTGCCGGGGAGCCAGGACACCTTTCCCCCGGTGTCCAGACGCTTGACCACCGACAGGCAGTGCTCGATGGGCAGGGACCGCTTGGTCCAGCTCAGACCGTCCTCGTCGAAGACCACCACGATCCGCTCGGCAATGGCGTACAGCGAGTGGATGCACTGCTCGAGATAGGCGGGGTCGCCCAACAGCAGGTAGGCGCCGAGCCGGGTCCGGTCGGGCTCTTCGAGCGGGTCACCGGCGGGAACCCGGGCGGGTGAGGGGCGATCGGCCATTGCCTCACAAAACGTACACGGCACTCAATACCGCCCCGGCGATTGCCGATGTCAACGGTATGCCGACGGCATCCCCCTCGACCGGCGCGGCCTGACATGGCCGCCACGCCGACCTGGTTCGGTCCCCCGGACCGCCCGTTGTTCGGCTGGCTCCACCTGCCCGACGACCGCCAGGTCCGAGGCATCGCCGTCCTGTGCCCGCCCCTGGGGCACGAGGAGGCCAATGCCCTGCCCGCCCTGCAGACGCTGGCGGAACGGCTGGTCGACGGCGGCGTCGCCGCCCTCCGGTTCTCCTACCGCGGCACCGGTGACTCGTCCGGGTCCTGGGACCGACCGGAGAGGCTGGCCGACTGGTTGGCGAGCATCGACGAGGCGGTCCTGTTGGCCCGGCGCGGTCACGGCGGGCCGGTGGTCCTGGTCGGCATGAGGATGGGCGCGCTGCTGGCCGCCGAGGCCGTCGCCCGCGGCGCCAAGGTCGAGGGGCTGGTGCAATGGGACCCCTGCCTGTCGGGGCGCGACTTCCTCCGGATCGAGCGGACGTTGTCGGCCACCGGCTACGGGGCCCAGCAGGCCGGCGACGGGTCGGTGGCCGGTCCGGCGTTCACGTTCGCCGCCGACACGGTCGGCGAGCTCGGCTCGCTGGAGCTGACCCCGCCCGAGCCCACCGCCACCCACGCCACCTTGGTGCTGGCCCGGGCCGACAGCCGGGTGACGGCCCGACGGGTGGCCTTCGTCGACGGCCCGGCCGAGTGGACCGAGGTCAGCGGCCAACCCGAGCTGCTCGACGTCCCCCCCGACATGGTCACCCTGCCCGACGCCACCATCGAGGTCATCGGCCGGTGGACCGGCCGGGCCGTCGAGGGCCCGATGAGCCAGGTCGCCTTCCACCCGATGGACTCGGCGGTCGTGGCCCGCACCGACGACGGTCGCCCGATCGTCGAGCGCCCGGTATGGCTCGGGCCGCACCGCCTGTTCGGGATGGTGACCGACCCGGCCGAAGGGGGCCGGCCGGTGCCGCCGACGGTGGTCTTCCTGTCGGCCGGCGCCCTCGACCACACCGGGCCTGGCCGGATGTGGGTCGAGCTGGCCCGGCAGTTGGCCGCCGAGGACGTCCGGGCCATCCGGGTGGACGTCGACGGTATCGGTGAGACCTTCGGCCGTCCGGGGCTGGCCCGCCAGGTCCCCAAACCGCCCGAGGCCATCGACGACGTGGTGGACCTGGCCCGGGCGCTCGACGACCCCGAGGGGCGCGACCTGGTCCTGGTGGGCCTGTCGTCGGGCGCCTACCACGCCATCGAGGCCGGGCTCCGCCTCCGGTTCTCGGGGATCGGCGCGATCAATCCGGGCCTGACCAGTTGGGTGCCCGAGGTCGAACAGGGGACCATCGACCCCCGCCGGCTGGCCTATCGACCGATGCCGAGGGCCCTCCAGGCGCTGGCCGTCAAGCACCTGCGGGTGGCCACCTGGGTGTGGCGCGCCATCCTCCAGCTGTGGGTCACCCGCTCGGCGACCGATGCGGTCGTGGGGGTCAGCCGGCGCGGCACGCCGGTGCTGCTCATCGCCAGCCAGGCCGACGCCGAGCAATTCGAGCCGTCCCTCTACTGGCGGGTGGTCCGGCGGCGGGAGCGCCGGCGGGGCCGGCTCGACTATGAGATCGTGCCGGGGGGTGACCATTCCCTCTACACCATGGACGGGCGGCGGGACGCCTACCCCATCCTCGAGCGGTGGCTCCGGTCGCGCTGCGCCCCTTGGGGCGGGACCGCTGATCAGATCACGTCGGGACCGCTGATCAGATCACGTCGGCGAAGCTGCGCTCCAGCTGCTCGAAGATGAGCACGCCGCCCAGAAAGACGACGACCGACACCACGACGGAGAGCACGATCTGCCAGCTGGGCGGGGCGGGCTGGTGGAGGAACGACCAGCGGAACTCGTTGAGGATCCAGGTCAGCGGGTTGACGTCGTAGAAGACCTGGTAGTGCTTGGGCACGGCGTAGCCCACCGGGCTGGCGTAGAGCAGGAACTGCAGGGCGAACGGCACCACGTAGGCGATGTCGCGGTAGCGCACCTGCAGCGCGGCGGCCACCAGACCGCAGCCGCTGGCCAGCAGGATGACCAACACCGTCCAAACCGGGAAGAGCACGATGGCGGCACCCGGCCCGATCCCGTAGACGATCAACAGGACGGCCATGAACACCACCGAGACGCAGAAGTCGGTGATGGTCGAAACCGAGGTCGACAGCGGCACCAGCATGCGGGGGAAGAACACCTTGGACACCAGGTCGCGGTTGGAGACGAGGGACGTGGCTGCCCGAGAGATGATGCCGTTGAACAGGTTCCAGGCCAGCAACCCGGCGAAGGCGAACACCACGTAGGGGACCCCGCCCGAGGACAGCTTGGCCACCTTGCCGAAGACCACGGCGAAGATCAGCGCGGTGAGGAGGGGCTGCAGGATGACCCAGACCACGCCGAGCAACGTCTGGCGGTAGCGCAGGGTGACGTCGCGGGCGCCGAACCGGTAGAGGACCTCGCGCGCCTCCCACAGCTGTTTGACCTTGGGAAGCGAGAACCGCCGTGGTGGGGTGATGACGATGGTGGCCATGGGTCTCAGTTCTGCGAATAGTCGAAGTCGGGGAAGACGATCCCCCGGTCGGTGCCGTCGGGTGTGGTCGGGTGGGGGTACGGGGTCACCGGGAGCACCTGGAAGTGGCAGGCCTGCTCCCAGATGTCGGTGGCGTGCCCACCGGCATGGAGGAAGAGGTCCACGGTGTAGGTCCCCGGCTTCAGCCACGGCGTGCGGAGGCGCAGCCGGGCCTCGACGTCGGTCGACGGGTCGAGATAGAAGTCGGTCACCCGCGAGTCGCACTGGGCGATGAGCATGCCGTCCTCGTTGTTCACGAAGCACGACACGTGGTACCGGCTGCCGAACCCGGCGTTGGCGGCGACGGCGAACTCCACCACCACCTCCTCGCCCGGCCGGGTGATGTCGTCGGCCATCGAGGCCTCGGTGAACCGGAGCTCCCCGGTCCCGGGCCGGTAGGTGGCCTCACGGAGGACGGGGGCGGAGCGGACGAAGCTCCGCTTGTACTGCTCGAGCGCCTCTTCCACCGTGCCGTGGACCACGAGGTGGCCCGAGTCCAGATAGAGGGCCGAGTGGCACAGATCCGACACCGTCTGCAATTGGTGGCTGACCAGCAGCACGGTGCGTCCGTCGCGGGCCACCTCGCGCATCTTGGAGAGACACTTGGCCTGGAAGTCCGAGTCCCCGACGGCCAGCACCTCGTCGACCACCAGGATCTCGCTGTCGAGATGGGCGGCGACGGCGAAGGCCAGCCGGATGTACATGCCGGTCGAGTACCGCTTGACCTGGGTGTCGAGGAACCGCTCGGTCCCGGCGAACGCCACGATGGCGTCGAACCGCTCCTTGATCTCCTTGCGGCGCATGCCGAGCAGCGTGCCGTTGAGGTAGACGTTCTCCCGACCGGTGAGCTCGGGGTGGAACCCGGTCCCCACCTCGAGCAGGCTCCCCACCCGGCCACCGAGCTCGATGCGTCCTGTGGTGGGGGCGGTGATCCGGTTGATGATCTTGAGCAGCGTGGACTTGCCGGCCCCATTGCGGCCGATGATCCCGACGACCTGGCCCCAGGGCACGTCGAAGGTCACGTCGTGCAGGGCGTCGAACGTCTCGATCTTCCTCCCCCGCCGGGACTCCTTCACCCGCTTGATGACCGCCTCGGCGGCCGACGTCGACTGGTCCTCCCGCCGCACGATGCGATAGGTCTTCGACAGGCCCGACACGCGGATGGACGTGTCCTGCGACACAGAGGGTTCGCTAGACGCCAGCTGCTGGAGCACCGGTGGGACCTCGATCGGACGGAATGGCTACCTCTCCAGGATCGACCGGTCAGTCGTCCAGCTTGAGCGCGGAGACGAACGCCTCCTGGGGGACCTCCACCCGCCCGATGTTCTTCATCTTCCGCTTCCCCTCCTTCTGCTTCTCGAGGAGCTTGCGCTTCCGGGTGATATCCCCGCCGTAGCACTTGGCCAGGACGTCCTTGCGTCGGGCCTTGACCGTCTCGCGGGCCAGGACCCGGCCCCCGATGGCCGCCTGGATGGGCACGTCGAACAGCTGCCGGGGGATCAGCTCGCGCGAGCTTCTCGGTCATCCGCCGGCCGTAGGACTCGGCCTCCGTCCGGTGCACGATGGTGGAGAAGGCGTCGACCGGGGTGTGGTTGATCAGCAGATCGACCTTGACCAGCTCGGCGGTGGCATAGCCGTCCGGCTCGTAGTCCAGGCTGGCGTATCCCTTGGTCCGGCTCTTCAGCTGGTCGAAGAAGTTGACCACCACCTCGGCCAACGGGATCCGGTAGACGAACTCGACCCGCTCGGGCGAGAGGTACTCCATCTTCACCATCTCGCCCCGGCGGCTCTGGCACAGGTCCATGACCGTCCCGGTGTACTCGGCCGGCGAGAGGATGGTGGCCCGCAGCATGGGCTCATCGACCCGTTCGAGCTGGCTGGGCTCGGGCAGCTCGCTCGGGTTGTCCACGTCGACCTCGGTGCCGTTGGCCAGAAAGGCCCGGTAGGCCACCGAGGGTGCGGTGGCGATCAGCGAGAGGTCGAACTCGCGCTCGAGCCGCTCGCGGACGATCTCCATGTGGAGCAGGCCGAGGAACCCGCAGCGGAACCCGAACCCGAGGGCCCGGGACGACTCCGGCTCATAGGTGAAGCTGGCATCGTTCAGACGCAGCTTCTCGAGGGCGTCCCGCAGGGCGGGCAGCTCGTCACCGTCGATGGGGAAGAGGCCGCAGAAGACCATGGGCTTGGGATCGCGGTACCCGGCCAGAGGCGAGCTGGCCGGGTGGCGGGCGGTGGTCACCGTCTCGCCGGACCGGGCCCCGCCCACGTCCTTGATGCCGGCGATCAGGTAGCCCACCTCGCCGGGCCCCAGCGCGTCCACCGGCACGGTCGCCGGGGAGCGGACGCCGATCTCCTCGACGTCGTGGTTGGTGGCGGCGTGCATGAAGGTGAGCCGGTCGGTGGCGGCCAGGGTGCCCTCCATCACCCGAAGCGAGCTCACCACGCCGCGGTACTGGTCGTAGGCCGAGTCGAAGATGAGCGCCTGCAGCGGGGCGGCCGGATCCCCGGAAGGGGCCGGGATCCGTTCCACGATGGCGTCGAGCAGCTCGGGGACCCCCTCACCCGTCTTGGCCGAGATGCGCAGGATCCCGGCGGCGGGGATGCCGAGCACCTGCTCGATCTCGGCCGCGCACCGCTCGGGGTCGGCGGCCGGCAGGTCGATCTTGTTGAGGACGGCCACGATCTCGAGGTCGTGCTCGAGCGCCTGGTAGCAGTTGGCCAAGGTCTGGGCCTGGATGCCCTGTGAGGCGTCGACCAGGAGGACGGCCCCCTCGCAGGCGGCCAGCGAGCGGCTGACCTCGTAGCCGAAGTCGACGTGCCCCGGGGTGTCGATGAGGTGGAGGGTGTGGCCGCTCCAGGGCACGCGGACGTTCTGGGCCTTGATGGTGATGCCCCGCTCCCGCTCGATGTCCATGGAGTCGAGGAATTGCTCGCGCATCTGGCGCGGGTCCACCGCCCCGGTCAGCTCCAGGATGCGATCGGACAGGGTGGACTTGCCATGGTCGACATGGCTGATGATGGAGAAATTCCGGATCTGTTCGACGGGGAGCACGGGGAAGCCAGCGTACCCAAGGCGGTCCGGTGCTCCTCCCGGGGCACCCGGGGCGGGCCGGGCAGGCGGTGCTGCTATCCTGCACTGTCTCCGGAAGCGACCCGACGGCACCCGGAGCCACCATCTTCGGGCGGGCCGGCAGGTCCCGCGCCCGACGCCCCGACAACGACGAGGACCCCGTGGCCAACATCAAGAGCCAGATCAAGCGCAATCGACAGACCCTGAAGCGGCAGGCTCGCAACAAGGCGGTGCGCTCCGAGCTGCGGACCCGCACCAAGCGGGCCATCGCCGCCGCCGAGGCCGGTGCCGAGGACAGCGAGGAGGCGCTCCGGCTGGCGGTCAAGCGCATCGACAAGGCCGGCTCCAAGGGCGTCATCCACAAGAACCAGGCGGCCAACCGCAAGGCCCGGTTGATGAGGAGAGCAGCCGCACTGTCCGCCGACGACTGACCCCGGGACCGGATCAGGTCGGACCGACGACCGACCGCCTCGTCAGGTCAGGTGGGTGGGTAGAAGTAGGGCTGGTCGCAGCGGTAGCCGTGAGCCGAGCCGTCGACCGGCGGATCATCCAGGCGCTGGATCTGCCCGTTGACGAAGTGGGCGATGATGTAGCAATTGGTGGAGGCCTTCTTGGCCGGGTTGGCCGTCCCGACCAGGTACCCGCCCGAGAACGACGTGATGTTGCGCAGCGCCTGCAGCACCGATCCCCGGCTCGGGTTCGGGCCGGCCGCCTGCAACGCCTGGACGAACAGCTCGGCGTTGATCCACCCGTAGAACGAGTAGAGGTCGGCCTTGAAGCCGGGCTGCGCCTTCTGGATCCAGGTGAGGAAGGTGTTCACCGCCGGAAGGTCGGCGGCGTCCTCGCCCAGGTAGAGCGCGGCATTCTGCTCGAGGAAGGAACCGTTGATGTTGGCGGCCCCGCCCGGACGAGTCCACCAGGGCCTCGCTGTAGGTGGATGCGCCGAGGACCACGACGGGATGGAAGTCCTGCTGATTGAGGGCCTTGATCACCGCGCCGGCGTAGTTCTGGGGCATCTGCTCGATGAAGAGGATCTTGACCCCGGCGTTCCTCATGGCGATCACGTTCTGGTTGAAGTCCTGTTGGGTGACGTCGAACGTCTGGTCGTAGACGAGCTGGTAGCCGAGGTGGTTCATGGCCGCCTTCTCGCCGTTGAACAAGGTGGGAGCGGGCTGGATGTCGGCGACGAGCGCCCCGGCGTGGGTGATGTCGGTCGGGTACTTGCTCTTGAAATAGGCCAGCGGGCCGAGCTGCCAGCCACCGGAGGACGGGGCGGGGCTGAAGCTGTTGGGCAGCTGGGTGGTGGACGGGGCCAAGGTGGGGGAGACGTTGGGGACCCCCGGGTTGGCCGCGAGCACCGTGCCGCCGAAGCTGTCCTGGAGCGAGAAGCTCCCGACCATGGCGAAGTCCTTGCCGATGCCGGCCTGGGTCAGCTGCTTGTTGGTGGCTCCCGAATTGCCGTCGTCATTGGGGTCGACCTGGATCTTGCGGCCGTTGACCCCGCCTTGGGAGTTCACGTAGTCGGCGTAGGCCTGGACGCCGACCGCCGACTTGAAGATGGTCTGCCAGGAGACGGTACCGACCGACACCGATGTCGGGGTGATGCCCGTGTGGTCGCTGAAGGCCGACGGCGGGATGGTCGACTTGGTCGACGACACGTTGGCGGTGGGCGATGCCTTGGTGGACGAGCAGGCGGCGAGTGATGCAGCCACCACCACCGCGCTCAGGACGGCGGCGATCGGCGCCGTCCGGCGGGACGATGTCCGTTCCTCGGTGGTGCAGCGCATCAGATGTCTCCCCCTTTGTCAGGCCAACTGCCACAGTCCGGTGCTGCTGCCCTCTCCGGCGGTCCTCGCCGGTACGACTCTAGAGAATGTCCGATCCCCCCGCTCGGGAGCCGCCGTCCCGCCGGTGCATGGCCTCGATCCGTGAGCGGTCCAAGGTGGCGAACTCGCCCGTGGCCTCGACCGTGACCACCTCTCCTTGACGCAACACTCCCCGACTGTGGATGCGCCGGTCGGTGCGCTCGGTCACCCACGACTCGAACACGACGGGCCGGTCGATCAGGGTGGGCTTGAGGTAGCGCAGGGAAAGGTTGACCGTCGGCCCGGCGGCGCCGGCCACGATGTTGGCCGCGGTCAGCATGATGTCGAACGCGCCGGCGATGACCGCACCGTGCACGCAGCCGGGCGCGCCCTCGTAGGGAGCGGTGAACGACGCCGTGCCGACCGCCTTCGGAGGGTCGAACACGATGGTCACGGGCAGAGCCATCGGATTGCACGAGCCGATGACGACGTCGAAGGGCATGGCGGCGGCCAAGGTGGCCGCCTCGCCGGGAGGGACCGACCGGTCGGCGTACCGGGCCACCGGTACCTCCCCGGCCACCGGTACGTGTGGCTCGAGCTCTCCGACCAGGTCCTCCATGCGACGGGCGGCATCGGCCAGCACCCCGGGCGGGGCCGCCGCCGTCACGGTGAGCGCCATCAGCCGCCGGACCGCCTCGGCCAGCTCCTCGCGCCCGCCGCCGCTCCAGGGGCGACCCGGGGGACCCACCGGTTCGGCCGGGTACTCACTCATCGTCACCCCCGAACCGTCGGAGGTAGGCGACGTGGCCGTCGAGGTCGGCGAGCATCTGGTCGCGGCTGCCGGCGGGCACCCGGAGGACCACCTCGCCGATCCCCTGGCTCCGGAGGTGGGCGAGCTTGTGGTCGTTCGGCACCGTCCCGAAGGGCACCACCCGGATCTCCTGCGGGTCGCGCCCGCGCTCCTCGACGGCCCGGCGGAGGCGCGGGAGCGCGTCCGCCAGGCCCGACCCCCCGATGGGCATCCACCCGTCGGCGTACTCGGCCACGGCGGCGAAGACCGCAGGAGTCGCTCCCCCTCCGACCAGCGTGGTGACCCGCGGTTGCTGCACCGGCTTCGGCCAGCTCCAACAGGGATCGAGCGAGACGTGGCGACCGTGGAACTCCGCCTGGTCGTCGGACCACAGCGATTGCATGCACAGCACGTGCTCGCGGGCCACGTCGCGCCGCGACTCGAAGGGCACGCCGTGATCGGCCGCCTCGGCCCGGTTCCAGCCGAAGCCGATGCCGAGGACCACCCGGCCCCGGCTCAGATGGTCGAGGGTGGCCACCTGCTTGGCCAGGACCACCGGATCGTGCTGGGCAACGAGGACCACCCCGGTGCCGAGGGGGATCCGTTCGGTCACCGATGCCGCGGTGGCCAACGCGACCAAGGGGTCGAGGCTGCGCCGGTAGTCCTCGAGGCGGACCCCTTCGACCAGCGCGGGCGGGATGTCGGCCCGCACCGGCAGGTGGGTGTGCTCGGGCACGAAGAGCGAGTCGAAGCCGCGTTCTTCGGCCGCCCGAGCCAGGGCGGCCGGGGTCAAGGTCTCGTCGGTGAGGAAGGCAGTGATCCCGAGACGCACGGCGTCAGGAGCCGAGACCGGCGGTGAGCTGCGAGCCGGGGTTGGTGCCGGGGTCGGCGAAGAGGGCGGCGAAGGCGGCCTCTTCCCGGGCCCGGGCGGCTTCGATGCCCGGCCGGCGGGCCGCCATCATCAGCCGCTTGATCTGGCGGGTGGCGTGGGGCGCGAACGCGGCGATGCGGCGGGCCAGGATCAGTGTCTCCTCGAGGACCGTCCCTTCCGGGCACACCCGGAAGGCCAGACCGGCGGCGACCGCCTCGGAGGCGTCGATCCATTCCGAGGCCATGAGGAGACCCGCCGCCCGTTGCCAGCCCATGCGCTGGGGCAGCAGGTAGCTGCTGGCCGCCTCGGGGGGTACGCCGAGCTCGGCGAAGGGGGTGCGCAACCGGGTGCCCGCCTCGATGAGCACGAGGTCCACGTGGCCGAGCAGGGTGCAGCCGAGCCCGACCCCGACCCCGTGGACGGCGGCGAGCAACGGCTTGTCGAAGGAGACCACCGCGTCGAGGAGGGCGGGGAACCCGAGGGCGGGCGGCGCGCTCCCCTCCCGGTGGCGATGGCGGCCATCTCGTGGAGGTCCTGGCCCGAGGTGAAGGCCCGACCCCGGCCGGTGAGCACCACGGTCCGGACCTCGTCGTCGTCGAGGGCGGCGACCAGCGCGCCGGTGACCGCCTGGTACATGGCGGCGTCGAAGGCGTTGAGCACCTCGGGCCGGTCGAAGGCCACCAACCTCACGCCCGCGTCGTCCTCGACCTCGACGCGATGCCCGCTCACGCCCGGAACACCTGACCGCCGTCCACGTTGACGATGTGGCCGGTGACCCAGGCGGCCTGGTCGGACAACAGGAACTGGCACATGCCGACCAGGTCCGAGGGCTCGCCCATTCGCTTGAGGGCGAGCGAGGCCACGATCGGCTCGAGGAGGGCCTCGGGGACCACCGTCCTCGAGGCCTCGGTGTCGATGGGCCCCGGGGCGATGGCGTTGACCCGGATGTGGTCGCCACCCAGCTCGTGGGCCAGCTGTTGGGTGAGCGAGTTGACCCCGGCCTTGGCCAGCCCGTAGAAGCCGGAGTAGAGGTGGGCGGCGGTCGAGGACTGGTTCACGACGGCCCCACCCCCGCGCGCCTTCATGGCCGGGTAGCAGGCCCGGACGCAGTTGAGGGCGCCGAGCAGGTTGACCGCCAGGAAGCGGTTGAGGTACTCCCAGTCGACGGTGAGCAACAGGTCGAGCCGCATGGTCCCGAAGATGGCCGCGTTGTTGACCAGGTAGTCGATGGCCCCGAACCGGTCGACAGCCAGCTCGGCCATGGCCCGGGCGGAACCGGGGTCGGCCACGTCGACCCGGACCGACTCGGCGCGACCGCCCGACGATCGGATCCCGGCCGCCACCACGTCGGCGTTGTCCTCGGCGATGTCGGCCACCACCACCGACGCGCCGGCGGCGGAGAGCGCTTCGGCATAGGCCTGGCCGATCCCGCCGCCCGATCCGGTCACGATGGCCACCCGGCCACTGAAGTCGAAGCGGACCATGGGGGCGGCGCCACCCGCCGCCTCCACCTCCGGCCCGATGGGTGGCCCGGCCGGCGGGCCCGGGCTCATGATCCCTCGTCCCGGTGACGGCGGGCGATGACCCGTTCGGCCACTTCGTTGACGCCGGTCGAGAGGGGCCAACCGATGTAGTGGGTGAGGTGCACCACCGTTTCGCGGACCTGTGCCTCGCTCAGCTCGCCGCGGTCGAGGGCCGACTGGAACTGGATCTCCACCAGCTGAGACTGGCCCAGCGCGGCCAGCACCCCGATGGTCATGAGACGGCGGTCGCGGATGCCGAGCTCCGGCCTCGTCCAGACCTGCCCGAAGAGGTGGTCGACGGTGAAGGCCACGTACGGGGCGGGGATCTCGTCCGGGTCGACGGAGAAGCCGTAGACCTCGTCCATCTTCGCCATGCCTCGGGCCCGTACCGAGGAGGGGTCGTCCTCCTCGGCGGCCGCCGCCGCTCCGCCCGGATCGGGCTCATCCATGGCTGCTCATCCTTTCATCCTGGAGGCTCGTCCTGGCGGCCGGTCCGGGTCAGGACGCGGTCCGGCCGAGCCCGAACATCTCGTCGCACCGGCCCTCGGTCATGGCCGCCAGGGGCAGCTCGACGCCGAGCGAGCGGGCCAGTTCGAGCGCGGCGGCGAGATCCTTGTGGGCCAGCGACGCCCCCGCCCGCATGGCGTCGACCAGGCCCTGGTCGTCCTGGTCGGTGAAGGGCGCGGCCGTCGACCGGAACATGAGTCTCGAGGCGCCGCCGATGTGGGCGTCACTGGCCCGGATCACCGCGGCCAGATCGGTGAGCCCGATGCCGGCCGCCTCGGCCAGCCGCTGGGCCTCGTAGGCGGCCAGCCACGACCCGTACGTCACCAGGTTGCGCGCCAGCTTGGCGGCCAGGCCGGCACCGAAGGGCCCCATGGTCACGGTGAGCGACCCGATGGCATCGAACACCGGCTGGACCCGCTCGATCACCGGCGGGTCCCCGCCGACCATGCAGACCAGGTCCCCGGAGGCCGCCGCCGTCGGGCCGCCGCTCACACCGCAGTCCAGCACCGCCACCCCCAGCCCGGCCGCTTCGGCCCCGATGGCCTGCACGCAGGGCGACGAGATGGTGCTCACCACCACGAAGGTGGTCCCCGGCCCCGCCGCCGCCAGCCCGCCGTCGGGACCGGAGAGCACCGCGTGGACCTGCTCGTCGTTGACCACCGCCACCACCACGACGTCGGACCGGCGGACCAGGTCGGCCGGCGAGCTCGCCACGGTGGCGGAGTCGGCGTAGGGGTCGGTGGCCTCGGGGCGCACGTCGCACACCACCAGCGGGAACCCTTCCCGCACCAGGCTCGTGGCCACGCCGTTGCCGATGTCACCGAGCCCGATCACCCCGACCGAGGGCTGCGTCCCGGGCTCCCCGGAGGGCTGTTGGTTCGGCACTCGGTCTCCCCCTTCGATCGGACCCGCCCGTCGGCGGTGATGCCATCCGGCCCCGGCCGTCGGCGCCCCCGGCTGAGCGGTCAGGCCCTGTACTTGGACAGCTGTCCAGACTATAGTCCATACCATGGATGCCGGCAACGGGGAGCCCCGCCGGGGGGAGCAGACGGGAGGTCCGGGCCCGGCCGACGGCGGACCGGGGGACGGTGGGCTCGAGGACTACTCGGGCCCGTTCCGTCCTGACTTCCGCTACGAGGACCTGTCGCACCACGCCTTGGTGCGGCTGGTCCGCGAATACGCCCAGGCCGTGCACATCCTCGACCGCTCGATGTGCGCGGCGATCGGCATGTCCCACGGGATGGAGGAGATGGAGCGGCTGGCCATCGAGGAGTGGCGCGGGGCCAGCCCCGTCTACGGCCAGCGGCTGCGTCGCATCATGGGGGTCGAGGGCGACGACGTCGAGGCCATCTTCAAGGTGCTCCAGC
The DNA here is from genome assembly GCA_963727075.1 of uncultured Acidimicrobiales bacterium. GTDB lineage: Bacteria > Actinomycetota > Acidimicrobiia > Acidimicrobiales > RAAP-2 > Bog-756. The sequence goes on from CAVSET010000001.1 coordinate 135,978, forward strand.
TCGACCCGGGCTTCCCCCACCACTATCTGGACGTGCGCTACGAGGTCGTCGACGAGAAGCACGGCTACTTCGAGCTCGCCTACTGCGGCGCCCTGATGGATGCCGAGCCGTGGGGGGACAAGATGGTCACCGGGATGTGCCATCACATCGAGGACGGCACCTTCGACGTCACCGCCCAGGCCATCAACCCGAAGGCCCACATCCGCCATGTGCACCGCCCTCCCCGGGTGCCGTCGGACCGCTCTCCCCACTGCCGCTGGGAGTTGGTCATCGACGACGACAACGAGACGCTGCCCGAGGCCGACATCACCGCCGTCACCAAGATGACCACCGCGGCCACGTTCGAGTTCCCGCCCATGCGGGACGGGACCGGACACATCCCGGAGCGGGCCGATGCCGACTGAGGGCGGGCGGCGGGTGGCCCGGCCGTGACCGAGACCATCGCCGTCCTCCCCGCCGAGGAGCCCCACCGGCTCGAGGCCACCCGGCGCCGGCTCACCCCGCGGCAGGCCGAGGTGGTCATGGAGCTGGTGCACGCCACCGAGGCCCAGATCGAAGAGGTGGGGTACCCGGGGCTGACGGTGCGCAGCGTGGCCCGGCGGGCCGGGGTGGCACCGGCCACCGCCTACAACTACTTCAGCTCGAAGGACCACCTGCTGGCCGAGGTGCTGTGGCGGCGGATGCAGGACCTGGCCCCGGTCGACCCGTCGGACGGGCGACCGATGGACGAGCGCCTCCGGGAGGCGGTCCGGGCCATGGTGTTCACCACTGACAGCCCCGCCCTGGTCGATGCCTGCACCGTGGCCCTGCTCAGCCCCAACCCGGACGTCAAGCACTTCCGCGACCGCATCGGCGCCCAGATCCACCGCCGGCTGGCCGCCGTGCTCGGTACCGGCGTGGACCCGATGGTGGTGCGGGTGCTCGAGACCACCTTCTCCGGCGCCCTGCTGGCGGCGGGCACGGGGCACATGTCGTCGACGGAGGTCCCTGGGTTCGTCGCCGAGGCGGCCGCGCTGATGGTGGGCCGGTCCGGGGCGGGGGCGTCCTCATGACGACCACCCACGAGCCGCTCGTTTACAGCCCCTACGCCTACGAGATCCACGAGGACCCCTACCCCGTGTACGCCCGGTTGCGTTCCGAGGCCCCGGTCTACCGCAACGAGGAATTCGACTTCTGGGCGTTGTCCCGGCATGCCGACGTGCTGGCCGCCTTCCGCAACGTCGACGCCTTCTCCAACTCGCACGGCGTCTCCTTGGACCCGAGCGCCTTCGGCCCCGACGCTCACAAGGTGATGTCCTTCCTCGCCCTCGACCCGCCGCGGCACACCCGGATGCGCTCGCTGGTGGGCAAGGGGTTCACCCCCTCGAAAGTGGCGCAGATGGAGGAGGGCATCCGGGCCATCGCCGTCGAGCATCTCGAACCGGCCCTCGACCGGGGGACGTTCGACTTCATCGCCGACTTCGCCGGCAAGCTCCCGATGGACGTCATCTCCGAGCTGGTGGGGGTGCCGCCGGTGGACCGGGCCGAGGTCCGACGGCTGGCCGACCTGGTCGTGCACCGCGAGGACGGTGTCTTCGACGTCCCCCAGGCCGGCATGGACGCCGCCCTCAGCCTGGTCGGCTACTACCAGGACATGGTCGACGACCGGCGGGCGGCGCCGAGGGACGACCTCACCTCCGCACTGGCCGTGGCCGAGCTCGACGGGGAACGGCTCACCGACGAGGAGATCGTCGCCTTCCTCTTTCTCATGGTGGTGGCCGGCAACGAGACCACCACCAAGCTGCTCGGCAACGCCTGGTACTGGGCGTGGCGCTATCCCGACCAGCGCGCCAAGCCCTTCGCCGACGGGGGCCGGGTGCCCGACTGGGTGGAGGAGACCCTCCGCTTCGACACCTCGAGCCAGATGCTGCTCCGGGTGGCCCGGACCGACCTCGAGCTCCACGGAGCCCGCATCCGCCGGGGGGACCGCGTCCTCCTGCTGGTGGGCTCGGCCAACCGCGACGAGGCGGTGTTCCCCGATCCCGACCGCTACGACCTCGACCGGGACACCTCCAAGCTGGTGAGCTTCGGCAGCGGGCGCCACTTCTGCATGGGCGCCCCGCTGGCCCGGCTCGAAGCCCGGGTCGGGCTGGGCGAATTGGTCAAGCGGGTCTCGGGTTACGAGGTCGATCCCGACGGTATCGAGCGGGTCCACTCGGTCAACGTCCGCGGGCTGGCCGCCCTCCCGACCACGGTGATCCCCCGGTGATGGCCAGATTCGAGCCCCACCCGGCCCGACGACCGGCGGTGGTGACCGGCGCCTCGTCGGGCATCGGCCAGGCCACCGCTCAGGTGCTGGCCGCGGCCGGGCACCCGGTCGTGCTCGGAGCCCGGCGGGTGGCGGAGTGCGAGCAAGCGGCCGAGGCCATCCGGGCCGCGGGCGGTGACGCCGTGGCCGTCCACCTCGACCTGGCCGACGGCGAGTCGGTCGACCAGTTCGCCAAGGCGGCGCTCGATGCCTTCGACGGAGTCGAGATCCTGGTGTCCAACGCGGCGCTGAACGTGGCCGGCTCGGTGGTCGACACCGGCCCCGAGGCGTTCGACCGGGTGCTCGGCGTCAACGTGAGCGGCACCCACCGTCTGGTCCGGGCCCTGGTCCCGGCCATGACGGCGCGGCGCCGAGGCGACATCGTGTTCGTGACCTCGGACGTCGTCGAGCGGCCCCGCCCCTCCATGGCCGCTTACGTCACGTCCAAGTGGGGCCTCGAGGGCTATGCCCGCTCGCTCCAGATGGAGCTCGAGGGCACCGGGGTGCGGGCCACCATCGTGCGACCGGGCCCCACATTGACGGGCATGGGCATGGACTGGGACCCCGAGGTGACCGCCCAGGTCATCGAGCAGTGGGCGGCCTGGGGGTTGGCCCGCCACTCGAGCTTCATGCGCCCGGCCGGGGTGGCCCAGGCCATCGCCGCCGTGGTGGCACTCCCCCGCGGCACCCACGCCACCGTCGTCGAGCTGCAGCCGGAAGCACCGATCCGCGACCAACCGGAGGACGAGGCCCACCCATGAGCACCACCGTGAAGCACCGAGAGCCGCCCCGGGTGTCCGGAGGCGAGGATGGCAACGGGCATCTCGACGAGCTGCGGGTCGATCCCATCGCCCTGCTCAACCGGGTGCGGGCCGAGTGCGGCGACGTCGGCGTGTTCCGGCTGGCCGACCGCGAGGTCGTCCTGCTGTCGGGCGCCGATGCCAACGAGCTCTTCTTCCGGGCGCCGGAGGAAGTGCTCGACCAGGCCGAGGCCTACCCGTTCATGACCCCGATCTTCGGGGAGGGGGTGGTCTTCGACGCCCCTCCTGAGCGCCGGCGCGAGATGCTCCACAACCAGGCCCTCCGGGACAAGTTCATGCGCGGCCACGCCGCCACCATCGCCGAGGAGGTGCGGGCCATGGTGGCCGGCTGGGAGGACGAAGGGACCATCGACCTCCTCGACTGGTTCGCCGAGCTCACCATCTACACCTCGTCCGCCTGCCTCATCGGCAAGCGCTTCCGCCGGGAGCTGGACAAGCGGTTCGCCGAGCTCTACCACGACCTCGAACGGGGCACCGATGCCATCGCCTACGTCGACCCCTACGCCCCGATCGAGAGCTTCGAGCGGCGCGACGCGGCCCGGGCCGGGCTGGTCCGGCTGGTCGAGGGCATCATGGAGCGGCGGGCGGCCGACCCACCGGCCGGGGACGAGGAGCGCGACCTTCTCGACGTGCTCATGTCGGTCACCGAGGACGATGGCTCGCCGCGCTTTTCGGCCGACGAGGTCACCGGCATGTTCATCTCCATGATGTTCGCCGGGCACCACACCACCTCCGGCACGGCGGCGTGGACCCTCATCGAGCTCCTGCGCCACCGGCCCGAGCTCGACGCCGTGCACCGCGAGCTCGAGGCCCTCTACGCCGGGGGCGCCGAAGTGAGCTACCAGGCCCTGCGCGAGATGCCCCACCTCGAGTCGGCGGTCAAGGAGGCGCTGCGGCTGCACCCGCCGCTCATCCTCCTGCTCCGGGTGGCCAAGGAGGACATCGAGGCCGGCGGGTGCACCATCCGGGCCGGCCAGATGGTCGGCGCCAGCCCGGCCGTCTCCAACCGGATACCCGAGGACTTCCCCGACGCCGACTCGTTCGTGCCGTCGCGCTACCTCGAGCCCCGGGAGGAGGACCGGGCCAATCCGTGGACGTGGATCCCCTTCGGGGCGGGACGCCACCGGTGCGTGGGGGCCGCCTTCGCCATGATGCAGCTCAAGGCCATCTTCTCGGTGCTCCTCCTCGACTGGGAGTTCGAGCTCGACCAGCCCCCGGACAGCTACCGCAACGACCATTCGAAGATGGTCGTGCAGCTGCAGCAGCCCTGCGCCGTGCGGTACCGTCGCCGGGCCGCCGGCCGGTCGTCGAGCTGATGCGGGTGAGCGTCGACCTCGACCTCTGCCAGGGGCACGGGGTGTGCGAGTCCGAGGCGCCCACCGTTTTCGAGTTGGCCCGGAACAGCAAGGTGACCATCCTCGACCCCGAGCCCGGCGAGGAGCTGCGGGCCGTGGTGGAGGCCGCCGTCCGGTTCTGTCCCACGTCCGCGCTTCGTCTCACCGACAAGGAGTAGGCCCATGCCGTCGTTCCCACGCCAGGAGCTCGAGGAGATGATGCAGCGCTGGTTGGACCTCAACCGGCGCTGCGAGGAGCAGCTCGACTGGAAGCCGATGGCCGACATGTTCACCGAGGACGCCACCTACGGGTGGAACGTCGGCCCGACCGACGAGTTCATGGCCGTGGGCCGCGAGGAGATCCGCGAGTTCGCACTGGGCTACGAGATGGAAGGGCTCGGGGGCTGGACCTATCCCTACCAGCGGGTGCTCATCGACGAGGTCCAGGGCGAGATCCTCGGGCTGTGGAAGCAGGTGGCCGACGCCACGCGGCCGGACGGCACACCCTATGAGATCGCCGGGCTGGGTGGGAGCTGGTTCCGCTACGGCGGCGACTTCAAGTGGAACTGGCAGCGCGACTTCTTCGACGTCGGCAACGCCACGGCCACCTTCGTGGAGATGATCAATGCCGGGGTGTTGACCGAGGGCATGCAGAAGCGGCTGGAGAAAGCGGCGTCGGGCCGGCGCCAGCCCGGCCACTACGGGGTGGGCCGGGCGCCCGTCGGCTTGTGGGAGGGCGTCACGCCCTGACCGGCCCGGACCGAGGACCGGGCCTCACTTCCCCTCCGGGGCGAACCGGTCGATGACCGCGGTGCGCCAGCCCCTGAGCAGCTCGTCGTGCTGGCTGTCGGTCCGGCCCATGCGAACCAGGACGAGGTCGAGGGCGGGACAGACGTCGATGGACTGGCCCTCGTGCCCGGCGGCCCAGAACGAGGCGGAGGTCGACAGGATGGGCCGGCGGAGCGCCCGGCGTAACCTGGCCCGATGACCACGCTGGACGGAGCCGTCGTGCACCTCCGTCCCCCGAAACCGGCCGACATCCCCACCTTGGCCCGGATCAGGAGCAGCCCCGAAGTCTACGCCCGCTGGCGGGGCGGCCCGGACATGACCGCCGCGGTCGAGGAGGACCTGCGGGAGCCCGGCTCGACGCCGTTCGTGATCGAGGTGGACGGTCAGGTGGTCGGGTGGATCCAATGGTCGGCCGAGGAGGAGCCCGACTACCGCCACGCCACCATCGACATCTACGTGGACCCCGGCCACCACGGCCGGGGCGTGGGCACCGATGCCCTCCGCACCCTGGCCCGGCACCTGATCGCCGACCACGGCCACCACCGGATCGAGATCGACCCGGCGGTCGACAACCAGCCGGCCATCCGCTGCTACACCAAGGTCGGCTTCCGACCGGTGGGCGTGCTCCGCCGCCAGGAGCGCGCCTGCGACGGCTCGTGGCACGACGCGCTCCTCATGGACCTGCTGGCCGAGGAGCTCACCGGCCCATGACCGGCACGGCGGCCTGACCGGGATGGCGACCGTCCTCGTCCCGATCCCCGACGCCGACTTCGACCCGACCGAAGTGGCCGTGAGCTGGAGGGTCCTCGGGCGATCGGGCCACCGGGTGCGGTTCGCCACCCCCGCCGGCCGACCCGGCCGCGGCGACGAGCTCATGCTGACCGGTCGCGGCCTCGATCCGTGGGGATTCGTTCCCGGGCTCTCCCACCTGGTCGGGGTGGGCCGGGTACTCCGGGCCCGGCCCGAAGCCACCGCGGCCTTCGGCGAGATGGCCCGCTCCGACGAGTTCCTCCGGCCCACGCCCTGGGAGGCGGTCGACCTCGACGCGGTGGACGGCGTGCTCCTCCCCGGCGGTCACCGGGCCCGCGGCATGCGGCAGTACCTCGAGAGCCCCGTCCTCCAGACCATGGTGGTCGAGTGCTTCCGGCGCCGGATCCCGACCGCGGCGGTGTGCCACGGCGTGGTGTTGGCCGCCCGCAGCATCGATCCGGAGAACGGCCGGTCGGTGCTGCACGGCCGCCGCACGACGGCGCTCACCTGGTCGCTCGAGCGACGCGCCTGGAGGGTGGCGCGGGTGACCCGGTTCTGGGACCCCGACTACTACCGGACCTACCGCGAGCAACCCGGCCAGCCGACCGGGTACCTGTCGGTGCAGCATGAGGTCACTCGATCCCTGGCCCGCCCGGAGGATTTCTGCGATGTCGAGCCGGGGGACCCCGACGCCGGGCTCAAGCAGAGCGGTCGGGCCCGCGACACGATCGACGACGAACGGCCGGCCTTCGTCGTCCGCGACGGGGCCTACCTGTCGGCCCGCTGGCCCGGCGACATCCACACCTTCGCCAAGCGGTTCGCCGCCATGCTCTGAGGACGCCACCGGCCCGGGTGGCAAGATGGGGCCGATGCTCGACCACATCTCCATCCAATGCGCGGACCTGACGGCCAGCGCCTCCTTCTACGACGCGGTGCTCGCCCCCCTGGGCGGCACCAGGGTCATGGACTTCGGTGAAGTCATCGGCTTCGGCGTCCCACCGATGCCCACGTTCTGGATCGGGCCGCTCGCCTCCGGTGACGGGTTCCGCGAGTCGCACATCGCCTTCGCCGGGCCCGACCGTCCCGCCGTCGCCGCCTTCTTCGATGCCGCGGTGGCCGCCGGCGCCGAGGTCTTGCACGAGCCGCGGGTCTGGCCCGAGTACCACCCCAACTACTTCGGCGCCTTCGTCCGCGACCCCGACGGCAACAACGTGGAGGCCGTCTGCCACCGGCCCGGCTGACGACCGGGCACACCGGCCTCCGGGGCCGGGGCTGAGTAGGTTGTCCGGGTGCCGGCCGCCACCTGCTCCGACCGTCGCCCATGATCAGCATTGCCGATGGCATCGGCCTGCTCATCGGCATCGTGGCCATCGCCACCATCGCCGACCGGCTCCGGATCGCCTATCCCATCCTCCTGGTCGTGGCCGGCATCGCGGTGGCGCTGATCCCGACCCAGCACCGCGTGCAGCTCCAGCCCGACCTGGTGCTGCTGGTCTTCCTGCCGCCGCTCATCTACGACGCCTCCCTCGACACCTCGGCACGCGAGCTCCGCATCCACCTGCAACCCATCCTGCTGCTGGCCGTGGGCCTGGTGCTGGCCACCATGGTGGCGGTGGCGGTGGTGATCCACTCGGTGGTGAGCGGGATGACCTGGGCGGTGGCCTTCGCTTTGGGTGCCATCGTGTCGCCGCCCGACTCGGTGGCGGCCACCCAGATCGCCGGCAAGCTCGGCCTCCCGCGCCGGCTCGTGACCATCCTCGGCGGCGAGGGGCTCATGAACGACGCCACCGCGCTGACCGCCTACCAGGTGGCGGTGGCGACGGTCGGCTCGGTGGTCACGCTGGCCGACGTGTTCGGGAGGTTCCTCCTCGCCGTGGTGCGTGGGCGTCGGCATCGGACTCGCCGTCGGGTGGATCGGATGTCGGATGCTGCGGCTCACCGAGACGCCGGTGATCGAGAACACCATGCTCCTGATCCTCCCCTTCGCCTCCTACCTGCCCGCCGACAAGCTCGGGGCGTCGGGGGTGTTGGCCGTGGTGGCCACCGGCCTCTACTTCGGCCGGTACGGCTCGAGGACGCTGACCGCCGCGGCCCGGCTGCAGCAACGCGAGATCTGGGACCTCATCGTCTTCCTCCTGACCGGGTTGTCGTTCCTGCTGGTCGGCTTGGAGCTCCGGCCGATCCTCGACAGTCTCACCAACCGGGAGTCGGGCTCGCTCGCCCTCGAGGCGACGGCGGTCGTGGTGCGTGGTCATCGTGGTGCGCATGGGATGGATGTTCGCCGCCACCGCCCTCCCCGGCGGGCAGCGACTCTTCGTCGCCGGTCGGCGCTCGGGGCGTTCGTGGCGGGAGACGACCGTGATGGGCTGGGCCGGTATGCGCGGTGCGGTGAGCCTGGCCGCCGCCCTGGCCCTGCCCCAGAGCTTCCCCGAGCGGGACCTGCTGGTGTTCCTCACCTTCGCCGTCATCGTGGCGACACTGGTCGGTCAGGGGCTCACGCTCCCCCCGCTCATCCGCCGGCTCGGTCTGGTGACGCGGGACGAGCAGGACGTGGTGCTGGTGGCCGAGGCGCGCCGGCGGTTGACGGTGCTGGCGCTGTCCCGTCTCGACGACCTGAGCGACGGCGCCCGGTTCCCCGCGGAGGTGAGCAATCACATCCGGAGCGCGTACCAGTCGCAGCTGGCCCGGATCGAGCGCCGGCTGGAGGCAATGAGCTCGGGGCGTCCTGACGGTGACGACCGGGGTGAAGCAGAGGGCCCGGCAGTCGGCGCCGACGGCCTGCTGGCGGCCGAGCTCGAGCTCAGGAAGCTGGTCATCGCGGTGGAACGGGACGAGCTCGATCAGTGGTTGGCCCGGCGCAAGATCACGGCCCGGGTGGCGGACGGGGTGCGCGCCGCCCTCGACATCGACGAGACGACCATGCGTCCCTGAACTGTGCGGCCCTGAGACGCGCTGCAGGGCGCCCCCGAAGAGACGCCCTGCAGGTACAGGTTTGCTGATTTGGCACCGGGTTCCCGTGGTGCGCCGGATGGGACCGGGTCCGGCTTGGGTGGCCCGATGGGTGTCTGGCTGGGATTCGCCAGGTGGTACAGCGAGCCGCCTCAGCGGCCAGCCACCTCCAGGGTCCCGAAACGTTGACTACTCAGTTGGACCACCTCCTCTCTCTGGTGGCCCCATGGTAGCGAGCCGATCGGGCCCACCGGCGGAACAGGGCCCGGGCCGGCCGGGGCCCTGGGCACCCTCGGACCCGGCACGGTACGATACGAACATATGTTCGTATCGTACGACCGACCAGCGGCCGGGAGCCGGTCCGGCCCGGGGGTGGAGTCAGGGAGCCTCTGGCCCTGTTGGCCGAGCGCACCCGGCCCGTCTCGTCCAGCCAGGCCCGGCTCCTCCCGGTGCTCCCCCCGCTCGCCGACCTGTTCCCCGACGGCAGCTTGCGCCGCGGGACCAGCATCGTGGTCAGCGGCCTGGACGGGGCTGGCGAGTGGTGGCCTCTCCATGGCGCTGGCCGTGGTGGCGGCGGCGTCGGGAGCCGGCTCGTGGTGCGCGCTGGTCGGGATAGCGGGCCTCGGTGCCGTGGCCGCCCATGACATCGGCGTCGACCTGGCCCGGTTGGCCGTGGTGCCCCGGCCCGGCGCGGCCTGGGCCGAGGTCGTCGCCGCGCTGGTCGGCGGTGTCGACCTGGTGGTGCTCCACCCCCCGTTCCCACCCCGCCCCGCCATGGCCCGCCGGGTGGCGGCGAGGGCCAGGGAACGCCGGTCGGTGCTGGTGGTGGTGGCCGGACGATCCGGATGGCCGGAGCCTCCCGACATCCATCTGACCATCGACGGTATCCGATGGGACGGCGCCGGCACCGGTGAGGGGTACCTGCAGCGGCGCCGGGTGTCGGTGTCGGCCACGGGCCGGCGGTCGGCCGCCCGGCCCGTCACGCGCCGGCTGTGGATGCCCGGGACCAGCGGGGCGGTGCTGGACGCCACCGTCGAGGGTGACGCAGTAGGGATCGATGACACCGGACGGCGCGGTGCACAGCGGGGATGGATGACGCAGCGGGGATGGATGACGCAGCGGGGATGGTGCGTGAGGATCACCGCATGACCGGTGGCCCGGGTCGGGCCGGGCATGGGCCGCCTCCTCGTCGTGCACTGCCCCGAGCTCCTCGACGAGGACGAGGGTGGGGCCGTCCTCCGCTCGTTCGTCGAGGTGATCGAAGCGGTGGAGGCGTACTGCCCGTGGGTCACCACCGTGCGACCCGGCATCTGCTCCCTGCCGGCCCGCGGCCCGGCTCGGTACTTCGGGGGCGAGGGCCCGCTGGTCCGATCGGTGGCCGACGCCACCTCCGCCATCACCACCGTCGAGGTCGGGGTGGCCGACGGGTTGTTCGCGGCGGTGCTCGCCGCCCGGCACGGCCTGGTGGTCCCGGCCGGGGGCACCCCCGCCTTCCTGGCGCCGTTCCCGGTGAGCATCCTCGGCCGTCCCGAGCTGGCCGGGCTGTTGCACCGGTTGGGCCTCCGCACCCTCGGCGACTTCGCCGCCCTCCACGAGTCCCACGTGCTCGGGCGGTTCGGAGCCGACGGGGTCGCCTGCCACCGGGTGGCCGGGGGCCGTGAGCGGTGAGCTGGACGAGCTGCGCCAGCCGGCCGCGGCCCGGCATGTCGGCGAGCAGCGGGCCACGCGGCGCGGCACCGGCGACCGGGAGGCGGTCGGTGAGCCGGGGTTCTGGGGCGGGGTGAGCGAGGCCGATGCCCGGGCGGGGTGGGCTCTCGCCGCCGTGCAGGACCTCATCGGCCCGGACGGGGTGGTGACCCCGCGACTCCAGGGGGGTCGCGGACCGGCCCAGCGAGCCCGCTTCGTCACCTGGAACGCCCGGGAAGGCCACGGGGACGCCACCCTCGGCGCCCCCTGGCCCGGCCAGATCCCAGCACCCGCCCCCGCGGTCGTGCACCCGGCTCCCCTCCCGGCCGAGCTGGTCGACCCGGACGGGGAGCCGGTATCGGTCTCGGGGCGCGGCCTGCTCACCTCCCACCCCGGCCGGCTGTCGGTGGAGAAGCGCCCCTGGTCGGAGGTGACCGCCTGGGCGGGCCCGTGGCCTTCCGACGAGCGATGGTGGTCGAGGTCCCGCCGGAGGAGAGCGCGCCTACAGGCGGTCACCGGCACGAGGCCCATCTGCTGGTGGCCGAAGGGGGCCGTTGGTGGGTCGAAGCCACGTACGAATGACCGCCGCACCGACATGGCCTACGCCGAATTGCACGCCCACTCCAACTTCTCCTTCCTCGACGGTGCCAGCCATCCCGAAGAGCTGGCCGCCGAGGCGAGCCGGGTCGGCCTGTCCGCCCTCGCCCTGACCGACCACAACGGCCTCTACGGCGTGGTCCGCTTCGCCGAGGCAGCCCGGGCCTTCGGCCTGCCCACCGTGTTCGGCGCCGAGCTCACCGTCACCGGGGCAGGTGGCCCCCAGGCTCCGCACCGGCATGCCCGACCCGGACGGCACCCACCTCGTCGTGCTGGCCCGGGACCCCGAGGGCTATGCCCGACTCAGCCGGGTCATCGCCGAGGCCCACCTCGACGGCGGGGAGAAGGGGAAGCCGATCATCACCCTCGACGCACTGTCCGAGCGCCATGGCGGCCACTGGCACATCCTCACCGGGTGCCGTAAGGGGGCCCTCGCCGCCAGCCTCACCACCGGTGGCCCCGCCGACGCCCGCCGGACGCTCGACCGTCTGATCGAGCGGTTCGGCCGCGACCACCTGGCCGTCGAGCTCTGGGACCACGGCAACCCCATCGACGCCACCCGCAACGACGCCCTGGCCCTGCTGGCGGTCGAGCGGGGGGTGACCCCGGTGGCCACCAACAACGTGCACTACGCCAACCCGGGTCGGTTCCCCCTGGCCACCGCGTTGGCCGCGGTCCGAGCACGACGGGCCCTCGGGGACCTCGAAGGATGGCTCCCCTCGTCGGCCACCGCCTGCCTGCGTGGTGAGGCCGAGCAGCTCCGCCGGTTCGCCCGGTGGCCCGGGGTGGTCGAGCAGGCCGCCGAGGTGGCCGCCCGGTGCGCGTTCGACCTCCGCCTGGTGGCACCCCGGCTCCCCGACTTCCCGGTGCCCGACGGCCATACCGAACAGACCTGGCTGGTCGAGCTGGTCCGCCAGGGCGCCACCGACCGGTACGGGCCACGGGGAGCGGAACGGGTGGCCGGGGCCTGGGCCCAGCTCGACCGCGAGCTCACCATCATCGGCGCGCTCGGGTTCCCGGGCTATTTCCTCACCGTGTGGGACATCGTGTCCTTCTGCAAGCGCCACGACATCTTCTGCCAGGGACGGGGGTCGGCCGCCACCTCCGCTGTCTGTTACGCCCTCGGCATCACCAATGTCGACGCGGTCTCCCTCGGGCTCCTGTTCGAACGCTTCCTCTCCCCGGCCCGGGACGGCCCGCCGGACATCGACGTCGACATCGAGTCAGGACGGCGTGAAGAAGTCATCCAGTACGTCTACGAGCGCTACGGCCGGCTAGCACGCCGCCCAGGTGGCCAACGTGATCACCTACCGGTCACGCTCGGCCCTCCGCGACATGGGCAAGGCGCTCGGCTATCCGCTCGAGGAGGTGGACACTCTGGTCGAAGTCGGTCGACCGGGGTGAGTCCTCTCGACGGCCGGGAGGACCTCCCGCCCCTGGTACGCGACCTGGCCACCGAGCTGGTGGCGTTCCCCCGACACCTCGGCATCCATTCCGGGGGGCATGGTCATCTGCGACCGGCCGGTGGTCGAGGTCTGCCCGGTGGAATGGGGCCGGATGCCCGGCCGCAGCGTGCTCCAGTGGGACAAGGACGACTGCGCGGCGGCCGGACTGGTCAAGTTCGACCTGCTCGGCCTGGGCATGCTGACCGCCCTGCACCACATGGTCGATCTGGTGGCGAGGTTCCATCACGTCACGATCGACCTGGCCCGGTTGGAGCAGGAGCCCGAGGTCTACGACCTGCTGTGCCGGGCCGACACGGTCGGGGTGTTCCAGGTGGAGTCGCGGGCCCAGATGAACACCCTTCCCCGGGTCCGGCCCCGGTGCTTCTACGACCTGGCCATCGAAGTCGCCCTCATCCGCCCCGGGCCGATCCAGGGCCACGCCGTCCACCCCTACATCCGCCGACGCAACGGGACCGAGCCCGTCACCTACCTGCACCCGCTACTGCAGCCGGCCTTGGAGCGGACGCTCGGCGTGCCGCTCTTCCAGGAGCAGCTGATGCAGATCGCCATCGACGTCGCCGGGTTCACCCCGACCGAGGCGGACGAGCTGCGCCAGGCGATGAGCGCCAAGCGCTCGGGCCAGCGGATGGCCCGTCTACGCGACCGGCTGTTCACCGGCATGGCGGCCCGGCAGGTCTCGGCCGAGGTGTCCGAACAGGTGTATGCGGCACTGGCCGCATTCGCCAATTTCGGGTTCCCCGAAAGCCATTCGGTGGCCTTTGCCCATCTCGTCTACTCGACCGCCTGGTGCAAGCTGCACTATCCGGCCGCCTTCACCGCCGGTCTGTTGAACGCCCAACCCATGGGGTTCTGGTCCCCCGACAGCCTGGTGGCCGACGCCAAGCGGCACGGGGTGACCGTCCTCCGGCCCGACGTGAATTCCGGTCAGGCCGACGCCTGGCTCGAGGAGCTGGCACCGGTGCAGGGTGACGCCGGAGCGGTGGCGACCCGCCCGACCGGCCCGGCCGTACGGCTCGGGCTGTCCTCGGTGCGCGGCATCGGGGACGAGACGGCGAAGCGGATCGCCGAAGGTGGGCCGTGGTCGGGCATGGAGGACCTGGTCCGCCGGGCCGGCGTCACCCGCACCCAGCTGGAGTGGCTGGCCACGGCGGGGGCACTCGACAACCTGGCCCGCGGGCGGCGCGAGGGCGAGGCCGGGCGGCGGTGGCCGGCGGTCGCTGGTCTGGGGGGCGGGGGCGGCCTCCCAGGCGACCCCGGACCGGCTCCCCGGAGTGGTCACCGGTTCCGACCCGCCACCCCTCCCCCTCCCCAACCGGTGGGAGGAGGTGGCCGACGACCTGTGGGCTCTCGGCATGGCGCCCGATACCACCGCCATGCAACTGGCCCGTCGCCGGGCTGGGCCGGGAAGGGGTGCTCCCCACCGCGGCGCTGGCATCGAGGTCGACCGGGGAGCGGATCAGCGTCGGGGGCGTGGTGACCCACCGCCAACAGCCCGAGAGCGCCCACGGGGCCGTCTTCTTGAACCTCGAGGACGAGACCGGCATGGTCAACATCGTCTGCTCCCGGGGAGCCTGGCTTCGATGGAAGTCGGTGGCGAGGACGTGCCCGGCGCTGCTGGTACGCGGGACGGATCGAGCGGTCAGAGGGGTCGATGACCCTGGTGGCGGAGCGATTCGACCCCCTCGACCTCGGCCCCGTGCCCCCCATCGAGGGACTTCCGCTGACCCGACCCGGGCCCCCTAAAGAAGTCGGGCCCGGGCACCGATACAACCCCCAGCCGAGTGGTGCCCGCCGACCACCCGTCGACGCCCGGAGCTGGACGGGACGGAGCATCACGCCCCGGCCACCGTCGGGGCGACACTCACGCCACGACGACAGGAGTGAATGCCATGACCGGACAGATCAGCGCTCCCGGCAGCCTGCCCTCGTGGTGGTGGCCGTCGGTCGTGGCGGTCTCCATGGTGCTCGGCGCCATCGACATCCTCCGCCAACCGGGATGGGCGTGGAAGCAGGCGGAGAGAGCCAGATCGCCTACCTCATCCTCGACCTGCTCCTCCCGTGATCGGTCTGGCCTGTACGCCTTCCGGGCCCGGCCCAAGGTGGTACCGGCGCCGTCGCCGGCAGGGGGCCGAGCCGGCCGAGGACACGCCGGCGGAAGACCGCCAGCCGAGGACGGCCGAGCCGGGAAGCCGACCAGCCCGGGAGCGGACCGCCAGCCGGCCAGAGCACCGGTCGCCGCCGGCTCCGAACCGGTTCGCCAGCTTCCGAGAGGTGGCCGGCACGGCCCGGCAAAGCGGATCCGGCGGATAACCGGGCCCGGCTCCGAGCCAGCGCGAGGACTTCGAGATCAGCAGCACCTTCTTCAGCACCGGCAGCGGCACCCGGACCGTCCGCCACCCGCTGGCCCTGGCCCGTGCCTATCGGCCCAAGCAGCGGACCAGCCTGACCGAGATCGGAGAAATTCGAAGAGGTCATCGCCCAGCCGGAGCCGGAGTCGGAGCAGGTGGCCGAGCTCAACCGGAGCCGGAGGCGCTGGAGCTCCACCGGAGCGGCGCCCGTCGCGAGCAGGGGCCCGAGCCGATGGGTGAGGTCGAACCCGAGCCGGAGCAGGCGCAGGTGGCCGAGCCGGAGGCGGTGTCCCCCCAGGCCCATCGTCCCCTCCGGTTGGAAGGTGGACCCCACCGGACGGCACCAGTTCCGCTTCTGGGACGGATGCCACTGGACCGAGAACGTGGCCGACGACGGTGCCGAGTCGAGGGACGCGGTGAACGCCTGACCGCAGCCGGTCCTGACCAACATCGAGCCGCCCGCTCACCGGGTCACTGACGGCCGGCGGCGACAGCCGGCTGAGCCGGGCCACCAACACCTCGAGCACGGTCTCGCCCGACAGGGCCGTGACCCCCCGCAGATCCAGATCGGCCTGGGCCAGAAGGCGGATCGCCCGGGCGATCCGGGCCGAGCCCAACCGGCGGCGACTGCGACAGGGCCTTCTTGGCCGGGAACGAGACTGCGCAGGCCGAGCACACCGGCGGCCTCCTCAGGGGAGGTCACCCCGGCACCGTCCAGCCGGAGGATCTGCCGGTAGTGGCGGTGAAGGATCGCCATCACCACCAGGGGGTGGGACTCGCCGGCCATGAACATCCGCTCCAGCACGCCGAGCGCCTTGGCCGTCTCCCCGGCGTCGATGGCATCGGTGAGGTCCCAGGGAGCCAATGACCCGGCCACCCCGAGGAACGGCTCGAGCTGGTCGACCGAGACGGTGGTCCCCGGACCGTAGGCGGCGGCCAGGGTGTCGAGCAGGCCCTCCAGGCGAGCGACGTCCTCCCCGAGATGCTCGGAGAGGTGGGCGGTGGCCGGGCCGTCGAGGCGGACCGGCCCGCTCCGCAAGTGGTCGGCCAGCCATTGGGCCCGGGCCTTGCCCGTCCCGACCGAGGTGTCGACGGTGCCGGCCGCCCCGACGGCCCGGGCCAGGGCCTGGGGCACCGTGCCGCCGCCGGCCACCAGCACCAGGATCGTGGTGTCCAGCGGGTCCTGCAGGTAGTCGACCAGTCGCTTGGCGTCCGACGGGGTCAGCTGGCCGGCCTGGCGGAGGACCACCACCCGCCGCTCGACCAGGAACGGCGGGGTGGTGCAGGCATCGATCACCGCCCCCACGTCGAGGGCGTCGAGGTTGGGCCCCCCGAACTCCTCGACCACCAGCGAGGGGTCGCCCCCGTCCACCAGGCGCTCGGTGAGGGCATGGGCGGCCTGGGCCACCAGCGACGGGTCGTTCCCCTTGACCAGGTAGGCCGGCCGGTGCCCGGCCGGGGGCGGGGCGGCATCGGCCGCCACCTTCGACGCGGTCATCGTCCCGTCCCGCTCACCCGGTGACCACGGTGGTGGCCCGCCGGGCGGCACTGATGGCGGCCAGGACATCGCAGACCTGGCGGTGGGCGGCCACGTCGTGGACGCGCACGATCCGGCAGCCCAGCGAAACGCCCAGGGCGGCGGCGGCCAGCGACGCCTCGCGCCGGGCCCCGATCTCGAGCTCCAGCACCCGCCCGAGGAAGGTCTTGTTCGAGGCGGACAGGAGCAGCGGGTACCCGAGGGAGGCCAATCGGTCCTGGGCCCGGAGCAGGGTCAACGACTGGGCGGCCGTCTTGCCCAGATCGAGACCCGCGTCGAGCACGATTCGGTCGGGGGCGAGGCCGAGGGCTCTCGCCTGCGCCGCCCGCTCGACCAGGAACGAGCGGACCGACCCGACCACATCGTCGTAGACGGGATCGGGGTCGGGGATCCGGGGGCCGAGCCGGATGTGGGTGGCCACCACGGTGGCCCCGGCGGCGGCGGCGGTCGGCAGGTAGTCGGTGTCGGCGAAGCCGCTGATGTCGTTGCCCATCACCGCCCCGGCCGCGTAGGCCTCCCGGGCCACGGAGGCCCGCCAGGTGTCGACGGACAACGGGACGTCGACCCGCGAGCGCGAGGGCGCTGAGGGTCGGGGATGACCCGGTCGAGCTCCTCGGCCTCGCCCACCTCCGGACCGGGCCCGGCCTTGACCCCGCCCACGTCGAGGAGGTCGGCGCCCTCGGCGACCAGGCTGTCGGCCCGACGAAGGAGGTCGTCGAGGGCGAACGTGGCACCGCGGTCATAGAAGGAGTCGGGTGTCCGGTTGAGGATGCCCATGACCAGGGCACGATCGGTGAGATCGAGGAAACGGTGGCCGAGCGTCAGGCCGGTGGCGGGCACGCCGCGACGCTAATGGGGATCGGTGCCGGCAGTGGCCGTCGGCGCGGTCAGAACAGGCGGGCGGAGAGGGCCTTGCGATAGCGGGTGGTCCGCGGGTCGTCGGGCCCCAGCGTCTCCAGGAGGTCGAGGAACTCCTGCCGCGCCGACGGGTCGTCGCGGACCCGCGTCGAGCAGCCCGTCGAGGCGGGACTCCACGTCCGCTCCGCCGGCACCCTCCGGTTGGCCGGACAGACGGGCCTCGGCCTGCAGCCGCCGGACCTCCGGGGTCTCGGGGACCCGGGCGAGGAGCGACAGGGCGTCGTCGGCCTCGCCCCGGGCGATCAACATGGAGGCCAGCGCGGTGGTGGCGCCGGCGTGGTCGGGCTGGAGCTCGAGCGCCTTTCGGAGCGGAGCCTCGGCCCCCTGGCCGAGCCCCTCCTCCACCAGCCGGTCGGCCTCCGACGCCTGGGGGACGAGCTTGCCCACGAACTCGGAGATCGCGCTCTCCGGGAGGGCGCCGATGAACGCGTCCACCACTTTGCCGTCCTTCAACGCGAACACGGCCGGAATCGACTGCACCTGAAAGCTGGACGGCGACGGCCGGGTTCTCGTCGACATTGACCTTCGCCAGGGCCACCGCCCCGTCGGTGGCGTCGACCACCCGCTCGATGATGGGGCCGAGGGTCTGGCACGGACCGCACCACGGCGCCCAGAGGTCGACCACCACCGGCACCTCGGCGGAGCGGCGGATGACTTCGGCTTCGAACGTGGCGTCGGTGACTTCGACCATCCCTACGACCATACCTGGGGCTCGGCTTTCCCCAGCCGGTCCGAGGGCGGCACGGGGCCCCGTGGCGACCCGCCCGGTGGTCCATCCAGGACTCTCCGGGTGGCTCCCCAGCCTGCCCCGAGACCGGTGACCGGCGCGGGTAGCGTCGTAGGCCATGGGAGCCGGGCCGCCGACCGCGGACACCGAGGTGGAGGGGATCGACCGCGAGGCGGTGACCGCCTGGATGACCTCCACCATCGCCGAGATCGAGCCGCCGCTGACCTTCGAGCTCATCGCCGGCGGACGGTCCAACCTGACCTTCCGGGTCACCGACGGGTCGGGGCGCTCGTTCGCCCTGCGGCGCCCACCGGTCAGCCACGTGCTCCCCACCGCGCACGACATGAAGCGGGAGTACACGGTGATCAGCGCGCTCGGGCCGACGGGCGTACCCGTCCCCGTACACGTTCGGGCTCTGCACCGATGAGACCGTCAACGGCGCTCCCTTCTACGTGATGTCATTCGTCGAGGGCCACATCGTCCGCACCGAGCACGCTGCCCGCCAGCTCGACGAGGCCGGACGGGCCCATGCCGGCGAGTCCCTCATCGACACCCTGGCCCAGCTCCACGCGGTGGATGTCGACGCCGTGGGCCTCGGCGACTTCGCCCGGCGCGACAGCTACATCGCCCGCCAGCTCAAGCGCTGGCACGGCCAGTTCACCCAATCGACCGTGGACGGCGAGCCCGGGCCGGCCGTCGTCGACCGCGTCCACGAGCTGCTGGCCTCGCGCATCCCCGAGCAGCAGGGGGTGGCCATCGTGCACGGCGACTACCGGCTGGACAACACCGTCCTCGACGACAAGGGCAACGTGGTCGCCATCCTGGACTGGGAGATCTGCACCCTGGGCGACCCGCTCGCCGACCTCGGCCTGCTGATGGTGTACTGGGCCGAGCCCGAGGACGGTGACCAGGCCCTCATCGGCGTGGCCCCGACCACGCTGCCCGGTTTCGCCCGCCGTTCCGATCTCCTGGCTCGCTACGCCGAGGCGTCGGGGCGGGATGTCTCCCCGGTCCCCTACTACCGGGCGTTCGGCTTCTGGAAGCTGGCTTGTATCCTCCAAGGGGTCCATGTGCGCTACGCCGGCGGGGCCGCGGCCGGTGACCGCTCCGGTGTCGACCAGTTCGCCGCCCACGTCGGGCACCTGGGTGAACGGGCATTGGCCGAAGTGGAGTCCTTGTGAACGATCGCCATCCGTCGTCCCTCTACGAGCTCGATCCCCGGTGGGGGGTGCCGGCCGCCATGGGCCTCGACCACCCGCTGCTGGTGGTGGCCCTCGAAGGCTGGGTCGACGCCGGCATGGGCGCCTCGGCGGCCATCGCCGAGCTCTTGACGTCGTCCCCCACCGAGCCGGTGGCCTCGTTCGACACCGAAGCCCTCATCGACCAGCGGGCCCGGCGACCGATCGCCCGGCTCGAGGACGGGGTGACCACCGAGCTCACCTGGCCGGCCATCCGGGTGGTGGCCGGCAAGGACCGGGTGGGGGCCGACATCTTGTACCTCACCGGCCCGGAGCCCGACTTCTGCTGGCCCACCTTCATCGAGGCGGTGGTCGGACTGGTCCAGGAGCTCGAGGTGCGCACGGTGATCGGGGTGGGCGCCTTCCCGGCACCCACCCCGCACACGCGGCCGGTGCGGTTGGCCTCGACCGTGCCCCCGCAGTCGGCGGAGCTGGCCGGGCGCGTCGGCACGGTGCGGGGCACCCTCGAGGTCCCCGCCGGCGTCCAGACCGCTTTGGAGGTCTCGCTCGGGAACGCGGGGGTGCCGGTCATCGGCCTCTGGGCGCGTGTCCCCCACTACGTATCGGCCATGCCCTACCCCGAGGCCAGCGCGGCGCTCATCGAAGGGCTCTGTGCCGTCTCGGGCGCGGTCCTCGACTCGTCCTCGCTCCGCGGTGCCGGCGAAGCGTCGCGGCGCCAGGTCGACGAGCTCATCGCGGCCAACCCCGAGCACCTCGAGATGGTGCACCGGCTGGAGGTGGC
This sequence comes from uncultured Acidimicrobiales bacterium, assembly GCA_963727075.1. Lineage (GTDB taxonomy): Bacteria > Actinomycetota > Acidimicrobiia > Acidimicrobiales > RAAP-2 > Bog-756. The sequence continues at coordinate 156,167 of CAVSET010000001.1, forward strand.
GCTCGACTCGCAGGAGTCGACGGTGCTGGGACTCGACGACAACGTGCCGAGCGGCGACGAGATCGCCGCCGAGCTCGAGCAGTTCCTCAGGGGCGAGGGACGCTGAGCCGTTGCGCCGGCACCGCCGCCGGCGCCAGGCCCGAGTGGTGGTTCCGGACCACGTGGTTGGCAAAGATGGTGAGGACCACCAACGAGGCGGCCACCACGACGACCACGATCACCAGGAGCAACCACCGGCTCGGCCGCGACCGTCCGATGCCGCCCGGTGCGCCGGCGAACCGGGCACGGGAGCCACGGGGACCCGTCCCGGCGGCGACCGCCGGCCCCGCCGTGAAGACGGGGAGCTCGGTCACGATCCGGTTCATCTGCTCGATCGTGGAGGCGGAGGCCAGGTCTCGGAGCCGGACCTCGTAGTCGTAGGCGTCGAGCAGCCCGCGTTCGGCAGCTCGGTCGAGCAGCTGCCCGTACCGTTGGCGGTCCTCATCGGTCACGGCCGGGGGCGACATGCCGGGAGGACCACCGCTCGAAGCTTCGCCGTCGCCGCTCACCGTCGAATTCTGGTGGGCGGGGCGGCGCGGCGCAACGACCCGGGCCGGACCGGCCGTGGTGAGCCGAGCTACCGTGACACATGGACGTAGACGGAGGTATCGGGTTCGATCCGAGCAGCGTCGTGGAGACGGCCCAACTGGCCGAGCGGGTGGGCTACGACGGGATCTGGTCGGCCGAGACTTCCCACGACCCCTTCCTCCCGTTGGCGCTGGCCGCCGAGGAGCACCGAGCGGATCAAGCTGGGCACCGGGATCGCCGTGGCCTTCGCCCGAAACCCGATGACCCTGGCCACGGTGGCCAACGACCTCCAGACGCTGTCGGAGGGGCGCTTCATGCTCGGCCTCGGGTCCCAGATCAAACCCCACATCGAGAAGCGGTTCTCCATGCCCTGGTCGCATCCGGCGGCCCGCATGCGGGAGCTCGTCCTGGCCATCCGGGCCATATGGACCAGTTGGGCCGAGGGGACCCGCCTGGCCTTCCGCGGCGACTTCTATCGACACACCCTGATGACGCCGATGTTCGACCCGGGGCCCAATCCCTTCGGCAACCCCCGGATCTTCCTCGCCGCGGTGGGCCAGCGGATGGCCGAAGTGGCCGGCGAGGTGGCCGACGGCCTGCTGGCCCACGGGTTCACCACCGAGCGCTACCTCCGCCAGGTGACCGTCCCCGCCCTCGAACGAGGACTGGCCGCCAGCGGCCGCAGCCGGGATGACGTCCAGATCTCCTACCCGGGGATGGTGGTCACCGGGGCCGACGACGCCGGAGTGGAGAAGGCCACCAGGGCGGTCAAGACCCAGCTGGCCTTCTACGGGTCGACGCCGGCCTACCGCCCGGTGCTGGAGCTCCACGGCTGGGGCGACCTGCAGGCCGAGCTCAACACCCTGTCCAAGCGCGGCGCCTGGGAGGAGATGGCCGGGCTGATCGACGACGAGATGCTCAACACCTTCGCGGTGGTCGGCGACCTGGACGACATCGCCGGTATGGTTCTCGACCGGTTCGGCGGTGTCGTCGACCGCTTCAATTTCTATGCGCCCTACGCCATGGAGCCCGAGCGGTGGGCCGAGGTGCTGGCCGGCTTCAAGCAGGCGGCCGGATCGACGGACCGCCGGGTCAGCGCACCAGATTGACCAACTTCGGGGGGCGCACGATGACCCGGCTGGGTGGGCCACCGCCCAGGGCGTCGGCGGCCGGGGCCGAGTCGAGGGCCAGCCGCTCAGCCTCCTCGGCGGAGATGCCCGGTGGCACGTCGATCCGGTCCCTCACCTTGCCGTCCACCTGGATGATCATGGTCACGGTCTCCTCGGCGGCCAGTTCCGGGTCGGCCACCGGCCAGGGCTGGACGTGCACGTGGCTGCCGTGGCGGTGCTCCCAGGCCTCGGCGGCGATGTGCGGGGTCATGGGGGCGAGGACGAGCAGCAGGGTGTCGACGGCCTCGTCCACCACCTCGGCCTGCCCGCCCTCCCTCACGTAGGGGACGAGCGCATTGACGAACTCCATGCACGCGGCGACGGCGGTGTTGTACGACCAGCGCTCGAAGTCGCGGTCGACCCGCTCGATCAGCCGGTGGGTGGCCCGGCGCGCCTCCAGGTCCCGGGGGCCGGCCGGTGCGGTGTTGGTGGCGGGTGGGGTGTCCTCGGGCGGGACGGCCAGGCGCCAGACGCGGTCGAGGAAGCGCGCGCAGCCGTCGATCACGCTATCGGTCTGATCGGTCCAGTCCACGTCGTCGGTCGGCGGCCCGACAAAGAGATGGAAGAGGCGCAAGGCGTCGGCACCGACGGTGGTCAGGTACGTGGACGGCGCCACCAGGTTGCCCCTGGACTTGGACATCTTGGTCCCGTCCATGCGGATCATGCCCTGGGCGTAATAGTGGGCGAAGGGCTCCCGCAGGCCGGCCGGAGCCATACCCACGTCGGCCAGGGCCTTGGTGAAGAAGCGGGCATAGAGCAGGTGGAGGATGGCGTGCTCGATCCCCCCGATGTACTGGTCGACCGGCATCCAGTGCCGGGCCGTCTCCGGGTCGAAGGGGACGCCGACGGACCACGGGTCGGTGAACCGGAGGAAGTACCAGGACGAGTCGACGAAGGTGTCCATGGTGTCGGTCTCACGGGTGGCCGGGCCACCGCAGACCGGGCACTTGGTGTTGAGGAACCCGGCGTGGGTGGCCAGAGGCGACTCGCCGGTCGGCCGGAACTCCACGTCGTCGGGGGCGAGGACCGGAAGCTGCTCGATCGGCACCGGGACCACCCCGTGATCGGGACAGTAGACGACCGGTATCGGGCACCCCCAGAACCGCTGGCGCGACACCAGCCAGTCGCGGAGTCGGTAGTTGACCATACGAGTGCCCTTGTCCTCCGCCTCGAGCCACTCGATCGCCTGGGCCTTGGCCGCGGGGATGTCCAGCCCGTCGAGCCAGCCGCTGTTGATCTTCTCGCCGGAGCCGGTGTAGGCGCCGCCGGGCCCACCCTCGTCGTCCCACCCGTCGGGTGGGCGGACGGTCCTCACGATGGGCAGGCCGTAGGCCTGGGCGAAGTCCCAGTCCCTGGCGTCCTCGGCGGGTACCGCCATGATGGCCCCCGTGCCATAGCCCATGAGGACGTAGTCGGCCACATAGACCGGAACGGGCGTGCCGGTGAACGGATTGATGACCGACGAGCCGGTGAAGGCGCCTCGCTTGGCCAGGCTGGCCGGCCCGGATTCGGACATGCGTTCGACATCGGTGCTGGCCGCGGCCCTGGCAAGTAGGTCCTCGACCTCGGCGCGGTGATCGGGCGTCGTGAGCTCGTCGACCATGGGGTGCTCGGGGGCGAGCACGGCATAGGTCATGCCGAAGGAGGTGTCCGGGCGGGTGGTGAACACCCGCAGGGCCAGGGCGGGCCGCCCGTCGCTCCCGTCCCGACCCTCGACCGGGAGGTCGAACTCGGCACCCTCCGAGCGTCCGATCCAGTTGCGTTGCATGGTCTTGACCCGCTCCGGCCAGTCGAGCGCATCCAGGTCGGCGAGCAGCTCGTCGGCATAGTCGGTGATGCGGAAGAACCACTGCTCGAGGTCGCGCTTCTCGACCACGTCCCCCGAGCGCTCACAGGTCCCGTCCGCCAGCACCTGCTCGTTGGCCAGCACGGTCTGACAGCCGGGGCACCAGTTGACGGGGGCTTTGGCCCGGTAGGCCAGCCCGGCGGAGAGAAATGCCTCGAAGATGACCTGGTTCCACTTGATGTACTCGGGATCGTGGCTGCGGATCTCCCGGCGCCAGTCGTAGACGGCCCCGAGGGAGGTGATCGACTCCTTCAGCTCGGCGATGCGGGCTTCGGTGAACACCCGGGGGTGGGTGCCCGTCTTGATGGCGGCATTTTCGGCGGGCAGGCCGAACGAGTCGAAGCCGAAGGGAGAGAGCACGGCGAAGCCCAGCATGGAGCGGTGCCTGACCAACAAGTCGCCGAAGGTGTAGTTGCGGACGTGTCCCATGTGGGCCGGTCCCGAGGGGTAGGGGTACATGCTGAGCACGTACCAGGGCGGCCGGGGATCGGACGCATCGACCTCATAGGAGCCCTCGTCAGCCCAGCGCTGCTGCCATTTCCTCTCCACCTCGAGGACGTCGTAGGCCCGGGCCATGGCCCATGATGGTACCGGGCACAAGGTGTGCGTCCCTTCTCGTCCACGTTCGAGGCTCAGATGCCCGGCTCGAGCGGACCAGGCGCGTCGTCTCCACCCGATCCTCAACCTCTGTGGTGCTAGACCCGAGGCGTGGGCACTCACCCCGAACACGAGGACGGCGCCACCATTGGTTCCCTGTGAGGTGTAACTACCAGGGCGGACATGATGCCCTCGGTAGCCACGGGAAACACCTCCGAATCGCCGGCGGAAGGATCGGCTAGGCGAGTTCCACCTCACCAACAGCATGTGCATCTGGATCGTAGGGCTCCACAGGCCGGTCTTACCGTTGAGGTTGCTCTGCTGCCTGGCTCTAGGGGTCACCCTTTGGGGGTCGACGACCGGAGATGCGGTCGGACGAACCTACTCGTCGCTGTGGCTCACCATGTTGATCACATTGCCATCGGGGGCACGGACGAAGAACCTCCGCACACCCCACGCCTCTTCCGTGAGTGGGTGAACGATCTCGAACCCACGCCGCTTTGCCTCCTCATACGCCTCCTCAACGCCGGAGCCAACATGAACTGAGATGACCGAATCAAGAGGCGCTATGGCGTCGCGGGTGACAAGCTGGACATGGACTTCGCCGCCCGGTGATTGGTAGTGCGCGACCCACCCGAGGTTGAATCCTTCGACACTCAACCCGAGACAGTCAGTGCGGGCCGCTGCGATGTCAGCGACTGGAGATTCGAATGCCTACTGGCCTCCATCGCTACAAATCAGATCGGATGTGGAGGGCGCAAGCTCAGATCCTCAGCGACTCGCCCTATGACGTCTTATTCCGATGATGATTGACCCGATCGAGGGGGAACGTGCCTTGGGGTGGCAACTAGGATCAGCCGAATTGCAATGCAGGAGGACGGGACCGAAGCCCCGCCCTCCTGGTACTCCTGATGCTCGTGGTGCGGTCAGCGACTGATGGCCAGCGTGGAACCGGCGATGATCGCAATCTTCTTCAGACCCTTGGGGGCCTTGAGGGTGGCCGTCTCGGGGTGCTTGGTGTTGGCGGGCTTGATCTTGATCGACGCCTCACACTGCGGGAAGGCGGGGACGGGATTGGTCGAGGTCGCCGGTGCCTGGGTAATAGCACCGACCGTCGTCGAGTCCGGAACACCGTTCGTTGTGGCTGTCCCTCCGGCAAACGAGCCGGAGATAGTGCCTCCTGAAATCGAGAACGACACCGGTGGGATCACCTGGTCGGTGATGATCGTCGGTGTCACCTTGCCGCCGGTCGCAATGCAACTAATGCTGGTGTTGTACTCTGCGGTGCTCGGTGGGATCCCGGTCAGCAACGAGGTGCAAGTGGCCGGGGTGGCTGAGCCGAGATGGGCAGGATCGTTGGCCACGGAGAACTTGATGCCCGTGACCGGCAGCGTGTTCACACCGTCGGTGACGCTCCCCGTGCAGGTGCCGAGCCCTTGACCGAGATGATGACCGGTCCGTTCGCGGCGAAGGTCTATCGACGATGGCTTTCACTCCTGCGTCCGGGTCGGTGGCGTGTTGGCTCTTTATCCAGTTGTCCTTGAGGCTGGGGGTCACTTTGACCTTGGCGGTGATATTGCAACTGACGTTGCTGCCCGGTCCTGCGGTGACTGTGGGCTTTGCTGCACCCGACACCCCACCCGTCGCTGCGACGAATCCTCCTGTGGCCACGGCCAATCCGGCCACTACAACCGCCATCTTCCTAAACATGACGTAGTCCTCCTGTCGTTGTCGCCCACCGGCGATAGGCGACGGCCCACTAGGTCGCCGTCGATGACAGAATGAACATTTGGTCAAGTCAGGTCTGACTGGATCCCAACGCAGGCCGAGTCCCGATTCGGGTGCGAGTCAAGGGAAGGCCAGTGACCTAACAGTTCCCTAACAGAGACCAAGGGGCGGATGAGTTGTTCGGCGTCAGGTGGACGACATAGCTAGGTGCCGCCCATACCAGCCGGTTGCAATCTTCGATCTCACATGCATCGCGATGGCTCATGACCCAGGCCCCGCTCAGCCTGGTGAAGGGACGATCCTGGCGTCCGGGCCGGGGAAGAACTCGCTTTCGTGGCCGTCATCCCACTGCACTCGGTAGTGCTCTCCGGCAGGCCCTCCCATCACCTCCAGGATCTGGCCACTTCGCCTAGCGGAGTCGACCTTGACGGACTCGATGACGATCCGATCTCCCGTGTTTGCGTGCATAACGCTCCACCTCCCTGATCTCGCCCTGTCCCGCCCCTCCGACCTTGTCGCTGCTCCGGACGGCCTCTGCCGATATGAGGAATCCTGCAACTGTCACCGCACACCAACCATGGATCGAGAGTACGCCGAGACCTCGTGTGTCAATAGGGTCAAAGGGCATCAATGCCGGAAGGGACCTGGACCGTCGATTCTCCAAGGCCGAGGGTCCCAGGAACGCCCTACTTGACCGTCTTCCCTGCGTGCCGGTCAGGGGCCGGCTCCCAGTGAGGAGAACGTGACGAAATCCTCTACTCGCACCGTGTCCGAGCAAACAGGATGGCGCTGACTGCTGTAACAAGCTCCACCCCTCTGGTGGATAGGTCAGGTTCCCTGGCCGAGATGTTGTGCTTTGCCATCAGTGGGGGACGGACGGGTCGGGCCATGGCTGATGGGCAGAGGGCCAGGTTCCATAAGCAACCAGGACCTTTACCTCTAGTCTCTGGTACCTTACCTAGTCTCTGGTACCTCTAGTCTCTGGGCCAGGGCGACCTTAGATTCGGTAGTGCGGTCCCAGCGTGGCGGCGCTGGGTTCGTTCAAAGCTGCAGTCTGCAGCGTCCCTGGTCTGCCGCTGGTACGGTTGGATCAAGCGCAGATCGGCACAGCGTCTCCCAGCGGAGTCAGCACCGTTGCCAGCCACTTTGTCGACCAGCACTCGCAGAGCGAGGAGCAGGTCAATGGCCGTAACGGAACGCAGTTGCGACGATGCTGCGCTTGCAGGCAACTCAGAGTCCGGAAGTCCCCCGGACGGCAGGGGCCGATCAGATGTCGCACCCGACGGCGATGCTGTGATGCACCTCATTGAAGCCGGTTGTGCCCTTCATCGAGCCTGCGTGGCGCTGGAAGCCATGGCCGTCGCCACGACACGGACCGACGATGCCTCGGGTACCGACGGCAACGGCCCATACATTGAGAGCAGATTGACCTCAACGTTGAGAGAGGTCAGGAGGGCAAAGGCACGCATCGATCGTGTAAACGCCACCCTCGGCGGAGCGCCCAACAGAGACGATGCACGATCAACGCCCGGCACCCCCGAGATGACGAGCGAAGGTTTCGCTGAGGTTGATGTCACCTCATCAACGATCGAGGACCGCCTCGCAGATCTTGTGCAACGTATTGGCGACGATCTGAACCGCACGGTCGTCCGTGCGACCTTCGAAACGGCTCTGGTGCTGCAGGGCGCGCTTCAGTTCGACTGCGAACCCGCCGCTGTTCAACGCATCGAATCTGCGATTGAGCTGCTCGACGAAACCATCAGGCAGACCCGAACATTTGTGTTTGACCTCCAGACCGTGGTGGCGAAGCCCGCGGAAGGACGCTGAATCGGAACGAGAATTATGAGACATAGTCGTGCTATCCCCAACTGCGAGAACTGTGAGTCGAATACTGGGGTGCGCAACATCAAACGGCAGCCGGAGATGGGTGGTGACAGCCATCGCTGCTTCTTCTGTGGTGCCGAGTGGCCAATCGTGAGAAATAGTCAAGACCTGTGGATGAGGTTCCTGTCGAACTACGCGGCGACCTCGGTGTCCTGCTCCTCTGATCTCTCGACCATCACCCCCTTCTCGAATTTGACGCCGGCACGAACGAGGGCGACGAGCTCCGGTGCGTTGACAGCCCGCCACCGAGTCTGGGCCGACTCGATGAGCTTGTAGGCCATGGCCAGACCGGCGGTCCGTGAGCCTGGTCCCTTGGTGACCTTGGTCCGCAGCCGCACGGTGGCGAAGGTGGACTCGATGGGGTTGGTGGTCTTCAGGTGGATCCAGTGCTCGGCGGGGAAGTCGAAGAACGCCAGCAATGGACCTTGGTCCCTGGTGATCTTCTCGACCGCCTTCGGCCACTTGGCCTCGTAGTCCTCGGCGAAGCGCTCTATGGCCTTCTCCGCGTGCTCTCGGTCCTCGGCGTCACGGACCTCTTGGAGTGCCGCACGAGCGGCGGGCTGGGCCGACTTGGGCAGCGCGTTCATCACGTTGGCCATCTTGTGCACCCAGCACCGCTGGTGGACGGTGTCGGGGAAGACCTCGCCCAACGCTCCCCAGAAGCCGAGGGCACCGTCACCCACGGCGAGCACCGGGGCGGCCATGCCGCGCCGCCTCAGACCCCGCAGGACGTCGGCCCAGGACTCGGTGGACTCTCGGTGTCCGTCGCTGATCGACACCAGCTCCTTGGTCCCGTCGGTCCGGACACCCACGATGACCAGGGCGCACAGACGAGCCTCCTCGAGGCGGACGTTGAAGTGGATCCCGTCGGCCCAGAGGTAGACGTAGTCGACGTCCTTGAGCGACCGGTGGGAGAACTGGTCCCGCTCCTTCTGCCACTCGGTGGTGAGCCGGGTGACCACCGAGGCGGACAGCCCGGCGGCCGAACCGAAGAACTCCTCCAAGGCGGGGACGAAGTCCCCCGAGCTCATCCCGTGGAGGTACATCAAGGGGAGCACCTCGGCCACCTTCGGTGACTTGCGGGCCCAGGGAGGCAGGATCGAGCTGGCGAACCGCATGCGCTCACCGGTCCCCTCGTCGACCCGGCGGTCGTTGACCCTTGGAGCCCGGACCTCGAGCGGTCCCGCTCCGGTGACCAGCGAACGAGGCTCTGCGTGCCCATTGCGGACCACCAGGCGACGGCCGTGCTCATCGACCTCGCAGGCCAGGCTCGACACATAGCCGTCGACCTCGGCTTCGAGGGCTGCGGCCAGCATCCGCCGTGCTCCCTCGGCCACGATCGCATCGAGGCTGCTGCGATGAGCTCCGCGCCCGTGGCCTCATCAACATGTACTCTCAACATTGGCGTTCCTTCCTGCCAGCGTCTCACCGCCGGCGAACTTGTTTTGGTCAACCAGGAAGGTACGTCGCGCCTTCGTTCAGGTGGTGCATCCACAGGTTTCGGTTATAACTGCCAATCGTCGAGTCTGAAGCCTTTGACCAAGGGATGTTTGGCCACTCTGTGCGGCTTGGGAAGATGATGCCGAAACTGCGATACTCAGCACCTGTCGTGTCCACCGAGAGAGCGTCGAACCTCGGGCCTTCTGGGCCCAGATGATATGGCCCCAACGTGGGTCGGGAGCGTCCACATGAGCCCTCTGATTCGGTAAGGATCAGCCGGTTAAGCGAGATTCAGAATGTTGCAATCAAACGACGGTCCTAACCCGGCTTTGGAAAGGCTCTACTTACTCACTCCAAGTCCGACCCCTCAGAAATGACCGTGTGCCGGAGGTAGCTCCTTACCTGAGCTTCCCCCGGTCCAGCGGACAGGTTGGTTGTGTTGATCATGCCGCAACTGCAACGGGCGTGTGGGCTCGTTCATAGTCGATAGGGCTGAGCATTCCGCAGTAGGAGTGCCGCCTCGACGGGTTGTACCAGGCCTCGATCCAATCGAACATGGCGAGAGCCAGCTGCTTGCGTGTGTCCCAACGGTGCTCGTCGAGCAACTCGATCTGCAGCGTGCCGAAGAAGCTCTCGATGGCGCTGTTGTCGAAGCAGTCGCCGATAGCGCCCATGGAGCCGAGCAGTCCGGCAGCTCTGAGGCGTCGGCCGAAGGCCCACGAGGTGTATTGGGATCCGTGATCGGAATGGGCCACCGTCCGGCCTTTGGGCGGTCGTCGTCGCCAGATGGCCATCTGGACGGCGTCGACCACGAGCTCGGAGCGGATGTGATCGGCAATGGACCAGCCGACTACCCGACGGCTCCAGGCGTCGAGAACGACGGCCAGGTAGACCTTGCCTTCGGCGGTCGGGTGCTCGGTGACGTCCATGACCCACAGACGATCCGGTTCGGTGGGGTTGAAGTTGCGCTGGACCAGGTCCTCGGCCGGGGTGGCCTCGGGATCACGCCGGGTGCAGCCCCGTCCCTTGCGCCGGTGGATGCCCACGATGCTGGCCTGGGCCATGAGCCGGGCCACCCGCTTGCGGGAACACCGCTGACCTTGGCCCAAGACCAGCTCGGCATGGACCCGTGGGGACCCATAGGAGCGCCGTGACATCGCATGAATGTCGAAGACGGTGTCGGTGAGCACGGCATCTGCCCAGTCCCGGTCAGACACCGGGTTGGCCTGCCAGGCATAGAAGCCCGAGGTGGACACCCCCATGACCCGACAACACGCCACCACCGGCAGGTCCGAGCAGCGCTGGGCGATGAAGGTGTACGTCATTTTGGGAGGACGCTCTCCCGGGCGAAGTAGGCAGCAGCCCGTCGAAGGATCTCGTTCTCCATCTCGGTGACCCGCAGCTTCCGGCGCAGCTCAACCAACTCGGCTCGGGCCACGTCCAGACTCGTGGTGTAACGACGACCACCACATCGGTCTTCGATTGTAGTTCTAACTGACGTTGGCGAGTTCGGCCAGATCCACCTCCTCACTCGCTCCCTCGATGGTCCGGAGCCGAGCCTTGGCCATGGATTCGACCCCCATGTAGCGCCGGGCGACAGCCCATTCGTCGTGCTGTTCTGCCAGCACCGCACCGACCAGCCGCAAGACGGCCGGGCGGTTGGGGAAGATGCCGACGACGTCGGTGCGCCGGCGAATCTCCCGGTTGAGCCGCTCCTGGGGGTTGTTGGACCAGACCTGGCGCCAGTGCTCCTTTGGGAACGAGGAGAAGGCCAGGATGTCGGCTTCTGCCTCGACGAGCATGGTGGCGGCGTCGGGGAAACGCTCGGCGAGCTGGTCGACCACCCGGGCATGCTGGGCATGGACCTGTTCGGCGTCGGGCTGCTCGAAGATCGAGCGGATGAGGGCCCCGACCATGGACTGGGCGGTCTTCGGCACTCGGGTGTGCACGTTGCGCACGAAATGGACCCGGCAGCGCTGCCAGCAGGCTCCGGGCAGCACCGAGGCGATGGCGTCGACCAGGCCCTGGTGGGCGTCGGAGACGACCAAGGCCACCCCGGACAGTCCTCGGGCCACCAACCCCCGGAGGAAGGCGGTCCAGCCGGCACCGTCCTCGGTGGTGATGAGGTCGACACCCAGGATCTCCCGGTGTCCGTCGGCGTTCACCCCGGTGGCGATCACCACGGCCACGTTCACGATCCGGCCACCCTCTCGGACCTTCTGGGTCAGGGCGTCCACCCAGATGTAGGTGTAAGGACCAGCGTCGAGGGGCCGGTTGCGGAATGCTGTCACCGTCTCGTCCAGGGACTTGGCCAGCTCGGAGACCTGGGACTTGGAGATGCCGGTGATCCCCATCGACTTCACCACGTCGTCGACCCTCCTGGTCGAGACCCCTTCCACGTAGCACTGGGCCACCACGGCGACCAAAGCTCTCTCGGCCCGGCGGCGGGGCTCGATCAACCAGTCCGGGAAGTAGCTGCCCGAGCGGAGCTTCGGGATGGCCAGGTCGATCGTGCCCGCTCGGGTGTCCCAGCGCCGGGATCGGTAGCCGTTCCTCGAGTTCACCCGGTCCTCGGTGACCTCCCCGTAGTGGGCATTGCACAGGCCGCTGGCCTCGGCGTTCATCAGCACCTCGGCGAAGCTCTGGACCATGGATCGCAGCAGGTCGGGGTCGGCTTCTTCGAGGTACTTGCGCAGCAGGTCCGCCGCGCCCATCGTGTTGGTGACTTCCACCGCATCTTCTCCTTCGTGTTCTTTGGACGGAACTTGAAGATTGATGCGGTGGTCGTCGCGTCAGGGGGATGGTTGGCTCAAGGCGAGCTCACCGGGCCCGAGGCGTACACCACGTGCGTGGACGTGAACCTCGGCTCGCTCCGAAGTGGTGACTCCCTCCTTGCGGCCTTCGTCGACGTCGGCCTTGGCCACCCAGTTACGCAGGCAGCTCTCGGAGATCCCAAGATCGTGGGCCAGCTCGGCCATCGGCTTGGCCCGTTCCCGGGCCAGTTCGATGGCTCGAGCGCGGAACTCCGGCGGATGAGGTCGTGGCATCAAGGACTCCTTCCCGAGGTGCTACCACCTCAGTTCAGGTGTCCGTCAAACCGGGGGATGCTCAACCTCACCTAACCGACGGTCAAGGGCAGACTGAACGATGACTTCTGGAGATCCCAATCCGGCTACGCACGGTTGAACACAGGTCGTCACGGCACGCCCTCGGGCAGATACGGGCAAGATCAACCTCGCCCGGCGGTGCACGGCCCCGCTCCTTCAGACATGCCGCTAAGGCCGGTCCCATTCGGATCGGAACGTCCGTGGCCCATTCCTCGATGGTGCCTTTCCGGTGGTCAAGAGATCCTCGTCTGAGCAGGACAGGCACTTCGAGCACCCTCCCAAGCCTCGGCTACGATGACGCAATCCCGTTGTAGGAATCGATTCAGCGTTGCTACTTCGGTTGCTACTTGAAACAACTAACTTGGAGGGAAATGGCCCTCTGAACAGCTACGGGGGCGTAGCTCAGCTGGTAGAGCGCTTGACTGGCAGTCAAGAGGTTCGTGGGTTCGAGTCCCATCGCCTCCACTCGGAAGTTGCAGGTCAGATGGCGTGCAGACTTCGGGCAGCTCCCACGAGCACTGAGCTTAGCGGCGAGCCAGACGGCGGCCGCTCTCCGTATTGATTGGTGTGTAGTTGAGCTCGAAGTGGTGATACAGCGTTGACTCGTCGGCCTGAGAGAGTTCATCGCCGTGCATCTCGATGTCAGGCGCAGATCGCACCTGGTCCTTGGTTACCGCCACCTGCAAATCATCGGGACCGACTTGGATTCCGCCCAACGGAACAAAGGTCAGGTGTCGGCCGATGACGCCCTCCTTAACCGTTGCGAACTGCGGCACGTCGGTCTCGACGTCAACGTAGACATCCTGTAACTTGCCGATCTTCTCGCCATAGCGATCGATGAGCATTTTGCCGTGCCAATCGGCCACATTCCATTGGGCCTGTCCCGGATCATCGGTCATGTCAGTCTCCTCCCCGTCTTCGAGCACAGCCTACCGATCACACTCGCAAAAGCGCCCCGCACCCACAGGTGTTGTGGGGCAGAGGTGCCTGCAGCTATTGACCTTGACCGCACGTGGGCCAACAATCGGATGTATGGCTAGTGCTGAGGTCGATACCTATCTGGCAGACGTCGAGGAACCGAAGCGGTCTACTCTGCAGCGCCTGCGTCAGACGATCCTTGAGGTGATTCCCGATGCAGAGGAAGGGATCTCATATGGAGTCCCAGCCTTCAGAGTCCAAGGCAAGGTAGTCGCCGGATTTGCGGCGTTCAAGAACCATCTCAGCTTTCTGCCCCATAGCGGGTCCGTGTTTCCCGCCCTACGAGATGAACTGGGTGCGTACAAGACCTCGTCGGGTGCGCTTCAGTTCCCGATCGACTCGGCGCTGCCGAAGTCTCTCGTCGAACAACTGATTCGCGTGCGAGTTGCCCAGGCGTTTCCTGACCGGTAGGACCTGGCCGCCGCTGACCCGGTGGTATGGGGCACCTCAGACGTGCGCGAACACCTCGCGGATCGTCACATTGAGCAGGGTGACCCCCGGCATTGGGGGCAGCGGATATTGAACAGCCTTCTCTGCGTATTCCTTGGTCTCGAAGACGAGGACCGACGTCCCGATGCCGTCGACCGGCTCCAGCCAATAGCCGCTCACGATGCCCGGGGCGCGGGAAACCACGGCTTCCCTGGCTTCAGGAAGGAGGAGCCGCGCCTCTTCAGGATTCTCAATCTGGACGTTGGCAACGATGGCGTACATTTGGTCCCTCCACTAGTCATCGGCACGAATAGTGCCGACTGGTCCCGAGTGGCAGGGTCCAGTTCGTCACGGAGACCCTGCGGCATCGCCGTGAGTATCCCACCCAACTGATGTGATGAAGGGGCGGGGCCTCCGCCCCTCGTGAAGATTCGAGCGCCGTGAGCGACACTCGGGTTTCCACAAACACCCTCGACAAGAGGAGGAGGCCCCTATGGAACGACAGTACGTCGGAATCGACCTGCACCGCCGCAGCTCGACCATCTATCGCATGGCCGAAGACGGCGAGGTGCTCGGCTGTACGCGCATCCCGAGCCAGCCCTTCGAACTGGCCCAGGCCATGGCCAAGGCGGGTGAGGCTCCCGAAGTGGTCCTCGAGTCCACCTATGGCTGGTACTGGGCGGCGGACCTCCTTCAGGAGATGGGTGCCCACGTGCACCTGGCCCACGCCTTGGGCAACAACTGGGGCCACCGCCGGGTGAAGAACGATGAGCTCGACGCCAAGGACCTGGCCGCCATGCTCCGGCTCGGACGCTTGGCCGAGGGCTGGATCGCCCCACCCGAGACCCGTGAGCTCCGAGAGCTCGTGCGTTACCGGTTCTCCTTGGTCCGCCACCGCACCAGCGCCAAAGCCCAGATCCACGGGGTCATGGCGAAGAACGGCATCCTGCCGGTGGTGGGTGAGCTGTGGGGTCCGAGCGGCACCGCCCAGCTCGACAACCTCGATCTCCCGGTGGCCTACACCGTGCGCATCGAGTCGCTCCGGGACCTCCTGGAGATCTATGACCGGGAGATCACCATGCTGGATGGTCACATCCACCGTGCGCTGAAAGAGGACCCCGGCTATCGGGCCCTCGTCAAGCTCCCCGGGGTCGGAAAGGTCATCGCCGCCATCTTCGTGGCCGAGATCGGCGACATCACCCGCTTCGACAGCCCGAAGAAGCTCTGCTCGTGGGCCGGACTCACCCCCAAGCACCGAGAGTCCGACCAGACGGTCCACCGCGGGTCCATCACCAAGCAGGGGTCACCCCTCGTGCGCTGGGCGGCGATCGAGGCGGTCGGCAACTACCGGGCCCGGGGCAACGAGAAGCTGCGGGCCGACTACCTGCGCATCGCCGAGCGCCGGGGCAGGTACAAGGCACGCGTCGCCGTGGCGCGGAAGCTCTTGACCCTCGTCTATTACGGGCTCCGAGACGGCGAGGTCCGCTGTCTCGAAGCCCCCGAGGCCGCGTGAGCGGCGGACACGGTCCGGCGCGAGCTCGACTATCGCCGTGGCCCGCCGCTGCGTGGCGTGGCCGGCCTACCTGATTGAGCCCGCCGGACCGTGGCCGAACCCCATCATGTCGGCAATCGACGAATGAATGGCTGGCTGCTCTGGCACCTGTGACAGGCCCCCTGAACCGTGATGGGAACTGGTAGCACCCCATAGGCGTCGTCCGCTCGAGGATACGCCGCTCGTCACGGCGTCAACGCCGAGTCCTTCGGATGGCTTCGCCAGCGTTGACCCCGGCTCCTCGCCAGCGCGCGCCCTCTTCCAGGACGACGCCTCGGAGACCAGGACAAAAAGAAGAAGGGAAGCTCTTGACACGGCCCCACCCCTTCATGAACGGCGATAGGGGGCAGTCCTTACAATTTGCGGAGTTGTGGGTCCTTAAAGACGAAACGACTCCTTGGGGCTACGTCGGTCGTCTCAATGTGTGACTGAGCAATAGACGAACTTGTTTGGAGTTGCGGTTCAACCGGAGACCGCGTAGAGCTTCCAGCTCCCCGGCACCCCCTTCAGCACGTGCTCACCTCGGTCATTGAACTCAATGCCCGAGCCAACCACGAGGTCCTTGACGGTGCCCGAGACAAGAACTTCGCTCGGTGAGGCCAAAGAACCGACGCGAGCTGCGATGTGAACGGCGAGGCCGCCCAGATCGTTGCCCCTCACCTCGCATTCACCGGTGTGGAGACCCATGCGCAGCTCGATACCGAGGGCTCGGGTGGCGTCGATGATCACCTGGCCACAACGGATGGCTCGAGCCGGACCATCGAAGGAAGCGACGAAGCCGTCTCCTGTCGTGTTGACCTCCCGGCCTCGGAAGATCCGAAGCTGTTCCCGGACGATTTGATCGTGGCGATCCAACAAGGACCGCCACCGTTGATCACCCAGCGAGGCTGCACGTTCGGTTGATCCGACGATATCGGTGAAGAGTACAGAGACCAGCACTCGGTCGATATCGGTAAGTGGTCTTGTACCGGTCAAGAACTCGGCCACTTCGTCGAAGATCAGGGCCTGCTGGCTGAATATCAACATGTCGTCGCCCGGCAGCGCGACGAACTTGGATCCCTCAATGTGTTCAGCCACATAGCGCCCATGAGCCATGGGTAGGAAGCTTTGGTTGTCGGCGCTCAGGACCAGCGTGGGCGTCCGGAGGAGCGGGAGCACCGGGCGAACATCGAGGTTCCGAAGCAGGTAGTCGTACTGTGCGGCCGCGGTTCTCGGGGTGACCGACGACCGGAAGAGCCGAGCAAGAGCATCGCGGCGAACTGGGTCTTCTTCCGGGCCAGCTGCACCAGCAAGCGAGAGAAACTCCGGCGTGCCCCAATGGGTCCGGAGGAACTCGATGACGAAATCGAGCGCTTCAGGTGTAAAACCGATCGGATAGTCGTCAGCGACTAGATATCGGGCAGTGGTATTGCACAGCACCAGGGAATCGACCCGTTCGGGATGGGCAGCGGCATAGAGGATCGCGATCGGGCCAGCATCGACCGTCGCGAGAATGGATGTCTGCTCGGACCCAACCGCGTTGAGGACGCTTTCGATGTCTTCCGTCCACTCCTCCCATGTTGGTATGGCGTTCCGCGGCACACCGTCAGATGCCCCTGTGCCTCGTCGATCGAGAAAGATTAAGCGACGTAACGACGCCAGCCGTCTGAGGAAGTCGGCAACCTCGCGGTCCTCCCACGCCATTTCGACGTTGCTGCCAAGCCCGTTGAAGAAGAGGAGGTCGGAAGGTCCCTCTCCGAGGACCTGGTAGGCAACGTCAGCATCCCCGACGGCGACGTACTTGGTGTCCGGACGATTCATGAGGCAAACAGTTTGGCTTGCATTCCAGCTCGATGTTGGAACTCTTCTTCGGCGAGATCTTGCGTGTCACGAGCCATCGTCCTCACTCCAGACGCCATGACGATTCGCTGCCCGAGGCGATCGACCAGACAATCGTGCTCATCAACCAATACATCGTGCGCTGGCGTCTGTCGGGCAGCGCTTGCCATCTGATCGTCCGAGGGGCGAGTCACGACCATTTGGCCACGTTCGATATCCGCTGTTGACCCGGTGGTATGGGATACCCAGATGCCGCTCGTTATCGGCTGCGGTCTCAGGCGGTCTACAACCACTGTCCGGTCAGCGGCTCCTCCCGATGCGGTCGTTCTCCGTCGCTCAGGGACACGTGGACAGGATTGAGCCGCACGGGCGCCCAAACGCTCGTCATGAGCCTTGTGCCCAGCGTTCCCGCGTTGAAGGTTCGAGAAGGCGTGAATCGAACACTCGGGCCACCCATCGCTTCGACATCGGCCTCGGTCCACACCGCTCTCAGGTGCGTTGCCTCGCCATCATCTGTCATCTACCCATCTTGCCCGACCAGCCTGTGGGTCGCTTCCGATTGAGCGACCAGGGTCAGGCTGCGGCACTAGTGGGGGCAGGTATAAGCGCCGCCTACCCGGTGTTAGAGGGCGCTTTGATCCGAGCGGTGACGGCACGTTGCGGGCGGGATCAATCCCGTCCTCGCTACTCCGAAAAGTCCCATCACACCCTGGACGCCGGCACCAACATGTAAGTGGCTTTGGAGCGCGTGAGGACTCGCGGGTGCAGGCCGTTGTCGCTGATCTACTTAGCTGGTTGGTGGTAGCAGGCGACGTCGTACTGTGAGGCTACTAAGCCGCCATTCGTCGTATGGCCCACACCATTTGTCGTCTTGCCCGCAGTGGAAGGCCCATTCCCGGCGTAGTGCGTACCTCCGTTGCCACCAGAGCTCGTCGCAGAGGGCTCGTTGAACGGAGACCCTGGCGAGGAGCTGGCGTGGCCGGGTTCTTGGCCGCCGGCAGCAACGATGCTTTGACAGGACTGCGTCGCGTTGCCGGTCCCGCTCGGATTGCTCGGACTCTGTCCCGCAGGGGTGGCCCCAAAGGCTGGAGTTGCCAGCCCCACGCTGATGAAGCCGGCTATAGCTGTGGCTGCGACAATGTGCTTCATATATTCCTGCCTGGCCGAAGTCGGTCGTGACGACCCTACCCCCCTTGCTAATACGGATGGAGGGGCAGTAGGGATCACCACTTCGCCGATTTTTTTCTGGGCGATGCGCCGGGACTGAGACACCGAAACGTCGCAATGGCAGAGGATACGAGAACTCGTTTCATCTCTCCCTCCTTGCTACGTGTCGATTCCTTCTTGGACCATCGCCACGCGAGGCCATCCCCGAAGTGCCTGGTTGGGGGTCACCCCTGTCCTGGGGCCAGTCCGGTCGACAGGAGCAGAAGGGGGAGCGAGGTCTGAGGTCGGCTAAACCATCTTTCGGTTGTGGACCTTCCGGTACTACACCGACTTTCTTGGTTCTGGACATTCCCGAAGGACCGAGACTTTCTGCCCGGATACACCTCTGGTCTCTGACGATCTGACTGCCTCAGTTGTGAGTCATGGTCGACTCCATGGTGATTCTCGGAGCCCTGTCGGGGTGATCGACCACCCCACCACCCCCGACGCCACACAGGGCCATTTGGGGGCCGATCAGGGCTTCCTGGGGGCGCACCGGTGATGAACCCGCTACTGTTGGAAGTTGGTCGGTCCGGTGACGGTGTTAGCGATCTGACACCGTTCACTTTGGAAGTGCCCTCCTGTTGCAAGGTTTCTGCTGTCTCGAGAACAGCAGTCTCCCTTGTGCGGAGGGCTTTTCCGCGGACAGCGGGCAGGGCAGGTCAGGCGGCCTCGTGAATGATCAGGGCTAGACAAACTCGGTCGCGTACCGGGTGCCGACGCCGAGAGGACCGTCAGTGACTCTGTTGATCCGCTTCATCATGGGATTCCACTCTGGCTGGTGGCAGTGCTCGCTGCAGTAGTCAAAGACATCCGTCGGAGATCGGTCGATGTTCACTTCCGCTTCGATGTTTGCTGGCTTCATATTCCACCTCTGCTAATGAAAGAGTCCTATTCGTCGAAGGCCCAATCGGGCCGTATCGCATCCAGCTCGTGTCGGAGGCCATCCAGCAGCACGTCGAGATCCGGTATCACATCAGGATCCACTGTCAGGGTCATGGTGACTGACCCCGTATAGGACATGACGGCGAACGCGGACCGCGACGTTGCCAGCGAGCACGTTGAGGGGAATGATGTCGCTCACGGTTGCGCCAAGGAACGACACCGGGCTGTCTGGACCTCGCAGGTTCGTCGCGAAAGTGTGGACCAGGTGCTGGTGGTTCACGCCCCAGCGGAGCAAGTGCAGTGCGCCGAAAGCGCGAAACACCGGGACCAGAAGAGCCGCCGACGCTCCGCGGGTCCGAGCCTTGTGTGCGCGGGTGGCCGCAGCGATGGCTTCGAGGCGCGTGGTCGCCTCACCGCTGGTGGTCACGGCAACCGGCATCACGCCGACCTGGTTCCCCAACGCGCCAGCCGAGGCCTGAGACCGGCCTGATACGGGCACGGAGATGATGAAGGGATCCACGTGCTCCCCCCGGTGGGCAAGCAGCTTGCCGAGAGCGCCACCCATCGCGGCCAACATCACGTCATTGACGCTGGCACCGTCCGCGTGGGCAACTGCTCGGATCTGCTTGAGGTCGGCACTGGCAGTGGCAAAGCGCCGGCGCGCACCGACCGGGCGGTTGATCGAGCACCGAGCGGCACGCGGTGCCGAGCCTGAACGCAACTCGGCCAGCGCGGCAAGGATCGTGCCCGGCACACGATGAAGGTGAGCTAGCACGCCGAGCCCGCGACGAGGCAGCGTCATAGACGAGGGCCGAGCGGCGTGGAGACGGAGCGGGCGATTCGATGCTCGGCGTGGACATCCCACCGTCGACGAGGCTCGCCAACACCGCCAGTCCACCCATGCCGTCGGCGAGGACGTGGTGGAAGATGACCACCAGGGCACAGCCTCCGTCGGCGAGCCCTTCGACCAGCGTCGCTGACCACAGCGGACTGTGAGCGGGAAGCGGACGTGTGACCAGTGTGGCGGCGGTGGCGAGGAGTGCCGTGTCGTCGCCCGGAGCCCCGATCGCAACCGTCTCCACGTGGTGGGCGATGTCGAAGTCCTGATCGTCGACCCACACGGGCCTGCCACAACCCCACGGCGTTGGCACCAGCTGCTGTCGTAACCGCCGGATTCCCCCGATCCGGTCGGCGATGCTTCTCCGAACGTCATCGATGCGAAGGGCGGTGCCGGGGCCAAAGCGCAGCAGGGCACCGACTTGCCTCGGTGCCGGACCGATGTCGGAGGCAAGCTCCATCATGTCGGCGGAGCTGGCCCGTTCGATCGGGGTACTCCGAATGCCAGGTCTCACCTCACAATGATGCTGCCGTTGACCCCGGTGCTAGAAGGGCCGAAGGTCCCGCCGGTAGGTGTCGATACCGGACGGAGTCTAGATATCCCAAATCGCCGGGAACGGGGCGGCTACAGGTGCCCCCCGACCGGCGAATCGGGGATGGCCTCGCACGGCAGGCACCAGCTATCCGGCGGCCGACGGGCCCCCCGAGCTGAGGGAGTTTCCGCTGACCGCGATTATCGATCGGTCCACGTCGAAGAAGCGAGCGTCCCTGCATCGGTGTCGGCCTGATGCACCCAGGCCCGCACCGCGGTCTCGCCCGGGTCGAAGTCCCGGGCTACCTGGCTGATGCTGCGATCACCGTGCTGGCACAGCTCGACGATCTCGGCCTTGAACTCCGGGGTGAACGACCGACGAGGACGGGGCTTCTTCCGTTCCATGGTCTCCATTTTGGAGATCCTTTCCGGGGCCATGCCCTGATGGTGGATGTCCGTCAGACCGGTGGAAGCCCAGTCCCGCCAAACGACGGTCGGAGTCGGGTCCCCGGGGCCAGAGCGGCCCAGGGCGTCGCTGGTGAGAAGGTTGGGACCTTCGGCACTGTCCAGACTGTCATTGAGGGACAACTGTGGAGATGCGCTATCGGTAAGTCGATCGGGGTGGGCGAGTTGCGTCTACCGAGCGTGAATGGCCAGGGAAAGGCAGATGGCGATGCGCACGAAAGGATCCTTCTCATTCGAGGGGTGCCATCCGAATGCTGATAGCAAGCGTGCTGGTTCTCGGCACACTGTTCGTCGGCATAGGGTCCGCTCACCCGCCTACTGCGCAGAGTGCGACGCCGATCATCCGCGCCGCCTTCTACTACCCCTGGTTCCCGGGCGCCTGGACGCAGAACGGCATCTACCCCTACACGAAGTACACACCGAGCAACGGTTATTACTCCTCCAATGACGCTTCCGTGGTGAAGCAACAGATTGCCGCCATGCAGTACGGCCACCTCGACGCTGGAATCATCTCGTGGTGGGGGCAGCCTCCCAGCCCAGAGGACAGTGTGGTTCCCACCGATCTGGCGGCGGCGGCCGGGACCGGGTTCAAGTGGTCCCTATACTACGAACCGGAGGGTATCGGTGACCCGTCGGTGGCCCAGATCCAGTCCGACCTCAGGTACATCAAGGCCAAGTACGCCTCCGACTCGAGCTATCTAACCATCGCCGGCAAGCCGGTGCTCTTCGTCTATGCGGATGCTAACGATGGGTGTGGTATGGCGACCCGGTGGTCCCAGGCCAACGCCTCGGAGGGCTTCTACACGGTGCTGAAGGTGTTCCCCGGCTATGCCGCCTGCGCCGATCAGCCCAGCAGCTGGCACCAGTACGCCCCGGCCACCGCCGAGGACCACCAACCAGGCTTCAGCTTCTCGATCAGTCCGGGATTCAACAAGGCCGACGAGACGGCGCCGCGCCTGGCCCGAAACCTCGCCACCTGGAACCAGAACATCAAGGACATGGTGGCCTCCAATGAGCCGCTACAGCTGGTGACGACCTTCAACGAGTGGGGCGAAGGCACCTCAGTCGAGAACGCCACTCAGTGGGCCACCCCATCGGGCTACGGAGCCTACCTGGACGTCCTGCACAACGACATCCCGTTGACTCCTCCACCGGTTTCACCGGCACTGAAGCGTTATCCTTATCTCAGCGAAGTGGTGGGCAACTCGGCGACCCTCAACTGGGGTACTGATCGCTCACAGACCACGGGCACTGCGACCTGGGGCACGGTGGTCAACGGGGCGTGCACGCCGTCGAACAGTGTGCCGGCCACACGGGTGGCCATTTCGGTCGGCTCGACGAGCGAGTACCAGTGGTCCGCGCACCTTGTGTTTCCCGGACCCGGCACTTACTGCTATCGCGCGCAGCTCGGCACCACTGACCTTCTGGGCTCGGACCCGTCCCCCAGGTGAAGACGGCGGCGGCCCCGGGTACACCGTTCTCCTTCGCGGTGGTCGGGGACTTCGGCCAGGCGACGACCGGCGAGGCCAACGTGATGAGCCAGATCGGAGCGAGCCCGGCCAGCTTCGTGGTGAGCGCCGGCGACAGCGACAACACGGGTGGGAGCGACACCGACTACGGCGACCTGACCCAGGGGAACGTCTTCCCGTCCGCATACCTCCCGAAGATCGGGAGCCGGCCGCTCTTCGCCGCCCAGGGCAACCACGGATTCACCACCAACCTGCCGTACTTGCAGAACTTTCCGGCCCCGATCGCCGCCCAGTCATCGGGTGGTCGCCACCTCCAGGAGTCCTACTGCTGCATCTCGACGATGTCGGGAGCCCAGAACTACGCCAGCTCCTGGTATGCCTTTGACTGGGGGGGAGCCCGCTTCTACGTGCTCGAGGCGGCGTGGGCCGATGGGCAGGGCGGCTACCAGGGCGACTTCCTGGCCCACTGGAACGGCGCGGTCTCCGGTTGTGGGCCCTGCGGGGCCGAGCTGACCTGGCTGAAATCCGACCTTGCCGCCCATGCCAGCACGCCGATCAAGTTCGCCTTCTTCCACTATCCCCTCCACGCCGACAGCAGTAGCCAAGGCTCCGATACCTTTCTCGACGGGGCGAACGGTCTCGAAGGGCTGCTGGCCAACAACAACGTGGACGTCGTGTTCAACGGGCACGCGCACCAGTACGAGCGCAACCTCCCCCAGATCCCGGGCAAGCCGCTGGTGAGCTACGTCACCGGGGCCGGCGGTGCCGCGCTCGGCTCGGTCAGCGGCTGCAGTGCCTTCGACGCCTATGCCGTCGGGACGGGGTCGTCGTGCAATGCACCGAAGCCGACCTCCGACGCCCACGTCTACGAGTTCCTGCTGGTCACGGTGAACGGCAACCAGGTCACCGTCTCGCCGACCGACTCGACCGGCCAGGTCTTCGATCAACAGACCTACACCTTCTCGGGATCGCCGCCGCCCAACGACTTCTCGATCACAGCCGCACCGGCCTCGGCGAGCGTGACGGCCGGCTCGCCTGCCTCGACCACGATCAACACTACGGTGACCAGCGGGGTTGCCCAGTCGGTGACCCTGAGCGCCACCGGTCTGCCCGCTGGGGCGTCGGCATCCTTCGCCCCCCCCACCGTCAACTCGGGGGCGAGCTCGACCATGAACCTCACGACGGCCTCCACCACGCCGGTCGGCTCCTATCCCCTCACCGTGACCGGCACCGGTGCCTCGGCCACCCACTCCACCACCTTCACCCTCACCGTCACCGGGTCGACCGGCACCGCACCCCAACTCGTCCAGAGCGCCGGTTCCTCCACGAAGACGGTGACCCTTCCGGCACCGAGCAAGGGGGGCGACCTTCTGGTGCTCTCGGCTGGTGTGTGGACTGGTGTCAGCCAGCCGATCACTGCGGTCAGCGACGGGAAGAACACCTGGACCAAAGTGCGGGCGACCGCCGTCTCCGGCCAGTACTCCGACGGCGAGATGTGGTACGCCCCGAACGCCGCCTCGGTGAGCAGCGTGACCGTGACCACCGGCGCCACCGCGGTCGCACTGCGTCTCCAGGAGTTCAGCGGCGTGGCCACGACCAACCCGCTCGACGGTTCGAACGGGGTCGCGGGCCACAGCACCTCGGCCAGCTCGGGGTCGGTCACGCCTACCGGAGCCAACGATCTTGCGGTGGGCTACATCGCGGGGCACGCCAGCTCTCAGGCGATCACCGTCACGTCGCCGGGCTATACGACCCTCCCCCAGCAGAACACGACTAGCCCGAACCTGGTGTCCGTGAAGAGCGGCTATCAGGACCTCACGACCACGGCAGCGCAGAGCTTCTCGGGCAACTTCCCGGCCACCATGTACTGGTCGGATGGCATCGCCCTGTTCAAAGCGGGGTCCTCGACTCCGCCGCCGCCCAACGACTTCTCGATCACAGCCGCACCGGCCTCGGGGAGCGTGGTGGCCGGCTCGCCTGCCTCGACCACGATCAACACCGTAGTGACCAGCGGCGCTGTCCAGTCGGTGGGCCTGAGCGCCACCGGTCTGCCCACGGGGACCTCGGCATCCTTCACCCCGTCCAGCGTCAGCTCGGGGGCCAGTTCGACCATGACGATCACCACAGCGTCCACGACACCGGTCGGGTCCTACCCGATCACCGTGACCGGGACGGGCACGTCGGCCACCCACTCGACCGCCTTCACCCTCACCGTGATGGCTCCGGCACCCAACGACTTCTCGGTCTCGGCCTCACCAGCCTCGGCCAGTGCAGCGGCGGGCACCGCCGCCACCAGCACCATCGGCACGGCGATCACCAGCGGGGTCACCCAATCGGTGGGTCTCAGTGCCACCGGTGCACCATCTGGGGCCCTGGTGTCGTTCTCTCCATCCACGGTCAACTCCGGGGCCAGCTCGACCATGATCATCACCACGGCCTCGGGCACGACGCCCGGGCTCTACGCGGTCACGGTGAAGGGGACCGGAACCTCGGCTACCCACACCACCACCTTTGCTCTGACGGTGACGACGCCGCCGACCAATGACTTCTCGATCTCAGCCTCGCCGGCCTCGGCCAGTGTGGTGGCGGGTAGTGCCGCGTCGACCGCCATCAACACTGCGGTGACCTCTGGGGTGGCCCAATCGATCGGTCTCAGTGCCACCGGTGCACCATCTGGGGCCCTGGTGTCGTTCTCCCCGTCCACGGTCAACTCCGGGGCCAGCTCGACCATGACCATCACCACGGCGTCGGGGTCGACGCCCGGGCCCTATACGGTCACCGTGACCGGGACCGGAACCTCGGCGGTCCATACCACGAGCTTCACCCTCACCGTCACCGCACCTTCGGGCACGACGCCCAAGCTCGTCCAGACCGCCAGCGGCACCGAGACTTCCTCGTCCACCACGCTGAGCGGCTCCTTCCCCGCAGCGACGACCAGTGGCCGCCTGCTCGTGCTGTCGGCCAGCGTGTACACCGGGGCCACCAATCCGATCACCTCGGTGACCGACTCGGCTGGAAATACCTGGACCCGCATCGGCGCCGCCCACTTCGTGGCTGGCCACTTCTCGGACGGTGAGCTGTGGTACTCGGCCAACGCCAAGCCGGTGACCACGGTGACCGTGCACAACGCCTCAGCCGCCTTTGTGGCCTTTGAGGTCCAGGAGTTCAGTGGTGTCGCCACGAGCAGTCCGCTCGCCACCTCGGCCGGAACCTCCAACACCGGCACCTCGGCCAGTTCGGGGAGCGCCACCTCGGCCATCGCCAACGAGCTGGCCGTCGGGTTCGTCGCCGGGCACGGCAACGCCCAGGCCATCAGGGTGACGGCCCCCGGCTACACGGCCCAGCCCCAGCAGACGACCACTGGCACCATCGCCACGGTGGTCACCGGCTACAAGGTCCTACCGACCACCGGAGCCCAGGGCTTCACCGGGACGTTCGGCACCGCCATGTATTGGGCATCGGGTATCGCCATCTTCAAGCCTGGTAGTTGAGCTTCGAAGAGAAGTCAGTCCGCCACAGTTGGCGGGGTCCTCCCCTAGGCTGGCTGACCCTCACCGAACCTCTGGTTGGCTACTGACAAGCGGTGCCTGACTTCAGCATCTGCATTCTCGAGTTCTTCATCGGGAACGAACCACCGGACGACCGAACCCATCACATCAGGACCGCCACCCATCATCCAATCCACGGGACCGTGACGGTCTGACACCGAGGCCATTTGGAAGACCTCAGCCCATTCGATCTCGGGTCTGGCGTTCAACTGCCATTCAACCTCTACCCGGTCGCCAACCTCTTTGACCGTAGTTCTGCCGACAATCGTGATCGGTGACATCTTCCGAACCTTCCTCGCCTACTCCAGCGCCTTTGCGAAGTCTGTAGTGCGCCACACCTCGGGGACAATCTCCACGACCACGTCGTCTGCATCGGCCGTGGCCTCCATGTAGAGGTTCCCCAGCTCTTCACCCAAGTATCGGTGGGCCAGCGCCCGCCGCTCGGGCTCCTTGGCCTCTCCAATGATTGTTGCCGATCCCTGTACAGCGACGTACTTGTACGGAGCTGTCTCGGTTTGGGCGATCAACGTGATGCGTCCGGAGCGATTGATGAGATTCGCCTTGAGAGACGTCCGAGCGGTGACAAAGCGGAGAGTCCCGCCTGGCTGGTATGAGTACCAAACCGGCGCTGCAACGGGGGCCCTTTCTGGGTCGTTGATGGCGACAATCCCAACGTGGAGTTCGGCGAGAAAGGATTCCCGCTCGGAACCGGTCATCGCCAAGTTCATTGGGCTGCTCGCATCGTATCGTCCGGTGACTCCAAGGATATCTCCGGAGTCACCACACTGCGCCGCTCACGCCACCGAGGCGTTGGACTCCGTGGTGATGCACACGTCATCATCGGCATGGCGATTGGCGGCGATCATCCGGAAGGTGCCTCGATGGAAGATCGCTGGGGTGGTAGCGGACATGGGTTCCTTGGCGCTGATTCCTCGGAATGGCCCGACGGCCGAGCCATGGGTGTGCCTTGGTATTCCCGCCGATGCTCAACCGAAAACACGCGTAGCCAGCTCGCGGTCAAGGCCTCCGACACGGCGTCGCCGCCGGTCAGACTATGGCGGCCGCGTATCCGTTCATGGCGCCGTTGCCGGCGCCGACCCATAGGAACACAACCAGATCACCCTTGTTGACCCGTCCGGCCCGACGATCCTCGTCCAGCAGAATCAATGTGCTTGCCGCCGAGGTGTTGCCGTAGTGGTCGACGCTGATCGGTACTCGGTCAGGAGGCAGTCCGAGCATCTCGATCGCTTGGCGGACCACGACGCCGTTGGCTTGGTGTAGATACCAGCGGGCCACGGTGTCGACCTCGAAGGTTGTCCCGGTCACCGGCTTTATAGTGGTCGGCCAGTCTTCTTGAAGCATCTCGAAATCCCGGGCCATCAACGACGGGAACACCTCAGCGACCTTGACGCCGTCCATCAGGAAGACGTGGTCGGCCACGTTGGTGACTGAGGTGTGGTGCAGACAGCCGCCCCCCGGATAGGAAACGAGTCCGACGTCTGGGCTGGTCTCGTAGCGCACCGACAACAAACCGGTCGGCGGTTTGCTCTGGTCCCGCGGCTTCGACAGCCAAACGGCCGCACCAGCTCCGTCGGCGAACATGAGCGGTGCCAACCATCCCAAGCCGCTCTGGTGCTTGTAGTAGTAGTCGTGGACCTCCGGACCGAAGTAGCCCGATGGGCAATTGCTCGCTACCACCAAGGCGGTAGCTGGTGCCATCGACACGAGCGAACACGCCATGGTCCGCAACCCCGGGGCCAACCCGGCGCACCCCAGGTTGTGGTGGACCAGGTCGGCATCCCGGCGCAACCCGAGTTCGGTCATTATGAACCGGAAGTGATCCTGGCATGCAATCAGGTCGGGCGTGGTGCTCACATGGACGAGGACATCAATGTCGGCGGCCTCAAGTCCAGCATTGGCGAGGGCGCTCCGGCTGGCCTGCAGGACCAGATCACCGTCGAACATTCCCCCGTTGGCCCGGGGCCGCTTACGTGTCCCACCGAAGTCATAGTCCAGGCGCCGCTCATTGATGCCGAGATGCCTCACGACCCACTCCGAATCAAGAGGTCTTCCGTCAGGGCGGACAGGATGCAGGTATTCGAGGATCTCATCGTTGGAGACTCGATGGTCGGGCAAGAACGAACCGACCCCCTCCAGGGAGACCGAGACCTCGGACGCCAACCTTGGAATCGTTACAGAACCAGACATCGAACCACCCCGCAGTCGATGAGACCGTTAGTGCTGCCCGCCGATCCTTCAGAATTCACGATAGGAGCCGTTCAGCGGGCCGACCAGAGGAGAAAGTCCCAATCCCGGTCACCATGCCGCGTGGACATCACGACAATCCTGCTCACCGGGTGCTGCAGTTCAGCTCTCACATAAGGGAGCAGGTCGTGCTGAGACGGGCCTCGCCCACTCCCTGGCTACCTCTGGTCAGGCCAGGGAATCGTGGTGGTGGAGGTGGCCACGGCGGTGTTCTGCGTGCGGGGCCCAGCCGTCTCCTGTCGGCCATCTCGGGCACCGGAGGAACGGGCCAGCTTCAATGCTCCAGACCTACTGAATCCGATGAACGCCGAGTCAACGGCGTTCCGCGCTCTGCCACCCCAAGCACTGCCAGGTCAGGCGCGTCGGTGGCTGCCCCGGCGACAGGGGGCATGCATGGAACTCTCGAGGATCCGGCTTCATACGATCGATCTGAGGAACTGTGTCCATCGTCCATAGACGCCGTAGTGGCCTGCGCCCGGCCATGTGTGCAAGGAGCAGTCTGGGAGACGTGCGCTTAGCCGAGTGCTCATCTCTGGATCCAAGATGTCGTCAGCGTCACCCACGAACAGCTCCACATGCTGGGCCACGTCTTCGGGCTCAAATCCCCAATCCAGGAAGCACCACATGTCGTCCAGTGCTCCGACCCCTCCCTTGGCGAAGGCCTCTGTGAACTCGGCCTCGAACATCGGCTCCAGCACCTCGCCTTCGAAGATCGCTCGGTCTGCTGGCCATTCCTTTGCGCAGTGGGCGACGAAGCTGTGGATGTCCTTCTCATAGTGCTTGGACTCCATCCTTCCCATGGCGCTCGCCAGCCATTCAGACTCTTCGGATTTCAGCGGGGACTGGAGGCTCGGTCTTGTCCGTGCTCGCGAAAGTTGCCTCGCCCACAACGGCATGTCTGAAGGAGCGGGGGCGTGTCAAGTAGGCCGTGTTTGTTGATGTAGGCGTCGTGATCCTCGCCGTGTTGGTTCTAGCGGCGCGCCGGGAGGAGACGGCAGGAATCCGTCGGCGGCGGAAATGAGATCTCAGACTGTTGTTGGCGGCACACCGAAGGCCGCAGGTGTCGCACCAAGGTCTCTCATCCACGAGATGGTGAGAAGGGGGCAGGCTCGGCTGCCCAGGCATGTCTTCGCCGAGTTACTCGGCATGGTGCGATCCGGGCACCACCGGACGGGCTCAATCACTTAGACGGCTTCGCCACCTCGGGAGATGGGAGCCTTGCCGTTAGCCGAGCTCGCGTCCGATGTGTCCGAGCGTCACGCCGCCCTGGGCTCTTGGAGGCAGCGAATCTCGCCGTCTCGCAGGCCGTAGTAGACGAGCGTGAGAACTTTGCGGGCGATGGCGATGTTGGCTCTCGTCTTTCCACGCCGTTCGGCGATGGCATGGAAGGAGTCGGTGAAGGGCGCACCACCGTGATAGCGGGCCACTGCCTCGATGGCCGCCCACCGCACCAGACGGGATCCCTGTTTGGTGATCCGGCCTCGGTGGACCTTGCCGTCGGACTCCCGGTGGAGGGGGGTGAGCCCGGCCCACGAGCACAGAGCTTGAGGAGAATCGAAGCGGTGCACGTCGCCGATCTCAGCCACGAAGACGGCGGCAAAGACCTTGCCCACCCCGTAGATGGCCTGGATGGCGTTGTAGCCGACATCTTCTCGGCACAGAG
Organism: uncultured Acidimicrobiales bacterium; assembly: GCA_963727075.1. Lineage (GTDB taxonomy): Bacteria > Actinomycetota > Acidimicrobiia > Acidimicrobiales > RAAP-2 > Bog-756. Next base: position 186,152 of record CAVSET010000001.1, read on the forward strand.
CGTGGATGGTCCGGTCGAGGCGCTCGATCTCCTCGTCGTAGTAGTGGACGAGATCCCGAAGGACAGCGAGGCGGTGGTCGAAGGCGTCCGGCAGCTCGAGCGAGTCGAACTGGGCTGCTCCTCCCTCGCCCCACATGTCGTTGCGGCAAGGCAGTACCCCGTTCTTGGCCATCACCGCGTGGGCCTGGGCCTTGATCCCGGTGCGCAGGTTGGACAGCTTGTAGCGGAACCGAACCAGCTCCCGGAGCTCTCTCGTTTCCGGTGGAGCGATCCACGCCTCGGCCAGCCGACCCAGGCGCAAAAGGTCGGCCAGATCCCGAGCGTCACGTTCGTCGTTCTTCACCCGGCGGTGCCCCCAGTCGTTGCCATGGGGGTTGGACAGATGGACCACGTAGCCGAGGTCCCCGAGCAGATCGACCGCCCAGTACCAGCCATAGGTGGCCTCGATGACCACGTCGCTGCCCTTGGGCGCTTTGCTCACTTCCTGGACGAACCAGACCGGGTCATTGTTGATTCTGACGCAGTCGATTCTCTCGCCTGCCTCGTCCATCCGATAGATCACCGAACGCCGACGGTGCAGGTCAATACCGACGTACTCTTTCCCCACAGGGGCCTCCCTTCGTGTGGAACTGCTGTGCAAGCCCAGTCTCGATCGAGAGAGTGGAACTTTCACAGGGAGCGGAGGCCCCGCTCCTTCATCGCATCACATATGTGATGGCCCAGGAGAGTTGGCCGTCCCGCTCACCGAGTTATTCAACCGCTCGAATAGCGGGGAGCCTGACCCTGCTGGCGTGATGCTGCTCGGATCGCAAGGCCGATGGTGACGACGCCGATGCTTCCGATTGTCATCAGGACGAACGCGGGCGATATCGCTGTGAACGACAAGCGATTGTCAATAAAGAAGCGGCCGACGTCCCGATGAGCCCATCCGGTTGCCGAGTAGGCGAAGAGAACGCGCGAACCCAGCAACACCACCCACAAGACGAGGTAGGCGGCCCCCGCTCGCACCCAGATCTCGCCGCTGGACTCGTCGTGATCCACGGAGATCACTGCAAGCATGGCGAGTCCAAAGACGACGCCGAAACCGAGGCACGCGATCTCCAGGAGCAGATCATTGCCGGTCGTCGGCATGCCTTTCACATACCGAAGGATGAGCGCCACGATGAGGGCAAGCGTGATCACTCGTTGGCGTCGGGTGTAGCGATGGCGCCCGAGACGCAGGAACACGACTGCCGCGAACACGGCAATGATGAGGATCCAGATCTCGACGGTCATGGCCGCCCCCTACGGATCGCTTCCGCCAATGGCTTAAGCCTGATCCCGACCAGGCCCCCTGTCAATGGCTGGGGCTTCCCGCCCCGGGCAGACTGATGGTGGTGCAGCTCGGAGAATCGACGCCATCTCGGCCGGGAAGCATATGGCAGGCCCTCCGCCGTGACTCGAAGCACGCCCCGGAGATCGGTGTCCTCTATGCCCTCCCTCAGCTCACCCCCCACGTCGAGAGATGGTGGTTTAAGACTGCTGCCGCACATCCCTCGGACTCCCCAGATCGGATCGCCAGAAGGGTGGTTCGCCGCTCAACACACGTGGCCCGCAGGGGTGGTTTGATCACCGGGTCCACGTTCTACGTCGGCATGGTTCCCGCCATGGCCATGATCTACTGCGAGCAGCTGGTCGTCGTGTTGCGCATCGCCGCGTCGTACGGCCACGACCCGACTGACCCAGCTCGGGCGGCCGAAATCCTCGTTGTTCAAGGTCGATATCCGAGCGTCCAAGAAGCGGCGGCCGCCCTTCAGAAGACTGGCACAAACTCCAATGTTCGACGAACGGGCCGTGGCGCTCGTGCGACGGTCAATGTCGTGCGCCAACTTCCCTCCATGATCGGGCTACGCGTCCGCAAGTTCGCGAGACGATCGCTATTCGACGTCATCATCACTGGGGCAGAAGTAGCGTCGTACTTTGTGCCAGTAGTGAGCCTGCCAGTTTGGGCCTTCGCCAATGCCCGGTCGACGAGACGACTGGGTAATAGAGCCATCGACTACTATCACCAGCTGGCCGTTCAGCAGGTACCGCACACCCCCATCGTGTTACCAGCACGACCAAGGCCAAGAACACGGAGACTCGTGATAGGGAGTGTGGTTCCGCTGGCATTGGCGCTCGGGGTGTTGTTCTTCTTCCTACCCATCGGTCCATATCACCATGGCGTTCGTTGGGTTGGTCTCGCGATTAGCGAAGTGGCCCTCGTACTGACGTTCGCCCGTCTCATTCGACTCACCCGCGTGCCGGCGAACAGGTAAGGCTGATCCGGGCCCTTCAACGGTGTCCGGAGAGTCTGCGGGTGCTCGTGGGAGTTGCCTGCCTCCGAACGGCACTTGTGCCACGGTCCCCATAACGGATCGTCCTGGTCCCTCGATGGTGTCGCTTAGCCGGCCCCCCCCGCTGCTCCCGAGCCTCGTGTGCGTCCGCATTCGCCGGATGAGGGAGCCATGGCACACGAAGGAAGCCGCAGCTATGTTGGGCAGCGGAACGCAACCACCAGCTCCGACGGGAGGACGGCTATGGAATACGTGATGCTGCTCCGCTGGAAGCAGGGCCTGACCCGTGACCAGCGGGACGGTGCCCTCATGCACCGTGCCGGTTGGCACTACCCCGATCGCGTCAAGCTCATTGCCGAGTATTGGCCGGCGGCTGAAGATCCGGCCGTCGTCGCCATCTTTCAGGCGGACGACTTCTCGGCACTGATGGAAATCGACTTCACCTGGGGAGACACCTTCGATATCACGGTTATCCCTGCCATTTCCGCAGAGGAAGGACTCAAGATCGGACCCGACACCATGGGTCGTAGGCAGTTCTAAGGAGTCCGTGTCCCAGATCGACGGGTCGGTGGGACAGTACGGAACCCCGGAGTCCCCACTCCCAACCACGCCGATCGGCTGACATCTGGGATCAGCAAGTGCATGAGGGCCCTCGCCAGGGCAGACTGTGGTCATGGCAAAGGCCTACCAGCTCGGGCCTGCCCGTCGAGCGGTCAATATGGTCATGAAGCCGTTGGTCCGGCTTGGTATCGGCGGTAAGTCGACGTATCTCCTCACCACCACTGGACGTAGGACTGGGCAGCAGAGGACTACACCAGTGATCCTGGTCGAGAACGATGGAGAACGATGGCTTGTGTCGCCTTACGGAATGGTGGCCTGGGTTCACAACGTGCGTGCCCAGCCAGAAGTCACTCTTCGCCATGGCAGGCAAGAGGATACGCTTCACGCCGAGGAGGTCGGCCCAGTTGCAGCCGGTCCCGTCCTCCAGCGTTACGTTCATAACGCGCGGGCAACCGCCCCATTCTTCGATGCCAAGGGCGACGACCCGGTAGAGAAGTTCATCGAGGAAGCACCCCGCCATCCGGTGTTCAAGCTCACCGCCACCTCTCCCTGACTGCCCCAGATCGCCGGGTGTGGGTGCGTTATCGAGGGACCAGTGCTTGCCGAGGGCAAACTGCCCATAAACGGCACGACTGGGGCACCCCCACATGGCACCGGCTTGCCTTTCACTGATCTGACCCGCTTGCTCAATTCGCGCTTAGGCCCGTCCCTCCGCGCAGCGCCTCGATTGCCTCATCCAGCGTGCTCGGCACGCTTGCCGCCTCCTCGTCACGGATGAGGGCGCCGTAGATCTCGGCGGCGGCTCGGTGGAAGAAGTCCGGCAGGCCAGCGTCACGAAACGTCCTGGCAATCTCTTCCATCTCCGCCCGCCAACGCCACCCTTTGGTGACCGCCTGCTGTGCGGCCAACAGTGAGCGGTCCTTGAGGTCGGGCATGGAACCTGCCCACTCGGCGAGGAGCGCCTCCGTTTCCCCGAGCGTCTCAGCGAGGAGCCCGACTGTAAGAGTTCAACTGACTCCTTTTCGCCCACGGACCGTTGAACTCATCCGCTGAGAGTGGTAAGCCACAGTGGGGGTGATAACGGTGCGGGTGACAACGGACGGGAGGAACCGATGCCGTGGAATCTGAAAGGCAGCTACATTGAGACTTGCTCGTGCGAGCTGATGTGCCCGTGCAACCTCTCTTTCGACCACGGCGCAACCTATGACTTCTGCCGAGTCAGCCTGGTGTTCAACATCAAGGAGGGTCACGTTGACGGCACCCCCATCGCCGGCCACAGAGTGGTGATGATCGCCGACACACCGAAGGTCATGACGGACGGCAACTGGCGGATGGGTATCTTCATAGACAACGACGCCACTGATGAACAGTTTGAGAAGCTTGTCCAGGTGTTCAGCGGTCAGCTCGGCGGTCCGATGGCCGCTCTAGCCCCCTTGGTGGGCGAGATGCTGGGCGCCGAACGGGCAGAGATCGAGGTGGCTGACGACGGTCTCCGCCATCGCGTCAAGGTTGCCGACAAAATCGACTTCGAGATCGAAGACATCGTGCCGTTCGGGATCGAGACGGGGGAGCCTGTCCGGTTCTCGGGGATGTTCCATCCCGTAGGCTCGAACCTGACCATGGCTGAAGCCAAACGGTCGAAGATCAACGCCTTCGGGATCTCCTACGAGGGCAAGACCGGTCTTTCCACCTCAGAGTTCTCCTGGGCCGCCTGATCGCCATGACCACGGTCGCTTCCGGGCAGCCCTCCGCCGTCCGGCCGGGCGTAGGTCCGGCGCTAGTTGCAATGCGAAGCCGGCTCGGGCTGGTGGCCCTGCTGTTCGCCTTGGCAGGGGTGGGTTGGTGGTGGACGGCACATCAGATGCGGGGCATGGACACGGGCCCCTGGAGCGCCCTGGGCGGTTTCGGCTGGTTCGTCGGCGTGTGGATCGTGATGATGGCCGCCATGATGTTGCCTTCGATCGCCCCGACGGTTGCTCTCTACTCCCGCATGACCCGGAACCGTTCGGCGATTCTGCCGTTGACGTTCGTCGGCGGCTATCTCGTCACCTGGGCGGTGGCCGGGATGGCGGCCGTCGCCGTGGGGTCGGCCGCGTTCGCTGTGGCTGGCACCAGCCTGGAGTGGGACCACGCCGGGCGGGTTCTGGCCGGCTTGACCCTACTGGTGGCTGCCGGCTACCAACTGTCACCGCTCAAGGACGTGTGCCTCGGCAAGTGTCGCAGCCCGCTCGGGGTGCTCCTCGGATCCTGGCGCGACGGGGGGTTGGGCGCTCTTCGGATGGGCATGAAGAACGGCGCATGGTGCGTGGGTTGCTGCTGGGCCCTGATGGCGTCGCTATTCGCTCTCGGAGTAATGAGCGTCCTGTGGATGGCGGTGGTCGCCGGCCTAATCGCGATCGAGAAGACCCTCCCTCGGGGGAGACCAGCCACCTACGGCACGGCGATCGTCGCGCTGACGCTCGGCGTCTTGCTCCTGGCCGCCCCCTCCGCCATACCCGGCCTGACCATCCCGCACAGCGGCGGAATGTCGCCGATGCCAGGGATGGGCTCCTAGCCCGAGTCCCACGCAGGAACGGGCGCACACCCCGAACGGAACCAGCCGGGTCGGGGCCGGCGGCGCCCAGATCCATCCTGCCCCGGAGCGGTAAGGCCTAAGAGACCTAAACGCTCCGGGCCCGTGATGATGGACCCCGACCGGGGGCGTGCCGACACCTGAGGAGTTGGGTGCCCCATAACACCGGGTAGGTGGGGCACTTGGAAGCGGCTCGCTAGCCCGTGTTTCTGTAGCATTGGCCCTTACTGAGAGGACACGATCTTGGCCAAGAAGGTCGTACTCATCGTCGTTGGCTCCCTCCTGATCTTGGTGGGCCTGGGAGCAACCGCCGTAGGGGCGGCCATACTCGTGGTCTTTGGGTCCAACAACACCGTCGTGACCGGCCCCCATCAAGTGGCGACCCCGACTCACGCGTTGGTATCGCCTCCTGAGGACATCCAAAACGAATCGAGCATTGCCGCCGCAGTCGGCACTCCCTCAGTCCGTTTTCAGCTCACTACCTCACAACCTGGCGGTGTGTTTATCGGCATCGGTCCGACTAGCGACGTGAATAGGTATCTGTCGGGGGTCGCCATCGACCAGGTCACCGACATCCGTTTCACGCCTTACAGTCTCGACACTCAGCGGCGGAATGGAAGCGTTACGCCGCCTAACCCCACTCTGCAAACCTTCTGGGTGGCGAAGTCAACCGGCGCCTCCAAGGCGAGGGTCGTGTGGCCGGTCTCTGATGGGTCCTACCGTGTGGTGATGATGCGGGCTGACGCGTCCACCGGCCTCATCGCGGATGCACATTTTGGACTTACCATCCCTCACATCGGCAGTATCGCTATCGGCCTCCTGATCGGAGGTCTAGTCGTGCTGGCCATCGGTATCGTCCTACTGGTATTTGGCATCCGCTCCAAGTCCCGCCCCAGTGCGTCGAACTATACGTACATGCCCATATCGCCCCCCGCGGCAACTTGATCGCCGCGAAGCAAGAGAAGGCCGAGTGGGTCTGGCTATCCCATAACAATGACAATGTCCCGCAGGGTCCACCGCTTGACTGCTGGTTCTCAATAGCTTCGGGAGCACTGGGAGATTCTGCCTGACTTGGTGTTCTGGGGCGTCTTGTGACGTCGTCGGCTGAGTTCTTCCAGGCGCACATTGACAACGGCACGCCCCGTCTCTGAGGTTGGGTGATTGGTCCGGCTTGCGCCACAAGTCGGACCGCCCGTCACTCCGATCGGGGACGGCAGTGCCACCCCTCAACCGCTTAAGGAAGGAAGGGATGGCCATGACCATCGTAGAAGCCGCGCCCGGTATCACCGGTGGTGTCGACACCCACTTGGACGTCCACCTGGCTGCAGCCCTGGACCCGCTGGGCAGGCTGATCGGGACCGAACCGTTCGAAGCCAACGCCGCAGGCTACAAAGCACTGCTCTCATGGTTCGAGGGCTTCGGTGAAGTGACCATGATCGGGGTCGAGGGGACCGGTTCCTATGGGGTCGGACTGGCCCGGTTCCTTCGTCGACGGGGCATCGACGTGGTCGAGGTCAACCGACCCAACCGTCAGGCCCGGCGCAACCACGGCAAGTCCGACCCCCTCGATGCCATCGAGGCGGCTCGGGCGGCTCTCAGTGGCCGGGCCTCAGGTGCCGGCAAGACCATGGACGGACCCATCGAGGCCATCCGGGTGTTGGTGGTGGCCAAGCGCTCGGCCCGCCAGGCCCGGGTGAAGGCCATCGTCCAGATGCGGCACCTGGGAATCCCGCCCCTGACCAGCTCCATGCCCGCCTGAAGGGTCTGAGCGTCACGGCCCTCGTCGCCGAGGGAGCAAAGCTCCGACCCAGTCGATCTGCCGATCCGGTGACCGCGGCCACCAAGGCATCCCTCTCCTCGCTGGCTCACCGGATCCAGGCGCTCGACGACGAACTCGTCGAGCTGAACGAGAAGATCGAGTCGCTCTTGATCGCCACGGCCCCCGATCTGCTGGGCCTGTTCGGCGTCGGACCCGACACCGCTGCCGCTCTGTTGGTGGCCGCCGGCGACAACCCCGAGCGGCTCCACTCGGAGGCCGCCTGGGCCCACCTCTGCGGTGTCTCTCCGGTGCCGGCCGACTCGGGGAAGAACGCCGGACACCTTCGACGCCACGACGGCGGCGACCGACAGGCCAACAGCGCCCTGTGGCGGATCGCCATGGTCCGGATCGCCCATGACCCCGAGACCACTCACTACTTCGACCGCCGGGTGAAGGATGGAAAGACCAAGCGGGATGTCATCCGGATCCTCCAGCGCTACATCGCCCGCGAGACCTATCGCTACCTCCCTCGCGGCTGAAGCCCCGTGGTGTGGGTCTGGCTCACCCCATAACTGTCGTCCTTCGGGACTGACTTCCCGGCGACCCGCCGACCCACGCCTCGGGCTCTGTTTCTAGAGACGTGTGACTTCGTAAGAGCATGCCTTCGCTTGTCGAGTGGCTCATCATTGTTGTGTCCGCTGTCTCAACCTCGAAGCCCCGTGCAGGGCTTGACATTGATAGGAGCGTCGCCGGATCGGTGGGGCAGATTCCGGCCCGCCTAGCGTCGGCTGCTTACTATCGCGATCGCGGCACCCCGCTCATTTCCGAAGTGCCGCCATTCACATGAGCAAGTCTGAAGACTGTCTTGAGGTCTTTGTCTTTGACCATCCCCTTGGTTCCGGGATCGTCGAAAGGGCAATCGAGGCGGCCGTTCCTACCTTGGTCACACGATTGCCGCTTGGCAGCAATGGCCATAGCGTGCGGTCCGCCGCCAGAATAACCCGCGACAACGAAGCGCTCGATCCCCACCTTGTCGGCTATGGCTTCGGCGTCAGCAACCCAATCGAGAATGCTGCGGTGCTTGAATGGCGAGGATCCGCCTGCGCCCGGTCGATCCGCCGTGATTAGTCGCACTCCCACCTCGGCAGTGACCGAATCGTCGGGATGCTTGCACAGTCGAGAGTCACCCGTTCCATGCTGGAAGAACACCGGAACCCCATCGCGTGAGCCACCGACCTCGTATGCCACCTGCGGGCCGTCTGCCGTTTCCAGTGTCTGCACCAATCTTCTCTTCGTGCGATGCGGGGTGAGTCTCGGCGAGTCAAACTACCAACGAGGCTTTGGCAGTACCCATTTTCCCTAGCCTCCTCAGCTTTCCCAATGTGTCGCTCGGGGCAATTTGGGCGTCCCGCCCAGTCGGCCGTTCGAGGATCCTCGGGACACGACCAGATCGAAGCAACCGCGGCACATCCCGGTTCAAATGGATCGAGAGTTCTCGGTCCCGTTCGCGGGCATGTCCCGCGTCTTGAGGCTCTTCGCGGTCGGCAATCCTTGGAGCTGACTACGGGGGCGTGGCCTGCTACTCCTGAACTCGCCTCCGTCCCGGCCGGGCACCCCCTCGGGCCGTCAAACAAGAGGTCGCTGGGCAACTCGTCGGAGGTTTCACAATCGCCAAGGTGAGCTTCATTCGTTAGCCTAGAAGTACCTGCCGTCCGCCCAAGCGAATGAAATGGGGACGAATCTTGCCAATGACCAAACGCCATGCGCACTCTCGAGCCCGCCAGTTCGCTCGCCACCCGTTCAGCTGCTGACGGCGTCCGCGCTGATGGCGGGATCGTTTCTGGCGGTAGATCCCCTCACACCCTTGCACGCCGCGCCGGCGCCGAACGTCTGCCAATCCACCTCGGACCAGCCACGCGACTATGACCACAGCTCTCCGCTCACCGGGCCCACCCAATGACTACTACTACCTCAGTGTCACTCCTGGACCAGGGTGTCCTGTCACTCCCGGAAGTCCCGTCCATCTGGTCGCCACAATCCGCGTCAATCAGATCGTGCCTTCAGTCGGTGCCCCTGGCGCCGCTCCCGACCCCACTCGGGACTAGATGTGGTGGGCACTCTGTCATTAGGGTCCGGCCCGACGGGCGATGGGTTCAGTCTCACTACTGCTCCCAATGCTGTTACCCAGTACGGCGGAACTGCCATGCCATGCACACCTCCCCGCAGTTCAATCTCCAGTCCTGCTCGTGCAGTTCGGTGAGCAGACGATCACGATGCGCTACGACGGACCCGACGTGTTCGGCTTGGCCCAAGCTGGGTCAGCAGGATTCCGGATCAGCAACATGGCTGAGGACAATGCGATTGTCACCGATGTCGCTACCTTCACTCTTGTCCCGACCTAGGCCCAATTCTGCGTCATTCCCGGCGAGTCCGTCACCCGGATATGGGAGGCCAAGTGTCAACTGACTCGTCACAGATCGAACAGATCGCAGCGTCGGTTCAGACGGCGCTCCAGACGGCAGACCTGTCGGGCTACCGCGAGCTACTGGACCCGAATGTCGCCTGGGGTGCGCCGGATGACGTGAGTTCCGGGTGTCACAATCGAGACGAAGTTCTTACCTGGTACCGCCGCGGCCGGGCGAACGGGGTGCGGGCAGATGTCACAGAGACCGTCGTTCGCAACGACAAGATTCTCGTCGGACTGAGAGTCAACGGGAACCAGGCCGCCGAAGTCGCAGGTGGCAACCTCGATCGGTGGCAAGTGCTCACTGTGCACGGTGGGCGCATCACCGACATCCGAGGATTCGAGGATCGGGCTACAGCCATCGCGCGCCTCGGATGACCCACCGGGTCTGAATCATGTGTGACACCTGGTAGCACGAGTAGATGTCGTCCCGAGGACGGCGCTGCTGTCTACGAGCGGGAGCGCTGGCGCCTAACAGCATGAAGATGAATTGGTGCTAGGACATGTTCTGGCCGTGGCGACTCGACACTGACTCACGGCGATACTCCAAGGAACGTCGTATTCAAGGAAGGGGCGGTATTCCGACCATTTCGCGGAATTCATCGGTTGTGTTGGTGACCGGGAATGGTTCGGCGGGGACGGGGAGCCCGAGCCGTTCGCAGATCGGCTCCCATCCCTCCCCGAGAGTCCACTCGAGGAGCCTGTCGGCCGGGATCTCGGCGCGAACCGTGTCGTTGTGATGCACAAAGGCATCCATCATTGCGGTTGGGTCGTCGAATCGGTCGCTGAACCGGTCACGCAGCAGCTTTCGCATCGCGTCCATCCACGGTGCGATCTCGGGCGGCATGTTGTCGAACGTCAAGAAGATCGTGTTCGTTGCACTGCGATACCAGTCCTCCGGATCACGCACTGATAGCAGCACGAGCGCGTCGGGATACGCCGCGGACAGTTCGGCCCAGAACGAACAGCCCGGCCAGTCGACGATCGCCCGGTAGCGGTCCAGCATCGCCGACCAGTCGACAGGACGACCCTCGATCGCGTCGATCCACGCGGGGACCTGGGTCGGGTCGCCCAGGATCTCGAGCATGTGATGACACGGCGCATCCAACAGTTGCTCGAGCGCGAGTTTGAGGGAATGAGTACCGGTCCGGCCCACGCCAGCTCCAACAACCACGAGCTCCATCCCTGCTCCCCTCTCCTCGCCACCACGACGTGGCCTGCGAACATGGCACGACAGAAGCGCGAGTCTTATCACAGGATCGCTCGTTCTGCGACACCGTGACATCGTCGACCGTGCGACATGGTCTGATCGCGTGGTCCCCCGCACTGGTGGCCGTCTACTCCAATCACGGGAATGCCTGGTAAATGAGAAAGTCTCGAAGTCGGCCGGCGGGACGAGGTCCGCGACCTGCGCGGTAGGCTCCGGGGCGATCCACAGCCTCGTAGCGAACTACCCACATTGACGCCGACGGGGAGAACCTCGACCTGTCGTGAGGGCAGAACAGGAAGTCCACCTCGTTCGTCGGGACTGCACCGACCCACAACAAGGGCGGGGCATCCACGTTGTCGCAGGGACTCCTCCCCGTCGGAGAAGCGGTATCACCCTGGATCCTGGGCCACCCTTCTCCCTCTTGCGATACCCGGCTTCGACCGGGGCCTTGGCGGGCGGCCTCGGGCCTACGACGAGGATCCGGCAAGCACTGGTCTCGAGCGATACCGAGGATGCGATCGATCGGGCATCGGTGACACCGGCTGCACGACGTCGTTTTCCGCTCGGAACTGAATCGAGGAGACACCGGGCATCGTGCCAGATCTCAGGATCTGATGGACCGTGGAGCTGTGCTTCAGGTATCGGTCGAAGAAGCCAAGCACGGTGTTGGTGATCACTGGTCCCCATGGATCAAAGAAGGCCGTGTGGGGCGCACCCTCCAGGGTGAGGAAGAACGTCGGTGATCGGGAGTCGGCGAACAGCGTTTGGCTGGCGGAGTACGGGACTGTCTTGTCGGACGTGCCATGGATGAGGAGGAGGGGAGCGGTCTGGCCGCTGAAGAACGTTCCTGGGAACGGCAATTCGATTCCAGCAATGGAAACAGCGGCATCGATGCGGTGATCCTTGCAGCAGCTGTTGTCAGCCACACCCAGGGTCGTGATGGCTCCAAGTGAGTGACCAGCCACCCCGATGCTCTGCGGATCGATCAGATTGTGCAGGGGGGAGCCCTCCGTATTGCCGAGTCGAATCATCTGGGTGATGACGAAGCTGACATCCCCCGGCTGATTCGGATAGTCCGCGACCGTCGGGCCACCGGGTGCGCCTCCCGAGGACAGCGGGAAGGTTGGGGCGGCGACGACATACCCGTGGGCCACCCAAGGGATCAGCACCGAGGCGTACAACGGTCCACTGGCAGTGAATCCATGAGAGAACACGATGAGTGGGAAATGTCTACGTTCCTCCAGCTGATGAGGGTAGAGCACCAATGTCGGAAGTACCCGCTCCGAACTACCTGGGTAAGTACCGTTCGACGGAGTCGCTCTGCTGGTGTCGACGAAGGTTTCGCTCAAAGACGCAACTCGGTATGGTCGACCGGCCGAGGTCACAGCCGTATGGAGCGGTGACCCCATCGCTTCACCGGCCGGCAGGAGCCAAAGGGCGACGGTCGCGCAGACCATCAGGGAGGCAACGCACTTGAGCTTCACAACCATCCTCCAACCTGCCCCTGGGTTCCGCTAGCCAGGGCACGATACATCGGAGCGAGAAGCTTCGCCTCGCCAGCGTTGGGCTTCTTCTAGGCGGTGGAGAAGCCGCCAGGCCGACGCCCCTCAAGGTGAGCGACGCTCGCGCCGATTCATTGGTGCGCCGGGTATCGAGCGGTCGACCTCCCGTTTGGTGGTGTGCCCGGCGGTGTCAGAGGGGCCTGAACAGAAAGCTCAGCAACCATGCTGATGCAAGCCGTCAAAGACCCGGTACGAGCCGAATGGCTGCTTCTGGCACTGAAGCTCAGCGGGCACAGCGACAAGGGCATCGTCGGCTGGTGGGAGTCGGGGAACGTACGAGGCCAAGGCTCGCCTCGTATTCTCTGGGAAGCCGGCCGGCTCGAAGAAGTCGAGCGAGCTGCCGCAGATGTCACGCCACCCGCGGCGGATCTTCGGACCTAAGTCAAGGAGGCCCGGCTGTCAGGACACCAAACCCGCCCGTTGAGGACATAGGCGTTCGGCGGGGACCCTTCCTATTCAGTGTCCATTCCCAGTTCACTTCGGGTCTGGGCCGTGGTGTTGGTGTGAGGAAAGGGCTGGTCAGGAACATCGAGGCGGAGGGCAGAACAGATCGGCTCCCAGCCCTCCTCGGGCCGCCATTCCAAAAAGCGCTCGTTCGGCGCGGTTGTTCTGACGTGTTCGTTGTGAGCAAGGTACGCCGCCTTGGCCGACGCCTCGTCCTGCCACCCCGGCGTGAATGCCGCCATCATCCCCCGACCCATCCGGGTCCAACCGTCGTCTGGAGCGTCAGGAGCGAAGTACGTCGCGAGCGCGGGAAAGATCGTCTGTGAGGCGCTCCTCCACCAGACGTCCGGATCCCGCACCGACAAGAGGACGAGGGCATCAGGGAATGCGTTGCTCATCTCGAACCAGAACGGGGCAGCGGGCCAGTCCACTGTCGCCCTGTATCCGTCGAAGATGCGGTCCCATACCGGTAGGCGTCCCTCGTAGGCGTCACCCCACGCGTCGGGGTCAGTCGCACGTTCTCGAACTTCCAACATGTGGTAGCAGGGGCCACCCAGAAGTTGTTCCAGCGCCTGCTTCAATGAAGTGGTACCAGTCCTGCCCAGACCAGCGCCGATTACCTCAAGGGCCATGTCCCCGGTCCTCTCGTCAACCTCGACTGCCTCATGGTAACGCTACGCCTGAATCGGTTCCGATGGCCCCAGCTCTCGACGAGGACGGGAATTGGGGGAGCCATTGGGCCGTTGCCGCCAGCAGCTCATCGGTCATGGCGATGACGCTCTCATAGGGAAGATGCCCGGCCAGCTGGTCGGTGAGCATGGCCTCGATCACTCGTGTCCGATCTCCCGTCAACGCGGCCTCGACCGTGAGCTCCTGCGAAGTCGTGATCTGGCGCAAGTACTCTCCAAGGACCGATCCGACATTCGCCGTGTCCCTGGGTTGAACACCCGAAGCACCGGTCACTCCGATGCATTCGACCACGACGTCGTGAGGGAGATTCTCGACCTGGCCACGATTCGGCAGATTCATCGGTATCTGACGCTCCGTGCCGGTTGCAATACCTCCGATCAGCTCTGCGACAAGCTCCCCCGAGGGCCACGGCGAGATCTCGCGGCTGCCGAGCATTTCCGCCACCTCTTTGTCATCCGTTGCCTTGTCCTGCATGTGACCGTGAATACCGTAGTGGTGCACGCCCCAGTCCCTCCCGAAGTCGGATGCCGAGGTCACGAACCCGGGTAAGAACTCGGCGACATGAGTATCGGACGCACCCGGCAACACGCCAAAGCGTTGAAAGAGTTCAAACTTGAGACGATTGTTCGCTATGACGTCGGCCTTGGTCCAGGTCTCACCATCGGACACCTTCTTCCAGTGCATTCCCTCAACCGGTTCCATCCAGATCGGTTCCCCACCGTGGCTCGATGGATCCTCGAGGAGCGATCGCAGGAGGGCAAACCCGTCCTCACCATCGACCCCCAGCTCGGTCACGAGCGGGAGATGGTTCACTCCGGCAGAAACGGGGTCCACCTTGTGCATAGGAGCGTCGAAGAGGAGGCTCATCGAGAACTTCAGGCCGACCAGCTCGTTGCACAAGCCCACAACGCTGACGTTCGACACGCGGCCCGCCGCACGACAAAGCGCCGTCAAGGGATTGCTCACGTTCACAAGGAGCGCTTCAGGGCAGTGGTGCTCCATTGCCTGAGCTACCTCGGTGACGACGGGCACACTCCGCAGGGCGCGGGCTATGCCACCGGGTCCGACGCTATCGCCCACCGGCTGGCGCACGCCGTAACGGGCGGGAATCTCGAGATCGTGCCGCATGCTGTCGAATCCCCCCACCGACAGGGCGATGATTACGACGTCGGCGCCAGCCAGCGCATCTCCGATGGAGGTCGTGGGGCGTACTGACAACCCGATGTTGCGGGTCTTCGCAATGTGCTCAGCGACCTCCACCATCAGGGGAAGCGAGCCCGAGTCGATGTCCATCAAGGTCACATCCACGTCCTGTAGCACATCGGTGTTGGCGAAGTCGACGAGGAGCTTGGGAGTCCAGTGCGTGCTGCCGCCTCCCACGATGGTGATTCGGGGTGTGCTCACGCTTGGAACGGTAGCGCTACCGCCTGAGAAGAGAAAGGCATCTGCGCCCGGCAGGAGTGGCTGCCACTTGCTCCAATCCCGAAGGGCTCACCGGCCTGCTGTCCCTCGTTCCGCGCGACCCCCCTGCGGCGGCCGAGACGCGTCATTGGCAGGGCGATACCGGGAACCGGATGCATGCCGACAGACGTGGTGCTGACGCGCTGGCAGCGCCATTGGTGTCGCATGTCCCCCCTGGCCGCGAGTCCGAGGCTGCCGCAGCGACAGATGTGGCAGATGGCGAGAGATCCGTTCTGAGAGTTCGCCTCAGATGCTCCACTGCCGAAGATAGGCGCGAGCCTTCGTCGCCTGTTCGATTCGGTCGACGAGGTTGAGTCCGACCTTGTCCGTCAGGGCGCGGTTGCCCATCCACCTTCCCTCTGGGGATTCCCTGGCAACCATCTGCATGATCGCCCCCAGCCCACGAGAAGCGGAGATCAGCTCGTAGCAGTAGATCCGGAACTGGGCATCAGGGCAACGGTGAACACCGAGCCACACCTGGGCGTGCCGGACGGCCGCGTCGAGCTGATCACAAAGTGCCCTGATCAGCACGGCAGGTTCTTCTGCTCTGGAAATGAGATCGTCCTCCGCCACCATCAGCGCAGTGAGGATCGGCCACGCTTCGGCACGCCAGCGCTGCATGGCTCGTCGACGTCTCATTCGGTCGACCCGTCCCCCCGTGGCACGCGGTCATTCTGCTGCCAATGGCTTCAACCTGCAGAGATTCGCGCTCTCGGCAACTGGGTCGGCACCACCAGTGGTGCCTTGGCTGATTCTTCCGACAACCATCGCCGATCGGGCCCGATCTCGCTCGTCGGTGGCAGGGATCACGTATTGGTCTCATCAGTTGGGACAGAGTCCGCACTCGGCAGCGGAGCCGCGCCATGGGAGGGCCCCCGCTCAGGGCAATGTGCGTCGAGGGTATAGGCGGTCATCGACAATGACCCGTAGGCAAACCCCTCCACGAAGGTATCGACGGTGGACCCCTGCGCCTCTGCCAACCCCGCCAGGTACAGGAGCGGTATGAAGTGGTCCGGTGTGGGGACCGAGTTCTGGAAGTCGGGATGATCCTGCAGCGCGATGACATCTCCCGGCGATCCAGTCATCGACTCTCTGACCGCCTCATCGAAGCGGCGGGCCCAGTCGAACCCACTGTCAGGGTGGCTCCACTCGATGCGATGAAGGTTGTGGACGACATTGCCGCTGGCGATGATCAATATGCCGCGTTCTCGAAGCGGTGCCAGCTCGGCCCCGAGCTCCAAGTGATAGTCGAATGGCTGTTCGGCATTGATTGAGAGCTGAACGACCGGAATATCAGCTTCGGGGAAGGCGTGTACGAGTACAGACCATGACCCATGGTCGATTCCCCAGCTGTCACGATCGAGGCCTATCCAGGTCGGTTTGGCCACCTCGACCACCTCTTCAGCCAAAGCCGGATCACCCGGTGCGGGATACTGCACGGCGAACAATTCGTCCGGGAATCCGTAGAAGTCATGGATCGTCTTGGGCTGGTCCATCGCCGTAACGGCGGTGATATTGACGTACCAGTGGGCGGAAATCGCGAGGATCGCCCGTGGTCGCGGGACGCTCGTACCGAGCGAGCGCCATGCCTCGGTATAGCCGTTCCGGTCGAGTGCGTTCATCGGGCTCCCATGCCCCAGAAACGCTGCCGGCATCAGTCCTTCGGTCATCTTCGAGTCATCCTTTGCCGCGCCTCACCTGCGCAGCCACCCCCGGGCCTGAGCCACCGTCCGGCTCGGTGTCATCATCCCATTAGCGCACGTGGGGGGCAACGTCGAGTCTCGCACCAGCTCCATGACGTCGCCTCGGTCCTCCTCAGTCGTCGTCCGCACCGTCGGACCGGTGGGCATGTCGAGACGTCCTCCTACCCGGTGGAACGGACCGACATACGTCGTCGTACCCACACCGATTAGAGCACGCTGGCCACCAGCAGCAGCACGAGCCCCAGGACGATGATCACCACCACCATCAGCCGCACGACGGGGTGGCGGGGGCGATCCGCATCGTCATCTGCTCCCCAGTCCCACTGGTCGGGGTCATTCGGGTCCGGAGGAGCCGGACCGACCGGGGGGGACATCGGCCAAGTCTAGGTTCTGACTGGCCCACCTCAAGGGCCAGCCGTGAACGACCCACGGGCTCACCCACCCGGTGATCAGAACGCAGGCGCGCAACACGAGGTACGTTCGTCTCTGGGGTTCGCTCCCGTCATGACGTGGACTGGCCGTCCGTGGTCTCAAGCCCCCAATGGTTTGTGCCGACCAACTCTCCAGCGCTTGAGGAGGCGGAGTGTCCGAGGACGGTGGCATGGCCGACAGTGATCGCCTTTGCCCGAGTTGTGGCACGCCAGCCAGCACCGATGGCTCATTGTGCGGAAATTGCGGTATGTCGCTCGAAGGCCCGAAGCCGGGCCCTCACGCGGTCACATCGATGACCGAGACCGCCAGGGATCCTCGACTGGAACCGACCGACCGGCCCGGCACGACGGGCAAGGCCGCCTCCTCGAACCGCAAGGTGGTCGCGCTCATCGTTATCGCGGTCCTGCTGCTGACCGGTGGGGTCATCGGGTTGACCGTTGGCCTCCGGTCGACCCAGACCCATGGTGGAACTCCCTTGACCACCAAGCCAACTGTCGGGGGCTCAATCCCCGCGGACCTTCCGGTAGCGGAATGCCCCACGACATACGGCGTCTCCGGCACCCCGCCGAGTAGCGTGGCGAGCCGGATGGCGACGAGCTTGCCGCCCGATCTGGCCTCTCAGCTTTCGTTCTACAGCGACGCCAATCGCTCGGTCTCGCCCGTGCTCGCACCAAAGCACTGGTCGTGCCACGTGGTTGTGGCGGCCGACGGTGGGATCACCATCGTCGTGTCCGAACCGGGGAGCGATGCCGGAGCGCCGCAGACGACACCGGCGATCGGTTTCCGCGGCATCGTTGCGCACTCCTCGGGGGCCTGCCAGGGGTGTGCATTCCAGATGGTCTGCGCGTTGATCCCATCCGCCCAACGCGACTTTGCCGACAATGGCTACTCCTGCCAGGCCGTCCGACCTCCGTCCGAGACGGTTGCGTACACAGACGGTGCGCAGGGCAGCATCAACCGACTCGTGAAGATCGAAGACCCGCCACACGTCAGTGGCAGCGCCATGCCGTCTGGTGGGACCTACTCGGCAATAGCCGTTCTGAGTTACGTACCCTCGGCGGCCGGACGGGGGGCGTCGGCGGCCGAAGCGACGTGCGTCTTGCCAGATCCTCAGCACTCCCTCTGCACCGCGATTCTGAATGACTTCGACGACCGGAGTTGGCCGATGACTCCCGCTACCCGTGGACCGGCCCCGGCCCCGGCCCCGGCACCGACCACGACCACGACCGCGACCACGACCACAAATCCAACCCCGACGATCATCGGGTTGCTCCAGCAGTATCTGGCCAGCGGATGCCAGGGAGGATGCAGCCAGCTGACCGAGCCGGCCAGCGCGTTCACCGTGAAGCCAGATCCCTCGAACGCTGCTTGGGCCCAATGGACCGTGCACGACCCGACGATTGGCTCCGGGTACGGGTTCGTCCAGGATGTGGGCGGCTCATGGCACGTAGCAGCGGGACCCGGATCAGAGCATGTCGGATGTCCCGGCGGATCGGCGAACGTTCCGATGCAGGTTCTCACCGACTTCGGGCTTTCGTGCCCGTCGGGCTAGCGCGAAGAGGGGCCCGGGCCGCTCCGATTCCGCCGACGTCATTTCGATACCCTGTGGATCAGGTTCAGATCGGAGGCATCGATGCCCGGACATCCAAAGACTCAGGGCTTCAATCATGTGGCCACGATGACGCCCGATCTCGAGCGCTACCTGGCGTTCTACCAGGAGATCTTCGGCGCCGAGGTCGTCACGATCACGGAAGCCGAGGGTGATCACCCACGGATGGCGATCGTGAACATGGGCGGCGACAGCGCCCTCAACGTGTTCGAAGTCCCAGCGGGCTCGATCGTCGGGGACCGAGCCAAGATGGGTGGGCGCGGCCCGATCGACCACTACGCCATTGCCGTCGACTCGGAGCAGACTCTGATGGAGATCCGGGATCGTCTCGTCGAGCTGGGGGCATCACCGGGAGAGATCACCCGGTTCGGACCGGCCTTGCTCTCTGTGTTCTTCCGGGATCCGGACGGCGCCGAGCTGGAGGTGGCCTACCGCGATACATCCGCGCTGGCGGGTGGGTGATCCGAACCGCTCTGGAGCAGATCCTGTCCTAGCCCCGACTCCGACCCGCCGTATTCAGGTCCTTGGCCTCTCGACCCGGATGCGGTTGGTGAGCCTCAGGAGGATTCGTCTGCCCCGGCCGACGAGGTAGTCAATGCGTCGAGACGGGCCAGAGTCAGCTCCATGTCCCGACGAGTCTTGTTCGAGTAGATGTCTCCGAGCTTGAGCAAGCTCCTCTGGTGGTCGGAGGTGATGTCCCAACTCTCACGAACCAGGGTGCCGCCGTCGCGCGGCTCGAGTTCGTAACGCCAGATCCTCCCGGCCACGAATCGCTCGAGTTTGCCCTTGGGGCCTGTCTTCCAGGCGATGAGGCGGTTCTCTTCGAACTCGACGACCGTGCTCACCGTCGAGTAGTGGACTCCGAGCTTCATGGCCATGCCAAAGGTCGTCCCCAGGGCGAGCCGTTGCGATCTTTCCTCTTTCGCACCCTGGAGCATGCCCGAACCGTCAATGAGCGAATGCTTCGTCGGGTCGGCCAAGACGTCGAATATTGCCTCGGGTCGAGCCCGGATCATTCGTTCGACTGTCAGCACAAACCCATCCATTGCCACTTCCCCCGTATCGTCAGTCCGTGCAGAGGCGGCCGCCTACCGCCCGAGAGCCGATCTCCACCACCGTACCCGACATCGGAGAAATCGTCCCCTGCGTTCGGGGCGCACGAATCGCCGTGACAGGCGACGAGCTGATCGATGCTTGGGATGTCCGCCGAAACCAGAATGATTGTGAACCTCAGCAGTATTGCCAGCGGCGGCGCGGTTCGCGTCCCGCCGGCCGCTCCATGCACTGAATATCGAACCAGATCGGCAGGAGGTGCTTCACGTAGAAGGCGTGGACGGTTATGGCCGGACTGATCAGGTCCTCATACTCCTTGATGCGGAGACGTGGGTCCTCCTCCTGGAAACTCCGGCACTCTTCCAGCATGGAGTCGACCTCGCCGCGCGAGTCCATGAGCAGTCCGAGGTGGTCGTAGCCGGGCGAAGACATGGATTCACTTCCCTCGGCCAGTAAGATGAACTGGCCGTCGTCCGGTTGGAGCAGGTGGCATGACTGTCCGACCACTTCTGTGTCGAGCGAACTCCAGCCGAATACCCCGCAGTAGAACGAATCAACGTCATCGCGGAACTCCTGAGTGAGGGTTCCGGGTGGGAACGAAAGCTCCATGTGGTTGAATCGCATCTCCGGCATTTCGACCTCCGCCCAAGGGTAACGCAGCACGTCTCGACCCCCCGTCATCGGATGGATCCCGGTACGGCCGAAGGCCATTGATGGTCCGGAGCGGTGGGAACACGTCTCTGCTCTACGCTGCGCCAATGTCCTTCGGGAGCAGTACGGCGATGGGATGGCTTCGAGCCTCCGTCGGCGTGGCCTTGATCATTGCGCCGGGAGCACCCATGCGGCTGTCGGGTAGAGAGTCACCGACGGTTACCTCTCTGCTGCTCATGCGAACGATCGGCGTCAGAGACCTCGTGCTGGGCCTGGGCACCGTGGCCGCGGCGATGTCCGACGATGCGAGAGAGGTGCGTCGCTGGAGCACGATGGCGTTGGCAAGCGACTCGCTCGATATCGTCGTCAGCCTGGCGAGCTCCCGATCGATAGGGAAGAGGGATGCCTTCGCTGCCGCTGGCTTGGCGTTTGCATTCGTCTGTGGCGACTTGGTGACACGCCGCGCCGGCTGCATCCACGGTGATGAGCCGAACCACCTTGAATTGGCTGTCGGGTAGCCTGCGGTCCTGATCCCCAATGAGCTCTGTCGGATGCGACCTCGGACCGTCATACCGGGAGGGTTGTGAAGCCTGATCCGATCGTCATCGAAGACGTCACCAAGCACTACGAGAGCCACGTGCTGGCTGTCGACCACCTGAACCTGACAGTGGGAGGCGGCAGCGTGTTCGGATTGCTCGGTCCCAACGGTGCCGGCAAGACAACCACCATGCGAATGCTGGTCGGGCTGATCCGGCCCAGCTCGGGCCGGGTCCGCATCTTCGGTGACCTGATCAAGCCAGGCGCTTCGATCCTCCGCCGCGTCGGAGTCCTCGTGGAGGGACCCGGATTCGTGCCCCAGCTGTCGGGACGCGAGAACCTGGAGTTGTTCTGGAGGGCTGGGGGTGCGCCCATGTCGGCTGCCAATCTGGAGCGGGCGCTCGATATCGCCGACCTCGGTGATGCCGTCGACCGAAAGTACAGGACCTACTCCCACGGTATGCGTCAGCGACTTGGACTTGCCCAAGCCCTGTTGGGAGACCCGGATCTGCTGGTGATCGATGAGCCCACGGACGGGCTCGATCCTCAGCAGATGCGACACACCCGTGAGATCCTCCGGCGCGTGGCGGCGGACGGGACGACCGTCCTCCTTTCCAGCCACCTGCTCAACGAGGTCGAGCAGGTCTGTGACCATATTGCCGTAATGAACAAGGGGCGCCTGGTGGCGATGGGTACCGTCGCTGACCTGTTGGGCGCGTCGACCTCCATCTACCTGGAGGTTGACGACGTCACTCGGGCTGACCGCGTGCTTGAAGGAGTGGGCGGAGTTCGCAGAGTCTCGCCGGAGGGTCGAGGGCTGGCGGTCGAACTCGATGGAATCGAGCGGAAACAGGTAGTTGCAGCGCTGGTCGGAGCCGGTGTCGGGGTCGAGACAATCACTTCCCGCCACCAACTCGAAGATGCCTTCATCGAGTTGCTGGAGCAACGTTGATCGCCGTCGAGGCCCGCAAGCAGGTACGGCGGGTACGAACCTATGTAGGTCTCGGCCTCCTCGTCCTCATTCCCATCATCTTCACCGTCGCCTTCAAGGTCAACCCCCCGAAGCGGGGAGGTCCCGGCTTCTTCGACTTGTCCGCTTCTGGGATCAACATACCGATAGCGGCATTGGGAGGAGTGAGCGCCTTCCTGCTCCTTGTCGTGGTGTCACTGTTCGCCGGTGAGACCATTTCCGGAGAAGCAAACTGGGGAACCCTCCGCTATCTGCTAGTTCGGCCGGTCTCACGCAACCGCGTGCTTGGTTCGAAACTGGTGGTTGCCGCTGGACTGGCCCTCTTCGCCGCCTTCGCGGTACCGGTGGTCGGACTGGCCGCTGGTACGTTGGCGTTTGGTTGGCACCCTGTTACGACTCCTACCCTCACCGTACTGTCACAGGGAGATGCGCTGGGTCGTCTGGCACTCGCCACCCTCTACGTGGCCTGGAGCCAAGCTGCGTACTTTGCGTTCGCGTTCATGCTGTCGACGATGACCGACACCGCGTTTGGAGCAGTGGCAGGAGGTGTCGGTCTTGGCGTTGTGTCCCAGATCCTGAATAACATCTCGGCGCTCAACGGCACCAGCTACGTGTACCCGACCCACTACCTCAACGCCTGGCAGGACCTGTTCTTCCAAGAGGCGCACTCGACCGAGATGCTGCGAGGCGTCCTTCTCCAGGTTCCCTATGTCGTGGTGTTCTTGGCCATCGCCTGGTGGTGGTTCAATCGTAAGGACGTACTGAGCTAGGTGGCCGCTGACTGATGCGCGCCTGGTGAGGCCGGGCGGCCGCGTCTCGCTGACCCGTCAGGCCCGCGCGTCGACCGGGTCGCGTCTCTCTCCGCGATCATCCAGCAGCCAGGACCGTGACGAAGTCCCGCGTCCATCCGAGTTGATACTGGTTGGATGGGCGTTGTTGCCCGGGTATGGCGGCCACCAAGGGAGCCCCTGGAGTGCCGGTGTACGCCAACTGGACCCACTCCGGGTTGATGTCCAGCTCCATTCCGTTGACCACCCCCGCCTCGATCATGGCGCTGGCCAGGTCACCGGGTATCGCGCTCATACTGGCGGCAAAGACAAGATTGCCCGCCCCGTCCTCGCCCAAGGAGCTCCTGGCCACCGAGGCCCCGCCACCGAGCGTCGCGCCCCACGCACCGATGCTCGCCACGGCCGGGCTCGGCTGGCCATTGATCACCAGTGGCTGCAGGTTCTGGCGGACGCTGACAACCTGTTCGCCGGGGATGGGCACGCTCTGCCCCCATACTCCGACGTGAGCCGCTCCGTTGGCGTCGATGACCAGACTGGCCAGACCCGCCTGGAGAGGGATGAGCACTCGCGAATCGAGCTCGAACCCGCCGGCACCGGCGTTTGCCTTGAAACCGCCGTTGAACGCCGCCAGGAGGAGAGGCGCTTCGTCGGGCCCGATCGCTTGACCGCTGTCGGGCCCCACCACTGTGGCTGACGCCGGGGGGTCGGTGCTCCCGACGTGCAACCCGAATCGCGTATGGCCCACACGGAATCGGACCAGGGTGACGGTGTGCCCATCGGGCTGTGGCACCGGTCTGGTATCGACGGCAAGCGCCCCTCCGACTGCCGCAATAGGCGTCCAGCCCGGCTGCTCGGTCGTCGTCGTCGTCGGAGGGACGGTCGTCGTTGTAGCCGTGGTCATCACCGGCGCCTTGCCATTGGCTGAGGAATGGACGGCGACCGTTGTTGCGCCGCATCCCACCGCCAAAGTAGCCACAGCAAGAAGGGCTGCCGTCGTGCGATATCCCCGATCCTCCCATGGCCGTATTCGCATGTTGTCGGCTACAGGTCATTCCGGGCAGTAGACAACCCTTGCGGGGGACCGCCGGTCGCCGCCGGTCGTGCACAGCCCAGGCCCACTCCCTCGTCGGACGCGAGAAGACGGGTACGGGAGTCGCCCTTGGGCATTCTCATGCCTACCAGGCTAGGACCCGACCCGGATGGTGGAATGACGGCGACCTAAGAAATGGTGAAGAATTCGGGGTCAAGAGGCGCGGTCAGTTCGCCGACCACACAACGGCAGAACCGACGGTGAACCTGCCCCAACGATTCGGGCTGCACAGAGGCGCCCACTGACAAAGTGCTCTGTGTGCGGCATGCTTTGGTCACACCTCCATCGTCGTCAGACAGCCTCAGCCGTCACCCATCCGAACTCGGAGCGGATCCTCAATCCCAGGTGATCGTCGGCCAACGGCTCGAGTGCCTCGGCCAAGCGGTGGCAGAACGCGTCGTATCCGACTGCTTCAATCGGCGGCACGGATGGACCGGCGGCGGCAAGCGCTCGGACCCCCGTCGGCACATCTGGCCATTCGTTCACTACCTCCACCGAACCCCGTTCGAGCAGCCGGAACCCGCTCGATTCCAACATTTCCTCGATGACCCCTGTTCGGCCCGTGTCACCTTGCTCGATGTTCTTCGCCACATGGCTTTCGGGCGATTGTTGAATGACAGTGAGGAAGTAGGGCATCAGTCCCATCTTCTCGAAGTCTCCCCAGAACGTCAGCCCGACACGGCCGCTCCCTATCAGGACCCGATGGACCTCGTGGAGCGCACCTTCGCAGCCCTTCCAGATCCCGTTGAAGCTTGTCGCCACGTCGAAGCTGTCATCATCGAAGGGCAGTGCGAACATGTCGCCGACCCGGAAATCGCCATCCGGAGTTCGGGCCCGGGCGATCTCGATCAAGGGTTCGGACGCGTCGAGGCCAGCCACTCTGGCCCCCCTTCGGCTCGCAGTGTTTGCCGCGAATCCCGAGCCACAGGCGACGTCGACAAGACGTGATCCGCTCTTCAGGCCCAGGCGATCGAATACCACGTCGTTTGCCGATCGTGCATAAGGCTCGCAGAGATACGCCCATTCAGTGGCGTGTGCACCCCATCCACGGCCGGCCTCTTCCCAAGTCATGCCGCTCTCCTTCGTTCATGGAACCAGTCTGGGTTGTGCGTGCGACCAAGGGACTTCTCGCTCCCAGTCCCTGTCAATCGCGCTTCCCCTTCTGTCGTCCATTCGCAACGGTTCGGGGCGTTCACGACGGTTTCCCGACCTCTATCCCCGATGGGGACGGATGTGGACCGGATCGACAGCCCGCTCCGCGACCGCCTCGGCGACGATGAGCCTCAGTGACCCCTGCATCGTGGGCTGGTGGCGAAGGTGGCCGTAGCGCTGGTCCCACATTCCCGATTCCAGGTCAGTTCGTAGATGACCGACTGCCCGGTCGACGGTCGCGGCGGCCACGAACCCCCACGCCGATTGGGATGCACGAACCTCCCGCTGCAGGAACAGCTCGGGACGCGCATAGTACGCCTCGGTGAAGCCGTCGGAGCAGTCGATGGAGATCGGGACCTGGATCACGGTCGATCGTCCTCCGAGCCTGGCGCAGATCCGGTCAATGGCGGGATATCGGCGGCGCTCGGCCTCGATCAGTTCAGGCACATATCGAGCGAGCCAGAACTCGTCGAGCGCTTCGCCGTCGAATGTCATGACCACGACCCGTTCGCGGCTCACTCTGCGGAGTTCGTCCAGCCCTCGGTCGGGATCGCGCCACTGATGGACCGTGACCACGGCCATGGCCGCATCGAACGAGCCGTTGGCGAACGGCAGATCTTCGGCGACCGCGTCGATCACTGGTGGACCACGTCGAGGCCTCTGCGACCTCATCGCGGCCGAGGGCTCCACCGCTGTCACGGCGAGAGTGATCGGTTCGTACGAGCCGGCGCCCGCGCCCACGTTGACCACCGAGTGTGCGGTGCCGAGCCCGTCGTGGATCAGCGCGGCGATCCGAGGGTCGGCCTTCCGCTGGAGCGCATAGCCGGAGCCATTGGCCTCGTAGTCGAAGTCCCCGGCCGGAGCCATGTGGCGGAGCCTAGGCACGAACGTGTGCGTCCACCAGCTCCCACCGCGACACCCCGAAGAAGAGGGAACACTTACCGCCACACCGATGCTTCGTGGCCGTCCGTCGGCAATCCTCACCCATTGGGCACGGGCCGGGCCTCATCCGACCCGAGGTCCCGTGACCCGAGGTCCCGTGACCCGAGGTCCGGTAGCCCGCTCTGGGGACGGGGTCAGAGTCGGTCGTCCGTCGCCGGATCGGGCACGCCTCCGAAGTAGCGGTCGAGGGCCAGCCCGAACAGGGTCTCGTCCGGGGCGGCCCGCATGAAAAGTGTCATCGATGACCGGAGCTTCTGCGCGTCCACCCCGCCAAGCATCTGCTCGGCACTTGGGCCGGCCTGTTCTACGAGCACCCGGGTGCACTCGAGCAGCCGCGGGCCGAGGACGGGGTGAGCAAGATAGGCTTCCGCCTCCGTCAGTGTCGTGATGGCGAATCTTCTGGACATGGAGCTCTGCCCCAGTCCGGCAACCTGTGGGAACACGAACCACATCCAGTGGCCCGTCTTGCGCCCGCGACGCAGCTCCTCAAGGGCACGATCGAAGGAGTGGTCCGTGTCCTGGGCCGCCACGAACCGCTCCAATTCGTAAGGGTCGGTCACGGCCGTCCTCCGTCCCTCTGCCCCACCCGTCACCCGGAGGTCTGAGCGCCGCCGGCACCGCAGCCCACCGAGTCAGTCTCCGAGGTCGTGGGCCGTCCGGTGCCTGGGCTCGTACAGGCCGATCTCGCCCGCACCCGGGATCGTCATTCGAACGAGTCGTCCGAACCCCTGGTCCTCGATGGGCCCGGCGAAGTGCACCCCCTTGGCTTCGAGCGCGACCACGGTGCTCTCGATGTCGTCGCACATCAGGAACATCTCATGGTGCCCCGAGGGTGCGCCACTGGTTGGATCGCCCGGACGGCTGGCAGGGTGGATGCCCAGCTCGCTGGGCGGAAGCTTGAAGATGAGCCAGTCGTCGTGGGCGTCGACGAACGGAAACTCGAGGACGTCACGGAAGAAGGTGCGAGCAGCTTCAGGGTCCTCGGCATAGACGATGGCGTGGCCGGCGGTGATCATCCAGCAAGCTTCCCACCGCGGGAGACGGTGCGCTGCCGACGGGTCGTCAGTACCCCTGAGTGGGCGAAGGTCCAGGAACGCCCGACGAGCCCCCGGGCCACAGGTCGAGGAGCAGGTCCGGCAGCGCCCGCATCTCGTCGAACACGGTCACGCCGTTCAGTGACAGCCGCCTCGCATCGGTGACCCCACCGGCAAAGGCAAAGCACGACATGCCGGCGGCCAGTCCGGCGGTGACGCCGGAGACACTGTCCTCGACGACCGCGCAGCGCTCCGGCGGAATGCCCATCTGCCCGGCGGCGTGCAGGAATATGTCGGGCGAGGGCTTGCCCCGCTCGACATCACCGACACTGAAGATCCGGCCCCGGAACCGGTCGAGGAGCCCACAGATTCCGAGGGTGAGCTCCATCTTCTGATGTCTGCCGCTCGATGCCACGCATGCTGGCGTGGTGATGGCGTCGAGCGCCTCGACCACACCCGGGACCGGGACCAGCTCTGCCTGGAACACCCTCCGGTACCGGCTCTCGAACTCGGCCTCCCAATCGACGCTCCGGCCGAGGTGGAGCTCGACCGCCTGGTGCATGTAGCGGGCCGATCGACCGACGAACCGGTCCACGATCTCGGACTCGGTGAGCGGCCAACCGAGGCCCGACAGGATCTCCGCTTCAGTGCGGACGGCGAGGCGCTCGCTGTCCACCAGGACTCCGTCGCAATCGAAGATCACGAGGTCGAAGCGGTTCATCTGCGGGACACTCCTAGACAACAGCCCGGTCGGTGTGCCGACGTCGGGTCGATCCCCGCTGGGAGGATCGGCTCAATGTCCGGGTCGGCGCCTCTCTTGGACCGGCATGTGCTGGACCGAGGGCAGCGGGTAGGGAGGCTGGTCGGTGGCGACCTCGACCAGATCTCCCCCGGTGCAACCCTTGGACGCCACGTAGGCGGGATCGTTCCGGGTGGGGGGAAGGTCGGGTAGGGAGTGGTCCGGACGGCCCAGGTTGAGTGTGGCGGTGAGATCCCCGACGGCGCGGCGACGCCAGTTGGAGATGTTCGGAGCCTTCACGTCGAACCGCTCCTCGAGGAAGCGCAGCTGGGAGGTGTGGTCGAAGGTGCGGGTACAGATCCGCCCACCGCGGGCGAAGGGCGAGAGCACGAGCAGCGGCACCCGGAACCCGAGGCCGATCGGTCCGGCGACGCCGTCGGCGTCGGCCGGAAGGGGCTGGACGGTCAGGAACTCCCCGGCGGTACCCGCCGGGGCGACGGGTGGCGCGACGTGGTCGAAGAAGCCGTCGTTCTCGTCGTACATGTGGAACAGCACGGTCTTCGACCACACGTCCGGGTTGGACACCAGGGCCTGGAGTACCTGATCGGTGAACCACTCACCGAGGAAGGACGGCGCGGGCGGGTGCTCGTCGTAGCCGACAGGCGTGCTGATCCAGCTGACCTTGGGTAGCTTTCCCGAGCGGACATCGGCGGTGAAGTCGGCGGGAAAGGTGGGCAGGAACGCCTTCTGGTAGAGCGTGGAGGCAGGGTTCTCGTACTGCGAGAAGTAGGACAACACGCTGTCGGAGGTCATGCCGACCTTGCGCATGGCGTCGATGGAGTACAGGGTCCCCGGCGGGTTGTAGTACTTCCAGCTCACTCCGGCGTCCTCCAAGACCTCGGGCATCGTGTCCCAGTGCACGCTGAACAGGGCTGAGGGCGACTGGTTGGTCGTGACCACCGGCCCACCGGCCCCACCGGCCGGGTCGATGGTCCCCGACATCTGCATCAGCCGGTTCGGGTGGGTCGGGCCCATCACCGAGCAGTGGTACGCGTCGCACAGAGTGAATGCGTCGGCGAGGGCGTAGTAGAAGGGGAGGTCGGCCCTGGTGTAGTACCCCATGGTGAGAGGGCCCTGCGCCGGGCCTTCGTTCTGGCGTGAGGTGTGGACCCGGACGAACGAGTCCATCCGGCCGCCGTTGCGGCTGGCATGTTGGGGGCCCCAGTCGTGGGTGAGGTCGAAGGTGCAATCGGCGATATCGGTGTTCACCGTGTCGAGATGGAAGGGGAGCAGCCTCCCGGTCGGGGCGCGGGTGGTGTTGGCCGGATAGGGCTGGGAGAACGCACCGACGTCGTCGGGAGGGTGGTCGTCGAAACCCCGAACCCCGGGGTACGTCCCGTAGTAGTGGTCGAACGAGCGGTTCTCCATCATGAGGAAGACCACATGCTCGACCGCACCCAGGTCGGAGCCGGCCGGGGCGACCGCGGCCGAGCTGGCCACGGTCGACGTGGATGCGGAACGGCCGCAGGCGGCGAGGAGGCCACCACCCGTTGCCGCGCCGGCCATCAGGAACTGTCGTCGGCTGAGAGCGGGTCGCCCACGTTCGGCATCCTCTCGGCGTCTCGCCACGCTCCCCCTTCCGTCGGTCCGGGCCACCGTAGCCAACCGATCCCAGAGCCGCGTCCCCTACCGTGGGCCAGCCGGCCGGAGATGGCACCGGGGCGGCGTACTGCGGGCCGTCGCGGTCGGCGCGAGGGGCAGCACGTTGTCAGCGGCGGGCCTATCCGGCCAGCACGCAGTCGGCCGCCTGGCGCACCTCCGAGGTGCCGGGTGTCGACGGTGCGGCCGCGCAGCGGGCGAGCTGGGCGGTCGTTGGCGGGGGTCCCGCCCGGGCGGCATGCACGTCGGACCACACCCATGCACCGGATCGGAGGGTGGGGGGCCGCCCGGTGGCCCCGGCGATCAACATGGCGGCAATAGCCGGCGACCGGACCCGCGCGTACTGGGGAAGGAGAGGGTCGACGGGGAGCACCACCATGGTCACTCCCCAGTCCATCAGCAGTTGCCGGACGGCGACGACATCACCCGCCCCGATGTCGGCGCGCTTGAAATCGGAGACCTCGGCGACCACCGCCTGGCCGCCGGGATCCTTGCCGGCCCGCGCCGTGGCGCCGCCCGGTCCCACCTTCGCCACCGTCGAATAGGGCATCCCGTCAACGGCCTGCCAGGTGAGAGGACTGAGGGCGACGTCGGAGTCGGGCAGGACGAGGACCACCTGATCGCGTCCCAGGTGCAGCGCGGAGGTGCGGAACCAATCGGGGAGCGCGACCGACGCCGTGGTCATGGGCATGGTCCGGGCTACGTAGAGGGCGGGACCGAGGAGCGCGACTACGGCCACCGCCCATCCGACGGCGGCTCCGGCCCAACGGGGTGCCCGGGTCCGGCGATCGGACCGCGGATCCCCCGGCCTGGTTGGGATGCCCGTCGCCCGCCATAGCGGCGCGGCGGCGCGGGCGTGGTCGAGGACCAGCCCCAGCATGACGGACGCGGACAGGTAGACGACCAGGACCCACCGGTACGGCTCGATGTTCTCGAGCAGCGGGAGATGGGCCACCACCCGCCAGGGGGTCCAGCGGCCCGACTCCAGACCGAACGACAGAGCCGTCGCGACCAGCCCCACCGCACCGAAGAGCCACAAGCGCCGGTCCCGACGCCAGACGATGCAGCCCGCGACCAGCACCACCACCATCCCGACACCGAGGAACTGGGGCGAGAGCACCGGTCCCTGGTACCCACCGAAGCGGTGGAACAGCTGCGCAGCGCCGCTCGACGGAGGAGCCGGCAGGACGTAGTTCCGCCACGAGTTGCCGGAGTAGGCGACCAGCGAGTTCGGACCCCAGATGCTCCCCGACAGGTGGGCCGGCCCGGCTAGCGCGAACCAGGTCGGGTAGGCGAGGAGGACGACCGCGGTGAGCACCGCGATCGAGAGCCCGGCCGCGGCGTAGCGGGCGCGGACCCAGACGGCGGCCGGGGCGCGGACGGCGGCCGGGGCGCGGACGGCGGCCGGGGACCGGCCGGCGGCATAGGCGACCACGAGGGCCACACCGACGGCCGCGGCGATGGCGGTGATCAACAGCACTTCGGTGCTGAGGAAGAACTGCAGTGTGGCCAGCAGGCCGAGCGCCACACCCCGCGCCCAGGGTCGGCCCCCCTGTCGCACCAGGAGGTCGTCGAGGCCGGCGACGATCAAAGGAGGGATCGCCCCCATCCCGAGGGTCAACCAGGCGTTCGACAGGCTGACCAGGATGAGAGGTGAGAAGCCATACAGAAGGCCACCGACGAAGGCGGCCGGCGCCCAGCTCACCCAGCGCCGGAGGAGGATGAACATGGCCAGAGCCGACAGGGCCGGGCTGAGTGTCAGGGCCACATTGAGGGTGGCGATCGGACCAAAGAGCCAGGTGACGGGGGCGAGCAGCACACCGAGGGCCACGACGCTGGTGTTGGACAGCAGGTTGACGCCGTCGGGATGGGCGAGCGCCGTCGAGTAGAGCGGATCGAGACCGTGCGCCACGGCGTGGGCCGGCCAGGCCAGGAACCAGGTGAACTGAGACGCGTCCCCGCACCCGCAGACGGTGACCGACGTCGGGTGGGTCGACCACACCTTCCACCAGGTGGCCACCGCCAGCAGAAGGTAGATCGCACCGGCCAACGGGACGGTCTGCCAGCGAAGGGTGGGGCCGGGTCCGGCAGGATCGTGCTCGGTCTCGAGGGCGATGGTTGAGGATGCTACGGGGCGGTGGGCTCGGACGCCGTACGGCCGTCGAGAGGACTGCAGGGGCACCGCTCCCAGGTACGGTGACGGCCATGGATTGGTCACGCTGGGCCGTGCAATTGGAATCCGCTCTCGGGCCGGACGGGGACTTCCCCTCCCTCTTCGCGCCCGGTGCGCTCTTCAGCGATCCCGTCAACGAGCCGACGACCGACCTGGCCGCCATCGAGGAGATGACCAATGCGTCGTTCCCCGACTGGCGTCAGGAGATCATCGGCGTCCACGGGGACTCGGCCGGTGGTGCGTTCGAGTGGATCGGACGAGGGACCCTCGGAGGCACCATCCCCATCGAGATCCACGGATGCACCGCGGTCGATGTCAACGGTGAGGGTTTGGTGACGCGGTGGCGGGACTACTTCGACCTGAAGGAGATCGATGCCCAGCTCACTCCCCCGACGCAGACCTCGGGTTAGCCCCTACGGCACCTTGAGCGCCGGGACGACCTCGGCCATGAAGCGTCGGAGGGTCTCGTCTTCGGGGAAGTCGCGGAGCCACAGGATGAGCCCCCGGCAGCCGGCGTCCACGTACGCCTGCGTCTTCTCGACCACCTGGTCGACCGTCCCGACCAGGTTGTCGGCCAGGTACTGCTCGGTCGACGGCCCGGCCCCAGAGGTTGCCGCCACCCTCGGATCCGCACCAGGCAGCGGGTCTCGGCGCTCGGTGTCGAAGAGCCGGCAGTCCGGGTCCGTGGGTCCGGGTGATGTCGTCGAAGCGGCCGCCCCACCTCCTCGCAGTACTGGGCCAGCAGGCCCGACTTCCGTTCGAAGGCCTCGAGGCCCACCTGCCAGTTGGTCAGGTCGGCCCGCCGGGCGGCGATGCGCAGGTTGACCTGTTCGCCGCCGCCGCCCACCAGTACCGGTGGCAGTTGCTGGACCGGCTTCGGGTCGCAGTAGGCGCCGTCGAAATGCAGATGGTCTCCGTCGAAGGTGACCGTCTCCTCGGTCCACATCCGATGGACCACCTCGAGCGTCTCGTCGAGGACTGCCAGGCGGACCCGGTCGGTCGGGTACTCGTAGCCGTAGGAGTGGTACTCCTCGTGGAACCAGCCGGCTCCGAGCCCGAGGATGAGCCGGCCGCCCGAGTAGACGTCCACGCAGGCGGCCTCCTTGGCCAGCAGGCCGGCGTTGCGGTAGGAGGCACACGTCACCAGCTGGCCGAGGCCCACCCGCGAGGTGCGCTGCGAGAGCGCGGCCAGCATGGTGTAGGCCTCGAACACGTGGGTCGGCTCGCGCCGCGGCACCGTCTCCACGTGGTCGTAGACCCACAGATGGTCGTAGCCGAGGGCCTCGGCCAGCTGGGCCAGCTCCACCGAGCGGGCCCACGCCTCGGGACCGCTCCATCCGGAGTACTCGAGCTTCCAGCCCTGGGGCACGAAGACGCCGACCTCGAGGCACCGTCGTCGGCCGTTCACTTGGCGAACTCCCACTATTGGACCTCGCACATCATCGGCAGCAGGTACCGCACGTAGAGCGAGTGGATGGTGACGACCTTCTGGTCGTCGGAGTGCAGGTCGATGAGGTCGACCCGGTCGTCCTGCTCGACGAAATGCGGCCGCCCGTTCCTGCACCCCCTGCAGCTCCTCCATCGATCCGACCGCAAAGCCGAAATGGTCCATCCGTGGACAGCGCATCGGGTCGTCTTCGGCGATGAGGAAGATGAACTGGTCCCAGTGGACGCACGAGAGGATGAGGCGGTGACGGTCCTCGGTCATGACCTCGATCTCGTCGAATCCGAACACCTCGCTCCAGAACCGGCAGATGTCGGCTCGGTTGGTCTCGTCGAGGAGATCGGCAGGCATGCTCATGGCCACGTGGTTGAAGTGCGGATTGCCGGTCGGATAGTAGGGATGAGCCATCACGCCCTCCCCGCCCCGGCGGGAGCCGTGGTGGCCCCGTCGGAAAGCCGGGGGACCACCATCACCTTGCCGGCGTAGCGGCCCTCGGCCAGGTCGACCAGCGCGTCGGACAGGCGGTCGAGCGGTACGTCATCCGCCTCGATCAGCCGGTCGGTCGGGAAACTGTCGGAGGCCAGCAGTTCGAGGGCCCGCCCGAAACCGTCCCGGTCGTAGATGAACGAGCCGACCACATGCAGCTCGTTGAGGATGAAGCGGTTGGGGTCGAAGGCCGGATGCTCGATGCCCGCTCCCACCAGCGCCAGGGTGCCGCCCGCGCTTCAGCTGGTGGAACCCGGTCTCCATGGCCGGCTTCTTGCCGGAGCACTCGAGAACTACGTGGGCGGCGTGCTCCGAGATCCGCTCCGGCTCCCACGGTGGGAACTTCTCGAGGTCGGCGGGGTCGAGCACCACGTCGGCACCGAGGTCCCGGGCCAACTCCTTGCGGCGCTCGGCCGGCTCGACGACGGTGATCGGGCCGATGCCCAGCGCCACCAGGGCCGCCAGCGACAGGGCCCCGATGGGGCCGGCCCCGATGACCATCACGCTGTCGCCGGGGGCCACGCCCGAGCGGGTGATCCCGTGGAGGGCCACTGCCAGCGGTTCGGCCAGGGCGGCCTGGCGTGGCGCCGAGCCCGGCGGGCAGGCGAAGCAGGGCCGCCGCGTTCACCAGCACATAGCGGGCGAATGCGCCATCGTGACCGTCGACCACCGAGCCTTGGCGGTTCTCGCACTGCGACGGTTTCCCCTCGAGGCAACGCCGACAGTGACCGCACTTGGGCGAGGTCCCGCCGACGATCGACTCACCGATCTCCCAGCCCTCGACCCCGGCGCCGAGGGCGACGATGGTGCCGCTGAACTCATGGCCGGCCACCAGCCCGGGCTTGTCGCCCCAACCCTCCAGCAGCATGTGGATGTCCGAGCCGCAGATGCCGCAGTGGTCCACCTCCACCAGCACCTCGCCGTCGGACGGCCGAGGCACCGGCCGCTCCTCCACCACCACCTCGCCCGGCCGCCGGTACACCGCCGCCGGCATGACATCAGGCAGCTCGGTCATCGACGTCACCTCCCCCGTCCGGCCGGTCCGGATCGTCCGGAGCCTGACCCACGTGTGACAGTGGCGTCACTCTACCCAGCCGGACCTATCGAGGCCTATCCGAGTTCGCGTCGAGCGGGACCGGGCGCGCCTCGCCGCGCCGGGCAAGCCCGGCGACCAGCTCGATGGCGTTGCCGTCCGGGTCGCGGAACTGAAGGGACGGATTGCCGTTCTCGAGTGCGATCCCCTGATGGCCAATGCCCGCCCCGGCCAGGTGATCGGCCCAGGCTTGGAGCGCCGTCCCGTCCGGCACGGCGAAGGCCAGATGGTCGAGGCTCCCCGGCGACCCGGGTCGCGCGCCCTCCGACCCCACGCCGTCGCCTGAGCCGGTGCCTTCCTCGGGGACGGTGCTGAGCACGATGACCAGTCGGGCCTGGCGGTGGCGGAGGGCCACGTAGCCGGCGCCGACGTCTTCCGCCTGGCACTCGAGGCCGAGGACCGTCGTGTACCAATCGGCGCTGACCCGAAGATCGGACACCACCAACTGCACGTGCGAGAGTCCCGTGATGGGTGCGGCCGGCCGCGCCGCGCCGTTGGTCACCTCGGACACCCTAGCCATCCACCCGCCCGTGGGCGCTCGAGCTGGTGGGACCCGAGCTCGTCATCAAGATTGACGATCGAGAGACGCGACACCATATTCCCGTGCGAAGGCGACCCGGACAAGACAAGAGGAACTGTGTCAAGATCGGCGCATGACGGGGGAAACCATCAGTAGACGGCAGGTACTCGCGGGCGGAGTAGCGGGAGCGGCGGCGATCGGACTGGCCAAGGTCGGCCAGGGACGGGGCCGCGCCGCCGACACCGTTCGCCGCGCCACTCAGATCAAAGCGGCCGGTGCCGACCTCGGCGCGGTTGACCATGTCGTGTTCTTGATGATGGAGAACCGGTCCTTCGACCACTTCTTCGGCACCATGAAGGGGGTGCGGGGCTTCAACGACCACCCCGCCGGCAACAACGGCGTCTTCGCCCAGGCCTGGCCCAACAGCCCGGGTGGCAAGTACCCGACGCTGCTGCCCTTCCATCTCGATACGAAGAACTCCGATGCCGAGTGCACCTACGACCTCACGCACAACTGGTCACCCCAGCACCAGAGCTGGAACGGCGGGGCGATGGACTCGTTCGTCTCGACCCACACCTCGGCCACCTACGAGGGCCCGGGCCATGGCATCGACACCATGGGCTACTACAAGAAGTCCGACATCCCGTTCATGTACGACTTGGCGGAGAAGTTCACGATCTGCGACGGCTACCACTGTTCAGTTCTCGGGCCGACCCACCCCAACCGCCTCATGTCGATGTCGGGCACCCTTGACCCTGCCGGTACGGCCGGTGGCCCAGTCCTGGCGACCAACTCCAACGCCGCGCTCAAGTTCACCTGTTCGTGGACGACCATGCCCGAATTGCTCGATGCCGCCAACGTCTCGTGGCGGACATACAACCCCTACGGCAGTGCCTACGACGTCACCAGCACCTCGTCCCTGCTGCTCAACGACAACGTGTTGCAGTACTTCTCCCAGTACCAGAACCCATCTACCTCGCTCCACCAGAACGCCTTCGGTTACTACGGCCCAAATGTGACCGGTGGCCTCGGGTCCCCGAACGGCCCGGATGACTTCGCCACCGATGTCGCCTCCGGGCAGCTCCCGTCGGTGTCGTGGATCATCCCCCCCATCGGGTTCGACCAGCACCCGCCGGCACCGGCCGCCCTGGGCGAGTGGTACATCCAGCAGGTGCTCAACACGCTGCTGTCCAACCCGGCGGTCTGGGCCAAGACCGTGCTCTTCATCAGTTGGGACGAGAACGACGGTTTCTTCGACCACGTGTCTCCGCCGACGCCGCCGCTCGGCACCAGCGGTGAGTACCTGACCGTCAGCCCCCTGCCCGCCGACGCCAACGGCGTGGCCGGACCGATCGGGCTCGGGGTGCGCGTACCGATGCTGGTGGTGTCCCCGTTCAGCGTGGGCGGATGGGTCTGCTCGGACCGCTTCGATCACACCTCCCAGCTCCGCTTCCTCGAGACCCGCTTCGGGGTGACCGTGCCGAACCTCTCGAGTTGGCGCCGGTCGACGACCGGGGATCTGACCGCCACCCTGCCGGTCCTCGGCGCGCCCGTCACCAAGCCCCCGCGCCTCCCCGTGACCTCTCCATCGACCACGACGCCCCCGATCAGCACGGAGTGTTCGTCGGGCCAGTTGATCGAGATCAACAACAGCAACCAGGCGCCTTACCCGTTGAAGAAGCACCTCAAGATGCCCACACAATCGAGGGGGACGCTCAAGCGGACGCCGACGTGAGGGTGGCGGCGCGAAACTGAGGCCGTCGTTCCCCGTCGACGGGGCGGTACCGTGGACCCATGGCCGATGACTCCTCACGCATGCACTTCCGGCGGATGGACGAGGGCAGCGATGCCGACTTCTCCATCCTCGCCGAGGTGCACCGGCAGGCCGCCCACCACCTCCCGGACCTGCTGCTGAGCATGCTGACCGATCTCCGGGGCGATGAGCAGTACCCCATCGACCGTCAGGCCCACAGCTTGCAAACCGCTACCCGCGCCCTGCGCGACGGGCAGGACGAGGAATACGTGGTGTGCGCACTGATGCACGATGTCGGTGAGTCGCTGGGCCCGTTCAACCACGGGGAGATCGCCGCCGCCATCCTCCGGCCGTTCATCAGCGAGCCCAACTACTGGATGCTCGCCCACCATCCCGTCTTCCAGGTCTACTTCTTCGGTCAGCATCTCGGGCTCGACCCGAACGAGCGCGACGAATTCATCTCGAGTCCCTACTACGACCGCACGGTCGAGTTCGCCGCCAAGTACGACGAGGTGTCGTTCGACCCGGACTACGACAACGAGCCCATCGCCACTTTCGAGCCCATGGTCCGTCGCCTGCTCGACAAGGAGTGGTCGCCACCCACCTAGCCGGCCCCGGTTGCGTTGGCGCCCGGCAACTGCCGGCGCTCCTCGCCGCCAGCGCGACGCGACCGCACCCGCCGTCGCCCGAGGAGCCAGGCAGCCCCGCCGATCACCGCCACCGCCCCGACAGCCATGCCGGCCACGGCACCCGCCGGAAGACCGGCCGCATCGGTCGCAGCCGGTGGCCGCGTGGGCACCGGCGTGGAGGTGCCGGTCGGCGGGAGGGTCGTGGCCGATCCTGTCGCCGCGGCGGCGAACGCCACGACCCGGTCGGCAGAGGGAGCCAGGAGCAGGCCGTCACCCACGCTCGGCGTCGGGAAATGGTTGTCCGGCGCGCCGATCGAGTCCTGCTGGCGGACCGCCCCGGTGGCGGCGTCGAGGCCGAACAGGGTGCCGTTGCCGTCGATCGTCCATACCAACCCGCCGGCCACGATCGGGGGGCCGCCTCCGGAATTGGAGGACCAGAGCAACCGGACCCCGGGCGGCGACGAGGACACCCGCACCGCCACGATGCCGGCCGTACAGGGGAGGTAGGCGACCATCCCCACCACGGCCCCGCCTCCAACGACGTCGTTGGTGCACACCGACCCGAGCTCTGCCTGTTGGCCACCGATGCCGCCGAGGTGGGCGCCGTCCAACAGGAACGCGATACGGGACTTGCCGGCCACGACCACCTGGCCGTCATCGACGAGCACTGGCTCCATGGACAGGTCGCGGTCGGCGGCGTTGTCCGCCGCCCAGTTGTTCGGGGCGAAGAACTGCAACAGCCGGAGGGCGGGCGACAGCTGGAGCACCGAGTCGCTGTTGTCGTAGGCGGCCCCGGACGAGGTGACCGAGCCGTTGCCGGCACTCACCCAGATGTTCCCCTGGGCGTCGACGGCCGGTGCCCCACCGCCCATCCAGATGGCTCCCTTGTCCTGGCCGGGGCGGGCGCCAACGGCGAAGTCGCGGACGGCACTGCCCGATTCGTCGGCGGCCACCACCCACCCCCGGTAGCTGGAACAGTCTCCGTAATTCCCTCCGAACCCGAAGACCACCTGCCCGGCATCGAGGGTGAGACCAGTGCGCTGCAACAGGGCCGAGGCGGTGGCCCCGGGCGGGTCCACGCCGTGAGTCATCTCGACCTGGCCGGAGGCGGTCGAGAGCCCGACCAGCACGTGCGCCGCCTTCCCCTGCACCAGCTCGTCGGCCACCACGAATATCTCGCCGCGCCCCTGGTCGATGACGGGCGTCCCGGTGATGCCCACCGTGGGCTGGATGTCACCGCAGGCGAGGGACGAGGCTGGCACGGCCGCGCCCACCCGCGTCGACCAAACCACGGCCCCGCTGGCGGCGGCGAGCGCATAGACCCGGTCGTCCTCGGTGGCCACGTACACCAGGCCGCCGGCCACCAACGGCTCGCCGAACAGGGCGCCGTCGAGGGCTGGCGACCGCCACGCCGGGCGGGCGGTGGCGACGGCCGCCACGGCCGAGGACGCCCCGCTGCCGGCGGCATCACCGTGATAGACGGTCCACGAGCTGGGATCGGCACTACCCGAGGCGGTGGCCCCGGCCGGCGCGACCAGCAGGGCGATGACGAGTGCGGCCACCGGCACGGCCGCCGTGGAAGACCACCCCGACCGGCGACCGAGCCGGGTCACGGCCCGAACGACGCTCGGGCAGTGGGGACCGGCATCACGTGGACAGGCTAGACACCGGCTGCAGCGGGAGGCGGGCGACCCTCGACGCCCCTGCCCCGATGACTCAGGCGACGGTCGGTCCCTGCTGGCGGACCGTCTCCACCGTCTCCATGGCCGTGCGCAGATCCTGCAGCCACTCGTCGGTGTTGGCCGCCACCAGCTTCACGCACCAGGCCAAGGCGTCCGATCGGCTGCGGGCGACACCGCTGTCGACCAGGGTGTCGAGCACCCGCCGCTCGGGCTGGCGCAACCGGGTCATGACCGGCACGGACAGGTTGGTGAACACGACAGAGGTGTCCCCGACCCGCGCCCCCCAGGCCACGGTTCGTCCGAACAGTCGCTCGGCCTGTCGGGCGATCGCCATCCGCTCCTCCCGGGTCTCTTCCCGGAACCGGCTGATCCGGCCGGCCTCGCCGGCGGACCGGGCCGACTCGTCGTCGTCGGCGACCACCGGCGCCTCCACCTGCCCCACGACCACGATCTCGTCCCGATCGACAGTCACGTCGGGCGTTCCTTCGAACCAGCCCTCCGGCAGGCGACCGGTCAGCCACCCGGCGATGTCCTCGGGCGGGGTCGCCTCGCCGGCCACCCCCCGCCCGGGCGCGGCCCGGCCGCGGCCTCCTCCGCTACCGTGCACTCGCCTCCCCGCATTGCCCTGAGTAGGTGCCATCGGACCTCCTTCGTGTTACTTACAAGATTACACTACCATAACCATTACCACACACCACCGCCGGTCACCGCCGGCGGGGCCGTCGTCGGGCCTCCGGTCTGCCGCCGCCGCGGCGGCCATGGTCGCTATCTTTGGCCGCCGAGCCCGTGAACCAGACCCGAAGTGACCCCGAGCCGGAACGGCGGAATCGGCCGAGGACACTTCCTGCGGCGCTGCGGACCGCGGTCCTGGCCGGCACGGCGTTGGCCGTGGCCCTGCTGGTCGGGGCCGGGACGCCCTCGGGCGCATCCCCGTCCCCTCCCTCCCCCGCCGGTTCGGAGCCCTCCCCCGCCGGTTCGGAGCCGTCCGGTACCACGCCTGCCGCCAACCCGGACATCCCGACCCGCTGCCCGTGGCTCGAGACGGCCATCGACCGCGGCGAGACGCCCTGGCAGCTGGCCCAGACGGTCCTCCGGCGGATGACCGTGACCGAGAAGCTGGGCGAGATGGTGCTGGTGAGTGCCGGAGACTACGAGAACTTCAATGCCGGCGTCGCCCGGTTGTGCATCCCACCCCTGACCCTGCAGGACGGCCCGCAGGGGTTG
Source organism: uncultured Acidimicrobiales bacterium (assembly GCA_963727075.1). Classification (GTDB taxonomy): domain Bacteria; phylum Actinomycetota; class Acidimicrobiia; order Acidimicrobiales; family RAAP-2; genus Bog-756. The sequence continues at coordinate 226,553 of CAVSET010000001.1, forward strand.
GCCTTCGGGGCCGTCCATGTGACCCAGCTGCCGGCCCCATTGGGCGTGGCCGCCACCTTCGACACCAGCATCGCCCGCGCCTACGGCCAGGTGCAGGGCTCCGAGACGCTGGGCCAGGGCATCGACGTCGTCCAGGGCCCGAACCTGAACATCGACCGGGTGCCCCAGAGCGGCCGCTCCTACGAGAGCTTCGGTGAGGACCCATTGCTGGTGTCGGCCATGGGCGTGGCCGACATCGGGGCATCCAGGACACCGGTGCCCTGGCCATGGCCAAGCATTTCGCCGTCTACAACCAGGAGACGGATCGCGGCGCAGCTCGACACGGTCGTCTCGCGCAGCGCGCCCTCGAGGAGCTCTACCTCCCCCCTTCAAGGCGGCGGTGACCGGTGCCCACGTCTCTTCCGTCATGTGCGCCTATCCCCAGCTGAACGGCACCTTCCAGTGCCAGGACGGGTCCCTGCTGGGGGTGCTCGGCCAATGGGGCTTCACCGGCTTCGTCCGATCCGACCTCGGGTCGGTGCACGACCCGCGGGCGCCATCGCCGCCGGGACCGACCTCCTCAAGCCGGCCAACGCCGTCCGGCTGGCGGCGCTCGCCGGCCAGCCCGGCCTGCCCCTGTCGGAGGTGGATGCCGCCGTCGCCCGGGTGCTCACGGCCATGTTCGCCCACGGGCTGGTCGGTCGACCCCCGGAGGCTCCCCCGACTCGGTGGTCGACTCGCCCGCCCATGCCGCCTTCGCCCTGACCACTGCGGAGCGCTCGGCCGTCCTCCTGAAGGACAGCGGTCGGGTCCTTCCCCTGACCCGGTCCCGGGTGAAGTCGGTGGCGGTCATAGGCGCCGACGCCAGCTCGGCGCCGGCCACGACGGGCTACGGCAGCTCCGGGTGCTGGCGCCGTTCACGTCGAGCCCGCTCAACGCCATCCACCGACGGGCCGGGTCGGCCACGAGGGTGACCTACTCGGACGGTGGCAGCACCACCAAGCCGCTCCCGGCCATCCCCTCGGACATCCTCGCTCCGCCTCGGGGTCGGCCGCGGGCTCACCCTCACCCTCACCCAGGCCGACCCCGGTACGGCGGCCGCACTCGGTCCAGAGCGTCCAACCCACCGTCGACGTGTCGATCCGGTCGCACCGTCGACCAGCCAGCCGCTGCCCTCCCTCCGGCCGCCGGTCTCGGTGGAGCGGCGCCCCCGACCCGTCTCGATCGGCCGGAGGCTGTTCCCCCTGGGTGGCCAATCGCTCTCCGACCCGCTCCCCGATCGTGCTGCCGGCGGGGTGGTCGGATGTCACGGCCACCTGGACCGGGACCCTCACACCGCCCCGGACCGGGCTCTACACCCTGTCCCTCCAGGGGGACGGCCGAGCCGCACTGACCCTGGACGGGAGGCCGGCGGTGACCGACACGCTGAGCCACGCCCGGGGACGATGGTCGCAAACGGTGTAGTCTGGTCGGGGGCCACCCCTACCAGGTCCACCTGGACTGGGAGCCGATCGACACCACCACCCCCTCGGGCGAGTCGCTCGTCGTCCCCAGCTCGCTGACGCTGGGCTGGCAGTACGTGAGCGACCAGATCGCCGCGGCGGTGGCCGCCGCCCGGACGGCCAGCGTCGCCGTCGTCTTCGCCGGCGACTACAGCTCCGAGGCCTTCGACCGTCCCTCGCTGTCGCTCCCCGGCGACGAGAATGCGCTGATCGCGGCCGTGGCCGCCGCCAACCCGCACACCGTGGTCGTGCTCGACACCGGGGGCCCGTGCCTCATGCCCTGGATCGGTCGGGTGGCCGGGGTCATCGAGGGGTGGTACCCGGGCGAGCAGGACGGTGCCGCCATCGCCGCCCTCCTCTTCGGTGACGCCGACCCCTCCGGGCGACTGCCGGTGACCTTCCCGACCAGTGATGCCAACGCCGCCGTCAACGCCGGCGCCCAATGGCCGGGGGTCGGCCTGACCGCCACCTACACCGAGGGACTGGCCGTCGGCTACCGCTACGACCACGCCACCGGTGCCCAGCCGCTGTTCCCCTTCGGCTACGGCCTGTCCTACACCCGCTTCACCCTCGGGAAGCTGGCGGTGCGCCGCTCCACCGGCGGCTACGCGCTGACCGTGCGGGTGTCGAACCGGGGCGGCGGGCCGGGACCGACGTCCCGCAGGCCTATCTGACCTTCCCGGCCGCCGCCGGCGAGCCCCCCGCGCAGCTGGTGGCCTTCGCCCCGGTCACCCTGCCCGCCGGCCAGAGCCGTACCGTCACGCTGTCCGTCCCGACCTCTGCGTTCGAGGCCTATCTCAACGGGGCCTGGTCGACCCCGCCGGGGACCTTCACCTTGTCGGTGGGCGAGTCGTCGTCCGACCTGCCGCTCACCGTCTCGGTCACCGCGCCCTGACCGTCGAGGAGGACACGGCCCGTTGCCCGCCCTCCCCGCCACCGAGCGGACCGGGTCGCGCGCGGCCTACTGTCTGTCGTCATCGGAACCCTCAGGCAGGCCCAGCACCGAGCCCGGCGAGCGCCCCGTCCGTCTCGCCCGAGAAACCGGCGAGCGCCCCGTCCGTCTCGCCCGAGAAAGAGGTCGACACCATGTTGAAGACGCCGGCTGAATCCGCCTTTGCCTACGCCGGAATCCGCCAACGGCTGACCGAGCTTCTGGAGGACATCGAGGACGAGGACGCCGCGTCGGTGACGATCCCGGCCTGTCCGGACTGGACCATCACCGATGTCGTCGCCCACCTGTACGGCGTCGAGGTCGACATCATGGACGGGAACATCGAGGGTGCGGGAACGTCGGCGTGGGCCGACGACCAGGTCCGGCGGTTCGCACCCCTCGGCCTCCGCCAGCTGTCGGAAGCGTGGAACGAGACCAGCCCGAGGGTCGAGGCGATGGGGGGTACCTTCCCGCCCCGGGCCGTCGCCCAGCTGGTGTTCGATGCCTGCACCCACGAGCACGATCTGCGCGGCGCCATGGGTTGCCCAGGGGCCCGCGACACCGACAGCGTGGTCATCGGCCTCACCTTCATCGAAGACTCGATCCGCGGGCTGGTCGAGGAGAGGCAGCTGCCCGGCATCGAGCTCGACTCACCGTACTTCGGTGCCACCATCGGTCCTGCCCCGGCACCGGTCCGCGTGTCGACGAGCGCCTTCGAGCTGTTCCGAGCTTTCGCCGGCCGGCGGTCGCCCGACCAGATCCGCGCCCTGCCGTGGCAGGGAGATCCCTCCCCATACCTCGAGGTCTTCGACCGCGGCCCGCTCCAACCGCCGCCCCGCCCGCTCATCGAGTAGCCCGGTCCGCTGCCGGCCGGGCGCCGCTCCCGCCCGGCCCCGGGCGGCGCGGACCGGCTACCATGCCGGGGTCGTTCTCGGGGGCACGCGCCCACCACCGGTGGGCCCGGTCCGGGCCATTGGCCGTGGACCACCGCCCGCCCCGGCTCGCCGGCCGGCCACAACAGAGGAGCCCTATGACCAGCCAGTCCCACCACGACTTCAAGGTGGCCGACCTGTCCCTGGCCGACTTCGGCCGCCGGGAGATCGAGTTGGCCGAGCACGAGATGCCCGGGCTGATGGCCATGCGGGCCGAGCACGGGGCGGAACAGCCGCTGCGGGGCGCCCGCATCACCGGCTCGCTGCACATGACCATCCAGACGGCGGTGCTCATCGAAACGCTGACCGCCCTCGGCGCCGAGGTGCGCTGGGCCAGCTGCAACATCTTCTCCACCCAGGACCACGCGGCCGCCGCCGTGGTGGTCGGCCGCGACGGCACGGTCGACTCCCCGCGGGGCGTGCCCGTCTTCGCCTGGAAGGGCGAATCGCTGGCCGAGTACTGGTGGTGCACCGAGCAGGCGCTGCGCTGGCCCGGTGACGGCCCGACCATGATCCTCGACGATGGGGGTGACGCCACGCTCCTCGTGCACAAGGGCGTGGAATTCGAGAAGGCGGGCGCGGTTCCCGATCCGTCGACGGCCGACTCGGAAGAGTTCTCGGTGGTGCTCGAGACCCTCACCCGGGGGCTGAAGGAGGATCCCCGGCGGTGGACCACCATCGCCAACGGCATCCTCGGCGTGTCCGAGGAGACCACCACCGGCGTGCACCGTCTCGCCGAGATGGAGCAGGCCGGCGAGCTGCTGTTCACCGCCATCAACGTGAACGACGCCGTGACCAAGTCCAAGTTCGACAACAAGTACGGATGCCGGCACTCCCTCATCGACGGGATCAACCGGGCCACCGACGTGCTCATCGGTGGCAAGGTCGCCGTCGTCTGCGGCTTCGGCGACGTGGGCAAGGGCTGTGCCGATTCGCTGCGCGGACAGGGGGCCCGGGTGGTGGTGACGGAGATCGACCCGATCTGCGCCTTGCAGGCGGCCATGGAGGGCTACCAGGTGGTGACCCTCGAGGACGTAGTGGCCACGGCCGACGTCTTCGTCACCAGCACCGGCAACAAGGACGTGATCACCGCCGATCACATGGCCCGGATGAAGCACCAGGCCATCGTGGGCAACATCGGCCACTTCGACAACGAGATCGACATGGCCGGGCTGTCGGCACTCGACGGGATCGAGCGGGTCAACATCAAGCCCCAGGTCGACAAGTGGGTCTTCCCTGACGGCCACGCCGTGATCGTCCTCTCCGAGGGCCGGCTGCTCAACCTGGGCAACGCCACCGGGCATCCGAGCTTCGTGATGTCCAACTCCTTCACCAACCAGACCATGGCCCAGATGGAGCTGTTCAACAACGCCGCCGACTACGAGAACAAGGTCTACGTCCTACCCAAGCACCTCGACGAGAAGGTGGCCCGACTGCACCTCGACGCCCTGGGGGTCCACCTGACCACCCTCACCAAGGAGCAGGCCGAGTACATCGGGGTGCCGGTCGACGGGCCCCTACAAGCCGGACACCTACCGCTACTGATCGCGCCGGTCCCGGCTCAGGCCGGGGCGCGGCAGCACGATCCGCCCGACGGCAACGGTTGCCAGATCGAGGCCAGCCGGCCGAGTTGCTGCTCCATCAGGGCGATGGCGTCGATCTCCGGTGCCGGGACGTTCACGTGGCCGAGGCTCACCACGGTGGGCTCGACGGGCCGCGGGGGCGTGTGGTCGCCGTGCCGAGGGGCACCCTCCCACCTCGGATCGGGGCCCACCGGCCGCCCGGGCGCGGCCGCGGTCGCGCCGCTGAAGGTGCCGACGTAGGTGTGGCTGCGCTCGCCGGTCGTCCACAGCAACCTGGTGCCCGAGGGGTCGAAATAGAACTCGGGGACGACCTGGTCCAGATCGGTGAGCCGCCGGACGGCCCGGGTGGCCAGGTCGAGCTGGTAGAGGTCGGTCCGGAACCGGGGTCGAGGACGGTGAAGACGAAGAACGGGCCGGCGACGTCGTTCTCGGACGGCGGGTCGTAACCGGCGGCCTGGGCCTCGGTGACGACGGTCTGGTACCAGGTGGGTGTGGCCCGGCTCGACATCCAGATCACGCTCCTCATGTCGGGCGTGAAGACGGCCTGCTCGTCCCAACCCGGGCTGCCGTCGGTGAGGTGGGTGACCGACGGGTGGGCCGGGGCTCGCCCCGCCTCCGTAGAGGCGCAGGAAGTACAGCTCGGAGTTCAGCCACCCGATGCGGTTGTCCCCGCCGGAGCTGAGGGCGGTGTAGAGGACGCCGCTCCCGTCGGGGGCCCACACCTGGGTCTCGTAGGCGTTGTCGCCGCCGGGCGCCACGGTCGTCACGTCACTCAGGTGCGGCGCCCCGTCCGGGCCCACCCCGAACGTGGACAGCAGGATGGTCCACTGCGTGCCGCCCCGGGCCAGGGGCCCGTAGTCGACATGCGTCCAGATGAGGTGGCGCCCGTCCGGCGACCAGTAGGGGTGGTAGTTGTCGTAGACGTCACCACCGCCCTCGAACGAGGAGCCCGGACCGGTGAGGCGGGTCAGGTGGCTGCCGTCGGGACGCATGGCATAGAGGTCCGAGCCGAATCCGCCGAGGCAGGGTGATCCGAAGGTGACCTGCTGGCCGCGGAACGAGCAGAACAGGATCCAGTCGCCTTCGGGCCGCTCCTGTGGGAACCCGTTGGGACCCGGCTCACCGCAGGTGAGACAGGACAAGCCGGCGCCGTCGAGCTTCGACACGTAGACCTGGGACACGCCGGCTCGGGTCCAACTCGTTCGACAGCACCCGGCCGTCCGCCGTCCACGAGGGGTCCTGGCCGAAGGTGAACGGGTTGACGGTGGTGGTGAACCGGGCGGTGAACAGCGGGTCGGCCGGGTCCGGCGGCGGTGAGGACGAGGCCGCGCTTGAGCACCCGCCCATGACGGCGGCCATTCCCACCACCACGGCGGCCATGGCGCGCCGGGCCCCGGCGGCGGCCGGCCGGGACCGCCTCTCCCTCTTCCACCTCGGCGAGCCGCCCACACCTGGATCAGCGATCGGCCGTCTCCAGCTCGAGCAGATGGGCGAACCGCCGGCGCGCCTCGGCCCGCCGGGTGGGGACGTGCTCGGTCGGGACGTCGACCGGCTTGTAGCCCTTGAGGGTCTGGCGGGCGACGGTCACCTTGTGCACCTCGTCGGGGCCGTCGTAGATGCGGGCGGCGCGGGCATGCCGGTACATCGACTCGAGGGGCAGGTCGGTGGAGAAGCCGAGCGCCCCGTGGACCTGGATGGCCCGGTCGATCACGTTGTAGAGGACGCCGGCGCCGTAGTACTTGATCATGGCGATCTCGACGCGGGCGGCCGAGGCGCCCTCCCGGTCCATCTTCCACGCCGCGTGGAGGGTCAGCAGGCGGGCCGCGGTCATCTCGGCCAGCGAGTCGGCGACCCAGTTCTGGACCGTCTGCTTCTCGGCCAGCAGCGAACCGTGGGTGGAGCGGGAGACCGCCCGCTCGCACAGCATGTCGAAGGCCCGCTGCGACTGGCCGAGCCAGCGCATGCAGTGGTGGATGCGGCCCGGGCCCGAGCCGCTGCTGGGCGAGGAGGAAGCCCTCGCCCTCCTTGCCCGACCAGGTTCTCGTAGGGGACCCGCACGTCGCGGTAGAGGATCTCGGCGTGGCCTCCGAACCGGCCGATAGTGCTCGACGGGGTCCTCCATGGTGGCCACGTCACGGACGATGTCGACCCCGGCGGTGTCCGCCGGCACGATGATCATCGAGCACCCCTGGTAGGGATGCACGTCGGGGTTGGTCACCGCCATCACGATCAGGAAGTCGGCCACCGACCCGTTGGTGGTGAACCACTTGTGGCCGTTGATGACCCACTCGTCGCCGTCGCGCGACGGCCGCGGGTGGTGATCATGGTCGGGTCGGCGCCGGCCCCCGGCTCGGTCATCGAGAACCCGCTGCGCAGCCGGCCGTCGAGCAGCGGCTGCAGCCACCGCTCGCGCTGGTGCTCCCGACCCGAGGCCTCGATCCCGACGGCCAGCAGCTCGGCGTTGCCCGAGTCGGGGGCGTTGTTGCCGAAGGCCACCGGCCCGTAGGGCGACTGGCCGAGGATCTCGTGCATCAGCCCCAGCTTGACCTGGCCGAACCCGCCGCCGCCGAGCTCGACCGGGAGATGCGCAGCCCACAGCCCCCGCCGCTTCACCTCCTCCTGGAGGGGCCGTGACCGCCTCGAGCATGGCGTCGTAGCCGAGGGCCAGCGTCTCGAGCGGGATGATCTCGTCGCGCACGAACTCGCGCATCCAGGCCAATTGCTCCTCGAACTCCGGCTCGGTGGAGAAGTCCCACGCCACGTCGGTCCCCCTGTCTGCTCTTTCCGATCAGCCGCCGCGGCCACTACCGTAACGGCATGCCCGGCGACACCGCTGCCTCTCCCATCCGTACCACGGTCACCTGGTCCACGCCCAGCCGGCCGCCGGACCGGACGCGCCCCGGCCCGGCCGCCGACGATCGACGGCCCGACGGCTCGGGCCCGGCTGGCGTCGGCCGAACGGGCCCTGCTGGACGAGCGCCGGCTGCTCACCGGTGCAGAGCTCGCCGGCACTGGCCGAGCTGCCCGACCGCTGGGTCACCTCGCTGGCCGCCCTGGCCCACCAGGTCCGGCTGGCCTGGTGCGGCCCCGAGGTCGAGGTCGAGGGCATCCTGTCGGCCAAGACCGGCGGGTGCCCGGAGGACTGCCACTTCTGCTCCCAGTCGTCCCGGTTCGACTCGCCCGTCAAGGCCACCCCGTTCGCCGACACCGGCGAGGTGCTCCGGGCCGCCGAGGAGACCAGGGCCGCCGGCGCGTCGGAGTTCTGCATCGTGCTGGCCGTCCGCGGGCCGGACGAGCGCACCATGGGTCGCCTGCTCGAGCTGGTGCCCGCTGATCCGCGAGCGCACCGGGCTCAACGTGGCGGTGAGCGCCGGCCTGCTCACCGAGGACCAGGCCCGCCGCCTGGCCGAAGGCGGCGTCCACCGGTACAACCACAACCTCGAGACGTCGCGCTCCTTCTTCCCCTCCGTGGTCACCACCCACACCTGGGCGGAGCCGCCAGGCCACCTGCCGCCTGGTCCGGGAGCACGGCATGGAGCTGTGCAGCGGCGCGCTCATCGGGATGGGCGAGACCGACGCCCAGCGGATCGAGCTCATCCTCCAGCTCCAGGAGCTCGACCCCACCGAGGTCCCGCTCAACTTCCTCAACCCCCGGCCCGGCACCCCGCTCGGGACCGAGCGGCCGGTGGCCGCCTGGGAGGCGATCCGCTGGATCGCCCTGTTCCGGCTGGGGCTTCCCGGCGTGATGCTCCGCTACGCCGGGGGCCGGGAGGTCACCCTGCGCGAGCTGCAGTCCATGGGCATGACGTCGGGCATCAACGCCCTGATCGTCGGGAACTACCTCACCACGCTGGGGCGGTCCGCCGACGAGGACCTGGCCATGCTCGCCGACCTGCGCATGCCGGTGCGGGCGCTGACCGGCGTCCTCTGACCGGCCCGGATGCCGGCTGACACCGGTGCCGCCCCGCCGGAGGGTGGCGACCACTGCACCGGCTGCGGCTCCGAATCCTGCCCCGGCTGCGGCCGGCTCCTCGACCCACCACGGTTCTGCCCGGCCTGCGGGCGGAGACTGACGGTGGCCGTCCGGCCGGGCGGGTACCGGGCCACCTGCCGCCACCACGGGGACCTCACGCCGTCCTGACCCGCGGGCGGACGGCCCAGGCCTCGCTGGCGATCCGCTCGGGCGCGAGGATCGACCTCGGCCGCCGGACACCCGGCTACGTTGATCTCCCATGGCGGCCCTGCTGGCCTCCGTGCTTCCACTGGCGGTGGGCGCGGCCATCAGCCCCACCCTGTTGGCGCTGCAACTGCTGGTGCTGAGTGGTGCCAACCCGCTCCCCCGGGCCTGGGCGCTGGCCCTGGGTTCGGCCCTGGTGCTCGCCGCCTTCTCGGTGCTCGGGCTGACCGTGCTCGACCACCTGCACCCGGCGCACCATCACGGATCGCTCCGCGACGCCATCATCATGTTCGGGGCCGGTGCCCTGATGGGAGCGCTGGCCGCCCGCTCCCTGCTCAAGCGCCCGACCCCGGCCGAGCAGCACACGTCGCGAACCGCCGCCCGGCTGGAGTCGGCACCGACCGCCTGGTTCGTCGGCGTCGGCGCCGTCGGCATGGTGGTCAACTTCTCGACGCTCGTCCTGTTCCTGCCGGCGCTGCACGAGATCGCCCGGTCCTCGACGGTGCTCGGGGACCGCGTCGCGGCCTTCACCGTCCTGTACGTGATCACCCTGTTGCCCGTGCTCCTACCGGTGGGGTTGGTCACCGTGCTCGGCAGTCGGGCGGCCCCCGCCCTCGACGCCACCCACCGGTGGGTGGCCCGACACTCGCGGCAGATCGGGATCGCCATCGAGCTGGTCTTCGCCGTCTACCTCATCGGCAGGGGGTTCGGGGAGCTGCCGTGAGGTACCTGCTCCGCGGCGGGAGGTGCGTCCTCCGCCGCGGCTGCGTCCTCAGCCGGCCGGCACCTTCCAGCCCTGGGCTTCGGCGATCTCCTTGCAGGTGCCGCACAACGGGTAGCGGCCCGGATCGCGGCCCGGCACCCAGACCTTGCCGCACAGCGCCCTGACCGCCGTCCCGTTGACCATGCCCTCGACCACCGACGGGCCGGCCGACACGAAGTCGCCCTCCTCGGGCTTGAACCCCTCGAGGACGATGTGTGACATCCGCTCGTGGTCCCCGTCGAGCTCGGGATCGGCCCGGGTGGGTGCCACGGTTGTCCCCGGATCGGTCATGGCCCCAGGATCGCGCATCGGGCCGACCCTCCGCTGGCCACCGGGGGCGACGCCGGGGGACCTGAGTCCCGAGCCCCTACGCTCTTCGTCCATGACGCCCCGCACGCTCGTCCTGGCTTCGGGCTCCCCGGCCCGGCTCCGCCTGCTGCGCGACGCCGGCTTCGACCCGAAGGTGGTGGTCAGCGGGGCCGACGAGTCCGGGATGGAGGCGGAGGACACCGCCGCGCTGGTGACCGCGCTGGCCGAGCGCAAGGCCGGCGCGGTCATCGACCCGTCGGGCGACGCGGTGGTGGTCGGATGCGACTCGCTGCTCGAATTCGGCGGTCGCCGGTACGGGAAGCCGTCCTCGGTGGCCGAGGCCCGGCAATGGCTGACCGCCATGCGCGGACGGTCCGGGACCCTGTTCACCGGGCACTGCGTGATCGACGAGCGGAGCGGCCGGCGGGCCTCGGCCGCCGCCGGCACCACCGTCCGGTTCGCCGTCACCTCCGACGCCGAGCTCGATGCCTACCTGGCCACCGGTGAGGCGGTGGAGGTGGCGGGCGGGTTCACCCTGGACGGCCGGTCGGCCCCGTTCATCGACGGCATCGACGGCGACCCGGGCAACGTGATCGGCCTCTCCCTGCCGCTCCTCCGCTCCCTGCTGGCCGAGCTGTCCATCGCCATCACCGACCTGTGGGCACCGGCCGGGCCATGACGGCGGCTCGCCCCGGGCTCAAGCTGGGGCCGGTCGCCGTGGACCCCCCGGTGGTGCTGGCTCCCATGGCCGGGGTGACCAACGTGGCCTTCCGACGGCTGTGCCGCTCGTTCGGGGCCGGCCTCTACGTGAGCGAGATGATCACCGCCCGGGCGCTCGTCGAGGGCAACGCCAAGACCCTCGGGATGGCCGCCTTCGGGGACGACGAGCGGGTGCGCAGCGTGCAGCTGTGCGGGGTCGACCCCTCCGTCATGCACGCCGCCGTCGACCGCCTGGTCGCCGAGATCGGGGTCGACCACATCGACCTCAACTTCGGCTGTCCGGCGGCCAAGGTCACCCGGCAGGGCGGCGGCGCCGCGCTCCCGGTCCATCGGGCCTTGTTCCGCGCCATCGTCGGCGCGGCCGTGCGGGCCGCCGGGGCGGTGCCGGTGACCGTGAAGATGCGCATCGGCGTCGACGGCCGCCATCCGACCTATCTCGAGGCCGGGCGGGCCGCCGAGGGCGAGGGAGCGGCGGCCGTCACCCTGCATGCCCGCACCGCCGAGCAGCTCTACTCGGGATCGGCCGACTGGGACTCCATCGCCCGGCTCAAGGCGGCCGTCACGTCCATCCCGGTGCTGGGCAACGGGGACATCTGGGAAGCGTCCGACGCGCTGGCCATGGTGGCGGCCACCGGCTGCGACGGCGTGGTGGTGGGCCGGGGTTGTCTCGGCCGCCCCTGGCTCTTCAGGGACCTGGCCGACGCCTTTGCCGGGCGGCCGCTCGAGGCTGCGCCCCGGCTCGGTGAGATCGCCACGATGATGCGCACCCATCTCGGCCTCCTGAGCGCGTCGTTCGGGCCGGACCTCGGCGTGCGGCAGTTCCGAAAGCACGCCGGCTGGTACCTGGCCGGCCTTCCGGTCGGGCCCCTGGTCCGGCGGCGCCTGTCGCAGGCCTGCTCGGCGGTCGAGGTCGACGCCCTCCTGGGCCGTCTCGACCCGCAGCTGGACTTCCCCGACGAGGCCCGGCGGGTGGTGAGGGGTCACGCCAACGGTCCGAGACCCGTCCACCTGCCGGCGGGCTGGCTGGAAGCCGTCGACGACACTCGGCCGCCCCCCGGCGGCGACATCCTCGTCTCGGGCGGCTGACGTCACCCGACCCGGCCGGCGGCAGGGCTGTGGGACAATGGGGGCCGGCCGATCGCGTCCGGGGTCTCCCGGCGTCGACCCGGGGCGTGCCCGATCGACGGCGAGGTCTCCCCACCCTCATGATCGTCGGCTCCTCCCTCACCATCGAGATCGGTGACCGGGCGCTGCTGCGGGACGCCTCGTTCGTCGTCGGCGCCGGCGAGAAGGTGGGCCTGGTCGGGCGCAACGGCGCCGGCAAGTCGACCTTCATCTCGGTCGTGGTGGGAGAGCCGGGCCGCAGCGTCCGATCGACCGGCAACTCCCGCATCCGCGGCACCTTTGGGTACCTCCCGCAGGCCCCGGTGGCCCACGGGCTCGGGCTGGAGCCCAACGGCTTCTCCCACGTGCTGTCGGGCCGAGGCCTCGACGTGCTCGACGACGCCCTCCACCAGGCGCGCACCCAGATGGCCAAGGACCCGACGACCGAGAACATCGAGCTGTTCGCCGACCTCGAGGAGCAGTTCCGCGAGAACGGCGGTTACGAGGCCGAGTCGGCCATGGCCCGCCTGGCCGACGGCCTCGGCCTCCCCCAGGAGCTGCTGCTCGAGGACATCGAGCGTCTGTCGGGAGGCCAGCGGCGCCGGGTCGACCTGATCCGGGTCCTCTTCCAGGCACCCGACATCATGGTCCTCGACGAACCCACCAACCACTTGGACCTGGCGGCCAAGCGCTGGCTGATGGACGAGCTCGAGGCCTTCACCGGCGCCATCCTGGTGGTCTCCCACGACCTGCGCCTGCTCGACCGGTCGATCGACAAGGTGCTCCACCTGGCCGACGGCCGCCTCCACGAGTTCAGGGGCACCTACTCCTCGTACCTGGAGCAGCTGGCCGCGGACCAGAGCCGCCGGGAGCGCGCCGCCCTGCTCGAACACCGGGAGATCAAGCGGCTCTCCTCCCTGGCCGACTCCATGCGGGGCAGCACCAACCGGCGGGCGCGCGTGGCCAAATCCATCGACAAGCGGGTGGAACGGCTCGAGTCGGCGCGCACCGAGGTGCACAAGCAGGAGCGCAAGAGCTCCTTCCGGCTGCCGACACCCCGGCGGTCGGGCGACGTGCCGCTGCGGGTGCTCGACCTCGGCGTGCGCTACGGTCCGTCCACCGTCCTCCGCCAGCTGAGCTTCCACTGCCGACGGGGCGATCGGGTGGTGGTGGTCGGCCGCAACGGAGCCGGGAAGTCCAGCCTGCTCCGGTGCCTCGCCGGTGTGCAGGAGCCGACCGGCGGCGCGGTCGAACTCGGGGCCAACGTGGCACTGGGCTACTTCGCCCAGGAGCACGAGCAGGTCGACCTCGAGGCCAGCGCCCTCGACAACATCGACGACACCGTCCTGGCCACGGAGAGCGAGCGGCGGGCGTTGCTCGGCATGTTCGGCCTCACCGGCAACGCCGCCCTCCAGAAGGCGAAGACCCTGTCAGGGGGAGAGCGGGCCAAGCTCGGGCTGGCCATGCTGGCGGCCGGGCGGGCCAACGTCCTGCTCCTCGACGAGCCGACCAACAACCTCGACCCGTCCTCGATCGAGGCGGTTGGAGCCATGCTCAGCCGGTGGCCGGGCACCATCGTGGTGGTGAGCCATGACCGTGCCTTCGTGCAGGCCCTCGAGCCGACCCACCGGGTAGCCCTGCCCGACGAGGTCTTCAGCCACTGGGACGACGCCGACCTCGACCAGGTCGAGCTCCGCTAGCCCGAGAGCAGGTCGGTTCAGGGGGTGGTCTGTGGCGCCCGCCCGTTGGCGGTGGCCTCCCCCGGGTCGCCGACGTCGCGCATGGCGTCCACCAGCACCTGGGCCGCGCCGACCAGCCCCGCCGCCTCGTAGGGCACGACGATCTTCGAGTTGGTCGAGCTGGCCAGGGCCTGGATGGCCCGCAGCTGCATCACCGCCAGGGTGTTGGGCTTGATCCGCGACTCGTCGATGGCGTTGAGGGCGGCGGCCTCACCTTCGCCCCGGAGCTGGGCGGCACGCTTCTCGCCGTCGGCTCGGAGCTCGAGGGTCTGCTTCTGGCCCTCGGCGGCGAGGATGGAGGCCTGCTTCTGGCCCTCGGCCTCGAGCACGGCGGCCTGCTTGCGGCCCTGGGCGCTGTTGATGGCAGATTGCTGGTCTCCCTCGGACTTCAGGATGGCGGCCCGCTTGTGCTGCTCGGCCTCCTTCTGCTCCGACATGGCCTGAAGAACGTTGTTGGGCGGCGTGATGTCGAGGATCTCGATGCGGTTGAGCCGCACCCCCCACTTGAGGGTGGCCTCGGCCATGTGGTCCTGCATCTTGGTGTTGATGGTCTCGCGCTCGGAGAGCGACTCGTCGAGGGTGAGCTCGCCGAACACGGCCCGCAGTGCGGTGCGGGCCATCTGGTCGATGGCCAGGCCGAAGTCGTTGACCTCGAAGAGGGCCAGCTTCACGTCGGTCACCTGGCAGAAGATGGTGGCGCTCACGTGGAGCGACACGTTGTCCTTGGTGATGACGGACTGCTGGTCACCGGTCCGGGGGAACTCGCGGATGTCCACCTTGTCCATCCGGTCGGCCAGGGGCACCAGCACATGGAGCCCGGGCTGGAGGACGGACTTGAACTCGCCGAAGCGCTTGACTACCCCCACGCATCCCTGCTGGACCACCTTGAGGCATGACTTCAGGAAGACGACGATGAGGACAAAGATGGCGACACCCACCACAACCAATGCGATGGACGCGCCGACGGAACCGACGATCATGGGGACCACCTCCGCTTCCCACTGTAGGCACGCCGGGGCCGGGCCGTGTCAGCAGGGTGCGATCATGACTCCTCGGTGGGGTAGACGACGAGGAGGCCACGCTCGACGTCGGCCACCACCACCTTGGTCCCGACGTCGATGGTGGTCCCGGGGAACAGCGAGACCGCGTACCATTCCTCGCCCCGCGAGAGGACCGATCCGGGCGGATGGCTGTCGGAGACCGGCTTGCGCACCACCGCCGTCTCGCCGATCATGCCCGAGACACCGTTCAGCATCGTCGACTCCGTTCCCGAGCTCGACCCCTGGCCCCCATGGCACGACACTCCTTCGAGAGCTCGGTCGCTATGGCTCTCTGTCCCGCACTATAAGGCGATCCGGTGAGACTGGGCCCCACCCCGCCCGGTCCACACCGCCGCGCCGAAGCGTGACCGCGACGCCTCGTCGGAATGCTGGTGGGTGGAGGCCACCACCTCGACCGGGCGCTCGCCGTGCCCCACCCCGGGATGGGGTTACCGTGGGCCATGGCCATCGATGCGACAGGTCCTCGGCCGGTCTCCCCGCTCACCGCCCGCAAGACATGGCGCACGGTCGAGCCGATCCACAGCATGGTGTACTTCGCGCCCGAAGCTCAGGCGTCCTACGCCCGCCTCGGGATCCGGGACGAGGCGGGCTACTTCGTGTCGCGGTCCGCCCCGATGGGGGCGGTCCGGGACAGCACGGTCATCGCCACCTTCTACAACTTCCGGCCGGAGCTGGTGCGGACGGCCATGGCGGGGGCATGGGAGTCGGCGCCGCCCGACAAGGTGCTGGCGGCCCGCCTCGAGGCGGCCGACGCCGCGCTGCGCCGACTCCTCGGTGACGCCATCGCCTCCCCCGAGATGGAACGGGCCGCGTCCCTGGCCCGGGCGGCGGCGGTGCGGGCCAGCCAGCGGTGCGCCGGCCGGCCGCTGTTCGCCGGGCACGCCGGGCTCGACTGGCCCACCACCCCGCACGCCGTGCTGTGGCATGCCCAGACCCTGCTGCGCGAGTTCCGGGGGGACGGCCACATCGCCACGCTGCTCATGCACGACCTGGACCCTGTCGAGGCGTTGGTCATGCACGCCGCCTCGGGCGAGGTGCCGGTGGCCTTCCTCCGGTCGACCCGCGGCTGGACCGACGCCGAGTGGGACGACGGGGTGGCCCGGCTCCGCGGCCGGGGCTGGGTGGAGCCGGCGGCCGGTGGTGGTCTGGGGCTCAGCTCCGGAAGGTACCTCGGCCCGCCAGCGCATCGAGGACGTCACCGACCGGATGGCCGTCTTCGCCTACCAGGCCCTCGGCGAGGAGGCCTGTGCCGAGCTCCGTACCCTGGCCCGACCCTTCAGCCGGACCGTGGTGGAGGCGGCCGGCCTCGGATTCTGACCGGGCGGGCGGGGTTCAGACCGGCAGGGCGGCACCGCCGTGACCAGGTCGGCCAGGTCGGCCTCCTCTCCCGGGACGGCCACCACCCGGTAGCCGTCGCGGTCGGTCAACCACCGGCGGTTGCGCCGGTGGAGGTCGTGGTGGCCGTCGTACCGGTCGAGGACCACCAGGCGGGAGACCGGCGGGCGGCCGGCAACGACGGCGTCGAGGGCCTCCATCGAGAGGCGGACCCCGTTGATGCATCCGAGGCCGGCGTCGGCCACCAGCAGCCACCACGTCCGGGCGGAGGGCGGTGAGCACGTCGGTGGCGTCGCCGTCGGACGCCTGCGGCGACCGCACCCCACCGGCCAGCTCGACCACCCCGACCGCGGCCCGGTCGGGAGGCCACTGCATCTCGGCGACGAGATCGGAGACCGAGAAGGCGGGGAGCCCGAGCGCCTCGGCCGCCATCGGGGGGGCCATGGCCCGGTGGTAGGTGCGGAACGAGTGGCACACGGCACCCGGGTGCTCGCCCGAGGCGGCGGCGAGCACCTCGGCGTCGGTCGGGCCACCGAGGCTCGACCCTTCGGAGTCGACGTCGAACGACTGGGCCGGCTTGCGCGCCGCCACCGACAGGCCCCGGCCGCGCAGCTCGTGCAACAACCGGCCGCACACCCACGTCTTGCCCACATCGGTGCCGGTGCCGCACACCAGCACCAGCCGCTCAGGGCGCACCGGCCCCCCGGCCGGCGCCGGTCAGCCCGGCCTCCGCCAGACCGCGGATCAACCGGCCCACCTGGTCGTCGGTGTGGATGGCCGACAGGGTGACCCGCAACCGGGACGTCCCCGGCGCGACCGTCGGCGGCCGGATGGCCGGGACCCACACGCCTCGGCTGAGGAGCCGGTCCGAGGCGGCCACGGCGTCGGCCTCGGCCCCGACCACCACGGGGATGATCGGTGAGGGATGGCCGGCCCGGCCGACGACCGCGGCCACTCGGGCCACGTGCCCGGACAGCCTGGCCCGCCGCCGGGCACCTTCGGTCGACCGCACCACCCCCACGGCGGCCAGGGCGGCGGCGGCGTCAGCCGGGGTGGGGGCGGTGGTGAAGATGTAGGGGCGGGCCCGGTTGACCAGGTACTCGGTGTACCGGGCGGGGCCGGCGACGAACCCGCCGAGGGAGCCGAGGGACTTGGACAGCGTGCCCACCCGCAGGACGTCGACCCCGGCGTCGCCTCCCCCGCCGGGCCGGTGGCCGTCGGACCGGACCACGCCGACCTCGGGACCGAGTACGGCATGGGCCTCGTCCAGCACCAGCAGGGCGTGGTGGCGCCGGGCCACGGCCACCAGCCCGGTGACGTCGGCCTCGTCGCCGTCCATGGAGAACACCGTGTCGGACACGATGATGGGGCGGCCGGCCGCGGCGGCCAGCTCACGGTCGAGCTGGTCCAGCCGGCCGTGGGGGAAGACGGTCACGGGCGCCCGGGCCAGCCGGCACCCGTCGACGATGGAGGCGTGATTGAGCTCGTCGGAGAAGATACGGGCGCCGTCGGCCCCGAGCACGGAGAGCACGGACAGGTTGGCGGCGAACCCGGTCGGGAAGACCACCGCCCGCTCGCACCCCTTCCACGACGCCAGGGCGTCCTCGAGCTCGGCGTGCACCGGTCGGGAGCCGGTGACCAACCGGGACGCGCCCGACCCGGCGCCCCAGCGGTCGAGCGCCTCGTGGGCGGCGGCCACCACGGCCGGGTGGGTGGCCAGCCCCAGGTAGTCGTTGGAGGCGAAGGAGACCACCGGCTGGGGCGCACCGGGACCGTTCGGGTCGTGCAGTCGGCCGGCGGGCCCGGCGGCATCGAACGTCCTCGGACGCCTCCACCGTCCCGCTCCGGCCACCGCCCCGGTCGCGCCGTCCACCCAGGTGGACCAGGGCGATGACCCGGGTCGCTCCGGGACGTCGCCCGGTTCGGGCGGCACGGCGGCCGGCGGCAGGCCCGAGGTGATCACGGCGCCGACCCGACGCTCACCGCCCGGATCGAGTCGGCGAGGACGCTCACCACCCGATCGATCTCCTCCGTGGTGGTGGTGAGCGGCGGCATGAGCACCACCACGTCACCGAGCGGGCGCAACAGCACGCCCCGGGCCACCGCGTCGGCGCAGACCCGGCGTCCCCACCGGGCGGCGGTGTCCGGGGCATCGAGCTCGACGCCGACCATCAGGCCGCGCTGGCGGACCTCCCGCACCCCGGTCAGGTCGGCCACCGAACCGGCCAGGCGATCCGACAGGTGGGCGGCGGCTGCCTTCACGTGGGCCAGGACCCCCCATTCCTCGATCAGCTGGAGATGGCGCAGGGCCACCGCGCAGGCCAGGGCGTTCCCCCCGTAGGAGTGGCCGTGGTAGAAGGTCGACGGGCCGAGGTCGGCGCCGTCGAACGCCTCGAACACCGCGCCGGACACCACGGTGGCCGACAGGGGCAGGTAGCCGCCGGAGATTCCCTTGCCCAGACAGAGGAGGTCCGGGTGGAACGAGGGCCCGGCCCACTCCGAGGCGAACAGCTCACCGGTGCGTCCGAACCCGGTGGCCACCTCGTCGCAGATCAGCAGCACGCCGAGGGAACGGCAGGCCTCCCCCACCAGGGCGAGATCGGCGGGTTCGGCCACCAGGATGCCCGAGGCCCCCTGCACCAGCGGCTCGATGACCACCGCGGCCAGCGAGTCGGCGTGGGCCTCGAGGCAGGCGACCAGCTTGGGCGCCCAGTCGGACGCGGCGTAGCCCGGCGTCCGGATGACCGGGAACCGCAACGGGTCGAAGAGAGCGGTGCCAAACCCCCCGTCCCCGAGCGACAGGGCCCCGACCGTGTCACCGTGGTACGCGTCACCGAGGGCCACGAAGGAGCGGCGGGCGGGCTCCCCGCGGTTGACCCAGTACTGGAAGGCGATCTTGAGCGCCTGCTCGACGGCGACCGCACCGTCGGAGGCGAACATCACGTGGGGGTCGACCACCGGCACCACCCGGGCCAGGGCCTCGGCGAACTCGACGGCCGCGGTGCTGCCGTTGCCGAGGAGGGTGGCGTGGGCCACCCGGCCCAGCTGGTCCACGATGGCCTGGTCGAGCTCGGGGACGCGGTGGCCGAGGGTGGTCACCCACAGGGAGGAGATGGCGTCGAAATAGCGCCGACCGTCCACGTCGATGAGCTCGCGTCCCTCGGCCCGCTCGACGGTGATCGGGGCGTTGTCGGGATAGGCGGCCATCTGGGTGAAGCCGTGCCAGACGACGGCGGCGTCGCGGGCCACCCAGGGATCGGCGCCAGGCGGTCGGCGGGAGGTGTCGGTGCTCACCGGGCAGAGTCTTGTCGACCGCCGGGCACCGGTCGACTCCCGGGCGACGGCACGGCCGGGCCCCCCGGCCCGGTGGGCCCCTACCCCGCACCGATAGGATCCCGGTCCATGGACCGGATCGGCGTGGTGGACACCATGTTCGCCCGCTTCGACATGGGCGCCGAGGCCATCGACGAGCTCCGGTCCTGCCCCGGGTTCGGATCGAGGTTCGAGGTCGAGCACCGCACGGTGCCCGGATTCAAGGACCTGGCCGTGGCGTGCAAGCGGCTCATCGAGGACGAGGGCTGCCGCATCGTGGTGGCCCTCGGCATGCCGGGCCGGGCCGCCATCGACCAGGTCTGCGCCCACGAGGCCTCGCAGGGCCTCATGCAGGCCCAGCTCATGACCTCCACCCACATCCTCGAGGTGTTCGTCCACGAGAACGAGGAGGAGGACCCGGCCCGGCTGGCCAAGGTCTGCGTCGACCGGGCCCGCAAGCACGCCCGCAACGCGTACTGGATGCTGTACGAGCCCGACCAACTGGCTACCAGGGCGGGGCGCGGGATCCGTCAGGGGTACGAGGACGCCGGTCCCATCGCCGGCTGACGACCCGGAGGGTCAGGCCGCCGGATCGTGGGGCAGCCCGAGCGTCCGTTCGGCGATGATGTTGCGCTGGACCTCGGAGGTCCCCCCGCCGATGGTGAGGGCGGGCGAGAAGAGGAACCCGAAGCCCCAGAGGCGGGCCGAGGAGTCGCTGAGCCCGCCGCCCTCGCCATGGGCCGTTCCCCCCTTCGACAGCATGCCCCCGGCGCCGGCGAGGTCGCAGGCCAACCCCATGACGTGCTGGCCGTGGGCGTCGGCGAGCGCCTTGCGCACGGAGGCCTCGGGCCCCGGCTGCATCCCGGCCATGGCCGCCGACACGGTGCGGAGCCGCAGCAGTCGCAGGATCTCGCTCTCGGCCCACAGGCGGGCCAGGCGTTGGCGCATCAACGGGTCGCGGATGCCGCCGGACGCCCGCACCTCCTCCACCAGGTCGTCGGCGGTCGGGCCCATCCCCCAGAGCGCGCCCGACCCCGACAGGGAGACCCGCTCGTTCCCCAGCGTCACCTTGGCCAGGGCCCAGCCCCGCCCGCGCTCACCCACGAGGCAGTCGGCCGGCAACCGGACGTCGTCCAGGAACACCTCGTTGAAGGTGTGGGTCCCGGTCATGTCGGTGAGCGGCGAGACGGTGACCCCGGGCGCGTCCATCGGGCAGATGAAGTACGAGATCCCCTGGTGCGGGGGAGCCTCGGGCTCGGTACGGGCCAGCAGGATGCCGAACTGGGCGGTGTGCGCGTACGAGGTCCAGATCTTGTGGCCGCGCACCACCCACTCGTTCCCGTCGGGATCGGCCCGGGTGGTCAGGGAGGCGAGGTCGGACCCCGCGCCCGGCTCGCTGAACAGCTGGCACCAGATCTCCTCACCGGCCAGGAGGGGAAGCAGGTAGCGGTCCCGTTGGGCTGCGCTCCCCGCCTGCACGATGGTCGGGCCGGCCCAGCCGATGCCGATGGTGTTGTCGGGACGCCTCACCCCGGCCCGCCGCAGCTCCTCGTCCACGATGAGCTGGTGGGTGGGGTCGGCCCCGAGCCCCCACGGCCGGGGCCAGTGGGGTGCCACCAGCCCTTGTTCGGCCAGCTGGCGGGGCGTGGGGGCGGGGTGCGATCCCAGCCAGCGGCGAAGGGTGACCCGCCGGGGGTCGTCGTCGGCCGGCAGTGCGAAGTCCATGCGGGCCAGCGTAGGCTGCACCGGTCCGGGCGGCGCCTTCCCGCCGGGGGCTCGGGCCGGGGTGCCGACGGCGGGTGTGGCGATCGGCGTGCCAAGGGGGCGTCCGGCTCCGAGGGGTGAGGAGTGAACGTGAGCAAGTGGAACTACGGGGACGTGTGGGAGACGGTGGCCGACGCCCTACCCGAGGCTCCCGCCCTCACCCACGGGGACCACACCCTGACCTGGGCGGAGCTGGACCGGCGGGCCGACAACCTGGCCCGCTGGCTGCTCGGCGCCGAGGTCGGCCACCAGGACAAGGTGGCGCTCTACCTCTTCAACTGCCCCGAGTACCTCGAGACCACCTACGCCTGCTTCAAGCTCGGCCTCGTCCCCATCAACACCAACTACCGCTACGCCGACGACGAGCTGACCTACCTGTGGGAGAACGCGGACACGGTGGCGGTGGTCTTCCACGGCTCCTTCGTCGACCGTATCGAGGGGATCCGGGACCGCAACCCGAGGATCCGCAGCTGGCTGTGGGTGGACGACGGCACCGCCAGCTGCCCGCCCTGGGCCGAGCCCTACGAGGTGGCCGCCGGGACCACCGGCCCCCCGATGGCCGGTGGCCGGACGGGGCACCAGCGGGTACGGGCCCCCTGGGGCCGGGGGCCCGACGACCTCTTGATGCTCTACACCGGCGGGACCACCGGCATGCCGAAGGGGGTGATGTGGCGCCAGGACGACCTCTTCGCCCGGCTCAATGCGTCGGGGTTCCGGCGCTACCCGGAGGACGGCGGCCTCGACGACGTCCGGGCCGACGCTCGAGCGAGCGGGCCGGGCATGACGCTGCTGCCGGCCTGCCCGCTCATGCACGGGACCGGCGGGTTCACCGTCGCTCGAATGCCTGAGCGAAGGCGGGCGGGTGGTCACCCTCGCCTCGCGCCAGTTCGACCCGGTCGACCTCCTCGACACCGTCGAGCGGGAGAAGGTCAACGGTCTGGTCATCGTGGGCGACGCCTTCGCCCGCCCGATGCTGGCCACCCTCGACGCCGAGCCCGGGCCGGTGGGACCTGACCAGCCTGGTCGGGATCATCTCCTCGGGCGTCATGTGGAGCGAGGAGACCAAGCAGGGGCTCCTCCGCCATCACCCCGGGATGCTGCTGGTGGACGCCTTCTCGTCCTCGGAGGCCCTCGGCATGGGCAGCTCGGTGTCCTCGGCGGGCGCGGCCGCATCCACCGCCCGGTTCACCCTGGGGCCCGAGGTCCGGGTCATCGACGACGACGGGGACGGGACGTGAAGGCCCGGTCGACGACCGGGGTGCTGGCCCTCGGAGGGCGCATCCCCCTCGGCTACTACAAGGACGAGGCCAAGACGGCGGCGACCTTCCGGACCATCGACGGCGCCCGGTACTCGGTGCCCGGCGACTACGCCGAGGTGGACGAGGACGGAACCATCCACCTGCTCGGCCGGGGCTCGGTGTGCATCAACACCGGCGGGGAGAAGGTCTATCCCGAGGAGGTCGAGGAGGTCGGTGAAGACCATCCCCGGGGTGGTCGACGCGGTGGTGGTCGGGCATCCCGAACGAGCGGTTCGGCGAGGAGATCGTGGCCGTCGTGGAGGCCGCGCCCGGCATGCCGAGCCGGCGGGCTCGACCCGGATCTGGTCATCGAGCACGTGAAGTCGAAGCTGGCGTCGCTACAAGGCGCCGCGCCGGGTCCGCCTGGTGGGACCATCGGGCGGTCGCCGGCCGGCAAGGTCGACTACGCCCGCCACCGGGCCGAGACGGCCGAGTGGGCCGGGGTGTCACCGGGCTGAGCCCATGGCCGCACCCCGGGCCGGTCAGCCCTTGTTGGCCCCATGGGTGCGGACGAAGTCGTTGACGGTGTAGTACGCGTCGATCGACTCGCCGGCGTCGCCCCAGAACCCCTCCAGCACGTCGTAGGCCATGGCGCCCTGGGCGATGTAGTGGTTGTTGACGTCGGTGATCTCGAGCTCACCCCGCCCCGACGGCACGAGGGTCGGGATCACGTCGAACACGGCGGAGTCATAGCAGTAGATCCCGGTGACACCGAACTTCGAATCGGGATGCTCGGGCTTCTCCACGATGCCGACGATGCGCTGCTCGGCGTCGAAGGTCGGGCACGCCCAGGTGGCGGAGGTGCTCGTCCTCCTCGACCGGCGTGAGCAGGATGCGGGCCCCCGCCGGTTGCGCCTTGAAGGCATCGACCATGGGCTTGATCGAGCCCTCGACGATGTTGTCGGCCAGCATCACCAGCACCGGCTCGCCGTCGACGAACCGGGCGGCCAGTCCGAGGGCCTCGGCGATCCCACCGGGCCGGTCCTGGTAGCCGTAGCTCAGGCGGTCGATGCCGAACTCGTGGCCGTTGCCCAGCAGACGGAGGAACTCGCCGGCGTGGGTGCCCCCGGTCACCAGCATGATCTCGGTGATCTCGGCCTTGACCAACGCCTCGATGGCCCAGTTGATCATGGGCCGGTCATAGATCGGCAGCAGGTGCTTGTTGGTGATCCGGGTGAGCGGATGCAGCCGCGAGCCGGTCCCACCGGCCAGGAGGACGCCCTTCATCCGGTCTACCCTAGACGTGGCGGCCCCGGGCGGAACCGGGCGACGTCCCGCCTCGGCCAGCACCGCATCGGCCAGCACGGGCCAGCTGCGGGCGGCCCACGGCCCGAAGGGCCGGTCGCTGAGGCCGGCGCACACCACCCCGGCCACCGGGTCGACCCACAGGAACGAGCCCGACCGGCCGAAGTGCCCGTAGGTGGCCGGCGAGTTGGCCGTTCCCGTCCAATGGGGCACCTTGTGGCCCCGGACCTCCACCCCGAGGCCCCAGTCGCAGGGCTCGAACCGGCCGAAGCCGGGCAGGACCCCGCCGAGGCCGGGGAACTGCCCGGAGGTGGCCGCCCGGTGCGTGCCGGACGTGACCAGCGTGGGCACGGCCCACTCCGTGGCCAGGCGGATCAGGTCGGTCAGCGGGCCGCGCAGCCCGGAGGCGGCCAGACCGGCCCGGTCGTCGGGGTCGAGGGTGGTGGCGGCCATGCCCAGGGGGTCGAGGACACCCTCACGCAGGTAGTCGGGGAAGGGCATCCCGGCCCGCCGGGCGACGAGCCCGCCCAGCACCTCGAACCCGGCATTGGAGTAGATGCGGGCGGTGCCCGGCGACGCCAGGGGTGGTCCGGGCTCCGGACCGAGGCCGGAGGCATGGGCCAGCAGGTGACGCACGGTGGAGCCGGGGGGACCCGCCCCCTCGTCGAGACGCAGGGTCCCCTCCTCGACGGCGACCAGGACGGCCAGGGTCGACGCCGCCTTGGTCACCGACGCCCAGCTGAAGGTCCGGTCCTCCGGGCCGGCCGTGCCGGTGATCCGGGCCGGTTGCCGACTCGTTCCTCCGGGCGGGCCGGGGGCGAACCCGGCCACCCCGACGGCGGCATTTTCCACCGGCCAGTCCGTCACCAGTCCCAGGGCGTCCATCCGGTGGTCAGCGTAGAGGCGCGGGCCGGCCGCACCGGGACGCGCGTAAACGTCGAGGAAACGACGTACGGCGAAGGCGGAGCCCACCGCGCCGACCACGACGCCGACCACCGCCACCAGGATGCAGGTGCCGGCCACCTCCCAACCGCCGAGCGACATCTGGGCGATGATGTTCCCCTGGTTGGCCGCGGTCTTGGTGGTGTCGAGGCCGATGCCGTAGTAGAGGGCGAGGACCACCAGTACGGCGACGGCTGCGCCGAGCAGGCCCTGGATCAGCCCCTCGGCCATGAACGGGAGCCGGATGAACCAGTTGGTCGCGCCCACCAGCTTCATCACCGACACCTCACGCCGGCGGGCGAAGATGGCCATGCGGATGGTGTTGAGGATGAGGACCGACGCCGACAGCAGGAGAACGACGGCGACCGAGAGGAACACCCACTGGAGGATGCGGATCACGCTCTGCATGGTCTTGATCTGCTGGCCGGGGTACTTGACCGTCTGGACGCCCGGTTTGGAGATGAAGGCCTGGTACACCGCTGGGGCCTGCGACGGGTCATTGAGCACGCACCGGAACGAGGAGGGGTAGTCCGCCAGTGCGGTGGCGTCGAACTCGTCCGTCGGCAGGATCTGCTTGGCCTCGTTGTAGTCGAAGGCCTGGCTGCGCTGGACGCACGACTTGATATAGGGCGACTGGTTGAGCTCGCTGCCGATGGCCGAGGCCTGGGAGGTCGGCGCACTCGCCTTCACCCAGACGATGGCGGAGACACCGTTCTGCCACTGCACGGTGGCCTTGGAGGCACCCTGCTTCAGGAGCAACGACGAGCCCACCAGGGCCAGCGAGACGGCCACGGTGAGGATGGCGGCCACCGTCATGAGGCGGTTGCGCCATAGGTTGGTGACCGCCTCTCGCGAGACGTACGCGGCGGAAACCGGCATCAGGTGCGGGTGACGACGCCGTCCGGCCGGGCGCGGGTCGCGACCCCGGTGGGGGTCTGGGCCGCCATGGGCCCGGTCGGCGAGCCGGCTCCGGCCGTGGCGGTCGCGGTGTCGATGCCATAGACCCCATGGGCCTGGTCGCGGACGAGGATGCCCCGATCGAGCTCGATCACCCGCCGTCGCATCTGGTCCACCATGCCGGCATCGTGGGTGGCCACGATGACCGTGGTCCCCGTCCGATTGATGCGGTCGAGCAGTCTCATGATCCCGAGGCTGGTGGTGGGATCGAGATTGCCGGTCGGCTCGTCGGCCAGGAGGATGAGCGGGCGGTTCACGAAGGCACGGGCCACGGCCACCCGCTGCTGCTCACCGCCGGACAGCTCGTGCGGGAGGTTGTCGCGCTTGCGGGCCAGGCCGACCAGGTCGAGGACCTGCGGAACCTGGGCGGCGATCACGTGCTTGGGGCGGCCGATGACCTCGAGGGCGAAGGCGACGTTCTCGAAGACCGACTTGTTGGGCAGGAGGCGGAAGTCCTGGAACACGCAGCCGATATTGCGGCGGAGGTAGGGGATGCGCCACTTGGCCAGGTGCCCGATCTGCTTGCCCGCCTCCCAGATGCGTCCGTAGTCGGGGGTCTCCTCGCGCAACAGCAGGCGGATGAAGGTGGTCTTGCCCGAACCGGACGGGCCGACCAGAAAGACGAATTCGCCTTTGTCGATCGTCACCGAGCAGTCGTTGAGGGCCACGGTCGAGCCCTTGTACGTCTTGGTGACGTTCTGGAATTTGATCATGAGATGGGCGTCACGAAGGGGAGGGGAACGTGCAAGACCAATTGCTCATTCGGCAAGAGCTTACTCACTCACCGCGGTTGGAGGCGATCAGCCCCTCTGACCTCCCCTGACGCGTGCACCAGCCGCGCCGGTGGCGCGCCGAGCGAAGTGCCGCGCCGGTGCGCCGAGTGAAGTGCCGCCGGTGGCGCGCCGAGCGACGAGGCACACCGTCGGGCGCGCCGCTTTGCGCGTCGCGTCGAGCAATTCTCAGGCATCGCTGCGACGCGCCTCGGCCTGACGGCGAAGTTCGGCTTCGATGAAGACGTCGAGGTCGCCTTCGAGCACCGCGTCGACGTTGCCGGTCTCCTCGTTGGTACGGAGGTCCTTGACCAACTGATACGGCGCCAACACGTAGGAGCGGATCTGGTTGCCCCAGGCGTTGTCGGTCCGGTCGCCGGACAACTGGTCCAGGGTGGCCTGGTGCTCGGCCCGTTGCCGCTCGGCCAGCTTGGCCCCGAGGACCTGCATGGCCTTGGCCTTGTTCTGGTGCTGGCTGCGCTGGTTCTGGCACGACACCACGATGCCCGTCGGCAGATGGGTCAGGCGGACGGCGGAATCTGTCTTGTTGACGTGCTGGCCGCCGGCGCCCGACGAGCGGTAGGTGTCGACGCGCAGGTCCTTCTCGTCGATCTCTACTTCGCCAG
Organism: uncultured Acidimicrobiales bacterium; assembly: GCA_963727075.1. Lineage (GTDB taxonomy): Bacteria > Actinomycetota > Acidimicrobiia > Acidimicrobiales > RAAP-2 > Bog-756. The sequence goes on from CAVSET010000001.1 coordinate 253,602, forward strand.
AGACGTCGTCGAGGAAGGGGACGACGTCGAGCGATGCAAAGCTGGTCTGCCTCCGGTGAGCGGCGTCGAACGGTGAGATGCGCACCAGCCGATGGACACCGCGCTCGGCGGCCAGCATGCCGAACGCGTGACGGCCGCGCACGATGAAGGTGGCCGACAGCAGGCCGGCCTCTTGTCCGGGGGTCGCCTCCTCCACCTCCAGGTCGAAGCCGCGCCGCTCGGCCCACCGCGTGTACATGCGCACCATCATCTCGGCCCAGTCCTGGGCGTCGGTGCCGCCGGCGCCGGCGTGGATCTCGGCCACGGCGTCGCCGTCGTCGTAGGGGCCCGAGAACAGCGAGCGCAGCTCGAGCTCGACCAGCCGGCGATCCAGCTGCTCGACCATCGACTCGACCTCGGGTCTCACCGAGTCGTCGCCCTCCTCCTCGATCAGCTCGGTGAGGGTCTCGGCGTCGGAGAGCTGCTCGGCCAGGCCGGCCAGCTGCTCGATGTCCTCGTTCACCCGGCCGAGCTGGGTGGTGACCTCCCGGGCGTGGTCCGGGTCGTCCCACAGGCCCGGCTCCGACGCCGCCTTCTCCAGCCGGGCCCGGCGCTCGTTGAGGCCGTCGAGGTCGAGCAAGCGCTCCGCCTCCCCGTAGCGGCCCCGCAGCGAGGCCAGGGCGGCCGGAAGGTCGACGCGGTCGGGCTCCCCAGCCCCCCGTCGGGGACCGTCGGACGCGGCCATCTCAGTTTGCGCCGTGGCAGAACTTGAACTTCTTGCCGCTGCCGCACCAGCAGGGTTCGTTCCGTCCGATCTTCTCGCGCTCCGACTTCACGATGGGCACCTGGGTGTCGCCGTCGTCGGCGAAGCGGTTGGTGATCCCGCCGGTCGCGCCGTTCTCCCCCGGCTGGTCGGCGGCCAGCTCGAGCTCGGCCGGTGACGCGGCCGCGAACGCGGCCGAGATAGCGCCGTCCCCCTGGACGGGATCATCGGCGGCCAGATAGCTGGCCCGGTCGAGGTCCGGCTCGGCCGCCGGCTCGACCAGCACCTGCACGTGGAACACGTAGCGCAGGTAGTCGTCGCCGATCCCGTCCATGAGCTTGCCGAACATCCCGAAGCCCTCGCGCTGGTAGGCGACCAGTGGGTCCTGGTTCCCCATGGCACGCAGGTTGATGCCCTCGCGCAGGTAGTCCATCTCGGCCAGGTGGTCCTGCCACCGCTGGTCGATGATCTGCAGCATGATGTCGCGCTCGAGCTGGCGGGCGACCTCGGCCCCACCGGGGATGGTCTCGTCGCGCTCGGCATAGAGCTCCATCGCCTCGGTCAGGATGCTCTCGGTCAGCTGCCCCACCGTGCCGGCGGCCGCCAGGTCGTCGGCGGTGAACTTGGTCGGGTAGTACTGGGTCACCTCGGTGACGAGCCCGGGGAGGTCCCACTCCTCCGGGTAGTCGGACGGGCAGGACGAGGCGACCAGCGCGGTGATCGTCTGCTCCAGGAGCTCGACCGTCTCGTCGCGCAGGTCCTCCCCCTCGATGATCTGGTAGCGGCGGCGGTAGATGACCTTGCGCTGCTCGTTCATGACGTCGTCGTACTTGAGGACGTCCTTGCGCGACTCGGCGTTGCGGCCCTCGACGGTGTTCTGCGCCCGTTCGATGGCCTTGGTGACCATCTTCGCCTCGATGGGGACATCGTCGGGCAGGGCCCGGCCCATCACCCAGTTCATGGCACCCGTGGCGAACAGGCGCATCAGGTCGTCCTCCAGGGAGAGGAAGAAGCGGCTCTCGCCCGGGTCCCCCTGGCGTCCCGAGCGGCCCCGCAGCTGGTTGTCGATGCGGCGGCTCTCGTGACGTTCGCTGCCGAGCACATAGAGACCGCCGAGGGAGCGGACCTCCTCGCCCTCGCGCCGGCACGTCTCTTCGAACGCGGCCTCGATGGCGCGGAGCTCGGCCACGCCTTCCTCGGTCGAGGCGTCGAGACCCCGGGCGTTCGCCTCTCGCCCGGCCAGACCCTCGGGGTTCCCCCCGAGGATGATGTCGACGCCGCGCCCGGCCATGTTGGTGGCGACGGTCACCCCGCCCACCCGACCGGCCTGGGCCACGATCTCCGCCTCCCGGAAGTGCTGCTTGGCGTTCAACACCTCGTGGGGGATGCCCCGCTTCTCGAGCAGGCGCGACAGGTGCTCCGACTTGGACACGGAGGCCGTGCCGACCAGCACCGGCTGGCCGGCGGCGTTCCGCTCGGCGATGTCGTCCACCACCGCGGCGAACTTGGCCTCCTCCGACTTGTAGATGAGGTCGGGATTGTCCTCGCGGATGAGAGGCATGTTGGTCGGGATCGGGACGACCGGGAGGTCGTAGGTGTTGGCGAACTCCGAGGCCTCGGTCTCCGCCGTGCCCGTCATGCCGGCCAGCTTCTCGTAGAGCCGGAAGTAGTTCTGGAGGGTCACGGTGGCCCAGGTGTGGTTCTCCTCCTTGATCCTCACGCGCTCCTTGGCCTCGACCGCCTGGTGGAGACCGTCCGACCATCGGCGGCCCTCGAGGGTGCGCCCGGTGAACTCGTCGACGATCTTCACCTCGCCCTGGGCCACCAGGTAGTCACGGTCCCGCTTGTACAGCTCCTTGGCGTACAGGGCCTGGGTGAGGTGGTGGACGTAGTTGACGGACACCGCGTCGTACAGGTTGTCCACGCCCAGCTGACGCTCGACCTTCTCGATGCCGGCTTCGGTGGGGACGACGATGCGCTTCTCCTCGTCCACCTCGTAGTCGTCCTCGGCCCGGAGCGTCCGCACCACCCCGGCGAACTGGTAGTACAGCTGCGCCGACTCGGCGGCGGGCCCGGAGATGATCAGGGGGGTGCGAGCCTCGTCGATGAGGATCGAGTCGACCTCGTCGACGATGGCGAATGGGTGGCCGCGCTGCACCATGGCGTCCACCGAACGAGCCATGTTGTCGCGCAGGTAGTCGAAGCCGAACTCCGTGTTGGTGCCGTAGGTGACGTCCGACAGGTATGCCTCCTGCTTGGCGGCGGCGTCGTCGATGTCGGGGCCGACCCGGCCCACCGTCAGCCCCAGGAACCGGTGCAACTGTCCCATCCACTCCGAGTCCCGGGTGGCCAGGTAGTCGTTGACGGTGACCACGTGGACGCCCTTGCCGCCGAGGGCGTTGAGGTACACCGGGAGGGTGGACACCAGCGTCTTGCCCTCACCGGTCTTCATCTCGGCGATCCACCCGAAGTGAAGGGCCATCCCCCCCATCAACTGGCAGTCGAAATGGCGCTGGCCGAGCACTCGCCACGCCGCCTCCCGGACCAGGGCGAACGACTCGATGAGCAGGTCCTCGAGGTTCTCCCCGTCGGCCAGGCGCTGACGGTAGATGTCGGTGAGGGCACGCAGCTCGGCGTCCGAACGCGCCTCCATCTCCGGCTCGAGCGCGTTGATCATCGGAACCAGCTCGGCCAGCCGGCGGACCTTCTTCCCCTCGCCGGCGCGGAGGACTTTGGTGAGCACGCTCATGGGTACCTCACTCTACCGTCGGACGTGCTCACCTCCGGGCCGCACGCCAGGTACCCGGGCGCCCGGCCGGTCAGGCCGTGCGCACCCGTTCGTGCAGGACCGACACCGAATTGGACGGGCGGCGCCGGGGGTTGGTGCGGGCCACCAGGCGGCCCTTGGTCTTCTCCAGCTGGTGCTCGAGCTTCTCCACCACCAGGTCCACCGCCACCAACGGGTCAGGGGCCGCCGCCCGGGCCCGCACGATGCGCCCGTGCCCGACGATGGTCACTTCACAGCACTCGCGGTCGGTGATCCTCGGATTGTGCTCCTCGAAGAACTGCACCTCGGCTCGCTCCATGCCCGGGCACCGGTGGCCGAGCCGGCCCACCTTCTCCTCGGTCAGCGCTCTCACGCCGTCGGACACGATTCTCCTGCCCTGCGCAATGACCACGTCCACTTGTCGCCTCCTCGGTTGTGCTGTCCCGTGCTACCGCTGCTGCCGACTCGTCCTCCTGGCCGATGGTGGGAATGATGGCGGGGGTGATGCGGTGAGCGACGCCCGGCTGACCTGGTCTTTGACCCCACACTCGCCTGCAGTGGGAGTAGCGGCCCCGGTCCGGCGGCGTCCGGCTCGGCCGGCGCACCCCTCGGACACCCTGATGGGCCGCGTCGTCCCATCTCCGCCCGCCCCCGACAGCCGGGGGCGCGGCAGGCAGGTCTTACTCCTAAGCCGCACCATGCTCAGCAACCATGCGTTGCCTTACGTGGGTCGTTTCGCCTGCGACTGGCATCGACTTGCAACCACAGACCCGCACGCCGCTCACCGGTGCAGTGTACGCCCGGACCGCCCGATTTCCAGGGGGCGGCAGTCCGAGTTCACGAGGTTGTTATCTGCCCGTCACTCGTTGGCAACACGCCCCGACCCGGGCGGCCGCCTGGCCGGAACAGACGAACTCCCAGGTCAGAGCGGTACGAGTCGGCTCCACGCCGGGGTGATCACTCGGGGCCCTGGCCGAGCCGGAGCTTGATCTCGTCGAGGACCGGGATGGGGCCGGGGTCGATGCCCTCGCGACCGGCCAGGTGGAGCGAGACGAAGTCGCCGATCATGGCCAGGTCGAGCAGCTGGGCCAGGTCCCCCTCGCCGGCCGCCCGCACCTCGACCACGTCGGCCACGACCTCGCGCAACCACTCGGTGACCAGCTCGAACCGCCGGCTCACCTGCGGGTGCTCGGCATCGTGGCGCAGGTTGACCAGCGTGATGAGCTGGCGGGTGGCGTCGCCGTGCTGGCCCCAGCCGGCCAGCTCGTTGTGGCACAGCTCGGGGTAGACGTTGAAGAAGGCGGGGGATTTGGCGTTCTCGTTGATCTGGGCCTTCCAGCGGAGGGCGGCGGCCATGCCGAGGTCGCCGGAGCTGTGCACCAGCGGGATGGTGCGACCGATGAGCCGGGCCACCTCCTCGGCCGGGTTGCCCGGCCGGAGGAGCTCGTCCCGCCGGGTGCGGAGCTGGTCGACCGCCTGGTCGACCCACTGCACGGCCCCGGGGAACAGGCCGATCTCCTCGAGCAGGACCAGCGGGGGGATGGCCATGGCCCCGAGGGCCGCTCGAGGCTGGGGGATGTCGCGCGGCACCGCCACCACCGGCACCTTCCAATCGTCGGCCAGGCGGGCCAACGCACCGCCCCCGGCCACCACGATGAGGGAGGCCCCGGCCTCATACGCTCCCGTCGCCGCCTCGAGCGTCTCCTCGGTATTGCCCGAGAACGACATGGCGAAGACCAGCGAGCCGGTCCCCACGTAGTCGGGGGGCTCGTAGTTCTTCACCACCGTGACCGGCACCGGCATGAAGGGCGCGGCCGTGGCCACCAGCACATCCCCGGCGATGCCGCTGCCACCCATCCCGAGCACCACCACGTTCTCCACCCGCTCGCGGCGCGGCAGCGTGAGGCCCCGGGCGGCGGAGACGGCGGCCACCACCTGTTCGGGAAGGCCGGCCGTGGCCCCCCACATGTCCAGGCTGTCGACGCCCAGCGGGGAGGGATGGCCGGCAGGCGGGCCTCCGGTGGCCGGGGAGGTCACGTTCACGAGCCCTGGGGCTCACTGGTGGTCCGGGCCCCGCCGGCATCGGCCTTGGCCATGAGCCGCTGGTGCTCGGCCTCGTCGACGGCCGTGGCCTCATCGATCAGCATGACCGGGATCCCGTCACGCACGTCGTAGCTGCGATGCAGTCGCGGGTTGTAGAGACGGTTCTCGTCGGCGAAGTAGAGCAGCGGGCCCTTGTCCTCCGGACAGGCGAGCACCTCGATCAGGAGCGGGTCGAGCGTCATGCAGCCATCCTTTCGCGTCGGCCGGTCGGGGACCACCGGGCCGGTACGGGCCTCGTCACGATCGGAGGAGCCGCTTCACTTCGGCCTGGACCTCGGCGACGTGCCGGGTACAGGAGGCTTCGTCGGGGGCCTCCACGTTGAGGCGCAACAGGGGTTCGGTGTTCGACGGGCGGAGGTTGTACCACCAGTCGCCCCGGTCGACGGTGAGCCCGTCCAGGCGGTCGGCGGTGCCGAGTGCCCCACCGGCCCGCTCGACCTCGGCCGCCAGCAGCTCGACCGCCCCGGCCGGGTCGTCGACCACCGTGTTTATCTCGCCCGAGTCGGCGTAGCGCTGGAACGGCCGGAGGAGCTCGGAGAGGGGCTTCCCGGTCGTGCTCAGCAGCTCGAGGACGACCATGGCGGCGATGATCCCCGAGTCCGCCCGGTAGTTGTCACGGAAGTAGTAGTGGCCGGAGTGCTCACCGCCGAAGACGGCCCCGGTGTCGGCCATCACCTGCTTGATAAAGCTGTGCCCCACCTTGGTGCGGACACCGGTACCACCTTTCTCGGCAATGACCTCGGGGACCACCCGCGAGCAGATGCAGTTGTAGAGGATGGTGGTGCCCGGGTACTTGTCGAGCATGGAGGATGCGACCAGGGCGGTGGTGAGGGAGCCGGAGACGGGAAGGGCCCGCTCGTCGACGAGGAACACCCGGTCGGCGTCGCCGTCGAAGGCCAAGCCGATGTCGGCCGACGAATCGAGCACGGCCTGCTTGAGTGCCACCAGGTTCTCGGGCTGGATGGGATCGGCCGGGTGGTTGGGAAACGTCCCGTCGAGCTCGGGGAAGAGGATGTCGACCTCGAAGGGGAGCCCCTCGAAGACCTTGGGGGCGACCAGGCCGCCCATGCCGTTGGCCGTGTCCGCCACCACCCGCAACGGCCGTAGGGAGTCGACGTCCACGAACGACCGCACATGGTCGGCGTAGGCGTCGAGGACCGAGCGCTCCTCGAGCGGGGCCAGCTGGTCGGGGTCGAGGTCGGGCGGGCCGGCCGCCCCCCAGGCGTCCAGGAGCGATTCCGCGGTCTGCTGGATCTCGGCCAGGCCGGTGTCGCGGCCGATCGGGCGGGCGCCCGACTGGCACAGCTTGAGGCCGTTGTAACGGGCCGGGTTGTGCGACGCGGTGAACATGGCCCCGGGGGCATCGAGGCTGCCGGCGGCGAAGTAGAGGAGGTCGGTGGAGGCGAGGCCCAGGTCGATGACGGACACACCCTCCGAGCGGGCGCCATCGGCGAACGCCCGGGAGAGCGAGACACCCGACTCGCGCATGTCGCGGGCCACCAGCAGAGACGGGGCGCCGGTGAAGCGGGCCACCGCCATCCCGATGGCCCGGAACTGGGTCGTGTTCAGCTGGTCGGGCACCACTCCCCGGACGTCGTACGCCTTGAACACGTCGGAGAGGCTGGTCATGGCCGGGCCATCCTATCCAGCGGGCTCGGCACCATCGGTGGGCGGACGCGGCCCGCGGCGGCACCGGATGCGGGCCACGCCGATACGGCGGCGGTGGGTCAGGTACCGCCCGCCAGCATGCTGACCACATCGCCGGCGGCCGCGTCGCACAGCTCGGCCAGCCTCGCCATCCGGGCCGACAGACTTGGTGTGGCCAACAGGGCCTGGCGATCCAGTGGCCCCAGCGGGACCAGCTGGCACAGGACCCATCCGACTGTTTCGTCCGGTCCGGTCAGGCCGAGGTCGTGCGGAAGGGCGGGGACGTCACCCAGCTCCGAGAGGAGTGACCGGAGCCGGAACACCGCCGCCTCGGCCGTGCCGAGGGCCCGGCCGTCATCGGGGCCCGACTCGGTCGGGAGGTCCGCCACCAGGGCGCGCGGATACGGATCGTCGGGTAGCCAGTGCTCCACCCGGATGCGCCGGGAGCCGTGGGCCATCACCATCGAGCGCCCGCCGTCCACGCCGATCACCTGGGTGATCTCCGCCACCGTCCCGATGTCGACCCGATGGTCACCGCCACCAACCTCCGAACCCCGGTCGATGAGGACTACGCCGAACGCCCCGTCGCCCGCCAGGCAATCGGCGATGAGGCAGCGGTATCGCGGCTCGAACACGTGCAGCGGCAGCGCACCCCCCGGGAAGAGGACGGCGGACAGGGGGAACATCCCGAACGGCCGGTCCATGTCTCCCGCCGGCTCAGGCGCGGGCCCCGGGCGATCGGGCCGCCCGCGCCCGTTTGGCCCTGCGGCCCCCGAGGGCCAGGGCCACCACGATGACCAAGGAGGCCAGCGTGACCACCTGGCCGACCCGGTCGCCCGTCGAGCTGGCGTAGGTGAGGGTCACGTCGTGACTGGTCGGGACGACGACCATCAGGTTGGGTGCGGCCCGCCACGGGCCTTCCGCCCCGGTCGCCCGCCAGTTGGGGAAGTAGGACACCTTGACCTCGACCGGGGTGCCAACCCTGTCCACGTGGAAGGAGATCGAGCTGTCGGTCTGGGTCACGCGGGACACGGTGGTGCCCGCCACCGGCACCGGTGTGGGCCGGGTGTCCCCGACCGGCACCCGAGCCCAGGCCGCCGGGCCTCCGGCCGTCGGGACCACGCCCCACCGGGACGGGTCGTCGTACCAGCTCGCCGCCGGGGCGAGCCAGCTGGTCTGGCCCGGGGAGACCCCCTGCCAGACGACGGGCTGGTCGGCCAGGGGTTGCACCAGCGAGGAGCCCTTGATCTCGTAGACCTTCCAGGTGAGGTTCAGCGCCTGGCCGTTGTAGGTCGTGCTCCACGGACCGGTCGAGGCCACCTGGGTCACCGACGGGTCGGCCGCGGCCGCCTGCTCGACGGAGCTCGACGAGGCCAGGAAGTACCGGACGCCGAGCTGCTGGAGGTGCTCGATCCCGAGCGGCACGTTCAGCCCGCCGTAGTGGAGCCCGTTGACCGCGTCGGACGGGGTCACCGAGAGCTCGTTCTGGTCGATGAAATGGAACGGGGTGGTGGAGGACGACTCGAACAGCAACCCCTCCATCGAATCGACGCATCCGTTCGTCCAGTACGGAAGCAGCATGAGCGACATGGTGGTGCCGAACCGGTTGAGCGAGGGGTCGTACTCCCACATGGCGCGCCCACAGCCCCGCTCGGCCCCGACCTTGGCCATCATCTGGATCACGGCGTGGTATTCGGGATAGTCGGGCTTTCGCTCGTAGCCCGAGTAGTTCCAGGCGGCCCAGGCGCTCGGCTGGTCGGCACCCACCGAGACGCCGATCCGGCCGAGGGCGGAGGCCGGCAGGACCAGGGGCGGGACCACCACCAGGCAGGCGGCGGCCAGCGCGATCAGCGGGCCGACCACCGCCCCCGGAGGGATCGGGCCGGCGGTCGGCCGGCGGAACCGGCTGATCCGCGTGCCCGGGCGCCATGGCGCCCTCGCCGCCAGGCTGAGGCGCTCCCGGATCACCAGGACCCAGCGGGTCAGCCGCCGCCGCCGGTTCCAGCGGGCCAGGGCGGAGATGGTCTCGGCCAGGGCGTACCCCGCCATGAGGTAGAGACAGAGGAACCACATGGGCAGGAAGCGGACGTTGTACAGCTTGCCCTGGGGGTCGAGGCAGACGACTGCCGCCGAGATGCCCCCCAGGATGGCGATGCACCACGCCACCCGGTTGTGGCGCAGCACCATGGCCACCAGGCCGAGCAGGTCGGCGGCCAGCACCCACCGGGCCGACCCGGGGAAGAGGAGGTGGGGGAAGCCCTCGACGTTGGTCCACCCCATGTTGGTCGTGTAGGCCTGGCCGGTCACGAAAGGGACCAGCCACCAGGCGGCGAGCCCGACACCGAGGGCTCCGGCCACCACCGCCCAGAGCAGGCGCCTGACCCACCGCCGCCGGGCCAGGCGGCCCGGCAGGCTGCGGTGCAGCCCGCGCACCAAGTCGGCGTCGAGCAGGACCAGCACCGCGGCGCCGGCCGCGGCGAACAGCGCCGGCAGCAGATGGCACAGCAGGGTGCAGGCGAAGAGCACGGCGGCCAGGGCCCGGTGCCGGCCGGTACGGAGTCCCGAGGCCACCACGCCGAGGAAGAGGAGGGCCAGCGAGAGGCTGAGCGAGAAGGAGAACTCGCCGGCCAGGGTGGAGAGCAGATTGCCCCCATAGATGGAGAAGCTCGGTTCGAAGAGGAAGGGCAGGGTGGCCGCGGCCAGGCAGCCAGGTCCGGGGTCGCGCAGGCCGGCCAGCCGGCCGAAGGCCCAGGCACACACCGGCAGCAGGAGGGTGCCGAGCACCGTGACCAGCTTGAAGGCCACGTCGTAGGAGACGACGGCGTTGAACAGCACGGTGATCAGGCCGGGCAACGGGAAATAGAAGGTGTAGAGGGGGAACCCGTCGTACCATTGCGGGTCCCAGCCGGTGAGCTGCCCGTGGGTCAGCAGGTGCGACTTGAGGAATGCCGGGAGCACCACGTGGCCCCCAGTGTCACCGCCGGCGGTGGTGGTGTTGGCCACCAGCAGCGACGGGTGGAGCTGGCTGAGGGCGACCAGCGTCACCCCGACCACCACCACCACGTTCGACCAACCCGGCCACGCCGACCGGCGGGTCAGCCGTTGGAGGACGGTCGGCTGGTGAGGCCGCGGCGACGGCCGCGGGACGTCCGCCGCCCGCTCGACGGGCACGACATCGACGGACGCGGTCATCTCAGGCCAGCACCCCACCGAAGGTGGCGGGCGTCACCACCGCGGCGGCCACCGCCATCAGGTTGAAGGTGGCGTGGGCCACCATGTTCATGCCCAGGCGCCCGGTCATATAGGAGACGACCGACAGGAGGATCCCGAAGACGGCCAGGCCCAGGAGCTGCAGGGACTCGGCGTGGGCCAGCCCGAAGAGCACGCCGCTGACGACGATGGCAAGGGCGGGTCCGACCAACCCGCCGACCTTCCCGAACAAGCGGGCCAACGAGCGCAGCAGGACACCCCGGAAGAACAGCTCCTCGAAGAACGGGGCGCCCACCACGGTGCACACGGCGATCACGGCGAACCCGACCCCGTGGGACCCCCCGGTCAGCCGGTGCGAGGGGGCGTTGAACCGCTGGTTGAAGTTGTGGACGTGCTGGGCGATGGGGACGTACATCAAGGCGACCAGGATCTGGCCGCCGACCCCGATGGGTAGGCCGACGAGGTCCATCCAGCGGAAACGGAGCCCCAAGTCCCGCGAGAAGCTTCTGGTGCCCCTGACGCCGCTGGAGAGCCACGCCGACCCGAGGAACCCGGCCCACAGCCCGAGCAGGGTGGAGACGATGTACCAGGTGGGGGGCTCACTGAGTCGGGTGATGGCGCTCAGCGAGCCGAGCTTTCCGGCCACGGCCGCACTGACGGCGACGAAGACGGCGGCAATGATCTGGCCGCCGACGAAGCCCATCGCCGCGAACAGCAGCCACATCCCCGCCGACGGGCGAGTGCTCGGAGCCGCCCCGGCATCCAGCTGCCGGCCGAGGGGGAGGTCGCGACCCGGTTGGGGACCACCGGCGCCGGGCGGCGGCCAGGCCCGGGCGGACGGGGGCGGTGGTGGAGCCCCCCCCGGCGGCGGGGGTACCGGCCCCCCGGGGGGTGCGGGGGGGCCCAAACCGGCTCGACCAGGGGTGGAGCGGCCACAGGGGGTGCGGGCGGAGCGGCCGGGAGATCACCGGTGGACGCAGCAGAGTCCGTTCCCGGCTCGGACGGCTCGATCACCCGCCCCACGATACCGAGGGATTCCGACCCGAAGGCGGCGGCCCTGGTCCTGAGGTGAGGCGATGCGTCAAACCAGCCTCCGTGCGCCTAGCATGATGGCGTGACCCCGCCCAATCCCAACGCTCCTGGCGGGCCTCCGGCGCCGGGCGGGCCCGGACAGGAGGCACCCGGACAGAACCGGAACCGCATGATGCTGTATGCGGTGATCGTGGTGGCCGTCCTCTCGGTGCTGATCGTCCCCGGCCTGGTCCATAAGTCCAGCCCCAACACCCTCACCTACAACGTCTTCCTCAGCGACATCCAGAGCAAGCAGATCAAGACGGCCACCGTCGACCAGACCAACGGGGTGATCACCGGTGACCTGACCAACGGCGGGACCTACACCGTCAACGGGCCCAACCCGGTCACGGACTCCGAGCTGACCGCCCTCAAGCCCCTCGGATCCGACTACAAGCTGGTGACCTCGCAGTCGAACGCCCTGGTGAGCATCTTGCTCACCTGGGTCCTCCCCTTCGCCATCCTCGGCGGGATCTTCTACTACATCAGCCGCAAGGCCCAGGGCCAGATGGGGAGCATCATGTCCATCGGGCGGTCCAAGGCCAAGCTGTACTCGACGGAGCGCCCCTCGACGACCTTCGATGACGTAGCCGGGTACGACGGGGTCAAGCTCGAGATCAGCGAGGTGGTGGACTTCCTCAAGACCCCGGCCCGGTTCAAGGAGATCGGGGCGCGGATCCCCAAGGGGATCCTCCTGGTCGGGCCGCCGGGCACCGGCAAGACCCTCCTGGCCCGGGCGGTGGCCGGCGAGGCCGGTGTGCCCTTCATGTCGGTCAGCGGCTCCGATTTCATGGAGATGTTCGTCGGGGTGGGAGCCAGCCGGGTCCGGGACCTCTTCGCCACTGCCCGCAAGCAGGCTCCGGCCATCGTCTTCATCGACGAGATCGACTCCATCGGCCGCAAGCGGGGTGCCGGCCTCGGGGGTGGGCACGACGAGCGGGAGCAGACGCTCAACCAGATGCTGTCGGAGATGGACGGGTTCGACCCGACCGAGGGCATCGTGGTCATGGCGGCCACCAACCGTCCCGACATCCTGGACGCGGCCATCCTGCGGCCCGGCCGGTTCGACCGCCAGATCGTGGTCCCCCTCCCGGACCTCGACGAGCGGCTCCCCATCCTCCAGGTGCATTGCAAGGACAAGCGGGTCGACCCGACCGTCGACCTCGGCACGGTGGCCCGTGGCACACCCGGCATGAGCGGTGCGGACCTGGCCAACCTGGTCAACGAGGCGGCCCTCCACGCGGTGCGGCGTGGCTCGACCGTCATCCAGAACGTCGACTTCGAGGCGTCACGCGACCGGGTGCTCATGGGCCAACGGAGGGAGAGCCTGGTCCTGTCCGGAGCCGAGAAGGAGCGGGTGGCGTTCCACGAGGGCGGTCACGCCGTGCTGGCCTATGTCCTTCCCGAAGCCGACCCGGTCCACAAGGTGACCATCCTGCCGACCGGCATGGCCCTCGGGGTGACCATGCAGCTCCCCATGGAGGAGCGCCACATCCATCCCCGCCAGCAGATCGAGGACGCCCTGGCCGTCCGCATGGGTGGCCGGGCCGCCGAGCTCCTCGTCTACGGTGACCTCTCCACCGGGGCCAACAACGATCTGGTGGGCAACACCGAGCTGGCCCGCAAGATGGTCCGCGAGTGGGGCATGAGCGACAAGATCGGCCCCATGGCGTGGGGATCCCAGGGCCAGGTCTTCCTGGGCGAGGACCTCATGCACACCAGGGACTACTCGGAGCACACCAGCCAGATCATCGACGACGAGGTGGAGCTCATCCTGCGGGCCCAGGAGGAGCGGGCCCTCGAGGTGCTGGCCCGCCACCGCGGCGGCCTCGATGCCGTGGCCCGCGCCCTCCTCGACGAGGAGACCATCGACGGCGAGACGGTGGGCCGGTTGGTGGACACCGCCTACGGACGCCCGGTCCATGAGCATGGCGTGAAGAACGTGCCCCCCATCTTCGTTGCCTCCCAGCACGGCCCGACCGGCTCCGATGACGTCGACGGGCCGCCCGGAGACAACGAGCCGGACGACCGGGGGAACCGCGATCCGGGTGACCTCCCGGTTGGGGCCGCCTCGGGCACCGCCAAGACCGCCGACCCTCCGGAGGCACCGGCCGACAGCGCGGTCGGCAATGCCGCCCAGACCAGCGACTCCGGCGCGGACCAACCCGCCGACGCCACCCAGCCCGCCCCGGACGGGCAGGCCGCGGCGCCCTGGCCCCCGCCACCGGCGCCCCACTGGCCCCAAGCCCCCTCCCCCATGCCGGCCCAACCGGCACCCGGCCACTGGCCGAAGCAGGCGCCGTGGCCCCCGCCGCCACCACCCCCGACGTCGCGCTGACCCGCTCGCACCGGCCGGCTCGACGTAGACCGAGGCAATGAACGACTGGGGCCGGTCGACCTATGGCGACCCTTGCCGGGGCTGCGGCTTTGCCTGGGGCACATCGGTCGAGTCGGCGATCGCGCTCGTCTCCGACACTCACAGTTCGTACGCCGCCCTGTTGGAGCGGCCACCGGTGACGAGCGGCACCCGGCCTTGTCCTGGTCGGTGAGGGCCTACGTATGCCATGCGGGGGACAATCTGGGGATCTGGGCCGAGCGCCTGGTCGGATCGGCACGAGGTGGCGGGCAGTCGGTGGGCGGCTACGACGAGATGGCGCTGGCCGAGGCGAGGGGCTACCGGTCGATCTCCCCGCCGGCGGCCCTGTGGTCGTTGTCGCGATCCGTCGGGGCGTGGGAAGGCGCGGTGGCCGAGAGCAGTCACCAGGGAACGGTCCTGGTCCACCCCGACCGCGGTGTTCAGACCCTGGGGGATGTCGTCGTGTCCAACGCTCACGATGCCTTCCACCGCCGTTGGGACATCGAGCGATCGCTCGATCGGCGCGGCGGAGGCGGGCGGGGTGTCGACGTGACCCGGTCAGAGGGCGACGTACCGAACCACCCGAACGCGGATCGGCCCCCAACGCTTCGGGTCCCCCGACCGGACGAGTCGGTGGTCGCCGACGAGATGACCATGAGCCGTCAATGGCTGGACCACCTCCGCCGCAGTGCCATCTTCAAGGTCGAGGGCCTGGACCGGGCCCAGCTGCGGTGGAAGCCCGCGCCGACGGCCAATTCGCTGGGCCAGATCGTCACTCACCTCGGCTTCGCCGAACGCCTCTGGGCCCGGGTGGTCTTCGCCGGTGAGAGGATGGACATGTCGTGGAGGGAGCACATGTTCGACCTTCCCGAGACATGGTCGACCGAGGACGTGGTGTCCTTCTACCGAGAGCGAGACGGCCGCGTCCGATGTCGTCTTCGACGCGGCAGCCACCTTCAACCTCCCCTCGCGCGGCGAGATCCGGCCGACGACCCTGCGATGGGTGGTCGGCCACTTGATCGAGGAGACGGCCCGGCATGTCGGCCACATGGACATCACCCGCGAGCTGCTGGACGGTTCGACCGGCCGTTGATCGCCCATGCCAAGATGGCGCGGTGCTGGCCAACCGGGTGACCGAGCTGCTCGGGATCGAGGTCCCCATCGTCCAGGCCCCGATGGGTTGGATCGCACGGTCGGCGCTGGCATCGGCGGTGTCCAACGCGGGCGCGATGGGCATCATCGAGACCTCATCGGGTGAGCTCGACGCCGTCCGCCGAGAGATCGCCATGATGAAGGACCTGACCGACAAGCCGTTCGGGGTCAACATCGCCCAGGCGTTCGTGTCGGATCCCGCCGTCATCGTGGACTTCGTCATCTCCCAGGGGGTGACGTTCGTGACGACCTCGGCCGGCAGCCCGACCCGCTACACCGCCGCCTTGAAGGACGGGGGGCTCACCGTGTTCCACGTCGTTCCCACGGTGCGGGCGGCGGAGAAGGCGGTCCGCGCCGGCGTGGACGGGCTCATCGTCGAGGGAGGCGAGGGCGGTGGCTTCAAGAACCCGCGACCGGTGTCGACGATGGTGCTTCTTCCATCGGTGACCGCGGCGTTCGACCTCCCAGTGATCGCGGCCGGCGGGTTCCTCGACGGGCGCACCATGGCCGCCGCCCTGGCCCTGGGCGCCGAGGGGGTCCAGATGGGAACGGCGATGGTCTCCTCGGCCGAGTCGCCCGTCCACCCCAACTGGAAGCAGGCCATCATCGACGCCGACGAGACCGGCACGGTGTTCTTGAACAGCCACACCTCACCGGGGCTCCGGGCTCTCCGGACCGCCCACACCGAGAGCCTCGAATTCGACCACGAGCGCAACGCCATGTCCGCCTTCGGCAGCGTCCAGGACGTCTACTTCGGCGGTGACCTCGATGCAGGGATCGCCCTCGGCGGTCAGGTGGCCGGCCGCATCGCCGCCAGCCGGCCGGTCGCCGAGATCATCGCCAGCTGCGCGGCCCAGTGCGAAGAGGTCCTCGGAGACCTGGCCCGTCGGTACGTGGACCGCTGAGGATTCGAAGAGGGTGCTGCACGGAAGAGGCCCTCGTACCCGGCGATCAGGCACGCTTCCAGTCACGGGGTGTCTATCGGTTCGTAGTGATCTACCGTCGGAAACGGGTTGTAGAAGTGATGGAGCAGATGACGCCACTCCTGGTACTCCTCGGACCCGCGGAACCCTTCAGTGTGGTCCTCAAGACGATCCCACTCCACCAGCAACAGGTAGCGGGATGGGGATTCGATGCACCGTTCGAGACGGACGGACCGGCACCCCGGCATAGACGAAATGATTGGGCGAGCTGAATCGAAGGCCTCCTCAAAGTGCCCTTCCTGCCCAGGAATGACATCAATGACGGCGTGCTCAAGGATCATCGCTCGAACGGAGTGCCTCTCGACCAACGAACGACTGCTTGTGCACTCATGCCCAATGTCCCGCAGTATCCACCGACCGATCGGGTGGTGTGGTCTAGCGTACATCGCCAGAATCGTCATTGAATGGGACGGAGCATTCGGGCGGTCAATCCAAGAAAGAGGTGGGACCATGGAACAAAAAGGCGACGGCTGGCTTGTGTTCTCCGGGATCGTGCTCGGTATCGCTGGGATCATGCGGATCTTCGACGCCATCTGGGCATTCCGCTACCACGGCGTACTCCCTCAGAACTTCGAGGATGCAATCTTCGGGCACAGCCTCAAGACGTATGGCTGGGTGTACCTGATCGTTGCCATCATCCTGATCCTTTGCGCATTTGGCGTCGTGGCGCGATCCCAGGTCAGCCGGTGGATCGGAATCTTTGCTGGAGCGGTGCTGTCGATCAGCGCCATCTGGTGGATGCCCTTCTACCCCGTCTGGTCCCTGGTGTATATCTTCGTGGGCATCCTGGTCATCTACGGCCTGGCCGTCTACGGGAGCCGAGAACCAGCTGCCTAGCTGGTCGAGAAGTAGCGCAGACGGCCCCCTGGTCGAACCGGGGGGCCGCTTCGCGGCGAGAGTGCCCACCGGGCGTTGCCTCCTGGTCATTGAGTCGGGATGGCCCGTGCGTCCCGGAGTGGGGCACGGTCCTCGACGGGGCTCGGTTTCATTGGTAGCCCGGAAAGAGTCACCAATGCACCGATCGTCCCAATCCCGAGTAGGCCATAGACCAGCCCGAAGAGGGAGGACGCGACGAGGAGCCCGCCAGCAGTCATGGCCAAGAGCCCCGGCACGGTCTTGCGCCCGATGATGCAACGACAAGGTCGGCGGCTCCACAAAGGACCACGATTCCGATGGCGAAGAGGGCAATCACCCAAGTCACTCGACTCCGTTCATACAAGCTCAAAGCGGGTGGGTTGCCGGCAAAGGTGCGACCACCGGTCGTGACGGTGAGCACTCCACGTCGCCACTCTCTGATCCCACCATTGCCACCGATCCTATAGACGGTGGTGCGGTTTCACGGGCGTCCAATCACGCAGCGCATCCGTAGAACTGGGCATCCCCGGAGGTGAACACGGCACCGTCGGCGCCGACCAGCCAGTAGCCACCTCCGTCAGTAGTTCTGACCATGCCAACAATCGCGGCTGCCGGCGCGATCCCGACGGCTTCTCGAGTTCCGTCGGGGACGAGGCGTGACCGTTGCTGGATCGCCGGAACGCACCGCAGTGGTTGTTCGGGCTCGGGAGTTGCTGGACTTCGCCCGTCCAGGGATACCGACCCAATGAGTTGATCGAGATCATTGAGAGCCTGCCATGAACGACAAGGCCGGTCGATCTCAACCGGTCTACCGTCGACGAAGAACTCCATCGATTCGCTCCGGATCGCCACGACGGAGCGGATGGACCCAGTTCGAGAGAGCGACTGCCGCCGAACAGCGTTGCCGGTCACAGATGGCCTCGTGACCGGCAGCGGGAGACCAGACAGCCGAACGGTTCCAAGACCAGGGTGTCTCCGGGCTCGGCTATTTCGAGATCCCAGGCGCCATCGTCGACGCTCTCCAGACCTGATCCAGTTCCGTGCTGAGGCCATCGAGTGACGTGACGACGTCATGGGGTGCTCGCCTGACGCGGGGGCCAGTTTCCGTGGGCGCTGGGATGCACGACCCTCTGGGTAGTAGGCCGCCCGTTCCCCCGAGATCCCGGCCTCTGTCATGCGCAGAAGGGCTTCGGCTCCGTAGCGGAGACGGCACGTGATGGTGAGCCGGCTCCACTCCGGCCACCCAGTGGGCGCTGAGAGGGCCGGGGTACTCCATTCGTGAAGACCCTGAACAATGTGTGCTGTTCGTTGGGCAGCTGCGGCGACGATGCTTCGGCACAGATCTGTGGATGGGGCACCGATCTCATTAGCAACTGCTACGTCGTGACGGATGACGGCAACGACGCGTGCCCGGTGCGCAACTGTGGCACGGTGGGGCATGGCAGCCTACGAGCGCTTCGCCGCCTTCTACGACGAGGTGATGGACGATCCCGCCCCCCGGGCGGCCCGGGTGATCGAGGCCATCGACCGCCACCATGCCGGGGTGGCATCACTGCTCGAGTTGGGATGCGGCACGGGCTCGATGCTCGACCAGTTCACCCGGATCGGGTCGGTGACCGGGCTCGATCGCTCCCCGGAGATGCTCGCCATCGCCGCCGAGAAGGTCCCGAGAGCCGAGCTGGTCGAAGCCGACATGGCGTCGTTCTCCCTCGGCCGGACCTTCGATGTGGTGGTCTGCGCCTTCGACTCCCTCAACCACGTGCTGACCTTCGACGGTTGGCTGTCCACCTTCGACGCGGTGGTAGCACACCTGAGCGACGGTGGACTTTTCGTGTTCGACGTCAACACCCTTGGCGAGCTCCGCCGCCTCGGCGAGGAACCGCCCGCGGTCTACGACTTCGATCGCGGCGTGGCCGTGATCGACGTGACGTTCGCGCACGATGGCGAGGACTCGGGGATGTCGCAGTGGGACATCCGCATCTTCGAGCATCTCAGGGGATGCCAGTACCGACTGCACCGCGAGCAGATCGGTGAGCTCGGCATCCGACTCTCCACGGTGAGGTCGGCGGTGGAGGCGCGGTTCGACCTCTTCGAAGTCACCGACGAACATGGTGAGCCGGCGACCGACGACTCGATCAAGGCCCATTTCGTCGTGCGACGCCCATCCGGCGGACACGGCCGGGGGGCGCGCCGAGGCGGACGGGCTAGCCGAGGATCGGGAACCCGGACGAGGCGACCACCCCGGGTGCGCCCGACGGCCCGGAGTCCTCCTCCACGTCGACGGGTCCCGACGATGACACGACGTAGGTGGCCAGTCCCCCGACCTGGCTGGCCCCGAGCACGGTCACCCCGTCCGCCGCCACCTTGAACGTGGAGAATGGATGATGCTCGCCCAGGCGGGCCACCTCCACCGTGACGGCCGACGGTCCGGGATTGGCCACCGCCAGGCTGTCCACGGTGGCGCCGGCCGTGCCCGGGGCGTTGGACACGCCCGGTCCGGGCACCAGCCATTGGTCGGTGGTGGTCACGGTGGCCGGCGACGACCCCCAGACGGGTGACGTCGAGCCTCCGGGGGCGAGCACGGACCGGCCGACGACAACCGGCTGACTGGAGTCGACCGTCACCGCATAGGGGACCTGATGGGGAAGGCCGGCGGTGGCCGACGCGGTGAACACGGCGATCGATCGGGCCGCCACCACCATGTGCTGCGGCTCGACCGATCCGGAGGTGAGGCCGAAGGAGATGGTCGCCGCCGCCGGCCCGCTCCCCGGATTGGCCACGTAGAAGCTGACCGTGGATCCCGGCACCGCCGTCGTCTGGGCGAACCGCCAGGTGGTGGCCGGCGTCGGGGAGCCCAGCCGGAGCGACAGCCCCCCGGTCCCGCCCGGGGACCACTGCTGGAACTCCGTGCTGACCAGCGCCCCGGACTGGGCCGTGACCAGCGTGGCGATGTCGTTGGCGTTCTGGACGAAGTCGCCCACGTTCTCGGTCACGATCTGGCCGGGCGGGACGGTGAGTCCCTGGTAGGCCTGGGGGGTGATCACGCCGACATCGGTCAGGAAGGAGACGTTGACGACCGACTCGGTGGCCGCCGGGTTGAGCAGGGAGAGGGTGAGGACATTGCCACTGGCGGTCGATCCCCCGGCGAAGGCCCAGTCGGGCGAGGTCCGGGACGCGCACGGGGCCGTGCTCCATCCTCCGGGTCCCGACACCACCTGGCTGGCGGAGACGCCGCCGCCGGCGAAGGTGAACACGGAGGCATTGCTGCCGCCGGGTAGACCGTCGGCCGGGTTGACGGCGGCACTCCCGAGCGGCGGCACCGACAGGGCCCGATGAGTGGTGGGCACCGCGCCGCCCGATCCAACGGGACCCACCGCGGTCATCACACCCGAGACCGTCCGGTCCGTGCTGTTGGTCAGGTAGACGGTGGTGGCCGCGGCCGTGCCCGTCCCGCCCGCACAGAAGGCGGACGAGGAGTAGGACCCGGCCGGGGCCACCGGTAACGCGTCGGAGGCGCCGGGCGCGGCCGGGGCCGGCGAGAACGCCACCGCCGTGTCCACCAACGCCACCAGGGCCACCAGGGTGGCCGCGGCGATGATCCCCATCCAGCGTCCGCGCTCGGGGCGCAGCGCGGCATGGCGGGGCGCCCGGTCGTGCCGGCCGGAGGTCGTCCTGTGGTCGAGCCCCGGAGCGTCGACCGGTTCCTCGGATGTGGTCATGACCGGTGCGGCTCCGCGCCCGACTGTCCCACGACCACGGACTCCCCCGCCGGCGGCCCGGTGGCGACCGGTTGCTCGTCGGCGGAGGTGCCCGCCGCCGGGGCCCGACGCCGGAGCCGCGTCATCGGCCGCGGACGACCGATCCCGGCGCCGACCAGGAGGGCGATCACCGCCAGCCACCCCACGATCGAGCCCAGCAGCGACAGCGGCACGATCGGCCCGCCGTCGAAACCGAGGGCTCCCGTTCCCGCCCGTTTCACGCGATACTGCCCGGCCCAGCCGAAGGCGGGCGAAGACGCCACGGCGGAACCGGAGGCGTCCGTCAGCACCCACCGACCGGCCGGCGCCGAGGCCGAGAGGACGGTGCCGGGGGTGAGGGGGCCCCGGTAGGAGGACGAGGCGCGGGGCCCGGGCAGGACGGGCTGCGCCCCGGGCAGGACGCTCGATCCCGCCGGGCTCCCCAGCACCGGCTGCGGACCCGATGCCGGCACGGCCGCCGACGACCCGGCGCCGACCTCGGCCCGCTGCGGGACCCAGTCGGCGTTCTCGTAGACGGTGATACCGCTCCCCGACAGAGCGGAGCTGAGGTCGAGCTGGCGGTCCAGGGCCGGAGCCAGATCGGCCGGCACCGGGATACTGCTCCGGCGTCTGCTCACCAGGGATCTCCGGAGCGAGCGACGTCACCAGTACGACGTAGCGGACGCCGGACGGTGCCAGCAGACGGCCGAGCTGGTCGGTGCGTCCGGCCCGGGCCTGGTCCACCGCGGCTGACAGACCGTCCGCCGGCCCCGGACCCGGGGCACTCCACAGCCACCTGGCGTCCGGGCTTCCGCCCTCCGAGGTGGCATAGGCCAGCCCGTCGCCGGCGGCCCAGGCCCCCTGGGTGAGCGCCCGAGTGTCCCCCAGCCAGAGCACCCGGAAGGCCCCCGACGACGACTTGGCCCGCATCCAGGCCACCGACTGGCTGAAGTCGGTGGCCGGGAGGTCCCAGCGGCCGGGCAGGGCCGACACCAGGGTCGGGACGGCGCCGAGGACGACCGCCCCGGTGGCGACCACGGTGACCAGCTGCCGCCACCCGAACTCCGCCGCCCGCAGGTCCTCCTCGAAGGCGACCACGCCGAGACCGATGGCCCCGGCGACGGCCGCCGCCGCCGGGGCGAGGAGGATGTGGGGGTCGACGGCCAGGCTGCCGGTCCAGCCCCGACCGATGGCCCAGGCGACCAGCCAGCAGAGCAGGGCGACCGACCACAGCCGGCCGGCCCATCGGAACCGCTCGCCGCGGGCCAGGACGAGCGGTACCACCGCGGCCACGGCGAACCCCCAGGCCAGGGGCGACGCCCCGATGGGCCCGACGGCGAACCGGAGCAACGACCCCCACGAGGAGCCGGCCGACCCCGGGACCGGGACGCCGAAGACGGCCACCGCCCCCCGGCCGGCCGAGAGGACACCGATGAGCCACGGGAGGCAGATCAGCGCGGCCACCACGGTGGCGCCCAGGGCCAGGGTCAGGGCCTGGGCGGTTGACCGCCAGTCGCGGTAGATGACCGAGGAGAGCACGAGGGCCAGGGCCACCAGCACCACCACGACGGCCGCGGCCGGGACGAAGGAGACCAGCACCGCCTCGAGCAGGCCGAGGGCCATCACGCGGCGCGCCGCCTGGTGCCGGTCGCTCCAGTCGGAGACGCGCCGGTGCACCGACTGCTTCGTCCCAGGACTTCCGACGGCCGCGACGGTCCCGGGCGCCGAGTCGACGAACGGGGCCGTGCCCGTGGCCCGGAACAGGCGGCCCAGCACCCAGGGCGTCCCGGCGTAGGCCACGAGCGCTCCCCAGCGCCCGAGGGCCAGGTCGTTGTAGGCCAGGGCCATGGCCAGGTAGGCCAGCCCGGCCACCAGCGCCGCCCGTTGCGAGCCGAAGGGCCGGAGCAGGCGCACCATGCCCCAGGCGCCGAGGGGCACACAGGCGAAGATCGAGCACCTTCTCCGTCGCACCCATCGCGCCGAGCAGGACGGTGCCGGCCAGGCCGGCCAGGGCGAGGGCGGGTGAGGCCGGGGCGGTCGTGCCCACCCCGGAGGGGTGCCAGCCCCCGGCGAACTGGGCGAGCGTGGAGGACCAGCTGGGGAAGGGCACGAACTGCCCGACCACGGGCAGTCGACCGGTGAGGACGCCTCTGGTTCCGATCAGCACGACCAGTGCCGCCGCCAGCCAGGCGGTGAGCCTCACCTTCCCGTCGAGCCGGCCGGGATCCGACGGGGGGCCGGTGGTGGTCGTGCCGGCGCGGCCCGTGGTCGGCGGGACGGGGCGTCCGAGCTCGGCCGGCTCGGGCCCGTCGGCGCCGTCGAGCGCCATGGCGCCCCCGGCCGCGGCCAGCTCGTCGGCGTGGGCGCCATGGAACCCGTGCTGGAAGACCCGGCGACCGTAGGTGGCCAGCCGGGCGCTCCCGCCGATCTGGAGGGCGCGGACCTCGCGGTCGCTCAGCCGCCGGTGGCTCTTCAGCTCCTTGCGCTGCCGCCGGATGGCCGACAGCCGCCCCAGGTTCCATCGCCAGGCGCGGCGCACCGCACGGGCCCGGGCTCGGTTGCCGGCCAGCTCGGCCACGATGACCTCGCCGACGGCCAGGACGAACACCTGGGGAACCACCCGGACGAGGTGGAGAGGGCCGTAGCACTTGAGCACGGCGAGGAGCTCATGGCGGCGCTGCAGCTCCTGGAGCGTCACCGGTCGGGGCCCCGGTTGGTCATCGTCGCCCCCGACCAGCGCCGGGTCGATACCACGTGAACCGGCCGCCAACTCCTCCAGATGTCGGATCCGGGCGTCGGGGGCGACGATGACCCGCGCTCCGGCCACCTGGGCCCGCCAGCACAGATCGAGGTCCTCCCCCATGGCGACGATGGCGGGGTCGTACCCGCCGAGCTCCGAGAAGAGGTCGGCCCGGATCAGGGTGGAGCCGCCCGGGGCGACGAACACGTCCCGCACCGCGTCGTGCTGGCCATGGTCGATCTCGTGGGGTTGGACCCGGTCCACGACCGACCCGCCCTTGTCCACCGTCATGCCCACATGCACCAGTCGCTCCGGATCGTCCCAGCTGACGACCTTGGGCGAGACGATGCCGGCATTCGACCGGAACGCCTCTTCCACCATGAGGTGCACGGCGTCGGGGAAGAGGGCCACGTCGTCGTGGCACAGGAGGAAGTAGTCGGCGCCGTCGACCATCGACCGCACCTCATTGACCGACGAACCGAAGCCACGGTTGCCCTCGAATCGCCTGACGTAGGCCGTGGGCAGGACGGCGGCCACCCGGGCGGTGAGGTCCTCCCGGCTGCCGGCATCGAGCACCAGGACCGAGAGCTCGGGATAGTCCTGGACCGCCAGCGAGGCCAGGGCCTCCTCGAACCAGGAACCCGGGTCGTGGGCGACGAGGACAGCCACAACCGGTGGGGCCAGGGTTGGCATCAGGGGTCAGAGGCTATCGGGCCCGCACCGGCAACTGGAGTCTTCCCAGCTCACAGGAGACGATCTGCCCGGGATCCGGCGAGTGCTTGCAACTGTTTAACACTTCGAATACACTTGCATCCGCCAGCGACGACCAACTCCGTCGGGCCGGGTGCGACGGCACCGAGCACACGGGCCACGCCCCGGCCGACCGAGCATGCGAAGGAGAACCCAGATGCCAGACATCAAGATGCCCGAGATCAAGGTCCCCGACATCAACACCGACGTGGCCAAGGCAGCCAAGGACGTCGCCGCCGTGGCCAAGGACGCCACCTATGTGGTCATCGGCGCGGCGGTGCTCGGTTTCCAACAGGCCCAGGTGCAGCGGCAGGAACTGCTCAAGCGGCTCGGAGACCCGACGAACGGCCTGTCCGACCGGGTGGCCTCGGTCCGCACCGACCTGAGCGGCGCCCGGCAGAACCTCGACACCACGGTCGACGAGTTCGTCCACCGGGTCGAGGAGATCATCGAGCGGGTCGAGGCCGTCTTCGCCCCGTTCGAGGACCGGCTCCCGCCCCAGGCGCGTGACCTGGCCAAGCAGGCCCATGTCCAGGCCCGTGAGGCCCGCAGCCAGCTCCGCACGCTGCTCCCGACGACCGAGGCCTGATCCCTCCGTCGGCCGGCGATCGGCCGACGGAGACGTCAGCCCAACTGAGGAACGGCCCGCTCCGGTGGGCCGTTCCTCGCGCCCGCCGGCGTCAGGCGGCCCGCTCGCGCCAGTAGGCCATCACGTCGGCCAAGGTGTCCTCGAGCGGCACCTCCGGCTTCCACCCGGTGGCCTCGACCAGCCGCGCCGGGTCCCCCCGGAGGACCGGGACCTCGACCGGTCGCATCAGGGAGGGGTCGGTCTCCAGCTCGAGGGCGGTGCCGGCCAGGCGGAGGAGCCCTTCGGCGATCTCCCGGATGGACACATCGCGCCCGGTACAGACGTTGTAGACCTCGGCCGGATCGTCGGTCTCGATGAGCAGGCGGTAGGCCCGCACCACGTCACGTACGTCGGTGAAGTCACGTCGGGCCGACAGGTTCCCGACCGGGATGGCCCCCGTGCCCCGGCGCTCCGCGTCGACGATGCGCTTGGCCAGGGCCGCCACCGCGAAGTTCGGCGACTGCCCCGGGCCGATGTGGTTGAAGGGCCGGACGGTGATGACCCGTTGCCCGTGGCCGAGGCGGGCCTGGGTGACGAGGGACTCGGCGGCCAACTTGCTGGCGGCATAGGGCGTCAGCGGGGCGGTGGGTGATGCCTCGGTCAACGGGAGGCAGGCCGGGTCGGTCACCGCGCCGTAGACCTCGGCCGAGCTGGTCACGAGGACCCGGGGATCGGAGCCGCACTCTCGGGCCGCGGCCAGGAGGGCGCCGGTGCCGATCACGTTGACCTCGAGCACCCGGAGCGGCTCGTCCCACGACCGGCCGACGTGGGTCAGGGCGGCCAGGTGGTAGATGGCGTCCGGGCCGGCGTCGGACACCGCGGCCAGCAGGGCGGTGGGATCGGTGACATCGACCTCGTGGTCGATGACGACCACCTCGTCACCGAGGGAGCGGAGGTGCTCGGTGAGCCACCGGCCCACAAAACCCCGGCCACCGGTGATCAGCGAGCGCACGACGGGTCACCCTACCGGCTGGGTGCCCGGACCTTCATCCTGGCCCGGCGACGGTCGGCGGGACGCATGCCGGTAGGCCTCGACGTGCACCTCGGCGCTCGCCGCCCAGGTGTGACGCGCCGCCACCTCGACGCCCCGGCGTCGGCGGTCCGGGTCGGCCGCCGCGCTTCCCGGCAGGCGGCCCAGCTCGGCCGCCAGGGCGTCGGCCAGCCCGGCCGTGTCACCCGGGTCGACCAGCACGGCGACGTCGCCCGCCACCTCCTCCATCGCCGTCCCCGCTGTGGTCACGATGGGGACCCCGCAGGCCATGGCCTCCAGGGCGGGCAGCCCGAACCCCTCGTAGAGGGCGGGGTAGACGGCCGCGGTGGCCGAGCGCAACAGGGCGGGCACGACCTCGTCGGGCACGTACCCGGTGCGGACGACCCGCGACGCGGCGCCGGACCCGGCGACGGCCCGGGCGACCGAGTCGGTCCCCCACCCGGCCCCCCCGACCAGGACCAGGAGGGCTTCGGGATAGCGGGGGGCGATTCGGCCGAACGCCTCCGCCAGGGCCGGGACGTTCTTGCGGGGCTCGATGGTGCCGACGAAGAGGAGGTACGGGCATCCGTCGGCCAGGCGAGGGTCGATCCCGGACAAATAGGCGGCGTCGGTCCCCTCGGCGGGCTGGTCGGGCCGGAAGCGCCCGGCGTCCACCCCGTGCCGGGCGACGAACACCCGGGCCTCGACCGGGCACCACCGGGCCAGCTGGTCGGCGGTGACCCGGCTGGGGCAGATCAGCGCCGAGGCCCGACGGGCCGCCACCTTGATGGCCCGACGGAACAGCAGGACCTTCGACGGCTGGTGCCAGGCCGGCTCCTCGAAGAAGCTCAGGTCGTGGATGGTCACCACCGCCGGGATCCTCGAGCGCTCGGGCATCGTGTAGTGGGGCCCGTGGTGCACGTCGATGCGCCGGTCGGCGAGAAGCGCCGGTAGGCGCACCTGCTCCCAGGCCAGGCGGAGCGGCCGACGACCCGGCGCGGCGGCGGCGACCTCGGCCCCCGGCGCTCGGGTGTGCCACCGACCTCCATCGGCCCGGCGGCTGAACAGCACCAGGTCCACGTCGGGCCGGGCCGACAGCGCCGAGGCCAGTTGCACCGTGTACTGGCCGGCTCCGACGGGGCGATCGGGCACGGCCGACACGTCGAGGGAGAGGTGAAGGGAGTCACCCATGGCGCCGGGCCGGTCTGAGGCCGCAGGCCTCGTGCCACACCTCGACATGGCGGCGGGCAATGGTCGACCAGGTCAGCTCGGCGGCCCGAGCCAGCCCGCGTGCCTGCAGGCGGGATCGCTCGCCCTCGTCGGTGGCGACCACCTGCAGGCCGTGGGCGATCGACTCGACGTCGTGGGGATCGACCTCGAATGCCGCTCCCACCGTGCTCGGCAGGTGCCGGCTGGCCACCACCGGGGCCCCGAACGCCATCGCCTCGACCGGGGGGAGGCCGAAACCCTCGACGAAGGGGACGTAGGCGAGGAGGCGGGCCATGCCGTACAGGGCCGAGAGCTCGGTGGGCGAGACCAACCCGGCCAGGACCACGCCGGGGGCAGGGTGCAACCGCTCGCCCCACCCGCTCGGGCCGACCAGCACCAGCGGCCACGGTTCCGGCAGCGACCTCCGGATGCGACCGTAGGCCTGGATGAGCCGGGTGTGGTTCTTGCGCGGCTCGAGCGTGCCCACGCTGAGGAGGAAGGGACCGGTGATGCCCAGGCGACCGAGCAGGGTGGTGGCCGCGGCCAGATCGGGGGCGGGGAGATGGTCCGACCCCATGGGGATGACCGTGATGGCGTCCCGGCGGGCACCCGCCTGGGCGAGGTCATCGGCTACCACGTCGGCCGGCACGATGAAGCGGTCGGCCCGCTTGAGGGCCCGGCGCAGGGCGGCCTCGTGCCAGGCGCGCCCGCGCCGCGGGTAGGCGTCCGGCACCCGTCGCCAGAGGAGGTCGTGCACCGTGGCCACCAGGGCGGCCCGCCCCGGCTCGAGGGTGGACAACGACGTGGCGTGGACCACGTCGAACCCGGTCGGCGCCCGGAGGACGCCGCGGTCCCAGGCCCGGGTCAGCCCGGGCCCCGGCAGGGGCGAGCAGCGGAGGGGGTAGCCGAGCGAGAGGAGCGGATCGGGAGCTCGGCGGTCGGCCTGGCGGCTGGCCATCAGCTCGAGGTCGGGCCTCTCCCCCGGATCGAGCTCGCCGAGGCCGCGCAGGAGTCCCTCGATATAGGTGCCGATACCCCCCGGGGCCGTCCGCCGGAGCTGTTCCACCATCATGAGCAGGCGCACGGGCTCACCTCCTCCGGCGGGCGACCGGCCCCGGGCCGCGCCGGACCCGTTCGCCGGCGGCGTCGGCATAGAGCCCGGCGAGGCCCTCGGCGCAGGCGCTCCAGCTGAAGGCGGCGGCGCGGCGGGACCCCCGGGCCACCAGGTCGTCCACGTCCGCGCCCCCGTCGAGGACCCGGCCGATGACCGCGGCCAGGCCGTCCTCGTCCCCCGGCTCGACCAGCAGCGCCCCGTCGCCCACCACCTCGGGCACCGCCCCGGCCGCGGTGGCCACCACCGGCACGCCGGCCGCCATGGCCTGGAGGGGCGGGAACCCGAACCCCTCGTAGAGGGAGGGGTAGGCCAGCACCGACGCCCCCCGCAGCACCGCGCCGAGCGACCGGTCGTCGAGGTACCCGGGACGCACGATCCGCGACCGCACCGGCGAGGCCTCGACCGCGGCGGCGAACCGCTCCGACCCCCAGCCGTCCCGGCCCACGATGACCAGGGCCACGTCGGGGTGGGCGGCGGCCACCGAGGCGAATGCCGAGACGAGCGAGGGGTAGTCCTTCCGAGGCTCGACGGTCCCGATGGCCAGCACGTACCGGTGGCAACCGTCGGGGAGGCCGAGGGCCGCGGGCCCGGCGCCGCCGGTCTGGCCGAGGGCCGCGGGCCCGGCGCCGCCGGTCTGGCCGAGGGCCGGGATCCCGAGGGGCACCGTCCGGACGCGGTCCCGATCGACGCCGAGTTCGGCCACGACCTGCTCGGCCACGAAGCGGGTGGGGACGTGGACCCAGGCGCCCTCCCCGACCGCCCGCCGGATCAGCCCCGGGTACTCGAGGGTGGGCGGGTCGCACAGCTCGGGATAGAGGACGACGGTGAGGTCCCACACCGACATCACCCGCGCCGCCCGCCGGGTGGGCGGCACCACGAAGTTGGGGCCGTGCACCACGTCGCAGCGGCCGATGAACCACTCGATCGGGGGGAGGCGGCCGAGGCCCCACATCCGGTGCAGGGGTCGGGCCGGCATGGCCCGCTGGCCGGTGGCCACCCCGGGGGGCACCAGGGCGGCCATGCCCTTCCGGCGGCGCCAGCTGATGGCGAAGGCCGACACCGCGACGTCGTCACGCTCGGACAGCGCTGCCAGCGCCCCGGCGCAGAACACGCCGACGCCGGTCGGGTTCCCGAGCAGCGCGGTGGCATCGAACCCCACGGACAACCGGCCCGGGTCGACGATGGCGGATCGCTCCGGGGGCACGGAGGGAGCCTTGCACACCCCCCGGCCAGGGCCGTACCACCACCGGGGCCGGGTAGCCTGCCCCTCAGTGTCAAGCTCTTCGCCGTCCGACGGGCCCGCCCGGTCCCCGCGGTGATCACCGCCCTCGCCGGCGGGGTCGGTGCGGCCCGGCTCCTGCGCGGGATGGTCGAGGTCGTCGCCCCCTCGGAGATCACCGCCGTCGTCAACACCGGGGACGACACCGTCCTGCACGGCCTGCACATCTCGCCCGACCTCGACACGGTCATGTACACGCTGGCCGATGCCATCAACCCCGAGGCCGGGTGGGGGTTGGCCGGGGAGACCTGGCGGGTCATGGAGTCCCTCGACCGTCTCGGAGGGGTGACCTGGTTCAACCTCGGCGACCGGGATCTCGCCACCCACTGCTACCGGACCCAGCGTCTGCAGGAGGGCGCTCCCCTCGGTCAGGTCACCGCCGAGCTGGCCCGGTCGTTCGGGGTGGCCGTCCGCCTCCTGCCGGTGACCGACGACCCGCTCCGTACCCGGGTGCAGGTGGTCGACGGGCCCGAGATCGGGTTCCAGGAGTACTTCGTGCGCCTCCGCCACGACGTCCCGGTGGCCCGGGTCCGCTTCGAGGGGGCCGAGGCAGCCCGACCCGGCCCGGGTGTGCTCGACGCGGTGGACGGGGCGGCGACCGTCGTGGTGTGCCCCTCCAACCCGGTGGTCTCGATCGGCCCCCTGATGTCGGTAGCGGGCGTGCTCGAACACGTGAGCCCGAGGCGCGACCGGGTGGTCGGGGTCTCGCCCATCATCGCCGGGGCGGCCCTGAAGGGCCCGGCCGACCGGCTCCTGCGGGAGATGGGCTTCGAGTCGTCGGTGGTGGGCGTGGCCCGCTGGTACGCGCCGTGGATGGGCACGCTGGTCGTCGACGAGGCCGATGCCGGGCTGTCCGGCGCGGTCGAGGCCGAGGGAGTGCGCTGCGTCGTCGCCCCGACCGTCATGTCCACCGTGGAGCGGGCGGCCGCCCTGGCCCGGACGGTCCTCGATGCCGTCGCCTGAGCCCGGCTCCCCTCCGCCGCCGGGGCCGGGCGGGCTCGCCGTCCTCCCGGTCGCCGGGCTGGGCGAGGTGCTCCCCGGTGACGACCTCGCCGACCTGCTGGCCCGGGCGCTGGCCACCTCCCACCCGGCCGGCACCGGCCTCGCCGACGGGGACGTCGTGGTGGTGACCCAGAAGGTGGTGTCCAAGGCCGAGGGTCGACTGGTGGAGCTGGACGCCGAGGACGCGGCGGCCAAAGCCCGACTGATCGTGGCGGAGTCGGCCCGGGTGGTGCGCCGCCGCGGCGACCTCGTGATCTCCGAGACGCGCCACGGGTTCGTCTGTGCCAACGCCGGCATCGACCTGTCCAACGTGGCCGCGGGCACCGCGGCCCTCCTCCCGCTCGACCCCGACCGCTCGGCCCGGCGCATCCGCGCCGGCCTGCAGCACCGGTGCGGCGTGACGGTCGCGGTGATCATCTCCGACACCTTCGGCCGGCCCTGGCGCAACGGGGTGACGGACGTGGCCATCGGCATCGCCGGCGTGGCCGGCGTCATCGATCTACGGGGGACCACCGACGCCAACGGCCGCCGGTTGGAGGTGACCGAGGTGTGCGTGGCCGACGAGCTGGCCGGCGCGGCCGAGCTGGTGATGGGCAAGGACCGGGGCATCCCCGCCGCCGTCGTGCGCGGCCTCGACCCCGGCTGGCTCAGGAGGTCGTCGGTCGCCTCCGAGATCGTGCGCCCGCCCTCCGAGGACCTGTTCCGCTGAGCGGGCTACCCGTCGCCCGGACCTGACAACCGGTCGCGCGACGAACTCGATCACGGCCGCGGTCCCGTCGCCGAGGGACGTCCAGGGTGACCAGCCGAGCTGGATGCGCGGCGCGACCCGGGTCGAGGCTGCTCCTCGACAGCTCGCCCGGCCGGAGGGGCTGGTGCTCGATCTGTGGTTGCCGGCCGGCCTGCCCGGCCATCTCGCGGTACAGGTCGTTGACCGACGTCTCACGGCCGGTGCCGATGTTGCAGACCAGACCCCCGCCCTTGGTGGCGGCCCGCACGAAGGCGTCCACCACGTCGTCGACGTAGACGAAGTCGCGGGTCTGCTCCCCGTCGCCGAAGATGGTGACGGGCTGGCCCCGGACCAGGCGTTCGGCGAAGATGGCCACCACGCCGGCCTCGCCGTGGGGGTCCTGCCGGGGCCCGTACACGTTGGCCAGCGCCAGGGCGGCGAACTCCAGAGAGTGCAGCTCCCGGTAGGCGACCAGGTAGTCGATGGCCGCCTTCTTCGACACCCCGTACGGGGACAGCGGCCGGTGGGGCAGGGACTCCTTCAGGGGGAGCTCGGAGGGGTCGGGCTCGCCGTAGAGGGTGCCGCCGCTGGCGGCGAAGACCACCCGGTTCACCGCCGCCGCCCGGGCTCCCTCGAGGACCTGGAGGGTCCCGACAGGTTGACGTCGGCGTCGAAGACCGGGTCTGCCACCGAGACCCGCACGTCGGCCTGGGCGGCCAGGTGGAAGACGACCTCGGGACGTCGTCGCTTCATGAGCTCCACCACCTCGGCCGAGCGCACGTCCATCTGGTGGACGGACAGCTGGTGCCCGGCGGCCGCCCGGGCCTCGGTGAGGTTGGCCAGCGAGCCGGTCGAGAGGTCGTCGAGGACGTCGACGGCATGCCCCTCGGCCAGCAGCCGGTCCACCAGGGTCGAGCCGATGAACCCGGCCCCGCCGGTGACCAGCGTGCGCAACGGTCAGACTCCCGCAGCCACCCGTTCGCCGTCGATGACCGTGCCGGAGGCGGTCGACCGCACCGCCGCCGATCACCGAGAGCCCGTGGACCACGCAGCGCTGGCCGACGATGGCTCCGGGCCCGATCACCGAGCCCTCCACGGTGGCCTTGGACGCCACCCGAGCCTCCGGGCAGCAGCACCGAGCCGATCACCGAAGCGCCCTCCTCGACCACTGCACCGGCTCCGATCACCGACTCCTCGACGACGGCGTTGGGGGCCACCGACGAGCCGCGGCCGAACAGCGAACGGGCCACGGTCGGGCTCTGGACGTCGACGGTGCCGATGCGCCACACGCCGGGGCCGAGGTCAGGTCGGGCTCGGCGCTGTGGTGACGGCGGTCCGTGCCGGCGGCCGAGCAGGAGGTCCCGGTGGGCACGCAGGTACGCGTCCGGCGTGCCGGTGTCGAGCCAGTAGGCGTCCGAGCCAAGGGCGTAGAGGGCGCCTTCCGCCACCAGGGCGGGGAAGGTCTCGCGCTCGATCGACACCCGCCGATCGGCGGGTATGCGGCCGAGGACGGAGGGCTCGAAGACGTAGGTCCCGGCATTGATCAGATTGGTGGGCGCTTCGTCGCGGGCCGGCTTCTCGATGAAGGCCTCGACCCGGCCCTGCTCGTCGGTCGGCACCACGCCGAAGGCACTCGGGTCTTCGACCGGGGTCAGGCTGATGGTCGCCTCGGCCTCGCTGCGGCGGTGGAAGGACACGAGCTCGGAGAGGTCGGAGTCGGTCAGCACGTCCCCGTTCACGACCACGAAGGTCTCGTCGATGCCGGCATGCGCGGCCGCGAACCGGATGGCTCCGGCGGTATCGAGCGGGGTGGGCTCCACCGCGTAGATGAGGCGCGACACCGGCGATGGTCCCGTCGGGATAGGCGTCGATGAAGGCGTCGGGACGGTACCCGAGGGACAGCACGGCATCGTCGATCCCGTGGTCGGCCAGATGGCCGATCACCCGCTCGATCATCGGCTCCTCCACGATCGGCAGCATCTGCTTGGGAGTGGTGAGGGTGAGGGGCCGCAGGCGCGTGCCCTCGCCCCCCACCAGGACGACCGCCCTCACTTGGTGGTTCCGCCGGGCTTCTGTGTGGTGGGGGTCGGGGTCGGGGAGGTCGGGGTGGGGACGGTGGTGGCCGTCGGGGCCGTGATCGGGAGCGTCGTCGAGGGGGAGGACGTGCCGGACGTCACCGCGGTGATCAGGTTGGTGATGGCCTGGGCCGGGGGCTTCGGCACCGCCACGGTGGCCGGCACGAAGGCCATGGTGATGAGCTGGCCGTTGGCGAACTTGAGGTCCTGGGGAGGGCCGCTCGTCTGGGTCCCCTTGCCCTTCGAGGTGAAGTTGGGCCAGCTGTCCACGATCACCACGCCCGGCTTTCCGGCTTGGGGCGTCCCTTTGGGGCAGACGTCGCCGTTGCTCAACGCCGCCTGGCCCGGGTACTGCAGGGTCGAGGAATTCAGCTGGAGACCCCTGTAGCCGGAGACGAACTTGCCGAGCGTGGCATTGCCACCCGACTCCGAGCTGTTCTTCGGGGCGATGGTCAACACGCCGTTCCCGTTGGCGACCAGGCCGGTCTGGCCGGTGCCGGCGCTGGCGTTGGCCGGCAGATTGGGCTGCATCTTCCCGCAGATTTCGATGCCGAGGGCGGCGAACCACTGCTGCTGGGTGGTCGGCGGCCCCGATGAGGACGCCGTCTGGTGGGTCCGCTGGTACCGGCTGAGACCGATGAGGAGCAGGCCGACGATGCAGATGATGACCAGGGAGGCGTACCAGTTGACCGGCATCTGGCCGCGATAGGTCCGCCCGCCGCCCGTGGTGGCGGCGCGCTCCACCCATTTGCCCGTCGAGTTGCTCGGCATAGATCGGACGACACCCTACAGCCTGGCATCAAGCGCCCCAGGCGCAGCCGGTCACCGGCGGACGACACGGGCCAAGCTGGCCAATCCGGCGCGAACGGCGAGGCCCACCGTCACCAGCGGGAGCAGGGCCTTGCGCCATCCGGACAACGAGCGAGCGGCGAAGCGGAGCAGTGAGCGGTGGTGCTCGAAGATCATCTGGTAGGGGTGGGAATCGGTCGACACGCCCTGCAGGTGGGTGACCTCGGCGGCCGGGACGTAGGCCGACGTCCACCCCGCCCGGGCCAGGCGCCAGCAGAGGTCCACCTCCTCGGCGTACATGAAGTAGGACTCGTCGAACCCGCCCACCTCCTCGAAGGCCGACCGCTTGAGCAGCAGGCAGGCACCCGAGAGCCAGTCGACCTCCTCGACGGCGGAGGTCTCGGCCAGATGGGCCTGGTGGTAGGACCGGGTGAACCGGTTGTCGGGCGCGAACAGGCCGAGCAGGGCGTGGCCGGCGGCGTCGGTCAAGGCGGGGAACCGGCGGGCCGACGGGTAGCGCCGGCCGCCGGCGTCGCGGATCAGGGGGCCGACCAGGCCGCAACCGGGCCGGGTGGCCAGCGCCTCGGCCAGGACCCCGATGGAACCGGGGCCCACCTCGAGATCGGGATTGCACACCAGCAGGGTGGGAGCGTTGGTGGCGGCGGCGCCACGGTTGGCCGCCGCGCCGTATCCGAGGTTGCGGCCCGGGTCGACAACCGACACGTCGGGGACCCGTCGCCGGAGCTCGTCGAGGGACCCGTCACGCGAGCCGTTGTCCACCACCACCAGCTCGGCCGGGGCTTCCAAGCGCAGCCGCTCGACGCAACGGGCCAGGGCCGGGCCCGACTCGTAGTTGACGACGACGACCGCGATGCCCTGATCCGTCCCGTTCCGCCCCGGGTCCCGTTCGGCCCGCCCGGTCACGGCCGGGGCCGGGTGAACCGGTAGCGCAGGAGGGTCTTCAGCGCACCGAGCCCGTCACGCCAGGTGATCTTCTTGCCCTCGTCGGGCTCGCGGCCGGCGTAGGAGATGGGCACCTCGTATATCCGATACCCGGCGCGCAACACCTTGGCGGTGATCTCCGGCTCGAACTCGAACCGGTCCGACTCGATGGTGATCCCCTCGAGCACCCGACGGTCGAACAGCTTGTAGCAGGTCTCCATGTCGGAGAGTGTGGAGGAGTAGAGCAGGTTAGTGAGGAGCGACAGGAAGCGGTTGCCCACCCAGTGCAGCGGCAGCATGTTCTTGCGCTCACCGGTGAAGCGGCTGCCGTAGACGACGCGCGCCTTGCCGCGGAGGATGGGACCGAGCAGCTTCGGCCAGTCCTCGGGGTCGTACTCGAGGTCGGCGTCCTGGATGAGCACCAAGTCGCCGCGCACCGCCTCCATCGCGGTCCGGACCGCCGCGCCCTTGCCCCGGTTGACCCCATGGCTGATCACCCGCACCGTCGAGTCTCCCAGCGCGGTCAGGACCTTGTCCGTGCCGTCGGA
This sequence comes from uncultured Acidimicrobiales bacterium, assembly GCA_963727075.1. Lineage (GTDB taxonomy): Bacteria > Actinomycetota > Acidimicrobiia > Acidimicrobiales > RAAP-2 > Bog-756. The sequence goes on from CAVSET010000001.1 coordinate 288,998, forward strand.
GGAACCGTCGTCGACCACGATCACCTCGACGTCGAGCGGCACCTCGACGGAGCGCACGCGGCGGAGCAACTCGGCCACCGTCGAGCGTTCGTTGAAGACCGGGACGATGACCGACAGTAGGGAGAACTGGTCCATCCTGCTCCCGTCCGATACGAGGTCGTCGTCGGTGTCAGCCATGCGCTCGAGCTCCTCGGTCTCCCCCATTGTGGCCGCCCGGGACCCGCCCGGACGCGGACGGGTCGGGACGGGCCATGTCGGCCTCGTCGGCCAGGAACGCAGCCGTGGCCGCCAGCCCGTCCTCCAGCGCCGTGGTCGGTTCCCAACCCAGCTCGGCGCGGGCCACCGTGATGTCCGGCCGCCGGCGGGTGGGGTCGTCGACGGGCAGGGCCCGGTGCACGATCGACGACGACGAGCCCAGCAGGTCCACCACCGTGTGGGCCAGCTCGAGCACGCTGTACTCGTCGGGGTTGCCGATGTTGACCGGACCGACCAGGTCCGAGTCGAACATCGCCACCAGGCCGCGGACCTCATCCGCCACGTAGCAGAGGCTCCGGGTCTGGCTGCCATCGCCGTACACGGTGATCGGCTCTCCCCGCATGGCCTGCAGCAGGAAGTTGGACACGACCCGGCCGTCGTCGGGGCGCAGCCGCGGCCCATAGGTGTTGAAGATCCTCACGATGGCAACGTCGGCGCCCAGGGTGCGGTGATGGGCCATCGTCAACGCCTCGGCGAACCGCTTGGCCTCGTCGTAGACGCTGCGGGGACCGACCGGGTTCACGTGCCCCCAGTACGCCTCCGACTGCGGATGGACCTCGGGGTCGCCGTAGACCTCGCTGGTCGAAGCCAGCAAGTACCGGGCCCGGTGGGAACGGGCCAGCTCGAGGCCATGCCGCGTGCCCTCGCTGCCCACCGCCAGGGTCTCGAGTGGTCGCGCCAGGTAGTCGGGAGGGGACGCCGGACTGGCCAGGTTGAGCACCCCGCCCACCTCGCCCTCGACAGGGATGGACTTCGAGATGTCGGCCTCGATCAAGGTGAACCGGGGATGCCCGCGCAGGTGGGCCACGTTGGCCCGGCGGCCGGTGGAGAAGTCGTCGACGCAGACCACCTCGTCGCCCCGGGCCACCAAGGTGTCGCACAGGTGCGAGCCGAGGAACCCACCTCCCCCCAGCACGACCAGCCGTCGGGTCACCGCCGGCCGATGCCCGTGTACTCGAAACCCATCCTCCGGAGCTGCGCCGGGTCGAGAAGGTTCCGGGCGTCCACCATCACCGGGGCGGCCATCGTCACCGCACCCGGGCGAAATCCAGCCACCGGAACTGGTCCCACTCGGTCAGGACCACCGTGGCCGATGCACCCTCGCAGGCGGCATAGGCGTCGGGGTAGACGCGCACCGATGTGGCCAGGCCCAGCCCCTCCCCGTCGGAGCGGCATGCGCGACGAGCTCGTCGATCGGGCGCCGACTTCTGGTCGTCGGGGACCGAGATGGTGGGGTCGAAGACCCGCACGATGGCTCCCCCGTCCACCAGGCGGCGCACCACCTCGACGGCCGGCGAGTTGCGCAGGTCATCGGTGCCCGGCCTTGAAGGTCAGACCCCAGGCGGCGACCACCGCACCCTCGAGTTCGTCACCGACCGCCGCCTTGACCTTGTCCACCACCCGCACGAACTGTTCTTCGTTGGTGGCGATGGCTCCTTTGAGGAAGGAGAAGTCGTACCCGGCCTGGTCGGCGATGTGCACCAGCGCCCTGGTGTCCTTGGGCAGGCAACTGCCACCCCAACCCGGCCCGGGCCGCAGGTACTCGAACCCGATGCGCTTGTCGTAACCCAGCCCGAGGATCACGTCCCTCACGTCGGCACCCACTGCCTCGCACAGCCCGGCCACGGCGTTCACGAAGCTCAGCTTGGTGGCCAGGAATGCGTTGGAGGCATATTTGATGGTCTCCGCGGTGGCGGCATCGGTGATCAGCAGTGGCGCGTGGGTCCCGGCAAAGAGCTCGCCCACCTTGGCCGCGGCCGCCTGGTCGTCGGCCCCCACCACGATGCGCTCGGGATGCAGGCTGTCGGCGACGGCGGTCCCTTCGCGGAGGAACTCCGGATTGGAGACGACCGAGACGTCGTGCCGCCCGAGCACCCGATCGACCACCAACGTCGAGCCGACCGGCACTGTCGACTTGTTGACGATCACCGTCCCGGGCAGGAGGCCCGGGCCGATCTCCTTGGCCACCGCCTCGACGTAGGACAGGTCGGCGGAGCCATCGTCGCCCTGGGGGGTGGGAACGCACAGGAACACGAACTCGGCACCTTCGACCGCTTCCTTGGCCCCCACCACGAAGCGGAGGCGGCCCGCCGCCTGCCCCTCGCGCACCAGCTCCTCGAGGTGGTCCTCCACGATGGGCACGTGGCCCTGGTCGAGCATGGCCACCTTGGAGGCGTCCGAGTCGCCACAGGTCACCCGGTGACCGAGATGGGCAAGGGTGGCGGCGGTGGGGAGGCCGACGTAGCCCACCCCGATGACGGCGATGGCGTGCGGCCGTCCGTGGGGCAGGACCCGTACGGCGGCGCCCCCGTGGCCGAAGTAGGCCCCGGCCGGTCCCGATTCGCCCGCCGGAGGGATGCGCGGGCCGGACGAGCCGCCAAAGCCTCCGAACAGCCCCCCGTTCTGTGGCGTCACTGCTCGTTCCCTGTCATCGGTGCGTTCCCATCATTCAGGCGTCCGGTGCCCTCTCCCTGTCGGCTCATTCTCGTCCGTCCTGAAGCACCGTGCTGGCGGTATGCGGCCGCCGCAGCCGGATGCCGTCATGCCAATCATGGTGTGGCGACGAGGGCACCCACGGACGACGAGCGTGAGGACCTCAGCTCGCTGGAGGCAGGGCACACACCAGGCGCTCGAGGGCGTCCGTCCATTCCGGGAGGAGCGGCAGCCCCGACAGCCGCAACGCGGCGTTGTCGAGCCTCGAGTTCGCCGGACGCGGGGCGGGGCGGGGCGGGTCGAGGTCAGAGGTGGTGATGGGCTGGACCAGGCCGGGCTCGAGGCCGGCCGCCGCCAGCGTGGCCCGGGCGAAGCCGTACCAGGTCGTCTCGCCCTGGTTGGTCACATGGAAGGTGCCGGGGCGGCGGTCGAGGGCGAGTCGCACGATGGCCGGGGCCAGGTCGGCGGTGAACGTCGGACAGCCGTGCTGGTCGTCGACGAACCGGAGCGGGCCCTCAGGATTGGCCCGGGCCAGCCGGAGCACCGTCTTGACCATGTTGGCGCCGTGGGCGCCGCTCACCCATGCGGTGCGCACCACGGTGGTCGAAGGCCCGCCCACGGCGCGTACCTCGATCTCACCACCGAGCTTGCTCCGGCCGTAGACCGAGCGGGGACTGGGCTGGTCCCACTCGTCGTAGGGGCGGTCCGACGTTCCGTCGAAGACATAGTCGGTGGAGACGTACACCAGGTGGGCACCGACGTCGACGGCCGCCTCGGCCACGTTGCGGCTGCCAAGGGCGTTGACCGCGAACGCGGTCTCGCTGTCGGACTCGCACGCGTCGACCGCCGTGTAGGCGCCTCCGTGGAGCACGATGTCGGGGCGGAAGCTCTCCACCGCGGCGCGTACGGCGCACCGATCGGCGACATCGAGGTTGTCGATGTCAGTCGACAACACGTCGAAAGCCCCGGGGGTCACCGGCGGAAGGATGGCAACGGCCGGGGAGGCGCCGCCGTCGGGGACGCGGCCGTCCAGCACATCCCTCAGGTCCCGGCCGAGCTGCCCGTTCCCGCCGGTGAGCAGGACCCGCCGCGGTGTGGTCACGGCTTCGCCGACGTGCCTGCCGAGCTGCCCGGACCGGACCACGCCCCCTCGACGATCGGCGCCCGGTCACGCAACGGCTCCCACCAGCTCCGATGGGCTGCGTACCAGGCCACGGTGTCGGCCAGCCCTTCGGTGAACGGCACCGTGGGCTCCCAGCCCAGGGCCCGGCGGATCTTCGACGAGTCGAGCAGGTAACGGCGATCGTGGCTGGGTCGGTCCGGGACGATCTCCTTCAGTGAGGCCGGCTTGCCGGTGGCGCTCAGCACGGCATCGGCGATCTCCTCGATGCTGGCCTCGACGCCGCTGCCCACGTTGTAGGTCTCGCCCACTTCGCCGTGCTGGAGCACGAGCTCGATGGCCCGGCAGTGATCGTCGACGTGCAACCACTCGCGACGGTTCTGGGTCGAGGCATAGAGCGGCAGCGGTTGGTCGTCGAGCGCCCTGGCGGTGAACAGCGGGATCACCTTCTCGGGGAACTGGTAGGGCCCGTAGTTGTTGCAGCAATTGGTGATGGTCGCCGGCAGGCCGAAAGTCTCGACGTAGGCCCGGACGGCATGGTCGCCGCCGGCCTTCGAGGCGTTGTAGGGGGTCCGGGGTCGGTACGGCGTCTCCTCCGTGAACACCTCGTCGGAGTCGAGCGGCAGGTCCCCGTAGACCTCGCAGGTGGAGATGTGGTGGAACCTCGAAACCCCGTGGCGGCGGGCCGCCTCGGCCAGGGTCTGGGTGCCGAGCACGTTGGTGCGGAAGAACCGGGCCGGGTCGAGGATGGCCAAGCTGTTGTGGGACTCGGCGGCAAAGTTGACGATCACATCGATCTGGTGGGCGTCGAGTGTCTTCGCCACCGTGTCGAGGTCGCCGATGTCTCCCTGCACGAACTCGATGCGGTCCTCGACGTCCGCCAGGTTGGGCCGGTTCCCGGCATAGGTGAGCACGTCGTAGGCGACAACGGCGTCGTCGGGATGGCGATCGACCCAGTACCGCACGAAATTCGATCCGATGAATCCGGCACCGCCGGTCACGAGCAGTCGCATAGTTGGGAGAGGTTACAGGCGGTCCGGTGGCGGCCCGGGGCCGGGTCCGTCCTCGACCGCCGTCCGCACGTGGACCACATCACCGGCCAAGACCGTGCGCGGGCCATCCGCCGCCTCCACCACCAGGTGGCCCCCGGGCGTGATGTCGACGGCCGTCCCTTCGAACCACCCGTCGGCCAGCTCGACCCGGACCACCCGCCCGACGGTGGCGCACCTCGATCGGAAGTCGGCAGCCTGGCCGGCCCGGCCCGCCGCCGTCCCGAGCGCTTCGACCCGTGGTTCGAGTGCCTCCAACAAGCCCTCGAGCAACTCGGCCACATCCACGACCCGCCCCACCCCCATACGGAGCGAGCCAGCCAATCCGACCAGGTCCGGTGGAAGGTCCTCGTCGTCCACCGGCCAATTCACATTGACCCCGATCCCGACCACGACCGCCGGAGGCGGGCCACCGGACCCTTCGGGACCGGCCACGTCGGCCTCGGCGAGGACCCCCGCCACCTTGCGCCCGTCCGGCCCGAGTAGGTCGTTCGGCCATTTGACGGCGAGCGGCATCCCCGCCACCCGGTCGGCGGCGTCGGCGGCGGCCAGGGCCACCACCGTTGCGGCCAGGTGTCGATGGTCGACGGGCAACTGCGGGCGGAGCAGCACCGACATCAGCAGGTTCGACCCGGCGGGCGCCTCCCAGCGGCGGCCGAGACGTCCCCGCCCCGCCGTCTGGAACCCGGCCACCGCCACCACACCCTCGGGCGCCCCGGATCGGGCCTCGGCCAGGAGGTATCGGTTGGTCGAGTCGAGCGAGTCGAACCGTCGGATGTCGGTGAACCTGGTGCCCGGCATGGCACACACCCTACGGGCCGTGACAATGTTGTACCGCCTCGACGTGGCGACATCGCCGCATCATGCCGATCCGATTCGAAAGGCGCAGCGTGCTGAAGAAGGTTCTCATCGCCAACCGGGGGGAGATCGCGGTCCGGGTCATCCGGACCTGCCGCGAGCTGGGGGTGGCGACGGTCGCGGTCTACTCCGACCTCGACCGGGACGCCCTGCACGTCCGGCTGGCCGACGAGGCCTATGCGCTCGGTGGGCAGACCGCGGCGGAGAGCTACCTCAACACCGAGGCCATCCTGTCGGTGATCGAGCGGAGCGGCGCCGACTCGGTCCATCCCGGCTATGGGTTCTTCTCCGAGAACACCGACTTCGCCCGGGCCATCACCGAGCGGGAGGTGACGTTCATCGGCCCGCCACCGGAGGCCATCGAGGTCATGGGCGACAAGATCAGCTCGCGCCACGCCGCCGAGCGCGCCGGGGTCTCCGGGGTGCCGGGTCGGTCCGAAGTGTTGCGCTCGGCGGAGGAGATCACCGCCTTCGGCGACGAGTTCGGATGGCCGGTGGCCATCAAGGCCGCCTATGGCGGTGGCGGCCGGGGTATGAAGGTGGTCAGTGGGCCCGACGAGGCCCCGGACGCCCTCGAGTCGGCCATGCGGGAGTCGTTGGCCTACTTCGGCCGCGACGAGTGCTACGTCGAGCGGTACTTGGCCTGGCCCCGCCACGTCGAGATGCAGATCATCGCCGACACCCACGGCACCACCCTGTGGCTGGGCGAGCGCGACTGCTCGGCCCAGCGGCGACACCAGAAGCTGATCGAGGAGAGCCCGGCTCCGCACTTTCCCGACGAGGTCCGCCAGGCCATGGGGGAGGCCTCGGTCAAGGTGGCGGAGGCCTGCGGCTACGTCAACGCCGGCACCGTCGAGTTCCTCTACCAGGACGGCGAGTTCTTCTTCCTCGAGATGAACACCCGCCTCCAGGTGGAGCACCCGGTCACCGAGCTCGTGACCGGGCTCGACCTCGTCGAGTGGCAGCTGCGGGTGGCGGCGGGCGAGCCCCTCGGGTTCGGCCAGGACGACATTCGCCGGAACGGCCACGCCATCGAGGTCCGCATCAACGCCGAGAACCCGGCGGGCGGGGCGTTCACCCCGTCACCGGGAACCATCTCGCGCTTCGTCCCGCCCGGCGGCCCCGGGGTCCGACTCGACACCGGGTACGAGTCGGGCGACACCGTGAGCCAGTTCTACGACAATCTCGTCGCCAAGCTGGTGGTCTGGGGCCACGATCGCGACGCGGCGCGGCGGCGGATGCTGCGCGCCATCGACGAGATCGTGATCGAAGGACCGGCCACCACCCTGCCGGCCGACGTCGCCATCCTCACCCACCCCGACTTCGTCGCCGGCGAGCACTCCACCAACTGGGTCGAGCACACCTTGGACCTGACCGGGCTGTCCCCTCCTGGAACGGATGGGCCACCTCCTCCGGGCGACGGGGACGCACCGGCCAACGTACTGCGGACCGTCACCGCCGAGATAGCCGGGCGTCGCTACGAGGTCAAGCTCTGGGTCCCCGACCTGGGTGACACGTTGGTGATGGCCGGAGGCGCGGGATCGGCCCGTGGCGCCGGCCCGAAGCGTCCCAAGGCAGCCGCCTCCGGGGGCGGGTCGGGGACAGTGGCCGTGCCCATGCAGGGCACCATCGTCAAGGTACTGGTGACCGAGGGCGATGCCGTGGAGGTCGGCCAGACCATCTGCGTGCTCGAGGCCATGAAGATGGAGAACAATGTCAACGCCGAGAAGGCCGGCACCGTCAAAGAAGTGAGGGTCCTGGCCGGAGCATCGGTCGGGCCGGGCGACGTCATCGCCGTCATCGAATAGCGAGGGGATGGTGCCCGGTGGCCGAACGCACCCCACAGAAGGAAGCGGCCCGCCAGGCGATCGACGACGCGTCTCACCGAGCTGGTCCGGTTGAGCCACACCATCCACGCCCACCCCGAGGTGGCCTTCGAGGAGGAGCAAGCCTGCACCTGGACCGCTGACGCTACTGGCCGAGGCGGGGTTCGCCGTCACCCGAGGCACCGCCGGGATGCCCACCGCCTTCAGCGCCGAGTTCGGGTCGGGACCCATGGTGGTGGCGGTGTGCGCCGAGTACGACGCGCTGCCCGGCATCGGGCACGCCTGCGGGCACAACATCATCGCCGCCTCGGCGGTCGGCGCCGGCCTCGGGCTGGCCCCGGTGGCCGACGAGCGGGCCTCACGGTGCGAATGCTCGGTTCGCCGGCCGAAGAGGGCGGTGGCGGGAAGATCACCATGCTCGACGCCGGCGTCTTCGACGACGTGCACGCGGCCATGATGATCCACCCCTGGCCGGCCGAGCGTCTGGAGGGCACGTGCCTGGCCGTCTCCCATTTCGACGTGCACTTCAGCGGCCGGAGCGCCCACGCCTCGGCCGCGCCGTGGGAGGGGGTCAACGCCGGCGACGCCATGACCGTGGCCCAGGTGGCCATCGGGCTGCTCCGTCAGCAGCTCCCCCCGGGGACCAGGTGCACGGCATCGTGGTCGACGGGGGCCAGGCGGCCAACATCATCCCCGAGTCGGTGACCGGCCGCTTCATGTGCCGCTCGACGGTCGCTGGCCGGCCTCGACGAACTCGAGCCGCGGGTCATGGCCTGCTTCGAGGCCGGGGCGCTGGCCAGCGGGTCAACCATCGACCGCGTCGACCTGGCCCCCGCCTACTCCCATATGGAGAGCGATCGGGGCCTACTCGACCGGTACCGGGCGAATGCCGAGGCCCTCGGGCGCCGTTTCGATCTCGACGACAGCGGCTCGCCGCGGCCGACGTTCTCGACCGACATGGCGAACGTCTCGTTGGCCGTCCCCACCATCCACCCACTGGTGGCCATCGACGCCGCCGGGTCGGTCAACCACCAACCCGAGTTCGCCGCGGCCTGCGTGACCGAGTCGGCCGACGCCGCCCTGCGCGACGGTGCGCTGGCCATGGCCTGGACGGCCATCGACGCGGGCCAGGACGGGCCGCTGCGGGACCGGCTGCTGGCCCGCCCATCTGCCTCCACGCCCTGAACTGCCTTGGCCGCCGCCAATCGCCGGTGGTCCGGTCGATTGCACCCCGATCAGCGGTCGACGGGGCTAGCCGGCCGGGTGGAACTCCCCGAAGACGCCCCGCAGCACATCGGACACCTCGCCCAGCGTCGCCATCTCGGACAGGGCGGCCTTCATCGGGTCGAGCAGGTTCTGGGTCCCTCGGGCGGCGGCCTCCACGTCGGCCAGAGCGGCCTCGACGGCAAGCCGGTTCCGCTGCTCCCGCACCCGCTTCACCCGGTCCACCTGGGCCCTTTGGAGGGCGGGGTCGATGGGGAACACCTCAACGGGCTCGGCCTGCTCGTCGACGAACCGGTTCACCCCCACGATGATCTTGTCCTCGGCGTCGATGGCCTTGGCGTAGGCATAGGCGGCTTGCTCGATCTCCTGCTGCATGTACTGGGCCTCGATGGCGTCCACCGCACCGCCCATGGCGTCGATCCGATCGAGGTAGTCCCACGCCCCCTTCTCCACCTCGTCGGTGAGCGACTCGACGAACCACGAACCGGCCAGGGGATCGACCGTGTCGGCGATCCCGGACTCATAGCCGAGGATCTGTTGCGTGCGCAGGGCGATCTTCGCCGCCCGCTGGGTGGGCAGCCCGAGGGCCTCATCGAACCCGTTGGTGTGGAGGCTCTGGGTGCCGCCGAGGGCGGCGGCCAGAGCCTGGACGGTCACCCGCGCGATGTTGTTCTCGGGTTGCTGGGCGGTCAGCGTCGACCCGCCGGTCTGGGTGTGGAAGCGGAGCAGCGCCGAGCGCTCGTCCTTCACCCCGAACCGGTCGGTCATGATCCTGGCCCACATCCGTCGGGCCGCCCGGTACTTGGCCACTTCCTCGAACAGGTTGTTGTGGGCGTTCCAGAAGAAGCTCAGCCGCGGGGCGAAGGCGTCGACGTCCAGCCCGGCGGCGAGGGCCGCCTCGACGTAGGCGATCCCGTTGGCGATGGTGAAGGCGATCTCCTGCACGGCGGTGGAGCCCGCCTCCCGGATGTGGTACCCGGAGATCGAGATGGTGTTCCAGGCGGGAAGATGCTCAGCGCAGTAGGCGAAGGTGTCGGTGACCAATCGCATCGACGGGCGAGGCGGGTAGATGTAGGTCCCCCGGGCCACGTACTCCTTCAGGATGTCGTTCTGGATGGTGCCGCCCAGGTCCTCGGGGGCCACCCCGTTCTCCTCGGCCACCAGCTGGTAGAGCAGGAGCAGGATGGCCGCGGTGGCGTTGATGGTCATCGACGTCGTGACCTTGTCCAGCGGGAGATCGGCGAGCAGCAGGCGCATGTCGGCCAGTGAGTCGATGGCTACCCCGACCTTGCCCACCTCGCCCTCGGCCCGGGGATGGTCGGAGTCGAGCCCCATCTGCGTCGGCAGGTCGAAGGCGCAGGACAGTCCGGTCTGACCCGCCCCGAGCAGGAACTTGAACCGCTCGTTGGTGGACTCGGCCGTCCCGAACCCGGCGTACTGGCGCATGGTCCACAGCCGGCCCCGGTACATGTCCTCCCTGATCCCCCTGGTGTAGGGGAAGTGCCCCGGCCCGCCCACCTGCTGCTCGGGATCCCAGCCTTCGAGGTCGCCCGGACTGTAGACCGGCCGGATCTCGATGCCCGAGTCGGTGCACCGGCGCGATCCGGGATCCGAAGATATGGCCATGGCCCCAGGTTACGGGGTCCGGCGACCTTCGCCCAATGTGGTCCGGATCAGGTGGTGACGGGCGGAGCGACCACGTGGGGCATGCACAGGTCGTCGTACTCGGCGATGACGATCTCGCCGGCGTCGGGACCGCACGCCGGGCACTTCGGGTCACGGTGCACCTTGAAGGTGCGGAAGCTCTGCTCGAGGGCGTCGTAGGCCAGCAGACGACCCTGCAGTGTCTCGCCGATGCCGAGGAGGATCTTGACCGCCTCGATCGCCTGGATGGACCCGATGATCCCCGGGAGCACCCCGAGCACACCCGCCTCGGCGCAGCTCGGCGCCAGCTCGGCCGGTGGCGGCTCGGGGATCATGCAGCGGTAGCAGGGGCCCTCGTAGGGGTTGAACACGGTGGCTTGTCCCTCGAACCGGAAGATCGAGCCGTGGACGACCGGGATGCGCTTCAGCAACGAGGCGTCGTTCACGAGGTAGCGGGTCGGGAAGTTGTCGGTCCCGTCCACGATCACGTCGTAGCCGTCGATGACGTCCAGGATGTTGTCGGCCCCGAGCCGCATGTCGTAGGTCACGACGTTCACGTCCGGGTTGATCATGGTAAGCGTCTTCTTGGCCGAATCCACCTTGCGCTCGCCGACCCGGTCCATGTTGTGGAGGATCTGGCGCTGCAGGTTGGAGGCGTCGACCACGTCCATGTCGATGATCCCGATCGTCCCCACCCCGGCGGCCGCCAGGTACAGGGCGGCGGGCGAACCGAGCCCACCGGCGCCGAGGAGCAGCACCTTCGAGTCGAGGAGCTCGAGCTGCCCCACTTCCCCGACCTCGGGCAGCAGCAGGTGGCGTTGGTACCGGTTGCGCTGCTCCGGGGTCAGAGCCCGGGGGACGACCCACTCACGACCCTCGTCCTTCCACCGGTTGAACCCGCCGATGACCGAGGCGACGTCGCGATAGCCCAGCTCCTGCATGGTCTTGGCCGCGAAGGCCGACCGCGTCCCGCGGCGCAGTAGACGAGCACGTGGCTCGACTTGTCGGGGATGCGACCCTCGACCGACGTCTCGAGCGTGCCTCTCGGGATGTGGAGCGCCCCGGGCAGGGCACCCTGCTCGTACTCGTCGGGTTCACGCACGTCCAGCAGGACGGCACCGCCCTCGGCGATCTCCCGGGCGGCCTCGGCCGGCTCGACCTGTCGAATGGCCGCCTTGGCGTCGGCCAACATCTCCCTGAAGGTGGGCACAGCGATCACGATCCTTCTCGGATGGCGATGGGGCCGAGTGCACCGGGGCCTCACCGCAGCTCAGTACCGATAGAAACACTACCAGCAGGGTCAACATTCCCGGCGGGACGGGTGCCGGTTAGGGTGCGCGGATGGAGCCACCGTGGAGTTGACCGAGGCCGTGCGGAGGCGGCGCATGTGCAGGAACTTCTCCGAGCAGCCGCTCGACGCCGAGGTTGTCGATCGGCTGCTCGAAGGCGCCCTCCGGGCCCCGTCGGCCGGCAACACCCAGGGACGGGACTTCGTCGTCCTCGAGGGCCCCGACCAGACGGAGCGCTACTGGGAGGCCACCACCGACCGGGCGTGGCGGCACCGTTCGACTCGGTTCGAGGGATTGGCCCGCGCTCCGGTCGTGGTCCTCCCCTACGCCGACCCCGAGGCCTATGCAGCCCGTTACCGCCAGCCGGACAAGGCCCGCCGCGACGGCCAGGAGCTGACCTGGGTGGTGCCGTACTGGTTCGTCGACACGGCCTTCGCCACCATGTCGCTGCTCCTCGGTGCCACCGACCGGGGCCTCGGAGCGGCCTTCCTCGGGAATTTCCGAGGCGAGGACGCCCTCCGCGCCGCACTCGGAGTCCCCGACCACCTGCACTGGATGGGCGCGGTGCTGCTCGGTCATCGGCGGCTCCCCGATCCTCCCTCGTCATCGGCCGGACGGGCTCGCCGCACGCTCGACGAGAGCGTGCACCGGGGCCGATGGGAGCCGTCCGGTTGCTGATCGGGCCGGGACCCCCCCCGGTCCCTCAGTTGGACACCGCGAAGGTGGCGGTGGCGGAGTTCTCCGCCCCGACCTTGGTCGGCTTCATGAGCTTCCCCGACACCTTCAGCGTGCCAATGGTTCCGTGGAACAAGATGGGTGTGGACGCATTGACCGACCCGGGGTCCGAAAGGCTGGATGCCGGTGGGACGAGGCTGGCCCGCACCGGCCGGTTGCCATAGGCGCCCAGCACCTCGATCTGGAGAAAGGCCGGCGGCTGGGTAGGCGAGAGAAGCGAGCCCCGGTACTGGAGGGAGAGCCCGAGGGCGAAGTGCTCCCCGTCGAACGTCCCTTTGATGTCGAGGATGTGAACCCGTGACAGTGAGTTGCCGCCGGGGTTGGCTCCGGGGCCGGTCACGGCTCCCTCGAATGCCGACGGATCCATCGTGGTCACCCCCGAGACCGGCACGCCGTTGATCGTGCCTCCGAATGGCTGGGGCGCATTGCTCCCAGCCACCGATGTCCAGGTGATGGTGGCACTGCCGGCCCCTGGCGAGAACGGATCTTTGGTGCCCCCCGTGGCCAGCACGAGGCCGACCACGAGCGCAACGACGGCAACCGCGGCGACAAGGACGATGACCAGGGAGCGGGATGGGCGACGTCGAGGCGTGTTCGAGGCCGCCTCGCCTGGAGGCGTGGCGATGGTCGGCGCCCCCGAGACAGCCGCGGCATCGCCGGAGGCGGCATCTGGTACGCCCGTACCTTCGGGATTCGGTCGGTCGTCGTCCAATGGGCTCTCCGATGCGTCGCCGTGGACGCCGCACAGTAGTCCCACCCCTCTGCCTGCACCGGCACCTTGCCGGACCCGGTCCACCGGTGCGGACCGCCGGAGGCGGTGGAACCGGTGAGCACCGGTGCCGTTCACCTTGCCCGGAACCGATCGGCACGACCGGCAAGGTCGGCCGACAGGTCTCCGGTGAGGTTCCTTCCCCACCATCCGGATCACGCCGGCCAACTTCCGTACACCGAGGAGACCCGTTGACCCAGACCACCGCCCTCCCGTCCCTGTCCGTTGCCCGCCCACCACGCCCCCAGGGACCGTCCGAGGAAGGCCCGGTCCTGCACATCGTCACATGGTCGGACCCGGTGGCCGATCCCCACGGCGTGCACCCCTGCTCCCGCTATGTCGAGCTCTACTGGCTGGGCGTCATCGGCCCGTCGACCACGTGGTTGCTCCGGAGACTCTCCTACGGCCTCGACGTCCAGCGCGACGGGTTCGACATCGACCTGGCCGAGACGGCCAGATGCTTGGGTCTGGGAGAACGCTTGGGCAAGAACTCACCGTTCCGACGGGCGCTACAGCGCCTCTGCACCTTCGAACTGGCCCGTCCCCACGGTCCGGGCGCGCTGGCCGTCCGCACCCGGATCCCTCCGCTGTCCCTCCGGCACCTGAGCCGCCTGCCCGAGCCTCTCCAGGCCAGCCACCGGCGGTGGCTGACCGAACAACGGCTCCCCGAGCCGGAGCAGATGCGGCGCCGGGCGGGACGGTTGGCCGCCGGCCTGGCGGCGGCGGGGCGCGGCCGGCCGGACATCGAACAGCAGCTCGGTGAGTGGGGGTTCCACCCGGCGGTGGCGTTTCGGGCCGCCGAGACTGCCCTGCGGCTCACGACTCCTCCAGGGAACCGCTCCCGTCCCGGGGCATCCGGGGTAGCGGTGGGCGACGCCGACCGACGGGAGGCACAGTCCGACGGCAGGCACAGTCAGAGGAGGGAGCGCTGAACGGGAGGCCTCGCCGGTGCGACGGCGGAATGTGCCCTCTACCCGGGCTCGTTCTCGTGCCCGGCCGGGGTCAGGCCCCAATAGGCGTCGGCCGGCTCGATCTCCCCTTTCACCACCTGGTCGATCACCGTGCAGATGGGCAGGTCGAGCTGGTGGCGCTCGGCCAGCTCGAGGGCGACGGTGGCGGTCTTCACCCCTTCGGCCACCATGTGCATCTCGGCCAGGATGTCGTCGAGGCGGCGGCCCTTGCCCAGCTGCTCGCCGACGGCCCGGTTTCGACTGTGCGGGCTCATGCAGGTGGCGATGAGGTCGCCCATCCCGGCCAACCCGGCGAAGGTCGTCGGCTGGGCGCCCATGGCCACGCCGAGCCGGGTGAGCTCGGCCAGACCCCGAGACATGACCGCGGCCCGGGTGTTGTCGCCGACCCCGAGCCCCTCGCCGATGCCGGCGGCGATGGCGATCACGTTCTTCAGTGCGCCGCCCATCTCGCAACCGACAACGTCGTGGTTGAGGTAGACGCGGAACACGCCGCGGGTGATGACCTTCTGGATGGCGCCGGCCACCTCGAGGTCCTCGGTGGCGATGACGGCGGCGGCGGCCTTGCCGGACATGATCTCGTTGGCGATGTTCGGCCCGGTGAGGGCGGCGACCGGGTGACCCGGGACGACCTCTTTGATGACCTCGGTCATCCGCAGGTGCGATCCCGCTCGAGGCCCTTCGACAAGCTCACGACCGGGACCCAGGGACGCATGTGGGGGGATGCCTGCTCGAGGACGTGGCGGAACCCCGAGGTCGGGACCCCGACGACCACCAGGTCGGCGGTCGATACCGCCTCTTCGAGTTCGGCGGTGGCCCGGAGCTCGGTGGCCAGCCCGAAACCGGGCAGATAGCCGGGATTGACGTGGTCGCTGTTCACGGACTTGGCCACATCGGGGTCGCGCGCCCACAGCACGGTGTCGTGCCTCGGGGCCACCAGCGACGCCACCGTGGTCCCCCACGAACCGGCCCCGAGCACGGCGATCCTCACCCGACGAACGTACCCCAGCCCCGGGTCGGTGCGCCGGGCCGGACCACGTCGGTGATGACGTCGGTCGGGCTAGTCCGACCTCGTCGACCGGAGACCGGTCAGGACGTGGGCGAAGGCGTCGGAGGTGACCAACGCCACCAGTGTCCGCACCCCGAACCCGGTACCCCCCTTGGCCAGGTACCGGCTGTTCTCGTCGGAGCGGGCCGGCCCGGCGATGTCGAGGTGGGCCCAGGGAACCGTCCCGACGAACTCGCGGAGGAGCATGGCGGCGGCGATGCTCCCGGCCTGACCGGGGCGCCCCACATTGCGCATGTCGGCCATCTCGGAGTCGATGTGGCTGCGGTACTCGTCCGGCACCGGGAGCGGCCAGAGTGCCTCGCCGGCCCGGTCCCCCGCCGCCCGGACCTCGGCGACGAGAGTCTCGTCGTTGCCGAGCAGGGCGGCGATGTCCTTGCCCAGGGCCACGACCGCCGCGCCGGTGAGGGTGGCCAGGTCTACGACGGCGTCGGGGTCGGCCTCGGCGGCGAGAGACAGGCCGTCGGCCAGCACCAGGCGGCCTTCGGCGTCGGTGTTGAGCACCTCGATGGTCTTGCCGTTGCGGGTGGTGAGGACGTCCCCGGGCTTGGTCGCCGAACCGCTCGGCATGTTCTCCGTGAGGGGCGTGAACGCGGTGATCCGAAGACGCGCTCCGAGGGCGGCGGCGGCGTCGAGGGCGGCGAGGACCGCGGCCGCACCGCCCATGTCGGTCTTCATGGTCTCCATGCCTCCGGCGGTCTTGAGCGAGAGGCCGCCCGAGTCGAAGGTGATCCCCTTGCCGACCAGGGCCAGATGGGGAACGTGGCCGTCGATCTCGATGGGGTCCGGCGGGCGGTACTCCACCCGGACCAACCGGGGTGGTTGGGTCGAACCCCGGGCCACGCCGAGGAGGCCACCCAGTCGCTCCTCGGCGATCCGGTCCTCGTCCCAGACCTCGACCGAGAGCTCCGCCACGTCGGCGAACCGGGCCACGATGGTGTCGGCGAACCGTTGGGGGGTGAGCGAGCTCGGCGGCTCGTTGACCAGGTCACGGGCCAGGCTGACCGACTGGGCCAGTCGCGCGCCCCGCTCGGCTCCGGCCCCGAGCGTCGCGGTCGCCTCCGTCGGTCCGCCGACGATGACCAGCGACGCCAGCCCGCCAGGGTCCTCGCCGGTGCGGAAGGCGTCGTAGCGGTAAGACCCGAGCACCGCCCCTTCGGCGGCCGCGGCCGACAGGTCCCCCATGCCCAGATCGGTGTCGGTGGGGAGCAGGTAGGCGGCCTGGTCCGCCTGGCCCACCGCCCGGACGAAGGCGGCCGCCGACCGGCGCTCCGACTCGAGGCCTCCATCGCCGGCGAGCTCGATGGCCCTTCCCACGCCCACCAGCACGATCTCGGGGTCCCCGGTGCGGAAGGTGAGGGTCTGGCCAACCTTGCCGTCGAAGCCATGGCGCTTGCACCACGCCGGGTCGAGCTCGGCGGGGAGACCGGGGACGCCCTCAGCCGAGGGGGCCGGACGGGGCCCGTCGTCCCCGGCGTACACCGGCACCCCGACCGCCACGATGTCGACGGGGAGCGCTGCTCCAGTCTGGGCCACCACCCTCATGGCCGGGAGCGACCCCGTCGCGGGGCAACGCGGGCCAGCAGGTGCTCGTCGCCCTCGGCGAACCGGGCCACGGCCCACAGCAGATCCGAGAGCCGGTTGAGATAGGGAGCCACCACCGAGCCGGAGACCGGCGCCGACACCACCAACCGCTCGGCGCGGCGGACGACCGTCCGGGCCAGGTCCAAGGCGGCCGACGCCCGGTTGGCCCCCGGGATCACGAACTCGGTCGGCATCTCGATCCGGTCGATGAGGCGGTCGATGTGCGCCTCGAGCGCCTCCACCATTCCGGCGGTGACCATGGTCGAGCCGGCCTTCAACTTCGACCGGTTGGACGGGTCGGTGGCCACCTCGGCCATGAGCACGTACAGATCCCGTTCGAGCCCGGTGAGGAGGACGTCGAGCTCGGAGCCGGGCTCGACCTCCGACCGGGCCACGCCCATCACCGCCTGAGCCTCGTCGACCGTCCCGTTGATCTGCATGACGGTCGAATCCTTGGCCACCCGTCCACCGAAGAGGAGGCCGGTGGTGCCGTCGTCGCCGGTCTTCGTGTAGATCCTCAGCACGGGCTCACCATCGCGCCGATGCTAAACGAGATCACCTGCACCCCCCGGTTGAGCGCCGCCGCCGGCCATGCTGGCCGCCCGGCTCCGATCGCCCTATAGCCTGGAGGGTTCATGAAGAAGGACACGTCCTCCGACTATCTGCGGGCCGCCTCCGAACGGGTGATCGTCTTCGACGGCGCCATGGGGACCAACCTGCAGCTGGCCGAGCTCACCGCCGATGACTTCGGCGGCCCCGAGCTCGAAGGGTGCAACGAGCTGCTCGTGGTCACCAGGCCCGACGTCGTCGACCGGGTACACCGCTCATTCTTCGAGGTGGGGTGCGACGTGGTCGAGACCGACACGTTCGGAGCCTTCGCCCCGGTGCTCGCCGAGTACGGCCAGTCCGACCGTGTCCGAGAGCTCAACCTGGCGGCGGTGGCCCTGGCCCGGGAGGCCGCCCGCGACTTCTCCACCCCGGAACGGCCCCGTTGGGTGGCCGGCAGCATCGGTCCGGGGACGAAGTTCCCGACCCTGGGCCAGATCCGATATGCCGACCTCCGCGACGCCTACGAGGAGCAGGCGACCGCGCTCATCGAAGGCGGGGTCGATCTGATCATCATCGAGACGGTCTTCGATCTCCTGCAGGCCAAGGCGGCCATCAACGCGGCCCGCCGGGCCATGGGCGCCGTCGGCCGCCACCTTCCCATCCAGGCTCAGGTGACCATCGAGCTGACCGGCACCATGCTGCCCGGCACCGAGATCGGCGCCGCCCTCTGCGCGCTCGAGGCGATGGACGTCGACGTCATCGGCCTCAACTGTGCGACCGGCCCGGCCGAGATGTTCGAGCCGCTTCACCACCTGTCGGCCCACGCCGGGATGCCGGTGTCGTGCCTTCCCAACGCCGGGCTCCCCACGGTCGTCGATGGGGCGATGCACTACGACCTCAGTCCCGAGCAGCTGGCCGAGTTCCACGGCCAGTTCGTCAGCGAGCTCGGGGTGTCGATCATCGGTGGGTGCTGCGGCACCACGCCGGCTCATCTGGCCGCGGTCGTCGAGTCCTGCGCCGGCCTCGTCCCCGCCGCCCGTCACCCCGAGCCCGAGCACGGGGCGGCGTCGATCTACACCCAGGTGCCCTTCGACCAGGACACGTCCTTCCTGGTCATCGGGGAACGGACCAATGCCAACGGCTCCAAGAAGTTCCGCGAGGCCATGTTGGACGGCGACTGGGACACCTGCGTGGCCATGGCCCGCGAACAGGTGAAGGAGGGATCTCACCTGATCGATGTGTGCGTGGACTACACCGGTGCCGACGGGGTGGCCGACATGGAGCAGGTGGCCTCGAGATTCGCCACCCAGTCGACGGTTCCCCTCGTGGTCGACTCGACCGAGGCACCCGTGGTCGAGGCGGCTCTCTCCTGGATCGGGGGCCGGGCGGTGATCAACTCGGTCAACCTCGAGGAGGGCGACGAACCGGGCACGCGCCTCGACTCCTTCCTCACCTTGGCCAAGGAGTTCGGTGCCGCCGTCGTGTGCACCTGTATCGACACCGAGGGCCAGGCCCGTACGGCCGACTGGAAGCTGCGGGCCGCCCGGGCCATCCACGACATCGCCACAGAACGCTACGGGCTGCACCCCGAGGACCTCATGTTCGACGCGTTGGCCCTCCCCTTGTCCACCGGGATGGAGGAGAGCCGGAAGGACGGCATCGAGACGATCGAGGGCATACGGCGGATCAAGGCGGAGCTCCCCGGCGTCTACACCGTGCTCGGGCTGTCCAACGTCTCGTTCGGACTGAACCCGGCCGCCCGCCAGGCGCTCAATTCGGTGTTCCTGCACGAGTGCGTGGAGGCGGGGCTGGACGCGGCCATCGTGCACGCGTCGAAGATCCTCCCGCTGTCGAAGATCGGCGAGCGGGCCCGCGAGGTCTGCCTCGACCTCGTCTACGACCGCCGGCACGACGGCTACGACCCCTTGACCGAGTTGCTGTCCATCTTCGAGGGGGTGACCGCGTCCAGCACCGCGTCGCAGGAGGACCGGTCCGGGTGGACGGTCGGGCAGCGGCTCGAGCACCGGATCGTCGACGGTGACCGGAACGGGATCGAGGCCGACCTCGACCAGGCGATGTCCGAGGGTCACACCCCACTGGAGATCATCAACGAGTTTCTCCTGGCCGGCATGAAGACCGTGGGCGAGCTGTTCGCCAGCGGTGAGATGCAGCTGCCGTTCGTGCTGGGCTCGGCCGAAACGATGAAGACCGCGGTCGCCTACCTCGAGCCGCACATGGAGAAGTCGGACCAGGGCGGGAAGGGCACGATGGTGCTGGCCACGGTCAAGGGCGACGTGCACGACATCGGCAAGAACCTGGTCGACATCATCCTCACCAACAACGGCTACACGGTGAAGAACCTGGGCATCAAGGTCGGCATCGCCGACATGGTGAGTGCTCTGGAGGAGTCGGGCGCGGACGCGATCGGCATGAGTGGACTTCTGGTCAAGTCGACCCTCATCATGCGCGACAACCTCGAGGAGCTCAACCGCCGCGGCCTCTCGCACATCCCGGTCATCCTGGGCGGCGCCGCGCTCACCCGCACCTACGTCGAGCGCGATCTCCGCAAGGTGTACGAGGGGCGCCTCTTCTACGGCAAGGACGCCTTCGAGGGGTTGCGCACCATGGACCGCCTGGTCGAGCTGGCCCGAAGCGGGGAGGACGACCCGGAATTCGGCACCGCCCTCGGGGGTCGCGACCTCGGCCCTCGCCGGAGCGAGCTCCGCCGACAAGCGGCCGACGAGGCGCTGGCGCGCGGCGAGCGCCTGCCGAGTCGGTCACCCCAGGTGGCCACCGACAACCCGGTGTTCAAGCCCCCGTTCCTCGGCAGCCGGGTGGCCAAGGGCATGGCCATCGACGACATCGCCGCCTATCTGAACGAGACCGCTCTGTTCCGCAACCAATGGGGATTCCGCCCTGAAGGCGACGAGGACGACGCAACGTTCAAGGATCGGGTGCGCAACCTGCTACGCGAGCAGGTGGCCAAGGCCAAGGCCGAGCAACTGCTCGTGCCGCAGGTGGCATGGGGACACTTCGCCGCCAACGCCGACCGCGACGACCTGGTCATCTTCGAGGACGAGAGCCGAACGGGCGAAGCCGTGCGGTTCACCTTCCCGCGTCAGACCGAGGAGCCCTGGCTGTGCATCAGCGACTTCTTCCGGCCCCTCGACTCCGGTGAGCCCGACTGGGCCAGCTTCCACGTGGTGACCATGGGAGCAAGGGTCTCCGAGGAGACGGCCCGTCTGTTCGCCGACAACGAGTACCAGCAGTACCTCTACCTCCACGGGCTCGGCGTCGAGCTGGCCGAGGCCCTGGCCGAGTACTGGCACCTGCGCATCCGCGAGGAGCTCGGTTTCGCCGACGAGGACGGGCCGACCCTGACCGGCCTGTTCCGCCAGCAGTACCGGGGCGGTCGGTACTCGTGGGGCTATCCGGCCTGCCCGGACCTGGAGGACAACGCCAAGGTGGTCGCGCTGCTGGGAGCAGAGCGGATCGGCGTCCAGGTGAGCGAAGGGTTCCAACTCCACCCCGAGCAATCAACCACGGCCATCATCTGCCACCACCCTCAGGCCAAGTACTTCGTCGCCTAGCCCGGGTCGACTTCTCCACCGCCCTCGATCCGTCCGTGATCGGTCCGTCACCAGCCCGCGCCACCGGTCACGGCCGGGCACAGCCCGACGGCGCTGGCGGAGGTGGCCGTCGGGCCGTCGCCACTTCGACGCCGTCGCCCCTTCGGCGTCTGACTCGTTCACCGAACGGCCCGACCGGAGCCCGTCGGTCGTCGTTGCCAGGTGTCGAGGCAACTGGGCGAGCAGAACAGGGCCACGTCGCCACCAGCGTCGTGCGGCCGTCTCCTCGGGAGTCGCATCGGACATCGGCAGTCCACAGATCGGGTCCGAGCGGTGATCCGCCTCCAGGGTCGCCATGCCGATGCTGGCGGCGCGCACCGGGTTCTCAACACCGCGCAGCGGAATGTCCCGGTAGAGGAGCGCGCTGCCCCAGCGGGGCAGCTCCTCCATGACCGAGGGGTCGGCGAAGGCCTCCCCACCCTGGGCCAGGTCACACAGGCGAGCGGCGACATTGACGCAGTGCCCGATGTAGTCGTCACCCTCCATCAAGATCACATCGCCCGAAGTGATGCCCGATCGTATGGAGACATCCCGCACCAGGTCCGAGACCTCGGACACCACATGGTGCAGTTCGAGGATCGTCGCCAACAGTGGCCGGGTCTCGACGCAGACGAGCATGGCGCCGTCGCCCAGCCATTTGGCGATCCTCACGCTCCGCCGGGCGCAGATGTCGCGCGACAGTGCCCGGAGGGCGGTGAGCATCTCGACCGCTTGTTCGTCCCCTTCGTACTCGGTCAGGGCGGTGAAGCCTTTGACGTCGACAAAAGCGAAACTGCGATGCACGCGCCGATAAAATCGTGGCACGGCACCGGAGCAACATCCCAATTCTGCGGTGCGAGCGCCCCTCCCTGGCCCCAATTGTCCAACCGGCATCGCCCGGTCGGCCGTCCGAGGCGACGTCCGGGTTGAACCGCCAATGCCAGTCCCGGGTCGACTGGTCGCCGTGGAGCCACCAGCCGGTCGGGCAGTGCCGTCAACGCCTCCGCCATCGTGCACCCGGCGGACCGGCTTCCCGTCGGGGTCGATTGCAGCAGGGGACCGGATCAACAGGGGGGACCGGATCAACAGGGGGGACCGGATCAACAAGGGGGGACTGCGCCACGCAGCTGACACCCCACTCGCCTCACCTCCGAGGGAGCACGACATCGGGTCAAAGGGCCAGCGTGGCTCCGCCGTCCACCACCAGGGCCGCCCCGTTGACAAAGGCGGCCCGTTCGGAGCACAGGACGGCGACGAGGCGGCCGAAGTCCTCGGGTCGACCCATCACCCCGGAACCACCCAACTCGCGCATGCGATCGGTGGCATGGGGACCGGGGCAGGCGAGGTTCAGCGTGATGCCGCTCCCCTCCTCGGCCAGATCCTGGGCCGCGGTCTTCGCCCACGCCCGAAGTCCGGTCCTCGCCGTGTTGGAGAGGGCCAGGATCGGGATCGGTTGGACCACCGAGTAGGAGGCGATGCAACAGATCCGGCCCCAACCGCGGTCACGCATGTAGGGCACCGCCTCCCTGGTCAGCCGCACGGCCGACAGCAGGTTGGCGTTGAGCGCCTCTTCCAGCACGGCGTCGTCCAGCTCGAGAGCTCGGCCGGCCGGCGGACCGCCGGCGTTGGGGACCACGATGTCGACGGACCCGAAGGCGGCCACCGTGGCCCCCACCAGCCGGGCCGGCGCCTCGGGGTCGGTGATGTCGGCCGGCTCGATCTCCACCTCGGCACCGACGGCGCGCATGGCCGCCTGGGCCTCCACCAGGGCCGGCTCGTTGCGGGACGACAGCATGACCCGGACACCCTCGCCGGCCAAGGCCTCGGCCGATGCCCGGCCGAGGCCACGCGAGCCGGCCACCACCAGAGCCGCCCTTCCCCCGATCCCGAGGTCCATCCCGATCCTCTACGCGTCCACCACGACCAGGCGGTGATCGGCCGAGTTGACCGGCTCGGGCTCACCACTCTCGTCGATGACCACGATGTCCTCCAGCCGCATCCCGAACTGGTCGGGCACGTAGATCCCCGGCTCCACCGAGAAGGCATGACCGGGCTGCAGCTCTTCGGAGTTGCCCGACACCAGGTAGGGATCCTCGTGTTCCTCGATCCCGATCCCGTGACCGGTCCGGTGGACGAAGAACTCCCCCAGCCCGGCCCCCCCGATGATCGACCTGGCCACCTGGTCGACCTCCTCGGCGGTGGAACCGGCCCGGGCCGAGCGGACCGCGGCCTGTTGGGCGGCCAGCAGCACCTCGTAGCAGTCGCCGACCCGGTGTGATGGCGGCCCGGTCACCACGGTGCGGGTGATGTCCGAGCAATAGCCCACATCGCCGGGGACGGCGTAGGAGCCGCCGAAGTCGCACACCACCGTCTCGCCCCGGCCGATCACGCGGCCGCCGGGCTCGTGATGCGGGCTGGCCGCGTTGGGGCCGCTGCCGACGATGGCGAAGTTGACGTGCTGGTGCCCCTCGGCCAGCAGGAGCGAGGAGATGTGGGCCGACACCTCGGCCTCGGTCCGGCCGATGAGGCCGATCCCCCCTTCCTGCAGGGCGACGGCCACCCGGTCGGCCGCCGCCCCCGCCTTCCGCAGCGCGCCCAGTTCAGCGGCGTCCTTCACCGCCCGGATCGGCGAGGTCACCACGGAGGCGTCGACCCAATCGGTCGACGGCAGGCGGCGCTGCAGGGCGAGCACCGTCGTGGCCCACGCCCGGTCGGAGACGGCGCAGCGGATGGCGACGTCATGGCCCCCGGACGAGCCGGCCAGCAGGGAGACCACCAGGTCGACCGGATCCTCCTCGTCGGTCCAGGGCAACAGGGCGAACAACCCCTCGGCCTCGGGCACCCGGGGTGCCTCGAGGGCCGGCACCACCAGCATGGGCTCGGCCGTGACCCCGAGCACCAGCATGGTGAGGCGCTCCAGGGGCATGGCCCGGTAGCCGGTCAGCCAGGGCAGGTCGGCGCCGTGGGAGAGGAGCAGGGCGTCCACGCCCAGCGCATCCATGCGTCGGCGCACGCGCTCGAGGCGCGTCCGGCGCGACGCCCTGGCCCCCTCCGAGAGCGCGGTCATGATTCGTTCACCGGGTGGCGAGGAGGGTCGGGGCCACCGCCGGTCCCTGAGACGCTTCCGCCGCCTCCCGGGCGTGGTAGCTCGACCGGGTCAGGGGTGACGACTGCACGTGCGAGAACCCCATGGCCCTGCCGGCCTCCCCGATGGCCGCGAACTCCTCGGGGGTCCACCAGCGGGCCACCGGCAGGTGCCGGTGGCTGGGTCGAAGGTACTGGCCGATGGTCACGATCTCCACCCCGACCCCGCGCAGGTCGGCCAGGGCGGCGAGCACCTCGTCCCGGTCCTCCCCCATCCCGAGGATGATCCCCGACTTGGTGGTGAGGCCGGCCTCGGCGGCCCGGGCCAGCACGGCCAGGCTCCGGGCGTAGCCGGCCGAGGGCCTGACCGCACGCTGCAGCCGTGGCACCGTCTCGATGTTGTGGTTGAGGATGTCCGGTCGGGCGGCGAAGACCGCGTCGAGCGATTCCCCGTCGCCCCGGCAGTCGGAGATGAGCACCTCGACCCGGGTGAGCGGGGAACGACGCCGCACAGCCGTGATGGTGGAGGCGAAGGCGCCCGCGCCCCCGTCGGTCAGATCGTCGCGGGCCACACAGGTGATCACCGCGTGGGCGAGGCCCATCCGGGCCACGGCCTCGGCCACCCGCTCGGGCTCGCCTCTGTCCAGCGGGAGGGGGTGCCCGGTATCGACCTGGCAGAACCCGCAGGCCCGCGTGCACCGCGCTCCGTTGATCATGAAGGTGGCCGTACCCTCCGACCAACACTCGTAGATGTTCGGGCAGCCCGCCTCCTCGCACACGGTGGTGAGGTCGAGCCGGCCGAGCTGGTGGCGAAGGTTGAGGAACTCGTCGCCCATGTGGGCGTTCACCCGAAGCCACGGGGGTTTGCGCGTGCCGACCGACAGGCCGGCTCCCGGATCGACCCCCGATCGCCGAAGGCGCCGTTCGAGCGCCGACTCGCCCGATCGGCGCCCGAACGAGACCGGCACGCGTTCGGGGCCCGCAGTCGGGTCACCGTCGGGGGACGACTCCCGGGTGTGCCCGGTGCCGGCACCGGCCGGATCGGTCACACGCTGGACGTCGTGGGCCTCGCCCCACTGTGACTCCGCCGCGGCGATGACCGCATCGACGACCTCGGCCATGGCCACCTCCAGCCCCTCGTGCGCCATCGAGGTCACCGGTCGGTCGGCGATCCCGCACGGGACGATGTGGCCGAACATGGTGAGGTCGGGGCGGACATTGAGGGCGAACCCGTGGGTGGTCCGTCCCTTGGACGTCCGCACCCCGATGGCCGCGATCTTCCTCGGTCCCGCCGCACCGGCGCCGGCCACCTCATCCAGGCCCACCCACACACCCGGGTAGCCCTCCAGGCGACCAACCGTGGAGGACGGGACCCCGAGCGCCACCAGCGCGTCGATGACCACCTGCTCGACCCGGTGCACGTGCTCGGGCCCCCGATGGGGCCCAGGACCTACGGTCACCAACGGGTACCCGATCAGCTGGCCGGGACCGTGATAGGTGACGTCGCCCCCCCGGTCGACCCGCACCAGGTCGGCCCCGACCGAGGCCGGGTCGTCGAGGACGTGGGACTCGTCGGCGTTCGCCCCGAGGGTGAAGACGTGCGGGTGCTCGAGCAGCAGGAGGTAGTCGTGGCGACTGCCCCGGCTCAGCGCGCGCTGCAACACCCACGCCTCGCGGTAGGACACCCGGCCCAGCCAGCGAACCCTCATCGACGACCGAGCGGCCGAACCAATGGCGACATCGGGGCGCCGGCCTACAGCTCTCCGGCCCAGTCGCGATCGTTGAGGATCTGCGACATCCGAGCCAGGAACCGGGCCACATAGGCGCCGTCGACGGCCCGGTGGTCGAAGGTCATCGCCACCAGCCCCACCGAGTGGATGGTGATCGACTCCGATCCGTCGGGCAGCCCGACCACGACCGGCTTCCGGCTCACGCCGTCGGTGGCCAGGATGGCCACCTGGGGCTGGTTGATGATGGCGCCGGTGATGAGGGTTCCGAACGGCCCGGCGTTGGTGATGGAGAACGTGCCCCCGCTGATGTCGTCGAGGCTGAGCCGCCTGGTCCGGGCCCGGTCGGCCACGTCGCGAATGCGACGGGCCATGCCGCGAAGGTTGAGCTCCTCGGCGTTGTGCACCACCGGGACGATGAGTCCCTCGTTGTCGAGGTCGACGGCGATGCCCAGGTTGACGTCCCGGTGGACGATCAGGGCGTCGTCACCGACCGACGAGTTGAGATGGGGGAACTCCTCGAGCGCCTCGACGGCGGCGCGAGCGGCAAAGGGCAAGTAGGTGAGGCCGAACCCCTCCTCGGCGTGGAATCGGTCACCGAAGGCCCGCCGTACCTGCTCGACCCGCTCGTAGTCGATCTCCTTGACCATCAGGGTGTGGGCCGACGTGGCCTTGGACCGGACCATGTGCTCCGCGGTGCGCCGCCGGATGTTGGTGAAGGGGATCACCTCGTCCCCGGACGTCGACCCGACCGACCGGACGGCCTCCGGTGCGGACGCCGCGGCCCGCGCCTCCTCGGCCACCCGGCGCTCGCCGATGCTCGGGACCGGAGCCGGCGCGGTGGGCGCCGCCGTCCCCCCGGCGTCGATGACGGCCTCCACGTCGTTGCGGGTGATGCGGCCGCCGAGGCCGGTGCCGCGCACGGTGGTCGGGTCGATGTCGTGCTCGCTCAGCAAGCGCCGAACGACGGGCGACAGCACCAGCCCGCCAGGCCCGGTCGCCGCCGCAGCGGGTGTCTCCGCAACGGCCGCCGGGACAGGCACCCCAGGGGTCGGCCCGGCCGTGTCGGTGTGGGGGGTCGCTCCGGCCGTGTCGGTGTGGGGGGTCGCTCCGGCCGTGTCGCTGTGGCCGATCGGCCCGGCCATGTCGGTGTGGCCGGTCGTCTCGGGACCGCTCCCGTCCGAGCCGGCCGGGACGGGCTCGGCGTCGCTCCCATCGGCCGAGCCCCTGGTTGGCTCGGCCCCATCGGTGGCCGGGGGCGAGTCCCCGTTGGGCGAGGCCTCACCGCCGATGACGGCCAACTTCGCTCCGACGTCCACGGTGTCGCCCTCCGCCACCAGGATCTCGGTGAGGACGCCGGCGGCCGGAGAGGGCACCTCGGAGTCGACCTTGTCGGTGGAGACCTCGAACAGCGGCTCGTCCCGGGCGACCTGGTCGCCGACGGCCTTGTACCACTTGGTGATGGTCCCCTCGGTCACCGTCTCACCGAGCTGCGGCATGGTGACGTCAGCCAACGTGGAGCCCCCGTCCGGTCAGGGCCAGTACCGTCTCGCCGAACGTCTCGGACAGCGACGGATGGGGCTGGATGAACTGGGCCACCTCGTCGGCGGTGGCCTCCCAGTTGACCGCCAGGTACCCGGCGCCGAGCTGCTCGGTGACCCATGGGCCGACCATGTGCACGCCGAGGATCTTCCCGGTGGTGCCGTCCGGTCGCTGCTCGGCCACCACCTTCACCAGTCCTTCGGTGTCCCCGATGATGCGGGCCCGGCTGTTCCCGCCGAAGGGGTCCTTCTTCACCACGACGTCGAAGCCGGCCTGCCTGGCGGCGGCTTCGGTCAGCCCGGCGAAGGCGACCTCGGGATGGCAGTAGATGGCCCAGGGCACCCGGTCGTAGTCGACGGGCACGACCGGCTCACCGAGGATGCTCTTGATCACCACGATCCCCTCGGCGAACCCGACATGGGCCAGCTGGGGGGTGCCGGCGACCACGTCGCCCACCGCCCACACACCCTCCGCCGCGGTCCGCATGGTGCTGTCGGCCACCACGAAGCCGCCGGAGTCGACCTCGACCCCGGTCCCCGGAGCGAGGAGCCCTTCGGTCCGGGGTCGCCGACCGACCGAGACGACCACGGCGTCCACCGCCAGCTTCTCACCGTCGTTGTAGGCGACCACGGTCCCCCGGCCGGAGGGATCGGGGGTGTGTCCTTGCAGGCTCACCCCCACCTTCACCTCGATCCCCCGCTTTCGGAAGGAGCGGGCCACCGTCTTCACGACGTCCTCGTCGCATCCGGAGAGGATGGCCGGCAGAGCCTCGAGGACGGTGACCTTGCTGCCGAGGTCGGCCAGCAGGGAGGCGAACTCGCAGCCGATGGCCCCCCCACCGATGACGGCGACCGACGGAGGGAGCTCCTCCAAGGACAGGACCTCGTCGGAGGTCATCACGAGCGTGCCGTCGATGTCGAAGCCGGGGATGGTCCGCGGCACCGAGCCGGCCGCCAGCACGACGTTGGTCCCGGCGATGTCTGTGCTGGCCCCGTCGTTGCCGGCGACCTGGACCCGGAGACCGGGCAGCAGCGAGCCGCTGCCGCTGAACACGGTGACACCGCGACCCTTGAGGAGACCCGCCAGGCCGCGGTACAGCTGGTCGACCACCTGCTGCTTCCGGGCCTGACTGACGGCAAAGTCCAGCTCGGGGCGGGTCCCTTCGCCGCCCCGGGCGTTGATGCCGAACTGGCCCGAACCGCTCACCGTCCGGTAGACCGCCGCCGTCTCGAGGAACTCCTTGGCCGGCACGCAACCGCGGTGCAGGCAGGTCCCACCGACCTTGTCGAGCTCCACGATGGCGATGGAGAGCCCGGCCGCCGCCCCGTACAGCGCCGTGGCGTAGCCGCCCGGGCCGCCCCCGATGATCACCACGTCGAAAGTGGACCCGCCCTCGGTCGCGGCCGAGGAACCCCCGGATGCAGATCGGTCTGTCGCCACCTCGGATGCCGTGAGAACCACCTCCTGCGAGTGCTCGCCCATCCGCTTCGTGCGGGTACCGCAGTCGACCGTCCCGGAGGACCGCATGGCACGGCGGGTACATTCAGCCTAGGGCGAAATGGTGGGCCGCCGGGCCCCAACTCGGGTCGCACGGACCGCCGGGCGGCCGTCGGCGCCGTCCCGATCGCGGCCGGGAATGTCAGGAGCGGACCGGCCGGCGGCCCCAGGCCGAGATCATCGGCGCGGTGGCCAGATCGAGGCGACCGGCGGCGACATCGGCCAGATGGTCGTCGATCTCGTCGGCGGTGGCGAGCCCGGACGCCAACAGACGATGGCGCATCTGCTCGACGGTGGCGTGCTCCAGGAGGGTGCAGGCCGGGCTGGCCACCGGGAAGAAGGCGTCGGCCGCCACGTCCACCAGCCCGGACGTCCGGAGGGCCCGGGGTAGGGTCCGGCCGTAGGCCACGTCGGCGCCCTGTCGGGTGAGGAGCGTGCGGAAGTCGCGGCGCAGCTTGTTGGCCCGCGACTGGGCGGGGCCCCACTCGTCGATACAGGTCAGCGGTTGGAGAGCCGGGTCGGCATCTTCCACCAGCAACCAACCGCCGGGTCGGAGCACGTCCACCATGGCCGCCAGCGCCTCGTCCCGGCGCGGCACGTGCACCAGGACGAGCCGGGCATGCACCAGGTCGAACGGACCGGGGGGCGGCACCTCGAGCCCGACGTCGTGGCGGCGAACCTCGAAGCCGGCCGTGTCGTCCGGCATCCACGACTGGTCGATGTCGGTGGCCAACACCGAGCCCGCCCCCCCGACCCGGTCCGCCATCCACGCCGCGACCGTGGGACCACCCGCGCCGACCTCCCAACATCGCCAACCCGGGCCGATGCCGAGCGACTCGAGGTGGCGGACGGTCCACGGGTCGAAGAGCGTCGACAGGGCGGAGAACCGCCGTCCCGCCTCGGCCTGGCTGTTGTCCAGGAGGTAGCCGGCGGCGTCTGCGTCCCCCTCGGCCACCCGACCGATGCTAGTGGTGTGTCGCTCAAATAGTTATCTGTCGCAGTGTGGGTGGGATGGTGGCTGCGCCGGCTCGGGAGGTGCGCCAGGCCTAGGCGTTGTGGTGGGCCGGCTCGGGCAAGCAAGCCCGATGGCTACCTTCTCGGCTCGTACCGCATCGCCACTGCCCCCGAGCCGAACTCCAGCCGGCTCAGCAGCTTCAAGTCGACATGATTCGATAGCCC
Source organism: uncultured Acidimicrobiales bacterium (assembly GCA_963727075.1). Taxonomy (GTDB): domain Bacteria; phylum Actinomycetota; class Acidimicrobiia; order Acidimicrobiales; family RAAP-2; genus Bog-756. The sequence goes on from CAVSET010000001.1 coordinate 319,004, forward strand.
CGCGAACAACGTCGGCCCGTGGCCCGCGAGCCTGGGATGCACCACGAACTCGTACTCATCGATCAATCCCAGCTCCGTCAACGCCCGTGGGAGCTTCACACCTCCGACCAGCAGTCCCTTGCCCGACTCCCGCTTGAGTTGCTGAACGGCCTTGCCCAGATCCCCGCGCACGAGTTCCGCGTTCCAATCGACCTGCTCCAGGGTGCTCGACACGACGTACTTCTTTGCCGCGTTGATCGTCTGGGCGAAGGGTTCCATCCAATCAGGTCTCGCTCCCGTCGGCGCCGGCGGCCGCCACGCTGATTCCATCATTTCGTAAGTCACCCGGCCGAAGAGAAGGGCATCGGCCTGGTTGAGGTTCTCGCCCGCGTGACGATGCAAGTCTTCGTCCGCGGGGATTGCACGATGATCGCAGCAACCGTCCAATGTGACGTTGATGGAGTACCGAAGGGGTCGCATTTCGCAAGAGTACCGATGATGGGGTACACCGGCGATGTATCGCTCAAATAGGGATCTGCTGCAGTGTGAGTGGGATGGTGGTTGCGGCTGGGGCTTTGGAGATGACGGGTGGATAGCGGGCTGAGCTGGAGCGGCTTGCTCGTTCGCACACCGCGCCGGCTCAGGGGGTGCGCCAGGCCAAGGGCGTTGTTGTGGGCCACGGACGGTGTTTCGAACGCCAAGATCGCTCGTCGGTGCGCGTCCACGCCGAAGTCTGTCCGTCGGTGGCGTAGCCGGTTTGCCGCGGAGGGAACCGCTGCGGTGGGGCGCATCCGGGTGGGGCGTGGCCGCCCTGTCGTGCTCGGCGACGATGTTATGGAAGCGATCGTGCATGACACGTTGCGCACGGTGCCCGAGGACGGCTCTGCGTGCTGGTCGACGAGGTCGATGGCGGCTCGGTACGAGATCGGCAAGGACACTGTGGCCCGGAGATGGCAGGCACGGCGGATCCGGCCGTGGAAGGTGGAGACCTTCAAGCTGTCCACAGACCCGAGCTTCGAGTCGAAGCTGCGTGACGTGGTCGGCCTGTACGTGAACCCGCCGGCTGCCGCAGCGGTGTTCTGTTTCGACGAGAGAACCCAGGTCCAGGCTCTGGAACGCACCCAGCCGTCCTTGCCGATGGTGCCGGGGCGGGCCGGGACGATGACCCACGACTACAAGAGAAACGGCACCCTGGACCTGTTCGCCGCGCTGAACGTGGGCTCCGGGGAGGTGATGCACGACACCCGCCGCTCCCACACCGGTCGTGATGTGCTGGCGTTCTTCCGCTGGATCGACATGCACGTCGAGCCCGACCTGGAGCTGCACGCCATCGTGGACAACCTGTCGGCCGACAAGGGGCAGCCTGTCCGTGACTGGCTGGCCCACAAGAAACGCCACCGCTGGCACCTGCACTTCACCCCGACGAGCTCGTCATGGCTCAACCTCGTCGAGTGCTGGTTCTCCGTGCTCAGCCGCAAGACCTTGACCAACGCCAGCTTCACCTCCGTCGCCGAACTCGAAACCCGGATCGACTGCTGGGTCCCCCACGGAACGACAACCCCGAGCCCTTCGTCTGGACCAAACCCGGCGACGAGATCCTCGACAAAGTCGCCCGCGGACAAGCCACCCTCGACCGGATCACCAAATCTGCGACACACCACTAGAAGACGGACCGGCTAGGAGAGCACCCTCCGGCGGAAGTTGCGCAGACCGAGCCCGAGGAACCCAATTAGGAAGCCCACCAGCACCGGATAGATCACGTAGAGGTGCATGTGGGGTGCGTCCGTGAATGCGGCCCGCATGCCCTCGTTGACGTAGATCAGCGGATTGACCAGGACGACGGTCTGGAGCCAGTGCCAGTGGCCCACTTCGATGGGGGCAAGTCGAGTCCACTCGTAGTACGTGCCGCCGAGGAAGGTCACGGGTAGGACGATGAAGCCGAACATCAACCCGATGTTGCGAGGCTCGAAACTGGTCCCGAGCAGCAGCCCCAACGAGGCCATGGTCATGCAGGCCAGCGGGACCATGGTGACGATCACCCACCAGTGCAAGTGGAGGTGGGCCTCCACTCCCTCGGCATGCACCACCGAGGCGATGGGGAGGACGATGACGGCCGAGATCAGGCCCTGGACCGCGCCGGACAGCACCTTGGCCATGGCCACCAGCCAGATGGGGCAGGGGGCCTGGACCCGGTCTTCGATCTCCCGGGTGAAGCCGAACTCCTGGGACATGATGAGCGCCACCGACTGCACGCCCTGGAAGAGGATGGAGATCCCCACCACTCCCGGCACGAGCAGCGTGGCGAAGTCCGACTCGGCCACCTGCCCGCCGCCTCCCCCGATGCCCTGGCCGATCTTCGGGAAGACATAGAGGAAGACGAAGCAGAGGAGGAACGGCTGCACCAGCACCCGGACAACGAATTCGATGACGTGCTTGCGCAGCACGACGAGATCGCGGAGGATCAGGGCCCACAGCGCGGTCCGGGCCGCCGCCACCGTCGAGCGGGTCGGGCTGAGCACGACGGTGGTGGTGGTGGGCGAGCCCTGCTCCGCGGTTCGCATCAGTCGCGCAGGTCCTTGCCGGTGAGGTTGATGAACACCGTCTCGAGGGTGGGCTCGGCCACCGACAGGTCGATGACCGGGAATCCGGCCTCCTCGGCCCTCGCCACCACCGTGGGCAGCAGCCGGTCGGTGCCCTTGACGTGCAGCTCGACGCCGCCGTCGATGGGCCGGGTCCGGGTCACGCCGTCGATCCGCTCGGACAGCGCCTGCGCCAGCCGGTCCTGGTCGCCGGCGGCCATGACCGTCACGATGGTGTCGGCGTCGATCTGCTGCTTGAGCGCCACCGGGGTGTCGAGGGCCAGGATCCTCCCCCGGTCCATGATGGCCACGCGCCCGCACAGTTGATCGGCCTCTTCCATGTAGTGGGTGGTCAACATGACGGTCTGGCCCGCCGCGTTGAGCTCCCGGAGGATGTCCCAGAGGGCCAGCCGGCTCTGGGGATCGAGCCCCGCCGTCGGCTCGTCGAGGAAGAGCACGGCCGGGCGGTGGAAGATGGCCCGCGCCACCATCAGCCGTTGGGCCATCCCACCCGACAGCGCGTAGATGGACGCGTCCGACCACTTCTCCAGCTGGAACTGGCCCAGCAGCTCAGTGGCCGCCCGCCGGGACTCGCGGGCGGGGATGCCGAACAGGCGCCCGTGGAAGTAGAGGTTCTCCCACACGTTCAGCTGCCGGTCGAGGGTGTTCTGCTGGCTCACGATGCCCAGGATCTGCTTGGCCAGTGCCGGATGCCGCACGACGTCGATACCCCCGACGAACGCCTGCCCGGCCGTCGGGATGACCCGGGTGGTCAGCATTCCGGCGGTGGTGGTCTTGCCGGCCCCGTTCGGGCCGAGCAGGCCGAAGATCTCGCCCGGTTCCACCACCAGGTCCAGCCCGTCGACGGCCCGCAGGTCCGAGCCGGGGTAGACCTTGGTGAGCCCGGTGGTGCGGATGATGGCCGTGCCCGGCGGGCCTTCGGTCTGGGACGTCGTCGCGGTGGCGGTCATGGGGCTTCGGCCGACACTACCGTCGCTCCTTCTTCGGCGGCGCTCCTCGCCCTACTTCGGAGGCATACGGATGCCCCCGTCGAGCCGGATGACCTCCCCGTTGAGGTACCCGTTGGTGGCGATATGGCTGACCATCGCGCCGAACTCGGCCGGGTTGCCCAGTCGCTTCGGGAAGTTGACCGACTCTCCGAGCGCGTTGCGGGCTTCCTCGGGCAGCATGGCCAGCAACGGGGTGTCGAACAGTCCGGGCGCGATGGCCAGCACCCGAATGCCCACCACGGCGAGGTCGCGCGCCGCCGGGAGGGTCATGCCGACGATGGCTCCCTTCGAAGCGGAGTAGGCCAGCTGCCCGATCTGGCCGTCGAAGGCGGCCACCGACGCGGTGTTGACGATCACACCCCGTTCGCCGTCGGTCTGCGGGGCGACGGTGGACATGGCGGAGGCGGCCTTGGTCATCACGTTGAACGTGCCGATGACATTGAGGTTCTGGATGGCCCGGAACGGATCGAGGTCATGAGGCGAGCCGTCGCGGTTGATGACCCGCCCGACCCAGCCCGTTCCGGCGCAGTTCACCGCGATCCGGAGGTTGCCTCCCGCCGCGGCCTGGTCCACCGCCTTCTGGCAGTCGGCCGGGTCGGTCACGTCACCGCCGACGAAGTTGGCGTTGGCCCCGATGTCGGCCGCCACTTCCTTGCCCCGCTCCTCATTGCGGTCGAAGACGGTGACCTGGGCGCCCTCCGAGGCGAGTCGACGGGCGGTGGCCTCCCCCAGGCCCGAGGCGCCACCGGTGACGATTGCTGAACTTCCGTTGATCTCCATGGGCAGCAGGTTACGGGAGCGGGCGGGCGGCTCCCAATTGCACAGCGGGGGCGCGGCCCGGTCCCATCGGCGTTCAGCGCCCCGCGCCGGCGGCCTGCTGTCGGGAGGCTTCCTCGGTGGCCATCAGGTCGACCAGGTCGTTCATCCGGTCCCCCGAATGGCCCTTCACCCACTGGAAGGTCACCCGCCTCGACGGGTCGAGGGCCAGGGGCAGCACCTCCTGCCACAGGTCCTGGTTGGCCACCGGCTTGCCCTGGGCGTTGCGCCAACCCCGGCGCTTCCAACCGACCCACCACTCGTGGCGGAAGCAATTCACCACGTAGGTGGAGTCGCTCATCACGTGCAGCGGACCGGCCAGCGCCTGGAGCGCCCTGGCCACCGCGGTCACCTCCATGCGTTGGTTGGTGGTGTGGGGCTCACCGCCGCGGCCGGAGGCCCCACCGTCGACGGCCCACGCCCATCCCCCTGGTCCGGGGTTCCCGAGACAGGAGCCGTCGGTGTAGACGACGGTGACCGTCTCCTCCGAGGGTGCCGGGCTCATCGGGACAGCATGCCCGATGGGAGCATCCGCCAGGGCGACCGGTCGGGTATGACCTTCCCCTGCCCGGCCTGCAGTGGGAGCATGGGAAGGTGCTGTTCGACGGCGTGAGCCATCAACTTCCCGACGTTGACCCGGTGGAGACCACCGAGTGGCTCGACGCGTTCGACGACGTCGTCGACGTGCACGGCCGGAACCGGGCCCGGTACCTCCTGATGCGGATCCTCGAGCGGGCCGGGCAGAAGCAGGTGGAGTTCCCGGCCACCGTCTCGACGCCCTACGTCAACACCATCCCCTCCGACGAGGAGCCCGAGTTCCCCGGCGACGAGTTCCTCGAGAGGCGCATCCGGGCCTTCATCCGGTGGAACGCCGCGGTGATGGTGGTCCGGGCCAATGTCCGCTCCGAGGCCATCGGCGGCCACCTCTCGACCTATGCGAGCTCGGCCGCCCTCTACGAGGTCGGCTTCAACCACTTCTTCCGGGGCAAGGACGACGGTGGCCCGGGGGACCAGGTGTACTTCCAGGGCCATGCCTCCCCTGGCATCTACGCCCGGGCCTTCGTGGAGGGTCGACTCACCGAGGAGCAGCTCGACAACTTCCGCTTCGAGGTGGGCGTGGACGGGTTGTCGTCCTATCCCCACCCCCGGTTGATGCCCGAGTTCTGGGAGTATCCGACGGTGTCGATGGGGCTCGGACCCCTCAACGCCATCGCCCAGGCCCACGTGGCCCGCTACCTCCACGCCCGGGAGATCGCCGACACCTCGTCGAGCCGGATCTGGGGATTCGTCGGCGACGGCGAGCTGGACGAGCCCGAGACCCTCGGCGCGCTGGGCATGGCCGGCCGGGAGCACCTGGACAACCTGACCTTCGTGGTCAACTGCAACCTGCAGCGGCTGGACGGCCCGGTCCGGGGCAACGGCAAGGTGATCCAGGAGTTCGAGGCCCTGTTCCGCGGGGCCGGGTGGAACGTGATCAAGGTCATCTGGGGCCGCACCTGGGACGAGCTGCTGGCCAAGGACGTCGAGGGCGTCCTGCTCAACAAGATGAACACGACCGTCGACGGCGAGTTCCAGAAGTACGCCACCGAATCGGGCGCCTACATCCGGGAGCACTTCTTCGGACCCGACCCGCGGCTGGCCGCGCTGGTGGCCCACCTGTCCGACGAGGAGCTGCAGTCGCTTCCACGTGGTGGCCACGACTACCGGAAGCTCTACGCCGCCTACCGGGCGGCCACCGAGCACGTGGGGGCCCCGACGGCCATCTTGGCCAAGACGGTCAAGGGGTGGACGCTCGGTCCCGAGATCGAGGCCCGCAACGCCACCCACCAGATCAAGAAGATGACCAAGGCCCAGCTGATGGCTCTTCGTGACCGGCTCTTCCTGCACGACGAGATCCCGGATGGGGACCTCGATGCCGACCTCCCCCCCTACTACCGCCCCGCCCCAGGCTCGCCGGCCGCCGAGTACCTGGCCGAACGGCGGCGAGCCCTCGGCGGGCCGTTGCCGCGACGGCTGGACCGCTCGCGGCCGCTCGACCCGCCGGCGCCGTCCGCCTTCGCCGACCTGCTGGCCGGTTCGGGCCGCCAGGCCGTCTCCACCACCATGGCCTTCGCCCGGCTGCTGCGATCCCTCGTCCGGGACCCCTCGATCGGGCCGAGGGTCGTGCCCATCGTGTCCGACGAGGCCCGGACCTTCGGCCTCGAGTCCCTCATCAGCGAGGCGCAGATCTACGCCCACGAGGGCCAGCGCTACACGCCGGTCGACGCCGGCCTGGCCCTGCACTACGCCGAGAGCGCCACCGGGCAGGTGCTCCAGGAGGGCATCACCGAAGCGGGGGCGACCGCCACCTTCACCGCCGCCGCCACCTCCTATGCCACCTGGGGCGAGCCGGCGATCCCCTTCTATCTCTTCTATTCGATGTTCGGGTTCCAGCGGGTGGGCGACCTCCTCTGGGCCCTCGGCGACAGCCGGGGTCGGGGATTCCTGCTCGGGTGCACCGCCGGGCGGACCACCCTCAACGGGGAGGGCCTCCAGCACCAGGACGGCCACTCCTTGCTGCTGGCCTCGACGGTGCCGAGCGTTGCCGCCTACGACCCAGCCTTCTCCTACGAGCTCGCCGCCATCGTGGAGGACGGGATCCGGCGCATGACCGGTCCCGACCCCGAGGACCGGGTCTGGTACCTCACCCTCTACAACGAGAACTACCCGATGCCCGGCCTCCCGGCCGATGGGCAGGAGGCGGCCCTCATCCGGGAGGGGGCGGTCAAGGGGATGTACCGCTTCGACCCCGGAGACCAGCCCGGCGTCGACCGCCGCTCGGGCTCGGCCACCCTGCTGTTCTCGGGCACCGCCTGGCAGGCGGCCGTCGAGGCCCGACGACTGCTGGCCGTCGACTGGGGGGTGGTGACCGACACCTGGTCGGTCACCTCGTACAAGTCGCTCCGGGAGGACGCCATCTCGGTCGAGCGGTGGAACCGCTTGCATCCCGGCGAAGCCGGGCGCATCCCCTTCGTCACCGAGTCCCTGGTCGAGTCGGAGGGCCCCATCGTGGCCGTCACCGACTTCATGAGGTCGGTGCCCGACCAGGTGGCCCGCTGGATGCCCCGGCGGTTCACGTCGCTGGGGACCGACGGGTTCGGCCGGTCAGACACCCGGGAGGTGCTGCGCCGTCACTTCGAGGTGGATGCGGCCCACATCGTGGTGGCGGTCCTCCACGGGCTGGCGGCCGATGGCGTCGTACCGGCCCAGGCGGTCACCGACGCCATCGATCGCTACGGCATCGACCCGGGAACCGTCGATCCCTGGTCGGTCTGACGGCTATCCGGTTCGGAACCCGACCGGCACCCCTCCTACACTGGGCGGATGGCACTCTTCCTGTCCGGCGAGCCCGACGCCGACGCCCTCCTCACCGAGGACCCGCTGGCCCTCCTCATCGGCATGGTCCTCGACCAGCAGGTACCGCTGGAGAAGGCCTTCCGCTCGCCGTTCGACCTCCGCCAGCGGCTGGGGGGCACCCTGGATGCCGCCGCACTGGCCTCCATGGACCCCGACGACCTGGCCACCCAGTTCAGCGCCAGGCCGGCCCTCCACCGCTTCCCCCGGTCGATGGCGGGGCGCGTCCAGGAGCTGTGTGCCCGGATCGTCGACTCCTACGGCGGTGACCCCGCCGCCGTGTGGACGACGGCCGCCACCGGCCAGGAGCTGCTCGACAACGTGAGGGCCCTCCCCGGTTTCGGTGAGCAGAAGGCCCGCATCTTCGTCGCCCTCCTCGGCAAGCAGCTCGGCGTCCGACCTCCAGGCTGGGAGAAGGCGGCCGGACCGTTCGGGGAGGCCGGTTCGTTCCGCTCGGTGGCCGACATCGATTCCCCCGAGACCCTGGCCAAGGTGCGCCAGTACAAGCAGCAGATGAAGGCCCGGGCCAAGGCCGAAGAGTCGAACGCCGATTGAACCAGATCACCGGTCCCTCGGCCCGCTGGGGCCTGGCCGAACGCCGGCTCTATCTCTGCTCGCCCGACCGGCCCGACCTCGAGCACTTCGTCGAGGCGTGCATCGAAGGGGGCGTGGACGTCGTCCAGCTGCGCGAGAAACACCTCGAGGGCAGCCGGCTGGCCGAGCGGGCCACGGTGGTCCAGCGGGTCTGCGCCGACTACAACGTGCCCTTCGTCCTCAACGACGACCCGGTGCTGGCCGCGTCCATCGGCGCCGACGGGGTCCACGTCGGCCAGGACGACATGGACCCGACGGCGGCCCGCCAGATCGTGGGCGACCGCACCATCGTCGGCCTGTCGACCCACGCCCCCCGAGAGCTCGACATCGCCATCGGGACCGAGACGGCGGGCCCCCTCCCGGTCGACTACATCTCGGCCGGCCCCGTCTCGCCCACGCCCACCAAGCCGGGCCGGCCGGGCACCGGCCTCGACTACGTGCGCGAGGCGGCCCGGCGGGCGGCGTGGACGGTCTGGGTGACGGGCGGGGTCGACCCCGCGACGGTCGGCCCCCTGCTGGCCGCCGGCGCCCGGCACTTCGTGGTGGTTCGTTGGCTGACCGAGGCCCCCGACCCGAAGGCCAACGCCCGGGCACTGCGGAAGGTCATCGACGACGCCGTCGAACGAGCCGGGCCCTGAGGTCCCGGGGGTCGTCAGCCAGGTCGTGAGGTCAGCCGGCGCCGCCGGTCGGTACGCCGACCACCTTGGACCCGGCCGGCAGCGCCACCGGTGGTGACGTGCCGACGGCCGACATGTCCAGGCGGATGGAGACACCCTGGACGCGAAGGGTGAACTCTGAGATGTACTGGCCGTTGACGGTGTAGGTGAAGTCCCCGGTCTGGCCGCGCTTGGTCAGCGAGAACGAGTAGGTGTTGCCCGACTGCGATCGGGTGCTTGACCCCGGTGGCGTACGGGAGATAGTTGCGGGCCGGGTCGATCGTGGTCACACCGCCCGGGTTGTCCTGGCGGTAGAACGTGAGCATGTCCGAGGAGGTGTTCTTGCGAGACGGTCAGGCTCTGGTAGTACGACCTGCCGATGACGTAGACGTAGCTGCGTCGGTTCCCACTCTGGACGTAGCCGCCCAGCCGGTCGGGAGCTTGGTACACCAGGAAGTCCGTCTGCTTCCCTTGGTTCGTGTTCTGGTCGAGGACCTCGGTGTAGCTGCGGGCCGTGAGCGTGTTCGTCACTGCCTGGAGGAGGGGGGCGTTGTTGGGTGATTGGGACACCCCGAGGACGGCGGCACCCGCCCCCACCACGACGAGGACGCCGAGAAGGAGCCAGCCGATCCAGTACCTGAAGGAGCTCATCGCGCCGACGCTAGGCCACGCGGGGGGCCAGCCCGGCCATCGGACGGGCTGGCTGGTCGACCCGGACCGGGGCGACCCGGAATTCTGACCATCGACGGGCTCAGATCCCGATGCGCTGGGCCAGCAGCTCGCGGTGGTACGAGGGGTCCCCGAGCATGAGCTCCGAGGACTTGGCCCGCTTGAAGTAGAGGTGGGCGGGGTGTTCCCAGGTGAAGCCGATGCCCCCGTGGATCTGGATGGTCTCGGCGGCGGCGTGGAAGTAGGCCTCCGAGCAGTAGGACTTGGCCAGGCTGGCCACGACCGGCAGCTCGTCCGAATCCTCGGCCGCGGCCCATCCGGCGTAGTAGGCGGCGGACTTGGCCGATTCCACTTCCAGGAGCATGTCGGCGCACTTGTGCTTGATGGCCTGGAAGCTCCCGATCGGGCGGCCGAACTGGATGCGGGTCTTGGCGTACTCCACCGAGCTGTCCAAGCAGCGCTGCGCCCCGCCTACCTGCTCGGCCGCCAGCGCCACCGCCGCCAGGTCCAGCGTCTTGCGCAGCCCCGGCTCGGCCCCACCTTCGGTACCGATCAACCAGGCCGGGGTGTCGTTGAACTCCAGCCGGGCCTGCTTGCGGGTCTGGTCCATGGTGGCCAGCGGCGTGCGGGTGAGGCCGTCGGCATCGCCCTTGACCCCGAACAGCGAGAGCCCGGCCGGCGTCCGGCCGACCACCAGGATCAACCCGGCCGTGTGCCCGTCCAGCACGAACGACTTGTGGCCGTTGAGCGCCCAGCCGTCACCCGAGCTCGCGGCGGCGAGGGTGATCCCCTCGGGATCCCACCGGCCCGAGTCCTCGGTGAAGGCCAGCGTGCCGATGGTCTCCCCAGCTGCGATCCCGGGCAACAGGTACTCCTGGGCCCGCTCGTCGCCCGAGGTGAGCAGGGCGTTGGTGGCCAGGGCCACGGTCGAGAAGAAAGGTGCGCACAACAGGCTGGCGCCCATCTCCTCGAGCACCACGACCAGCTCGACATAGGTGAAGCCGGCCCCGCCGAACCGCTCCGGGATGGTGAGAGAGGTCAGCCCCAGCTGCTCGGCCATCTGGGCCCAGACGGCGGGATCGTAGCCCTCGGTGGTCTCCATCAACCGCCGGACCTCGGTCTCGGGAGACTTGTCCTCGAGGAAGCGGTGGACGGACCGCCGGAGCTCGTCCTGCTCCTCGCTGAAGGCGAAGTTCATCGTGTTCTCACTCCCCTACGTCCTCGCCACGAGGACACATGTGCCCCGTTTGTCTACCAGAACCGGGCCGAGGCTGACCAACGGGTCAAGGACGCCAACTACGCTCGTCCCCATGGTCGACACCTCCATCGATTACCAGGACAGCGCCGTCGAGGTCCACCGGCTGGTGGTCGGCCCGGTCGACAACAACGTCTACATCGTCCGCTGCCGGGCGACCGGGGAGTCCGCCCTCATCGACGCGGCCAACGAGCACGACAAGCTGCTCGAGCTGTGCCGGGCCCTCGACGTGCGCCAGGTGGTGGAGACCCATGGGCACTGGGACCACATCCAGGCCGTGGAGGCGGTCCGCGACGCCGGGATCGATGTGGCGGTCACCGCGGCCGATGCGGCGATGCTGCCCTCCTACGACCAGGTCCTCGAGGACCGCTCGGTCCTGAAGGTCGGCAGGTTGCGGATGGGGACCATCGCCACGCCCGGCCACACCCCCGGCTCGATGTGCTTCACCGTCGAGGGCACGCCCCTGCTGTTCAGCGGGGACACGCTCTTCCCCGGGGGCCCGGGCAACACCTCGTTCGAGCACTCGGACTTCGCCACCATCATCAAGTCGATCGAGGATCGGCTGTTCGCCGCCTTCGGCCCGGACACCTTGGTGCTGCCCGGACACGGCAAGGGCACCACCATCGGCACCGAGTCGCCCCACCTGGCCGAATGGATCGACCGGGGTTGGTGAGCGCCGTGCCCGAACGGCCTCGGAGCGCCGGCGGTCGGCTCAAATGGCGGTGGAGGGCCGCCTCGGTTCCCGGATCAGCTCGATCTCGGGCGGGAGCCCGCTGATCGACACCCCGCCGGGCACCTCGGAGCCGACCTCGATCGTCACCCGTGAGCCGGCCAGCGGGATGCCGTCGACCTTCAGGTACCCGATCTCGTCGGGGAGGTTCGGAGACAGCCAGGTCTTCCCGTAGGGCACCCACGGGTCGAGCCGCAGCAACGTCCGCAGGCAGAGCAGGGGCGAGGCGGCCGCCCACGCCTGCGGCGAGCAGGACGTCGGATACCCGACCGGCACGGTGAGCTCCTTGCGGTCGAGCCCGCTGAACAGCTCGGGCAACCGTCCGCCCTGGGCCTGGGCCGCGTCGAGCAGGCCGAAGATGAGCTTCTGGGCGGCACCGTCGTAGCCGTAGCGGGCCAGGCCGGCGGCGACGATGGCCGTGTCGTGGGGCCAGACCGATCCGCAGTGGTAGCTGATCGGGTTGTACCCGCCGCCGTCCCGGGAGAGGGTGCGCAGGCCCCAACCGCTGAACATGGCCGGTGAGATCAGGTTCTCGGCCACGCGCCGGGCCTTGTCCTCGTCCACGATCCCCGTCCAGAGGCAGTGGCCCATGTTGGACGTCATCGAGTCGATCGGCCGCTTGTCGGCGTCGAGCCCCACCGCGAACCAGCCTCGGTCCTCGAGCCAGAAATCGCGGTTGAAGGCCGCCTTGAGCTGGGTGGCCTTGGCCCGGAAGCGGTCGTAGGTGGCGGTGTCACCCACCTCGAAGGCAAAGTGGGCACTGGCCAGGTAGGCGCCGTAGGTGTAGGCCTGCACCTCGCAGAGGGCGATGGGGGCCTCGGCGACGCGGCCGTCCCCGTAGCGGATGCCGTCCCAGCTGTCCTTCCAGCCCTGGTTGGCCAGACCGCGGTCGGTGGATCGCTTGTACTCCACGTAGCCGTCACCGTCCGCATCGCCGAACTGCTCGATCCATTCGATAGCCCGGGCTGCGTTGGGGAGGAGCTCGTCCACCATCTCGCGGGCCACCCCCCAGCGCCGCATCTCGCCGAGCAACATGACGAAGAGCGGGGTGGCGTCCGCCGTGCCGTAGTAGATGCTCCCGCCGCCGAGCGAGAGCGAAGCGGCGTCACCGAAGCGCATCTCGTGGAGGATCCGGCCGGGCTCCTCCTCGTGGCGCGGGTCCACTTCCTTCCCCTGGAACCTCGCCAGGGTCTGGAGGACGCCCCGGGCCAGGTCCGGGTCGACCAGCAGCGCCATCCAGGCGGTGAGGAGGGAGTCGCGCCCGAACACGGTCATGAACCAAGGAGCGCCCGCCGCCACCACCACCCGCTCGGGGTAGTCGGGGTCGAAGATGCGCAAGGCCCCGAGGTCCTCGGCGCTGCGGGCGACCACCTCGGCCAGCCCCGGGTGGCTGGTCTCGACGTGGGGAACCTGCCGGCGCCACTTCTCGAGCCGCTCGCTGGGCGTCGCCCGCTCGACGGGCTCGCCACACCGATACCTCGGGTCGATGGCCGACCCGTCGAACACCGGCCCGATCTCGATGCAGGTCGACCACTGGCCCCGGGGCGGGACGATGACCTCGAACGTGGCCAGGTCGGTGCTCAGCTGGGTGGGCTCGTGGAAGCGGATCTCGACGCCTCGGTCCACCCCGCCCCGGCGGTAGGAGTAGGTCACGACGGCGGGGGCGGTCGGTCCGTCGAGCGGATCCTCCGACCCCGGACGGGTCACCTCGGGCTCCCCCGACTCCGGCCCGGCCGGAGGAACCGCCCGAGCCGGGTTCACCGTGGTCGACAGCTCCCCGCTGGTCGGTGGGCTGCCCACCCTCCCCTCCTTCACCGCGAACAGGTCGGCAAAGTCACACCCGATGAGCACCTCGACGGTGCAGAGCGCCGGCTCGCTCCCGAAATTCCTGATCCGCAGGTCCTCGCGCATGCCCTGGCCCACGTACCGGCACCGGAACACCATGAGGGTGGAGTCGGCCCGGCCGGTGGTGGGCAGGCAGCGCGACACGAAGGTGGCGGCGAAGGGGTTGTCGGTCACCGCGGCCAGCGGTTCGGTGGTGGCCCCGTTGACCAGGACCTCGAACCTCGAGAGGATGCGGGTGTCCCGGACGAACAGCCCATGGGGCGCCCGGGGTGACATGTCGCCGGCGTTCGTGCTGATGGCGAAGGTCGATTCATCCACCAGCGTCACGGCGTCGGTGCTGGCGCCGAGCTTGGCCACCGGGCCGTCGAAATTCCACGGATCGGCCATGGGGGTACGGTACCGGCTCCACCTGGTGACAGGGGTAATCCCGGCACCTCCCCGGTGATGCCCCGATTAATCCTATTCCCATAGGAGAAACTACGGATTCCGGCTAAGATCTCTGGCGTGCCCCGGACCGACGGACAGGCCCATGAGGAGATCGGCGAAGCCGGCTCGGCGTCGCCTGGCCGGCGCGCCGCCGGTGGCCCCCCCCTACTCGAGATCGACGGCCTCCATGTCTCGGCCGAGGGAGCTCCCATCCTGAAGGGGATCGACCTCACCGTCGGAGCCGGCGAGATCCACGCCCTCATGGGCCCCAACGGCTCGGGGAAGTCGACGCTGGCCAAGGTCCTCCTCGGCGACCCCTCCTACGAGATCAGCGCCGGGGCGATCCGCTTCGAGGGCGAGGACATCACGTCCTGGCCGACCGACGTCCGGGGGAAGGCCGGCATCTTCCTGGCCTTCCAGGAGCCCGAGTCGATCGCCGGGGTCCCGGTCATCCAGTTCCTTCGCCAGGCGCTGTCCGCCCGCCGGGGGATGGACATGTCCGCCCTCGAGATCCGGCTGCTGATGATGGAGTGGATGGAGAAGCTGGGCATGGACCCGGCCTTCGGCGACCGTCATCTCAACGACGGGTTCTCCGGTGGCGAGAAGAAGCGCAACGAGATCCTGCAGATGGCCATCCTCGAGCCCCAGCTGGCCGTCCTCGACGAGACGGACTCGGGTCTCGACGTCGACGCCCTCCGGGCGGTGGCCCGGGGGATCCATACCGTTCGGGAGGCCCGTCCGGAGCTGGGCGTCCTGGTGATCAGCCACTATCAGCGCATGCTGGACGAGCTGGCTGCCGACCGGGTGCACGTGCTCGTCGATGGCGTCATCGTGGCCCGGGGCGGGCCCGAGTTGTCGAAGACGCTCGAGAGCGAAGGCTACGACGCGTGGCGCACCTGAAGACGGAAGTGGCACCCGAGAAGGCGGGGGTGGTTCCCGACCTCGACGTCGCCCGACTGCGGAAGGACTTCCCGCTGCTGGCGCGAGAGGTGCACGGCCACCCCATCACCTACCTCGACTCGGCCGCCTCGGCGCAGCGACCGGTCCAGGTGCTCGACGCCATGCGCGAGTACGACGAGACGACCCATGCCAACGTGCATCGCGGCGTCTACTCGATCGCCGAGGAGGCCACCCGACGCTTCGAGGCGGCCCGGCACAACGTGGGGACGTTCATCGGCGCCCCCAACCCGTCGCGGGAGATCGTCTTCACCAAAAACGCCACCGAGGGCCTCAACCTGGTGGCCCACAGCTGGGGACGGGCCCACCTGCAACCCGGCGACGCGATCGTGCTCACCGAGATGGAGCATCACGCCAACATCGTCCCCTGGCACATCCTGGCCACCGAGCGCGCCATAACCATCCGGTGGATCCCGATCGACGACGACGGCCGGCTGATCCTCGACAACCTCGAGCAGCTGGTGGCGGGGGCCAAGCTGGTGGGGGTGACCTGCATGTCCAACGTGCTCGGGACGCTCAACCCGGTCGCGGAGATCGCGGCCGTGGCCCATGCCGCCGGCGCGGTGGTGGTGGCCGACGGCGCCCAATCCGTCCCCCACCTGGCGACCGATGTGAGCTCCCTCGGCGCCGACTTCCTGGCCTTCAGCGCCCACAAGATGCTCGGGCCGACCGGCATCGGGGTGCTGTGGGGCCGCGAGGAGCTGCTGTCCGGCATGGGACCGTTCCTCGGTGGTGGCGAGATGATCCTCGACGTCCGCAAGGACGGGTTCACCCCGAACGACATCCCCTGGCGGTTCGAGGCCGGCACCCCGCCCATCACCGAGGCCATCGGGCTCGGGGCAGCCGTGGACTACCTCCGGTGTCTCGGCATGGCGACCGTCCGCTCCCACGAGATCGCCCTGACCACATACGCGTTGGCCACCCTCGCCGACCGCTTCGGGGACGACATCCGGTTCTTCGGGCCGACCGATCCGGAGGCCCGGGGCGGGGTGATCTCCTTCGCCTACCGCGACATCCACCCCCACGACGTGTCCCAGATCCTCGATGAGTACGGGGTCTGCGTTCGGGCCGGCCATCACTGCGCCAAGCCGCTCATGCGACGGCTCGGTGTGAACGCCACCGCCCGGGCCTCGTTCGCCCTCTACAACGATCGGGCCGACGTGGACGCCTTGGCCGATGCCTTGGCCGAAGCCGGGGCGTTCTTCGGATGAGCGCCGGACGGTACGCTGACCGCGTGCAACTCGCCGTCACTCATCTCGGTGCCCATCGGGCAGGCCGGAGGGATCCGATCGAATGACCGGTATCGAGGATCTGTACCGGGAGATCATCCTCGACCACTACCGGTCACCCCGCAACCGGGGAGAGCTGGAGTCCCCGCCCGCCCGGCGCGTCGAGGGATTCAATCCCCTATGTGGGGACGAGGTGGTCGTCACCCTCGAGGTGAACGACGACGTCGTCTCCGACATCAAGATCGCCGGGACCGGCTGTTCGATCAGCCAGTCTTCCGCATCACTCATGTCGGCGGCAGTGAAGGGCAAGCCGGTTCCCGAGGTCCGCGACCTCATCCGCACCTTCAAGGGGATGATGTCCATCCACGAGTCGACCCTGCCGTCGGGTAACGGCGATTCGGGCGACGGGTCCGGCGCGTCGGTCGAGGTGCTCGAACCCGAGGCCATCGACGTCGATTCCCTCGGGGAGCTGGCCGCGCTCCAGGGTGTGGTCAAGTTCCCCGTGCGCATCAAGTGCGCCACGCTCAGCTGGAACACGCTGGCCCAGGGGCTCGACGAGAGCACGGCGGCCGGCTGACCGACCCGCGTACGGTCAGCAGGGGGTGGGGTCGAAGTCGGTCTCGATGGTGGTGGTCGTGCTGGACGGCGCCGATGTCCCGGGCGTGGACCGGGGGGATGCGATCGAGGGCGGAGCGGTCGTGGTGGTGGACACCACGCCGTAGGGGCCGGGCGGCGGGGTGAAGGCGGTCTCCCCCGTCCCACCGAGGAACTGAGCGATCACCTGCGCCGCCTGGGGCTGCTCGACGTAGAGCACGTCCCCGAACGAGGAGAAGCGCGAGCTGTAGGCCGAATAGGTGGGCAGGGTCGCCGTCTGCAACGACTGGGAGGCGAACGTGTGGAACTGGCGCGACAACGAGATGAGGTCGCTGACGGTGAACGTGGAGTCGATGGTCACGCCCTGGACCACCGATCCGATGAAGGCGTTGAGGGTGAGCGGGTTGTACCTCGTCTCCGCCTGGTTGATGAGCGCCTTCAGGAATGCGTTCTGGCGCTGGATCCGACCGAAGTCACTGGTGCCGTCCGACTGCCAGTAGCCGTTCTTCTCGTACTCGTAGTGCCGGCTCCGGGCCACGGCCAGCGAGTACCCGCCGTTCAGATGCTGGCAGCCGGGCTGCACGATGTTGAGCCCCGTGTAGGCGTCGCGGGCCGGGTACGGGAAGTTGAGGGTGATCCCGCCGATGGCGTCCACCGCGCCGCGGAAGCCCACGAAGTCGAGCTGGACGGTGTGCTCGATGGGTATCCCGAAGTCAGCTTCGATGGTCTGCACCAGCTGGTCGGGGCCCGTGCCGTAGGTGGCGTTGATCCGGTTGTAGGTGCCGGTCTGGTTCGTGTTGCCGGCCACCGTCACCATGGTGTCCCGGGGAATGGACAGCACCCGGACCTGCCCGGTGGCCGGGACCACGTGGGCGATCTTGACCACGTCGCTGCGTTGACCGCCGG
Source organism: uncultured Acidimicrobiales bacterium (assembly GCA_963727075.1). GTDB lineage: Bacteria > Actinomycetota > Acidimicrobiia > Acidimicrobiales > RAAP-2 > Bog-756. Next base: position 336,642 of record CAVSET010000001.1, read on the forward strand.
CCGTCGCCGCGTTCCCGAAGTGGGACTGGTCGGCTGTGCTGACACCCACCCGCGAGTCCGATCCGATCAGCAGCACGTTGAAGGGCTGCCCCGCCGGCGCGGTCTTCAGATGCTTGACGGTGACCTTGGCCACCTGGTCGAAGCGGTACTGCAGGTAGGCGTAGCCCGACCCCATGGCCACCAGGGCCAGGGCGACCACGACCACGCCGGCGATGAGCACCCGATCGAGCCAGCTGCGTTTGGCCTTCTTCTTGGGCTTCTTCTTGGTCCCGCTCCTTCCCGCGGCTGCGGCCCGCCGCTCCGTTCGGCTGAGGGGAGCGGCGGTGGCCGCGTCGGGATCTCCGGCCGCCAGCAGGCCCGACGCCGTCGCCACGTCGACCCGCTCGGCGCCTGGCTCAGCGGGCGGACTTCCGGGGGCCGGTCCGGGCGAAGGGTGGCCCCTCCGCTTGGCACTGTGGGCGCCACCTCGACGACGGTCCCGGCGAGCCATGAGGGCAGACGCTACCAACCGGACCCCTGAAATCCGGGGCACACCGGGAGCCGATCGAGGTCCCTCGGCCCGATCCGTCATACCGGTGGACCCCGATAGGAGCGGTCATGGGCCGTCACCGCCGACGACCGGGGTCCAACCGGCTTCAGGCGAAAGAGCCGTAGCCCGTCCGGTCGACGATGTCGGCCAACTCGGGCTCGCCGGTCGCCACCACGCGGCCGTCGGACAGCACGTGGACGACGTCGGGGCGGAGCACGGCGAGCAATCGGCGGAAGTGGGTGATGGCCAGCACGCCGAGATCCCACTCGGCGGTGGCCTCCTGCACGCGCGTGCCGACCGCGCCGAGCGCATCGATGTCGAGCCCGGAATCGATCTCATCGAGCACGGCGAACCGGGGACGGAGCACACCCAGCTGGAGGGTCTCGTTCCGCTTGCGCTCGCCGCCGGACAGGTCGACGTTGAGGGGCCGGTCGAGGAACCGCTCGTCGAAGCCGATCCGACCCGCCTCGGCCCGAAGCCTGGCCCCCACGTCGTCGGCCCCCGCCCCGGCCTCGTCGGCCGGGACGACCGGTCGGGCCGCCGTCAACGACTTCACCAGCGAGACCCCCGGCACCTCGATGGGGTGTTGCATCCCGAGGAACAGGCCGGCCCGGGCCCGCTGCCAGGTGGGCAGGGCCAGAAGGTCGATCCCGTCGAGGGTCACCGTCCCCTCCAGCACCTCGTAGCCCGGACGACCCATCAGCACGTGGGCCAGGGTGCTCTTACCCGAGCCGTTCGGGCCCATGACGGCGTGGACCTCCCCGCTGCGCACGGTGAGGGTCACCCCGCGCAGGATCTCCCGGCCCGGCACCCCCGCCCGCAGGCCCTCGATGCACAGCTCACCGGTGCTCACGGCACCACCACCGACACGTCGTCGCCGTCGACCACCACCGGGTAGACGGGCACCGGGAGGGTGGCCGGCAGGGAGCAGGGCGCCCCGGTCCGGAGGTCGAAGGTCGAACCGTGCTTGGGGCACTCGATCTCGCATTCGTCGGCCCACACCTCGCCCTCGGCCAACGAGAAGTCCTCGTGGCTGCACCGGTCCCCGACAGCAAAGAAGTCGTCGCCGATGCGCACCACCGCGATGCGCAGCCCGGCGACGTCGAAACGCCCGGCCTGCCCGTCGGTCAGGTCGTCCCGGCCGCAGACGCGGACCACCTGCGGCCGGCTGGCATCGTCGACCGCGGGCTCAGCCACCGAGCACCCCACTGCGATCGGCCAGCGCCCGCCCGATCAGCGGTCGGGTCCCGGTGATCGGGACCTTGTCGGCGATGTCCTCGAAGAACCCGGCCACGATGAGCCGTTCGGCCACGTCGGGCTCCACTCCTCGCGACTCCAGGTAGTAGCGCTGGTCCTCGTCGACCGGTCCGACCGTCGAGCCGTGGCTGCATCGCACGTCGTTCTCTTGGATGTCGAGGTTCGGGACCGAGTCGGCATGGGCGCCCTCGTCCAGCACCAGGTTGTGGTTGGTCTGCATGGCGTCGGACCGGACCGCACCCCGCCGGACCCGGATCAGGCCGCTGTAGACGGAGTGGGAGCGGTCGGCCACCGCTCCCATGAACAGGAGGTCGCTCGTGCTCCGGGGCGCCAGGTGGTCCTGGAGGGTACGGAAGTCGAGCATCTGGTCGTCCCGTCCGATGAACGCCGCTCGCAGGAGGCTGGTCCCCGACGTCCCGACCAGGGCCGAGTCCGTTCGCAACCGGGCGTAGCTCCCCCCGAGGGCCACGGCGAAGCTCCTGAGCGTGGCGTTGGCCCCGATGACGCTGGCCTGGTGGCCCAGCACCCAGGCGCCGGGGCCAAGAGACTGCAGGCTGACGAAGGACAGCTCGGCGTCGTCCGAGACGCGCACCTCGGTGAGCGGCACCACCAGCTGCTCGGGTGACGGTGGACCGGCCGCGGGGACCACCGGGACGGCCGGTGGGGCGCTGTCGGCCATCAGGGCGGTGCCGGCATCCACGGCCACCTCCACCACGCCGGCCTTCGACCCGGCTCCGGCGCGGATGATCGTGCGGGGGAACACCGCGTCACCGTCGCCCCCCCTCACCACATGGACCACCACGATGGGATCGTCGATGGTGGTCGCCGGGGCGATGTCGACGACCAGGGGTTCGACGGCGAAAGCCTCGTTCAGCAGCTGGAACTGGTGTGGATCGCTCAGCACCGTCCCGAGGAGCGCCTCGGCCTCCCCGTGCTGGGTCACCCGACCCAGCTGGAGGAGATGGTCGTCGACCGACGAGGCCACCGTGGCCAGCACACCGTCGATCGTCACCATCAGGGCGGCGTGGGGCCCGAGGCTGCCGATCAGGGAGTGCACCTGTTCCGACGGCAGCCCCGGCGAGCCATCCGAGACAACGGCTGACGCCGGCCCGAGCGGCCGGAACCGGTCCAGGTCGAGCTGATCGATCCGACTGTACCGCCAGACCTCGTCCTTCTCGGTCGGCAGGGGGAGGGACGAGAAGGCCTCGGCCGCGGCCGACCTGCGACGCTGCAGCCAGGTGGGCCCGGGCAGGGCGGCGGCGGCTTCAGGGGTGAAGGTGGACAGGGGAACGGCCTCTCGCGGAAGGAGGCCCGGGTCGCGAGCCTCGCACTCCACTGTACCTGTCGCCTTCGGCGACCCGGCCCCGTCGGCGGACGGTGACGGGTCCGCCTACGCTCGTGCCATGCCATCCTCATCCGGTTCCGGCGTCGGCTCCTTCTCGTCCGATGTCCTCACCATCGAGGGCCACGGCCCGGTGGCCACCCTGTGGCTCGACCGTCCCGAGAAGCGCAACGCCATGGGGCCGGCGTTCTGGTCCGACCTGCCCCGGGCCATGGACGCCATCGGGTCCGATCCCGAGCTCCGGGTCCTCGTGGTGGCGGCAAAGGGGCCCCATTTCTCCGTCGGTCTCGACCTGGTGGCCATGTCGGGCCTGGCCGGCTCGGGTGACCCGGGCGACGGCCGCCCGCTCTCGATGGCGGCTCGGGCCCGGTCGGCCCGCGCCGAGATCCTGCGCCTCCAGGCCTCGGTGAGCTCGGTGGCCGACTGCCCACTGCCGACCATCGCCGCCGTCCACGGCTACTGCATCGGGGGCGGGGTGGACCTGGTCTCGGCCTGTGACATCCGGCTGGCCAGTGTCGACGCCGTCTTCTCGGTGCGGGAGACCAAGGTGGCCATCGTGGCCGACCTCGGGAGCCTCCAGCGCCTCCCCCATATCATCGGGAAGGGCCATGTGGCCGAGCTCGCCTACACCGGCAAAGACATCACCGCGGCGCGTGCCCACTCGATCGGGCTGGTGAACGACATCAGCGCCGACGCCGACCGGGTGCTGGCCGACGCCCGGTCGATGGCGGCCGAGATCGCCGCCAACTCACCGCTGGCCGTGCAGGGCACCAAGGCCGTGCTGGCCGCCGGTGAAGGGCGATCGGTGGCCGAGGGGCTGGAATTCGTGGCTACGTGGAACGCCGGCTTCCTCGCCTCCGACGACCTCACGGAGGCGATGACCGCCTTCGTCGAGAAGCGACCGGGCGTCTTCACCGGGAGGTAGCCCCGTCTTCACCGGGGAGGTCGCCGCGTCAGCGGGCCGCGGCGACGGATCCAGCGGGAGGTAGCGGCGAAGTCCCCCACGGGGCTCCCCACCGCACGGGGCTCAGCGCCGCCGGCGCCACCAGCGCCGTTCACTGCGCTGTTCCCGCCGCTCGTCCGCCTCCACCTCGGCGATGACCTCGGGACCCACCGAGTTGATGATGTCCTCGGCCTGATCGAGCAGCTTGGCCGCCTCGTCGCCGGGGACGTCGGGCATGGGCTCGAGCTTCGGCTCCACCAGTGAGCCGTGGGCCCAGCCGACATCGGCCAGGCGCCGCGAATAGGAGGGGCAGTCGTCCGGGCACTTCCACGGCGCTTCGGGGGCCAGGTCCAGGATGCAGAACCGAGCCACTTCTCCGGAGTCGTAGGTGCGGCTCTGGAAGTGCTTGCACTCTTCCCTCATCGCCATGGGGACATTCTGCCTCTCCCATCGCCCGCTCGCCGACCGCCGGCCCCGACCGCCATCGGCCCTCCGCTCAGCCCACCGAGCCTTCCATCTGCAGCTCGATCAGCCGGCTCCACTCGACGGCATACTCCATGGGCAGGGTCCGGGTGATCGGCTCGATGAACCCGTTGACGATCATCCCCATGGCCTGGGTCTCCGACAGTCCGCGGCTCATGAGGTAGAAGAGCTGGTCGTCCCCGACCTTCGAGACGGTGGCCTCGTGGCCGATGCGAGCATCCCGTTCGGCCACCTCCATGTAAGGCTTGGTCTCGGACACCGAGGTGTCGTCGAGGAGCAGGGCGTCGCAGCGGACGAAGCTCTTGGCCCGCGTGGCGCCCTCGTCGACATGGACCTTGCCCCGGTAGGTGGTCCGGCCGGCGTCCTTGGAGATCGACTTGGAGATGATGGTGGAGGTGGTCTCGGGGGCGACGTGGAACATCTTGGCCCCGGCATCCTGGTGCTGGCCGGCACCGGCGTAGGCGACGGACAACACCTCACCCGAGGCCTTCGGACCCATGAGGTAGACGGAGGGGTACTTCATGGTCAGCCGTGAGCCGATGTTGCCGTCGATCCACTCGACATGGGCCTCGGCCTCGGCCCGGGCCCGCTTGGTCACCAGGTTGTAGACGTTGTTGGACCAGTTCTGGATGGTCGTGTAGGTGATGCGGGAGCCCTCGAGCGCCACCAGCTCCACCACCGCCGAGTGCAGCGAGTCGGTGGTGTAGACCGGCGCCGAGCACCCCTCGATGTAGTGCACCTGGGATCCGACGTCGGCGATGATCAAGGTGCGCTCGAACTGGCCCATGTTCTCCGCGTTGATCCGGAAGTAGGCCTGGAGGGGCTGGTCCACGACCACGCCCGGCGGGACGTAGATGAACGACCCGCCCGACCACACCGCCGAGTTGAGGGCGGCGAACTTGTTGTCGTTCGGGGGGATGATCTTGCCGAAGTACTTGCGGACCAGTTCCGGGTAGTCCCGCACCGCGGTGTCCATGTCGCAGAAGATGATGCCCTTGGCCTCGAGATCCTCGCGGTTGCGGTGGAAGACCACCTCGGACTCGTACTGGGCGGTGACCCCGGCCAGATACTTGCGCTCGGCCTCGGGGATACCGAGCTTCTCGTAGGTGTTCTTGATGCTGTCGGGAAGCTCGTTCCAGTCCTCGACCTGGCCCGACGTCGGCTTGATGTAGTAGTAGATGTCGTCGAAGTCGAGGTCGGGCATGTTGACGGCGAACCACTCGGCCATCGGGCGCCGGTCGAACCGGGACAGGGCGCGGAGGCGGAAGTCGCGCATCCAGTCGGGCTCCTTCTTCATGGCCGACATCTCGCGGACGATGGACTCGTTCAGGCCCTTCTTGGGCTTGAACACGTAGTCCTCTTGGTCAGACCACCCGAGCTTGTACTTGCCGAGGTCGAGATCGGTCGTGGTCATAGCGCTCCCTTGCAGCCACCCCGGTGCGGGCGCCTGATTTCTCCTATACAGATAGTAACAACCCCGGGCCCGGACCTGAACAGAGGGCGAACCTCCTGGCCAGACCGACGTGACATCCTGGTCGGATGGTGACGTCCCCGACCCCCGGCCCCGCCCGGGACGACCTCGAGCCCCCGGCGCCGGCGCGGCGTCCAGTCCAGCTCGTGGCCCATGGCGACGTCCGGGTCGACGACTGGTACTGGCTGCGGGACAGGGACGACCCCGAGGTCATCGCCCATCTGGAGGCCGAGAATGCCTACACCGCGGCGATGACCGCCCCCACCCAATGGCTCCGGGAGGCCCTCTTCGACGAGATCGTGGCTCGCATCGAGGAGACCGACCTGTCGGTACCGGTACGGAAGGGGGATTGGCTCTATTACAGCCGGACCGTCGAGGGGAGCAGCTACGGCATCCACTGCCGGTGCCCGGTCGGGGAGGGCCGTCCGGCGACGTCGGCGGTGGCCGAGGGGGCGGACGCCGGGGGACCGGGCCCCGAGGAGCCGCTCCCCGGGGAGGAGGTCCTCCTCGACGAGAACCGGTTGGCCGAGGGCCATGACTTCCTGGCCGTCGGGAACCTCGAAGTGAGCCCGGACCACTGCCGCCTCCTGTACTCGACCGACACCACCGGGGGCGAGCGCTACACCATGCGCTTCATCGAGCTGGCGACGGGGACCGAGGCGTCCGAGGTGCTGGAGGACACCTCGTACGGTGCGGCATGGGCCGATGACAACGCCACCGTGTTCTTCGTGAGAGTCGACGAGGCCATGCGCCCCTACCAGCTCTGGCGACACGTGGTCGGAACCGACCCGGCCGGCGACGTGCTGGTCTACGAGGAGCCCGACGACCACTTCTACCTCAGCGTGGGCCGCACCAAGGACGACCGCTACATCCTCATGGACCTGGAATCGAAGGTGACCACCGAGGTCCGCTCACTCCCGGCCGACGACCCCTTCGGCGAGTTCGCGGTCATCGAGCCCCGCCGGTACGGAACGGAGTACCGAGTGACCCACGACCGCGGCGACCCCGCCGCCGGGCGCGACAGCCGTTACCTCGTCGTGACCAACGACGGCGCCGAGGACTTCCGTCTGATGTCGGCCCCGGACGACTCACCGGGCCGGGAACACTGGACCGAGGTGATCCCGCCGGCCCAGGGCGTCCGGCTGGACAACGTCGACCCTTTCGCCGGCTGGCTGGTGGTCTATGAGCGGACGGGGGGCGAGACCCGGATCCGAATCATCGATGCCGCCGGTGGATCACGCCCGGTCGACCAGCCAGAGTCCCCCTCGACCGTCTGGGGCGGGGCCAATCCCGAGTACGACTCGACCACCCTGCGCTACGAGTACACCTCCTTGGTCACGCCCCGTTCCGTCTACGACCTCGACCTCAGGACGGGCCGGGCCGTGCTGCGCAAGCGCCAGCCGGTGCTGGGCGAGTTCCGGACGGACCGATACCGGACCGAGCGGAGATGGGCCACGGCCGACGACGGCGCCCAGGTGCCCATCTCGCTCGTCTACCGACACGACCTGGTGGCCCGCCCCGGTGGCGGCGGTCCGAGCGACGGCACCGGCGGGGCACCGTGCCTCCTCTACGGCTACGGCTCCTATGAGGCCTCGATGGACCCCACCTTCTCGTCTCTCCGCCTGAGCCTGCTCGACCGAGGCGTGGTGTTCGCCATCGCCCACGTGCGCGGCGGCGGCGAGATGGGGAGGGCCTGGTACGAGGAGGGGAAGCGGGCGGCCAAGCCCAACACGTTCACCGACTTCATCGCCTGCGCCCGGATCCTGGTCGCTGAGGGTTGGACCACCCCGGACCGACTGGTGGCCCGGGGAGGAAGTGCGGGCGGTCTGCTCATGGGGGCGGTGGCCAACCTGGCCCCCGAGCTGTTCCGGGCGGTGGTGGCCGAGGTGCCCTTTGTCGACTGCCTGACCACCATCTTGGACGAGACGCTCCCCCTCACCGTGCTGGAGTGGGACGAATGGGGCAACCCGGTCGAGGACCCCGACATCTACCGGGTGATGAAGTCGTACTCCCCCTACGACAACGTCCGGTCGGTCGACGTCGAGGGGCGCCCGGTCCGGTACCCGGACATCCTGGCCACGGCCGGGCTGAGCGACCCGAGGGTGGGGTTCTGGGAGCCGGCCAAGTGGGTGGCCAAGCTGCGCGCCGCGAACCCGGAGAACGAGGTCCTGCTGAAGACCGAGCTCGGTGCCGGCCACGGCGGGCCGTCGGGGCGCTATGACGCTTGGCGCGACGAGGCCTTCGTCCTCGCCTTCGTCCTCGACGCCCTGGGCCTGGCCGACCACCCCTCCGGGGCCGGGGCCGGCACCTGAGTGCCCGCCTTCGGGCCCGAGGCGATCGCTCAGCCGAAGGTGGTCGGCGTGGTCGAGGACGATCCCGCACCGGCCGGGGGCGGGATCGGCTCGAAGGTGGCCACGAACGGGGAACTGACCGACGCCGGGATCACGACCGGCACCCCGTCGACACTCAACGCCGCGGCCAGGGTCCCGAGCTCCACCCGGGTGATGCCCGTCGCTTGGATCTGCTGGACCCGGCCGGATTGCATGGTCCCGGTCCACAGGGTCGAGCCGGTCGACGGCGAGGAGGCGTCCACCCAACAGGGGCCCGAGGCGGAGATGGTGAGGCGGTAGGCGGCCGGGCCCACCGGGTACAGGGCGGTGCTGGCCGTCGACGTCAGGGCCACGATCTGGGCCGGCGCGGTGGTCGGGGTGGTCTTCCGGTGCTTCGACGGGCCGACGGTGGTCGAGGGCGACGTGGTGGCGGTGGCCTGCCCGGTGGTCGCGGTCGCCGCGGTCCCGGCCTTCGGGTGCGAACGCCCGCTCCCGACGAAGGCCAGCACCCCGAACAGCACCACGGCCGCCACCACCACCGCAGCCACGATGAACCCCCGCCGGGGCCGGTGGTTCATCGAATCGAGGGCGTGCCGCTGGGCCCGGTCCATGCGGGATCGCGGTGGGGCGGCGCCGCGGTCGGGAAGGTAGCGGTCCTGGGGCCGGGCGTCGTCGAAGACCAGGGGGTTCGCCGGGTCGGGAACGTCGCTCCGCAAGGAGGCCGGCGGGACCGGCCGCGAGCGCCGGGACGAGGGACGCGAGGGATCGAGGTCGTCACCGACGGCCGGTCCCGCCGGCCAGCTGCCACCGGCGTCGGGTCGCCGGTAGGACCTCGGTGGGGGCTCGGGGCCGACCGGCTGGTCCTCGGGCCCGGCCGCTTCGGCCGGCGACGGGCCGGTCCGTTCGGACAGATGCTCGAGCGTCCCGAGGGCGGAGTGGTAGTGGCGCACGGAGCTCAGATCGTCGGCGCTCGGCCGCCGGAGGACCGAGACCGCCGCCACCACGACGGCGATCAGTGCCAGTGCCCCGAGGACGAACCACATGCCGACATTCAACCCGACGCGACGGCCGGCCGGGGAGCGGAGGGGTCGATCGGCCCCCGGTCGTGGCCGCCCCGGCCTCCGTTCCGGAGTCCGCCCAGGTCAAATGGCAGTGACCGAGGTCAGCCCTCCGTCCACCGTGAGATGGGCACCGGTGATGAACGACGCCTCGTCCGAGAGCAGGAACCGGATCGGGCGGGCGATCTCGTCGGGGGTCGAGACCCGATTGAGGGGAGTCCGCTCCTCGAGCTGCTGGCGGAACCCGGGGAGCTCGAAGGCCGGGGCGAGCATGGGCGTGTCCACCGCACCCGGGCACACCGCGTTGACCCGGAAGCCCTCGGCTGCGAAGCGGTGGGCGACCGACCGCATGAGCCCGAGGACGCCTCCCTTCGACGCGCAGTACGCGGTGAGGAACGAGCTGCCGAACAGGCCCTCGACCGACGAGACGAGCACGGCGGCCGAACCGGGCCCGGCCCGTCGGAAGGGGTCGACGACCAGCCGGCTGACCATGGCCGCCGCCCGGAGGTTGACGTTGAGCGTGGAGTCCCAGAGCTCGTCCTCGATGAGGTCCACGGGCATGGCCCCGGACACCCCGGCGGCGTGCACGAACCCACCGAGCGACCCGAGCGCGTCCTCCACCCGGGGCACGGCCTCGTGGAGGGCTCGGGTGTCGGCCACGTCGACGACCGACCAGTCGGCGACCACGCCGTACCTATCGCGGCAGAGGGCGGCGGTCTCCTCGGCCCCCTCGGCGTTGAGATCCCAGACGGCCACCGCCCGCCCGACCTCGGCCAGGGCCAGGGCCGTCTCGCGCCCGATGCCCGAGCCACCCCCGGTGACCAGCACCCCGGTCCCGGGCGCGCCGAGACGGTCGGGCTCCGAGGTGGCCGCGGCCGAGGGCTCGGTTGCGGCGGTCGAGCGCGACCGGCCCGATGACGGTCCTTCCGGACGGTGGGGCATCGGCGCAGTCTGCCAGAGGGCCGGCGGTCAGGTCCGGAGCGTCGCCCTCGGCTGCACGCCGGGCGGGATCTCCGACCGGAGGGGGTTGGCCCGGTCGCGATCGGACAGCACCGGGTCGGTGATGCCCCAGTCGGCCCCGATGGCCGGGTCGTCCCAGGCGACGCCCAGCTCGTCGTCGGGGTTGTAGTAGCTGTCGACCAGGTACCAGAGGGTGAGGTCGGTGATCGAGGCGAAACCGTGGGCCACCCCGGGCGGGATGAACAGCCCACGGTCCGTGTCCCCGTCGAGGTCGAGGCTCAGCGTGGCACCGTCGGTGGGCGAGCCCTGGCGCAGGTCGTGGAGCACGACCCGGGCGGTCCCCCGCAACACGTACCAGTAGTCGGCCTGGTGCAGGTGGTAGTGGAGACCGACGACCGCCCCGGCCTGCTTCTCCGAGCGGTTGGCCTGGGTCATCTCGCGACCCAGCGGGAACCAGCTGCGCCGGTAGGTCTCGACGAACCGGCCCCGGTCGTCCCCGTGGGCATTGGGCTCCACCACCCGGACATCGGCGATGACGTCGGATTCTCTGATGTCAGGCACGCCCTACTCCCCGTCCTCGTCGTGCGGATCCCGGGCCACAGTAGCGAACTCGCTCCGGAAGAACAGCAGGGGCCAGCCCTCCCCGGTGCCGAGATCGAGCACCTTGCCGATGATGAGCTCGTGGTCTCCGGCATCGTGGACCAGCTCCACTTCACAGTCCACCCAGGCCAGGCTGCCGTCGATGACGGGGGAACCGGTGATCGGTGCCGGGTGCCAGTCCACGCCCCCGAACTTGTCCCCGCCCGACACGGCGAACCCCCGGCACAGCTCCTGTTGATGATCGCCGAGGACGTTGACGCAGAAGCGTGCCGGCCCGGGCGATGCGCGGCCAGCTGGTGGACGTCCGGGCCGGCGCCACCGCGATGAAGGGCGGGTCGATCGAGAGCGAGACGAAGCTCTGGCAGGTGAATCCCACCGGATGCCCGTCCTCCACGCCCGCCACCACCGTGATGCCGGTGGCGAACCGGCTCATGGCCTCCTTGAACCGCTCGAGGTCGATGCCCACGATCAGGCGGTGCCCAGGTCGATCGAGGTCCCCTCGGAGGCCGCGTCGACCTCGATGGCGCGCGGCTTCGGTACGAGGCGGCGGGCGTGGCTGAGCAAGCGGTCGATGTCCCGGTCGGTGTGGGAGGGGTCGTGGTGGAACAGGCTGAGGCGATGAGCCCCCGATTCGCGAGCCACCAGCACGGCGTAGGCCGGCGTCGAGTGGCCCCAATCGGACAGCCGCACGAACTCCTCGTCCGAGTACTGCCCGTCGTGAATGAGGAGGTCGGCGGAGTCGCAAAGGTCGAGCACCTCCTTGTCCACGGTCATCCGGTCGACCGGCGCCTGGTGGTCGGAGATGTAGGCCAGGGCGCGCCCGTCGGCCTCGATCCGGAAGCCGAGGGTGTGGCCGAGATGAGGGATCGAGCGGGCCTTGACCCGGATGGACCCGAGGGAGAAGTCGGCCGGGCCGTCGAGGTCGTGGAAGCGCAGCTCGCCGCGGAAGTCGGCCATCTGCACCGGGAAGAACGGGGGCTTGACCATCCCGGCCAGCACGTCGTGCAACGGTGCTCCCTCCTGGGAGGGGCCGTGCACGTCGAGCACCGCGCCCGGATCGCGCATCGGGGCGAAGAACGGCAGGCCGAGCACATGGTCGTAGTGCAGATGGCTCAGCAGGGCGGTGGCCCGCAGCGGCGTGCCGGCCGCCTGCAGGGATGCCTCGAGGTGATCGCCGAGGGCACGCAGCCCGGTGCCGAGATCGAGGATCAGCGGTGGCTCCCCCTCCACCTCGACCAGCACGCAGGACGTATTGCCCCCGTAGCGGCGCTGCTGGTCGGAACAGCACGGGCAGGAGCCCCGGACACCGAAGAAGGTGATTCTCACCGAAGGTGCAGGCTAGTCGGGCGGCTGCCCGGCCCCCGGGCTACCCTCCCCGTCCATGGAGCGCGGGAGCGTCAGGGCCAACGGGCTCGAGTTCGCCTACCTGCACGACGGCCCGGAGGGTGGACCGCTGGCCCTCTGCCTCCATGGATTCCCCGACACCGCCCACACCTGGCGCCACCTGCTCCCCCGTCTGGCCGACGCCGGGTTCCACGCCGTGGCTCCCTTCCTGCGCGGGTATGCCCCCACCCCGGTGCCCGAGGACGGACGATACGACACGGGTACGCTGGCCCTCGACGCCTGCCAGCTCCACCAGGCCCTCGGCGGTGGCGACGACGCCGTGCTCATCGGCCACGACTGGGGTGCGTTCGCCACCTACGGAGCCGCCGCCGTGCAGCCCGAGCGGTGGCGTCGGGTGGTCACCGCCGCCGTTCCCCCGCAGGCCTCGATGGCCGAGGGCTTCTTCCGGTTCGACCAGCTCCGGCGCAGTTGGTACGTGTTCTTGTTCCAGACACCGTTGGCCGAGCACGCCGTCTCCCTCGAGGACCACGCGTTCATCGACCGGCTGTGGGCCGACTGGTCGCCGGGTTTCGACGGGTCGTGGGACGCGGCCCGGGTGAAAGAGGCGCTGGCGTCCCCCGACCACCTGAGCGCAGCCATCGGGTACTACCGGGCCATGTTCGCCGGTCCCCCCGACGACCCCGAGGCCGCCGCCGCCCAGGCGGCCAGCGGGACGACGGCGCCCCAGCCCACCCTCTACCTGCACGGCAGCGAGGACGGGTGCATGGGGATCGACATCATCGGGCCGGTGACCGACTTCCTCTCCCCCGGATCCGAGATGATGGTGGTCGAGGGGGCCGGGCACTTCCTGCACCTCGAACGGCCAGACCTGGTGAACGACCGCATCATCGGGTTCCTCGGCGCCTGACGCCTGGGAGCGGCCAAGCGGTCACGGCAGACAGAGGCCACCGTCGCCGCCCCGGACGGCCAGCCCCTCGATCACGAGCGCTTCGGCGATCCGGCCGGCCCGCCCCGGATCGTCCGGCCAGCCCGCCGCCGTGGCGAGCCCGTCGGAGGGCACCGTCCCCGCTCGCAGGGCGTCGAGGAGCCGGCCCCGGCCCTGCCGGTCGGAGCCGTCGAACCGGGCCTGGCGGACCGACACGCCGGCTGAGCCCCGAGCCGGGTCGGGGGAACGGTGTCCGGTGCTCGCCCAGCGGCACCGGCGGCGCACCGGGCAGAGGGGACACCGCGGCGCCGAGGACACGCAGACGAGCGCCCCCAGGTCGAGCAGAGCCTGGCCGAACTGCCACCCGTGCCCGGCCGGGACCATCGCGTCGACCAGGTCCTGGGCCTGGCGGGACCCGACCGGTCGTCCGGCGACCGCCCTCGACAGGACCCGCCCGGCATTGGTGTCGACCACTCCGACGTCGGCCCCGAAGGCGAAGGCCAGCACGGCCCGGGCGGTGTAGGCGCCCACCCCGGGGAGGGCGAGCAGGTCGTCCAGGCCGCCCGGGACCCGGCCGCCGTGGTCGTTCACCATCAGCCCGGCGGCACGGTGCAGGTTGCGGGCCCGCCGGTTGTAACCCAGGCCCTGCCAAGCGCGCAGCACCTCCCCCAGCGGGGCCGAGGCGCAGGCGGCGGGGGTCGGGAACGCCGGGAGGAAGCTCAGGTAGGCCGGCACCACCCGGGCAACCGGGGTCTGCTGGGTCATCACCTCGCTCACCAGCACGGCCCACGGGTCACGCGTGGCCCGCCACGGCAGGCCGGACCGTCTCGATCCGTGAGGGCCGGCGGTTCCCCAGCGCTCGATGGCCCGTCCCAGCTCGCGGACCTGGCGCGGGTGGCGAGCCGTGACCGGGCCCGTCGCCATCGGTTGGGAGCCGGTGGGGGTCAGTCCCAGACGTCGTCCCCGTAGGGACGCCGACGCGGCGGTGCAGCCGCCCGCTTCCACACCATGACCTTGCGCCGGAAGAAGCACACTTCCTCGCCGCGCTGGTTGAACCCCTTGGTCTCGACGGTGACCACGCCCCGGTCGTCCTTCGACTTCGACTCCGCCTTGTCGATCACCTTGGTCTCGGCGTAGATGGTGTCGCCGTGGAAGGTCGGGCGCGCGGTGAACGAGCGACTCGACCTCGAGATTGGCGATGGCCATGCCGCTCACGTCGGGAACGCTCATCCCGAGCACCAGCGAGTAGACCAGGTTCCCGACCACCACGTTGCGGCCCTGCACCGACTCGTGCTCGGCATACCAGGCGTTGGTGTGCAACGGGTGGTGGTTCATGGTGATCATGCAGAACAGGTGATCGTCCGCTTCGGTGATGGTCTTGCCCGGCCAATGGCGGTAGATGTCGCCGGGCTCGAACTCCTCGAAGTAACGACCGAACGGGCGGTCGAACGTGGTCATGCTCAGTCGCGTACCAGCGTCGGCCGCGTGGTGAACCCCAGCACCCAGTCCGTATGTGAGTCGCCGTCGATGGCCATGCGCCAGGTGTACCGGGTCCCCGGGGTCAGCGGCAGCGGGCCGAGGTTGACCGCCAGCGCCACATCGATCGGGGACCCTTCGGGGATCCCGGGGGGACGCCCCACGGTGAACTCGCCCCGCACCTCCACCGGGTGCTCGCCCTCGGGCGTGTCGACCAGGACCGGGCGGCCGTCCGCATCCTCCAAGAAGAGCTCCCAGTGGTGGGCCGACTCCGCCTCGTGCCATCCCACGTCGATCTTGAGCGGCGATGGCCGAAGGCACCGGGTCGGGCCCGGTCATGCTCCACCCACCGCCCAGCACGTAGAGCTTGCCGTCGGAGACCTGGGCGGCGTCGCACAACATCATGGTCACTCTCACGACGTCGAGGATACTGTCTCCCGTCACCCAGGAGGCCGGGAGGAGCACGGATGGCGTGGACCCGGACGGCGCCGGGTGGCACGGTGGCCGGCGGACGCCGGCCCGGGGGCCGGGGGTCCGGTGCCCGGTAACCTAGGTCTGATGGAGCTTCGGGGCCTGCGGGACGATGTCTACCGCCGCCCGCTCGCCACCGCCCTCGACCGGCTCGGGATCGGCCCCGGTTGGACCTGTGTCGACGTCGGTGCCGGCGGCGGCGACGTCTCAGTGGCCCTGGCCGAGATCGTCGGCCGTGACGGGCGGGTCTACGCGGTGGACAGCGACCCCATGGCCCGCGACGAGGTGGCCGAGGCCGCCGCCGCCCACAGCCAGGTGCTGGCCATCACCCAGGCCGGCGAGGACCTCCGCCTCCCCGAGCCGGTGGACCTGGCCTTCTGCCGCTTCCTGCTCCTCCACGTGGCCGAGCCGGCGGCGGTGCTGGCCCGCATGGCCGACGCCGTGCGCCCGGGTGGCTGGGTGGTGGCCCAGGAACCGATCACCAGCGCCGGCCGCATCGACGGGCACCCGTTCACCATGCCCGACGCCCGCCACCCCGACATCGGCGCCCTGCTGCCCTCCCTGGCCCGCCGCGCCGGCCTCGTCACCGTCGACGCCTGGGCCGAGGCGCCGGCCGGGGCCGGCCCGGGACCGGTGGCCGACTACCTCAAGCTGGTGACCGAGGTGGACCCGGGCGACGACGCCGTGGTGCTGCCCCCGTTGGTCACGGTGGTGGCCCAGGCCCCGGCGGTCCGGTGACCGGCCTCGATAACCTGGGCCGGTGACGCCTCCCACCCCATCGGTTCCCGACCTGGCCGCGGCGGCCGATGCCGTGGACGTGGCCCAGTCGGTGGTCGGTGCCGGGGTCGCCGCCCTGGCCGAGGCCGGTGGGCCGGACGTGGCACAGGTCCTGGCGTACGACGTGGCCCATGCCGCCGCCGCGGTCAGGACGGCCGAGGCCGTGCTCGCCTACGGTTCCTACGGCGAGACCGAGGCCCGCATCGCCTGCGCCTTCGCCGCCGACGCCCTGGCCGACCTGGCGTCGCGCACCGCCGGGCGCAGCCGGCAGTGGGGCGTGGCGGCCGACTGGATGGCCCCGGCCGAGGAGTTCGTGGCCGCTTTCCGGGATCCGGTCTTTCTGGCCTCGCTGGCCGAGCAGCCCGGTGAGCGCCATCTCGACGCCGACTTCGAGCTGGTGCGCGAGACCTTCCACCGGTTCGCCGAGGAGCAGATCCGCCCGCGGGCGGAGCACATCCACCGGGCCAACACGGACATCCCCGAGGAGATCATCTCGGGGATGGCCGAGATGGGCGGGTTCGGCATGTCGGTCCCCGAGGAGTACGGGGGATTCGCCACCGGCGGCGAGTCCGACTACATGGGCATGGTGGTGGCGACCGAGGAGCTCTCGTGGGGCTCGCTCGGCGCCGGCGGCTCGCTCATCACCCGCCCGGAGATCCTCACCCGGGCCCTCGTCCACGGCGGCACCGAGCAACAGAAGCAGTACTGGCTGCCCAAGCTGGCCAGCGCGGAGGTGATGGGGGCGGTGGCGGTGACCGAGCCCGACTTCGGGTCGGACGTGGCCGGCGTGGTCACCTCGGCGGTCCCGGCCGAGGGTGGCTGGCTGATCAACGGGGTGAAGACCTGGTGCACGTTCGCCGCCCGCGCCGACGTGCTCATGCTGTTGGCCCGCACCGACCCCGACCGGGCCAAGGCCCACCGGGGGCTGTCGTTGTTCGTGGTGGAGAAGCCGAGAGCCGAGGGCCACGGGTTCGTCGTTCACCCAGGAGACCGGGGGCGGCGGGACGGCCGAGCGGACCGGCCGGCCGCATGGAGGGGCGGGCCATCGACACGCTCGGGTATCGCGGCATGCACTCCTACGAGGTCGCCTTCGAGAACTGGTTCGTGCCCCACGCCAACCTGGTCGGCGGGGACAGCGGCCTCGGCCGGGGGTTCTACCTGCAGATGCAGGGCTTCGAGAACGGCCGGCTGCAGACGGCGGCACGGGCCGTCGGGGTGATGCAGGCCTCCTACGAGGCGGCGGTCGACTATGCCCGAAACCGGATGGTGTTCGGCGCGCCGATCATCGACTACGAGCTGACCCGGGCCAAGCTCGCCCGCATGGCCGTCCTCATCCAGTCGACGCGGCAATTCTCCTACCAGGTGGCTCGCCTCATGTCGAAGGGCGAGGGGTCCCTCGAGGCCTCCATGCTCAAGGCATATGTATGCCGGGCGGCCGAATGGGTCACCCGCGAGGCGCTCCAGATCCACGGCGGGATGGGCTACGCCGAGGAGTTCCCGGTGAGCCGCTACTTCGTCGACGCCCGGGTGCTGTCGATCTTCGAGGGGGCCGACGAGACCCTGGCTCTCAAGGTGGTCGCCCGCCGCCTGCTGGCCGACTCGACGGTCTGAGCCGCGCCATGGCCATGGACTACACCGCCCTCGTCGACGCGGCGAACAAGGAGGGCGCGGCGACCGTCGTGGCCCTCGAATCCGGATCGGCGATGGACACCGTCGTGCCCACCTGCGAGGACTGGACGGTCTCGGACCTGGCCGTGCATGTCGGGGCGTTCTGTGGGTTCTGGACCCACATCCTGTGCGAGGGCACCGGGCACCCGTTGACGCCCTACCCCGACCCTCCGGACGGGGCCGACCTGATCCCATGGTTGAGCGAGCTCCACTCCCATCTGGTCGGCCTGCTCGAGGCCACGCCGCCGGCGACCGAGGTCTGGACGTGGTTCGCGGCCGACCACACAGCCGGGTTCGTGGCCCGACGGTGCGCGCACGAGCTGGCCGTGCACCGCTATGACGCGCAGTCAGCCCTCGGCGCCTGCGAGCCGATCCCGTCCGAGCTGGCCGTGGACGGCATCGACGAGATCCTCGACGCCCTGGTAACGGCCCGGGATCGAACCGGCACCGGGACGGGCCGGACGCTGTCGCTGCAATGCACTGACGCCCCGGCGGCGTGGCGGCTGGTCCTCGAATCGAACCGGATCGACGTCGAGCGGAGCGATGCGTCCGCGTCGACGGCGGCCAGTGACCTGGCCGTCACCGGGACGGCGTCCGACATCGAGCTCACCTTGTACCACCGCCCCGCCCTCAGCCCGCTCGACGTCATCGGCGACTACACCGTCCTCGAGGAGTGGCACCGCGAATTCAAGTTCTGAGCGGTCGATCAGCTGGAGGAGCCGGAGGACCGGGTGAGCCCGGCCCGTTCGCCTCGACTCACGAACTTCTTCGCCATCTTTCGAGAGGCCTCGTCGATCATCTCGTCGCCGAACATGACCGCGCCGGAGCGGTCGTCCTCGGTGGCCTTGCGGTAGGCATCGAGGATCTCCCAGGCCCGATCGAACTGCTCCTGGGTGGGCGAGTAGACCTCGTTGAGCACCCCCACCTGGTCCGGGGTGAGAGCCCACTTGCCGTCGTAGCCGAGGACCCGGGTGCGCATCGAGAACTGGCGCAGGCTGTCGAGCTCCCGGACCTTCAGGAAGGGTCCGTCGATCACCTGCAGGCCGTTGGCCCGGCCGGCCATGAGGATCTTGGAGAAGACGTAATTGAAATGGTCGCCCGGGTACTCGGGGATGGCCACCCCACCGGTGAGCACCGGCATCTCCATCGAGGCGGCAAAGTCGGCCGGCCCGAAGATGATGGTCTCGAGTCGGGGCGATGCCGCACAGATCCCCTCCACGTTGATGAGGCCGCGCGGTGGTCTCGATCTGGGCCTCGATGCCGGTGTGGCCGATCGGCAGCCCGCACTTCTTCTCCACCTGCGTCAGCAGCAGGTCGAGGGCGACCACCTCGGCGGCGGTCTGCACCTTGGGCAGCATGAGCTCGTCGAGACGCTCGCCGGCGTTCGACACCACCTCGATCACGTCGCCATAGGTCCATTCGGTGTCCCAGGCATTGACCCGGACGCAGAGCACCCGGTCGTCCCAGGGCAGGTTCTTGATGGCGTCGGCCACCTTGGCTCGGGCCGCCTCCTTCTCCGACGGGGCCACCGAGTCCTCGAGGTCGAGGAAGCTCATGTCGGCCTGGACCGTCGGGGCCTTGGCCAGAAAGCGCTCGTTCGACCCGGGTGTGGACATGCACGAGCGGCGGGGAAGATAGCGGGAACGTTCGGACATGCCCCGAATGGTAGGGCCAATCGTCACCGCCCCCAAACTCTCGCTAGCCCTTGGCCACCTCGACCACCGTGCGCCCGATGGACCGCCGGGCTTCGTGCTCGTCGAGGGCGCGGCCGGCTTCCTCCATGGTGACCCGGCGGCCGATGGACGGACGCACCCGGCCTTCGGCCGCCAGCCTCATGAGATCGGAGTGGACCTCGTCGGCGACGTCGCGACCGAACGGGTTGAAGCCGAAGCGGCGCATGCCGGGGTCGACGTCCTCGGCCCAGGCCAGCATGACGGCCACGATGTCGATGTTGCCGATGCAGGCCAGTCGCAGCGGACGGCCGGTCATGCCGTTGTCGGCATCGTCGGCGAACCCCATCGCCAGGTACCGCCCCCCATGCGCCGTGCAACGCCAGGATCGTTCGACGAAGTCACCTCCGGCGAGGTCGTAGACGACGTCGGCGCCCTCGTCGTCGGTGTCGGCCAAGACGGCCTCGACGAAGTCCTCGGAGGTGTGGTCGATCACCAGATCCGCTCCGAGCGAACGGACGAACTCGGCCTTCGCCGCGCCACCGGCCACGGCGATGACCCGGGCACCGGCCGACCGGCCCAGCTGGATGCCGGCGGCCCCGAGACCGCTCGACGCCGCGTGCACCACCAGTGTCTCGTCCCGGCGCAACCGTCCCCGTCGGAACAGAGCCAGGTGCGAAGCCTGGAAGCTCAGCACGAAGGCGGCTCCCTCGGCGTCGTCGAGCTCGGGCGGGGCGTCGAACACCGAGACGGCGGGGGCGATGGCGTACTCGGCGATGCCGCCGAGCGCCGTCTTGGTGATGGCCACCACCCGCCGGCCCAGCCAGTCTTCGGCCGCCTCGCCGGCCGCATCCACCGTCCCGCACACGTCCATCCCGAGGGTGAAAGGAGGGGGCGTGGGCACCGAGACCAGGGTTCCCCGGCAGCGGTTGATGTCGTTGAAGTTCAACGACGCGGCGGCCACCTTCACCCGTACCTCTCCCGGCCCGGGTTCGGGCCGCTCGATCGTGCCCACGGCCAGCACCTCACCGGGCGGGCCGTGGGCGGTGACCCGGAGGGCCCGCATCGAGGTCATGCGCCGGCCCCCGATGCGACCCGGTCGGCACGGACCTGGTCGCCGAGCTGGCCCGGAGTCATCTGCTCGGAGAGCAGGCGCTCGAACCGGGCCGGGTCGCCGCCGACGTAGGCGCGGCACAGGGGCAGGCCTTCGACATAGCAGGTCAGATAGGCGCGCCAGGTCGGGTGGGTGAGGAACTCCACGACTTTGGCGGCACGGTCCCGCGGCAGGAGACCCCAGCGGGCCACCTCATCGGTCACCGTGTCGGCATCGGCCCCGTCCTCGTGCAGCCGGAAGGCTGCGTTCTGACGCACCGCACCCAGCGCGTCGGCGGCCTCGGACACCGCGGCGATGGTGTCGGCGTCGTAGCGGATCCCGAGCGGTCGCAGATGCTGCGCCACCGCACGCTCGGGGCGGCGGCCCATGACCACCTCCAGGCCCAGATCGGCCAGGCCTTCGGCCAACAGGCACTGCGGAGTGCCGACGAGGAATAGGGACTCCTCCCACCACCGTCGGCGGCGCACCAGTCCGACCTCCTTGCGGGTGTGCTCGGTGTGATGTCCCGGGTACGACTCGTGGGCCACCAGATGGGCGAGGCCGATGGAGAGCACGGGGAGGTCGGTGTTGACGGCCACCCGGCTGCGGAGGTCACCGAGGTAGTAGTTGAACCCCGACCACGGCTGGTCTGACACCAGCTCGAAGTCGACGTGCTCCCCCTCGGGCAAGCCGAACAGGGAAGCGGTCCGGTCGCGGAGATCCTCGGCCAGCGAATGGATGGCCGGCTTCAGGAGGTCGACGGGCACAGCGTGGGCCTCGCGCCAGGTGACCAGCCGTTCGGCCAGCGGCCCGGTGCCCGGGAGCGCCTCGTCGATGTTGCGGTGGGACTCCGCCAGGGCGTCCTCGTCCACCCGCGTGGGCCGCACCCCGTAGCAGGCCTCGACCTCGTCGGCGTAGCCGATCGCCTCTCCGGCCAGCTTGCGGCGCCGTGGTCAGGAGCCCGACCACCTGGGCCCGGAGCCAGTGACGGCGCCCGGGAGCCTCGTCCCCGGCGGCCCCGTCCGGCCCGGGACCGTCGAGTGGCTCGCCGGCGTCGAGGGCCGCCACCAGGGCGCGGGCGTCGGCCACCAGCCGTCCGGGCGGACGGAGCGGCTCCCACTGGACGGCGCCGGCGGGCGCCGTCGGTCCGTAGTAGGCGTCGACCAGACCGTCGATGTGGCGCCCGAGCCGCAACCCGAGCGTCAGGTACCGCTCGATGAGGCCGGGCTCGCCCATCGGGGCTCAGCCCAGGGTTCGCTGGAAGAAGGCCACCGACCGCTCCCACAACCGTTGGGCCGACTCGGGGTGGTGCACCTCGGGCCGGTCCTCGTTGAAGAAGGCGTGACCGGCCCCCGGATAGGTGTGGACCTCGACGTCGGTGTCGAGCTGCTCCAGTTGCGCCTCGAGAGCGTGCGCCGCGTCCGGGGTGAAGAAGTCGTCCTCCTCGGCGGCGTGGACGAGCACGGCCGCATCCAGCTTCGAGTAGTCGGGCTGGGAGTCCGGCCATGGGATGAGCCCGTAGGCGGCCACGACGGCCTTCACCGCGTCGGGG
This sequence comes from uncultured Acidimicrobiales bacterium, assembly GCA_963727075.1. Classification (GTDB taxonomy): domain Bacteria; phylum Actinomycetota; class Acidimicrobiia; order Acidimicrobiales; family RAAP-2; genus Bog-756. The sequence goes on from CAVSET010000001.1 coordinate 358,591, forward strand.
CGCTGGGTGGCCAGCACGAGGGCCAACCCGCCACCCATGCAGAAGCCGATGACCCCGACCGACGGGCGGCCGGTCCGCGCCACCAGCTCGTCGATCGCCCCGCTGAGCTCCTTCGCCGCCGATCCCATCTCGAGGGCCATCATCTGTTTCCCGGCCTCGTCCGGCTCGGTCAGGGGCACGGTCGTGCCGTGGTAGAGATCGGGGGCGAGGGCGGTGAAACCGGCTGCGGCGAACCTGTCGCAGGTCCGTTTGATCTGGTCGACGAGGCCCCACCACTCCTGCAGCACGATGATTCCGGCGCTCGACTCGGAACCATTGGCAGGGAAGGCGATATAGCCACGACCACGGCTTCCATTGCTCGGAAATTCGATGATCTCACCCATGAAACTGGACCCTATCGTGCGCGAACGTCGGCGCTCACTTCCGGCGCCACGCTCGACCGGTCGGCGGGTGACGCGGCTTGGACAAATCACCCATCCAGCCAAGACGAATTGCGGATGGACTCCGCAGGTCAGAGTGGTATTTACCGGCCGGGTACTTGTGGATCTCGGCGGGAGAGGCTAGACAGTAGCCCTGATATGACTCTCGCCGAGCAGTACTCGACGTCAGAGCCACGCAAGACCGCCGCCCCTCGCAAAACCTCCCCCAAACGGGTGTTTGCGATGGTCGTCCTGGCCGCCACAATCGGAATCACCACGGCGGCAATTTCATCTCCGCGTCTCGCCTCGGCAGATCAAATCTCCGACGCCAAAGCGCAGGCGGCGGCCATCACGGCGAAGATCCAGGCCACCCAGGCCCAGATCGCCACCCTGTCCGGACAGGTCCAGTCCGCCGACTACCAGCTCTCGCAACTGGACAGTCAGATCGCAGCCAACCAGGCGCAGGTGAAGCAAGGACCAGACCGAGGTGGCCAAGGACCAGGGGCAGCTCCGGACCCAGGCCATCAGCGACTACACGAGCAGCGGCAGCACCAACCAGGTGACCCAGATGTTCTCGTCCAGCCCGAACACCACCGACATCCGGTCCGAGTACTCGTCCATCGCCACGGGCAACGTGACGACGACCATCGACAATCTCCACACGGCCCAGAGCCAGCTGCAGGCGGCGCAGAGCGCCCTGCAACAGCAGCAGAGCCAGGCCACGGCCACCCGCGACAGCCTGCAGGCCTCCGAGGCGCAGGCCACCTCCCTGGTCAACCAGAACCAGGCCACCCTCACCAGCGTCAACGCCAACATCCAGAACCTGGTGGCCCAGCAGCAGGCGGCCCAGGCCGCCGCGGCCAAGGCCGCCGCCACCGCCTCGTTCAACTCCAAGGTGGCGGCCGCCCAGCGGGCCCAGGCCAGCGGCCAGGCAACGACCGCGTTCGGGTGGCATCAGCGCCGCGGGTGTGACCACCACCGCCCCGAGCGGACCGGCCGCCGCCGGTGCCGGCCGGTGCCGCCGGCGCGGTGCAGGCCGCCGAGAGCCAGGTCGGCGTGCCCTACGTGTGGGGCGGCACCTCCCCGGCCGGATTCGACTGCTCGGGCCTGGTCATGTGGGCCTACGCCCAGGCCGGGATGGGCCTGCCTCGGACCTCGGGGGCCCAGTACGCCGCCACCACCCATATCCCCCTGGCCGACATCCAGCCCGGTGACCTGCTGTTCTACGGTCCGGGAGGCTCCGACCACGTGGCCATGTACGTCGGCGGGGGCTCGATGATCGAGGCGCCCTTCACCGGGGCTTCGGTCTGGATCATCGGCGTGCGCACCGACGGTGGCTTCGTCGGTGTCGGCCGGGTCGGCTGACCGACCCAACCGACACACTCCCCCTCGACTCCCGCTCCTTCCCGGCCCTTCATCCGGCGTCCTCGACCTTGCCCCGGTCTCCGTCGAGGGGCGCCGGCCGGCGGGGTCAGCCTTGGTCGTGGGCGGCCAGCGGGGCCGGTGGTCGCTGGTCCACGGTGCCCCCGGTGCGGGGGCCCGGCGGGCGGCCGAAACGAAAGGCCAGTGCCTCTCGCCCGGCCTGGACGACCATGGCCTCCCCGCTGGACTCCCCGGACAGGCGCTCGACCACCGCATCGGCGACCGCACCGGCGTCGATGAGGGGGAACCCGGTCTCCTCCAGCAACTGACGGGCCTCGCCGATGAGCGGTGTGTCCACGATGCTCGGGCACACCGCATTGAAGGTGATGTTGCGGGCGGCCAGCTGGGGGATGAGAGCCCGCACCAAGCCGACGACGGCGTGCTTGGTCAGGCAGTAGACGGGGTCGGGTGAGAATCCGATGAGGCCGGCCAGCGACGCCGTGGCCACCAGGGCGCCACCGCCCCGGGCCGACAGAGCGGGGACGAGGGCCCGCACGCCGTAGACCACCCCGTCCACGTTCACGCTCACGACCCGCCGGTAGGCGTCGTCGGTGAGGGCGGTGATGTCCGCCTCGCCGGTCATCACCCCGGCGTTGAGGTGGGCGACGTCGATCCCTCCGAAGCGGCACGTGACCGCCTCGACGATAAAGGGCCACTCGTCGGAGCGACCCACATCGGCCCGGACGGCCAGCCCGCCGAGCTCAGCCGCGACGCCGCCTCGCCGCCGCCTCGTCGAGGTCGACCACGGCCACCGAGACCCCGGCGGCAGCCAGGCGGGTGGCGGTGGCCAGCCCGATGCCCGAGCCGCCCCCGGTGACGACGGCCACCTTGCCGGTGAGCGATCCCATGCGGTCCCCCGTGACTGGCCGTGCTCCGTCCCACGGCACCTCGGCCCAGATGCCCGGCCCGGTGCCACCCTACCGGGAGCCTGGTGCATACTTAGACGAGCGCCGATGGTGTCTCGGACCCGGCGCCCGCCATCAGCCCCGCCCCAACCATGAGCCCGGATCCCCGATGAGACCCATCCCTGTCGCGTTCCACGTCTGGTTCCTCGAGGTCCACACCTACGGGATCGGGCTGGCCCTCACCTTCTGGTTCGGGCTGCGCTACACCGAGCGCCGGCTGCGCAAGGCCGGCTATCCCTGGCAGTGGGTGACCGGCATGTTCGTGTGGGTCATCGTCTCGGCCATCATCGGGGCCCGGGCCCTCCACGTGCTGTCCAACCTGTCCTTCTACCGCCACAACCCGCGCCAGGTCTTCGCCATCTGGCAGGGCGGGCTCTCTTCGTTCGGTGGGCTCCTCTTCGCCGTGCCGGTCGCCATCGTGAGCTCGCGCCGCCGCTGCCCCCAGCTCCCGACCCTGCGGTTCGCCGACCTGATGGCGCCGGTGCTCATGGCGTGCTGGGGCATCGGGCGGCTGCTCGGTCCCCAGCTCATGGTGGCCGGAGGCGGACACCCGACCAACCAGTGGTTCGGCATGTACTACGCCGGCCAAGTGGGCAAGCGCCTGCCGGTCCCCATCTTCCAATCGATCGAGGACTTCACCATCTTCGGCATCCTGTTGCTGGTCGAACGGTGGCTGCGCTCGGCGGCCCCGGCGACCGCCACCGCGGAGGGCGGGGAACCGGTCGGCCCCCCACTGCCCCCCGCGGGCATCGTGCTCGGCGTGGCCATGGTGCTCTGGGGCATCGAGCGCTTCCTGGACGAGCACCTATGGCTCGGCGAGGACGGGCACCTCGGTTCGCTCCTCGTCCAGGGGGCGGGGATCGCCCTCTCCGTGGCCGGCGCCATCCTGCTGGCCAGCCGGCTCGGGGCCCTGCAGCGATGGCGGCGGGGCGAGAGACCGGGGTGGCGGAGCTGGGCCCGACGCCGGCGCCCGACCCCTCCGGGTCACCGGGACACGGCCACCCCGGTGGTCTCGACCGGCCGCACCGTACTGGCCGACCCGGACTGAACGACGACGCGGTCCGACCCCCATCGCCGGTCACCACCGCGGCCGCGAGCCGCCAGGGCGACCGCCAGGGCCGCCGCGGTTCGGAGTAGCGGCGACCAGTACCACGGCGACGGCCACCTCGAGGGCGATCACGGCCCGGCCGACGCCGGGCCCGCGGTCGGCGAACCGGCGGTGGAAGGCGCGCAGCTCCGGCCGGCGTGTCCAGTCGGCGGGTGAGCAGCACGGCCAGCCCGCGCAGGAGGCCGAACCCCGTGCCGAGGGCCAGGGCGACCGGGGGGCGTGCGGTCAAGGCGGCCAGGGCGATCATCAGGTAGACGGCCGCGGTGGTGATGTAGGTGACCACGCCGGCGCCGATCTGCCAACCGAATCCGGCGCCGTAGACCCAGGGGCGGTACTGGTCGAGCCACCGCTCGTTGACCTGGCGGCGATGGATCGGCACCCTCACCCCGGCGACGCCGGAATCCGACACGGCAGCGACCAGCGTGGCGCCGAGGGCAACGAGCCCGAGGACCGGGGCCGAGGCCGGCAACGCGGCCATCGCCGCGGCCAGGAGCGCCATCCCCGCACCGAGCGTGGCACCGCCGGCGGTGGCGCCGAGGACGAACCAGGCGGCGGTGGTCCGATAGTGGTGGCCCTTGCCCCGCTCGCTGACGGGCGTGATGGTCGAGAGCATCGATAGGCCACAGGGCGACCAGGTCGAGCGGGCGGCGGCGCCCACCGCCACCAACCCGGCCACCACGGCGATGCAGATGGTCATGACGCTCCAATCACTAGGCGGCTGAACCGAAGAAGGGGGTGCCGAAGGTGAAGATGCCGCCGTCCCGGGCCACCAGCCAGTAGCCCTGGGCGGCAGGCAGGTCGGCCATCCCGACGACGGGCTGGTTGAGGACCTCCGCGCCGGTGGAGCCGAGGAACTGGGCGTCGCCGAAGCAGAAGATGCCGCCGTCGGAGGCGACCAGCCAGTAGCCGCGCCCGGTCGGGGTGGCCGCCATCCCGACCACCGGCTTGTTGAGCCGGAGGTTGCCGGTCGAGCCGTAGAACGGGGCGTCGCCGAAGCAGAAGATGCCGCCGTCGGAGGCGACCAGCCAGTAGCCGCGCCCGGTCGGGGTGGACGCCATCCCGACCACCGGCTTGTTGAGCCGGAGGTTGCCGGTCGAGCCGTAGAACGGGGCGTCGCCGAAGCAGAAGATGCCGCCGTCGGAGGCGACCAGCCAGTAGCCGCGCCCGGTCGGGGTGGACGCCATCCCGACCACCGGCTTGTTGAGCCGGAGGTTGCCGGTCGAGCCGTAGAACGGGGCGCCGCCGAAGCAGAAGACGCCGCCGTCGGAGGCCACGAAGTAGTAGCCACCCTGGCGCCGTCCGGCCACCCCGACGATCGGTTTGTTCAACACGACGGACGACTCGTCGCCCCAGTTGGCGAAGTCACCGAAGGAGAGGAGCTTGCCGAAGGAGGTCACCATGGCGTAGCCCGCTCCGTCGAAGCTCGGGGCCAGGCCGACGACCTGACAGTTAGTCGACGGGGAGCTGCACGGGGGCGGGGGCGGCGACGGCGGAGCCGGAGTCCAGCAGGGCTCGTTCTGCTGGGCCGTGCTGTTGTCCTGGGCGTTGGCGGTGGTGCATGACGGGTCGACCTCCCACGGGGGCACGCATGCCACCACACGGCAGACGATTCGACCCATGCACGCCACGTCCTGGTTGCACTGGCCGTACCGGAACTGGAGGCAGCCGGTGAGGTACGAGTTGCAGCCGCTCGGTCCACAGCCACAGTTGGTCCCGTCACAGCCCGGCTCGCAGAACGCCCACCCGTTGCCACAGCCGGTATCGCACCGGCAGGTGGCATTGCAGTCCATGTAGTAACGGGGCCCGCCGCAGAAGGATGAGTTGTCCGCCTTCCACCAGCCGCCCATCACCGTGTCGGCCGGGCAGTAGTTGTACCCGCCGTTGACCGAGCAGCAGAACTCCGAGAAGCCGGAGCAGCAGGTCGAGCCGCACCCACAGCTGCCGTTGCCGCAGCTGCAGACCAATCCGTAGGCCGTCCCGGGCTTGAGCACGAGGTCGAGCCCGGCCCCGATGGCCACCGCGCTGCCGGCGTAGGCGGAGCGGTTGATGAAGCTGCGCCGCGACAGCTTCGACTCGAGGAACCCGGATGCTCGTTCGACGAGGGTCATGGCACTGCCGGGGCGACGGCCGGCCTCACCGCTGCCGCCGGAACGAGATCGAGATCAGGGCGCGGGCCATCTTCAGATCGGCGAGGGCCGAGACGGCCAGGTAGGCCAGCCATGCGCACAGCCCCGAGACGATGGCCACGGGGGCTCCGTGGGCCGGCTGGTGGGCCAGGACCCTCAGCATCGACCCGGCTGGGCCGGCCAGGGCGACGGCGGCGGCGGCGGCGGCCAGGCCCACGTCGACGGCCAGGTGGAGCACGGTGGCCGGGGTGTCCGGGGTGCCGAAACAGCCGCAGCTGGCGAGGACGCCGCCGGTCGAACGGACATAGACGATGGTCAGTCCGAACGCCACATAGCACGCCGCCACGAGCCACGCCGCCCCCGGGGCCGGTGCGGCCAGGGCCACCAGCCCGAGGGTCATCTCCGCCACCGACCCGACACGCACCAGCCTTCGCACCCACCGGACGGGCAGGTGGTTGGCGGGCAGCGCAGCAAGGGCGACCGCGGTGCCGTCAGGACGGATGGCCTTGGCCGCGCCGGCCACGACCAACAGGTAGCAGGCGACCAGGTAGAGCCCGATCAGTTCCATGGCGCTCCACCGGTGGCCGCCCCCGGGACGACGGTCGCCCCCGGTTGGCCGGGGGTTGCGATGGCCAGCGGAGCGAGGAGCTGGTTGACCCTCGGAACCAGAACGCCGCGGCGGGCGTGGCTGCCGAGCACCACGTACAGGGTGAAAGGCCTCCCCGCCTCGGTGAAGAACCACTGCGTTCCCGACTGGCCGCTCAGTCCGCGCCGCAGACGTGTAGCCCCGGAAGTCGGAGGGAGCCAGTGCTCGAGGCATCCCCTGGCGGGCGAAGAGACGCTTGCCCACGCTCTCGGGGCCGTACTCGAACAGGACGGCGAAGATGTCCGAGGGCCCGAGCAGGTTGACCGCTCCACCCCCGAAGTCCCCCACCTGGGCGGGAAGGGCGAAGGTGGCGAAATGTGCCACGGGATAGGGAGCGGCGCCGTCGCTCGAGGCCCGGGTGAAGATGCGCCCCTCGAACCCGGTGGGCAGGGGCGCCTGGATGCCGTGCGCCTGCAGCGTTGACACGCTCAACCCGCCCGGCGGGCGGGTGGGCCCGCATCCGAACGATCGCCCGAGCGCCCGGCGGGGGCTCCCGCTCCGTGGATGTCCTCGAGCGAGCGCGGATAGAGGCTCGGGTCCCCCGGATGGATCCCGGCTGCCCTCAGCTCCTGGTCATTGGCCCGCTCGCGTTCGGGTCCGTCGAGACCCTGGGCCCAGGCCCGGCTGGCGCTGGTGGTCGTGAAGCCTTCGGCATCGGCCTCGGCGCGTCGCACCATCTCGACCACTTGGTGGAAGTGGTTCGCTACCCCCTCGCCGATGCGACGGCCGGAGCGGCCGTCGACGAGGACGAAAAACGGGGAGCCGGGCACCTCATAGTCGCCCCAGGCGTCGGTGGACATGATCACGGTGAGGCCCCGGTGGGCGTGCCGGGCCACCTCGGCCGGCACCTCCATCTCCGGGCCCTTGGTCACCACGACCAGCCGGGTGCCGGCCGGAAGGCCGAGCCGGTCGGGATGCTCGAACGACTTCCAGAACCCGGCACAGGTGTGACAGCCCGACGACAGGAAGGCCAACAGGGTGGCGTGGTCGGCCGCGGTCACCGAGACCGCCAGTGCGTCACCCCCGGGCGTGACCCCGGCGACGGTCGGCGCCGACGTGGAGTTGCGCTCACCCGGCAGCAGGGGACCCATGGTGACCGGGACGCGGGCCGCGCCCGTCTGGTCCGGGCCGGAGCGGTGGAACCCGGGCGGACCATCGGTGTCGGCCGGCTCGCCCACGCCCACGCCCAGCTCGTGCAGCGCCTTCAGGATGTCGGCGTGGCTTCGCAGGAGCCCGGCCACCAGCACGGCCATGAGCAGGACGATGACACTGAGGACTACTGCCAATGCGATCACGTGCGACCTCCGTACCGTCGAGGGAGGCGGTGGCCCGGTGCGACACCCCCTGCCCGCGTCTCATGCTACGGAGGCAGGCCCAGCGATCGGTGCATGGCCGATGACGTCGGCCTACGCCGGGTCCGCACCGGTGTGACCAGGTGATTGGCTCGGGCCGTCCGTCGGTCGTTACCATGCCCGCCCGGCGGGCCCGTCGAGCGGGGTTCCGCCACCTTTGCTCCGGGCCCGCCGCTCAACCGGCCGACGCCTCCCCGGCCCCGGGACCAAGCCCTGTCCAAGCTTGGTTCGCTACGGTGCCATCACCCGAGCCCAGAGGTGGGGAATCCGAGTACCGTCCGAGACGCCACCCCGGGCCGGGGACCTACGAGCCAACGCCGGCCTCAGCCGCCTTGGCCTCGGCGGCCTTGCGGTAGGCCTCGAGCTGGTCCAGCAGGGGCATGCGCTCCTGGCCGACGGTGGAGTCCAGCCGGCCGGCGATCTCCTCGGGCGTCCATCTCCCGGGCGCGTACATGGCCCGTACCTCGCACGGCTGGTTCCACACCGCGATCTTCGGACCCACCGAGGTGTACACCTGACCGGTCACGTGCCGGGCCCGGTCCGACAGGAGGTACACCACCAACGGTGCCACGTCCTCGGGGTCGCCCATCTCGGCCAGGTCCATGGGCACGTTGGCCGACATCCGGGTTCGGGCCACCGGAGCGACGGCGTTGGCGGTGATCCCGTAGCGGTTGAGCCCGGCGGCGGCGGAGCGGACCAGTGAGACGATCCCTCCCTTGGCGGCGGCATAGTTGGCCTGGGCCACACTGCCGGCGAATGCGCCGGAGGTGAACGCCACCAGTGACCCACCGCCCTCCTGCTTGCGCATGACGGCCGAGGCGGCCCGGAAGACGGTGAAGTGTCCCTTGAGGTGGGTCTCGATGACGGCGTCCCACTCGTCCTCGGACATGTTGAACAGCATCCGCTCGCGGAGGATGCCGGCCACGGCCACTACGCCGTCGATCCGGCCCCACCGCTCGATGCCGGCCCCGATGATCCGCTCCCCACCGTCCAGGGTCGTCACGCTCTCGGCCACCGCCAGCGCCTCGCCACCCGAGGCCACGATCTCGGCGACCAGCGCCTCGGCCACCTCGCTCTTCGGGTCCTCGCCGGCCAGGGACACCCCGATGTCGGCCACCACCACCCTGGCGCCCTCGGCCGCCGCAGCCAGCGCCACCGCCCGCCCGATCCCGCCCCCGGCCCCGGTGATGGCCACCACCTTGTCCGACAGGAACTCGCTCATGTGCTGATCGCCTCTCCTTGCGCCGTCGGGCCGCTTCTGACCGGCCGGTACTATTCCGACCGGCGCGATTGACCGAATACGAGAACCTGTTCTAGCGTCCTCTCCGGGCCAGTGCCACCCGGGTCGTCCGGCCCGGCCCCGAGCAGGGACCGGCGACGCGCCGGGTCCGCCGCCACACGCGCCGGACCACCCGGACACGCAAGCGGCACCACAACAGTTCGGAAATGTTTGGCTCGGCATGATTGGAGCGCCGCCGTCGGCGCAGGGGGTCATCGGGACACCATGGGCGATCTTGGATTTTGGGCACTGGCACACGAGGACCCGGGTCATCTGGCCCTCGTCGCGCCGGACGGTGTCGAGTTCTCGGCCGGCCAGCTGCTGGACCGGACCAACCAGGTGGTGCATGGCCTGCGGGGCATCAACCTCAAGCCCGGAGACGTGGTCGCCACCCTCCTCCCCAACGGCGTCGAGATGTTCGAGCTCTACCTGGCTGCCCTGCAGGCCGGATGGCGGCTGGTACCGATCAACCACCACCTGATCGGCCCCGAGATCGCCTACATCCTGAAGGACTCCGAGGCCAAGGCGTTCATCGCCCACGATCGATTCACCGAGGCGGCCCTCGACGCGGCGGAGGAAGCCGAGCTCCCGTCGTCTCGGTGCTTCGCGGTGGGTGAGATCGTCGGGTTCGGCTCCTTCGCCATGATGCGCGACTCGCAGCCCACCAGCGACCCTCCCGACCGCACCATCGGGGACGTCATGAACTACACCTCCGGGACGACCGGGAACCCGAAGGGCGTCTTCCGACCGCTCAGCGGGCAGTCGCCGGAGGAGGCCGCCCTCGGCCTGTCCGGCATCCTGTTCCTCTTCGGGATCCAGCCCCAGGACGGCAACGTCCACATCGTGGGCTCGCCGCTGTACCACACGGCGGTGATGCGGTTCTCGGGGGCTTCCATCCACCTGGGCCACACCATCGTGCTGATGGACAAGTGGATCCCGGAGGAGATGCTGCAGCTCATCGAGAAGTACCGGGTCACCACCTCCCACATGGTGCCCACCCAGTTCCACCGGCTGCTGGCCCTGCCGGAGCAGACTCGCGGCAAGTACGACGTGTCCTCCCTGCGTCACATGATCCATGCCGCCGCTCCCTGCCCGATCGACGTCAAGTACCGGATGATCGAATGGTGGGGCAACGCCATCGACGAGTACTACGCGGCATCGGAGGGCGGCGGGACGCTGGTGACGGCCAAGGAGTGGCTGGACAAGCCGGGCACCGTGGGCCGCCCGTGGCCCATCTCGGAGATCGCCATCTTCGACGACGAGGCCAACTTGGTGGAGGAGCCGAACGTCATCGGCACCGTCTACATGTCCATGCAGACCGGCGACTTCTCGTACCACAAGGACGAGCAGAAGACCAAGAACAACCGCATCGGCAAGTACTTCACCGTGGGCGACGTCGGCCTCATCGACGAGGACGGCTACCTGTTCCTCCGTGACCGCAAGATCGACATGATCATCTCGGGCGGAGCCAACATCTACCCGGCCGAGATCGAGAACGTGCTCCTCGGGTACCCGTCGGTGGGTGACGTGGCCGTGTTCGGCATCCCCCACGACGACTGGGGGGAGGAGATCAAGGCGGTGGTGGAGCCGGCCGAAGGGGTCGAGCCCTCCCCGGAGCTGGCCCGGGAGATCCTCGACTACTGCTCCACCCGGTTGGCCAAGTTCAAGACGCCCAAGTCGATCGACTTCACCGACGCCATGCCCCGGGACCCCAACGGCAAGCTCTACAAGCGCAAGCTGCGTGACCCCTACTGGGAGGGGCGGCAGAAGATCTGAGCTTTCGGCCGGATCGCTCAGTCAGTCGGGTCGGGGATCACGAGGGAGCCCGGGACGTCGGAGGCGGCACCGGCCCGCTGGGCCTCGGTCCGCATGATCTCGAGCGTGGTCGGATCGGTCCCCTCGGCGTTGTCCTCGGCGATGGCCAGAAACCGAACCGGGGCCACCTCTATGAAGATCCCCTCCGCCTCGGCCGTCATCACGTCACCGTGGTACATGCCGGCCCAGGTGCGGACCTTCCGGCCGGAACGGCTCACGCACCGGGCCTCGATCCGGAGCGCGGTGCGCAGCGGCGTCGGCTTTCGGTACCGGACGGTCAGGGTGCCGGTCATCCCCGGGTGGCCGGCCACCATGTTGGCCGCACCGAGCAGCTCGTCGAAGGTCTGGGCGATCACCCCGCCGTGGACGCAGGTCGGCGGGCCCTCGTATGGGTAGTCGAACCAGGCCTCGGCGAGGATCTCGCGGTACGGGCCGGTCCCGTCGACCACCTGGACCCGGACCGGCGCGGCGAGGGGGTTGTCGAGGCCGGTGACCGGGCTGGTCGGGAAGAACTCCTGGGGTGGCCGCGAGATGTCCGGCTGGAGACGCGGCAACCGTTCGGGACCGGCCCGGCCGGCCATGCGGGCCGAGACGGCCTCGAGGGCCTCGGCCGCCTCGGCCACGTCCTCGTCGTCGAACAGACCGGCCACCGTCATGGTGATGACCGGGCGCAGGGCGGCGGCCAGCCGCCGCCGGGGACCGTCGTCGCCCGACACTGGCCCGGGGATCCGGGTGCCGGTCGGCCCCGGCTCGGCTGGGATCTGCCCCGGCGTCTGGCTCACCGGCGTCGGTAGTGGGCCGGCCGCTTCTCGGCGAAGGCCTTCTGGCCTTCCTTGGCGTCCTCGGTGGCGAAGATGGGCCACCCGAACTCGAGCTCCATCTTGAGCGCCTCCTCTTCGGGAACCCCCTCGGTCGCCCTGACCGAGGCTTTGATGGCCTCAACCGCCAGGGGGCCGTTGGCCCCGATGACCTCGGCGATCTCGAGGGCGGTCTCGAGGGCTTGGCCGTCGGGCACCACCCGACCGATGAGCCCGATCTCCTTGGCCTCCTGGGCCGATACCTCCCGGGCGGTGAGTAGTAGGTCCATGGCCACGGTGAAGGGGATCTGGCGCCGCAGCCGCACGGTCGAGCCGCCCAACGGGAACAGTCCGCGCCGGGCCTCGAACACGCCGAACTTGGCTCCCTCACCGGCCACCCTGATGTCGGTGGCCTGGAGGATCTCGGTGCCGCCGGCCACCGCCCAGCCCTCCACCGCGGCGATGAGGGGCTTCTTCAGCGAATAGTGGCGCAGCAGAGCCTTCCAGTGGAGGTCAGGGTCCTCGGCCATCCGCTGCTGGACCGACTCGCTGCCCGGGCCGGACATCGACTTCAGGTCCATCCCGGCACAGAAGGTGCCGCCGGCGCCGGTGAGGATGGCACAGCGGATGTCGTCGTCGGTGTCGATCTCCACCCAGGCGTCGGCCATGCCCACCAGCATGGGGCCCGAAAGGGCGTTCTTGGCCTCGGGCCGGTTCATGGTCACGACCGCAGTGGCCCCCACGCGTTCGTAGGTCAGGTGTTCGGTGCCGGTCACAGTGCTCCTTCCCCCGGGGGGCAGCCGTGGCGCGGCGTGGCGCCGAGGATCGATGGGCCGCCGCACCGGCCAGGATCGGCGACCGGCGACAACCACAGACTTACTAGAACGCATTCTACTTTCTTGGCCGACCGCCCGCCGTCCGGACGTCACTCGGGAGCCCGGGCTCGGCGCTCACCGGAGCGGGGCACCGGCCATGCCCACCACCGGCCGCCGCAGGACCAGTCCCCCGATCGATCCCTGGAAGGAGGCGCTGCCGAAGGCGAACACGCCGCCGTCGGAGGCGACCAGCCAGTAGCCACCGCCGTCGGGGGTGACGGCCATCCCGACCACCGGTTGGTTCAGCCGGAGGGCACCGGTCGAGCCGAAGAAGCGGGCGTCCCCGAAGCTGAAGATGCCGCCGTCGGAGGCGACCAGCCAGTAGCCACCGCCGTCGGGGGTGGCGGCCATCCCGACCACCGGTTGGTTCAGCCGGAGGGCACCGGTCGAGCCGAAGAAGCGGGCGTCCCCGAAGCTGAAGATGCCGCCGTCGGAGGCGACCAGCCAGTAGCCACCGCCGTCGGGGGTGGCGGCCATCCCGACCACCGGCCGGTTGAGGGTCAGCGCTCCGGTCGAGCCGAAGAAGCGGGCGTCCCCGAAGCTGAAGATGCCGCCGTCGGAGGCGACCAGCCAGTAGCCACCGCCGTCGGGGGTGGCGGCCATCCCGACCACCGGCCGGTTGAGGGTCAGCGCTCCGGTCGAGCCGAAGAAGCGGGCGTCCCCGAAGCTGAAGATGCCGCCGTCGGAGGCGACCAGCCAGTAGCCACCGCCGTGGGGGGTGGCGGCCATCCCGACCACCGGCCGGTTGAGGGTCAGCGCTCCGGTCGAGCCGAAGAAGCGGGCGTCCCCGAAGCTGAAGATGCCGCCGTCGGCCGCCACCAGCCAGTAGCCGGGGCGGGGCGGGGCCGGCGCCGGCGGGGCGGGCAGGCCGGCCGGGCCGTCGAAGGCGTGGATCTGATCGGAGGACGGCGCCAGTACCAGGCCGTCGGCGGCCGCCGGCGAAGGGAACGATGAGGCCGAGGCGCCGATGGCGAACTGCTGGACGGCTGCGCCGGTGGCGGCGTTCAGCGCGTAGAGGGTCCCACCGCCGATCGACCAGACCAGACCGCCGGCGACGATGGGCGAGCTGTGGGCGCCGCTCGAGGTGGTCCACAAGGCGCTGGGTGGGGAGGCGGTCACGGTCACGGCGTGGATGCCGTTGCTGCACGGGACGAACAGCGTGCCGTTGAGGTCGGCTGCGCCCCCATCGGGGTCGCCCGAGCAGAAGCCGGCACTCGACGCCACTCCACTGCCGACCCCACCCAGCGGGGACTGGTTCAGCACGTAGGCGGTGGTCGACTTGCCCACCTGGAACACCAGGCCGTTGGGCAGCAACGCCGGAGCGGTGGAGCCGAGGTCGGCGTCGATCCCGTTGTCCTGGTACCAGAGGGTGGGGGCGAAGGAGTCGAGCAGGACCATGGTCGGGCTCAGTTTGAGGACGCTGTCGCTCGAGTCGTAGGGATCGGACGAGCCGTGGAACGCACTGTTGCCGGTCGCCACCCATACGTTGCCCTGGGCGTCGACGGACGGTGCCGCGCCCCCCATCCACACCGCCCCCTGGCTGTCCCCCGGCGCCGAGGCCACCTCGTAGGCCGACGGGGCCGAGCCGTCCTCGGGGGCGGAGACGACCCACCCGTGGTACGGCGGACAATCCCCGGCGTTCCCGCCGAAGCCGATGACCACCCGGCCGGCGGTGAGGGCCAGCGACGCCCGTTGCAGCAGGAAGGCCTGGTTGGCACCGACCGGGTCGACCACCTTGTCGAGCAGCATGGCGCCGGTGTAGACGTCGAGGCCGATCAGATGGTGCTGGGCGCCACCGGGGATCGCCTCGGCCGCCACCACGAAGAGCTCACCGCGCGCCGCGTCGATGACCGGGGTGGAGGTGATCCCGACGGTCGGATGGATGTTCCCGCACAGAAAGGGGACGGTCGAGGGGTCGAGCGGGGTGCCCAGGTGGCTCGACCACAAGACCGAGCCGGTGTCGGCGGCCAGGGCGTAGACGGTGTCGTTCTCGGTGGCGGCGAACACCCGGCCGGCGTACACCAGCGGCTGTCCGTACAGGTGGCCGTCGAAGGTCGGCGAGGTCCAGGCCGGCGCGGCCGGGGAGAACGAGTTGCCCGAGCTGTCGACGCCGGTCCGGAGCGGGTCGTGGTCGAAGGTCGTCCAGTCGGAGGCCGCGGCCACGGCCGGGTGTCCGACGGCCGAGGCCCGGGCCCCGGGTAGCACGAGGGCCGCCACGACCAGGGCTGAGGCCACCAGGGCGAGGCCGGACAGCATGGAACGCAAGCGGGTGGGGTCGGCAGGGGTCACTGTCCACTTCTACCCGACGCAGCGGTCATTTCGCCATGACCGCCGCCACGCCGTGGCCCGCCGTGGCGGGAGGCCCGGTGGTCGGGGGATCCCGAGGGCGGTGCGGAGGCTCAGATCCGTTCGATGATGGTGCCGGTGGCCAGCGCCCCCCCACAGCACATGGCGATGAGGGCGAGGTGGCCGTCGGTGCGCTCGAGCTCGTGCAGCGCGGTCGTGATCAACCGGGCACCGGTCGAGCCCACCGGGTGCCCGAGCGCGATGGCCCCGCCGTTCACGTTGACCTTGTCCCAGTCCACCCCGTGCACCTTCCCCCACGACACCACGACCGAGGCGAAGGCCTCGTTGACCTCGAAGAGGTCGATGTCGGCCATCGTCATCCCGGCCTTGTCGAGCACCCGGGTGGTGGCGGCGATGGGCCCGTCGAGATGCAAGTAGGGATCAGAGCCCACCAGGGTCTGGGCCACGATGCGGGCCCGGGGGCGCAGCCCGGTCTCGGCCGCCCGGGTGTCGGACATCCACAGGACGGCGGCGGCGCCGTCGGAGATCTGGGAGCTGTTGCCGGCGGTGTGCATCCCGTCGGGCAGCACGGGCTTGAGGGCGGCCAGACCCTCCCGGGTGGTGTCACGCGGACCCTGGTCCTTGGTCACGATGGTCTTCTCCCCGGTGGGGCCGTCCGGACCGACGACCGGCGCCTCCAGGGGGACGATCTCCCGGTCGAACCGCCCCTCGGCCACTGCTCGAGCCGCCTTGCGCTGTGATTCGAACCCGAGCCAGTCGACATCGTCGCGGGTGATGCCGTACCGCTCGGCGATCCGTTCGGCGGCGCCGAATTGGTCGGGCATGTCCCAGGGGAAGCCCTCCGGCCGGGACCGGCCCGGACCGTTGAACGCGTTGGCGCCCAGTCCGACCCGGCTCATGGCCTCGACGCCGCAGGCGATCCCGGTGTCGATGGCCCCGGCGTTGACCAGGTTGGCCACGAAGTGGTTGGCCTGTTGGGCCGAGCCGCACTGGCAGTCGACCGTGGTGGCCGCCACCTCGTAGGGGAGACCCTGGCTCAGCCAGGCCGTACGGGTGACATTGGAGGCCTGCTCTCCGGCCTGGGTCACGCAGCCGCCGACGACCTGTTCGACGTCACCTGGGTCGACCCTGGCCCGCTTGACCAGCTCCACCTGGACGTTGCCCAGGAGCTCGGCGGCATGGAACCCCGACAGCCATCCGTTGCGCTTGCCGATCGGACTGCGGACTGCTTCGACGATCACGGGTTGGGCCATGGCGATCCCCCTGGAGTCTCTCGTGTGGTGAGCAATGTTGCCGCTGGCCCGGCAACCGGTACCGCCGCCGGGTGCAACCGGGCCCTGCGGAGGAGTATAGAACTGGTTCTAGTCGAGGGAGATCGGCGGGCGCCCGGCCACCTCGACCCAGCCCGCCGGGCCGGGTCCACCGACCCGCGCTCCCGTCGGTCACCCGACCACCCTCACCTGCCCGAGCGCCTCGGGATGGCGGTCGATCCATCCCCGGGCGAACGGGCAGAGCGGCACGATGTCCAGCCCGTCGTGGGCGGCCCGGGCGATCGCCGCCTCGACCAGCCGGCCCCCGATCCCTCGACCGGCCAACTCCTCGGGCACGCCGGTGTGGACCAGCACCAGATGACGGCCCTTGAGCTCGTAGACGAGCTCGGCCGCCGTCCCGTCCACCACCGTCTCGAACCGGTTGCGGTCGGAGCGGTCCACCACGTCCATCGGCACGGCCTCCATCGGCACTACCTGCTGACCAGGCGCTTCCCCTCGGACACGCCAGCGCCTCGTGCAACGCCAACTGCTCGGCCTCCATTCCTCTCGGTCGTCATCACCCTCGTGCTCCACGCACACCCCACCCCGGGAACGCACGCCGGTGAGCACCGACCCGGGGTCGTACCATGGCGGGATGTCGGGCATCGCGGGTGGGAGATTGACCCGACGCCGACGCCGACGCCGGTCGGTCGGACCTCCCGCCCCGACCACCGGTCCGGTGGGGTCCCTGGCGTGAACGACCTGCTGTTCGCCGTCGGCCTCGTCATCGTCCTCATGACCTCGGCCAGCGTCCTGTTCACCATCGTGCTCCCCCGCGACCCCCGGGGCATCCAGCGCCTGGCCCTGCTGGTCAACCGTTCGGTCAGGCTGACCTTCCTCGGACTGAGCAGACTGGCCCGGAGCTACGAGGGGAAGGACGTGGTCCTGGCGGCGACTGCGCCGGTGGCGCTCATCGCCCAGCTGGCCCTGTGGGCGGGATGTTTCACGATCGGGTTCGCCCTCATGCTCGAACCGACCACCCACGGCTTCACCCCGGCGCTGGCCCAGGCGGCGGGCTCGGTGTTCACGGTCGGCACCATCAACCTGGGTGGCGCACCCAACCGGGCCATCGACATCGCCGCCGGTGCCACCTGGGTGGTCATCGTGGCGCTGCAGATCGCCTACCTGCCGGCGTTGTACGGCGCCTTCAACCGCCGCGAGAACCTGGTGGCCATGTTGGAGAGCCGGGCCGGGTTGCCGGCGTGGGGACCGGAGCTGCTCGCCCGTCACCAGCTGGTCGGGATCACCGATGCCCTCCCCGGCTTCTATGCCGACTGGGAGATGTGGTCGGCGGACGTGGCCGAGAGCCACACCACCTATCCGGTCATGCTGCTCTTCCGCTCGCCCGAGCCCTGGTTCTCGTGGCTCATCGGCCTGTTGGCCGTGCTGGACGGGGCGGCCATGCACCTGGCGCTGGCCCCGAGCACGGCGACGTCGCAAGCCCGACTGTGCCTGCGGATGGGGTTCACCGCGCTCAACCGGATCGCCACCGCCCTCGGTTGGCACGTCGACCCCGATCCAAACCCCGAAGGCCCCATCATCCTGACCTACGAGGAATTCGAGCAGGCCGTCCAGATGCTCGAGGACGTCGGGTTCCCGGTGGAGCGCAGCGCCGAAGAGGCATGGCCCGACTTCCGCGGCTGGCGGGTCAACTACGAGACGATCGCCTACCGGCTGGCCGACCGGGTGACCGCGCCGCCGGCTCCGTGGTCAGGCCCCCGTCGCCACCTCCGGGCCAGCCCGGTGGCGCCGAGGCGCCCGCCGCAACGGGCACCCCGATCGCCCGCCGGCCGGTCCTCCGCATTGCGAACGTCGGGCATCCGACGCCGAAGCGGGTCGGCGTGAGCGCGCCGCGCCGTCCTACCCTGGCCCGCCGGGACCAGCCGCTAGGTTGTGATCCGGGTCGTGGGGCCAGGGGGGCCGGGCTCGACCAGTAGAGGGGGATGTGCATGCTGGGCAGTCAGCGGGCCCCGCGGGGCCGGGGCCTGACCGGTCATCGGGTGGCTGCGGTCATCGTGGCCGTGGTCACCCTGGCCGGAACACTGGTGGCGGCGCCGTCTAGTCCGGTCGGAGCGGCGGCCGGGGCAGTGCTCACCGTCACACCCTCCTCCGGCCTGCTCGACAACCAGACCGTGTCGGTCGTGCTCACCGGGGCCAGCCCCGGCAGCGTCTATGTCGTGGCCGAGTGCGATCCGACTGCCTTCTCGCTCCTTGGCAAGGGCGAGTCGCCGGCTGACGGATGCGAGGCGCGCCACAACGCGGTCATGGCCGTGGACGCCGGTGGTGCGGCCGCCACCACCATGCAACCGCAGGCGGTCCTCACGACCTCGCTCGGGGCCAACGACTGCCGCTCGTCACAGTGCTTCATCGCCATCGAGTCCCTGTACTCGACCGGCGGTCCATCATTGCTCCTCGACAACATCACGTTCGCCACGGATGCCTGCCGCGCCCACAACTCGTGCACCCCGCCGGCGGACGCGTGGGACCCGGCGCTCGGTGCCACCGCGAGCCAGGCGCCCTCGGATCTGGCCCCGAATTCCAGGGTCGACGGGACGACCGCCCGAGCCGCGGCGAGCGAGCACTCCGGCCGGTCGGCGACGCCGGGCCGACCGATCACCCTGGCGGTGACGGCGGGCCAGGCGGGCGACCTCGCCGCGCCCGGGGTGATCACCGGTCCCTACGCCTCCCCCTTCCCAGCCCCGGTGGTGCCCGCCACGCCGTTGACCGGCGAAGGGCTGTTGCGGCTGGCCCTGTCGGCTCCGCACACCTCGTGGGGCGCCCGCATTCCGAGCGCCACCGTTGTGGACGTGACCCTCACCGATGTCACGCGCGCGACGACCGTCGGCACGCAGCAATTCGTCCTCTTCGCCGGGGTCAGTCCTTTCACCTACGCCGGCTTCACCGGGCCGGTGACCACCGCCGACACGTACCAGGTGACGGTGTCCGCCGAGCCGGCGCACACCGGCGGGGGGCTGTCGTGGCCCCAGGGGGAGAGGAAGCCCCGGGCCACCGTGGTCGACTCCGAGCTCGAGGTGGTCGGCG
The DNA here is from genome assembly GCA_963727075.1 of uncultured Acidimicrobiales bacterium. Taxonomy (GTDB): domain Bacteria; phylum Actinomycetota; class Acidimicrobiia; order Acidimicrobiales; family RAAP-2; genus Bog-756. The sequence continues at coordinate 377,994 of CAVSET010000001.1, forward strand.
CAGCCAACCCGCGGTACCTGGTGACCGCCTATGCCCCGGTCATGTACGGTCGATCGACCTCCGCCCTCCACGACGTGCCGCTGCTGGTCGACGCCACCGCCACACCGCAACCCGGCGGAGCCACCCAGCTCTCCTACACCGTCATCTGGAGCCACGAGGACGCCGGCACCGGATTCGTGCCCTTCCTCGAATGGGGAACCTGGGGTCGGATGACCGACATCGAGAACGCCATCTCCTTCACGGTGGCGTCCGACGGCACCACGTCGAACGCCAGCTACCTGTGGGGTGGCGAGCCGCCCAGCGGGTTCCCCGACAGCCAGGGCGCCATCCAGGAGGTGGACGTGCCGTTCTCCGGGCAGTGGGACGGCCACCACCCGATCCTGCGCGACGCCACCGGGAACAACGACTTCTCCGACTCGGGCCACACGCCGTTCCGCTTCCAGGCGGCGCCGGTGCCCGGCCCGGGACCGGGCCACACACGGGAATCGGTGATGGACGCCAATCCGTTCACCTACATGATCTCGGGCCAGGAAGTGGCCCGGTGGTACGGGGACGTTTCCACCGATCCCCGATCCCCCGAGCCCGGCGACGCCCGGCAGTACGCCACCGTCGACCTCAGTGCGTCAGGAACCGGCGTCTCCTCCCTGGCCGTCGAGCTGCAGCTGGCCGGGGGTCCGACCTGGTACGCCAGCGACTTCCACTCCGGCTATCCGGCCCACGGCTCGGGTCACTTCCGAACCGTGGTCAAGCTCCCGGTCGGGTGGCAGAGCCAGGCCATCAGCGGCGTACGCGTCCAGGTGTACCCGCCGTCGGCTGCGCCTTCGGTGGTGGTGGACGGGCTCACCGTGCTGGCCCAACAACCCGATTGGAGCCTCACGACCGAGCCACTTCCCCACCCGGCCGTGGTCGCCGGGGTCAGGGCCATCCCCACCGCGTTCAGCCTGTCGGCCCTGTCGGGCACACCACAGGTCATGAGCAAGGGACGATCGGTGCGATCACTGACCGCCCTCGTGACCGGGTCGCTCGGCACCCCTCTCGCCGGGGTGCCGGTCACCTTCTCGGCCGGCGCCGGCGGCCCCACCTTCGATGCATGCAGCTGCACGGCGCTGACCGTCATGACCAACTTCCGTGGAGTGGCCACGAGCGGCCGGGGCACCGCCCCGCGCACCACCGGCTCACGGGTGGTGACGGCGTCGACGCCCGATCCCGCCACCCCGACGGCGACCTACGATCTCTTCGTGAGGAGATAGATGGGAAAACGACGGGACGAGCCGCTCGACCTCACGGTGGTGGCGGTTCCGCTGTACTTCGGGAGCATGGCGGCCGAGTACCTCTGGCTACGTCGCCAGGCGGCGACCCGGGGACCGACCGCCGGCGACTACGAGCGCCGCGACACGGTAGCCAGTCTGGCCATGGGGGTGGGCAGCCTGGTGGCACCGCTCGTCGTCCCGAGGTTGTTGCGACCATTCACCCCCGGCCGTGGGCGGTACGGCAAGATCTTGGTCGCCGCGGCCGTGGGGGCGGTCCTCGCCACCACCGTTGCCGACCGGGTAGCCCGCCGGGCGGCCCGGGAGCTGGAGACCGACGACGTCCGAGCGGGCCCCGGCGGACGGGTCCCGAGGCGGTCGATGACCCGCCGGGTGGCCTCGGTGGGTGGCGTGACGGCGGTTATCGCCGGTGGGGTCGCGGTCACCACGGCCTGGGCCGAGGCCACCGCCCCCGACCGCATGTGGCGTCACCGGGTGGTGCGGGCCAGCGCCACCGGGCCGATGGCGCTGGCCCTTGCCATCGCCGGCTGGGACTTCATCTACTACTGGAACCACCGGTTCATGCACGAGAGCCGGTACATGTGGGCACTCCACGTCGTGCACCACTCGAGCGAGCACTACAACCTCTCGACCGCGCTGCGCCAACCGGTGGCGGACGCGCTCGGGACCACCCTGCCCTACGGGGTGCTGTGCCTGTTCGGCATCTCGCCCGAGCTCATCGGCACCGCCCGCGGCGTCAACCTCTTGTACCAGTTCTGGATCCACACCGAGACCATCGGCCGGCTCGGATCTCCGGAGGCGGTGCTCAACACCCCCTCGCACCACCGGGTGCACCACGGATCGAACCGGCACTACCTCGACCGCAACCACGGTTCCATCCTCATCCTGTGGGACCGGCTCTTCGGCACCTTCGAGCCCGAAGGAGAGGCCGTCGTGTACGGGCTGACCAAGAACATCAACACGTTCAACGCGGGCCGGATCATCACCCACGAGTACGCCGACATGCTGCGTGATGTAGCCCACTCGACCGGCTGGGGCGAGCGGCTGTCCCATGTCCTGCGCGGACCGGGATGGGCCACCCGCCATCGGGCCGAGCTGGCGGGTCGGTCCGGCTAGAGCCGGATGCCTCGGGCCGGGTGGCCGGGGGCTCAGCCGGGGTGGGCCGGTTCCCCGGTGGACGGTCGCAGCCGATACGACGGTGCCGCCCGCTGTCGGGCCTGCCGTCCCCGGTCGACCTCGGTGTCCAGCATGAGGCGGGCTTCTCGGGAGTGGCGGTTCTTGGCGCTGGTCCTGACCGGTCCGCGGGTCGAGTCGAGATGCAGGGTGGCCAGGCCGAGGGCCCGCTCGATCGGCCCGGCACTGAGGCGGACGCTCTGAGTCCGCTCGTGGGGGACGACATCCACCGTGCGGGAGAGGAGCCCGTGCCGGACGACGAAGACCCGCTCGTCGGACCCGGCTGACTGCGCCCGCCACCACAGCGGGGCCCTCAGGGCGGCCCGGGCCGGGGGCCGGGAGACCGGGACGGACTCGATGTCGATACCGCCGAGCACCCAGCCCACCAGGGCCAGCGCGTAGTCCCGGTCGGTCACCGGGACCAGCATGGTCGACTTCGAGTTGGCGTTGCCGGCATAGCCGGCCACGTTCATGCGGACCTGGGCCCAACCGAAGGGCCGCCACGACAGCGGCTGGTGGATCAGGATGGCCTGGATGCGCCCGGGCGGGACGGTCTGGCGGCTGGTGGAGAGCAACCCGTGACGGATGCGGAGCCCGTCGGGCGAGTCCGAGACGGTGAAGTCCCACAGCGTGCTGACCCGGTGCCAGATGGCATGCAGGATGACGATGGCGAAGGACACGAACAGGGCCACCCCGAGCCCGATGGTCGGCCGGTGGTTGTTGGACTGGCCGAGCAGCCCCAGGGCCGGGCCGGCCAACAGCGGCAGCAGCCGCCACGAGACCATCTCCAGCAGCACGGCCTGGACGAGCCGATTGTGGGGCACCGAGAGGACCGGGCGCTCGGGAGCCTCGGGCACTCCCTCCTCCGCCCCCGCCGACCGGCCCAGCAGGTCGGCGCGCAGGGCCTGGGCCACGGGGCGGGACAGATAGCGGAGCCGCACCGCGGAGCGCTCGGTGCCGGCCGTGGTCACCTTCAGCTCGGCCAGGCCGAAGACCCGGGCCGCCAGCGGCTCGAGAACGTCGACGCTTTGCACCCGGTTGAGCCGGACCCGCTTGGACTGCTTCTGGAACAGCCCGTAGTCGATGCGGAGCTCGCCGCCCAGTAGGTGATAGCGGGTGACCGCCACGTTCACCAACCCCCGGACCACGACGGCCACGGCCACCGCGGCGTAGATGGCGAACGGCACCCAGTTCACGCCGCCTCCTTCACCGGTGCGCTGCCGGATCAGGCTGAAGAAGGTGAAGGCGGCGACCAGACCGAGCACCCGGCCGCCGAGGGCGATGGGCGTCAGCGGGTGGAGTCGGAAGGTCTCCTCGGCCCGGGGGAGGACGGGGCGGTCCGGGTCGGATGGCTCAGAGGCCGCTGGCATGCGCCTCACCCAGGTCGGTGAGCCGGTCCCGCAGTTGGGTGGCGGTGTCGGGGGTGAGCCCGCAGACCTTGGCGTCGGTAGTGGCCGCCGCGGTGTGCAGCTTCACGCTGACCAGTCCGAAGGACCGCTCGATCGGGCCGGCCTCCACATCGACGAGCTGCATGCGGCCATAGGGAACGACAGTCAACCGCTTGAACATGGCGCCATGGGTCACGAGGAGGTCGTCGTCCCGCTCGACGTACCCCCACGAACGCTGGTTGCGACCGATCGAGATCCAGGCGAGGACGAGAAGGGTGCATCCCCCGATCCCTACCGCCAGCCCGGCGGTGGCCGTCGCCGCGGCACAGCCGACGGCGATGGCCGCGACCAGCGGAACCCCGCCGCAGACCAGCACGGTGCGGCGCATCCGGGCCAACCGCGGGGACACCCGCTGCCAGCTGTGGTTCCGGGGTGGGGCGAAGGGGCTCTCCATCACGTACGACCCTATCGGCAGCCGCGCACCGCACCCGGTCGCACCGGCACCCCGCCGTCCCGTCAGCGAGAGGATCGGTGCGCACCACTCGGCGTCGGTCGGCACGACACCCGCTCCCTGCGTATCATGCCGGTCGAACGTTGCCGAACGAGCGGAGGGGGACGATGGCGATCGACGTGAGCGGGCAGCGGGTCCTCGTGACCGGAGCGTCCTCCGGCATCGGTGCCGCCCTGGCCGAGGAATTCGCCCGGCGGGGCGCGATCGTGGGCATCTGCGCCCGGCGCCAGGACCGTCTCGACGAGGTGCTGGCCCGCTGTCGCACCCACTCCCCCGACTCGCGCCGTTGGGTCGCCGACCTCTCACAACCGGCCGAGGTCGACCGCCTGGCCGCCACCGCCCGGCAAGAGCTCGGCGCGATCGACATCCTGGTCAACAACGCCGGCATTCCCAAGCGGCGCCACGTCTCGAAACTGGACGCCGCCACCGTCGAGTCGGTGATGGCCATCAACTACCTGAGCCCGGTGCGCCTGACCCTGGCCCTGCTCCCCGAGATGCTGGCCCGGGGCAGTGGCCGCATCATCAACCTCTCGTCGGTGGCCGCCACCCTCAGCTCTCCCGGCGAGTCCGCTTACGATGCGTCCAAGGCGGCGCTGACCGCGTTCAGCGAGTCGATGGCCGTCGACTTGTGGCAGAGCGGTGTGAAGGTGCTCGTCGTCTACCCCGGCCTGGTGGACACCGAGCTGTTCTCCCTTCCCGACAACGACCCGGTGATCGCGGCGGTGGAGCCGATACCGGTGAGCGAGCTGGTGGCCGGGGTCTTCGAGGCACTGGACTCCGACGCCGTCCAGGTGTACGTGCCCGGGTACTTCGGCGATCTCGCGTCGAGCAAGGCGGCCGACGTGGCCGGCTTCCTCTCGGGCACCGCGGCCTACGTCGCGTCCCACGGCCAGGCCGGTTGAGAGTCGGCGACGAAGCCGGACCGTCGGCCGGGCCGGTGGAGCGAACCATCGCCGGCTTCCACCGCGATGCCGAGGGCGATTGGGTGGCCGAGCTCTCCTGCGGCCACCAACAACACGTGCGTCACCGCCCTCCCTTCCAGATGCGGGCATGGGTGGTGTCCGCCGAGGGACGAGCGGCACGGATCGGCACCGCCATCGACTGTCCTCTCTGCGAGCCGGCTGAAGGAGACCCGGCTTGCTGGGCCGGGCGAATATGCGGCGACTGCGGCGCGGTGCTCGACGGGACGGGTCACCGGCCCGGTTGTGCCGCAGGCGGGGACCGGTAGGCCGCGACCACGCGCCGCAAGTGGGGGCGCCCCGGGGGAGGTGTTAGCCGAGCAGCTTCTTGGCGATGACCACCCGCTGGATCTGGTTGGTCCCCTCGTAGATCTGGGTGACCTTGGCGTCCCGCATGAACCGCTCGACCGGGAAGTCCTTGGTGAACCCGTAGCCACCGAGCAGTTGGACGGCATCGGTGGTCACGGACATGGCGGTGTCCGAGGCGAAGCACTTGGCCATGGCCCCGACGGAGGTGAGCTCACCGTCGGGGTCGCCCGTATCGACCAGCGAACAGGCCCGGTAGACGAGGGTTCGGGCCGCCTCTGTGCGCATGGCCATCTCGGCCAGCATGAACCGCAGTCCCTGCAGGTCGGCGATGGCCTGGCCGAAGGCTCGGCGGTCCTTCATGTAGGCCGCGGCATGATCGATGGCACCCTGGGCGATCCCGACGGCCTGGGCGCCGATCCCCGGGCGGCTGCGGTCGAGGGTGTGCATGGCGATGGTGAACCCCATGCCCTCCTCGCCGACGAGATTGCCGACCGGCACCTCGAGCCGGTCGAAGGAGATGGCCGCGGTGGGGCTGCCCCGGAGGCCCATCTTGTCCTCCTTCGGGGCCACCTCGATCCCCCAGTCCGCCTCGACCACGAAGCAGCTGATGCCCCGCCGGCCCGCTTCGGGGTCGGTGATGGCGAAGACGGTATAGAGGTCGGACACGCCGGCGTTGGTGACCCAGTACTTGGTCCCGGTCAACAGGTAGACGTCCCCGTGGCGCACAGCCCGGCTCCGCATGGCGGCCACGTCGCTCCCCGCATCCGCCTCCGACAGGCAGTAGCTGGCCTGGCACTCGCCCGACGCCACCCGCGGCACATAGGTGCGCTTCAGCTCCTCGGAGCCCCAATTGATCAGGGGCATCATCCCGACCTTGGAGATCTGCAGGGTCAACGATGTCGAAGCGCAGACCCGGGCCAGCTCCTCGGCCATGATGGCCTGGGTGACCATGTCAGCCCCGGCCCCGCCGTACTCGGCCGGGATCCCGAGCGCAGGGAGCTCGAGCTCGGCGCACGCCTCGAAGGACCGGCGGGGGAAGGTGGCGTCCCGGTCGGCCACGGTGGCCTGGGGAGCGATCTGGTCCTCGGCGAACTTGCGCAACGTCTCGCGGAACTGTCGCTGGGTGTCGGTCAGGCCGAATCCGGGCGCGTCCATGCGACCCAACGTACTCAAACGGTCGTTGGGCCGGGCCCGGACGGCCGACGGTCTCGGCGGCCGGCCCAGATGAGCAGGAGGTTCTCAAGTCAACGCCCCAACGCGTCGACATGGTCACCTGACTTCTGCGCCGGCGAGGACTAAGCTTCGCCCCGTGGAATACCACGCAGAGTAGTGGAGGCAGCTCTATGAGTGACAAACCCGAAGGGCCAGGCTGGTGGATCGCCAGCGACGGCCGGTGGTACCCGCCGGAGTTGCATCCCTCCGTGCGGGATGACCCGCCCACTCCGTCGACGACCGGATCGGGGGCGACGACCGTGTCGACCTGGTCGGGCCCCGACCGCCGGGAAGGAGACCGCCGCCGGGCGGAGGGCACCGACCCGACCGGAGCGGGCGCGACGCCGGGGTCGACGTGGTCCGGCCCCGAGCGCCGGGAGGGAGACCGCCGGAAGCCGGAGGGCGAACGGGTCGGACCCCAGTTCCCCGACCTGTTCCAAAAAGCCCTCGAGGGGTCGCACCTGGCCGACACCGTCTCGGTGCGCTACGACGACGAGCGCGGCCCGGTACCGGCCGGATCCAACCGGAAGGGCGGCACCCCGGCGGCCAGCGCGGCGGGCGGGGGCTCCGGGTCGGGGGCCAAGCGTCGCTGGCGCAAGGGGGGCTGACCCCGACGCTCAGCCCGCCCCGCCCAGGTGCTCGAGGAGCAACCGGGTGAGGCGGTCGGCGGCCACGTCGGGGATCCAGTGGCTGACCCCCTCCAGCACCTCGAAGCGGTACGGGCCGCTCACGTAGCCGGCGGTGGCCTCGGCGGCCCGGCGACCGAGGGCGATGTCCCCGGTCGACCACACGTACATGGTGGGGACCGCCACCGGCTCGGACGGCGTCGCTTCCCGCAGGTCGTTGGCCCGGTACCAGTTCAACGCGGCGGTCAGCGCCCCGGGTGAGGAGAGCGCCTCCACGTAGGAGCGGACCGCCACCGGACCGATGCCGGTCCCGGCAAAGACCTGTCGAAGCCCTTCGCCGTCGCCCCGCTCACCGAGCAGAAGGGGCTCGGCGACACCCGGTTGGCGGAACAGTTCGAAGTAGGCCGAGCGGTCGTTCTGGTCCGGGTCGGAGGCCAACGCGGCGGCCAGGGCGGCCGGGTGCGGGGTGGACACGGCCGTGAAGGTGCGGACCCGGTCGGGGTGGAGCCCGGCCAGCAACCACCCGACGATGCCACCCCAATCGTGGCCGACCAGGTCGAACCGGCCCATCTCCGAGGCGTCGGCCAGAGCCAGGATGTCGGAGACCAGTTCGGTTGTGGCGTAGTCCTCCACCCGGTCGGGCCTCGCCCCCGGCGAGTAGCCCCGCTGGTCGGGCGCCAGCACCCGGTAGCCGGCCTGGCCGAGGGCGGCGATCACCTCACCGAAGCACATCGAGGTCTGCGGGAAGCCGTGGAGCAGGATGACAGCGGGCCCGTCGGCCGGACCGGCACGGCGGGCGGTGAAGCGGAGCCCGTTGGCCGAGATCTCACCGACCGAAACGTCGGTCACGACCGACTCCGGCCCGGGCCGACCCCGGCGGGGTCCATCCGACAGGGACCGCTCAGTGCGCTTCCGGCAGCACCAGCAGCTGGCGCCACTCGGGCAGGCGCGTCGCCACCACCTCGGCGGTGAGCGCCAGCGCGTCCTCGGCCACGCTGGCGGCGATGGCCCGCTGGGCCTCGTAGTGGTGGGCGGCCGAGCGGAAGAGGGGGGCGCGGGCCTCGACCAGGTCGGGAGGCGCGTCTCCCAGGAACCCCCACAGGGTGAAGGCGAAGGTCAGGTCGTAGATGGCCGGCGCCCGGCCGAACCGGGCACAGCGACGCATGGCCACCGCGGTACAGCCGACCACGGCATCCTCGGCGGACTCGTCCTCGACCAGGGTCAGACGATCCTCGAACCGGCGGGCCAGCCTCAGGGCAAATCCCTGGTCGGGCCCGGGGGTCCCGAACCGAAGTCCCCGAGGCTGGGAGGTGCCGCGCAGCTCCGATGGACGCGACGGGATCCAGACAGTGGGCACCTTGAGGCGGTACGCCGATCGGACCTGGTCGACCTCGACGATGGGCACGAAGCTGGGCTGGGTCACGATCTGGCTCCTGGCGGAATGGCGGCCCGGTCGGGGACGGACCTAGGCGGACGGGGAGCCCGCCCGGAGCAGACCGTAGACGATGGAGTCCGACAGGGCCTGCCACGAGGCGGCGATGATGTTCTCCGACACGCCGATGGTCGTCCAGGTCCGGTCGCCGTCCGTCGAGTCGATGAGGACCCGGGTGACCGAGGCCGTGCCCTTGGCCGTGTCGAGGACCCGGACCCGGTAGTCGACCAGGTGCAGCCCGGAGAGGGCGGGGTACCGGGTGCCCATGGCCTTGCGCAACGCACCGTCGAGGGCGTTGACCGGACCGTTGCCCTCGGCGGTGGCCACGATCCGGTCCTTGCCCACCAGGACCTTGACCGTCGCTTCGGTGGACTGCCCGTCGCCGTGGTCGGCGATGACCCGGTAGGACTCGAGCTCGAAGAAGTCCTGCTCCCAGCCGGTGGCGTTTCGGAGCAACAGCTCCAGGGAACCGTCGGCCACCTCGAAGTGGTACCCCTCGTGCTCGAGGCGCTTGAGGGAGTCGAGCACCGAGGCCATGGCTTGGGAGTCGAGCTCCAGACCGAGCTCCTTGGCCTTGAGCGCCAGCGTCGAACGGCCGGCCATCTCCGACACCACGAACCGCGTCCCGTTGCCCACCAGCTCCGGTGAGATGTGCTCATAGGCATCCGATCGCCGGACGATGGCCGAGGTGTGGAGCCCGGCCTTGTGGGCGAAGACGGACGAGCCGACGTAGGGCTGCTGGGGGTTCGGGGCGATGTTGACCAGTTCGGCGATGTGGTGGGAGACCGGGGTGAGCAGCTCCAGGCGCTCCTCGGGGATGGTGCTGACCCGGAGCTTCAACGAGAGGTCGGGGATGGCGGCCGAGAGGTCGGTGTTGCCCGCCCGCTCCCCGTACCCGTTGACGCAGCCCTGCACGTGGGTGGCACCGACCCCCACGGCGGCCAGCGAGTTGGCCACCGCGCAGCCGCTGTCGTTGTGGAAGTGCACCCCGACCTGGGTCTCGTAACCGCCGAGCACATCGCCGACGATGCGCTCCACCTCGTGGGGCAGCGTGCCGCCGTTGGTGTCGCACAGGACGAGGGTCTCGGCCCCCGCCTCCTCGGCGGCCCGCAGGATGGCCAGTGAGAATGCCGCGTTCGCCTTGTACCCGTCGAAGAAGTGCTCGGCATCGAGGAACACCCGCAGGTCGTTGGCCCGAAGAAAGGCGACCGAGTCGGCCACCATGGCCACGGCTTCGTCGAGCGTGGTCCGGAGGGTGTCGACGACCTGCATCTCGGAGGACTTGGCCACGATGCAGACGGCCTCGGTGCCGGCCTCGACCAATTGGCGCAGCGTCTCGTCGTCCTCGGCCCGCGCACCGGCCCGCCGGGTGGAGCCGAAGGCCACCAGGGTCGACCTGGAGAGCGACAGCTCGGTGGGGGCCCGGGCGAAGAACTCGGCGTCCTTCGGGTTGGCCCCGGGCCAACCACCCTCGATGAAGGCCACTCCCAGATGGTCGAGCTGTTCCGCCACCCGCAGCTTGTCGTCGACGGTCAAGGACAGGCCCTCTTGCTGCGAGCCGTCCCGCAAGGTGGTGTCGAACACGTCCACCGCGTCCGGCAGGTCGGGCAGGTCGAAGTCGTGGCCACCGCCCGCCGCGGCCGGACCGTCCTGGCCCTTGGCCCGGGCATGGGCGCGCTGGCCCGGCGTCATCTCGTGGGCAGGCCCGGACGTCCCTCCATGACTGTGGGCATGGCCGCCATGGTGATGTCCGGCCCGGGGGGCGTTCCCGAGCGTGGGCCCCTCATTCGACATAGTCCAACCAGTCCTTGTACTGGTCGACCTCGCCTCGCACGGTGGCGAAGTAGGTCGATTGCAGCTTCTGGGTGATGGGCCCCGGCCTGCCGTCCCCGACGGGCCGGTCGTCCACCGCCCGGATGGGCACCAGCTCGGCCGCGGTGCCGGTGAGGAACGCCTCGTCCGCCGTGTAGAGGTCGGTGCGGATGATCGGCTCGTACGACACGGCATACCCGAGGTCACGGGCGATGGTCTCGACCGACTGCTGAGTGATGCCGGCCAGGGCACCGGAATCGGACGTCGGCGGGGAGATCAACCGTCCCTTGTGCACGATGAAGATGTTCTCCCCGGTGCACTCGCTGACCTTGCCGTCGGGGGCGAGGAGGATGGCCTCGTCGTACCCGGCCTTCAGCGCTTCGACCTTGGCCAGTGACGAGTTGACGTACATGCCGGTGCCCTTGGCCGCAGTCGGGACGGCATTCGGATCATGGCGGTGCCAGGAACTGATCTTCATCGACACGCCGTTGGCCACCCCCTCCTCGCCGAGGTAGGTGCCCCACGGCCAGGCGGCAATGGCCACGTTCACCGGACAGGGGATGGGGTTCAACCCCATCTCGCCGTAGCCCAGGTAGACGAGCGGCCGGAGGTAGCAGCCGTCCTCCAGTCCATTGACCCGCACCACAGTGCGGGACGCATCGGTGATGTCGTCGATCGTGTAGGGGATGTCGATCATGAAGACCTTGGCCGACGTGAAGAGCCGCTCGATGTGGTCGCGCAGCCGGAACACGGCCACGCCGCGCTCGGTCGGGTACGCCCGGATGCCCTCGAACACGCCGGAGCCATAGTGCATGGTGTGGGTCAGTACGTGGGTGGTGGCATCGGCCCAGTCGACGAGCTCGCCGTCCATCCAGATCTTGTCAGTAGGGGTAACGGGCATGGCTCAGAGCCTTTCTGCGACGGCGTTGCCGATGTCGGCGGTGGACAGGGAGGGATCCGGCTGGGACGCGATGAACTGCGTGACGGCGTGAGAGACCTTCTCCGCCGCCGAGGACTCGCCCAGATGGTCGAGCATCAAGGCGGCCGAACGGATGGCGGCGGTCGGATTGGCCCGGCCGGTGCCGGCGATGTCGTGGGCCGCCCCGTGGACCGGCTCGAACAACGAGGGACCCGTCCGGTCGGGGTTGAGATTGGCGGAGGCGGCGTAGCCGATGCCGCCGGCGATGGCCCCGGCCAGGTCGGTGAGGATGTCACCGAAGAGATTGTCGGTGACGATCACGTCATAGCGGCCCGGGCCCTCGACCAGATAGATGCACGCGGCATCCACATGGTTGTAGTCAGTGCTCACCGCCGGAAAGTCCTCCGACACCTCGGCCACCGTCCGCTGCCAGAGGTCACCGGCGAAGGTGAGCACATTCGTCTTGTGCACGAGGGTCAGGTGGCTGCCACGACCGGCGGCCACCCCGAATGCGAACCTCACGCACCGCTCGACGCCGTGCCGGGTGTTGACCGAGCCCTGGGTCGCCACCTCGTAGGGCGTGCCCTTCCGCAGGAAGCCACCTTCCCCGGCATAGGTCCCCTCGGTGTTCTCGCGGACGACCACGAAGTCACAATCGGGTGCCGGCGCGGCGGGCACGCCGGTGAAGGGGCGCAGGTTGACGTAGAGGTCGAGCTCGAACCGCAGGCGGAGCAGGAGCCCGCGCTCCAGGACGCCTGCCGGGACGTCGGATGACCCGACGGGGGGACCGACCGCGCCGAGGAGGATGGCGTCCTGGCCCCGCAGCTCCTCGAGCACTGCGTCGGGTAACACCTCGCCGGTGCGGATGTACCGGTCGGCACCGAGGTCGTACTCGGTGGTGGTCAGCGTCACGCCGGCGGCGTCGATGACCTTGAGGGCCTCGGCCACCACTTCGGGCCCGATGCCGTCGCCCCCGATGATCCCCACGTTGTAGGTGCTCACTGTTGGTCTGTCCTTGTGCTGTGGTCTGCTCATAGTGTTGCGCCGGTGCCGGCTGGCCTGGGCGGATCGGCGCCCAATTGAAAAACCGTCCACCAAGTGGACGGTCGCGAGGCACACACGGGTAGGTGTGTGCCTAGTCGATGATGATTACGGAGCCGCGGCGGTCGAAGGGCGCTTCCATGACCACCCAGTGTCGCCTCTCCGGACGGAACCGTCAACCCCGTCCGGCGAACGGCTCCCAGTGAATGCGGTTCGACGCCTCCCCCTCCGCCCCGTCGGTGACCAGCACCTCCCAGGGAATGGCTCCCTCCCGCAGGCACCGGGCCCAGGATCCCCGGCACTCGACCACCGTCGAGGGGACCCCGTCGCACACCCCGCCGTCGAGGACGGCTGCCAGCCCGTCGGCCTCGGCGAACGCGGCGACGACCTCACCGGCCGTGGTGGCGGGCGGCCCGCCGTGGAGATTGGCACTGGTCACCGCCAGGGGCCCCACCTGACCACAGAGAGCCTGGACCAGCGTATGGTCCGGCCACCGGATCCCGACGGTGTGCCGGGCCGAAGGCGGTCCGCCGAGGTCGACCCCGAACCGCTCGGCCCGTGGGACGACCAAGGTCACCGGCCCGGGCCAGTGGTGCCGGGCCAGATAGGCGCCGGCCGGCCCGAGACGGCCGGCCACCTCGGCGAGCTGATCCTCCCGGGCGACCAGGAGCGGGATGGCCACCTCGGCAGGCCGGCGCTTGAGGGCGAACAATCCGGCCATGGCCTCGGGGTGGGCGGGATGGGCGGCGAGGCCGTAGACGGTATCGGTCGGGAGGGCGATGACCGAACCGGAGTCGAGCGCGTCGGCGGCGGCTTCGATTCCCCCGGCGTCGGCGGTCAACAGCCGGGGGCCCATCGTCAACGCCGGGCCACCAGCATTCGCTCCCTTCCGGACAGATCGCGGTCGATCCTGACCCGGGCGAACCCGGCCCGGTGGGCGGCCTCCGCGGCGGCGGCCGCCTGGGGGGGATCGATCTCGACGACCATCGCACCACCCGGGCGCAGCCAGGACGGCGCCGAGCCGACGATCTCCTCGATGGCGGCCATACCCCCGACGCCACCGGCACCCGGGGCGGCGACCAGCGCCTGGCGGGGCTCCCAGTCGCGCACCGAGGGGTCGAGACCGGCGAAGTCTGCTTCGGCCACATAGGGAGGGTTGGTGACGAGCAGGTCGACCTGGCCGGCCAGGCGGGGAGGAAGGGCGGCGAACCAGGACCCTTCGGCCAGGTGCACGCTCGGGCCATCCCGGCCGGCGCCGAGGGCGGCCCGGTTGCGCTCGGCCACGGCCAGGGCCCCGGCCGAGGTATCGGTGGCCCAGACCTCGAGACCGTCGCAGACGGCGGCGCCTTCGGTGGCCAACGACAGGGCGATGGCGCCCGACCCGGTGCCGAGGTCGACGCACACCCGGCGGGCGGCCGGCTCCGACCGGGTGCCCGGGGCGTCCCCGTCCGGCTCGGAGGATGCACAGATCCGGGCCAACTCGTGCAGCGCCACCTCGACGACCTGCTCGGTCTCGGGACGGGGGATGAGCACCCGGCGGTCGACCATGAGCTCGAGATGGCGGAACGGCCAGGTGCCGAGCACGTACTGGAGCGGTTCACCGGCCAACCGGCGACCGGCCAGCTCCTGCCACCGGCCACCATGGTCCAGGATCCAACGCGCCTCCCGGGCCGAGCCGAGTTGCTCGGTGATGGCGGCGAGCAGGTCGGAGCGGGAGACGGTGGGCCCGTCACCGGGGGGCGTGGTCACCTCAGGGGTCGGCCCGGGGCGGCCGCCCCTCATCCATCGTCCAGCTGGCGGTAACGCTTGTCGGCCATCAGAGCGTCGGTGAGCTCGTCGAGATCGCCCATCAGGATTCGATCGAGCTTGTGCAACGTGAGCTTGATCCGGTGGTCAGTGACCCGGTTGTCCTTGTAATTGTAGGTTCGGATCTTCTCCGACCGGCCGCCGCCGCCGACCTGGCTCCGCCGTTGCTCCGACGCGGCCGCGGATTGGCGGTCCTGTTCGGCCTTCAACAGGCGCGACCGGAGGACGGTCATGGCCTTGGCCCGGTTCTGGATCTGGCTCTTCTCGTCCTGCATGGCCACCACGATGCCGGTGGGCAGGTGGGTGATCCGCACCGCCGAGTCGGTGGTGTTGACCGACTGTCCACCCGGGCCGGTGGACCGGTAGACGTCGATCTTGAGATCGCCCGGGTCGATGTCCACGTCGACCTCCTCGGCCTCCGGCAGGACGGTCACTGCGGACGACGATGTGTGGACCCGTCCCTGGGACTCGGTCACCGGCACCCGCTGGACCCGGTGGGGACCCCCCTCGTGCTCGAGTCGCTGCCAGGCGTCGTCCCCCTTGACCACGAAGGTGACCTCGTTCAGCCCGTCGCGCTCAGAGGGGCTCGAGGAGAGCACGTCGATCTTCCACCCCCGCTGGGCGGCATAGCGCGAGTACATCTCGAACAGATCCTTGGCGAAGAGGTTGGCCTCCTCCCCGCCTTCGGCGCCCCGGATCTCCATGATCACGTTGCGCCGCGCGTTCGGGTCCCGCGGCACCAGCAGCAGCCGGAGCTCCTCCTCCTGCCGGGCCACTTCACGCTCGGCCTGGTCCACCTCGGACTGGGCGAGCTCCCGCTCGCCCCCGGTGCAATCGTGGAGCATCTCGCGGGCGGCCTCGAGGTCCGCTTCCGCCGCCTGCAGGCCGTGCCAGCCGTCGATGACCTCCTTCAGCTCGCGATGGCGGCGGGAGACCTCGCGCAAACGCCGCGGATCGGCGGAGAGGGTCGGATCGTTGAGCTCGTCCAGCACCGCCTCGTACTCGCGCTCCAGCTCGTTCAGGCGGTCATGGACCCTCTGGCGGAACACGAGCAAAGGGTAGCCCCAACCGTGGTAACTGCTTCCCGGTTGGGCGTGACGCGCCGTCGATGGGGACGCGCCCGATGTCAGGACGAAGGTGGCGTGGTCGAGCGCTTGCGCGATCCGCTCTTGGCGTACCGGCGCTGGAACCTCTCGACGCGACCACCCGAGTCCACCAGCTTCTGCTTCCCGGTGAAGAACGGATGGCATTCGTTGCAGAGCTCGAGATGGATCTCCGGCTTGGTCGACCTGGTGGTGAAGGTGTTGCCGCACGAGCACCGCACCGAGGACTCGACATAGGAAGGGTGGAGGTCAGACTTCATGGAATTCTCCTGTGGTTGCGCTCTGCCCGACGAGCGATTCCGTCCGACGAGCGATCGCCGACGTTGCAGTGTACCGGACCGGTTCCCGCAGCCGTTCGCGAACTGGGGGCCCGCCGGCGACCGATCGGCTCAGGTGGACGGGCCCTTGGCGATCTCGGCCAGGAACTCGTCGTTGCTCTTGGTGGTGCGGATCTTGTCCATCAGCAGCTCGAGACCGGGGGCGGCACTGCCCTCGTTGGCCAGGGCGTTGAGCACCCGGCGGAGCTTCCAGACCTGCTGGAGCTGGGACCGGTCGAAGAGCAGCTCCTCGTGACGGGTCGAGCTGGCGTTCACGTCGATCGACGGGTACAGCCGCCGCTCGGCGAGTCGGCGGTCCAGGCGGAGCTCCATGTTGCCGGTCCCCTTGAACTCCTCGAAGATGACTTCGTCCATCTTCGAGCCGGTCTCCACCAGGGCGGTGGCGAGGATGGTGAGGGACCCACCTTCCTCGATGTTCCTCGCCGCACCGAAGAACCGCTTCGGTGGGTAGAGGGCGCCCGAGTCGACCCCTCCCGACATGATCCGGCCGGTTGCCGGTTGCGCCAAGTTGTAGGCCCTGGCCAGCCGGGTGATCCCGTCGAGGATGATGACCACGTCGCGGCCCGACTCGACCAGGCGCTTGGCCCGCTCGATGGCCAGCTCGGTCACGGCGGTGTGCTCCTCGGAAGGACGGTCGAAGGTCGAGGCGACCACCTCTCCCTTCACCGAGCGGCGCATGTCGGTGACCTCTTCAGGTCGCTCGTCGACCAGCAGGACCATCAGGTGGACATCGGGGTTGTTGGCCTCGATGGAGGCGGCGATGTGCTTCATCACCGTCGTCTTGCCGGCTTTGGGGGGAGACACGATGAGCCCGCGCTGCCCCTTCCCGATCGGCGACAGCAGATCGACGATCCGTGCCGTCATGTTGTCCTTGTCGCCGGGCACCTCGAGGTGCAGCCGCTCGTCCGGGAACAGCGGCGTCAGGTCCTCGAAGCGCGGCCGCTGACGGGCGGCCTCCGGGTCGAGCGAGGACACCGTGTCGATCTGGAGGAGGGCGGGGAACTTCTCGGTGCTCCCGGCCGGGCGGCAGAACCCTTCGATGCTGTCGCCCTTACGGAGTGCGAACCGCCGAGCCTGGCTGATCGAGACGTAGACGTCCTTGCTGGACGGGAGATACCCCTCACTCCGGAGGAAGCCGTAGCCCTCGTCGCGCAGGTCGAGCAGGCCGCGCACCGGGATCAGCTCACCTTGGTACTGCTGGTCCTGGTGACCGCCTGCACCCTGCAGATCCCCCTCGGAGCCTCCCCCTTGACGGTCGCGGCCTCGGCGGCGCCGATTGCTCCGGCGATTGCCCATGTCGTCATAGCCGGCGCCCTGGTTGCGGTTGCCCTGGTTGCTGCGGTTGCGATTCTGGTTGGTGCGGTTGCGGTTCTGGTTGTTGCCCTGGTTGTTGGTGGTCTGGGTGCCCTGTCGACCACCGTCACCGTTCTGGTGGCCGGAGCCGGTCTGGACTGCCTCTGGCCCCTCGGTGTCTGACTGGCTGCCCCGATCATCGGCCACGGTGTCGGTTCGCGGGCGGGCGGCCTCGCCCCGCTCGGAACCGTTGTCCGTCACGGTCGTGTCGGCGACGTCGTCGTCCAGCTCGATATCGCTTGCCTGCTCCAGGTCATCGGCCGGGCCGAACGACTGCGCGGCAGGTCGGCGACGGGACGGCGCTCGAGACGCGGCGCCACGGGCGGACCCCCCGTCCGACGCCTCTGCGTCGACAACGGCGGCCCCAGCGGCCCCAGGAGACGCCTCCCGGCCGTTGCCGGAGGCGGCAGCGGTGCCGTTGCGGGCGACTTCCCCACCGGACGCACCCCCACCCACCGACACCCCGGTGGCCTTCAGGATGCCATCGATCATGTCGGCTTTCTTCGTCCTGGTGTTGGTCTTCACAGAGAGTGCCTGCGCGATGGCAAGGAGCTCGTCTCGCTCCTTGCCCTCCAACACCGAGCGCTCGAGCTGCTGTTCGGCAGTCATCGGCTTCCTCGCTTCGAATGTCCTCGTTGGCGGAGGCATTGGCGCCATCCACCGGGAATAAAGGGGTGGGAAGCCGCCAGTTTCGAGATCGCCTCTCGCGGCCACTTCCCCCGACGCCGCATGCGGGCTGGTCGCGTCATCAGATGCTGACCAGAGTGCCCCGCCCACCAGCCCGAACGGGCATGTTGTGGAGGCGACGGTGGCCCCATACTACAGGGAGCGGCCCGATCGGGCAACAACCACCGGCAGGCGGTGACGACGACCTCGCTTTACAGGGACAGCTCGTCGAGCACGGCACCCAGGTCGGCGTCGATCACCGTCGGGACCGATATCTGGCTGATGGCGATGTCCGGGTCCTTCAGGCCGTGTCCGGTCAGCACGCAGACGACGGTGGCACCGGCGCCGACACCGTCCGGGAGGCCGACCTTCACCAACCCGGCGACGGATGCGGCCGACGCCGGTTCGCAGAAGACCGATTCCTCGGCGGCGAGGAATCGGTAGGCGGCGAGGATCTCCTCGTCGGAGACGGCGGCGATGCCCCCGCCGGACTCGGACGCGGCCGACGTGGCCCCGTACCAACTGGCCGGGTTGCCGATCCGGATGGCCGTGGCAACGGTCTCGGGGTGCTCGACGACGTGCCCTTCCACGATGGGTGCGGCACCGGCGGCCTGAAAACCGAGCATTCGCGGCAACCGGGTGGAGCGGCCGGCTTCCTTGAACTCCAGGTAGCCCTTCCAGTAGGCAGTGATGTTGCCGGCGTTGCCCACCGGGATGCAGTGGACGTCCGGCGCATCACCCAGGGCGTCGACGATCTCGAAGGCTGCCGACTTCTGGCCTTCGATCCGGTAGGGGTTCACCGAGTTGACCACGGTGACCGGGGCCCGCTCGCCGAGCTCCCGTACGATGGTCAGCGCCTGGTCGAAGTTCCCCCGGACCTGGAGGACCCGGGCGCCGTGGATCAGCGCCTGCGCCAGCTTCCCGAGCGCGATGTGGCCCTCGGGGATGAGCACGGCACAGGTCAGGCCGGCGCGGGTGGCGAAGGCGGCTGCTGACGCCGAGGTGTTGCCGGTCGACGCGCACACCACGGCCTTGGCGCCCTCCTCGGCGGCCTTGGAGATGGCGACCGTCATACCGCGGTCCTTGAAGGACCCGGTCGGATTGGCCCCCTCCACCTTGAGCAAGACCCTCGCACCGACCCGGTCC
This sequence comes from uncultured Acidimicrobiales bacterium, assembly GCA_963727075.1. Taxonomy (GTDB): domain Bacteria; phylum Actinomycetota; class Acidimicrobiia; order Acidimicrobiales; family RAAP-2; genus Bog-756. Next base: position 397,056 of record CAVSET010000001.1, read on the forward strand.
GACAGACGTGGCGCCGGCAACAGAGGAGTGCCGCCTTCCAGCAAGGTGACGACCGGTGTGTCCGGCGAGACCGGCAGGAACGGTCGGTACTCCTCGATGACACCGCGCCAGGCGCCAGCTGACACTCCGGCGGTCATCGACCGCCCACGATCCGGATCAGGCCGCCGATCTGTTCCACGACATCCAACTCGCCGAGCGACGTGAGGGTGGCCTGCACGTCCCCCTCGAGTGCCGAATGGGTGACAAAGTGCAGCCGGGCTTGGCCGGCATACCCCTCCTGCTCCATCGAGCGGATCGACACGTTGTTGTCGCCGAACACCTTGGTCACGGTGGACAGGACGCCCGGCTCATCGACGACATCCAGGCTCACATAGCACTGGGTGACCAGCTCGGACACGGGCAGCAATCTCGCCGGCTGGCGTTCCGGTGCGGGTGCGGTGGTCCCCGCCAACCGGTTCCGCACTGCGTCGATGAGATCACCCACTACTGCGCTCGCCGTCGGGAGACCACCGGCCCCCTGCCCATAGAGCATGAGCTCACCGGCCGCCTCACCCTCGATGAAGACGGCGTTGAACGCCCCCCGGACGCCGGCCAGGGGATGCGACCTGGGCACCATGGCCGGGTGGACCCGCACCGACACCGCGTCATCGCCCGCCCTCTCCACGATGGCGAGCAACTTCACCGCATAGCCGAGCCGGTCGGCGAACTCGATGTCGGCCGCCTCGATGGCGGTGATCCCCTCGCGCATCACGTCCGTGTCGGCCACGTCGTAGCCGAACGCCACCCCGGCGAGGATGGCCGCCTTGGACGCGGCGTCGAACCCCTCCACGTCGGCGGTCGGGTCCCGTTCGGCCAATCCGAGCGCCTGCGCCTCGGCCAGCACATCGGCGTAGGCGGCGTCCCGCTCGCCCATCTCGGTCAGGATGAAGTTGGTGGTTCCGTTGACGATCCCCATGACCCTGAGGATCCGCTCACCGGTCAGCGACTCGCGGAGGGCACGGACCAGGGGAATGGCACCGGCCACCGCCGCCTCGTACAGCAGGTCGACGCCCTGCTCTTTGGCCAGACTCCGCAGGGCGACGCCTTCGGGGGAGGCGAGCAGGGCCTTGTTGGCCGTGACCACCGGCTTGCCCGACTTCAAGGCGGTGCGGATCAGGTCCGCGGCCGGCGCCACACCCCCGATCAGCTCCACGACGATGTCGATGGACGGGTCGGTCACCAGCTCGGCCGGCTCGGCCGTCAGGAGCCCGACCGGGACATGGGGATCCCGCTGGCGCGACAGGTCACCTACGGCGATGCCTGCCACCTCGAGACGAGCTCCGCTCTGCACCAGCAGGTCGTCGGCCCGGTCCTGGAGGACACCGACCAGGGCCGAACCGACGTTGCCACACCCCAGCACGGCGATCCGCACCACATGTTTCGACGCCGGCGCCATGGTCACCCGTTCACGCTACCGCTGACCCCTGCTGCGAACGGCGATCACAGGTCCAAGCGCACCAGGTCGTCGAGGGTCTCCCGGCGGACGACCGTGCGGGCGGCGCCGTCGGCCACGAAGACAACGGCCGGCCGGGGGACCTTGTTGTAGTTGGAGGCCATCGAATGGCCGTAAGCGCCGGTCACCGGCGTGGCCAGGATGTCCCCGACGCCGAGGTCGACCGGCACGAAGCCCTCGGACACGACGACGTCGCCGGTCTCGCAGTGCTTTCCCACCAGTCGTATCGGAAGGGGGCGCTCGGCATCCGCCTCGCGCGGCGCGAAAGCCTCGTACCCGCTGCCGTAGAGCACCGGGCGTGGATTGTCGCTCATCCCCCCGTCGACCGACACGTAGGTCCGGTGCCCGGCCACGTCCTTCATCGTGCCCACCCGGTAGAGGGTGATGCCGGCCGCGGCCACGATCGAACGGCCGGGCTCGGCGGTGACCCGCACGGACTCGGCGATCCCGGCGTCCCGGCAGGCCTGGCGGACCGACGCGGCCCACTCGGCCATGGTCGGCGCCTGTTCCCCGTTCACGTAGGCCACACCGAGCCCACCGCCGACCACCAGCTCGGGGAGCCCGAGTGGGGCAAAAAACCCGGCCAGCACCTCGATGGCCCGGGCGAACGGGGCCAGGGCGAACACCTGGCTTCCCAGATGGGCGTGGATCCCGACGAACTCGACGACGCCGGCCGAGTCGAGGCCCGAGAGCCGCTCCACCGCCTGCGCCGCCGCTCCGGAGGCCAGCCCGAACCCGAACTTGGTGTCGTCCTGGCCGGTGCGAACGAACTCGTGGGTGTGGACCTCGACACCCGGGGTGATGCGGGCGAGCACCTTGGGCCGGGGCGTGGCCGCGTCCGACGAGTGCGCCGGTGCCGGGTCCTTGGACAGGAGCTGCTCGAGGCGGTCGATCTCGTCGAACGAGTCGATGACGATCCGCCCGACACCGAGCGCCAGGGCCGTCGACAGTTCCTCGTCGGACTTGTTGTTGCCATGGAGCACGAGCCGTTCGGCGGGGACGCCGGCCGAGCGGGCCACGTGGAGCTCACCTCCCGTCGAGACGTCGAGGCACATGCCTTCGACGAAGGCCAGCTTGGCCATGGCGGTGCAGAGGAAGGCCTTGGTGGCATAGGCAACGCCATCACCCCAGGCCTCGACGGCCGCTCGGCAGGTCGCTCGGAGGTGGGCCTCGTCGTAGACGAACAGCGGGGTGCCGAACTCCTCGGCCAGGTCGAGCAGGTCGACGCCGCCGACACGGAGGCGTCCCGTGGCGCCGAGGTCGGCGGTCATGGGTAGCAACGCCGGGTCGACCGGGTCCGTCGGGCGCTGGTGGCGGGACAGCTCGGGCCTCCGGCGAGCCTTCCTCACATCGTCTCCGGTGCCGAGACGCCCAGGAGCCCCAGCCCGATGGTCAGCCCGATCCGGGTGGCCTCGACCAACCACAGTCGGGCCTGGGCCAGACCGGAGTCCACCTCCGGGCTCAGGATGGGGCAGTCGTGGTAGAAACCGTGGAAGCAGGTGGCCAGGCGTCGGACCCAGGCGGTGACCTTGGTGGGAGCCCGATCGACGGCCGCATCAGCCACCACTTCGGGGAGCTCTTCGAGGCACCGGATGAGCTCGAGCTCGCGATGGTGGACGAGGAGCGAGAGATCGACGTCGGAGAGCGGCGCCCGCGTCACGCCACGCTCCCGGGCCTTGCGGCCGACGCCACCGATGCGGGCGCTGGCCATCTGCACGTAGTACACCGGGTTCTCCACCGATTGCTCCCTCACCGCGGCGACGTCGAAGGTGGTGGCCTGGTCGAGAGAGCTCATCAGGCTGAGGATCCGGGTGGCGTCGGGGCCGATGTCGGCGACCAGCGAGTCGAGCGTGACCGCGTTCCCAGCCCGCTTGCCCATCTTCACCGCCTCGTCGCCATCGACCAGTGAGACCATCTGCCCGAGCTTGACCTCCAGCCGATCCGGGTCCACCCCGAGGGCCTCGACCCCGGCCTTCAGGCTGGCCGCCTGGCCGTGGTGGTCGGCGCCGAACACGTCGATGACCCGGTCGAAGCCACGCACCAGGAACTTGTCGCGGTGGTAGGCGATGTCGCCGGCCAGGTAGGTGGCATCACCGTTGGACTTGCGCAACACCCGGTCGCGGTTGTCGCCCATGGCGGTGGCGCGGAACCAGATGGCCCCGTCCTGCTCGAACACCAGGCCCTTCCCGGCCAGGAGCTCGATGGTCTCGTCGACCGCCCCGCTCTCCTCGACGGAGGCCTGGCTGTACCACTCGTCGAAGACGATGCCCACCGACGCCAGCGAGGCTCGGATGTGGTCGAGGATCCGAGTCGCCGCCCATTGCCCGGCCACGGTCACGTCGTCCGGGCCCTCGTAGAGGGCGGCGAGCTCGGTCACGTACTCGCCCTGGTAGCCGCCCTCGGGCACCGGCTCGTCCCGGCGGCGGGCGATGAGGCTCTCCCCGAGGGTCCGGATCTGGCCCCCGGTGTCGTTGACGTAGTACTCCCGGCTGACCACATGTCCTGAACGGGCCAGCACCCGGGCCAGGGCGTCGCCATAGCTCCCCCACCAGCCGTTGCCCACGTGAATGGGACCGGTCGGGTTGGCGGACACGAACTCGACCTGGACCCGCTCACCGTGGCCGACGTCCGGTCGGGCATAGCCCTCCTCTCCGTCGGCCAGCACCTCGGCGAGGGCGTCGTAGAGCCAGCCGTCGTCGAGCCGGAAATTGATGAACCCCGGCCCGGCAATCTCCACGTCCACCGTGTGAGGTGGCGGATCGGCCTTCAACACCTCCACCAGGGATTCGGCCAGTGCTCTCGGGTTGGTCCCGGCCTGCTTGGCGGCCACCATGGCGATGGTGGTCGACCAGTCACCGTGCTCCCGCCGGGCCGGGCGTTCGAGGTGCACGACATCCGGGTCGACGGCGAGCGCTAGGCCGTCCCGCTCCGCCACCGTGGCGGCAGCGCGGCTGATGGCACGGGCAAGGAGGTCGCGGGTGGACATGCTGCTGCGAGGTTACGTCCTCGGGCGGCACCCGCTGTGTGCCGGAGACTCAACCAGGGGGTCGCACTAAGGTTGTCGGGCCAGCTGAACGAGCAACTGGACCTCTCCTTGTTGCCGTCCCCGCCGGCCGCCCGCCCTCGTAGCTCAGCGGATAGAGCATCGGCCTCCGGAGCCGTGTGCGCAGGTTCGAGTCCTGCCGAGGGCGCAAATTGTGATGGCGGGAGGAAGAGGGGACAAAGGGTCTTCAAACTCCCCACCCTCCGTTAGCGACCGCCAAAGGTTCGGATCCTGCTCATGGTCGGTTCTGTGCCAGCCTTGAACCAGCTCAATGAGATGGGCCCTCGCTATGAGCGGAATGGACGATCCGCGGCGTGCTCGGACACTTCGCGTCTGGCGAGGTCTACCACGATGCCACTCCGACACTCTGCCCCTCGTCTGCCGCTTGGCCGGCGACATGTGACAGGTCAGTGTCGGTCAGACTGGCTGGATGCGCTTAGCGATCCACGTTCGACCGAGTGCATCGAGCACCGGTGTTGGCGGAGAATACGATGGCGCTCTGGTCGTGCGGGTAGTCGAACGTGCCGATAATGGGCGAGCAACTGAAGCTGCGCTGAAGGCGGTCGCCCAGGCCCTCGCGCTGCCCCGGCGATCCATTTCTCTTGTTCGAGGATCCGCCAGCCGGCGGAAGCTCATCGAGATACAGGTCGGAGCGCCAGAAGCGGAGTCTCTCCGCATCGAAGTGGAAACGCTGCGAAGCCAAACTGCCGATTGATCGAGATCGCGGTCGCCCACGACGCCGGAGTTTCTGATGGTAGTTGGTCCGTCCACGGTTCTGGGCTCACGAGCCTCATCCGCTGAGCGCCCGGCCGCATTGGCGGGCGGTGCGGTGCTCGTTATGGTAGTGCTGGCCATCGGAGCCGGCCTCTTGTAGCCATTTCCGGCTGGTGAGCATCGACCAGTCCGTGACCATCACAGAGTGAGAAGCAGGCCTTCCCCTCTCCGCTCGCGGGCGGACTCGGCTCGTCCCCGAAGGAGTTGTCCGGATCCGGGGGGAAGGTGGTGGCGGCTCGCCGGGGCTTGTGGCACAGTGCGCCCGTGCCCGAGGTCCACTTCGATGAGCACGTAGCGGAGGGGTACGACGCCGGCTCCGCGGACTTGTTCGATCCTGTGGTCGTTGGTCCGACGGTGAGCTTCCTTGCCGATCTGGCCGGAGAAGGCAGGGCGCTCGAACTCGGCATCGGCACCGGCCGCATCGCGTTGCCGCTCAGCCAACGGGGGGTTCCCGTACTCGGAATTGACCTCTCTGCCGCCATGGTGGCGCGTCTGCAGGCGAAGCCCGGCGCGGACGGCATCGGCGTGACGATCGGCGACTTCGCCACCACCAGGGTGAGTGGGACCTTCCGGTTGGCCTACCTCGTGTACAACACGATCGAGAACCTGACCACCCAGGACGAGCAGGTTGACTGCTTCCGCAACGTCGCCGCGCATCTGGAACCCGGCGGATGCTTCGTGATCGAGGTGGAGGTTCCTGCGCTTCAGCGACTCCCACCCGGCGAGACCGTCCGGGCGTTCGCGGTGAACCCGCCGCACCTGGGAGTCGACGAGCTCGACGTCGCCACCCAACACGGAATCTCCCACCATTACTGGGTCGCCGACGGCCGGGGCGAGGTCTTCTCGATGCCATACCGCTACGTGTGGCCGTCCGAGCTCGACCTGATGGCGCGAATTGCCGGGATGGCCCTCCGCGAGCGCTGGAGCGGCTGGAACCGTGAGCCATTCACCAGCGACAGCACGAAACACATCTCGGTCTGGGAAAAGCCGGCATAGCGGTCGACCTGGCGCACCAACGGTTGGCCAACACCCTGCACACCGACTGACAGGACGGATGGAACGTGGACGGCACCTCACCGGCCAGGGGCTGAGCCCTCTGCCCGGCACTACGGTGCCGGTTCCCGAAGAAGGGCCGCGGTTCGGGCGGTACCGATGAAATCGAGGCACCCGGACGGTCAGAATGGGGAGCGCCCACCGCGAGGTGCTCGACGAAGGGGGTCGTGACCTGCGATGGACCCGACGACCGACATCGACCTGCAATCCGCCGTGACCGCCGAGTTCCTGGCGTTGGCCGACCTGCTCGACCAGCTGCCGGACTCGGGGTGGGACATCCCGTCACTCTGCGAAGGCTGGCGCGTCCGCGAGGTCGTTGCGCACCTCACCATGCCCGTCCGATACTCGCCTGAGCAATTCGGCGCCCAGCTCCGAGACTGCGGGGGTGACTTCACCCGCCTCTCCAATGTAGTGGCCGACCGTGACGCCGCCCTGCCGGTCAGTACCCTCCTCGCCGACCTGCGCGACGGCGTGATGCACCAGTGGACCCCACCCGGTGGTGGCCAGGCCGGTGCCCTCAACCACGTGGTCATCCACGGACTGGACATCACCGTTCCGCTCGGTGCGAGCCGACGGCCGCCGGACCCGTCCATTCGCTCGGTCCTGGACAACCTCACCCAGGGCGGGACGCACGCCCATTTCGGTTTCGACCTCGACGGTCTCCGCCTGGAGACGACCGACATGGATTGGGCCTTCGGATCGGGCACGCCGGTCAGGGGTGCGGCCGGTGATCTCGCCCTCCTCGTCTGTGGGCGCACCCTCCCGCCCGGCCGGATCAGCTGATCAGGGGCGGTACCACCGGTTGCCTGGGGGTGATCGGGGCGGGGCTGTTGGAAACGACCCATCCCACCTCCTTGATCACCGCTCCGCCTCTGGCCGAGCCTCCGACGGAGCGCCGATCTCGAGCCGGACGGCTCAGACGTCGGTCAACGAGGTCTCCGTGATGCCCAGCACCCGGAGCGTACGGCCCAGCCCGAGAAAGGCAGCGAGACAGATCGTCAGGTCGAGGATCTCGGGATCGGAGAAGGACTGGCGGAGACGGCCCACGAAGACATCGTCGATCCCCAGGTGGTCCAGAGCGAACCGCTCTGCGTACTCCATGGCCAGGCGCTCCTCCGGGCTGAACGCGGAACCGTCATCGTGGCTGCCGATGTGACAGTAGAACTCCTCGGTCAGGCCTTGGGCCTTCACCTTGTCGGCGCGAAAGGTGAGGCACACCGTGCAGTCGTTGAGCTGGGCAATGCGCATCCGAGCTGCCTCGCGCACCCGGACCGGGAGGATGCTCTTGTTGTAGGCGGCATCCACCAACCTGTTCACCGCGGCACCCATCTCCGGTCGCAGGGACCATACCTGTACCGCGTTGCCGCCCTCACCCTCGGGAATGTCCAGACGAGCCATGGCCCGACTCTACGCCCGGACCGCGCCTGCGTCTCGGCTCAGCGCGGGGAACTCGGCTCGTCGGCCGAGATCCGGGAGCGCTGGCCCGAGGCCGGCACCCACCGCTCCTGGCCGCCCACCTACCGGAGGACGAACACCGGGTGCCGGTCGGCAATGGCGGCGAACTCCTCGTCGGTCGAGTCGGGACCGACCCCCTCGAAGAACATCCCGACCTCGAACTTCCACCGACGGAGGTAGGCGCGAAGGATCGGCATCCGTTCGGCGGCGGGGATCTCGACTGCCGTGCACTCCTCCCGGTGGCGCCCGAGGATCAGCACCAGCCGCCCGTCCGCGGCCCGCACATTGCGGACCCACTCGGTCTCGCCCCGGGCGGCGACGAGGTACTGGTCCGAGTCGATGCTGAGCAGGTTGACCGGGGTGTGATGGGGCTGTCCCGACTTCCGCCCGCGGTGCTCGAGCACCCGTGAGCCCCAGACACTGATCCCCAACCGCATGAGGAAGTTCAGGACCGGGGTGATGACCTTGCGGGTGAACCAGTCCGGGCGCTGGTAATGGGGGGACTCTGGCATGGGGGGCCTCCTGGTCGTCGGTGATCTACGACTACTGATCATCATTGAGAACAGTGTTCTTGTCAAGTACTTGTGTTCGCGACACAGAACAGTCAGAATGTCCCCATGTCCGCACCCCGCTCGGCCCGGGACCGGGTCCGACAGGAACTGACCGGCGAGATCCTGGGCGTGGCCCGCGCCCACCTGGCCCGGGACGGAGCCGTCGCCCTCTCCCTGCGTTCGATCGCCCGCGACCTGGAGATGGCCCCCTCCGCCCTCTACCGCTACTTCGCCAGCCGCGACGACCTCCTCAGCGCGCTCATCCTCGACGCCTACGAGTCGCTGGCCGACTGCGCCGAACAGGCATCAGCCACCGCCTCCGAGCGCGAGCGGAGCGCCGTCGACTCGTGGCCGGCCGTTCCTCGGGCCATGCGGGCCTGGGCGGGCGGGCATCCCCACGAGTGGGGGCTCATCTTCGGGTCGCCGGTGCCCGGGTACGAGGCGCCACCGGCCACCATCGTCCCCTACGCCCGGCTGGCCACGGCCCTGGTCGGCCCGGTGGTGGAGGCCCGACGCGGTGGCCACCTCCACATCGCCCCGCCGGCCACCCCCGGAGAACCGGAGGCCCTCGGCTCCAGCCTGCAACCGGTGGCCGACAGCCTCCTACTCGACCTCCCGACCGCGGTGGTGGCCCGTGTGCTGCAGGCCTGGGCCACCATCGTCGGGGTGATCAGCCTCGAGGTCTTCGGTCATTGGCGGAGCACCGTTCTCGAGCCGGCCGTCCTCTTCGACGAGATCGTGGCCAACCTGGCCGGCGACCTCGGGCTGGCCCACTGAGACGGGCCGCCCCGTCGGCGCTAGATCGCCCCGGCGAGGCCCGTCTCTCGCACCGTGATGTTGAACCTCCCGCGGTCGAGCCCGATGCCCGCCGGCGCCGTGCCGACGATCACCTTCGGCACTCCGTGGTAGGCGCGCCGCGACGGACCGCCGAACACGAAGAGATCGCCGGACTCGAGCAGGACGTCGGTCCACGGCCGCCCGCGTCCGGTCGGCGTCCCGAAGCGGAACACGCAGGTGTCGCCGAGGCTCAGCGACACCACCGGAGTCGGGCTGGGTTCCTCGCGGTCGACGTGCATGCCCATGCGGGCGTCCGACCCGTACCAGTTCACCAGGGCCACATCGGGCTCGTAGGCGCCGGGGTCAGGATTCGAGGGCGCTGGTCCGGACCCGGTAACGACGGAACCGTCGACGGCCAGGGCGGCGGCCACCGCGGCCCGGGCCAGCTCGCCGAGCCAGGCCGGGAACGGGGCCACCGGCCGGCCGTCGCCGTCCTCCACCGTCCGGGCATAGCGGTACGGGTACCAGTGCCATCCGAGACAGGTGATCTGCACCGACATCGTGCCGCCCCGAGGCATGCGAGGCGACCGGAAACCCCCGGCCGCCTCCCCCCACCCCCGGCACGAGCTCACCAGGGTCCGCTGATCGTCCAGGTCCAGCCATCGGGGCAGATGGACTGCGCCGATCGCCACCGACCGGCATGCCCGGGGGAACAGCACGCTCATGCCCGTCTACGGACCTCCTCAGGCCGGGTCGGCGGCGTCCTGCTTGGCCAGCCAGCGGAGCCGGGCCGCCCGGGCGTCCCACGAGTAGACCACAGCCGTCCCGGCCAGATTGTCGTGCAGGGCACGGCGGTGGCGGTTGGTGAGGATGCCGAGGAAGCCGAGGCCGAGGAGAAGGAAGCTGAGCGGGAGGGTCAGGGTCCGAAGGACGGCCTGTCTGATCCCGATGGCGGTGCCATCGGCTCGGACCACCCGGATGCCGAGCACGGCCATGCCGATGGTCTTCCCGCTGAGCGACCACTGGTAGGCGAAGTAGACGAATTCCCACACCGCTGCGGCCAGCAGTGAGGCGAGCTGGTAGTTGGTCAGCGTGAACTTGTGCCCGGTCACGAGCTGCACCGAGAAGGTCAGCGCCGCAGCCCCGAGGGTGAACAGTCCCCACGATGCCCCGACGTCGGCGGCGAACGCCACCAGGCGGGTGATCGCCCCGGCGTAGTGGCCCTGTCTTCCCTCGACCGGCGCACCGGCCACGCTCCTCGCCATCAGCCGTCCACCGCCACCGGCCCGGGCTCCGGCCCCGAGGTGACGGCCGCCGATGGGACCAGGGCGGCCGGACCGAGCGGCAGGTCCTCGGGCCGGCGTCGGAGGATCCGGTTGACCCACCGGGCCACGAAGTCGTCGAGGCCCACTCCTTGGGACCGGATGAGGTCAAGCACCTCCGAGGCCACGCCGGTCGTCGAGCGGGCGATGATCGACCCCAGCTCCGTCTGCTCCATCACCGCGTCGATGTCGATGCGTTCGACGATCTTCTTCACGTCCACCCGTTCGATGATCTTCTCGACGTCGACCCGGTCGATGAGGTGGTCGACATCGACCCGGCTGACCACCGAGTCCACATCCACGCGGGCGATCACCGCGTCGACGTCGATGCGGTCGAGCAGCGCGTCCATGTCGATGGCATCCATCACGATGCTGACCACCCGCTCGGCGACCGCCTGGGCCAGCTGCTCGGCGCGGCCGCTTCCCGGCACGGGGCTCATGCGGGCCGGTCCCACCGTGCGTCCATGACCACAGCTTTCCATCGGAACGACGCCCGATCAGGGACGGTGGGGGACCAGGGCGGCGGGCCCCGGTCGGGCTAGGAGGCCGACAGCTGCTTCAGTGAGGCGAGGGCCCGATCGGCATGCACGTTCATGCGCACCTCGCTCTGGATCAGGTCGACGACCTTCAGGTCCTGGCCGATCACGAACGTGGCCCGCTTGGTCGGCGAGAGCTTGGTGAAGCGCCGGCGCACCCCGAACTGGGTGGCGACGGCGCCGTCGGGGTCCGACAGCAGCGGGTAGTCGAACGAGTGCTTGTCGGAGAAGCGCTTCTGCTTCTCCACCTGATCGGCGCTGATGCCCACCCGCTGCGCGCCCACCGCCTCGAACTCCGCCTTCATGTCGCGGAAATGACAGCTCTCGGCGGTGCAGCCGGGGGTCATGGCGGCCGGGTAGAAGAACAGCACGACCGGACCGTGTGCCGCCAGCTCGCTCAGGCGCCGCGGCGTGCCGTCCTCGTCCGGAAGCTCGAAGTCGGGGGCCTGGTCGCCGGGCTGCATGGCCCGAAGGCTACCGGTGGCGGGCCGGCCGTGCGAGCGGTGGCCGCGTCCTGTTCGGAGCGGCAGCAGCTCCTCGTAAGATGCGGCACGCCGGGCGTTCGTCCTCCACCCGGCCCGCCACGACCCCCGGGCGACAGCCCGAAGCTCGCGACCGATCAGACAGGATGACCGCTCCCATGCCGTACTCCATCGAGGCCCATGCCCTCGGAAAGACCTTCGCCGGCAAGCACGAAGTCCATGCCCTCGACGGGGTGAGCTTCAACGTGGAGGAGGGAACCGTCTTCGGCCTGCTCGGGCCCAACGGCTCGGGCAAGACCACGGCGGTGCGTATCCTCACCACCATCCTCAGGGCCGACCATGGCTCGGCCCGGGTGCTCGGGCACGACGTGGCCAAGGAAGCCGGCCTGGTGCGCAGCCTCATCGGCTTGGCCGGGCAGTACGCCGCCGTCGACGAGAACCTGACCGGCCGAGAGAACCTCGAGATGGTGGGGAACCTCAACCATCTGCCCCGGCCCTCGGTGGGCGACCGGGCGCGGGAGCTGCTGCGCCAGTTCGACCTCGAGGATGCGGGCGACCGCACGCTCAAGACCTACTCGGGAGGCATGCGGCGCCGCTTGGACCTGGCCGCCGCGCTCGTGGCGCGTCCGCTCGTCCTGTTCCTCGACGAGCCGACGACGGGTCTCGACCCGCAAAGCCGCAACAACCTGTGGGAGGTCATCGAGCAACTGGTGGGAGGAGGGACGACGGTCCTGCTCACCACCCAGTACCTCGAGGAGGCCGACCGGCTGGCCAACACCCTGGTCGTGCTCGACCACGGACGGGTCATCGCCGAGGGCACCCCGGCCCAGTTGAAGGCCGACCTCGGCGCCACCGTGCTCGAGGTCGGGCTGGGCTCCATCGAGGACGCCGGGCGCACCGCCGGGCTCCTCGACGCGCTCGGGCCTCACACGCCGGTGACCAACGGGACGGTGGTGGAGGTGACGGTGGACCTCGGGCCCGAGGCGGCCATGGCCGGTCTCCGCTCCCTCGACCAGGAAGGGATCGTCCCGGTCGCCTTCACCCTGCGGGAGCCCAGCCTCGACGACGTGTTCCTCGCCCTCACCGGCCGCCGGGCCGAGGACGAGACCGAATCGACCGAGAACGAGACCATCGAGGACGATCGGCGCGGTCGTCGGCCGGCCACCGTGTCGGCCGGGACAGGGGGACCGTCATGACCACCGCCGTCGTCGCTCCGACCGTCTCGGGCGCCCCCCACTCGACATCGGGTGGGTGTCCGGCTGCGGTGGGCCCTGTCCGACACGCTGACCGTCACCAAGCGCAACATCATCAGCTACACGCGCATCCCCGAAGCCCTGTTCTTCTCGACGGTGCAGCCCATCATGTTCGTGCTGCTGTTCGTCTACGTCTTCGGGGGAGCCATCCATGTGGAGGGCACCAGCTACGTGAACTACCTCATGCCCGGCATCTTCGTGCAGACGGTGGCCTTCGGCTCGGTCCAGACCAGCATCGGACTGGCCGAGGACCTGCAGAAGGGGATCATCGAACGCTTCAGGGCCCTGCCCATGGCCCGCTCGGCGGTGCTGGCCGGCCGGACCACGGCCGACCTCTGCCGCAACGTGCTCACCGTGATCATCATCACCGTCGTCGGCCTCATCGTGGGGTTCCGGCCCACCACCGGCGCGCTCGCCTACCTGGCCGGGATCCTGGTCATCCTGCTCTTCGCCTACGCCATCTCGTGGGGGTTCGCGGTGATCGGGCTGTCCGCCCCGAACAGCGAGGTGGCCCAGGTCATCTCGTTCCCCTTGCTGTTCCCGCTCACCTTCGCCTCCTCGGCGTTCGTGCCGGTGTCCTCGATGCCGGCCTGGCTACAGGGGTTTGCCACCTACCAGCCGGTGAGCGTGACGGTCTCGGCCTGCCGGGCTCTCATGATCGGCGGTCCGACCGCCAGCTGGGTCATCCAGTCGGTGCTGTGGTCGGTCGGGCTCCTCCTCGTGCTGACCCCCCTGGCGGTCCGCCGCTATCGCACCCGCATCTGAGCGTGGCCGCCGGTGGCCGGCGAACCGTCGCAGGAGCAGAATGGAGCCATGGCCCAATCCTCCCCTCACGTCGCCACTGATTCGTTCGGCGCCCGCGCCACCCTCGAGGTCGGCGACCGCAGCTACGAGATCTTCCGGGTCATGGCCCTGGCCGACCGGTTCGACGTCGCCCGGCTCCCGTACTCGATGAAGGTGGTCCTGGAGAACCTCCTCCGCCACGAGGACGGCATGGCCGTGCGCCCGGCCGACATCGAGGCGGTGGCCGGCTGGGCCGGCCACCCCGAACGCCACGGGCTCGGCCACGCCGACGCGGCGGAGATTGCCCTCACCCCCGAGCGGGTCCTCATGCAGGACTTCACCGGCGTCCCCGGGGTGGTCGACCTGGCCGCCATGCGCGACGCCCTGGCCGCTCTCGGCGGGGACCCGGGCAAGGTCAATCCGCTCGTCCCGGTGGAGCTGGTCATCGACCACTCGGTGATCGCCGAGGCATCGGGGCACGCCGGGGCCTACGACGAGAACGTCGACATCGAGTACCAGCGCAACATCGAGCGGTACCAGCTCCTGCGCTGGGCCCAGCAGGCGTTCGACGGGTTCCGGGTGGTGCCGCCCGGAACCGGCATCTGCCATCAGGTCAATCTCGAGTACCTGTCGAGGGTGGTCTTCGCCACCGAGGACGGCCGGGCCTACTGCGACACGCTGGTCGGCACCGACTCCCACACCACTATGGTCAACGGGCTCGGGGTGCTCGGCTGGGGCGTGGGGGGCATCGAGGCCGAGGCAGCCATGCTGGGCCAACCGTTGTCCATGCTGTTACCGCCGGTGGTCGGGTTCCGGCTCACCGGCGAGCAGCCGGCCGGCACCACCGCCACCGATCTGGTGCTCACCATCACCCACCTGCTCCGCCAGCACGGCGTGGTCGGCAAGTTCGTGGAGTTCTACGGGCCCGGCGTAGCCGCCGTGCCCCTGGCCAACCGGGCGACCATCGGCAACATGTCGCCCGAGTACGGCGCCACCTGCGCCATCTTCCCCATCGATGAGCTCACCCTCGAGTACCTGCGGTTCACCGGTCGTGACCCCGATCATGTGGACCTGGTCGAGGCCTACGCCAAGGAACAGGGGATGTTCCACACCGACGGTGCCGTCGAGCCCGTGTTCTCCGAGACCATCGAGCTCGACCTGGCCACCGTGGTGCCGAGCATCGCCGGGCCGTCCCGGCCTCAGGACCTGGTCGCTCTGGCCGGGGCCGGGACCTCCTACCGGGCCGCCCTCGGTCGGGAGCCGCGCCCCGCGACACCGTACCGGCCGATGGACCGACGACCACGGTGGGGGACGGCGCCGTCGTGTTGGCCGCCATCACCAGCTGCACCAACACCTCCAACCCTCAGGTCATGGTGGCGGCCGGGCTGCTGGCGGCGCGGGCCGTCGAGCTCGGGCTGCGCCCGCCGTCCTGGGTGAAGACCTCACTGGCACCGGGGTCCCGGGTGGTCATGGACTACCTCGACCGGGCCGGGCTCACCTCGCCCCTGGCCGAGCTGGGGTTCGACCTGGTGGGGTTCGGGTGCACCACCTGCATCGGCAATTCGGGCCCGCTCCTCCCCGGCGTCACCGAGGCGGTGCGAGACGGGGATCTGTCCGTGGTCTCGGTGCTGTCGGGCAACCGCAACTTCGAAGGTCGCATCCATCCCGACGTCCGCATGAACTACCTCGCCTCCCCCCACTGGTGGTGGCCTACGCGCTGGCCGGGACCATGGACATCGACCTCACCACGGACCCGCTGGGAACCGGCGCCGACGGGCGACCGGTGCACCTCGCCGACCTCTGGCCCACCGCCGATGAGGTCACCGAGGCCATCCGCGACTCGCTCAGCTCCGACATGTTCCGGCAGCGGTACGCCGCGGTGTTCGACGGTGACGAGCGGTGGCGCTCGGTGCAGGCTCCCTCGGGTGACACCTTCGAGTGGGACGAGCGATCGACCTACGTCCTCCGGCCGCCGTTCCTCGAAGGGCTGTCGACGGACCCGACACCGGTCACCGATGTCATGGGCGCCCGGGTTCTGGCCAAGCTGGGTGACAGCGTGACCACGGACCACATCTCGCCGGCGGGCAGCATCAGCCCGACCACCCCCGCCGGCCACTACCTGCACGAGCACGGGGTGGGACCGGCCGACTTCAACTCGTACGGGACGCGCCGGGGCAACCATGAGGTGATGATGCGGGGCACATTCGCCAACGTGCGGCTGCGCAACCAGATGGCCCCGGGAACCGAAGGCGGCGTCACCGTGCACCTTCCCGACGGGGAGCAGACCTCCATCTTCGACGCCGCCCTCCGCTACGCCGACGAGGCCGTGCCGCTGGTGGTGCTGGCCGGCAAGGAGTACGGGTCAGGTTCGTCCCGCGACTGGGCGGCCAAGGGCACGGCCCTCCTGGGGGTGCGGGCGGTCATCGCCGAGAGCTTCGAGCGGATCCACCGCTCCAACCTCATCGGGATGGGCGTGCTGCCGCTCCAGTACGCCGACGGCCAGAGCGCGGCCACCCTCGGCCTCTCCGGGCAGGAGGTGATCACCATCACCGGCCTGTCGCCGCTCAACGACGGCGTCACGCCGAAGACGGTGGTGGTTCGGGCCGCCGACGGCGACCGGGTGGTGGAGTTCGAGGCGCGCTTGCGCATCGACACACCCATGGAGGCCGAGTACTTCCGCCACGGCGGGATCCTGCCCTACATGCTGCGCCAGATGGCCGGCTGAGCCCAACCGGTCCGGCCGGCTACCCGGCCAGGGGGAGCACGAACCAGGCGATGGCCACGAACTGGAGGATCGCCCCCACCACCGTGCAGGCGTGGAACACCTCGTGGTACCCGAACACACCGGGCCGGGGATCGGGCCGTTTGCGGGCATAGACCACGGCGCCGGCCGAGTAGCACAAGCCCCCGGCCAACAGCAGGGTGAAACCGGCCGCTCCGAGGGCATGGAACAGCTGGGGCAGGACGAGGAGGGCAACCCAGCCCACGACGACATAGGGCAGGGCGATCACCCACTTGGGCGCGTCCAGCCACACCTGGCGCAGGATGATGCCGGTGGCCGCCCCGCCCCACACCACGCCCAGGACGGCTGTCTGGGCCCAGCCGCTCAAGGCGATGCCGGCCACGGCCGTGTACGACCCGGCGATGGCGATGAAGATGGTCGAATGGTCGGCCCGTCGCATCCGACGCCGACCGACCGGACCCCAGGTCCGGCGGTGGAACAGGGCGCTCACCCCGAAGAGGAGCGACATCGACAGGGCGTAGACGGACAGCACCGCCGCCGACCCGGCGGTGGGGGCGGCCAGGACCAGTGCGGTGCCCGACACCAGCGAGACGAAGAACGCCACCTGGTGCAGGACGCCGCGGAGCTCGGGCTTGACCGGGCCCGGGCCCTCCGGCGCCCGATCACCCTCCGCCGTGGTGGTCGCCGGGGCCATCAGCGCCTCGGCCCGGTCCGGGCCGGCGGCTCGAGCCATTCGCCCTCGGACACGTGGGCCACCAACCGGCGGAGCACCCGCCGGCCCACGGTCTCCACCGCGGTCAGCGGTGGCCCGCCCAGAGTCACGCCGTCGGGCAGATGGGGCCGCCAGGCCCGGGCCAGGATGCGGTCGACCTCGACGTGGAACTGCAGCCCGTAGGCGCCCGCCCCCCAGCGGAAGGCCTGGTGGGGATAGCGAGCGGTGGCAGCCAGGTGGACGGCGCCGACCGGGAGGGAGAACGTGTCCCGGTGCCAGTGGACACAGGGGATGGCCGGGTCGGAGAGGCCGCTGTACTCGGGGCCGAACACCGGGTCCGTCCGGCCCGCCGGGGTGAGCTGGACGCGCCCCAGCCCGACCTCGAGCCCGGGGCCGGTGGTCACCTCCGCCCCGAGGGCGGCGGCCAGCTGCTGGGCGCCGAGGCACACCCCCAGGACGGGACGGCCGGCCCCGACCATCTCGGCGATCAGGTCACGCTCGGGCACCAGCCACGGATGGGTACCGGTGTCGTGGACACCCATCGGCCCACCCATCACCACCAGGCCGGCCATCGAGGTGGCGCCGGGCAGCGGTTGACCGCGGTCGGGCCGGACCACCATCGCGTCCAGTCCGGCCTGGGCGAGAGCCGCCCCGATGAGGCCCGGGCCCTCGTGGTCGACGTGCTGGAGCACGACCCAGGGCCGGCGCGCCCCGGCCGGGACCTCCCCCACCCCGATGGCGCTCACCTGGTGGCCACCACCCGGAACGCCTCGGCCAGCCTTCCGTCGGGGAGGCCGGCCGCCAGTGCGGTCCCCGACATCCAGGCGCGGAGCAACCCGTCGAGCTCGGCGCCCTCCCCGACCTGACTCCGATGGGAGCGCAGGGCGGCCAGCTTGCGGGTGAACTGCTCGGTGGCGTCCACCGCCCGATCGGCCCGTTCGGTGGTCATGATCCACAGCTCGGGCACGGCATGGGGCTCGAGGCCGTCCTCGAGGAGCTCGGGGAACGCAAAGGGGTTGCGGGCGTCAGGGTAGACGGCACAGGTCGCCGCCTCGCCCGCGGCCAGATGGTCGGGGTGGCTGGCATAGATCCGGTCCCAGTTCCGCTCCGGGGACTGGGCCACCACCCGGTCGGGCCGGAACCGGCGGATCACCGAGGTGATCGCCCGACGCAGCTCGAGGTCGGGCAGCAGCCGCCCGTCGGGAAAGCCGAGGAAGGTGACATCGGTCACCCCGACCAGCCCGGCCGCCTCGGTCTGCTCCTTGCGGCGGATGGTCGCCATGTCGGCACGGGGGACCGACCGGTCGGACCCGCCGGCATCGCCGTCGGTCACGATGCAGTACGCCACCTCCACCCCGGCATCCGTCCAGACCGCCACCGAGCCCGCCACCCCGAAGTCGACATCGTCGGGGTGGGCCGTCACCACCAGGATCCGCTCGATCCCCTCGATGCCCGCATCGACGGTGAGCGGCTGGACGCCGTGGTCGTGTGCCACCTCTGCCTCCTCGTGGGGCCGGACGGATCGAGCGGGCCAGACAGTGGCCGGGAGGAGCGGTGCTCAGTCCTCGCCCGGCTGCCAGGCGGTCAGGTCGGCGAGGCGCGGGTCGTTCGAGAAGATCTCGACGATCGGGGTCTTGAGCCCGATGCGGGCCTGGATGCGCTCGATCTCGAGGGTCTGGTTCCACTGGACCAGGGTCACCACCAGGCCGGCCTCGCCGGCCCGGGCCGTCCGGCCCGACCGGTGCAAGTAGGCCTTGTGGTCCTCCGGCGGGTCGAAGTGGACGACCACGTCGACCTGGTCGATGTCGAGTCCCCGGGCAGCCACGTCGGTGGCGACGAGGGCCGGGAGCCGGCCGGCGGCGAAGTCACGCAGCGTCCGCTCCCGTTGGGCCTGGCGGAGGTCCCCGTGGATGGCGGCCGCCTTGACCCCCTCCTTGCGCAGCTGCTCCACCAGCCGGTCGGCGCCCCGCTTGGTCCGCACGAACACCAGGGTCTTGTCGGTGTGGCGGCAGATGGCCGCACACACCTTGACCCGGTCCATCTGGTGCACCTCGAGGAACCGGTGCTCCATGGCCTCGACGGTGGTCTTGGGCGACGCCACCTCGTGCATCACCGGAGCGGCCATGTACCGGCTCACCAGGCGGTCGACCGCCCCGTCGAGGGTGGCCGAGAACAACAGGGTCTGGTGGGGCCGCTCGAGGCGGCGCAACACCCACTCGACCTGGGGCATGAACCCCATGTCGGCCATGCGGTCGGCCTCGTCGAGCACCAGCGTCTCGACGTCGGCCACCGAGACCTCCCCCCGGTCACCGAGGTCGATGAGCCGGCCGGGCGTGGCGATGACCACATCGACCCCGCGGCGCAGCTTCTTCACCTGACGCTCGATGTCCGCCCCGCCGTAGACGGCGGCGATGCGGAGGCCGACCGCCTGGGCCAGGGGCTGGAGTACTTCGCTCACCTGGACGGCGAGCTCCCGGGTGGGGACCAGCACGAGGGCCCGCGGCCGTCCCGGCAGGGTGGACCGGGCGGCCATGGTCCGCTGGAGGAGGGGGATCCCGAAGGCCAGCGTCTTGCCCGAGCCGGTCTTGGCCTTGCCGCAGACGTCGAGGCCGGCCAGGGCGTCGGCCACGGCCATGGCCTGGATGGCGAACGGTTGGAAGATGGACTGACGCTCGAGCGCCTCGACCAGGGCGGGGTCGACGCCCAGCGAGGCGAACGTACAGGGGTCACCGCCCTCGGACGGCACGACCTCATCCGGTCCGAGGACGCGGTCCGACGGGTCGATCAGGGTTGTCATGGGGTCTGGAACTCTCTCTCATCTGCTCGATGACGACCGGCTCGGCCGTCATCGCCCGTGTCAATCACGGACGGTGCGGGCCCGCCTCGGGCCATCGTCCGGGCCACGGCTGCCGCCCAGGAGAACAGGATGAGGAAGACCCCGGTGGAAGGGAGGATTCCCGACCACGGGGTCCAGTGTAGCCCGGAACCGGGCCAGCTCCAGGTCAACGCCGACCGGGCCCGGGCCACGCCGTGCCGCGGCGCCGCCCGGGTGTGCCATCGTAGGCACCTGCGCACCCGTTGATATCCCTCAGGAAAGGATGCCGAGCATGGGAAAGCTGAGCCCCGGCGACCGGGCCCCCCGGTTCACGCTGCCCGACCAGGACGGCCACAAGGTTTCATTGAAGGACTTCGGCGGGCAACGGGTCGTCGTCTACTTCTACCCGAGAGACGACACCCCGGGCTGTACCAAGGAGGCCTGCCAGTTCAACGACAACCTGCGCGCCTTCACCCGGGCCGAGGTGCCGGTGCTCGGGATCTCCGCCGACGGCGCCGAGAAGCACCGGGCCTTCCGGTCCAAGTACGGCCTCAAGTTCCCGCTGCTCACCGATGCCGACCACAAGGTGGGTGAGGCCTACGGGGCCTGGGGCGAGAAGACCCTCTACGGCAAGAAGTCGATCGGCGTCATCCGCTCGACGTTCCTGATCGGCGCCGACGGCAAGATCATCCGGCCCTGGTACCAGGTCAAGGCCGACGGCCACGCCGACAAGGTCCTCGCCGAGCTGGGCAGCTGACCCCCCGGGCGGCGGTGCCATTCACCGCTGATGCCGCCGGCACCACCACGTGGTCCGGCCGCCGACCACGGCGCGGGTGAGCTCCGCCCCGTCGCGGGGGCACCGCCCGTCCCGGTGACGCTGGTCGACGAGGTCGCCGAGGTGGGAGCCGCCGCGCTCGATGAGCCGGTCGAGCGTCCCGACCAGGTGGCGGTGGAGCCGGCGCACCTCGACGGCGGACAGGGAGCCGGCCGGCCGTAGCGGGGACAGCCCGGCCCGCCACAGCAACTCGTCGGCGATGAGGTTGCCGATGCCGGCCACCCGCGACTGGTCGAGCAGCCGGGCCTTGAGAGCGGTCGCCGATCCCCGCAGGGCGGCGGCCAGGTCGGGGACGCTGACCGACAGGGCATCGGGCCCGAGACGGGATACGTCGGGATCGAGCGTCACCCCACCGAGCCGCCTCGGATCGCTGACCACGATGGCGCCACCGCCCTCGAAGCGGGCCGACCACCGGTCGAAGGAGGGGTTGCGGGCCGCCGGCGCGTACAGGAGCCGGTCGATGGCGACAGCGCCGTCCACCACCAGGGTCCCCGTCATCCCGAAGCGGATCCCGAGCGTCGGCCCGCCGTCGACGTCGAGCAGGAGGAGCTTCCCGATCCGCCGGGCGGAGACGAAGGCCTGGCCGACCAGGGCCTGGTCGAGTGCCGTGCCGGTGGTGCCCCCTTTGAGGAACCAGGCGTCGGGCGAGGTGACCGAGGTGATCGGGCGCGCCAGCACCGTCTCCGCCGCGGTGCGGTAACGCTCGACTTCGGGGAGCTCGGGCACCGGACGAGGGTAGCCAACGTGTCCGCCGG
This sequence comes from uncultured Acidimicrobiales bacterium, assembly GCA_963727075.1. Taxonomy (GTDB): domain Bacteria; phylum Actinomycetota; class Acidimicrobiia; order Acidimicrobiales; family RAAP-2; genus Bog-756. Next base: position 418,437 of record CAVSET010000001.1, read on the forward strand.
CCCAGGGTGCCCTGGCTAGGGTGAGTCCATGCCCCCCGAGAAACCTCACTGGGCCGAGCTGTTCACCGAAGTGGTCACCTCCGGCCTGTGCACGGGCTGCGCGGCGTGCATCGTGGCCTGCCCCTACGACGTCCTCGCCTACGACGACACCGGCGGGCGCTACAAGCCCTTTCACATCGACGCCGAAGGCGGGCCGGAGAGCTGCACCCACGGGGTCAAGGGCTGCACCATGTGCACCCGGGCCTGCCCGAGGTTCAGGCTGTGGGAGACCGAGATCGACACCCATCTCTTCGGGCGCGAGCGGACCCCGGAAGAGGACATCGGGGTGTCCTCCGACGTCCTGCTGGTGCGCACCACCGATCCCGAGGTGCTCGAGCTCGGGCAGGACGGCGGGCTGGTCTCCGCTCTTCTCATCTGGGCGCTCGAACACGATGTGATCGACGCCGCCCTGGTCTCCGACCTCGAAGGGGACGGCTCGACCTGGAAGGCCGTCCCCGGGGTCGCCACCACCCGGGCCGAGGTCCTGGCCGCGGCAGGGTCCCGCTACACCTACTCGGCCAACCCGCTGGCCTACCCGCGGGCCATCGAGGCCGGAGCCGAGCGCATCGCCCTGGTCGGGATGGGGTGCCAGGCATCCGCCGCCCCGGTGATGAAAGCCCGCAAGGCGGGCAAGATCGCCCGCCGCCTGTCCCTCACCATCGGGCTGATGTGCTCGAAGACGTTCGACGACGCCATCTTCCCCGAGCTGTTCGAAGCGCGCTACGGCATCGCCCGGGCGGACATCGAGAAGATGAACATCAAGGGCGTCTTCCAGGTGTGGACCCGGGACGGGAACTACCACGAGATCCCCCTCAAGGAAGCCCACGCCTGGACCAGGGAGGGCTGCACCTCGTGCCCCGATTTCGCCGCCGAGCACGCCGACATCTCCACCGGCGGCATCGGGGCCTTCAACGACTGGACGCTGACCATCGTCCGCACCGAGCAGGGTCGGGAGCTCCTCGATGCCATGATCGCCGGTGGTGCCCTCGAGACCAGGCCCGGTGACGACGACCCGGGCGCCATCGCCCTGCTCCACCGGCTGGCGCGGGTCAGCCGGCGACGCTGGCCCACGACGGCGGTGGCCATGCCCGGCCGGCTGCCCGCCACCACCCCCACCTGATCGGGGAGAGGACGGGTTGGGCTCGGCCCGTCCTCGCCGGCATCCGCCAACCAGCGCCCCACCCGACAGCCCTTCGTGGGCCCGTCGCGCCCGGTTGGGCCGAGACGGCGACGGAGTACGGTGAACGGGCGTGGCCAGCCGACGGAAGCCCGACCGACCGACCGTGGTCCTGCTGGTCCGCCACGGCGCCACGCCGACCACCGGGAAGATCCTGCCGGGACGGGCTCCCGGGCTGCATCTCTCGGCCGATGGCGAGGCCCAGGCCAGAGCGGTGGCGGACCGCATCGCCGACGCCGGCCCGTCGGGGCCCTTCCGGCCGGCCGCCGTCTACGCCTCGCCCCTCGAGCGGACCACCGAGACGGCCCGGCCGATCGCCCGACGGCTCGGATTGCGGGTGCGTTCCGAGCGAGGGCTGATCGAATGCGATTTCGGCTCCTGGACCGGGGCGCGGCTGAGCGCGCTGGTGAAGAAGCCCGAATGGCAGGAGGTCCAGCGCGGGCCGAGCGGGTTCCGCTTCCCCGGGGGCGAGTCCTTCCTCGAGATGCAGGCCCGTATGGCGTCGACCATCAGGCGGCTGGCCCAGCGCCACCCGGGCAGCACCATCGTGGCGGTGTCCCATGCCGACCCGATCAAGGCCGCGGTGGCCTCGGCGGCCGGGACCCATCTCGACCTGTTCCAGCGGCTGACCATCGCACCGTGCTCCGTGTCGGCGGTGGCCTACGGCCCCACACCCCACGTCCTCACCGTCAATTCCACCGCGTCGCTGGCCGAGCTGGTCCGGTCATGAGCGAGGGCTACGACCTCTCCGCCCCGGAGCGGATCACGGTCGGCACTGTCGGGCCGGTCGGCGATCGGCTCTTCCTGCTCCAGTGCCGCCAGGGGCCGGTCCTCCTGACCCTCAAGATCGAGAAGCAGCAGGTGGCCGTGGTGGCCGACTACCTGGCCCGGATCGTCAGGGACCAACCGCGTCCCGGCCACCTGCCCGACGAGCTGGCTCTGGAGGAACCGGCCGAGCCGGCCTGGGTGGTCGGGACGATCGGGGTGTCCTACGACGAGAGCGACGACCGGATCGTCCTGGTCATCGAGGAGCTCGTGCCCGACGAGGAGACGGGGGCCATCGCCCGGCTGTCCATCTCCCGAGAGCAGGCCGCCGGGTTCGCCATCCAGGCCACCAAGCTGGTCGAATCCGGCCGGCCACCATGCCCGCTGTGCGGCTCACCGCTCGATCCCTCAGGACACGAGTGTCCGCGGACCAACGGCCACCGCCCGCCGGCCGTGTGACGGGCTGGAGGCCCGACGTCGGTCCCGGACTGGACTCGGTCGCCGAGCTGCTCCGGACGTCGGCGCTCTCCGTCGCGGGCCGGCTCCCGTGGAGCTCGAACCTCACCTTTCTGGTGACGCTCGATCCCGGTGGCCCCGAGCCGATCCATGCCGTGTACAAGCCGGCCCGGGGCGAGCGTTCTCTGTGGGACTTCCCCGACGGGCTCTACCGTCGCGAGGTGGTGGCCTATGTGCTGTCCGAGGCGCTCGGGTGGGGTCTGGTCCCTCCCACCGTCGAACGGGTCGACGGCCCGTACGGGCCCGGATCCTTGCAGCTCTTCGTGGCGGCCGACTACGAGCAGCACTACTTCACCCTGTTCGACGCCGGCGGCCGCGAGGACGTGTTGCGGACGGTGTGCGCCTTCGACGTCGTCGCCAACAACGCCGACCGCAAGAGCGGTCACGTCCTCGAGGGTCCCGGCGGGCGGCTCTGGGCCATCGACCACGGGTTGTGCTTCCACCACCAGCCCAAGCTGCGCACCGTCATCTGGGACTTCGCCGACGAGGCGGTGCCCTCTTCGCTCCTCGATGACCTGACCCGGCTGGTGTCGGACCTGCCGGCGGAGTTGGCCGGCCTCCTCTCCCCCTCCGAGCGCGCTGCTCTCACCGATCGGGTCGAGCGGTTCGTCGACGCCGGTGTCTTCCCCGAGCCGATCGGCGACCGGCCGCCGTACCCGTGGCCGCTGGTCTGAGCCGCTCAGCCCGGCAGGCCGATGTGGAGCTCCGAGCGCATGGTGGCCATGACCGCCTGCGACAGGCGCTCCCCGCCGCCCGGTGACAGGTGGGTGCCGTCCGGGGCGCGAATGTTCACCTCGGCTCCGGCGCTGTCGGGGAGGTAGGCGGTGTAGTTCCCCTGGGCGTCGCCGAGCACGCCGGAGGACCCGACGTAGGTCGCCCCGGTCGGGTGGGCGGCCACCTGGGCCTGCACCACCGCGTTGAGCACCTGCATCTGGGCGTTGAGGTCGGACCGGGCCATCGGGGGCATGCCCACCCACAGCACGTGGGCGCCGGCGGCGTTGGCCTCGCCGATGAGCGCGGCCACCCGCTGCCCGTAACCGGCGTTCCACCCGGGTGCGCCGTAGGCCGTGCTGCCCCCGGGGCCGACCAGCGACTGGGGGTCATTGGCCCCCATCATCACCACGACCAACTGCGGTGGATGGTTGGCCAGGTCCACCGACAGCTCGGCCGGCCAGTTGAAGTAGTCGGGTCGGGACAGGCCGGTGTCGATCCGCCCGTCGAGAACGGCGGTGGCCACCCCGGTGGCCGACAGGTCGGCGACGAGCGGCTGCCCGAGGTCGATCCCGATCGAGTCCCCGATCACCAGCACCCGCAACGGGTCGGCCGGGCTCGGGTGCTGGGTGAGCGCGGGCAGCGTGGAGGTGGTGGTCGGGTTCGGGCCACCGGTCGGGGCCGGGGCGTGGGACGGACGACCGGTGCTCCGGACCGGCAGGGGCGGGGCCAGACGGGTAGCCAGGGTCGGCCCGCCTCCCGGCGTCCGGCCCAGCGCGTCGTCGGCCCAGGCCACCACGTGGGAGAGACCGAGGCCCCGACTGAGCGCGGCGATCGGCCCGATGAGGTCCAAAGAGACCGTCCGGCGAGTGCCGAGCGGGGAGATGGTGGCCGAGCGCTGAAGACTCGGCGCGTCGAGCAGCAGCCACACTCCGAAGCAGGTCAGCCCGATGAGCAGCATCCGGGTCCAGGGGATGCCATCGGGCGGGGCCGCCCCCGACCAGCCCCGACCAGGTCGCCGGGGCTCCTCGGCCGTCTCGGCGACGGCCCGGGGCTCGGTCACCTCGGCCGGTGCCTCCGCCAGCACGCGGGACGCCCCGGCGGCGGAGTCGGAGGGTTGCGGGGTCGAGGCCACGGTCAGAACCGGTAGTAGATGAACGGAGCGACGCCCTGGGGCCCCAGGGTGGTGATGGCCAGAAGCACCAGCCCCAGTATGCCGCCCTGCACCTCCACTCGGCGGGCCGCGAATTGCTGCTTCACCCGTTGCAACCAGTCGTCGGGCAGGTACTGGGTGCCGATGCCCACGGCGATGGCTGCGAGGGCCAGGGGGGTGACGAGCGGGGAAGGCCCCCACCCGACGAACAGCCGGCTGAGCATGGCCCGGACGGTTGCCAGGCTGTCGGCCCGGAACAGCAGCCATCCGACGCACACGAACTGGAAGGTGGCGAAGCGGGCGAGCGCCACCCGACCCCGTCCCGCCGGCTCGAGTGGGAGGCCGCGGGCCGCCCGGGCCCGGCGCCGCTGGCGCCCGACGACCTGGCCGATGCCGTGGTAGAGGCCCCAGGCCACGAAGGTCCACGCCGCCCCGTGCCACAGCCCGCCGATGAGCATCGTCACGAGGATGTTGACCGAGATCCGCCATTCGCGGCCCCGGTTGCCGCCGAGGGGGACGTAGAGGTAGTCGCGGAGCCAGAACGACAGGGTGATATGCCACCGCCGCCAGAAGTCCTGCAGGGAGAGGGCGGTATAGGGCCGCCTGAAGTTCTGGGGGAACTGGAACCCGAGGAGCAGGGCGAGGCCGATGGCGATGTCCGTGTAGCCGCTGAAGTCGGCATAGATCTGCACGGCATAGCCATAGACGGCGAAGAGGACTTCGAGGGCGGAGTGCTGCCGGGGGTCGGCGAACACCGGGTCGACCACGTAGGTGGCGAGATAGGACGAGAGGACCACCTTCTTGGCCAGGCCGGCACTGATCAGCCAGCACGCTTCGACGTAGTTCACGTGGCGCTCGTCGCGCCGTCGCCGGATCTGGGGCAGGAGCTCGGTACCCCGGACGATGGGCCCGGCCACGAGATGGGGGAACAAGGAGAGGTACACGGTGGTGTCGATGGCCCGGGCCGGCTTGAGGACGCCGCGGTGGATGTCGACCACGTAGCTGATGGCCATGAAGGTGAAGAAGGAGATGCCGACGGGGAGGGTGATGGCCAACAGGGGCAGGGGGCGGCCGATGCCGAGCGTGTGGAGTGCGTTGTCGAGGTTCACCGCGAAGAACCCGTAGTACTTGAACCAGGCCAACAGCCCGATGAGGGCGGCCAGGGTGGCCCACAGTGCCATCCGGCGCCGCGGGCCGGATGCTCGGTCGATGGCCGCCCCGCCCACCTGGGCGATGGCGGTCGACGCGGCCAGCAGGAAGATGAACCGCCAGTCCCACCATGCATAGAAGAAGTAGCTGGCCACGACCATGAAGGCCTTCCACGGCCCCGGGTAGGGGTTGAGGATCCACTGCACCGTGTAGACCACGGCGAAGAAGATGGCGAAGTCGATGGTGGGAAAGAGCACGTGACCGTCTGTCGGACCGGATAGGGCGGAGCGCGTGCTGGAGGCACGACACCTGACCGGACACTATCGGCTGCCTGTGCGCCGCCTGTGGACGGAGTGGACCACCACCGGCCCGGAGACGACTGCCTTGTCGCCGGCCCTTCAGCCGGGCGGGAGGGACCTGCTCAGCTGCGGGACTGGAGCGCTTCGATGAGCTTCGGGAGCACCTTGTGCACGTCGCCGACGATCCCGAGATCGGCCACCGAGAAGATGGGGGCGTCCTGGTCCTTGTTGATGGCCACGATGTTCTTCGAGTTCTTCATCCCCACCAGGTGCTGGGTGGCGCCGGAGATGCCACAGGCCATGTACACCGTCGGCTTCACCGTCTTACCGGTCTGGCCCACCTGGTGCGAGTAGGGCACCCAGCCGGCGTCCACGATGGCCCGGCTGGCACCGGCCGCGCCGTGCAGGAGGCGGGCCAGCTCCTCGATGAGGGTGTACTGGTCCTTCTCGCCGAGGCCCCGGCCCCCCGAGACCACCACGTCCGCCTCGTCGAGCTTCGGGCCCGTCCGTTCCTCCACGTGGCGGGCGACGATCGTTGCCGCGGCTGGTGGCGCCGGTCTCTGCGCGGGGAGCGGCCGCCACTTCGGCCGCTCCCCCGCCCGAGGCCTCGGCCGGGAACGACTTGGCCCGGACCACGAAGATCTGGGGGCCCTCGCCGGTGAATCGGGCGGACAGGATATGGCTGCCACCGAACACGGCATGCCGGCTCACCATCCCGGTGCCGTCGTCGACGAGGTCGACCACGTTGGTGAGCACCGGACGGTCGAGCTTGACCGAGAGCCGACCGGCGATGTCCCGGCCGTCGTAGGTGGCGGGGAACAGGATCACGTCGGGACCGTTGCCGGCTTGGACCGCGGCGGCGATGGACGCGGCCACCGGCGCCCCGGGCAGGGATCCGGCCAGGTCGCCGACATCGTGGACGGTGGTCACCCCGTACTCGCCCAGGGTGCCGGCCACCGAGGCGGTGTCCTCGCCCCAGGCGACGGCCTCGACTGTCCCGGCCAGGGAGCGGGCCTGGGTGATGAGCTCGAGCGAGGTGGTGATGGGGGCCCCGTCGGCGACTTCGGTGAGGACCCAGATCTTGTCGACAGACATGTGCGCTTGCTCTCCTACCCGATCCCTACAGGACCTTCAGTTGCTCGAGGAATTCGATGACCCGCTGGTGGCCCTCCCCCTCGTCGACCACGATCTCGCCGGACGACCGGGCCTCGGCCTCGGCCACCTCGGTGATCTCTTGACGGGCGCCGGCCGATCCCACCTGGCCCGCTTCGATGCCGAGGTCGCTGACGGTGAGCGTCTCCACCGGCTTGGACTTGGCCGCCATGATGCCTTTGAACGACGGGTAGCGCGGCTCGACCACGCCGGCGGTGACGGTGACCACGGCGGGAAGTGGGCTCTCCACCTCGTCGTAACCGGCCTCGGTCTGGCGCTCGACCTTGACCGACGAGCCGTCGACCTCCACCTTCTTGGCGAAGGTGACCGAGGGCAGCCCGAGCAGCTCCGCCACCTGGACCGGGGTCGTGCCGGTGTAGCCGTCGGTCGACTCGGTGGCGGCGAGCACGAGGTCGGGCTCGGCCCGCTTGATGGCCGCGGCCAGTACCTTGGCCGTGCCGAGGGCGTCCGAGCCGGCCAGGCTGTCGTCGCTGATCAGGATGGCTTTGGCCGCCCCCATGGCCAGCGCCGTCCGTAGGCCGGAGGTCTCGCCGTTCGGTGCCATCGACACCAGGGTGACCTCGCCGCCGCCTGCCGCGTCGGCCAGCTGGAGGGCCATCTCCACGCCGTAGGCGTCGGAATCGTCGAGGATCAGTTTTCCTTCTCGGACGAGGTTCTTTGTCTCCGGATCGAGCGCCGGCGGGGCGGCCGGATCGGGGATCTGCTTCACACAGACGACGACGTTCATGGCCGTGCATTGTTATTGAAAACCGCCCCTTCGACCAATCGGGCCGTGAGCCCTGGTCAGGATGGGCGCTGCTCCCGGCCGACCTTGCCTGCCTCGCTCGGGCCCCTGGTCGGTCCGACGACGGCCAGGGCCAGGGCCACGTCGTCGGTGATCACCGTGTCCACGCCAGCCAATCGCGCCGCCAGCAACCGGGTCCGGTCGTTCACCGTCCAGGTCGCCACCGACAGCCCGGCCGCGTGCGCTTCGTCCACCAGCCCCGGTGTCACCATGGAGAATTCGGGGTGGACGGCGGTGCATCCGAACCCGACCGCGGCGGCCACGCCCGCCGCCGGATCGGGCCAACCGGCCAGCAGGAAGCCGCACGGGACGTCGGGCTGGCGGTCGCGGAGGGCGTGGAGGGCGCCCGGCCAGAAGGACGAGACCACCACGGACGAGGCCCCTCCGTGCTCCTCGACCAGATCGCCGACCCGTCGGGCCAGGCGCTCCTCGGGGTCGAACCCCGGCTCTCCCGGGAGGTTCTTGATCTCGATGTTGACCGCCATGCCGGCGCAGGCATCGAGGGCTGCGGGCAGGAGCGGCACAGAGCCGGGCAGCTGGGCGACGGCCGTCCCGGAGATCGGGCCGACCCCGACGAGCACGGCGTCGTGGCACACCGCCACGGCGCCGTCCGCGGTCAGGCGCACGTCGAGCTCCACGCCGTCGGCGCCCAGCCGGCGGGCCCGTTCGAAGGCCAGGAGCGTGTTCTCCCGCACGCCGGTGGTCGGATCGGGGCTGCCGCGGTGGGCGTGCACCGCCATGGCTGACACGGGTGGCGACCTCTCCCACACAATCTGCTCGTCGGGCCGTGATGGCAGGTCAGAGGGGATGAACCCGACCCCGAACTGCTTGCAACGGGGAGTGACCCTGGTTACTCTAGTGATTGAACTCTCAATGGCCGGCCGTGTTCCAGCGCCGACCTATGTGAAACAGATCACAAAGCCGGAGCGGGAGCGGAGGAACGGACATCGTGGCCCTTATGTGGAACCGGACGGTCGAGTGGGACGACGGTGATTGGCGGGAGCTGGCCGCCTGTCGCAGCACCGAGCCTGACCTCTTCTTCCCCATCGGCACGACCGGGCCGGCCGTCGATCAGATCGACGCGGCCAAGCGGGTCTGCCGGGGGTGCGAGGTCCAAGAGCCGTGCCTCGATTTCGCCCTGGCCACCAATCAGGAGTCCGGCGTATGGGGCGCGACCTCGGAGGAGGAGCGCCGCAAGCTGCGCAAGGCGTGGCTCGCCGCCCGCCGCCGCGCCTCGTGAACCTGCGCCCGAGCGGCTGACCCCGGGGGCGGCATCGTCCCCCTACAGGCCGAGCGGCTGGGCCTCCCGGCAGGGAACCTCGATCGACACCACGGTCCCCTCCTTCCCGTCGGTGCGCGGCCGCATGGTGATGGTGCCGGCCAGTTGGCTCCGCACCAGGTCCCTCACGATGGACAGCCCGAGGCTCTGGGTGGCCTCGATGTCGAAACCGGGCGGGAGCCCGACGCCGTCGTCGATGACCTCGAGCAGCAGGCTGCTCAGGTCGTTGACCAGATGGACCCGCACATGTCCGGGGGGCAACCGGACGGCCGGGCCGGCCGGCGCCACCGGGCGATCGGACCCCTCGGCCGACTCGCACGGCTCGGCATCGGGGAACGCATGCTCCACCGCGTTCTGCAACAGCTCGGCCAGCACCACGGCGAGGGGGGTGGCCACATCGGCCGGTACCTCACCGAGGGCGCCGGTCACCTCGAAGCTCAGGTCGCGGGAGAGCAGCACCGAGTCCTCGGCCATGCGGATCAACGAGCTGACGATCTCGTCGAAGGGGACCTGGTCGCTCGGCTCTCGTGACAGGATCTCGTGCACGATGGCGATGGAGCGGACCCGCCGTTCGGCCTCGAAGAGGGCCACCTTCCCCCCACCGGCCGGGAGCCGGCGGGCCTGCAACCGCAGCAGGGCGGAGATGGTCTGCAGGTTGTTCTTCACCCGGTGATGCACCTCGCGGATGGCCGCGTCCTTCGACAGCAAGAGCCGATCGAGCCGCCGGACATCGGTCACGTCGCGCATCAGCACCAGGCAGCCCGTGACCTCGTCGTTGGCCAGGAGGGGGATGCAGTGGAGCAGCACCGTCACATCGGGCCGGCGCTCGACCTCCTCCACCACCGGGAGCGCCGAGGCCAAGGCCCACTCGATGGCGGACTCCTCGATCCCGAGGTCGGTCAGCCGCCGTCCCTCCGTTTGCGAGTACATCCCCATCCGGTGCAGGGCGTTGGTGGCGTTCGGCGAGGCGTACTGGACGCGGCCCTCCTCGTCGACCAGGACCACGCCGTCGCCGACCCTCGGTGCCTCCTCGGTGGCCACGTCCTCGCTCGGGAAGGGGAACGTCGACTCGACCACCATGGTCACGAACCGCTCGAACAGGCCTCGATAGGTCCGCTCCAAATGGCCCGGCCGCCGGCCCGTCTCGGCGTTGAGACGGGCCAGCACGGCGACCGTGGCTTCGCCGAACCGGACCGGGATGCAGTGCAGGCCCACCGGCTCGTCACCCGGTTCGAGCAGGACCTCGCCGCGACTCTCCTCGCCCGTCTCCAGAGTGAGCAGGGCGAGGGGCCAGTCGGCCGACGCCACCGTCTGTCCGACCAGGTCGTACTGGACCACGGTGGCGCTGTTCGAGGGGCGCATCTGGCCGAGGATGACCAGCTCGGTCCCGTTCCCCGCCGGTAGGCCGGCCGCCGGTGCCATCGGGGCCAGCAGCACCAGGTCCGAGAAGGAGAGATCGGCGAGGATCCCCCAGGTACCGAGCAGCCGCTGCAGGTGGCCGAGCTGCTGGTCGTCGAGATTGGTGCGCTCGAAGGCCAGCTCGGCCGGGCTGGCCATGTCAGTTCCCGGCCCGGGCGACGGCCACGTCATGGGGCTGCCGCCCGCGGAAGGCGCGCAGATGGCTGACCCCGGCGCCGAGGAGCAGCCGGCGTAGGTCGGCGGCCCGGTCGGCCACGTCGGGGAGGGAGTGGGCGTCCGACGCGGTGGTGAGCGGCACACCCCGCTCGACGAGACGCTTGAGCAGGGGCGGGGCGGGGTACTCCTCGGCCACCGGCTTCCGCCACCCGGCCGAGGAGAGCTCGGCCGCCATGCCCGAGGCCGCCGCCGCCTCGGTGATCCGGTCGTAGAACTCGTCGGGCACGGCCGGCAACCGGCCGGCGATCTTGACCAGGTCGGGATGGGCGAACACGTCACAGGCCCCCGACGCCCCGAGCTCTTCCATGGCCCGGGTGTACTCGTCCCACACCGCGTCGATGTCGCGGACCTCCCACTCGGCCAACACCTCCGGCTCGTCGAGCACGTCGAACCGCCAGGCCCCGAGCCAGTGGACCGAGCCGAGCAGCACGTCGAAGGGATAGCCGGCGAGCAACCCGGCCACCTCGTCCATGCGGCCGGGGTAGAAGTCGACCTCGAGGCCGAGCACCACGGGCAGCCCTTCGGCCTTGACCGCCTCGACCACCTCGACGTAGGCGTCGAGGTCGGCCCGGGCATGGTGGTCCCAATAGGCGGCCATACCGGCATGGAGCGCCGGGTCGGGCTGCCCCTCCCAGAAGCAGCCCAACAGATCGGTGGCCTGGGTGAACCGGAAGAGGTGCTCGGTCACCGCCACCTCGATCACCCCGGCGTCGGTCGCCTTGCGGCAGTAGGTCTCCACCTGCTCGATGGTGGACTCGACCTCGCCCTGCGAGTGCGGCCAGAGATGGAGGTGGTAGTCGAGCACCGGTGACCCGGTCCTACCCGGCCCGCCGGATGAGGGTGACCCCGTCCCGGATCGTGGTCTGTACGACCACCACCCGCGGGTCGACGGCCAGGGCGTCGTTGAACCGCCGCAGGGCGACGGTGTCCTCGCTGGCATCGGCACCGTCGAGGATGCGGCCACTCCACAGCGTGTTGTCGGCGGCGATGAGCCCCCTCGGCGCCAGCTTGGGCAGCACCGCCTCGTAGTAGTCGGCGTACGCCGGCCTTGTCGGCATCGATGAAGACCAGGTCGAAGGGGCCTTCCAGCGTGGCGATCGAGTCGATGGCCGGTCCAATCAGGACGTCGATCTGTGAGGCGTAGGGACTGGCGGCGATGTGGCGGCGGGCGAACTCGGCATGGGCCGGCGAGATCTCCAGGGTGGTGATCCGCCCACCGGGAGCCAGGCCGGCCGCCATCGAGAGGGCCGAGTAACCACCGAAGGTGCCGATCTCGAGCACCTGGCGGGCACCGAGGGCGAAGGTCACGAGCTCGAGGAACCGGCCCTCGAGCCGGCCGACCATCATGTTGGGGAACTCCAGGGTGGCGCGCAGGTCGTCGGCCAGGTCCTCGAGGTACGGGGGCGGGCGGTGTGGTGTGCTCGGCGGCGTAGGCCTCGAGCGTCGGGGTCGACGATGTCGGTCACGTCTGCATCGTAAGTCAGCCGACTACGCCGGCCGGGCGGCGGGGCCAGCGGCGGGGCCATGCGGCGGGGCCATGCGCCGGGGCCATGCGCCCGGGGCCCAAGCGCCGGGCCAGCCCGGGCTGTGCCGCCGCACCGGTGGTCAGTCCCAGATCTGCTCCCCCAGCCTCACCAGGCCGGCCAGGTCGTAGATGTCGGTATCGAAGAAGGGCACGGTGGCCAGCACGTCAGGGACCACCGACAGCATGGCCCGCTCCTCCATCTCCCGGAGGGCCACCACCTGGAAGTTCAGGTAGCTGTCGGCCACCTCGGTCAGGACCCGGGCGATCTGGTCGCGGTCGCGGAGATCCGCGTCGGCGGCGGCTAGCACAGGAGCCAGTTCTACCGCCAGTTCATCGGCCTGCTCGCGCATCGACTCCGCCACGGCCGTCCCCTCAGGTCCTCGCAGGTAGTCGGGCAGCACCTTGTTGAGCACGATGGCGCCCAGGTGCAGCTGGCGCGAAGTGAGCTGCTCGGCGAAGAACTCCGCCTCGAGCAGAGGAACGGCCTCGAGCGTCGACACCACGGCGAACGTGGTCCGCCGGTCCGACAGCAACCGCCCCACCGACTCGGCGCGGGCGACGAACCCCTCGTACATCGACTGGAAGAGCACGAAGAACTCGGAGATGTCGGCTAGGAACTCGGTGCCGAGGATGCGGTCGGCGATCTGGTAGAAGGGCTTGGTGGCCGACGTTGACCAGCCGCGACCGGTAGGGGACGATGAGCCACCGCAGGAGCCGGGACGAGAAGAAGTCGGCCATGCGCTGCGGGGCGTCCAGGAAGTCGAGGGCGTTCCTGGTCGGAGGGGTGTCCACCACGATGAGGTCGTAGTCGCTCTCGGAGTGGATCTCGTACAACCGCTCCATGGCGATGTAGTCGTGACTCTGCACGAACCGTCCCGAGATGTTCTGGTACAGCGGGTTGGCCAGGATCTCGTTCCTGGTCCTGGCATCGGGCGCGTGCCGGCGGATGAGGGCGTCCCACGACTCCTTGGTGTCGAGCATCGCCGCCCACAGCTCTCCCCGCGGCTTGAGCCCGGCAGCGCGGAAGGCCTCGTCGGGGACGCGATGCTCGGCATTGCCGATCCCTTCGAGACCGAGGGCATTGGCCAGCCGCTTGGCCGGGTCGACGGTGAGGACCAGCACCTTGCTCCCGTGGCGCAGCGTGGCCATCAGCGCGGCGGCGGCTGCGGTGGTTGTCTTGCCGACCCCACCGGGCCCGCAGGCGATGGCGATCTCCTTGGTGGCGAGCAGGCCGTCCATCGACCCGCTGCCCGCCGAGGAGGTCTTCGACCCGTGAGGCGGTCCCCCTGCGTCGGCGCCCGTAGCGGCGTGTCCCCCGTGGCCGGCGCGACCGGATCGGGCCGCGGCCATCAGTAGCCGAGCTCCTCGCCGAGTGACGCGGCCACCTGGCGGGTGGTCCGCAACCCGTGCGACCGGGTGAACAGGTACGGGAGGTAGAGCATGGGGACGGCCGGGTCGATGTGCTGCCGCAGCCTGTCCAGATGGATGGCCCGGGTGCGGCGCATGGTGACGGCCAACCGCGCCGCGGCCAGGACCGGGCCGGCATCGCCGCCCGCCAGCCGGCCCAGCTCGGCGAGGGGCGTCGGCTGGCCGAGGACGTCGAATACCGCTTCTTCCTGACGGCCGAAGAGCTCGGGAAGGACCCGGTTCACCACCACCGCGGACAGCTGGACGGTGGTCTCCTCCTTCACCCGCCCGGCCAGCTCGATGGTCTCGTTGACCGGCATCTCCTCCGGGGTGCAGACGGCGACCAGTCCGGTCGAAAGCGGGTCGGAGAGGATGTCGAGCATCCAATCGGTCTGGGACCGGATGAGTCCCACCTTGACCAGGCTGTTGATGGCCTGGGGGGCGGCCAGCTGCCCGATGATGTGCCCGGAGGCGGGGGCGTCGACGACCACCAGGTCGTAGTGACGCTCGCGGACCTCGTAGGCGAGCTTCCCGACGGTGAGGATCTCCCGCACACCGGGGGCGGCGGTGGCCACGAAGTCGAACGCCTTGGCCAGCGGGCCGATCCGCCCCACCACCGGGATGCGCAAATGCAGCTTGAGGTACTCGCGCAACGAGGCCTCGGTGTCCATGGTCATGGCGAACAGACCGGGAAGGACCTCGGTCTCGCTGAAGCCGGTGGGTGGCGCTTCGTAGAAGCCGGCGACGTCCCCCCGGGCGTCGACCTCGCAGATGAGCACCCGCTTGCCGATCAGTGAGGCGAAGAGGGCCAGGGCCGACGCCACCGTGGTCTTGCCCACCCCACCCTTGCCGGTGACGAAGAGGAGCTTGAGGTCGAGCAGTGGGCTCATCGGCGGGGCGCTCCCGTGGCCGGTCGGAGCCGGGCCCCCAGGGTCGGGCAACCGGGTCAGGAGATGCCGAAGCCGACCCTGCGGTCCGACACCGGGGGATCGACCTCCACGTAGGCGACCTTGCCCACCGGCACGCCCACCTGGCGACCCTTCCGATCGGTCAGCCACAGGATCGTCCCGTCCCCGGACAGCGCCGACTCGATGTCGGCCAGGATCTTCTGGCGGTCCGCATCGTCGGGCAACTCGATGTCGAGCTCCTTCATCGATTGCACGATCCCGATACGCACGTCCACCTGGCACGCTCCTCTCCGTGGCTCCGGCCGACCGCCGGGCCACCACGACGATACAAGGTCCGCACCGCCCGAACGGCCGGGGAGGTCACAGCCGTAGGGCACACTGGACCCGGTCAGGAGCAACGAGGCTCGATGGGAGCGACCGAGGAGGAGCCGGTGGACGAAGGTCCCCTGGACGGGGAGAACGAGAGGAACCGCCGCTGGGCCTCGACCATGGCCGGACACGACGGTTCGGGGATCCGGTTCGCCCACGCCGACAGCCGAGCCCGGAGCGGTGTCGGCCGCCCCGCCGAGGGGCTCGATCGCCGGGCCCGCGAGGACCTCGAGGGCGGGCGCTTGGTGCCGGGGGCCACCCGGGCGGAGGGGGCGGGTCGGCGGTTGACACCCGAGGAGCCCGACCGGTGGCGAACGTGTTTCGAACGCGACCGCGACCGGATCCTCCACGCCACATCGTTCCGCCGCCTGGCCGGCAAGACGCAGGTCTTCGTGTTCCCCGACGACCACCAGCGCACCCGGCTCACCCATGCCCTCGAGGTGGCCCAGGTGGCGACCAGCGTGGCCCGCGCCTGTGGGCTCAACGTGGCGCTGACCGAGGCCATCGCTCTCGGGCACGACTGCGGGCACGGGCCCGGCGGGCATGCCAGCGAGGACGCCCTCTCCCCGTACCTCGACGAGGGGTTCGACCACGCCCCGTGGGGGGCCGATGTCTCGCTCGCCCCACTCAACCTCTGCGAGGAGACGCTCGACGGCATCCGCAACCATTCGTGGTCCCGTCCCGCCCCCTCCACCCCGGAGGGCGAGGTGGTCAGCTGGGCCGACCGCATCGCCTATGTCTGCCACGATTTCGAGGACGCGGTGTGGAGCGGGATCGTGACGGCAGATGCGCTCCCGGCGGTGGTACGCGAGCGTTGTGGCGACGGTCGGGGCCGACAGCTCGGCATCTTCATCGACGCCCTGGTGTCGACGGTCCTCGACAGTGGACGGATCGCCATGGCCGATGAGCACGCCGAGGCGTTGGCTGCTTTCCGGGCCAGCAACTACGAGCACATCTACCTCAGACCGAGCTCGGTGGCCCAGGGCCGCTCGGTGGTCGCCGTCCTCCGGGCTCTTGTCGACTACTTCAGCGACCGGCCCAATCTGATCCCCGACGGGGGCGGACGGAGCTCCGGTCTGACCGGAGGTGAGCCCGCCGCGGTCCGCGCCGCGGTGGCCTACGTGGCGGGGATGACCGACCGCTTCGCGTTCAACCAGGCGGTCGCGCGGCTGGGGTGGGACCCGGACAAGCTCCCGGCCGGCGTGGGGACCTCCGCCGGCTTCTGAAGCCGGACGACGCCAGCCGGCGAGGAACCGGCCCGGCACGCGGGTCCCCCGCACCGGGGCACGGCGCCTGACGGACGGCGTGGTCGGAGACGGGCGGGCGGCCGCCGGCCCACCGTAGGATCGGAGCCCGGACCGGGCGCATGTCCGGTCGCGGAGGTGAGCCATGACCACCCGGGTATCGAGCCAGCCAGCCAGCACGGACGCCCGGTCCGGTCACCCGACGGTGACACCGGAGACGCCGATGGAACCGCGCCGGACGACCGGTGAGGTGGGCCGCTCGGACGGCGCCCCGGCGGCCGGTGCCGCCGATGCAATCGGTCCGCTGCTGGAGGCCCTCGTCGGGAACCGGGTCCCTGTCCGCTTCGTGTTCTGGGACGGCAGCGCACTCGGCCCCGAGGACGGGGTCGGGACCCTGACGATCACGTCGGTCGACGCCCTGCGGCGCATCCTGTGGGCACCGGGCGAGCTCGGGGTGGCGCGGGCATTCGTCTCCGGTGACATCACTGTCGAGGGAGACCTCTTCGCCCTGCTGCGGGCCCTCCACGACGCCTCGCGGGGCGACCTCCGCCGCATCGGATGGCGGGCCCTCCCCAACCTGGTCACCGCGGCGCCGCCAGCTGGGCGTCCTTCGGCCACCGCTCCCCGCTCCACCCGAGGAGTGCCGTCCGGCGGGCCGGCTGCACTCGCCGTCGCGTGATGCCGAGGTGGTCAGCCACCACTACGACGTGGGCAACGACTTCTACCGTCTGGTCCTCGGGCCCACCATGACCTACTCGTGCGCGCGATTCGTCGTCGGCCGACACCACCCTCGAGGAGGCGCAGGCGGCCAAGTACGAGCTCATCTGCCGGAAGCTCGGCCTCGACCGGCGGCCCGGCGCCCGTCTTCTCGACGTCGGGTGCGGTTGGGGGTCGATGGCCATGCATGCCGCCCGGCAACACGGTGCGACCGTGGTCGGGGTCACCCTCAGCCGTGAGCAGGCCGACGAGGCCAACCGAACGGGTGGCCGAGTCCGGGTTGGCGGACCGGGTCGAGATCCGCCGGCAGGACTATCGCGCCCTACGCGGCGAGCAGTTCGACGCCATCTCTTCGATCGGCATGTTCGAGCACGTCGGCTCGGCCCTCATGACCCAGTACTTCGAGACATTGCGGGGCCTCCTCGTCCCGGAGGGAAGGCTGCTCAACCACGCCATCTCGAAGCCGGGCGGATCGGTGCTCGGCCGGCGGACGTTCGTCGGCCGCTACGTGTTCCCCGACGGCGAGCTGCTCGACGTGGCCGAGGTCATCGGAGCCATGCAACGCACCGGCTTCGAGGTGCGCGACATGGAGTCGCTCCGCGAGCACTACTCCCGGACCCTGCACCACTGGGTGGAGAACCTCGAGGAGCACTGGGACGAGGCGGTGGCCCTGGTGGGCCGGGCCCGGGCCAACATCTGGCGGCTGTACATGGCCGCGTCGGCCAACGGCTTCGACGACGGGGGCCTGGCCGTCCACCAGGTGCTCGGCGTCGTCCCCGACGCGTCGGGGTGGAGCGGGATGCCTCCTACCCGGCGGGGTTGGGACTGACCGCCCGTCGGCCCGGGGGGTGCCCGGCCTGCGCCCGGCGGGCGACGGTCAGCGGGCGGTCAGCGGACAGTCAGCTCCTTGCGGTACACGCGGGCCGGCCCGAGCTCGATGATGGAGGTGGCCAGCCGGTCGAAGACACCGGCCACCTCGCCCTCCGGCTCGGCGACGGTCACCGGCACCCCATCGTCCCCGCCCTGGCGGAGATGGGGCACCAATGGCACCTGGGCGAGCAACGGCACCCCGAGCTCGTCGGCCAGCTGCCGGCCGCCGCCGGACCCGAACAGTTCGTAGCGCGTACCGTCGTCGGCGGTGAACCAGCTCATGTTCTCGATGACACCCCGCACGGTGAGCTTCAGCTTGCGGGCGGCGTAAGCAGATCGCTGGGCCACCCGCTCGGCCGCCGGCTGCGGGGTGGTGACGACGTACACCTCGGTCTTCGTCAGGTACTGGCCGAGGGAGAGCGTGACGTCACCTGTACCCGGCGGCATGTCGATCAGGAGGAAGTCGGGCTCACCCCAGTAGGCGTCGACCAGGAACTGTTCGAGGGCCTTGTGCAGCATCGGCCCGCGCCAGATCACCGGGGTCTCGTCGGGGACGAAGTACCCCATCGACAGGCAACGGACCCCGTTGGCGATGGGTGGCACCACCAGATCCCCGATGATCAGAGGGTCGGAGCGGACGCCGAGCATCCCCGGCACCGAGAAACCGTAGACGTCGGCGTCGAGGATCCCGACGTCGAAGCCCATCCGGGCCAGCACCACGGCCAGGTTCACGGTGACCGACGATTTGCCGACGCCGCCCTTGCCCGACGCGATCCCGAGGACACGCGTCTTGGACCGCGGGCGCATGAACCGGTTCGGGCGGCCCTCCTCGTGGCCGATCGGTTCCCCATGATCATGGGCGTGGGCGCCGGGCGGCCGGGTCCCGCTGTCGACCGGGTCCCCCCGGAGCAACGAGCGGAGCCGGGCGCGGGACTGCTCGTCCATCACCACCGGCTCGACCGTCACCTGGCCGACGCCCGGTTGGGCCTCCACTGTCTGGCGGATCCGGTCCACCAGCTCGTCGACCTGCGGGTAGTGGGCGACCGGAAGGGCCACCTCCACCTCCACGCCCCGGCGCCGGGCCCGCACCGCCCCGACCATGCCCAGCTCTCCCGAGCGGACGCCGCAATTCGGGGTCGACGACGCCACCAACGGCCTCTGCGACCTGGGACTCGTCGATGGACATCTGGCTTCTCCTCTGGGAATTCCGGCGCCACCGGTAGACTAGGGGGCGTGTCACCGGTCCCGGACAGCCCCACCGTCGAGCCCGGTGCACCACCGGCCGTCCGGACCGATCCCGATCCTTCCGACAGCCACTTCTCCGCCGCGGTCACCGCGGTGACCTCCGCGTTCGGGGATCCGACCCGACGCGAGATCTATCTGTTCGTCCGCTCCAACCCGGGGATCACCGCCTCCGAGGTGGCCGCCCGGTTCTCCCTCCACCCCAATGTCGCCCGCCATCATCTCGAACGGCTGGCCACCGGCGGCTACGTCGAGGTCACCATGGAGCGCCCTGTCGGGCAGGGAGCCGGCCGTCCGTCCAAGCGGTTCAGAGCGGTCGGCAACGACCCGACCCTCGACCTGCTCACCCGGCGCGACGACCTGCTGGTCCTGTTGCTGCAGGAGGCCATGCAGTTGCTCGGCCCGGTGGCGGCCGAGGGAATGGCCGAGCGGGTGGGCGAAGAGTACGGACGCACCCTGGCCGGCCAGATGTCGCCCGGCGAGAGTCAGCGGTCGCTCAGAACGGCCATGCACGCCATCGCCGACACCTTGACCGCCCACGGGTTCGCCGCCCATGCCGAGGATCAGGGTGCCACCACCGCGGTGGTGGCCGACAACTGCCCCTTCGGTGATGCCGCCTCCCAGTACCCGGTCCTGTGCGCCGTCGACCGGGGCATGGTCAAGGGGCTGCTCGCCGGGCTGTGCGGCGAGGACCCCGGCGGGACGGTCCCGGTGGTCCTCTCGTCGTCGCGTGCCCGCGGTGACGACGCCTGCGCCGCCGTGGTCTGACCGGCGCCCGGGACCGTGGCCCGTCACTACCTCGACCACGCCTCGACCACGCCGATCCGCCGCGAAGCCCGTCAGGCCATGTCCGACTGGGATCATGAGGGTGTCACCGCCGACCCGGGCCGGGTCCACACCGAGGGCCGGATGGTTCGCGCCGCGCTGGAGGCGGCCCGGGAGCAGGTGGCCGGGTTGTTCGGCGTCCGGCCCCGCCAGGTGGTGTTCACCTCGGGCGGCACCGAGGCCATCAACGCGGCCGTATGGGGGGCTGCCTCGGTCGGCCAGGGGCCCATCGCCTGCGCCGCCGTCGAGCACTCGGCCGTGCGGGAGGCCTCGGCCCGGGCCGGGCCGCTCGTCCCCATCGCCGTCGACTGGCAGGGCCGGATCGGGGGCATCGACGAGACGCTCGAACGCTGCCGCTCCATCCACGGGAGGGTCCCGCGGCTGGTGCACTGTCAATGGGGCAATCACGAGGTGGGAACGCTCCAGCCGGTGGCCGAGGTAGTCGACCGATGCCGGCCCCTCGACACGCTGGTCCATGTCGACGCGGCCGCCGCCGCCGGCCACGTGCCGATCGACCTGGGTGCGATCGGAGCCGACCTGGTCTCGGTGTCCTCCCACAAGCTCGGGGGTCCAGCCGGGATAGGCGCCCTCATCGTCGGCCGCGGGATCCGGGTCGACCCCCTGCTGGTCGGGGGGAACAGGAACGGGCTCGCCGGGCGGGGCTGGAGAATGTGATGGGTGCCATCGGCTTCGGCGCGGCGGCGGCCGCGCTGGCCTCGGCCGGCACCCTCGAGGCCGAGAAGGTGACATCCCGGTCCCAGACCGAACTCCTGACGAAGGCGGCCACCGCCGTGGCCGGGGTCCGGATGCTCGGCGACCCGGTTCACCGTCTCCCCCACATCGTGTGCCTCGGGGTCGACGGGGTCGAGGCCGAGCCGGTGCTGCTCGGGCTGGACCAGTCGGGCATCGCCGTGCACTCGGGTTCGTCGTGCTCGTCGGAGACGCTCGAGCCCTCCCCGGTGCTCGAGGCCATGGGCGTGGACGCGGAGCGCTCGCTGCGCCTCTCGGTGGGATGGCCTACGAGTGACGCCGATGTCGAGGCCTTCGGGTCAGCCTTCGCCCCCGTCGTGGAAGGACTGCGGGCGTTGCACACCGGTTGAGCCCCTGTCGGACACCACTAGCCCAAAGCTAAGAATGGGAGAAGCGGACATCGGGCCCGTCGGGTCCGCATCCAGTTGATCATTGCCGATCGTTATTGTGCGAGAGGGGCCAACACGAGTGCCCCGCATGTGCCGGTCGGAGGCAACCCGTTTACGACCGGCGGAGGTCGGATACCCACGAGACCTCCCGGTATCGGCCCATCGTGCGACGGGAGTGACATCCATACCGATGTCGCCCTACAGTCTGCTGGCATGCGCGCTGCGGTCAATCTCAAAATCGATGCGCCGCCGGACAAGGTCTGGGGGCTCGTCAGTGACATCACGAAGATGGGCGAGTACAGCCCAGAAGTGGTCGAGGCCGAGTGGATCGATGGTGCCACCGGTCCGACCGTCGGCGCGAGGTATCGGGGCCATGTGAAACGGAACGAGAACTGGCCCGTCCTGTACTGGACGACCTGCAAGATCACCGAGTGTGTGCCCGGACAGGTCTTCGAGTTCGCGGTGATCATGGGCGATCGGCCTGTGAACACGTGGCGCTACGAGTTTCGCGCCACGAACGACGGAGGAACCGAGGTCACCGAGTCCTTCGACCTCGGCGACAACTTCTTCACCAGGATCTGGCGCCCACTCGGCGGGTTCCTGCGGGAGCGTCGCAACCAGCGGGACATGCTCCGCACGCTCGAACGAGTCAAGGCAGTCGCTGAGCTTCCCCGCCAGCAACCTGGAACCTGAGGACGCAGACACGCCGCCGGGTGGCGACAGGTTCTCCCCGGTGCGCGCCATGAGCCTGGTGGGCCAAGGTCGCCTGCACCCGCACACCCCGCCTCGTACCCGCACTGAGGCGCCCGAGGCCGCCGTCACGGCGGTTTCGGTCCCGGTCAGCCTCCGGCCAGCTCGGCGGGCACGGGGACGCCGGCCTGCTGGAAGGCCTGGCGCAGCTCGGGTGTGGCCTGCTGGACGACGGCGGAGGGAGGGTTGTCACCCAGGAATCGCTGGTACTGCCCGACGGCGCCGGCCGCGTTCCCGTCGCGTAGGAGGATCGTGCCGAGGTAGAGGCTGGCCGCGTAGTCGCCCGGATCGATCCGGGCGGCCCGATCGAGCTTGGCCTCCCCGTCCCGCACCAGCGCGGGGCTGTTGCCCGACCGGCCGGTCTGGTACTCGAGCCACCCGAGCTGGGCCAGGGCCACCTCGTTGTCGGGGTGGCCGGCGAGCACCGACTGGTAGAGCTGGGCGGCCGGGCCGAGCTGGCCCTGGTTCTCGAGGCTGGCCGCCTGGTCGAGGGTCTGCTGGATCCGCTGCGACTGGGTCACGCTCACGCTGCCCGTCTCGGTCTGGCCGGGCAGTCGGTTGGAGGCGAAGAGGGAGACGGCCACGATGAGGGCGGCGGCGAAGGAGGCGGCGGCACCACGGAGCAGCCACCGGTGGCGCCGGCTCGGTGCCGGGCGCCCGGAGGCGGGCTCGGCCCGCTCGGCGGCGAGCTGGTCATCCACGCCCGGTGCCGGGCCGCCAGTCAAGCGGTCGAGGCCGGGTTGGTCCTCGCCGTCGAGGCGGGTGGCAACGGTCGAGACATCGGGAGCCGGTCCGGTCACCGACGCTCGGGCGGTGGGAAGGTGGGCGGCCGCGCCGTCCAGCTGGGCCTCGACCGTCGCCAGGTGGACCAGGTCGCGCTGGCGCAGCGACAGGTAGTCACCGTCGGAGAGGTCGCCGGCCAGGTACTCGGCGTCGGCATCGGCCAGCGATCGGACCAGGAACTGCCGTCGTTCCTCGAGCTGTCGGCGGCCGGGCCCGTGGTCGGCCACGACCGGGTCGGCGGTCGGCCCCGTTCCCGAGCGGCGCCGGTGGAAGAGGAGGCCGAGGGCGCCCACGGCGACGAGGCCACCGGCCAGCGGCAGGAGCCAGACCAGCAGTGGCCAGCCCCGGGCCGGGGGGTCGAGCACGATGGAGGAGCCGTAGCGGGCCTCGAGGTACGCCTCGATCTGCTGGTCGGTCCGTCCCTCCGACAGGAGCTGGTTGACCGTGGCCCGCACGGCCACCGCCGTCTGGGCGGTGGAGTCGGCCACCGACAGGTCCTCACAGCTCGGGCAGCGGAGCACCGATTCGATGGCACGGGCGCGCTCGGCCTTGGTCGGCGGGCCCGACGAGAGGATCCCGCTGCCGACGACCAGGGCCACCACCAGCACCAGGGCCAGCAGGGTCCAGAGAGGGAACCGCCTCTTGCTCACGCCCCGGACGCCTCGGCCCTGGCGATGACGTGATCGAGATCGGCCGCGGTGACCGGCGCCACCAGGTAGGCCGCCACCCGGCCGTCGGGGGCGACCACGAAGGTGGAGGGCGGGGCCCGGACGCCGAAGGCCACCGCCAGGGTGCTCCCCGGGTCCGAGAGCGTGGGCCAGGTGGCGCCGAGGGTGGCCTGGTAGGACCGGGCCGAGCTCAGGCTGTCGTCGAAGACGACACTCAGCATCGAGGCGTCACCGGTGCGCTGGTGCTCGTACTGGAACTTGACGAGCTCCGGGCCCTCCTGCTGGCAGGGGACACACCAGCTGGCGAAGAAGTTGATCACCGTGTAGCGGCCCGGGGGGGTGGCCAGGGCGTAGTGCGACCCGTCGACCGCCGTGGCGGCCACCGCCGGTACCGACTGGCCCACCAGGGGACTGAAGACCTCGGTGGCGGTCGCCGGGGGTCGGGTGGCCAGCACCGCCACCAGCCCGGCCGCCACGACCAGCACCCCGATCGCCACCCAGCGGGCCGTGTGCCGGGTGGGCCCGGCCGGGTCGATGGCAGGGCCGCTCACGGACGGTCACCGACCCCGACCGGGAGCGGGTCGGCCTCCGCACCGGGCCCGTCGCCCGGGCGCCCGTCGGCGTCGGGACGGTGGAGGTCGGGGGCGCCGGCGACGTCGACGACCGGGGCCGACACGGGATCGGTGGGACGCCGTCGCCGCCCGGGGATGGCCGACAGGATCGAGCCGATCACGATGAGGGAACCGCCGGCCCAGAGCCAGGCCACCAGGGGCTGCACCACCACCCGGAACTGCCAGACCGCCCCCTTGTCCGGGATGGCGGCGATGGTCAGGTAGACGTCGTCCCGCCAGCTCGAGTCGATGGCCGGCGTGCCCACCGTCTGGGTGCCGGTGCCGAACTGGCTGATGGCCGGCGTGAACTGCCCACCACCGTCGACCCGGAGGACGGCCCGGAGCTCGGAATGGGACGGGGAGGTCACCGTCTGGGTGCGGACGAACTCCACCCGGTGGCCGGCCACGGTGGCCGATTGGCCGCGGTGCAACAGCACCAACCCGTCATGGCGGAACCCGGCCGCGGCGGAGAGGCCCACGGCGACGAGCACCACGCCGATGTGCACCACCATCCCCCCGTTGGCCCGTCCCACCAGGCCGCGTCCGCCCGACAGCAGGGCGCGGGCGGCCGTTGCCCCGGACGACCGCGCCGCCCGCCAGGCGCCCCGGACCGACAGCACGAGCGCCCGAGCGGCGGTGGCGGCGGCGAAGCCCCCCAACCCGAAGGCCAGGAGTGGCTCGACGCCGCGGATGCCGGCCAGCACGCAGGCCACCACGACGACCACCCCGGTGGCGGCCGGGACCGCCAGGCGGCCGCGCATGGTCTCGAGCGTGCTCTTCCGCCAGGGCAGCGCCGGAGCCACGGCCATGAGGAAGAGCAACCCGAGCCCGACGGGGATGAACATCCGGTTGAAGTAGGGGGCGCCCACGGCCACCTGGTCGCCACCGTGGAGAGCCTCGTAGAACAGCGGGAACACCGTGCCGAGCAGGACGACGAAGGTGAAGCCCACGAACAGCAGGTTGTTGGCCAGGAACGCGCCCTTCGCGGCTGAGCGGCGAGTCGATGCCGCCGCTGGAGCGGAGCTGGTCGCCCCGCCAGGCGATCAGGCCCACCCCGGTGGCCAGCACGAGGCCGAAGAAGCCCAACAGGAGTGGCCCGATCGAGGAGGCGGTGAAGGAGTGGACCGACTGGAACACGCCCGAACGGGTGAAGAAGGTGCCGAGGATGGTCAGGCTGAACGTGGCGATCACCAACGAGAGGTTCCAGATCCGGAGCAGCCCGCGGCGCTGTTGGACCATCACCGAGTGCAGGTAGGCCGTCCCGACCAGCCAGGGCAGCAGGGCGGCGTTCTCGACCGGGTCCCAGGCCCAGAACCCGCCCCAACCGAGGACCTGGTAGGACCACCATGCTCCGAGCAGGATACCGGCGGTCAGGAACGCCCAGGCGAAGAGGGTCCACCGCCGGGTCTCGCTCTGCCAGTCCTCGTCCAGTCGACCGGTGACCAGCGAGGCGATGGCGAAGGCGAAGGGCAGGGTGAACCCCACCATGCCGAGGTAGAGCAGGGGCGGGTGAAAGGCGTTGAGCGGGTTGTCCTGCAGGAGCACGTTGGGGCCGAGCCCGCTGGTGGGGATGGTCCCCGCCACGTGCCGGAAGGGGTCGGCCGGGCCCAGCATGAGGCCGAAGAAGAACGCGGCCACGACGTAGACCACCAGGGTGGCCCAGGCCACCAGAGGCTCACCGGCGCGGCGACGGAAGCGCCAGACCATGGCGGTGGCGTAGCCGGCCAGGATCACCCCCCACAGCAGGATGGACCCGGCCAGTGCCGACCACAGGCCGGTGATGGTGTAGAGCAGCGGGGTGTAGGTGCTGTTGTTGTCGGCCACGAAGGTGAGCGAGAAGTCGTGGGTGATGAGGGCGTGCTCCATGGCCACCACCGAGATCAACCCACCGAGGAGGATCAAGGGGGCGTACACCTGGCCACGCCAGGTCGCCGAGGTGCGTCCCCGGGCGAGGCCCATGCCGATCACGACGATGCCCACCAGCGCAGCCACAAAGCCGAGCAGGACGCCGGTATGGCCGAAAGCCCCGTTCACCTGAGGGGACCGGCGGTGCCGCCGCGGGACGTCGGGTGGTTCATCGCTTGGTGCCGTTCGGAGCGGTGACCCGGCCCGGATGGGCGGCGATGTAGTCCGACGAGTGCTTCACCAGGATCTGGTTGGACAGGAACGTGGACCCATGGAAGTGGCCCACGGCGATGACCGGAATGTTCGGCTGGAAGAGCTCCGGCGGGCTGCCCGTGTTGTCCACCTGGACGGCCGTACTGCCCGAGGTGACGACGAAGTCCACCCCCTGCGGGGTCGAGCGGATGGAGCCCCGTTCCACCACCCCCTCGAGGTTGAACGTCCTCCCGCCGAGCGTAGCCGCCTGCTTCACCGCCTGGTCGGCGGGGAGGTAGAAGTTGAGCGCCGTCCCGAGCCCCTTGGCCAGCAGCACGGCGAGCGACGCCACCAGCACGAGACCCACCACCGCGTAGCGGAGGCGGTGACCGGAGCCGATCGGAGCCTTGGGTGCGGGCGGCCGGTCTCCCGGCACCGCCGGGGCGTCGCCACCCTTCGAGGACGGGGGGAGCGGAGGGGCGGTCGTCACCGGTCGTCGGCCGGGTCGACGGCCCCGACGGCCGGAGCGGGCTCGGGCGCCAGCGCCTCGACGCGGATCGCGATCCGGGTGAGCCGGCGCCGGCGCCACACCAGCTGCACCGCATAGAGGAACAGGATCCCGAGCACCACGACGTAGCCGGCCACCACGTACCGCATCAGGCCGCCTCGTCCACCACGTCGCCCTCGGCCCGCCGCTCGGCCAGGGCCACGTCGAGCTCCCCCCGGCCCAGCCGGTCCTCGAGCACACCGATGCGGTACCGGACGAGGAGCATCCAGGCGAAGGCCAGGGTGAGGGCGACGAAGCCGAGCAGCAGGGTCCAGGCCATCGACCCGTGGATCGTCGGGGAGAGATCGGGGTTGAGCACGGTCGCCCCCTGATGGAGCGTCTTCCACCAGAGGACGGAGAAGTGGACGATGGGCACGTCCACCGCGGCGAACAGGGCGACGAACGCGCTCCGCTTGGCGCGGACCTCGGGCTCGGCCGGCACCCGGCGGAGCGCCAGGTACCCGAGGAACAGCACGGCCAGCACCGCCGTGGTGGTCAAGCGGGCGTCCCATGCCCACCAGACACCCCAGGTGGGCCTGCCCCAGATGGAGCCGGAGACGAGCGTGCAGACGTTGAAGACCACGCCCACCTCCACCGCCGCCGCCGCCAGGCGGTCCCAGAACAGGGACCGGGTGCGCGGCCAGAGGTAGAGGAGGCTGGCCCCGGCGGCCAACCCGAAGGCCAGGTACAACGCCACCCAGGCCACCCCGGGGTGGATGTAGACCAGCCGCACCAGGTCTCCCTGGGTCTCGTCGGGAGGGGTCACCCACAGGCCGAGCCACACGGTGCCGACGGTGGCCACCAGCGCGCCGATCCCGATGATGCGCTCGATCCACTGCGCCCGGGCCGACCCGAGGAGCGGGGCGGCGTCGCGACCGGCGACGGACGGGGCGGCTCCCGGCCCGCTCATGCCGACTCCTGGACGGGGCCGTAGAAGACTACGCCGAGGGCCACGTAGACCGCGTCGAAGACGACCAGCAGCCGGAGCCACTGGCTCCCGTCGGCCGCGACGCCGCCGGTCATGGCCGCCTGCCAGATGCGAGTGCCGGCCAACAGGACCGGGGCGGCGATGGGCAGCAGGAGGAACGGCAGGAGGGTCTCCTTCACCCGGAGGCCGGCCGACAGCGCCCCGTACAGCGTCCCGGTGGCCGCCAGCCCGATGGTCCCGAGCGCACCCGAGGCCACCAGCAGCCAGGGGTGGGCGACCTTGACCCCATAGAGGAGCACGACGCCGGCGCCGAGCACCCCCTCCAGGACCACCAGCACGGCGCCGACGGCCAGGGCCTTGCCGAGGAACAAACCGGCCGGGTCGATCCCCGACAGACGGAGACCGTCGCGGGCCCCGTCCCCCGACTCGACCGACACGCTGCGCTGGACGGCGAGCACCGTGCAGAACAAGACGGCCACCCAGAACAGTCCGGGTGCGCCGCGCGCCATGAGGGCGCGGTCGGGCCCGAGGGCGAACGCGAACATGACCAGGGCCACGATTCCGAACGGCGCCACCTGGGACAGGGCCACCCGTGACCGGGCCTCGATCCGGAGGTCCTTGCCGGCTACCAGGAGGGCGTCACCCCACATGGGCCACCGACCCGTTGACCGGGACGGCTTCAGGTGCGGCCGGGCCCGTGGTCTCCGGCTCCGCGCCGCCGTCGGTGCCCCGGAGGAGGCCGGGAACGGCCCGCTCGCCGGTCACCCGACCGCCCGCCATGGTGACCACCCGGGTGGCCGACGGCTCGACCGACGAGGCCTCGTGGGAGGCGACCACCACAGTGGTCCCGGCCGCGGCGGCCTCGGCGATCAGCGCATCGAGGATCCGACGAGCCGATGCGTCGAGGCCGGCATGAGGCTCGTCGAGCAGCCAGAGCTCCGGCCAGCGGGCGGTGAGGACGGCGAGCGCCACCCGTCGGCGCTGGCCGGCCGAGAGCTTGGCCGCGGTGGTCCGGAGCAGGCGGCCGGTGAGCTCGAACCGCTCGCACGCCCCCTCGACCCGACCGGGATCGCCACCGGCGGCCCGCACCGCGAACCGTGACGTTCTCCCGGACAGTGAGGTCGTCGTAGAGATGGGAGGCGTGCGAGAGCAACCCGACCCGTCTCCTCACCTGGCTGCGCCGCCGCCCCGGATCGAGCCCGAGCACCGCCACCCGCCCCGACGACACCGGCACCAGGCCGGCACAGACCCGCAGCAGGCTGGTCTTGCCGGCCCCGTTGGCCCCCTCGACCAGGACGGTCTCACCCCTCCTGACCTCGAGATCGAGACCGGCGAGGAGGGGGAACCGCCCCGACAACGCCACGGCGTCGTGCAAGGAGAGGGCTGGAGAGGGAGGGGCTGCAGGGGCCATGGCCGTCCCTCCATGGTACGAGTGTGGCGGGGGCCGGAGCCAGACGGGGCCGCCCGCCGGATGAGGTGGGCGCCGGGGCTCGGGCTCAGCTGGTCGAGAGCCGGCTGAGGTGCAGGTCGTGCAGCCAATCAGAGACGTACCCCGAGACCACGCCCACGTGGCCGGTCAACAACAGGAGCCCGAAGGCCACGAGCACCGCCCCGCCCACCAGGTCGACCAGGCGCAACCGGTTGCGCACCCGGGCCAGGGCGTCGGTCATCCGGCCGAAGGCCAGGCCGCTCAGGAGGAAGGGCACCCCGATCCCGAGCGAGTAGGCGAGCAGGAGGGCCACTCCCCCCACCGCCGTCCCTCCGGTGCCGGCGGCCAAGGCGAGCACGCTGCCGAGGACCGGTCCGATGCACGGCGTCCAGGCGAAGGCGAAGGCCATGCCCATCACCGGTGGGGCCCAGGCCCCGAGCACCGAGGGGCGCACCGTCACCCGGTGCTCCCCGGACAGCACCAGCGGAAGGGCGACTCCGGCCGCCATGGCCACCAGCAACGCGCCGAACAGGACGATGAGCACCCCCGAGAGCGTCTCGAGGAAGCGCTGGTGGGTGAGGAACAGTCGCCCGATGGCCGACGCCGACGCGCCGAGGATGGTGAAGATGACGGTGAAGCCGGCGATGAAGGCGAGGATCCCCCGGAGCAGCCTGGCCCCGCTCGACGGCGCAGCTCCCCTGCCGACGGCCCGCGCTCCGGCCCGGTGACGGGCGCGGCCGGCGGCGGGGCGGAGACCCCGCCCGCCACCCCGGCGGGTACGAGGGTCGGGACGCAGGTCGCGCTCAGCTCGGCCGCCGAGAGCCCCGACACCATCGACAGGTAGGCCGGCACCAGGGGCAGCACGCACGGGGAGAGGAACGAGAGCATCCCGGCGCCGAACGCCACGAGCAGGCCGAGCGGGTCGGCGTGGATCGTCGCCGGTCCGGCCACGTGACCCGCTAGGCCAGCTGGCTCTTCACCAGCGCCAGGTCGGCCTCGACCATCATCTGCACCAGGGCGGGGAAGTCGACGTCGCGGTGCCAGCCGAGGGCCGTCTCCGCCTTGGTCGGGTCGCCCGACCAGCAGGTCCACCTCGGCGGGGCGCAGGAAGCGCTCGTCGATGACCACGTGCTGCTCCCAGTCGAGGTCGACGGCGGCGAAGGCCAGCTCGACCAGCTCCTTGCACCGAGTGGGTCTCGCCGGTGGCGACCACGTAGTCGTCGGGCCGGTCCTGTTGGAGCATCAGCCACATGGCCCGCACGTAGTCGGCGGCGTATCCCCAGTCGCGCTGGGCGTCGAGGTTGCCGAGCGGCAGCTTCTCGTCGATGCCGGCCTTGATCCGGGCCACGCCGTGGGTCACCTTGCGGGTGACGAACTCGAGACCGCGGCGGGGCGACTCGTGGTTGAAGAGGATGCCCGACGAGGCGTGCAGGCCGTAGCTCTCGCGGTAGTTGACGGTGATCCAGTGGCCGTAGACCTTGGCCACGCCGTAGGGGCTGCGCGGGATAGAAGGGGGTCGGCTCCGTCTGGGGCACCTCGAGGACCTTGCCGAACATCTCCGACGAGCTGGCCTGGTAGAAGCGGATCTCCGGGTCGACGATCCGGATGGCGTCGAGCACCCGGGTCACGCCGAGGGCGGTGGTCTCGCCGGTGAGCACCGGCTGGCTCCACGAGGTCTGCACGAAGGACTGGGCGGCCAGGTTGTAGACCTCCGTGCGGCCGGTGGTCGCGGAGGATGTTGATCATCGAGACCTCGTCGAGGAGGTCCCCGGCCACCAGGGTGACCCGGTCCTGGATGTGGGCGATCCGCTCGAAGTTGAGCGGTGCTCGAGCGCCGGACCATGCCGCACGACCTCGTAGCCCTGGCCGAGCAGGAACTCGGCCAGGTAGGAGCCGTCCTGGCCGGTGATGCCGGTGATCAGTGCTCGTTTCGCCATGTGGTCGTGCTCCTCGGGTCTCAGTGGGTGTCGGAGTCGGGCGGCGCCTGCCAGGACGGCGGTCGCTTCTCGATGAAGGCGGCGATCCCCTCGGCCGCCTCGGCGGTCTGGCTGGTGACCGTGAGCATCGCGTGGAGGTAGGGCAGCGCCTCGGTGGCCGCCGAATCCAGCACAGCGTAGAACGATTCGCGGCCCATCCTCATCACACCCGGCGGCTTGGAGGCCAGCACGGCGGCCATCTCCGCCACCTCGGCATCGAGCCGGTCGTGGGGCACCACCCGGGTGACGAAGCCGATGCGATCCGCCTCCTCCGCCTCCACCACCCGGCTGGTCAGCATCAGCTCGAGGGCCTTCTTCGGCGGCATCGACCGGAGCATGGGGACGGTCACCATGTAGGGCCACAGGCCCACGTTGAGCTCGGGGGCGCCGAACCGGGCCCGCTCCGAGGCGATGACCATGTCGCAGGCCAGGGCCAGGCCGAACCCCCCGGCCATGGCCCAGCCCTGGACCCGGGCGATGGTCGGCTTGCCCAGGTGCCAGAGCTCCTCGAACAGCTCGGCCAGCCAGCCCCGGGCCTGGTGGTGACGGCGAAGTCGTCGGTCAGGCCGCCCGGGTCGCGCGGGCGCCATGCCCGACAGGTCGGCCCCGGCGCAGAAGGCCTGGTCGCCGGCGCCGGCCAGCACCACCACCCGCACCGACGGGTCGGATCGGGCCCGGCCGACATGCTCGCGGAGGCCAGCGATGACCTCCCAGGTCATGGCGTTGCGCCGCTCGGGGCGGTTGATGGTGAGGGTGAGGACGGCGCCGTCCCGCTCGGCCAGCAGCTCGGCAGCCCGGCGAGCCGGCCGGGGCGGCGGGCGACGGGGTCTTCGGGCACCGGACGACGCTAGCCCGCACACCGTGGACCTGTCCGCTCGAGTCGGTCGGGATCGAGCCCATCGGGTCGTCCGAGGCGGCTCTCCTCCGCCGGGCTCGCGCCGGGCCGCCCCGCCTACGGTGACGCCATTCCGACCGCCGCCCTCCTCTCGTTCCGCCTCGGCGGCACCGACGGCGTCGCCGTCGAGGCGGCCAAGTGGCAGCGCGCCCTGGCCTCGCTCGGCTTCCGCACGCTCACCGTGGCCGGCGCCGGGCCGGTCGACCGGCTCGTCCCCGGCCTGGCCATCGGACGCGGGCGAGCCGCCCGACCCGATCCGAGCTCGTCGCCGCCCTGACGACGCCGACCTGGTCGTGGTCGAGAACCTGTGCTCGCTGCCCCTCAACCCGGATGCCGCCAGGCTGGTGGCCGAGGTGCTGGCCGGGCGGCCGGCCATCCTCCACCACCACGACCTGCCCTGGCAGCGCCCGCCGTTCATCCACCACCCGCCCCCTCCGGTCGACCCCCGCTGGGCCCAGGTCACCATCAACGAGCTGAGCCGGCGTCAGCTGGCCGGCCCGGGGCATCGCCGCCACCACCGTCTACAACGCCTTCGATGTGGGCGACCCGGCTGCCCGGGCGGCATCGAGACCGGTGTCGCGGTCCGGCGACGCCCTCGGGGTCGGACGGGAACCGCCGGCTGGTCCTGCAGCCGACCCGGGCTCTTCCCCGCAAGAACATCGCGGGCGGCCTGCGCCTGGCCTCCGAGCTCGACGCCACCTACTGGCTGCTCGGCGCGGCCGAGGACGGCTTCGGCCCGGAGCTCGAGTCGGTCCTGGCCCGGCGCGGCGTGCCCCGTCGTGCTCGGTCCCCCGGCGGGGATGCCGGGCTTCGTCGTCGGCGACGCCTACCGCGCCTGCGACGTGGTCACCCTGCCCTCGACCTGGGAAGGGTTCGGCAACCCGTCCATCGAGTCGGTGGTGTACCGGCGGCCGCTGGCCATCGGGCCCTACCCGGTCGGTCGGGAGCTGGCCGCCTTCGGGTTCGAGTGGTTCACCCTGCGCCAGGCGGATCGGCTCGGGTCGTGGCTGCATGCCCCCGACCCGGCCCTCCTCGACGGCAACCTGGCCGTGGCCGCGGCCCACTTCTCGCTCCGGGACCTGCCCGAGCGCATCGCCTCCGTCCTGCCCGAGCTCTGAAAGGTCCGACCCCGGGTCGCCGGCGGGGCGAGGCGGGCCGGTGCCCGATTCCGACCCCCGAGTACCATGCAGGGCCATGGACGCACCGGGCACCGCGGAGCCCGACGCCACGACGGCGCCGTCGCGCCAGGCCGAGGCCCCCGGGGGTCGGCGCCTGACCGCCGACGCCCGGCGCCGCCAGCTGTTCGAGGTGGCGCTCTCGCTGTTCGCCGAGCACGGGTACGCAGCGACCACCATGGACGACATCGCCGAGGCGGCCGGGGTGACCAAGCCGCTCGTCTACCAGCACTTCGACTCGAAGCGGGCCCTCTACCTCGAGCTCATGGACGTGTTCTCCCGTGAGCTGGTCACCCGCATCGTGAAGGCCACGGCCAACGCCGAGGGCCCCCGCCAGCAGGTGGAGCTCGGCTTCGCCGCCTACTTCGAGCTGATGGTGGGCAACGAACCGGCCTTCCGGCTGCTCTACGGGCGGGATGCGCCCGACGACCCCGAGCTCGGCGCCGCCCTGCGCCGGGTCGAGGAGACCATCGCCCAGGCCATCGATCCCCTCATCGACGCCGGGCTCGACCCCGAGCACCGGCTGCTGCTGGCCCATGCGGTGGTGGGCATGGCCGAGGGTGCCAGCCGCCACTGGCTGGACGCCCGCCGTCAGCGGGCCCTCTCGGTCGATGGCGAGGGCGCCGAGGCCCCCAGCCTGGAGGAAGAGGCCGCCCTGTTGGCCACCCGACTGGCCGACTTCGCCTGGGGCGGACTCCGGCAGGTCCACCGCATCTGATCCTTCGTCGGCTGAACCGGGGACGGCGCTCCGGGTCGGAGGCCCGGACGGGCCGGAGGGCCGGTGATGCGGTCAGGCGCCCACCTGACCGGCTACCACCGGTTGCTGGTTGGACTGCACGACCCCCCCGCTGTGCTCGTCGGTGATGGCGAAGGCCTTGACCGCCACGTGCCCGGCCACGCTGAACGGGACGACGGTCGGGTGCGGGCCGAGCAGGCCGAGCGAGATGGTCTGCCCGCCGACCACTCCCCACAGCTGATAGGTCCGGTCCGACGGGAGGGCCGACAGCTGGTGCACCTGCACGAACCCGGTCCCCGACGGGGTGAGCACGACGAGGGCACTGGACGAGGAGCTGGTCCCCGCCGGCGCAGCGAGCTCGACAGTCCTGGTCGAGCGGGCGGCGAGGGCGGCCCGCTCGGCGGCGGCGAGCGAGGGCGACTGCAGCGCGCTCACCTGGTGGTTAAGGTGGTTCACCCGGGCCCCGAGCACGACGGCGACCACCGCGGCGGCCGCGGCCACGGTCACGGCACCGACCGTGACCCACCGGCGAGATCGGCCGCCGCCGGCCAGCGGGACGACCGACCCTCCGCTGTCGTCCGCCGGCCCGTCGCTCACGGGCATGGACCGGTCCCCTCCCGCCTCGAGCCGGGCCGCCAGGCGGTCCCACGACGGCGGGACCGAACCATCGAGCTGGCTGGCGATGCCGTCCCACAACCGGGGTGGGGACTCGCCGCCGGAGTTGGCCAGCAGCCCGGCCACCTCGTGGTGATGGGCCACTTCGATGGAACACCGGACGCACGTCTCGAGATGACGCTCGACCAAGGCGGCCGTCTCGGGGTCGACGGCGTCGAGGGCGTAGACACCGAGCAGGTCCTGGATCTCGTGATGGCTGGCTTCAGGCATGGCGCTCACTACTCCGCTCCGGCCGGTTCGATGCCACGATCGGCCAGTGTGGTGCGGAGCCGGCCGAGACCCGACCTGATCCGGCTCTTCACGGTGCCTTCGGGCTCCTTCAATATCCTCGCCACCTCTTGATAGGTGTGGCCGCCGAAGTAGGCCAGCTGGATGGGGTGTCGGAGCTCGTCGGGCAGAGCACCGAGTGCCTCCTGCACCTGGTCGGCGACGGCCATGTCCCACACCTCGTGATCGATGTCGTACCCGGCCGTCGCCGTCTCGCGTGACGTGCGCTCCTCACGCAGGCGGCGCGCCACCTCCGACCGCACGAAGTCGACCGCCTTGCCGTGGGTCCGCGCCAGCAGGAAGGAGCGGAGCGTCCCGCGCTGGGCATCGAACTTCTCCGGATGGTTCCACAGGTCGAGGAAGACCTCTTGGGTGATCTCCTCGGCCGGGGGGTCGCTGCGAAGGATCCGACGGGCCAGGCCGTGGACGGCACCGCCGTGCCGACGGTAGATCTCGGCCAGCGCCTGCTGGTGCCATCGACCGACGGCCACGACCAGGTTGGCGTCGCTCGCCTGGCTCACGTCGGCCACCACGGCACTGTATCCGTAGCCGACCGTGGCACCAGATGAGGACACCTGCGCCACCTCCCCGAGATGTGTGCTCCGACCAGCCACTATCGCCACCGCCGGATCGGCGGTCTTCCGCCTTGTCACGGCGTGGTGGCGTCGGTGGCTCCGAGCGCGCCCGGTGCGGAGCTCCGGCGTGGGCC
Source organism: uncultured Acidimicrobiales bacterium (assembly GCA_963727075.1). Classification (GTDB taxonomy): domain Bacteria; phylum Actinomycetota; class Acidimicrobiia; order Acidimicrobiales; family RAAP-2; genus Bog-756. The sequence continues at coordinate 453,609 of CAVSET010000001.1, forward strand.
CACGGCCGGCCGAGCGAACGGCGAGGAACCTTCATCCCGGCAGGGCCCGGCGACGAATAGGCGACATGAGCTTCGACATCGACAACTACCAGAGGATCTCGAAGAGGCTCGACACCGACGACATCGACTTCGACGCCTTCCGGGACCAACCCCTCACCCCCGACACGCTGCGGTGCCTCCGCTACATGCACGACGTCGAGAACCACACCGTCTGCTATCTGCGCGACGTGCTGGTGACCCGGGCCCATCGGGACCCGGAGGTGACCTCGTTCCTCACCCTCTGGAACTACGAGGAGTTCTGGCACGGGGAGGCGATCGCCGAGGTCCTCGCCGCCCACGACGAGCCGGCGGGCACGGGACGGATCGCCGCCCTCCGCCAGCGTCTGCCCAAGCGGGACGCGTGGCGACCGCTGACGTTCCAGCTGGGATCGGCGCTCACCCCCCACCTCATCGCGGTGCACATGACGTGGGGCGCGGTCAACGAATGGACCACCCAAGCCGGATACGCCCGCCTGGCCAAGCTGGCCGGTCACTCCACCCTCTCGGAGCTGCTGCGACGCATCATGAAACAGGAGGGTCGGCACATCGACTTCTACGCCCACCAGGCCAAGCGGCGCCTGGCCGACAGCCGGGCCGCGCAACGGCTGACCCGGTGGGCGCTGCGGCGGTTCTGGGCGCCGGTCGGCAGTGGCGTGGTCCCCCAGGACGAGGTCGCATTCCTCCGCGCCTATCTCTTCGGGGACGATGACGGCCGGGCCATGGCCGAACGGATCGATCGACGGGTCGACCGGCTCCCCGGGCTGGAGGGGCTCAACCTCTTGCAGGGTGTGGTGGCCGCGGCCTGACCGCCCGGGGGCCGGCGCGACCACGCGGCGGGAAACCCGATCGAACCGGTAAACTATGTGGGTGTTTGGGTTCCCCAACCCCGTCGACGAGCATGCTGCCCGGACCGTGGCCGGGGGCGTGGTGCTCATGTCCGTGGCCGCCCTGGTGCTCCGCCAGCCCCTCCTCCTCATCCCGCTGGCCTACGGGTTTTGGGCGCGGGTGCTCACCGGGCCGAGGCTGAGCCCGCTCGGACTCATCGCCACCCGGCTGGTCGCCCCCCGCCTGCCCTGGTCGCCGAAGCCGGTGGCCGGGCCGCCCAAGCGCTTCGCCCAGGCCATGGGCGCCACGCTGTCCACCGCCGCCGTCGTGCTCTGGTACGGGTTCGGCCTGTCCACCGCCACCTGGGCGGTCGTCGCCATGATCACGGTGGCCGCCTTTCTGGAATCGGCGTTCGCCATCTGTCTCGGGTGCATGGCCTTCGGAGTGCTCATGCGGGCCGGGGTGATCCCCGACGACGTGTGCGCCGCCTGCGCCGACCTCTCGTTGCGCCATCCGCAGTTGGCCGAGAGCCGCTCGGCCTGAGCCGGAGCGCGCCGGGTCGGTCGACAAGCCTCAGCGGAGGCGGGGCGCCAGCTCGGCGCAGAGGTCGGCCAACTCCTTGACGCAGGCCAGGTAGACCTGGTCCTCCCCACCGGCCGGATCCTCGACGTCCTCCCCCGGCTCGAGCGGCAGGTCGGCCGGCCGGAGCGCAGCCAGCCGTTCGGACAGTGGCCGGGGGCCCGGCGGGAGGTCACGACACAGCCGTTTGATGGTTGCCGTCTTGGAGGCCGCCTCCGGGAACTCGCGCCGGATGTAGGCAACATGCTCACCGGCCATCGCCAGCACCAGGCCGGCGGAGCAGACCAACGCATCGGTGACCTGGCGGCTGCGATGGCCGTCCCAACCGAACCCCAGCGAGGCCAGGGCATCCCGGGTCCGTCGGCTCATCGGCTGCCCGTCGACCACATGGGTCCCGGCGGTGACCACGTCGATGCCGGCCGTTCGGAGCATCGCCCCCGCCATCACCGATCGCACCGCGTTCCCCGTGCAGAGGGTGAGGACCGCCACCGAGGGCGGAGGGGTCCCTCCGGACGGCTGGACGGGCGACTCGCTCACCTCGTCGGTCATCCCACCTCGCCCGTCACGGGGAGCCACGGTAGTGCACCGGTCCACGGCACCCGGGGCCACCGCGCCAGGTGGACCACCCTCAGGACCGAGGGCCGGCGGGCGCGGGGATCGGGCAGCGCGCTAGTTGATGTGGATCCCGGAGATGGCGCGGCTGATGATCAACCGTTGGATCTCCGAGGTGCCCTCGAAGATGGTGTAGATCTTCGAGTCGCGGTGCCAGCGCTCGACCGGGTGCTCGCGGATGTAGCCGTAGCCACCCATGATCTGGATGGCCTCCTCGGTCACGTGCACGGCCGTCTCGCCGGCATACAGCTTCGACATCGAGCCCTCGCCCGACGTGAATTCCTTGCCGTTGCGCCCCATCCAGGACGCCCGCCAGATCAGCAGGCGGGAGGCGTCGATGCGAGTCTTCATGTCGGCGAGCTTGAAGGCGATGGCCTGGTTCTCGATGATGGCCCGACCGAAGGCACGACGCTCCTTGGCGTAGTCGAGCGCGTACTCGTAGGCGGCGCGGGCGATGCCGAGCGCCTGGGCGCCGACCGCCGGCCGCGACGCCTCGAAGGTCTTCATCGCCGCCTGGCTGGTCGAGCGTTTGCCTTCCCGGGCCCGGGCCAGCTTCTCGTCGAGCTTGTCCTTGCCGCCCAGCAGCAGGCGACCCGGAACCCGCACGTCGTCCAGGATGACCTCGGCGGTGTGCGAGGCCCGGATACCCATCTTCTTGAACTTCTGGCCCTGGGAGAGGCCGGGAGTGTTCGGTGGCACGATGAAGCTGGCCTGGCCCCTCGAGCCGAGCTCGGGATCGACCGAGGCCACCACCACATGGATGTCGGCGATGCCTCCATTGGTGATCCACGTCTTCGTACCGTTGAGGACCCACTCGTCCTTGGCCTCGTCGTAGACGGCGCGGGTGCGAAGCGACGAGACGTCGGATCCGGCATCGGCCTCCGAGACGGCGAAGGCGGCCATCTGGATGTTGTCGGGTGTCCCGAAGCACTGGGGGCCCCATTCGATGAGCTGTTCGGGGGTGCCGTTGCTGGCGATCCCGGCCAGCCCCAGCGTGCTCCCGAAGATGGCCAGGGCGATCCCCGCGTCCCCCCAGGCCATCTCCTCGCTGGCGATGGGCATGAGCAGACCGCTCTCGTCGAAGAACGCCTGAGAGATGAAGTCGAAGGAGTACACCCCGATCCGGGCCGCCTCCTCGATGATGGGCCACGGGGTCTCCTCCCGCTCGTCCCACTCGTGCGCGGCCGGCCGGATGACGTTCTCGGCGAAGTCGTGCAGCCACTTCTGGATCTGTAGTTGGTCCTCGTTGAGGTCGAGAGAGAAATCAGACACGCTGTCCGCTCCGTTCCGGCCCTCTCGGGCCTGTCACCCATGACGGCGGCGTCACGGCCGCAAGGCCGGTCCGGCTGTCGTAGTTACTCCATAGTAACCTCTTCGGGCGGCCACGTGCTGCCGACAGTCGGTTCGAGCGCCCCCGAACGGAGGTCAGGCGGGAGAATTGCCCGGTCGGTCGGCAGGGCCTCGTGGATCGGGCACTACGGTGTCCGCGGCGGCCGGGTGCGCCCCGCCGGCGGGCGCCGGACGGACCGGAGGCCAGCAGTGGGGAGCTAGGCGGGCTGCACCAGGCGCACGTCGACCGCCTGGAGGCCCTTCGGACCCTCCTGGAGGTCGAACTCGACCGCCTGACCCTCTTCGAGGGAGCGGAACCCGTTCATCTGGATGGCCGTGTGGTGCACGAAGACATCGGCCCCACCGTCCGGTTGTGAAATGAAGCCGAAGCCCTTTTCAGCGTTGAACCACTTGACTGTTCCGGAAGCCACGGTGGCATTCCCCTTTCCTCCACACGCATCGTGGACAAGCTCCCCGCCCTACGATGCATCGCCGCCTCCACCAAGGGCGGTACCGACGGCCACGATCGAAGGAAGGATTGACTGCGCGCAAAACGCTAGCAGCCTGTTGTCCAGAATCAACTGTCCGTCGCCGCTTGTCGGCAGCTGTTCACACTGCGTTCATCGCGCCCGGACCCGAGTACCGTCTGGGCCGTCCTCGACCAGCCACCCGGCTGCCTCCAGCTCGCCACGCAGCGCATCGGCGAGGGCCCAGTCACGCGTCGCCCGGGCCTCGTCCCTCCTGCGCACCTTCTCGGCCGTGTCCGGATCCACCACGGCCGGCGAGCCGGCGTCGAGACCCAGTCCCACCGCGGCACACAGGAGGCCGACCGTGCGGGCCAGGCGCGCCGCGGCCGGCGAGTCACCGGAATCGGCGGCGCCGTTGGCCCGGCGGACGAGATCGAACACGGCCGCCATGGCGCCCGGCGTGTCGAGGTCGGCGTCCATGTGACCCCGGAACCGGGCCACGGCCTCGCTCTCGACTTCGCCGTCGCCCTCGGGCGGAGCGATCACCGGGCCGTCCGCCAACGGATCCGACAGTTCAAAGCGGCGGGCCAGCTCGTCCAGCCGGGCCAGACCGGACTCGGCGTCGCGCACCGTGTCCGGGGTGACCTCGATCGGTGACCGGTAATGGGAGCGCAGCACCAACAAGCGGTAGGCGCGGGGGTCGCTGCGGGTCAGGAGGTCGTCCAGCGAGGTGAAGTTGCCCAACGACTTCGACATCTTCTCGCCGTCGACGGTGACCCAACCGTTGTGCACCCAGTGCCGGGCGAACCGGCGGTCGAGGGCGACCGCCTGGGCCCGCTCGTTCTCATGGTGGGGGAAGATGAGGTCGATGGCGCCCCCGTGCAGATCGAACCCGTCGCCCAGCAGGTCGAGTGACATGACCACACACTCGGTGTGCCAACCGGGCCGTCCCGGGCCCCAGGGCGAGTCCCAGGTGGGCTCGCCGGGCTTGGCCTTCTTCCACAGGGCGAAGTCGAGCGGGGAGCGCTTGTCCTGGTCGGCCTCGACCCGGGCGCCGGCGCGCAACGACTCGAGCGGCTGCCGGGCCAACAGCCCGTAGCCGGGGACGTCGGAGACCGACAGGTAGACGCCGTCTCCGGTCTCGTAGGCGACGCCGCGCCGGACCAGCTCGGAGACGAGCTCGACCATCCGGTCGACGTAGGCGGTGGCGTGAGGGGTCTCGTCGGGCCGCATCACACCCAGCGCGTCCATGGCCGCCCACCAGGCCGACTCGTAGGTGGCGGTCAGCTCCGACGGTGCGATGCCCCGTTCCGCCGCCCGGTCGATGATTCTGTCCTCGATGTCGGTGATGTTGGAGACGTAGTCGACCTGCAGCCCGATGAAGATCAGATAGCGCCGGAGGACGTCGAACACCAGTGAGAACCGGCCGTGGCCGATGTGGGGCGAGTCGTACACCGTCGGGCCGCACACGTACATGGACACCTGGCCCGGCGTCCGCAATCGCAGCGGTGCCAGATCCCCGGTGGCGGTGTCGTGGAGCCGGAGCACGCAGGGTACGGTAACCCGATCATGAGCACTGACACGACCGGCTCGGCCAACCGGGTGGTGGGCGGATCCGGCGTCCCGGACAAGCCGGCGCTGGAAGGGCTCGAGGCCGCCTGGTCGGCGCGCTGGGAGGCGGACGGCACCTTCCGCTTCGACCCGTCGGCCGACCGGTCCACGGTGTACTCCATCGACACCCCGCCGCCCACCGTGTCGGGCTCGCTCCACGTCGGCCACGTCTTCTCCTACACCCACACGGACGCGGTGGCCCGCTTCCACCGCATGCGAGGCCGGGCGGTCTTCTACCCGATGGGATGGGACGACAACGGGCTCGCCACCGAGCGCCGGGTGCAGAACTACTTCGGCGTCCGCTGCGAGCCCACCCTCCATTTCGACCCCGACTTCGTGCCTCCCGAGCAGCCGCCGAAGGACCCGGTGTCCATCTCGCGTCCCAACTTCGTGGCCCTCTGCCACCAGCTCACCGCCGAGGACGAGCAGGTCTTCGAGTACCTGTGGCGGATGCTCGGGCTGTCGGTCGACTGGTCACGCACCTATGCCACCGTCTCGGAGCGGGCCCAGCGGGTGTCCCAGCGTGGTTTCCTGCGGCTGGCCCAGCGCGGGCAGGTCGTGCAGCGCACCGCCCCGACCCTCTGGGACGTCGACTTCCGCACCGCCGTGTCCCAGGCCGAGCTCGAGGACCGGGACCGTCCCGCCGCTTACCACCGGCTCCGGTTCCCGCAGGTGGGCGCGGCGGGCACGGTCGACATCGAGACCACCCGGCCCGAGCTGCTCCCCGCCTGCGTGGCACTGGTCGCCCACCCCGAAGACGACCGCTACCGCCCACTCTTCGGGACCGAGGTGCGCACCCCCCTGTTCGGAGCGCGGGTGCCGGTCCTCGCCCACCCTCTGGCCGATCCGGACAAAGGGTCGGGGATCGCCATGATCTGCACCTTCGGGGACACCACCGACGTGGTGTGGTGGCGCGAGCTCTCCCTGCCCACCCGGACCGTCGTCGGACGGGACGGTCGCCTCCTGCCGGTGGCCTGGGGCGAACCGGGATGGGAGTCGGACTCGCCGGCCGAGGCGGCCGCCCACTACGAGGAGCTGGCCGGCCTCACCGTCAAGGCGGCGCAGGCCCGCATCGTCGAGGCGCTGGCCCGCTCGGGGGACCTCATCGGGGAGCCCCAGCCCATCACCCACCCGGTCCGGTTCTACGAGAAGGGCGAGCGGCCCCTCGAGATCGTCTCCTCCCGCCAGTGGTTCGTCGAGACGTTGCCCCTCCGCGACCGGCTGCTGGCCCGGGGGGAGGAGCTGAATTGGCACCCCCGCTACATGGCCCACCGCTACCGGGCCTGGGTGGAGGGGCTCAACGCCGACTGGAACATCAGCCGGCAGCGCTTCTTCGGCGTCCCCTTCCCGGTGTGGTACCCGGTCGACGAGACCGGTGAGGTGGTCTTTGACCGCCCGATCCTCGCCCGGGAGGACGTGCTCCCGGTCGACCCGTCGACCGACCGGCCCGACGGCTACGCCGAGGACCAGCGTGGCCAGGCGGGCGGGTTCGTCGGCGACCCCGACGTCATGGACACCTGGGCCACCTCCTCCCTGACCCCGCAGATCGCCGGCGGCTGGTCCGACGACCCGGAGCTGTTCGACACGGTGTTCCCGATGGACCTGCGGCCCCAGGCGCACGACATCATCCGCACCTGGCTGTTCTCGACCATCGTCCGCTCCGAGCTGGAGCACGGGGTGCTGCCGTGGTCGAACGTCGCCATCTCGGGCTGGGTGCTCGACCCCGATCGCAAGAAGATGTCGAAGTCCAGGGGCAACGTGGTCACCCCCTTGCCCCTGATCGAGCAGCACGGCGCCGACGCCGTCCGCTACTGGGCCGCCTCGGGAAGGCCCGGGACCGACACCGCGGTGGACGAGGGGCAGATGAAGGTGGGGCGGCGGCTGGCCATCAAGATCCTCAATGCGTCACGGTTCACCCTCGGCCGTATCGCCGGCCCGGACGGCCTCGGTGAGGACCCGGGACCCGACGCGGTCACCGCCCCCATCGACCGGGCCATGCTGGGCGGCCTGGCCCGGGTGATCGACGAGGCCACCGCGGCCTTCGAGGAGTACGACTACGCCCGGGCCCTCGAGCGGACCGAGTCCTTCTTCTGGTCGTTCTGCGACGACTACCTCGAGCTGGTCAAGGTGCGGGCCTACGGGGACGCCCACGAGCCCGGCCCGGCATCGGCCCAGGCGGCCCTGGCCCTTGCCCTGTCGGCCATGTTGCGCCTGCTGGCGCCCATCCTCCCCTTCGTGACCGAGGAGGTGTGGTCCTGGTGGCGGGCCGGATCGATCCACACCTCCCCGTGGCCCTCCACCGCCGAGCTCGGGCCCCTGGGCGACCAGACCGGGGTGGGCCCGGTGCTCGAGGTGGCGAGCGACGTGCTGGGCGCCATCCGCGGGGCCAAGACGACGGCCCAGCGCTCCATGCGCTCACCGGTGGCCACGCTGACGGTGAACGACTCGGCCGAGCGCATCGCCGCGCTGCTGTCGGCCGAGGGCGACCTGTGCGAGGCCGGTGGGGTGCTCTCCATGGCCACCGCCGTGGCCGACGAACCGTCGGTGGACGTCGTGCTGCTCGACGAGGGCTGATGGTGGGCCGAGCGGCGCGGCGCCACCGGGTTCCCGGTCAGGCCAGGTAGACGCTCAGGGCGGCGTCGGACATCTCCTGGGGGCTGCCCTCCTGCTGGATCCGGCCGTGCACCATGATGGCGGCGTGGGTGGCGACGGTCAGCGCCGTGGTCACGAACTGCTCGACCAGCAGCACCGTGGTCCCCTGCCGGGCCAGATCCCCCACCAGCTCGTAGAGCTCCCGCACGATGAGCGGCGCCAGCCCCATCGAGAGCTCGTCCAGCAGGAGGATCTCCGGCTCGGTGACCAGCGCCCGTGAGATGGCGAGCATCTGCTGCTCACCCCCGGACAGGGTGCCGGCCATCTGCCGGCGCCGGTCCTTCAGACGGGGGAAGGCGGCGAACGTGCGCTCCTCGACCTGGGCGGCGCTCTCGCCCCCGCTGTAGGACCAGATGCGCAGGTTCTCCCGCACGGTGAGGTTGGGGAAGATCCCGCGGCCCTCGGGGATGGCGCACAGGCCGCCCCGGGCCAGCTTCTCCGGTGGCGTCTTGCCCACCGGGCGGTCACCGACACGCACCTCGCCCGCCGTGGGGTGGATGCGCCCGCTGATGACCTTGAGCAGTGTCGACTTCCCGGCGCCGTTGGGGCCGAGCAGGGCGAAGACACTGCCGGGCGGGACCGCCAGATCGACCCCATGGATGACCTCGATGCGCCCGTAGGCGGCCCGCACCCCGCTGACGGTGATCCCCGGCGCCAGCCGGCGGGTCCCGGCGGGCGCGGCCGCCACCTCGGTCACGGGCCGGCCACCGGCTGGGGGGAGCCCCCATCGGTCGGTGTCGGCGGCGACCTTCGCCTCGCCCAGGTAGGCGGCCTGGACCATCGGGTTGGTGCGGATGGCCTCGGGTGGGCCCGAGGCGATGATGTCCCCGAAGTCGAGCACGTAGATGTGGTCGCAGATGCGCATCACCAGCTCCATGTCGTGCTCGACCAGCAGGACGGCCATGCCCTCGGCGGCCAGCTTGGACAACAGGTTCCCGAGCGCGGCCGACTCGGACTCGTCCAGTCCCGAGCCGGGCTCGTCCAGCAGGAGCAGCTTCGGCTCGATGGCCAGGGCCCGGGCCAGCTCGACCATGCGGGCCAGCCCGGTGGACATGGCGGCCGACTGCCGGTGGGCGAGCCCCTCGAGACCGACGCCGGCGAGGAGCCGTTCGCATCGGGCCCCATCCGGCCCGCCCGTGACCAGCGACCCGTCCTGCTCGCTGGTGGGGTCGTCGACGGCTACCCGGCGCCGTCGCCGGCCCATCCGCCGGAGGCGGTCCCGATCCCACCACTTGGCGGCCGACTCCAGACCCACCTGGACGTTCTCGGCCGCGGTCAACGTCCCGAACAGCTCGAGCCGCTGGAACGTGCGGGCCAGCCCGAGGCGCGCCCGCCGGTGGGGCTTCATGGCGGTGATGTCGGTGTCGAAGAGGTGCACCGAACCGCGCTCGGGCGCCTGCAGCCCGCTGATCACGTTGAACAGCGTCGTCTTGCCTGCGCCGTTCGGCCCGATCAGCCCGGTGACCGTTCCGGACCGCACCGACAGGCTGGTGTCGTTGAGCGCGGAGACACCGCCGAACCGGACCCCCACCTCCGAGACGGTGAGGACGGCGGACGCTCCCGGCAAGCTCTCACCCGGCGGCACGGGTCTCGCTTCCCACCAGGGCGGCGGGCACGGGCTCGCGGACGGCGACCGGCGTGCTCGACGGGGCCCGCTTGACCCACGGCAGGTTGAAGTGGAGGGCGTCGATACCGAGGATGCCGTTGGCCGCCCGCCCGATCAGGATGATCCCCGCGCCGGCGAAGATCCCGAGCCCGTTGTGCCACATCTGGTTGAGGATCACGTAGGTGGCCGCGGCGAGTAAGGCGCCGGAGACGGTGCGGATGCTCCAGATGGTGACGAACAGCACGAAGATGATGCCGGCGAAGAAGTCGAAGTCCGACGTGCCCACGGTCTGCTGAACGGTGCCGTAGAGGGCACCGGCCAGCCCAGCCATGCCGGCCCCGATGGCGAAGACCGCCACCTTGGTGACGCCGATGTTGAGGCCGACGGTGGCGTAGGCGGCCGGCGAGTCGTTGAGCGCCACCAGCCGCCGGCCGAACATGCTGCGCCGGATGGCCAGCACCGTCCAGGCGGCGACGACGAAGAAGGCCGTGACCATGAGGAACTCGGCGCTGTCGCTGCCGAAAGACAGGCCCGGCAGCACGATCCGGCCCACGTTGAGACCGCCACCCTCGCCGAATATGTGGGAGTCGGTGAAGAAGCCGATGGCCACGGCGTCGGCAAAGGCGAAGGTGGCCAGGGCCAGGTAGAGATCGCGCAGGCGGATGGTGGGGAGGGCGACGAGAGCGCCGACCGCGGCGCAGATCAGGGTGGCGGCCACCAATCCCAGCAGCGAACCGCCGCCGGCAACTTTGCCCATCACGAAGGCGCCGATGCCCATGAAGGAGAACTGGCACAGCGAGACCTGGCCCGAGTACCCGGTGACCAGCACGAGTGAGAGACCCACGATGCCGAGGGTCATGACCACGCCGGCGAGGGTCAGGATGGTGGTCCCCTTGAAGGCGGTGTTGTTGAAGGCCACCGCGAACGCCACCGCCGCGGCGATGAACACCAGTCCGGCCACCAGTGACTCCGTGGCGCCGGCCACCCTCGGGGCCCGGACCGTCGTAAGTCGGCCGACGGCCCGCAGGCGGACCGACGGCAGCGTCACCAGGGCGATGAAGAGGAACACCATGGGAAGGGCCAGGGTCACGTCGGGAACCAGGCTCTGGGGGACGTGGGGCAGCGCATAGATGATGACGTAGTTCTCGGCCAGGCCGATGGCGATGGCCGCGGCGAAGGTCACCGAGATGTTCTTGAGGCGGCCCACGATGGCGGCGGCATAGCCGTTGACCACCAACAGGGTCATGGCGGGGACGCTGAGCCCGGTGCTCTGGGTCGGGGCCAGGAGGACCCCGGCCAGCGCGGCCATGACGAACCCGAGGACCCACCCGTACTGGCTCATCCGGTTGGGCGAGGCGCCGGACATGGCCAGCAGCTCAGGGTCGTCGACCACGGCTCGCAGGGCGAAGCCCGTCCGGGTGGAGTAGAAGAGCGCCCGGAGCGCCACGGCGACGGCGACAGCCACGCCGATGATGAGGACCTCCTGGTACTGGATGTTGATCCCGAGCAGGCCGAACTGGCCGGACACCATGTTGGCGACCGAATAGTTGAAGGTGGGGTTCCAGACGATCACGGCCAGGCCGGTGAGGATCACCATCAGCCCGAGTGTGACCATGACCGGGCGCTCGGGGGAGGCCCCGTGGAGCCGCCGCATCAGCACCCGCTCGACCAGCGCGCCGGCAAGGGGCGCCCCGACGACGAGGATCACCACCAGGGCCACCAGGACCGGCACGTGGTGGGCCGACACCAGCTCCCAGTAGCAGAAGGCGGCGATCATCCCGACCGCCCCCTGGGCGAAGTTGAAGACTCCAGACGTGGTGTAGGTGACCACCAGGCCGGTGGCGGCAATGGCGTACCCGGCCCCGAGCATGATCCCGAACACGGTGTACTGGAGAAAGCTGTTCACCGAATCATCCTCGTCCCCCGTGGGCCACCCAACCAGACCTCCGTGCAGTGCGCCCCGTCAGGTCCCCGACGGTGGTGTCACGTAGCCGTAGTCACAACGGTATCCGTTTGTGCTGCCCGAGACCGGTGGGTCGTCGAGGCGTTGGAACTGACCGTTCACCACCTGTCCGATCAGATAGCAATTGCCCTGTGTCTTCGCCGCCGGGTTGTTGGCGGTGATGAGGTGGTCGGCATCGAAGGAGGTGATCTTGGAGAGAGCCTGCAGCAGGGATCCCCGGCTCGGGTCGGAGCCGGCGTTCTTCAGGGCCTGGGCGAAGAGCTCGGCCGAGATCCAGCCGTACATGGTGAACAGGTCGGCCTTGAAGCCCGGCGAGGCAGTGTTGACCCACTTGAGGAACGTCCCGACGGCGGGGACGGCGGTGGTGTCGGTGCCGAGGTAGAGGGAGGCGTTCTGATCGAGGAAGTCGCCGTTGACGTTGGCCGGGCCGCCCGAGGCCGGCACCAGCTGGTTGCTGTAGGTGGCCGCCCCCAGCACCACGACCGGGTGGAAGTTCTGCCGCTGGAGGTCCTTCAGGAGGGCGGGGGCGTACTGGACGGGCAGCTGGTCGACGAAGAGGATGTTGACCCCGGCGTTCTTCATGGCGATGACGTTCTCGGAGAAGTCGGTCTGGCTGACGGCGTAGGTGGGGTCGTAGACGACCTTGTAGCCGACCTTCTCCAGGACGTACTTCTCCCCGGCCCAGGCCGACCCGGCCGAGGGCATGTCGGCGACCACCGAGCCCACGTTGAGGTAGTGGGGGAACCGGTGCTTGAAGTACTGCAGGGCGCCCTCTTCCCAACCCTCGTTGAGTGGGACCGGGCTGAAGGTGTTGGGTAGCTTGTTGGTGGCCGGGTCGAGGACCACCGACACGTTGGGCATGCCCGGGTTGTTGGCCAGGAGGGTGCCGCCGAAGCTGTCCTGCAGCGAGAAGTTCCCGACCATGGCGAAGTCGTTGGTGATGGCGTTCTGGGTCAGCTGCTTGTTGGTGGCGCCGGAGTCACCGTCGTCACCGGTGTCGACCACGATCTTGCGCCCGTTGATCCCGCCGGTGGAGTTGACGTAGGCGGCATAGGCCTCCGCCCCGACGCCCGCCCCCTTGAAGATGGTCGCCCATGCCACGTTGGCCACGGTGACCTGGGTGGCGGTGATGCCGGTGTGGTCGCTCATGGCGCTGGATGGGATGGCCGAACCGCCCGAGCCTCCGCCTGCGGCCGTGGTCGTGGAGGTCGACTTGGTGGAGCTGCAGGCCACTGCGGTCGTTGCCACCAGCACGACCATGCCCAGGGCGCCCAGGCGCGTCTTCCATGATGAAGCCAAGGCTCCCCCTTGATCTAGGCGATGTGAGATTGGCAGGTACCGTCGATGATCCGCATCAGGCCGAGTCGAATATGTGACTCTACGTCAGAAACTAGCCTGCGTGTCTAGCACTCGGACCGGTCGGCCGGACAAAATCCGAGGTCACCTGGGTGGTCGACCCGACCGACCCGGCCGACCCGGCCGAGACGGCGCGGACCCTCATCGCCTCGAGGAACTGGACGGCCCCCATCGTCGTGTGCCGGGACCGGATCGAAGCCATCACGTCGAAGGCGTGCTGCCCCCGGGGCAGCTCCACATAGGCCGTGGGGGCCTGCGACGCCTGGAGGAGCCGTCCGGCGAAGTACCGGCCCACCGCCGGCGGTACGAGCGTGTCATTGGCTCCATGGAAGACGAACATGGGTGGGGCGGCCGCGGTGATGCGGCGGTCGGGCGAGGCCCGCTCGAACTGGACCGGGTTGTCGGAGAGGCGGGTCTTCATCACCCTGCGCTCGAGCAGTTCCAACAGCCCGGGCCCGTATGCCCCTGAACGGGCCGGGTCGCCGGTCATGTCGTAGACGCCATAGAAGGGAAGGCAGACGTCGACCGCGGTGTCGAGATCCTCGAAGCCCGGCTGCCACTCCGGCTCGTTGGGGGTGAGGGCGACCAGGGAGGAGAGATGGCCGCCGGCCGAACCCCCGGTCACGGCGATGAAGCCCGGGTCTCCACCGTACTCGGCGATGTGTTCCCGCACCCAGGCGATGGCCCGCTTGCAGTCCACGATCTGCTCCGGCCAGGTGGCCCCCGGGCTCAGCCGGTAGTTGATGGCCACGCACACCCAGCCCCGTTGCACGAGCTCGTGCATGAGCGGGATCCCCTGTTGGCGCTTGTCCCCCATCACCCAGGCACCACCGTGGATGGAGACGAGGACCGGTGCCTGCTCGGCCGGAACCAGCCGGCGGGTCAGGATGTCGAGCTTGTGGCGGTAGTTCCCATCTCCCCAGTAGTCGATGTTCCGCAGGCGCTTGATGCCCCGGAGGCGGAACGGCACGGCGATCACCAGGCGCCACCAGTGGGTCCAGGCCGGCTCGAGGGCGAGGGGGTCAGCGGCCACGGCGCCGCCGGCCGCGTCCGCCAGGGCCTGGCCGACCAGCCCGCCCGCCCGGTGGGCGTCGACCGTGAGCTGGACCCATCCGCCCAATGTCCCGGTCACGACGACCACCGCCACCCAGCCAGGCCAGGCGCCGAGCCCACCCTGGAGGACACAGGCCACCGACGCCAGGACCTCGACCGTGCCGACCTGCAGCGGCAGCTCGCTGGGGACCCAACCGAGGGTGAAGCTCACCACGGTCAGCGGCTCACGCCGCAGCGGGAAGAGGGCGTTGACCGCAAGGATCGCGAAGACCATGCTGACTGCCAGGAACACCCAGGCCACCCCCCCATACAACACGGTCGGGCGGGGGAAGTGAAGTCGACAGGGATTCGGTGGCCGGACCGAGAGGGAGGGAACGGTCATGGAACGCCTCAGCGGGCTCGACGCCAGCTTCCTCTACCTCGAGACGCCCAGCCTGCACATGCACGTGGCCATGACCATGGTGTTCGATCCGACGACCGTCCCCGGTGGCTACTCGTTCGCGCGGATGAAGGAGCTGATCGCCAAGCGGATCCCCTGTGCCCCGGTGTTCCGTCGGCGCCTGGTCGAGGTGCCGTTTCGGCTGGGCCATCCGGTGTGGGTCGACGACCCGGACTTCGACCTCGACTACCACGTGCGGCTGGCCGCCGTGCCCCGACCCGGTGGACTGCGGGAGCTGGCCGACCTGGCTGGTGACATCGCCGGGCACCAGCTCGACCGGTCGAAGCCCTTGTGGGAGATGTGGATCGTCGAGGGACTGGAGCACGGTCGGATCGGCTTCATCGCCAAGATGCACCACTCGACCGTGGACGGGGTGTCCGGAGCCGAGCTCCTCTCCGTGCTCTTCGACCTCGAACCCGAGCCGGCGCCCAGCTCCGAGGAGATCGTCGGCGGCGGTGACGGGCCCGAGGGCGCGCCGGTCGACCTACGGATCCCCTCCGGTCTCGAGCTCATGAGCCACGCCCTGCTGGCCCGGTCCATGCGACCCATCGAGATCACCCTCGACGTCGTCCGGACCGGGTATCGCGTCCTCAACGTCCGCCGCGTCCGGCTCGGCTCGGGCCGCAGCTCGACACGGGCCCGGGCCGCACTCCCCCTCTCCGCGCCACGAACCTCGTTCAACTCCGCCATCACCCGCCGCCGGTCGGTCGCCCTCACCGCGGTGGGCCTGGAGGACGTCAAGCGACTGAAGAACGCCACCGGGACCACCGTGAACGACGTGGTGCTGGCGGTGTGCACCGGCGCCCTCCGCTCGTTCCTGCTCGAGGGCGACGAGCTCCCGGACAAGCCCCTGGTGGCGGTGGTCCCGGTGTCGGTGAGGCCGGACGTCGGCGCACCCAAGGGCTCGAACCAGGTGTCATCGATGTTCGTGCAGCTCCCCGTCGACCTCCACCTCCCCCTCGAACGCCTGATGGCCATACACGACGGGACGAAGGGGGCAAAAGAGGAGCACAACGCCCTCGGTGCCGACCTCCTGCAGAACTGGGCCGAATACTCCACCCCGAACGTCTTCGCCAACGCCGCCCGCCTCTACTCGCGAATGCGGTTAGCCGACCGCCATCGGCCCATCGCCAACCTGGTCGTCTCCAATGTCCCCGGGCCCGACTTTGCTCTCTATCTGGGAGGGGCCGAGCTTCAGGCCGGGTTCCCCCTCGGTCCGGTCATGGACGGCATGGGTCTCAATATCACCATCATGAGCTATCGCGGCGTCCTGTACTGGGGGATCATGGCCTGCCCCGAGTCCATCCCGCGGGTGTGGAACCTGACCGCCGCCATCCCGGTGGCGCTCGACGAGCTCCTCGACGCCTCCGGCCTCGCCCCGGCGACCTACCGGTCCGCCGACGCGGCGGCCGCGGTGCGCGCCTCGGGGATCGAGGTCAGGCTCCCGGGCGCCTGATCCCGGGCGCCGGCGCGGCCCGGAGGGGCATGGGGGCGGTCAGGGTGTGGGGGCGACGGCCATGGACGAGGCACCGGAGCACACCGGGACGGCCGGGCCGAACGTCTGGGTCGCGGGTTGGTACGGGATGACCGCGGTGAAGCCGTCCACGATGAACGCGCCGGTCCCTCCCGGGCCGAGCACGATGTCGGTCGGATGCTCCGTCCCCGACACCGAGGGGTTCTCGGATCGCTGCGGCAGGCGGACCGGGGGCGGGGGATCGGTGAAGGCCGTCTTCACGACCGGGTTCACCCAGTTGTTGGCGTTGTCCACCACCAGCAGCGACGACCCGTCGGGAACCACGGCCACGGCGGCGGGATCGGAGATCCCGTACCGGGCGAACCCGGCGGGCGGCAGGGTGGCGCCGGTCGGCGTGACCGGGAGCACCCGACCCTCGAAGTCGGTGCCGCCTTGGCCGACCACGTAGACGGTGGAGCCGTCTTCGGTGACGGCGATGCCATGGGGTGAGTAGACCGACGAGATGGCCAGCCCGGTCGGGATCTCGGCCCCGGCGGTGGCGTTGGCCGTGTTCACCGCGATGACCCCGCCCGGCACCAGGGCGTACAGCGTGATGCCGTTCGGGGCCAGGGCCAGGCCGTAGACGGTGTGGCCCGTACCGAGGTCGAGCGGGGTGCCCACCCGACGGGTGGCCGTGTCGATGGGGACGACGGTCGTCCCGTTGGCGGCCAGGACGGTCCGGCCCCCGGCCAGCACCACGATGGCATGGGTGCCCCCCTGCCCGGGAAGGGTGATGGGCCGCTCGGCCTGCTGGCTGACCAGGTCGATGGGGATGACCACGCTCTGGGCGCCGGCGCCGGCGCCGGCGCCGGCGCCCGAGGTCGGTGGCTCCGACGCGGCGGCGGAGGACGCCGGAGCCGGCGCTGTCCCCCCCGGCGTCGTGACCACATAGGCCCACCGGCCGTCCGGCGAGGCGGCGATGGCGAAGTTGCCGAGGGTCGGCGGACGGGAGATCGGCAGCGGGATGGTGGCCTCCGCGGTACGGGTCTTCAACTCGACCGGCGTGACCCCGGTCGGGCACACCACGTAGCCCACCGGGCCGGCGGGGGCCAGCGAGGCGTCGTGGACCGAGGGTGGGCTCGGCGTGGCCAGCAGGGAACAGGCGGCGAGCGCCAGGACGAGGAGGGCCGCAGCGAGCACCGGCCATCGGTACGAGGGCGTGGTCCGGGCGCCACCGGTCGGACGACGGGTTGCCATGGCTGGCGCGACCCTGCACGCGACATGGCGGCTGATCCGGCGCCAGCCGGAGGGCGAGCGGTTCAGGTGTGCTCGAAGACGGGGGCGCCCTCGACCTCGAAGGCGAGCTCGTCCACGAAGCACCACCACCATTCCTCGCCCGGCTCGAACGACTGGATGAGAGGGTGGGCGGTAGTGCCAAAATGGGCGGTGGCGTGGCGCCCGGGCGAGCTGTCGCAGCACCCTACGTGGCCGCACACCATGCACAGCCGCAGGTGGACCCAGTGGCCGCCTTGGCGCAGGCAGTCCTCGCAGCCGTCGGCCGAAGGCGTGACCTCCTGTACCTGGTCGAGATGGTCACAGGTCGGACCGGTGTCGCTCATCGGGTCCCTCCAGCGGTGATGGCGGCCAGGGCACTGGCAATGGCAATGGCAACGACAATGGCAAATGACAACGGCACGTGCGGCGCCGTCCCGTGCCCGGGACCCGATGCTAGTGGTGGCCTCGGTCCGCCCGGCCGGGCCCGGTCGGTCCCCGGGCGGCCCGCACGGCCAGCGGCACCGGCATGGCACCGCTTCCGGCCAGTGCATCGTGGAAGGCCCTCGGGGTCCCGCCGGCTCCCACCCACTCGGCCCGGGCCCGTTCGATGGCGACGGCGCCGGTCAGATAGGCGGAGGCCTGGGTGGGCCAGGAGCAGTAGCGGGTCACCTCGGAGCGCGCCGTCGGCAGCGGGAGCAAAGCCCGCTCGTGCATGAACGTCACCGCCTCGTCGACCGACATCTCACCGGTGTGGAGCGAGGTGTCGACCACGATCCGGGCGGCTCGGAAGAGGCGGGCCTCCAATTGGCCGAGCTCCTCCTCGGGTGAGAAGAACCCGGCCTCCCGCATGGTCGCCTCGGCATAGAGGGCCCACCCCTCGATGAAGTAGGTGGACGTGAACAGGCGCCGAATAGGGCGGGCCGCCTTCATGGTCATGAGGTGCCAGTGATGGCCGGGGTAGGCCTCGTGCACCGCGGTGGTGGCCACCGAGTAGGTGGCGTTGCTCTCGAGCAGGCCTCTCACCTCCTCGTGGTCATCGGGATCGACCGGATACGGCACGAAGAAGTGGCCGACCCTCGAGGGCTTGAACATCGGAGGCGACAGATAGCTCGCCACGGCCAGGGTCGCCCGCACGGCGGAAGGGGCCGGGATCACCTCGCAGCGTTCGTCGGGCGGACTGGACACCAGTCCCCGGTCGGTCAGGAACCGGCGGGCCTTCTGGCACATGGACTCGTAGTCGGACCGCATGTCGTCGATCGTGGCGGCGTGGGCCTGCTGGAGGCGCCGCACGGTGGTGGGCCAGTCGTCGGCACCGGAGATCGTCTGGGCCAGATGGCCCATCAGGTCGGCGACCCGGTGGTACTCGTCCCACCCCAGCTGGCGCAGCGATTCGACATCCAGATCGAGGAGCTCGCCGCGACGGAGGACGGCGTTGTAGCGGTCCTCTCCGAACGCGTAGGTCCCCGAACACTCGGGCAGGAGCCGGCGCAGGAATTCGGCGAACCGCTCATAGGCGCGGGCGCCGATCTCCCCCGCCTCCCTCAGTCGCAGCTGGTTGGCCGGCTGGCGCGCCAGCCCGGCGACCTCGTCGCGGGCGAACCCGATGTTGGCCACGCACTGTGCCAGGCTGCGCTCGACGACCAGTGCGCTGGCCAGCTCGGGGTCGAGGTTCCGCTCGGCTTCCTCCAGCACCGGTCCGATGGCGCCCAGACGGGCCGCGGCCGCCTCGGTGAACTCGTCCTCGGTGCGCAGCTCGAGCAGGAACAGCTCGGTGATCCCGGTCTCGAGGTATGCCTCAGGCGACCGGCGCCACGCCTCCCATCCGACCAGGGCCACGCGCTGGCCAAGGTGGGCGATGACCAGGTCCCGGTCGACGGACTGGTCGAAGCTCAACACGCCGGGGTCGATGTCGGTGAACTGCTGCAGCCAGCGCTCGTCCTCTGACGAGCGCCGGTCGAACGCCTGCGCCGAGCAGTCGTCGAGGCGGTGGTCGTACCCGTCCACTCCGAGGAGGGAGGCCCACACCGGGGACTCGTCGAACTCCCGGGCCATGAGCTCGTCGATGGCCCGGTCGAAGTCGTCAGGGGAGCCGGCCACCGGCCGCAGTATAGGAATCCGGGCCGAGCCGGCGGCGCGGGCTCGGGTGCGTTCCGTTCGGACAGCGGCACGTCCTCAAACCCGGTTATCGACACTGCCCGACTCCCTCACACGCCCGATCGTGACCCGCCCTGGGGGAGCGTCAGCCCACGGGTAGCCGGTCGCGCCCCTGGGCCGAGGTGTCACTGGCGAGTTTCGGCGCCCAGCGAGAGCACCGGCCCCGCCACCACCTCGCGGACGGCATCCACTCTCTGGTCCAGATGGCGAACGGCTTCCCTGGTCAACCCGGCTGCAGCCGAGCGGTGCGCCCGTCGGCCGCGGTTGGCTCGACCGGTGGCAACGGCCGAGTCGAGGCGGCGGGCACGCCGTTTGGCCCTCCACCCGAGGGAGGGGGCGCCCTCGGTGTCCACCGCGGCCAGGATCAACCCGCCGGCGAGGCCGAGATTCTTGCACAGCTGGAGGAGCTGCTGAGTACGGGTGGCGTCGTCCGCCTCCTCCCAGAAACGATGCCCGGCATAGGTGGTGGGGATGATCGACCCGATCAGCGCCAGGGCGGCCAGACGCCGGAATCGCCCCGAGGCCAACAACAGGCCGGCGCCCACCTGGACCAGGCCGTTCAAGCGCACCAGGTCCCTCGTGTCCTGGTCGAGGGCCGACACCTTGTTGGCCAGGGGGCGGGTCACCGCCTCGGCGGACTTGACCTTGGAATCGGGGTTGCGGACGGCGTCGAGACCGCCCACGACGAAGATGGAGGCCAACATCGGACGAGCCACACGACGGGAGATGCTCACGTCCCAGTCCTACCCAGCCCGGGCCCTTTCATGCCTGTCCGGTCGTGTCGAACGCCCTTCAGGTGCCGGGCGGGGTGTCGTGAGAGGCGGCGGGAGCGGTCCGGACGTGGACCGCTCGAGATCTGTTCCTACCGCAGTCCCGGCGCGGCCCATTGGCCACGCGCCCCGGATGACCGACGAGCCTTGAACTCGAGATCTGCCGCTGCGCAAGGCCACCTCGAGTTGATGGGGGTAGGGCCCAGCCGCCCTGGTCCGGATTGTCTGCCCGGGCGGGGTCCAAGAAACACTCAAGGCACGTGACGGACTGGACGATTGGTTAGGGGTGATCGCGGGTCTGTTTCGCTGGTCGCGGCGGCCTCGCGGCAGCAACGGGAGGTCGCTATCCGTGTCTACGGCACTCGGCAGGAGGATGAGACGCAGAGTCATCCTTGGCGTCGTTCTTGCCGTTGCGGCCTTTGGCGTCTTCCCGACTTCGTTCTCGACAACTTCACCATCCGCGACGGCAGCCGTCGAGAGCAGAGCCTCCGGCGGTGGCTACTGGTTGGTCGCCTCGGACGGAGGCATCTTCTCCTACGGCGACGCCGGCTTCCACGGCTCGGCCGGCAGCCTGCAGCTGAACCGCCCCATCGTGGGCATGGCGTCGACGCCCGACGGCGGTGGCTACTGGTTGGTCGCCTCGGACGGAGGCATCTTCTCCTACGGCGACGCCGGCTTCCACGGCTCGGCCGGCAGCCTGCAGCTGAACCGCCCCATCGTGGGCATGGCGTCGACGCCCGACGGCGGTGGCTACTGGTTGGTCGCCTCGGACGGAGGCATCTTCTCCTACGGCGACGCCGGCTTCCACGGCTCGGCCGGCAGCCTGCAGCTGAACCGCCCCATCGTGGGCATGGCGTCGACGCCCGACGGCGGTGGCTACTGGTTGGTCGCCTCGGACGGAGGCATCTTCTCCTACGGCGACGCCGGCTTCCACGGCTCGGCCGGCAGCCTGCAGCTGAACCGCCCCATCGTGGGCATGGCGTCGACGCCCGACGGCGGTGGCTACTGGTTGGTCGCCTCGGACGGAGGCATCTTCTCCTACGGCGACGCCGGCTTCCACGGCTCGGCCGGCAGCCTGCAGCTGAACCGCCCCATCGTGGGCATGGCGTCGACGCCCGACGGCGGTGGCTACTGGTTGGTCGCCTCGGACGGAGGCATCTTCTCCTACGGCGACGCCGGCTTCCACGGCTCGGCCGGCAGCCTGCAGCTGAACCGCCCCATCGTGGGCATGGCCACTCTTCGACCGACGCTGCAGAGTCGGCTTACCTCGCAGGCAGGCCTGTCCCCACCGCCCGGGTACACGAGCCGACAACTGGTCTTCGACGACCAGTTCTCCGGTAACACACTCGACTCGAGCAAGTGGACGACCTACATGGCCGGGCAGGGTGGGGGCTGCTGGAACTGCTCCGGTCTGCCGGCCGGCGACTCGGCAGCGGGCACCGGGACCCACGAAACCTACTTCTCGCCCGCGCAGAACGTGGTCAACGGTCGCCTCGACCTCAACATGGTGCCGGACAACTCGGACGCGGGCTACCTGACCCGGTCGGGCGTGGTCACGAGCTATCAGAAGTGGTCGCTGGCGAGCGGGTACGTCCAGATCGAGGCGCAGCTCCCGGACAGCTCGGCCGGGGGGTGGCCGGCGATCTGGCTCCTCGACCCGAACGGCGACGGCAGCAACCAGGAGATCGACCTACAGGAGGGCGGGTTCACGTCCGGAACGGGACTCCCCGCCGGCACGCCGGAGAACGACGTCTTCGTATCGACGTACCACACGCCCTCAGGGGCCCAGTCGAGCTTCTCCTACGCCACGCCGACGGCCATGAACACCGGGGAACACGTCTACGGCGTCGAGTACCTACCGGGCCAGTCGATCAAGACCTACTTCGACGGGAAGCTCGTGGGCGACTGGACGACCGACATCAGCACCCTGCCCTACGAGCTGGTCCTCTGGAACGCTCAGGCCAGCAATGCAGCGGGCGGCTATCACACGTCAGGATCGCCGAACACGTCGACCATGACGGTGGCAGAGGTTCAGGCATATTCTGGCTAGCGCTTCCCCATCAGATATCCGGTGAGGGTGGCGAGAAGTCCGATACAGATCATCGCGGCGCGGGCCACGCCCCAAGCATCGCCCCGGAGGCCGGAACGTAGACCGTCGAGTACACCGCGCGGCAGAGTAGAGAGTACATACCTGCGCTCACTGGACAGCGCTTCATCGCGGCCGGCGCGCTGGGTTACCGCTGCCTTGGACAGGCCCTCGGCGTAGCAGCGCCTGAGGAAGTACGAGACCCTCGCACGTTCCACTGCGACATGGTGGTGGACAATGGCGGGAGGGACGTGAAGCAGCTGCGCTCCGACTAGGACCCGCCGCAGACGTATGGCAAACTCGGTTTCCTCGCACCCGAGCGGAAATGAGCCGACGCGTCCCATGTCCGTATCGAAGGAACCGACAATGTCGAAGACCGAACGCCGGAACGACATGGCCGCCCCGATGAGATTGCGCTGTGGCATCACGTGGTCCGGCAGGCCGAGATAACTGCAGCCGACCACCCAGTCGAACTCGAGTGGGAACCATCGGGGGCGGCCCCGATCCGGCCAGACTGGGAGGGCAACCCCACCTGCGCCCGCCACGTCAGAGCGGTACCGCTCGAGCAGCTCCTCCAACCAGCCGGGGTCCGCCTCAGCGTCATCGTCGAGGAAGGCCACGACATCGCCGCTGGCGAGTCGGACGCCAGTGTTCCGCGCACCGGACAGCCCCTTCTCGTCCAGGCTGGCGACCAATTCGATGTCGCTCGGGAACGAGGACCGGGCCCGCTCCAGCAACTGATGGTTGTGATCAATGACGACGAGGAGTTGATCCGGAAGCCGCCGCTGCATGCGCAAGGATGCGATTGCATTGAGAAGTGAGTCCCAGCGACGCTCGGTATAGGCGCAGATGACAACCGTCACGGTGCGCGGGGGTCCGGGAGGGAATCGGTCCGGCGGGGGTTCGACGCCGTTGAGAGCCGGCGTGACGACGTCCGCCGTGAGGCCCCGTCTTGCTTCGCCGCCGGGCTCTATCTCGCGCTGGGGATGCCCCGCGCCGCCATCCGCCACATGATGCGAATGAGTCACCTTCGCGACACCTCCCCGGGAGCTACGCAGCCCCCAATACCCCTCATGACGCGGGTCAGAGCAAAGGCCAAGTGTCCCATCACCCCTCGATCAGTTCAAAACGCCCCGCTCGACGGCGCCCGCATCCGCCCGTTCTCCCGGTCGCTCGATGCCCGGATCCATTTCCACCCGATGAGGGCATGCGGATGTCGAACGATGGAGAACCTCCGGAGGCCGCCCCGGCTTCGACGCTCCGGTCGGTATTGGCACTGATGTCAGGCAGACGACTCGCCGCGGTCGGATTCGGTGAATGGTGTTCGCCGGAACACCTTCATGACGGCAGGCAACAACACGAGAGCTTCGCATGTTGCGGCAATCGCCCAGCCGACGCAAAGCCCGATCATCCCCCAGAGCACTCCCCCAACCGCGGCGCCCACGGCCTCTGCCGAAGTCCCGAGTGCCATGATCCGCGACGCGTTTGCCAGCCGTCCCTGTGCTCGGCGGATCGCCACATAGTGGTCCTTGACCACATAGGACGGTCCGACCAGGATCAGGAGCCGCAGTGCGGTCGCACCGTTCTCAGAGTATGCGGGGCCGAATATGCGAAGAGCAATTGGAGCCACGAGTTGGACCACCACCACGATCGCGCCGCACAGGGCCAGTCCGAGTGGAAGCGTCCTCCGAACATGACGGTGGAGCAGCTCCTGGTCGCCGGCCTTCTCAGCGAACAGGGCGAGCGCCAGGAGATAAGGAATGATCAGCACAGAAGCGGAGAGCAGGAATGCGGCCGTAAAGTAGGCGACTTGCTGCGGGGCTATGAGCAGCGCAGCGATCAGCGGGACGATGTACGAGATGGAGTTGATCGACAGATTGAGGATGTGGTGATTGAACGAGAGCAACCCGTAACGGCGCGTGAGTGCTATTCGATTTCTGAGGGTTCCTTCGCCGCCGTGCGTTGACCTGAGCCGAAGCATGGGGAAGCAGACCACTACCGATGCAGCGAGCGCCGACGCCCAGGCCAGGAGGAGACCGGCGCTCGTCTTCACGCCGGCGAATACGAGAAGGCCGACGCACACCGGCTTCAGCAATCCGCCGACGGTCCCTCGGGTGAGCTGGGCTGACCCGAGGTGCAGCCCGATTGCGGCATTGTCGAATGTGATTGTGGCCACCGTTGCCACAGTCCCGACGACGAACAAACCCGCAGTGACCGGATCCTGCCCGATGTCCGCCAGGCTCTTGCCGAGGAAGGGGGACAGCGCCATGGCAACGATCGAGAGGATCAAGACGACGAAGCAAGCGATGGCCAACCCAGTCGTGAACATTGCCCGGCGCGTCGAACCCTCCAGAGAGCTCAGTTCCGCAAGCAGAAGGATTGGGATCCCCAGGACCCCGACGGCCGCGAGGAAGGCGGCCAGGGATGCTGCTGCCGCTGCGAGTCCGACGTCTCGGGATGCAAACAATCGGGTCGCGAGAACCCAGTAGGCCAGGCCCAGCACCGCAGTAGCCCCTTGTTTGGCGACCAGGAACGCGAATGTTGTGAAGAGCCGCCTCCGTTCCGACCCTGGCTCCGCCTCGCCACTTGCGAAGTCACTCATGTTCTAACCCTCACGGGTGCCCTGGTCGGCCAGAGCCTCTCCCGATGCAGAGTCCGACGGTGATATTGAGCAAGTTGAGATGCACCACCGCCTTGGGGGAGTCGGCACTTTCGGTCAGCGGCGGCGGCCTCGTCCCGTTGGAGCAGTTGCTACCGTCACTGCAAATCATCGCTCGCTCGCGGCTGAGGGAATCTCCGGAATCTGTTGCCAGGGTTGTGGACCGAAGCGGTCGATGCGATGGATCTGGAATCTGGGGAACAGGCCCGTACTTTGGGTGGCGGTCATGAGATTCAAGGGACATCGGTGGCACAACTCGCGTCTTCCAAGTTCGGCGAAGGGCAGGAATCCCCGGTCTCCACGGGCTGATATTAGTACTCGGACCATTTGAACAGCAGACCGACAAAAGAGGACCGAGACGGTGGGCGCTCCCCACGAATCATGCGGAAGAGGGCTCCAGGCTCCCTCCGGGATCGCCCACCCACCGTCACGAACTGGAACGAGAAGGCGTTCCGTCTCGGACACATTCGTGTTGCCGCGAGGCTCAGACAGCGGTCCGGACGACCCGGGTAGCAGGCGGGTGATCGGCAGCGCGCCGGCGGTCTTCTCCACCTTCGGGGCTCCCCTGCCGAGTCTTCGTTGCGGGTCGCCCGGCCCCGCAAGATGTGATCCTTACTCCCCGTACTGTGTGGGGGTGGGTGAACCGCATGATCCAGCTGTCGTCACACTGCAAAGGATGTTCGTGTGAAGGAACCGGTGCCCAGATTGCTGGCCGTCTCCCATCTCGAGGGTTGGGAGACACAGTGGGACGGATTGGTCGACCAGGCTCCGCTCCCCTCACCCTTCTTGCGGTCATGGTGGCTCACCGGTACCGCCAGCCCCCGATGCCGCTTCTTGCTGGCGGTGGATGGTGAACGACTCATGGGCGGCCTCGCCTTGGACGAACGAGGATGGCCGGGGCTCCAAATCCTCCACATGATGGGGAGCGGACACCTGTGCCCTGACCACATGGATCTGATTGCCGCCCCCGGCGAGGAGGACGTCACAATCAGCCTGCTCAGGAGCTGGTTCCGACGACCTGGAGGGCGTCTCGTGGACCTGACAGGAGTGTCCGGCCACTCTCGGGTGGTCGAAGCCCTGCCGATCCCTGCCCGCCGCGTACCATTTGCGGTCGCACCGTGGACCCCGCTGCCCGACGACGCAAAGGTCTACTTCGCTGGCCTCCCGTCTCAGCTCCGCCGGAACATCCGGCGAGCTTCTGCCCGGCTCACCGCTGAGGGCGCAACCCATAGGTCGCGTCGGGGACCGTCAGCCGTGGAATCTCTCAAGACGCTGCGAACCATGCACGAGGATCAGTGGGGGAATCGTTCTCGTTTTCTGTCAGAATTCGACCGGTTTGCTGCAGCCTGCCGGTTGGGAGCCGGGGCCGACGAGGTCGTGGTCCATGAGCTGGCCAATCACGAGACGGTCATCTCCACGGTCGTCAGCTTCGAGGTGGCCGGTCGCGTGAGCCTCTATCAGAGCGCCCGACTGACGGAGTCCCGCTGGCGCAACGCCATGTCCGTCCTACTCAATGCCGTCATTTCCGACGCTTGTGACCGCGGCTTCAGCGAGGTCGACTTTCTACGTGGGGAGGAACCGTACAAGGATGGGTTTGCGCCCAGGAGGAGAGAGCTGTTCAGGCTCCTCGCCGCCCGAGGTCCAGCCGGACGAGCAGCCCGGCGGGCGAAGACCGCAGCTTCCACAACCAGGCGAATGGCCGAGGACTCTGTCCGAGCCGGCCGCACGGCTCTTGGCCGCGTGAGACCGGAACGCTAGGTTGCGTTCGTCCTCTCAGCTCCGCCGTCGACTCCGTAGCGCGGTCTGGCCCGAGCGATCCCCGAGCGAAGTTGACCACCGATTCTCAACGCTCCGATGACGACAGTCTTGGCAGTGTCGGCGACCACCGACTTCCCGGGCGGTCGAGGATCCAGATGCAATCGGCGCAGACGGGAATTGAGGTCTTCGATTCTGCTGTCTCGCAGGGAGGCGGCGGTGAAATACGTCAACGTGATCGAGATCGAGACGGCCGGATCGTTGTGCACCCAATGTGGCACTAGGGGCGGTATGTACACCCCTGTTCCAGGTTCGAGGTCAAAACGCACCAGCTCCGGGGGCATGGACTCGATACGTCCGTGGGATCCATCGAAATACCGGTCGACCTCGTGTCGATGGGCCGCCTCGCTCTCGAAGCGGCCGATGGTCACCCGCTTGGACCCACTGACCTGCATGAGCAGGCTGTGTTCGATGTCGAAGTGAACCGGGGTGACGGAGCTCGGGGAGGAGGTCAGGATGAATGCGGCCCGCTGGCACATCCCCCCTTCCCGCTCGCGCATACCGAGCTCCAACTGGTCGAGCGCCGTGTCCATCATCTCGGCGTATGCTGGGTCGTTCTCGACATTGAGCAATGTGAGCCATGAGTTGTTGGTGCTCAGATTGCGAATGACGTCACCAGGTCGCTCCAATACCCCCTTCGGGGGTCCACCCCGTGGAACGAGCAGAGCCTGGGCGGCAGTGTCGCAGACGACCGATTGGGGCAGTCGTTCGGCCAAGGCGGCAATCGACTCGAGTTCCATGCGGGGGTCCAGGCACAGGCCATGGGAAAATCCCGCCGGCCGTCTTGGGAACTCGCTGCCGAAGGAGATCTCTTCGAGAGCCGGGAGTAGCTGCCGGGCTGGACGTGTCACCAACACTCACCTCCGAGGTCCACTCCAGATAGTCCATTGAAAGCAGAAGGCGTCAAAAACGGACATTACCGCGACACGTTGGGCGACGCCGAGGCCGGCATTCCAGCTGATCCGGACGCCTTGGACGCTCCGTGGCCTGGGCAGTCTGGAGTGCCCTCGCCGCCGGCCTGGGCCCGGCCCGACCGGGCCGGCTGGTTTCCCTCGGTCCCGGTCCCCGGGAACCGTGACCGAGGGAGCGCTCACGATCTGGCTTCGACGGCATGGTCGTAGACCCTCAAGACATCATTTGCGCAGTCGTCCCAGGTGCGGAACTCGCAGGCTGAGGCCTCGGGCTCCTCGGCCACCCTGGCGAGAACGGCCGCCAGTGCAGCCGGGTGGGCGTCGAGGGGCACTGTCGTGACGGTCCCAGCTTGGGCCAACTCCGTCAGTCCCGACGTCGCAGCCACGACGACCTTCCTTCCGAGGGCGAGGGCTTCCGTCAGGGCGACAGGGTGTGCCTCATACTCGCTGAGCAACGCGACCACATCGCTTGAGCGGATGAGAGTGCCCAGTCCCGTACGATCCGCTGAGTCGAAGGCCGTAAATGTCACGGCGTGCTCGACGCCGAGCCGAACGGCAAGACGGCGAAGCTGACCCTCATAGGCTCCTCGGCCAATCACGGCCAGGTGCGCGCTCGGTGTCACCGTGAGGAGGGCCGGCATCGCCGCGATGAGGCGGTGGTGCCCCTTGTAGCGCTCCAGGCGTCCGACTGAGCAGATGAGCGGTGAACCGGATATCCCGGACTCCCTGTCATCGAACGGGAGGGGCTCGGCACCATTCCGGATCAGCCGAATTGTCGCCGGGTCCACCCCAAGGCGGCAGGCGAACAGATCGACTTCGTGCGCGCACACCGCGATGAGAGCCTGCGATCGGCGGAGAAGAGGTCGCAGGCTCCACCACTGAGCCCCGCGCAAGGCTGCACGCAGCCGATTGGAATGGCCTCCTGTGTGGAACGTGACAACGGTCGCGATTCCGGCCCACTGAGCGGCGGCGAGCGCCATGGGGGGTACGAGAGTGTGCACACCCTGCACATGTACGAGGTCGTAGCCCCCCTGCGCCACCTCACGGGCGAGCCCCGGGGATGCGTACAGGTCAGTCGAACGTGGTCTGGCGGGGAACCGGCGGACGGCGAGCTCGCCACGTTGCTCGACCGGGGGTAGTCGTCCGCTCACGTCAGTAGTGAGCACCGTGACGTCAACCCCCCGGCTCGCAATCCTTTGAGCCACCTCGCTCACATGAACCTCGGTGCCACCGAGTTGCGGCGGAAAGCGGGACGCCACCATCGCGACTCGCAGCGAGCCGGCCGGCCGACTGCTCGCTCGCGTTGACTCCGGATAGCCGGTCATCATGGCTACCCGAGTCTCCAGCGTTGCAGCTGCGCTCGAAAGCGCATTCGTCCCCAGTCCATCACGAGGCGTCGCGGGAGCCGGTATGGGTCGGTTGCCGGATCGGCGCTGCCCGGAAGAGTTGTACACGCCGACTCGAATCCAGCCAACCGCACGGCGTCGACGGTCTCGTCATCGAAATCCTCGCCGCGACCGAATGGATATGCGAAATGACACACACTTCGGTCGAGGAGCTCTTCGAGCTGGTTCTTGGAAGCAGTGATGGTCTGCAGCTGCTCCTCGCCAGAACGATCCCGTAGTCGGACGTGATCGACCGTGTGCGCGCCGATCGTGACCAGTTCGGTGGTGGCGAGCCGGAGGAGCTCGTCGCAAGTGAGAGGGAGAGCGTCAGGAGGAGCGGTCGAATTCACCGACCACCGCTCTGAGGCGTCGTGAAGGGCGCACCCGATGTCCTGGACGGCGAGAGGCAGCAAGTGGCCGCGGACGGCGTTGAAGTCCGCCTGAAGATCCCCCGCCCCAACAGGGATCGTCTGTGTTCTCCCACCGGCCTCCACGGAGAACTCACCTGGTCCCTTCGGGCGGGCCCTGAGGAGTGCACCGAGACGATCCCACCAGAATCCGTTGGTATCGCCAAGCATGCCGCTTGTTACAAAGACGGTGATCGGTATGCCCTTTTCTTCGGCGATCGGCAGCGCAACAGTCAAATTGTCGCTGTATCCGTCATCGAAGGTCACCACCACTCTCGGCCGGCGCGAAGGCCTCGACAGGTCGGAAAGCGTCGAGGGTTCTCGCCACCGCGCGATCTCCTCAAGATGTGCGGCAAAGTTCTTGGGGTGCACACAGAGATGGAATGGGTCCTCCACATCGCCCGCGATTCGGTGATAACAGAGGATCAGCGTTACGTCTCGCTGCGTTGCGATGCGCACCAAGGCATTGTGATGTGCTAGCTGCATCGCAATTCCTGACCAGCGTCGGCCCGGCCGACGAAAGGCGACCTAGGCAAGGATGGCCGGCGGCGCCGCGTCCCGAAGCGGCTCCGACCATCTCGGAATGTCAGGGCACATCCCTCAACCTCAGTGTGCGTCGCCACCTCCACACGGCCATGATCGCGCCTCGAAGGCCCTGGTGCCACACGGGTGGTGCTATCGCTCGGTAGAGCTCCGCCCTCGAGGTGATCCGACTGGACCCGCAGCCAATTCCGGACAGCCTTTGAAGGATGCCCACATTTTGGCGCAGAGTTGCTCGATCTTCGGGTTGAGCTCTCCTATCGAGTCTGCTCCTCGGCGCAATCTCACTCTGGGAACGGTTGAATGCACCGGGAGCGAGACCCCGATATGACTCGACAAGGACCGGACCACATCCTCAGGACGACTGCACACTTGTTCGTAGCGAAGAACTCGAATGCGCTCATCCTCGGAAAGGCGTTGATCAAAGTAAAGCTGGTTGCGAGTCCACCAGAAGAGGGCGGCCGCGTCGAGTGGCTCAAGTCCGTCTCGAAGGAGCTCTACCACCCGTTCCCGGGTCTCCTTTGTGGCACCTCTGCAGCGCCAGTTCAGAGCGTCGCCGGTGAGGAACGGCTCGAGATCGCGGTGGGCGTTTCCCAGGCCGAAACGGCGCAGGTTGGACTGCGACACGTCAAGGTAGTGGCGCAGCATCCAGATCGCGCGGGAACGTCCAGCCGTGTCAAGGAGCTCGGCGGCCCGGTAGCTCTCGACGAGGGGCTTGACCGCGACCACCTCAAAAGGCAGAGCCCGAATACGCCGGAACACGATGCTGCCCTCTTGCCAGGTGGTCTCATCAGGGTCGTCACCGACAAGACGGCGATCATGTTCCTCCATGATCAGAACCCGCCACGACCTGTCGAGAAGGGTCTGCTGCACCATTGTGGTGCCCGATCGCTGGCACCCGAAGATGAAGACGACCGAGCGCCGGTCACGAGGCGCACGCACGACAGAACGCACCAGGAACTTGGTCTTCGACCGAATCCTCCGATTGATCAGCCGCTCATCGTCTCGTCTGTCAGAAGCCGCCAGCCAAGCTACGTGCGGTTCTTCGGTCGA
Source organism: uncultured Acidimicrobiales bacterium (assembly GCA_963727075.1). Classification (GTDB taxonomy): domain Bacteria; phylum Actinomycetota; class Acidimicrobiia; order Acidimicrobiales; family RAAP-2; genus Bog-756. The sequence goes on from CAVSET010000001.1 coordinate 484,648, forward strand.
CAGTCCGGGCTGGCCTCCCCGTGACGTCCTGATAACCCTCGTGGCCGAGGCCTGAAAGCGCCGGATAAGCCCCATAACATCCTCGACATTAGATGATCGACACTGACAGTGAGCCTCTGAATGGGCAGGTTGCCTTCATCGCATCGTGAATCTCGGTCCATTGACGCGCCCAGACACGCAACCACGGTGACATTTGACTACTTGATCGGTCGAGCCCACGCCGTGGACAGACAGTCCGAAACCTGTGACCTGCCAAGTTGCAACGGCAGCCGATAGGGCAACGGCGACAAGGCGTGCGTCGAACACGGTCGTCGTCTCGGAGCGCCCCTGGGTGTCGAATCACCGACGATCCGGATGAGTCGAGTCGCCTCGATGTCGATAACGTCGAGCCAGGACAATTCCGGCAACAAGGAGGGCGATCCCAACAGCACTATGCGCCCGCTCCTCTCGACGCATGGCGGGTCGGGTGGCCACGGGTTGAGGAGACCCGCCATTGCTTGGGATTGCGCCGGATGGTGGGCCTGTCCGGGTACCGGCAAGGATGATCACCAGCAAGAATGCCAGGCCCCCGAGGCCGATGACGGTCGGAGATACGTGGATGGGAACCGTCGCCGCGGCCAGGGCCATCCCCCCCACCATGCTGCCGACGAGCCACCTGACAAAGACCCGGTCGGTGATTCGCGGCTTTCCCCGACGCCGACGCACGCGAACGAACCCGACAACTGCCACCGCGATAGCCGCGGCCAGGACAACTGGGTCTGTTCCCGTTGCCCCGGCCCCGGGTCCGCTCGACGGCGATTGTGAAACGCCCAAGAGGCGAGAGAGGTCGTAGACCTGGATCGGACCGTTGTCGTAGACGCGATCGATGCCTGGTACCGAGTCGAACTTGCTCAGCTCGGCGGCGGTGAGGCGGGTGCCCGGTTCGGCTTCGCCCGGCTCGAAGTAGGTCCCGAAAAGTGGTGGCGATGACGCCAGCCGGCGGTCCACCACGATGTACCGGATGCGATCCGTGCGGATGAGGTTGAGGTCAGAGCGGTCGAACTGACGGCTGAAGAAGAGCGGGCCAGGGTCGCCGAGGCCGCTGATGCCCGTGACCAGGTTCACATCGGCGAAGTCGGCCACCAGCGCCCCGCTCTGCCGGTCGGCGGCGACGTTCGACCCCGCAGCAAGGTGAGTCGAGGCCCATCGGGCCACCGCAAGGGAAGGAGCGCTGAACGAGCGCTGATTCGCTCCGACTAGGTACGGGCCCGGCACATAGGTGATGTCAGGTCCGGAGCCGAAAATCATGCTCCCGAGGAAGCACACCGTGGCGATCAAGATCGTTGCGGCACCCTCCAGGAGCGTCCGCTTCTTCGAAAGGCGTGTGGCGAGCCAGCCACCGATCACGATGGCCATGCCGAAGAAGATGAACGTGGTGGTCCGCTCTCCCACTTGGGAGCTCCCGGTTGAGATGCTGGCCAGCATGGCGAAGGGATATGCCGCGGCGACGGTCGCCGGCACGAATCGAAGCACGCCGCGAAGAGCCGTGCGCTTCCGGATCACGGCGAGCACGGACGGGCAGAGCAACAGGCAGAAGGAGACCGCGGCAGCCAGCATGACCACGATCTCCCAGAACGAAGAGCCACCCTGGCTCGACTCGGTGTGGAACAGCGGTCGACTGCTGTGGTGGTGCCCAATTGCGGAGCTGAAACCGCTCGAGGCGTCGCTGAAGATCGGCCCCAGGTACGAGACGAGATGGCTTCCCAGGAACGCGCTCCAACCAAGGACGAGGACGACGCTCGTCGCGGCAGACAGTCCAATCCAGCGAGCGTCCTTCGGGCGTCCATCCATCCAAAGGCCTAACGACCAGACGACGAGGAGGCCGGCCGTGAGCAACACGGTGAGGTGGTGTGTGACCACCAGAGCGGCCATGCTGGCGAGAGCGAGCAAGAAGTCGCGGTGGGCGTGGAAGAAGCCACGTCGGCTCACTACGGCGGACGGCGCGGAGCGGCCCGGGACGAAGGTGGTGGTCATCGAGGCCCGTGCGTCCAGTGATGACAGCATGAAGTGAACCGTCGCAACGGCAAACGCGAGCGCCAGGGGGCCGTAGTCCCAGGAGGCGAAGGTGTAGAAGGAAGGATTTGCCACGTAGACGAGGACGCCAATCCCGGCCGCTCGGGCCGATCGGCAAACCCGCTCGACGACAAGAAAGACGCAGAGAACCAGCACGATCCGCTGCGCCAACACCACCACCAGCTGGGCGAGAACCACCGGCAACCCCGTCATCCACTTGACGGCGACTGTCAGCAACTCCAGCCCTGGATAGTAGGGACTCACCGGCAGGATTCGGTTGTGGACCAGGAGGGTCCTGCTTCCAAGCAAACGGTTCAGGGTGGCACCATGGATCAGCTCATCGAACCAGTCGAAGATCAGCGGACTGCGTATGTAGTAGGAGGCAAGCAGCCCAACCCCGAGGACCAACGACACCGCTACCCGCTCGGATCTGGCAGCCGTGCTGGTGGTGAGCCGCACGGCGCACGGCGTGAAGATCGCGACGAGTCCGACAAAGAACATCGGGAGCGCCGGCGCCTGGTGGCCAGCCCGGGCCAGTGCGTCCCCAAGCCCTGTCACGAACAGCCCGGCCCCGACGAGAGCGACGACGGTGCCCAGCCGCGAAGAGCCCGAGGTACCAAGGGACACGGGGCCGCCCGCCGCGTTGCGAACGAGAAGTGGTGCGGCTTTCACATCGAGCTGATCCACCGGACGTACCTAGAGCGCAGCTCTCCGGTCCATCACGCTCCCATACCCTCGTGCAGTGAGACCGTCCCCAATAGTGACGGTGAAGTGTAGCCCGTGGGTTGCGGGCCGGCTTCGAGCCTCCCGCGCATCGACGCCGGTGCCCGAGCAACTCTGCTGGGAAGGCCACCTGCCTGGGACAGCAGCTACGGCGGGGCCGCCTTCATCGAGGATTCGAAAGTGGCCGGCGCGTCGGACATAGTTGCCAAATCCCCGACCAGTCCCAATCCATATCCGAGAGTTCTAGGGCACCCCGCCGTGGCGATCGCCCACGGGCATTAGGTCTCCAGCCGCCCGGCGGTAGAGGCCCTCGACCTGGCCAGCAACGGCCGAGGCTGTGTAGGCGCGCACCCGCTCGAGCCCGCTCCGTCCCATGGCCGTCGCCAGGGCCGGATCCTCGATCATGGAGGTCAATGCATCCGCCAGAGCCACCGCGTCCCCCGGCGGAACAAGAGTTCCCGTGACGCCGTCTTCCACCAGATCGACGATTCCACCGCTTGATGAGGCGACAACCGGCCGGCCGGCAGCCATCGCCTCGAGCACCACGGTCGGACAGGCGTCAAGCACGATGGACGGGACGACCACCACGCTTGCCTCCCGCACGAGCTCGAGCACGACATCGGGTCGGGTCAGACCGAGGAGCTCGACGCCGGGAGGCCGCTCCACAGGAGCGTCGGCTTGTACCGTCCCGGCGAGAACGAGAGGAGGCGCATGACGCATCTGCCGGTAGGCGGCGAAAAGCACACCGACCCCTTTGTCCATGGTTACGTCTCCGACAAATACCATCGGTCCGCCTGGATCAATACTCTCGAGCGAGTCGGGATCAACCAAGATGTCGTCGGGAATAAAGTTCGGAATCACCTCATAGTGTCCGAACCTGGTCAAGTCGGTACGGGCCACGACGATAGGGCTTACCGGAACGAAGGTCGCCACGCTCTTCTCCCGGGCATGGCGCCAGGCAAGGTTGGCCAACGCAACGCCGGGGCCAACAACCCGCCCATACATAGCTGAGGCACAACGGAGGCACACGAACGGTGCGGGTCCGGCGCAAACGCGTTCGCCTCGCATCATTCGCTTCGTGGCGCACACGTGGCTGTAGTCGTGCATGGTGAGAACCACAGGCGTGCGGGTGTGACGGGAGGGGCCGATTAGAGAGTTCACGATCCAGTCGTGGGCGTGCGCTACGTCGAACCGGTTGCCGCTGAGCAAGTGTGCTATTCCAGACCGCGCAACTCGGGGTCGGGTAGCGGCGGTGCATGGGGACGATTCTGAGCTTCGTAGATGTGGGGGACACGCTGAGAAGTCGTACGGAGCCGGTGAAGCACCAACGGCCCATCCGTTGTCGTTCCGGAGTCGCCGCTAGTAGCGATGGTGACCAACTCAATCTTGTGGCCACGGGCGGCGAGCGCCTGCGCCAGGTCTCGTACATGGCGCTCCTGCCCGCCTCCACCCGGGGGATAGAACTGGGTGAGCATCAAAACGCGCATCGAGCGTGCAACGCTACTTCAACTCGTTGGAACCGGCCGACCCGGCACCTCGGTGCCGGTATCGCTCCGCTAGCCCTGGCCAGGCCGAAAGGATGCTTCCCGCCGACACGATTAGGCTCTCTCGGGGGTAGAGCAGGACACTATGAGGCCGACTGATGTCAGCGTCGAACATCGGACTCCGGAGCTAGCGCGTGGGTGAGACACCGAGAAGGAGTCGTCGTTCGCGTTCCCAGATCGTGCTGGGGTGCATCGGACTAGCCCTTGTCGCGGCAGGAGTCCTGCTGGCAACCGTTACGGCCCGAAAAGAGTGGGCCCCTCCCCTCGAGTTGTCGGTCATCCATGAACAGGGCGGCCGATCGGTCGCAAATGTGGATTGGGGCTCGACGGGACTGATTGCGGCGCACCTTGACATTGTGGCCGAAGGCAAAGTCCTGTGGTCAGCCCCGCTATCCCGGAATGGCGCCGTGCAGAACGTCCGCCTCCCGAGCAGCACCCTCGGTCCGGAGTCGCACGTGATCGTCGTGTCGAGGGGTCATACCCTACGCGGGGTTGACGGCTGATGGGTGTCGGACGTTGTACGACTCCATCGCGCGCAGGAGGGCGACGCGTGAGTCTCGAGTCTCGATCGGCCTGCACGCTTCGGCACGGCTCGAGGGTCGGAACCTACCGCAAAGACCTGACCCGAGCGCCAAACGCTGAATCGGAACCAGCTCTTTGCTCTAGCGATGCGGATGGCACCACACCAGACGTCTTCCCGTGCCTCCCTGTCTTGATGCCATGCTCGGCAAGTGGTCTTGGCAGTCTCGCCTTCCATGGCCCGCGGTAGCGGCAAGGACAGGGGGCGTTGGATGCGCTTCCTGCAGAAACGCCGACCGGCGGTAGTTGGCCTGGTGGTCCTGATCGGCATTCTTGCCCTGGAGCCGTCGGCCATCCCGACGGTCGGATCGTCGCCGAGCCCGAGCCTGCTGTTCTCCGACAAGTTTGACGGCACATCTCTCCATAGATCGAAGTGGAACACCTTTATCACGAGCCGCCAGGCAAATGGCCACCCTTGGACTGATCCGCGACCTGCGCAAGCGAGAAACGGCGTCCGGAACGGGTGCAGTTATGGGGCGCAGTACTTCCTACCCAGTCAAGTGGGCGTCCACGACGGGCTCAACTTGACGGCGTCGCGGACTTCCACGTCGGGTTGGTGCAACCAGACGGCCTCGGTGTCTACGTTCCCGTGGCGGTCGGGTGTGGTGTCCACCTACAACCACTTCCAATTCAACGGTGGCTACCTATCCATAACCATGAAGGCTGCGCCGGGGGACGGGATGTGGCCCGGATTGTGGATGCTGCCCGGCCCTGGTGGAAACCATGGAGACGATTATGAGATCGACCTTCAAGAAGGAGGCTTCGTCCCACCGAACCCGGCGAGTGAGACATATGCCTGGAATCTCCACCGAGGTTCGAACACGTGGGGTGGCACGGTCAAAACGGGGGTTGATCTCAGCTCCAACTACCACACATACAGTCTGGACTGGATCTCGGGCCAGTCGCTTACGTGGTACCTGGATGGCAAGAAGATCGCGAAGCTGACGAAGGCGCAGGCAAGCATTCCGGATGAGCCAATGGAGCTCATCATGGACCTGGCCGTCGCAAGTACAAGCGCGTCGGGTTGGCACCAGGCGTACGACTCGACAACCATTTCTCCATCTGCAATGCACGTGTCGAGTGTGCAGGTCTGGTCGGCGCCTCCTTCGTGATTCCGATCCGATCCTTCGATTGACCAGCCACGTCCCCGAAGGTGACCCTTCAGGCTTCGTGCCAGTGTCGTCAAGTATGGGCTCGTCGCATGAAGCTGGTAGTGGGGTTGTCCGTGTTTCCTCCCGTCGGAGGCGGTCGAGTCTGATGGTGCACCGTTCAGCCTTGATGCGCCGGCGGCCTGTGGATCGCAACCGTGGCAATGAGGTCCCGGTGGTCGCTTCCCGGGCCGTTGTCCGTTCTGATCTGCGTGACTACGACGCCCAATCCGGTGAGCACGTGGTCGATTCGCACCAATGGGGGGAGAAATGGCTTGGTCTGCGACCAGGTCATATCAAATGCCTTTCCCCGAGCCGCTGCTCCATCGGTGACACCGGCATCGAGGACGCCACGAAATCCGCGGTTGTTCCAGGTGGCGTTGAAGTCGCCGACCATGAGCAGATTCGCTGTTCCGCGGGCGCGAAGAAGCCGACCGATGGTGAGGAGTTGTTCCTTCCATTGGAGGAACGACACCGGGAGTGGAGCGATGGTGTGGATGACCCACAGCGGCTGTGGTCCTGACGGAAGTTCCAATGTCGTCTGGATGATAAGTGGACGCCCGTCCAGATTGACGACCTTGGTGTCCACGAGCGGATAGTGGGCGGCCACAAAGAAGGCGAATGGATCGGACCGCTTCAGCTCGACCCGGTAGGGAAGGCCGGCGAGGGCACCAGCCTTGCTGAGTTGGGCTGTGTCGAACGGGCCGGTTTCTTCCATCGTCAACAATTGGGGCCGCACGGCGGTGATCTCCTGTGCGTAACCGGCCATTGACCGGTTCTCGTTGTAGACGTTGGCATCAAACAGGCGGAGGACCGGCGCCTTCGTTGTCCAGGCAGGCACCGGTTGCGCGGCAGTCAGCTCGGGGAGAAGAAAGGCGATCTGGGCGGCGACGATAACCAGCGCGCTCAGGGCGAGGAAGGGTCGGTGGCTCACGGCTGCCAGAATCAGCACAATCCACGCCGGGAGATAGACGAATGCCGTCAGGCAGTCGAGAATTGCGAACGGTTCGAACTGATCCCAGAAGAGGATGCGGAAAGTGGCGATGGTGGCTAGGAGGATGACCACGATCCACAGGGGAATCGCCACCATGTCTGTGAACCGCAGGCTGCGCCGTCGCCTTGGTCGAGAATCCAGCGGGTCAATCGACGCGTCGGCTTGCACGGGAAGAGCGTACGGTCACTTGGTGATACCGTCAGAGTCGACCGGCCGAGGAACGTGGACCGTCAGTGAAAGCAGCGCCTCTACCGACCTCGCAACCGACGACTAGGCGACGCCTTTGTCTCTGATTCTCTGTCAACTTGTTCGGAGGCTGCTGTGATGCCCTCGGGCGTGGACTGACTGGCGAACAGTTCACCGACACACTCTTGGCACAGGCGGCCGTAGGCCCGGTCGATTCCCAGGAGCTTGCGGTCGTGTCGGCGAACCTTGGTCACGTAGCCCCTCCATCCGCAACGATGGCAGAGCCCTTTCTGGATCCTCTTTCGAGGTCCGGTAACGCGGTCGACCGAGCTCATGGCTATCCCCCAGTGGCTTCGCGTTTCCATGTGATCCGTATCGGCTGACTGCCGAAGAAACTGTACGGAAAGCTCTTCAATGGTATGCCACCAGCGGCCCAATTAATGGGATATGAATCGCTTAGACCTGCCTGACCCAAAATGTAACGTTCGGACCGTCCCCCGCATTTCGCCCCCTAGCCAGGCGGCCCAGCCTCGTCCGGCGTCGGGAACCCACTCGAGACGAGCTGGCTGGCGCGCCTGCTTGCTTCCCCAGATCCACCCTTGTCCGGCACAGGGTGCAAACGGCTCCCCCTGGATTTGGTGGGTGGCACGCTCGACACGATCTCTCATATGGCTATTGAGACACGCCGGAGAGCGAAGACGAACGTCGGCCGTTACCCAGTAGGTCAACCGACCGTTCTTCGAGCCAGAGACTCGTCCAGGACACGTGAACGCCACGACGGAGTTCACCGCGGCGTTCCACGACCGGCCTGGCCAACTCCAATGTGGACACCTTGCCGGAACGCCATCCGGCCGGTGCTCAACAGCCACTTTGAGCGCGCATACCGCTACTCAGCATGAAATATTGCAGAGAGTGAGCGGGCGCTCGCGTACAGCGATCGGCAATCCTTGGGCGGCGCTTGCCTACCGACTCAGCGCGGCCAACTTCAATTCCACCGATCTCGTTCGTTGGGAGAGTCGGTTGCTCAGGAAGCTAGCGATGTCATGTGGAGACGGCGTCAGCACATGGCTAGTCTCTGACAAACACCTCCTTTACAGACAAGGGTGCTTTCAGTGCTCCCGGCAAGTGGAACCAGGTTGGGCGGGGTGGAGACCATAGCGGAGAGGCCTCATGGGGTTGGGCGGCGTTGATGTGCATTCCCAGCGTTCGGTCGGTTCAGAGGAACCTGAGCCCACGGTTAGCGTCGTCATACCGGCGAAGAACGAGGCTCAGAACCTCCCACGGGTGTTGGCCGAGTTGCCCGGTGATGTCTACGAGGTGATCTTGGTCGACGGTTGCTCCTCTGATGACACCGTCAAGGTTGCGCAATGGTTGCGCCCGGACATCATCACGATCGGCCAGACTCGCAAGGGGAAGGGGAACGCCCTGGCCTGTGGGTTTGCCGTGGCCACTGGAGACTTCATCGTGATGCTCGATGCGGACGGGTCGGCCAATCCATCGGAGATCCACCGCTTCGTCGACGCGCTGAAGGAAGGTGCCGACTTCGCCAAAGGTTCCCGATTCATCAAGGGGGGTGGGAGCAGCGACATCAGCGGATTCCGGCGGGTGGGAAACTACTGTTTGAGCAGGCTGGCAAATGTTCTATATGGCACGCGGTACACCGATCTCTGCTACGGCTACAACGCGTTCCGCCGCGATTGCCTTTCCGTCATTGGTCTCGACGGGAGAGTGATCGCGGGCACCGATGGGAACACCCTGCTCTGGGGCGACGGATTCGAAGTAGAGACACTGATCAACGTGCGGATCGCCATGGCCGGTCTGAAGGTCACCGAGGTCCCTAGCTTCGAGCGAAGGCGCGGTTATGGCACTAGCAACCTCAACGCCATCTCCGATGGCCTACGAGTCCTGAGAACGATTCATGCTGAACGCCACCGCAGTGGTCTTATGCAAATCGAAGCGCGACACTACCCGGAACGTCTTGACGATCGGCCCGACGTGGAGACGAGAGAGTCGTGACATTGCCACCCAGCCGCTACGTCTTGGCAGCCTAGAAACGACAACCGAGGCCCACGTTTCACAGGCGGCCACCTGAAGCGACTCGGGCCCTTCCACACCGTGGAACCTGGCTCGATGAGCGGCGCCGGTGCTACGTTCCGCCAATGCTTAGGGAGGCGCCGTTCGTGGGCTTCATCCCGGTGAGCGACCAGTCGGTGGCCCGACAATTCTACGAAGGGGTGCTCGGACTGACCGTCGTCGAGGAGACGCCCTTCGCCACAGTGGTCGACGCCGGTAGGACGCGGCTGCGGCTGACCCCGGTACCCGAACTCACCGTGCAGCCTTTCACCATCGCCGGCTGGCAGGTCGCGGATGTGACCGCAACGGCGGTGGCTCTCACCGAGCGGGGTGTTCCCTTTCTTCGCTATGACGGCATGGACCAGGACGAGCTTGGCATCTGGACCACCCCGGGCGGCGACCGGGTCGCCTGGTTCCGCGACCCCGACGGCAACATCCTGTCGCTGACTGCCCTGGCGTAAGCCCCACAGGTCCGTCGGCGCCGGCCAGACCCCGTCGCCCATCGGGCGGTGCTCACGGGCACTCTCGCAATCCACAGACACGGTCGGAACGCCACACACATAGTTGAACCGATGACGGAGCAGGACGTAACGGTCTGTGCCGCTGCCAGCACACAGGCTCGCGAGCGGATCAGGTGAAGATGATGTGACCGCCCGTCGCCTTCTCATAGAACTCGCCCACGGTGATGATGTCGTCAACCTGGTCGATGAAGTCGTTCTTCTCCAGGCCGAACAGGTCGACCGATGCCTTGCAGGCGTACAGGCCTGCACCGGTGTCCGAGATCATCTCGATGAACTCAGGGATCGGAGGGATATCGAGCTTCTCCATCTTGTGGTTCATGTAGTGCGTCATGGCCGTCGAGACTCCCGGGAGCCCACCGGCCATGGTGGCGAAGTGCAGGCCGGGGTTGCCCACCGTTGCCAGCTTGATGTGCTCGTGCCGCGCCTTGTGGATGGCATCGAGGCCGAAGAAGGTGAAGAACAGGTTGGCTTCGATGCCCTCTGCCCTGGCACCGTTGGCCATGATCAGACCCGGATAGATCCCCTCGAGGGACCCTTTGGAAATGATGATCGAGACCTTGTCGATGGTGTCACTCATGGCGTGCTCCAGTCTCAGATACAACCGCGTGGCTTCGGAATACCGGCGATCTTGGCGGCAACCTTCGCCGGTCCCTTCGGAAACAACTGGTAGAGGTCTTTGATCGACACTCCGGAGGTCTTGCCCAGTACCCGTACCGTTGGACCCGTCCCCTTGGCGACGTACTCGGACCTCATGAAGCGGATCACCTGCCAGTGGGCATCGGTAAGGTGCTCGATACCCTCCCGGCGGGCCAGCTCGGGGACCATGGCCTCGCTCCACTGCTCGGGGTCCACGAAGAACCCTTCCTCGTTGAGATCGACGTCGGTATTGGCGATCGTCATGGTCGACATGAGTCAGTCCTTTCCTGAGCGGCTGATGACAGAGAGCGCCTTGCCGGAGGTGGGCATCGCCGAGCTGACCCCGGGGACGTCCCGGCCGGGCAGCAGGCCGTGCCAGTAGAACCACTGGAACATCAGCTTGCCGAGGTGGTTGAGTCGTGACTCAGCCAGCAGTGGCAGTCCGGGGCTGGCGGGATAATGGCCGGGGAGGGGCTCGGTATCGTAGTTGAAGTCGATGAGGAGGGCCTTGTGGAAGCCGGTCTCGATGAAGCAGTTGGTGTGCCCGTCGAAGGTGGCATCCAGCGCTTCGCCGGCCAAGTATCGACGCACGTTCTCGACCAGAACCTCACCCTCGAAGTGGGTCACCGATCCGGCCTTCGATGCTGGAACGTTGGCGGCGTCGCCGATCACGAAGACATTGGGGGCGGCTGTCGCCTGTAACGTGTGCTCGTCGGCCGGGACGAAGTTGAGCTCGTCACCAAGCCCGGGCGACCTTCCGACGTACTCTGCTCCACCGTGCAGGGGGACGACGACAGCAAGGTCGAAGCCGATCTCTCGGCCGTCATAGGACACCAGCCGGCCTCCGACTCCGTCGACTTCGCCGGTGTTGAACTCGGTGACCAGCTCGATACCCTTCTCGGCCAGCATGCCGGCCAGTCGCTCCGACGCAACCGGCTTGGTGAATGCGCCGTCGAGGGGGGTCACATAGGTGATGTGCACCCGGTCGCGGATCCCCCGTTCGTGGAAGTACCAGTCGGCCAAGAAGCAGAACTCCAACGGCGCCACCGGACACTTGATGGGCATGTCCACAACGTTCACCGTCAAGCGGCCACCATCGAACCAGGTCAGCGCGGTTTCGAGCGCGGCAGCACCTTCAGGGGAATAGAAGGTGAAGACCTTCTCCATCCACCCCGGACCCGTCATGCCCTCGGTCTCCTCAAGCACGAGCACGGCGCCGGTGGCGACGACCAGCACGTCGTAACCGAGCGTCTCCCCGTCCGCTAGATGGACCTCACTCCCCTCGAGGTCCACCCGGTCGATCGTCCCATTCACATAGTCGATCCCATGGTGGAGCTGGCGACCCCTCGGTCGCACTATTCCTTCGGGATGAGCCAGTCCGAACGGCACAAACAACAGGCCAGGTTGATAGACGTGGCAATCGTCCTGGTCGATGACGGTGATCTCCGCCTCCGCCACCGGATAGATGCGGCGCAGTCGGTTGGCGGTCAGCGTCCCGCCCGTGCCGCCGCCCAGGATCACCACGCGATGACTCATCAGGCACAGTCAAGGCCTTCTCGGTGCTCGACAACAGGGCCGAAAGTCCCTCCGCTACCGACCTGGGCGGGCGACTGGCCCACCGGCACCTGGGAACGCTCGTAGGAGCCGTAGCCGGACACCCGGTCGACGTCGGCGGAAACGAGCAGGTCCGTGTCGTGATAGCGACGAAGGGGGACTTGATGTCAGATAGTCATGCGGGAGAAGTCGCCGATGGACAGTCGGGGGCTCATGCCGAGTGTCTGCTCCTCGCCGAGCCGCGTCCGACCGGCGGGCCTCTGAGTCCGAAATCGCTCCTATCGGCAAGGATGGACCCTCCCCCCGAGGGAGAGTCAAGACCCCGAACCGGCTCCATTCCCAAGCCGACGCACCAAGGACGACGAGCTACTGAGACGGTAGGTCGGTCTACTCGGCCATGAGCGGACGGGGGCCGGGACGAGCCGACGGCCCGGCCCCCGTCCTGGGTCCTCGTACGAACAGATTCCGCTCACAGCTGGAGCTGCATGTACCACGGATAGCTCACCGGCAGGCGCGACGCCCGGCTCAACGCCTTGGCCGATTCGACGGGCAGCACCAGATCGAATCCGGCCAGGTTCTGGACGAGCTGATCGACGCTCCGGGGTCCGATGATGACTGACGTCACACCGGGACGGCCGAGCAACCAGGCCAGGCTCACAGCTGTCGCCGTCGCCCCAAGCTCTGCGGCGACCTTGTCCACTTCGGCCACGATCTCGAAGTTGCGGTCGGTGAGGGTAAGCATCCTCATCCCTTCCGCCTCCATGCCCGAGCCCCTGCTCAATCGACCGTCGGCGGGAAGCTCGCGTCCCTTGGCGTATTTCCCCGTGAGCATCCCTCCCCCAAGAGGGCTCCACACGATGACAGCCATCCCGTGGCGAGTGGCGGTCGGCAGGATGTCGCGCTCGATGTCTCGCCAGATGAGCGAATACTGAGGCTGAAGGCTGACGAGAGGCGTTCCCTGTTGGCGCTCGGCCGCCCACTGTGCCTCAACCAGTTGACTGGCGAAGAAGTTCGAGCAGCCGATATATCGAACCTTGCCAGATCGGACGAATCCATCGAGCGTGGCCATGCTCTCCTCGATCGGTGTGTCGTGATCCCAGTTGTGCAACTGGTAGAGGTCGACGTGGTCGGTCCCGAGTCGGCGCAGGCTGGCCTCGAGGGCACGGGTCAAATGGACACGAGAAGAACCCCGGTCGTTGGGTCCGTCCCCCATGGCGTTGTAGCCCTTGGTGGCGATGACGACGTCGTCCCGCTTCTTCGCGATGGCTCGACCGACGATCTCCTCCGACCGGCCGGCGTTGTACACGTCGGCCGTGTCGATGAAGTTGTGCCCTGCATCGATGAAGGCGTCGACTATCCGCTGGGATTCGGCCTCATCAGTTCCACCATCGGTATTGCCGAACGTCATAGTGCCGAGACAGGCGCTCGAGACCTTCAAGCCTGACCGCCCGAGTGTGTTGAAGCTCATGATCAGGACGTTAGCGTCGATCCACGGTGTTGGCCCAGGTCGGCAGATCCTTGCGTGCGGAGCTCGGCGCCCATGCCGTGGTCCGAGCTGGAGTTCGGCCGTCGGCGAGCACACGGCGGCCCTGTTCGGGGGATGCACCTATCCCGTGAGGAGAGTCCCGGTTCTCGCTCGATCCTTGTCACAGTGGTCGTGCTGTGCGGGTCATATGCAGTGAGACCTCGCCGCGCAAGGATGGGACTGATGGACGAGAACGAGTGGCTGGTAGATCGCTTCGAGGCGCACCGGGCACATCTGCAGGCGGTGGCCTACCGGATGCTGGGCTCGCTCACCGACGCCGATGACGTCGTTCAGGATGCCTGGCTCCGCCTGAGCCGGACTGGGACGCACCAGGTCGAGAACCTCGAGGGGTGGCTGACAACCGTCGTCGCCCGGGTGTGCGTGAACATCCTGCGCGCCCGCAAGGTTCGGTGCCACGAACCACTTGGAGTGCACGTTCCTGACCCAGTGGTCGGCCGAGCGGGCGAGCTCCAGCCGGAGGAGGAAGCGTTGCTGGCCGATTCGGTCGGCCTTGCCCTCCTCGTCGTGCTGGACACCCTGGCCCCGGCGGAGCGGCTGGCCTTCGTGCTCCATGACATGTTCGAGCTGCCGTTCGAGGAGATCGGCCCCATGGTCGGTCGAACCTCTGGAGCAGCGAGGCAGCTGGCCAGCCGGACACGGCGACGGGTGAAGGGGCGCCGAGGTACCGGCGGCCGACCCTGATGTCGCTCACCAACAGGAGGTGCTCGAGGCCTTCTTCTCGGCGGCCCGCGGAGGCGATTTCAACGCCCTTGTGGCTGTGCTCGACCCATGCCGTACTGCGGATCGACGCCGGCGACGTGCTCCCCGCTGCCTCGAGGGTGATCCATGGCGCCGAGGCGGTGGCCAGGCAGGCACGAAGCGGCCTACAGACATGGCTCGCACGTCCGAGTGTCGACCTACGCCCAGCCTTGGTCAACGGAGCGGCCGGCGTGGTCGTCATTGAAGGTGGACGGCCCGTGAACGTTATGGGCTTCACTATCGCCGAGGGCAAGATCGTCGAAATCGACGCCATCGCCGACCCCCAACGAGTCCGCCGGATCGCGGATGATGCATTCCTGACCCATGAGCAACCACAAGGCGTCGTCATCCGGGTGGCCGACGGGTGCGCTCGTGTCGCCGATCGATGCGCTAGTGCCCAGCCACCTGAGCGCCATCCATGGGGAGGCTCTCACCGGTGACCAATGTGGCTCGCTCGAGATAAGGGGATCCCGTCGATGATGTCCCCGATCTCGCCCGATCCGGTCAAGTTGGTGAAGCGCGCTCGCTGCTGTACTCGTCGCTGGCGCCAGCGCAGCGCAGCGCAGGTCGGTACGGCAGATCTGCGGACTCCGGAGGCCGGTACCTCGGAAGCGCAGAGGGCGGCAACGGCGACCGACACGCCGACCGTGCTCACGCGGCGTTCAGCGGCCGCCCAGCCGGGGAATCTCGAAACGGCTCCATGCCGGGTACGGCAACGCTTCGCCCCGCGCCTACCCAGAGGTCCATCACCCGACCTCGACGCTTCGGGCCCGCGGTCGCGCCGTCGGCCATCCGGACAACCTCTGGGCCGGTCAGGCGCACGCCCTCGTTGAGACCCGGCCGGCCGAGGAACTCACACGCAGCCTGGCCCCGGGTGCCCGTGAAGCGATCGCTGACTGGTCGGCGCGACTGCTCTGAGCAAGACTCGTCCAGGGACGAGCCCGGACCCGGGCACTCGGCCGGCGGACATACGATCGAGATCGGACCTTCCACACAGGAAGGAGCACACGCCCTGGTCAGGCCGGTTTACGACGGGGACAGGTCCCAGATCCCGGACCAGACGCAAGGGCCTCATTGCAAAGAGAGCTCCGACTGGTACATTGGTGTTGCAGGTTGCTACAGCAGGAGGCACCGATGGCTACTACGTCACCGACCCGCATCGACGACGATGTGTTCGAGTCTGCCAGGCACTTCGGGGCGATGATGAGCCGCAGCGCCTCCCAGCAGATCACTCATTGGGCCCGGATCGGGCGAGAGTTGGAGACGGCAGGCAGCGTGTCATTGCTGGAGATCGCCAAAGTCCTGACCGGCGAGGGCTCCTACGACCAGCTGGGTGCCGAGGAACAGGCGGTGATTCGTGCGGAGTGGAGCGAGCTGATCGAAGCTCGAATAGAGCGGCTTGATCTGGCTCGAACGTTCACGGCAGATGGGCGCTCCTACGTCGAACTGGACGAGGCCGGCCAGGTCGTTCGGCGGACTTGACTCTCTGAGTCCAGCTCAGCACTCCACGACGACCGAGCATGGCTGACCCGGTCGTTCACCTCATCGTTGGACCGAATGGGTCGGGGAAGAGCACGTTCTACGAACAGATCCTCTTCCCGGTGACCAACCTTCCCCTTGTGAACGCGGACGTCATCGCCGCCGAGCGGTGGCCCGACGCGGCTCGCGACCGCGCCTACGATGCGGCTGCACTCGCCGCTGCTGAGCGGACCCGGCTCATCGCCGATCAGAGCTCGTTCGCCACCGAAACCGTCTTCTCGCATCCGTCGAAACTCGAATTCGTCGAAATGGCTCGCCGGGCCGGTTACATCATCACCGTGCACCTGCTCGTCGTACCCGAAGATCTGGCCGTCGCCCGAGTCGATGACCGCGTGATCAACGGCGGGCACAGCGTGCCCGAAGAGAAGGTACGGACACGGTTCGGTCGGCTCTGGGGCCTTGTCGGGCGCGCCATCGAGATGGTCGACGAGGCGATCGTGTACGACAATTCTCGTGCGGCACGTCCGTTTCGAATTGTCGCTCGGTACCGCAGCGGACACCTTGTTGGTTCCCCCGCCTGGCCAGAATGGATGCCCAACGAGATGCGCGAGGCCGGGCTATAGCGGATGACGTCGAGCGATGGTGCGTGACGGCAGGTGGCATGGGGCAAGTCGTCAGGCGGCCTAAGCCGATTCAGGAGAGCGCACGGTGGTGCTGCGCGCTGTCCCCATGATGCACGCAACAGGAGGCTCGAGGTCCAATGTCTCGACACGAATCGAAACGAGACCTGCCGCCTCAAGCGCGTCGACGATCCGGCTCGCGGCGTCAGCCGTTGTCTTGGCGGTCGCTCCCGGGCACCGCGGCTGCGAGACGATCGCGATGAGTCCCCCGCCTCGCAGCAGGCCAGCGAGCTCTTTCAGCCGGAGTGCGGGCTCTGACCACATTCCCACGTTGTTCACGGCCAGGATCTTGTCGAACGGACGATCGAACGCGGGTGGGTCATCGATCGAGGCAACCATGAGAGACACACGGCCTTCACCGATTGCCGCCGCGTTGCGACGCGCCGCCTGAGCGCGCATCACCGCCGACCGATCGAAGCCGACGACCTGGCCACGTGTCGCAATCCGTGCGATCTCGCGGATCGCGACGCCCGGACCGAACCCGATCTCGAGCACGCGATCTGAGGGTTGTACCTCCATGAGCGTCACCGCCCATGCGTTGCGCTTCCGGTTCGATGGCCGGAGCGCCATCTCCCATCCCACGAGACGCCCACGCAGTCCGCGGGGATGCATGAACTGGGAGACGATCCGACGTCCAAGCTGCTCCCTCAGGTCCATGGTCGTGGTTTACATCTTCAAGCGCACCTGAAGTCAAGCCGCCGATCTGGTGGGGAGTCCATCTTCAAGTACACTTGAAGCTCTGATGCCTGAGTTCCTTACGATCGGCGAGCTCGCTCGACGAACGGGTGTCACGACCTCGGCGTTGCGCTACTACGACGAACTCGGGCTGGTGCGGCCCACCCGGCGGGATTCCGGGCATCGGCGGTACGCGGTCGACGCCGTCGCCACAGTCGGCGTCGTCAGGTTCCTTCAAGAAGTGGGCTTCACGCTTGCGGAGACGAAGCGTCTCATCGGCTCGCGTAAGCGCTCGCCGGTTACTTGGCGGAAACTTGCCGTTGAGAAGTCCGAAGAGCTGCGACACCGCATCGCCAGAGAGGAGGCAGCACAGCAAGCCATCGAGCACTCCCTCGTCTGTCCCAAGGACGATCTCTTTGACTGTCCGAACTTCTGGGCAACGGTGACGGGCGTCCTGTCTGGGGTTGATCTCGCTCGAGCACACTCCGGTGCTCACGGCTCCGCCGAGAGCAGGCCGAGGCTCTCGAGCAAACAGCCGAACGGCACATAGCGGCACATGCCGAGTCATGTGTTGGGGCTCGCGCAGGGCGCCTATGAGGATGCCGATCGTGGATTGCCAGCCGACAAGAGTGGGTTTGGAGCGCTGTCGGCCCGGGAATGTGACCGATCTGTCACACAGGCGTGAACCCGAATGGCTCGGCTGCACCGGCAGGTGGAGCGAGTTGAAGCTCACTGAAAGTACAGCCGACGAAAGGTGAAGATCGATGAACGTCCAGTCCGTAGCGAGCGTCGCCCCGATCGTGCGAGACGCGGACGCCGCTCGATCGTTCTACCGGGACGCCTTGGGCCTGTCCTTTGAAGGCGAAGACGGCGACTACGTGTTCACCCAGAAGCTTGAAGGGACAAAGCACTTCGGCCTGTGGCCCCTCTCGGAGGCGGCGAACGCCTGTTTCGGCACCGCCGAATGGCCCGCCGACATCCCGGTCCCCCAGGCCAGCATCGAATTCGAGGTCCCTGACGTCGCCGCCGCAGCCGCCGAACTCACGGCCAAGGGCTATCGCCTCATCCACGACGCCCGAACGGAGCCGTGGACCCAGATCACCGCCCGGCTGTTGAGCCCCGAGGGCCTGCTCGTCGCCGTCTGCTATACCCCGTTGTTTCACGACGCACCCGACCGCTGAACCTCGCCGTCTATCGACCCAGCACCCGAGAGAGGGTCGAAGACGACACGCACCGGGTGTGCATAGCCATCCAAACCGGGTGTGCATAGCCATCCAAGCAGACCCCAATGCCATTCATCACGCGGCGCGAGTACGTGCGCGCCGACGAGCATGAGCGCGGAGGCTTCCCTGGTAAGAGGACACGCCCTGACCCGCTACTGTGGCCCCGTGACCAGCCCGCGGGTGCCCGGTGGGGTGGCGCACAGGCTTCCCGAAGACCTGCGCAAGGCGCTGATCGCCAACCCCACGGCACTCGATGCATGGAAGGACATCACGCCTCTGGCCCGCAACGAGTTCATCTGCTGGGTCGAAAATGCCAAGCAGGAGATGACCCGGGAACGCCGCATTCGCCGGACCAAGGAGGAGCTGGAGGACGGCCAGCGTCGGCCTTGCTGCTGGCCAGGGTGTAAGCACCGCGAGCGCACCGGCAGATAGCAGTCAATCGGCTGGGTGCCCCCTACGCTGCCGGATAGGCGGGACCGTTGGAGAGACTCTGACCGGTCGGGCTTGTGTCAAGCGGGGCGGCTGCGAGCTGGGTCACGGACACCTGATTTGGCGTCACCTCGACCGGAATCGCTCCCGAACCCGCCGGTGTCGGCTACCGAGTGGGTGGTGTCGTCTGGGTTCTCGAGCTGGGTGGCCTAGACCGGCCCTGACCGGCACTCTCTTTGGTGGCGGGGCTTCACGACCATCGTGCACCTTCGGGCCTCAAACCCGACATTACGGCTGGTCACAGGACCTGCACTCTGCGCCCGCCCGGGCGCTGCGCTTCTCAATGTCTTCGCATCCACGTCCAAGTCCCGAGAAACCCGCCCGGCAATCCGGTCCTGATAGGACCTTCGGGGGTCGTGACCCGAAGACCAACCCACATGTCCGACTGAGATAACACTTATTTGCGTTATCTCAGTTATCTCTGTAGCATGTCAGCATGCCTGCCGATGCCCAGATCACGTTCGCCGACCACATGGGCCGCTTCTACGCCACTCGGTATGCCTTCCCGCCGATGGTGGGCCGCTTGATCGGCTACCTGGCGGTCTGCGACCCGCCCGAGCAGACGATCGCCGAGCTCGCCGAGGCGCTGCTCGCCAGCCGTAGCGCCATCACGGGCGCGGCAAAGGCGCTGGAGACGTTGCATGTGCTTCAGCGGTCGCGGTCGGCAGGGGAGCGCATGGACCGGATCCGGATCGATCTGAGCTCTTCCCAGGCGATGGGGATGGACATCACCGAGTACCAGGAACTGGGCCAGCTCGCCCGCGAGGGCCTCGAGCTCCTCAAGGATGCCCCGGCGGAGCGGCGGGCGATCCTCCTCGAGCTGAGCGCCTTCGCCGACTTCTTGGTGGAACAGATGGTGCGATTCGAGCAGGACTGGAAGGAGCGCCGGGCGTCGCTCGTCGCCGCTGGCGAGCTCCCCCCGGAGGCCGGCGGTGGAGGGCAACCATGAACACGACCAGCCAACTGGCCATCGTTGCCGTTGATGTGCGAAAGACCTTCGACGAGACGACCGTGCTCGACGGGGTCGACCTGACGGTGAACGAAGGCACGATCTTCGCCCTGCTTGGTCCCAACGGCGCGGGGAAGACGACGATTGTCCGGATCCTCTCGACCTTGATCACCCCTGACGGCGGCCAGGTCTGCGTGGCCGGCCACGACGTCGTGCGAGAGCCCGATGCCGTGCGCGGCCTCATCGGCGTTACGGGGCAGTTCTCCGCGCTCGACGAGCTCTGTACGGGCCTGGAGAACATGCGGCTGATGGCCGACCTCAATCATCTCAACCGCAGCGCCGGGCAGGCGCGTGTGAGCGAGCTGCTCAATCGGTTCGGGCTCGCCGATGCGGCGCACAAGCCGGTGACCACCTACTCCGGCGGCATGCGCCGCCGGCTCGACCTGGCGATGACCCTGGTTGGTGAGCCGAAAGTGATCTTCCTCGACGAGCCCACGACCGGCCTCGATCCCGGCAGTCGCCACATGATGTGGGACAGCATCCGGCAGCTGGTAGCTGGCGGCGTGACCATCTTGCTGACGACCCAGTACCTCGACGAGGCGGATGAACTGGCCGACAAGATAGCGGTCCTCGATCGGGGCCGGATCGCCGCAGAAGGCACCGCGGACGAGCTCAAGCGGCGCGTCCCCGGCGGCCACGTCCGCTTTCAGATGCCGACTCAGAGTTCCCTGCAGGGTGCGGTCACGCTCCTCGACGGTGCCTCTTACGACGAGGAGCGGCTCGAGGTCCAGGTGCCCACGGACGGCTCCGTCGCCGCGCTTCGCCACCTGCTCAGGGTGCTCGACGACGCCGACATCGAGGTGGATCAGCTGTCCATCCACACTCCCAACCTCGACGACGTGTTCTTTGCAGTCACCGGTCACCCGACCGAGGAGGCCCTGAGTCTGTCATGACGACCATTGGCTACACGTTGAGCGATTCGGTCACGATGACGCGCCGCAACGTCAGACGTCTACTGCGTTACCCGTCCATGACGCTCCTGCTCGTCGGCATGCCGATCGTGTTGTTGGTGCTGTTCGTCTACGTGTTCGGTGGTCAGCTCAGCCATGGCCTGGGGAGCGCTCTGGCCGGCGGCCACGTCGGGCGCGACGGCTACCTGAACTACGTCGCTCCTGGCATCCTGCTCTTGACGGTCGCCGCGGCCGTACAGGGCACGGCCATCGTGGTCGCCATGGACATGACCGGTGGCATCATCGACCGGTTCCGCACGATGGCGATCGCCCGCTCCTCCGTGCTGACCGGACATGTCCTGGCCGCACTCATCCAGACGATGGCGGGCCTCGCCATCGTCATCGGCTTCGCCGTTGCCCTCGGGTTCCGCCCCACTGCGGGCGTGGTCTCCTGGCTGGCGGCAATCGGGATGCTCGCACTGTTCGCCTTCGCGCTCGTCTGGCTCGCGACCGCCCTCGGCCTGGCTGCTAAGAGCGTCGAGACGGCGAGCAATACGCCGATGTTCCTCACGCTGCTGGTGTTCCTGGGCAGCGGTTTCGTACCGGCCAGCACCATGCCGGCCGGTCTGGAACAGTTCGCCCGCTACCAGCCCTTCACGCCGGTGACCGAGACGCTGCGCGGACTCCTCACTGGGACCCCGATCGGCACTAACGGCATCCTGGCCGTCGCGTGGAGCGCTAGCATCGCGTTCATCTCGTACCTCTGGGCGATGCACCTTTACCGGAAACGGCGGGCTTCATAACCAGCGTTGTCGGCTCGCGCTACGGCTCGCAGCCGCATAAGAAGTTCCTTCCTCTTGTCTCCCAAGAAGTGACGGCCCGCTCGGCGGCCTCACCCCGCGGCAGTCGATGCAGCGGTACGCCGCCAGACTGCTGCGGACGAATGTCATGTTGCAGGTCCGGTGCTCGACCTCATTGCGCGCAGGGGCACCGCTGGGACTGTTGATCGTGCCCTAAAACGATGAAGGCCCAGCCGAAGCCGGGCCTTGCCTTCATTGCCGCGCCATTCGCGGTTCCGTGGCGGGGGCCCGGTCTAAGGCGTTAACTACGACCGAATCGGTGGCGATACCGATTAGCGCCGTCCTGGGCCCGATTGTGAAAGTGCGCTCGAATTCGGGCGTGTCGAGCAGTGCGCGGCCGGACCTGACCTGTACTGATAGCCAACTCTGGCCCAGGCGGCCTCGGGGGTGTGTGACCGCAAGACATAGGAGACACCTGAGGAATCGGATTGAAGGCGGTCCCCGGTGATGCTCGGGCCCCGACTCTGCTCTTGCCCCTCAAGGATGCCAGGCCATCTCTCCCGCCATTACCAAACTACACCAGGGTGGGGGTCTTGTTGCAAGGACCCCGGATGTGCTGACAATGCACGCCACAAGCCGGGCCACAAGAGTCCGAGTGATCGACAGTGGGAATGAGGGCCCGATGGGGCTCAAAGGCAAGGTGGCCGGATGGTCAACTATGTGCTGGATCTTCTGGAGATCGACCAGACGCAGGTCGCGGTCGTTGGTGGTAAAGGCGCGCAACTTGGGGAGCTTTCGCGGATCGAAGGCATCCGCGTACCGCCTGGCTTTTGTGTCACGACGGATGCCTTTCGGCGGATCATGGAGGAGGCATCGTCGATGAGGGAGCAGCTCGATCGGCTGCAGCACCTGAATCTGGATGAAAGGGAGGCGATCCGCACACTCAGCGCCGAAGTCCGCCGAACACTCGAAGCGATCGCCATTCCCGACGAGCTTGCGGCCGCGATGACCAGCTCGCTTGCCCGGCTCGGCGAGCGAGTCGCTTGCGCGGTCCGATCGAGTGCGACGGCAGAGGACCTGCCGACGGCCTCTTTCGCTGGCCAGCAGGACACGTACCTGAATGTTGTGGGCTCAGCGGGGATCCTCCAGCACGTCAGCCGGTGCTGGGCCTCCCTGTTCACCGAGCGGGCCGTGGCCTACCGTCTGCGGAACGGCTTCGATCATCGAGGGGTTTACATGGCAGTGGTCGTGCAGAAGATGGTCTTCCCGGAGGCGGCCGGCATCCTGTTCACGGCCGACCCCGTCACGTCCAGCCGGAAACTCGTCTCCGTAGAGGCCAGCTTCGGCCTCGGCGAAGCCCTGGTCTCCGGTCGGGTGAACGCTGACGTCTACAAGGTGCGGGATGGCGGGATCGTCGAGAAGACAGTCGGAATCAAGAAGCTCGTCATTCACGCCTCGCCGGCAGGCGGGACGCAAGAAGAAACGATCGACCCGGTGCGGCAGGAGCAGCCAGCACTAACGGATGCGCAGGTCGTGCGAGTCGCGCAGCTGGGACGCCGGATCGAAGGGCACTTCGGCCTTCCCCAGGACATCGAATGGTGCCTGGTCGATGACAGCTTCCAGATCGTCCAGAGCCGGCCGATCACCACACTGTTCCCCATCCCCGCGGCCGGTGACGAAGAGAACCACGTCTACGTGTCCGTCGGTCATGCGCAGATGATGACAGACGCTATGAAGCCCCTGGGGCTCTCCTTTTGGCAGCTGACCACACCTCGGCCGATGCACCTGGCCGGTGGGAGGCTGTTCGTCGATGTCGCCTTGGACTTGGCGTCGCCAGCGAGCCGTGCAAGCCTCCTGGAAGTCATGGGGAGGGGCGATCCGTTGATCAGGGACGCGTTGGAGACCGTCCTGGAACGCGACGACTTCATCCCCACCCTCAGGGACGAGAGTCCAAGTGCCACGCCGGGTGGCGGCGTGCCCGCCCCCATCGAGACCGATTCGGCCATCGTCACAGGGCTGATCGAGCGCTGTGAGGCTTCCATTGCCAAGTTGAAGAGCGACATCCGTGGGAAGTCCGGCTCCGAGCTGCTCGACTTCATCCTGGAGGACATTCAGGAGCTGAGGCGGATCCTGTTGGACCCGCAGAGTCATCAGGTGTTCATGTCGGCAATGGAGGCCACGTGGTGGTTGAACGAGCACATGGAAGCGTGGCTGGGCGAGAAGAACGCTGCCGACACGCTTACGCAATCCGTCCCCCATAACGTCACGTCGGAGATGGGGCTGGCGCTCCTGGACGTCGCGGACGTGATCCGCCCGCATCCGGAGGTGGTGACTTGTCTGCAAGATGTCGAGGACGACGGATTCCTGGACGAGATGCCCAAGCTTGCGGGCGGACGGGAAGCCCGAGACGCCATATTGGCCTATCTCGACAAGTACGGTATGCGCTGTGTCGGAGAGATCGACATCACGAGGCCACGGTGGATCGAACGCCCCACCACACTTGTACCCCTGATCCTTGGCAACATCAAGAACTTCGAGCCGGGCGCAGGAGAGCGCCGCTTCGAGCGAGGTCTCCAAGAGGCCCGGGAGGCGGAACGAGAGCTGCTGGCGCGCTTGCGGAACTTGCCGGACGGGGAGCAAGAGGTCGATGAAACCAAACGAATGATCGACCTGGTCCGGACATTCATCGGCTACCGGGAGTATCCGAAGTACGGCATGGTCAGGCGCTACTTCGTTTACAAGCAGGCCTTGCTGGAAGAGGCCGAGCGCCTCGTGCAGACCGAGGTGCTTAAAGAGAAAGAGGACATCTTCTATCTCACGGTCCAAGAGCTCCACGACGTCGTGCGCACGAATGACGTGGATGATCAGCTCGTCTCCCAGCGCAAGGACGCGTTCAGGTCGTATCAAGCGCTCACGCCGCCCCGGGTGCTCACATCGGATGGCGAGGTCATCGCCGGGGCGTACCGACGCCATGACGTGCCCACTGGTGCGCTGGTCGGCTTACCAGTTTCCGCCGGGACCGTCGAGGGGCGGGCCCGAATCATTCTGGACATGGCTGAGGCCGATCTCGAACCGGGCGACATCCTAGTCACGGCCTACACGGACCCCAGTTGGTCGCCCCTGTTCGTTGCGATAAGTGGCCTCGTCACGGAGGTCGGAGGCCTGATGACCCATGGGGCAGTAGTCGCACGGGAGTACGGGCTGCCGGCCGTCGTGGGCGTGGAGCAAGCCACCCGGCTCATCCCAGATGGACAGCGGATCCGCGTGCATGGAACTGACGGGTACGTCGAGTTCCTGGCCTCGGAGATTGGGAGCAATTCGGGGTAGGAGAGCTCGTAATTCCGGTCGGGATGATGTCGCCGACGAACCCGGGCAACTCCACTCCGGAGGCGAAGACGAGAACTTTGAGGAGTGCAACTGCACAGGGCATACCCCGTGCAGCCCTATGCAGCGACACACCGACCGAAGACTCCGCTGCGAAACCGCAGCGTGCGGCCGCGTGCACGGCGCCACCCAGCGTAGGGCAGCGTCCGCGAAGTTGCGCAGGTCCCGAGAAAAGCCCCGAAAGACCCCGATCTCCGACCTCGGCCCGGACGCGAAACCGCTGGTCAGGGGCCTGTGCCCTATGCACGAGGCGCGCCAACCAGCGTTTCAATGGTGGCGGGGGCCCGATTGACGCGTTAGCTACGACCTAATCCGTCACCGTGCCGGTAGATGCCGTGCTCTGGCTTAACCTCGAAAGTGCGGCCTGACCTGGACGGACGTCTGAACCTGCCTGCAGGCCGCCGCCGCCGGGTGCGATTCGATACCTACGACCGCAAGCTTCAGGTTCGTAACGAAGGCTTGGCATGTCCCGAAGGTCGACCCGTCGCTAAGGATCGGCTCAACCACATTGGGGTCGACGACCCTCTCCCCTACCGGCCTCGAGGCGATGCCCCGCATCGTTATGCACGCACATTCGGGGACGCCCCGGCCCTCGTCGTGCGCCCCCGAGCCGTCCTGATCTGTACGCGGGTCGAGCGCACCGAGGAATGTCGCGAGTTGAGTTCGAATCGGAGCGAGCGACCGGGTGTCCGTCAGCCTGGGAGGTTGAAATGGTCAGGCGGCCCGCGCTGCCCAGTCAGACGTGGTCACGCTGGGTGGCGGCTGCCGGTCCCGGACTCAGACCTGCCGAACGACGGGAGGGGCTGGGACGTTCGGCCCTACCGGGGCGGTCGGGAAGACGTCATGGTGAACTCAAGACCGCGTGAGTCGGATGCCAACTGGAGGAGGTGGTCGCTGGTGTTGCGGTGGCTCCTAGGAGCGTTGATCGTCGCCCATAGGTTCGTGACCACGATGATCTGGACCGCGCCCGCCAAGGCCGACGCACCCTTCCACGCGACGCACTCATGGCTCATCGGTGACACGCGTGCGGCCGGGATGGCGCTTGCAATCGTGGCAGCCATCGGCTTCGCCGCGGCCGGGATCGGAGTGCTCGGCCACCAGACCTGGTGGGCGGGATTCGGTATCGCCGCCGGCGGACTCGCCCTCATGCTGATGGTCCTCTTCTTCAACCCGTGGCTCCTCGCGGGGGTCGCCATCAGCGCCGCGATCCTGCTCGCCGGTGGGCATGCCCTGCAGGAGGCGTAGCGACATGTCATACCGACATGACCTCGACGTGGCTGAAGCGCGCTCACCTCGCCGCGACCGGGACTATCTCCGCGTGACGCGCTACGGCACGATCGAGTACGCCGACCACGGCGACGGCGACCCGGTGTTGGCGTGCCATCCGCTCCTCGGAGGCTTCGACATCGGCCTCCGGATGGTGGACGTCTACCTTGGAGAGAGCTACCGGGCGGTCGCTCCCTCCCGGTTCGGCTATCTCGGCTCATCGCTGCCGGACCGGGCAACCGCAGAGGATCAAGCTGACGCCTACGAAGTTCTGCTGGATGCCCTCGATCTGCGACGCGTCACCGTGTTCGGTTACTCAGCGGGCGGGCCCTCCGCGATGCAATTCGCCCTGCGGCACCGAGACCGGACCGCGGCGCTGGTGCTCCTCGCCCCGCCGCTGCCGGGCAAAGCGGGCCGTCCCCCCAAGGTCGTCGCTCAGGCGATATTCGGATCCGACGCGTTCTGGTGGTCGCTGAAGAGGTTCGCTCCGTCGGTGTTCACTCGGGTGTTGGGTATGCCCAAGCACTACAAGGCCACCGTTGCCGAGCAACTGCTACTCGACGACGTGGCAGCCAGCCTCTTCCCCATCGCCCCGCGCAGCGCGGCACGCTGTTCGATACCTACGTCACCACACCTGGTGTACAGGGTTTCCCACTCGAGGACATCGCAGTTCCCACCCTCATTCTCAATGCTCGAGACGACGGGCTCTCCGCGTTCGACAACGCGGTCAACGCCGCAGCGCGGCATTCGAGATGCCTCGTTCGTTCCCTTCGACCGTGGCGGCCATCTGCTCCTCGGGCGCGAGGTCGACGTTCGCGACGAGACCGGACGGTTTCTCACCGCCGACACTGCCGACATAGGGGCGTATCCCACCGACCCTTCGGGCCTTGGATGGTCGCGAGCCTTGGCGTCGGTGCGGCGTCGTTCTGCGCGGCGGGACTGACCGGACCCCGATTGGTCCAGGTCAACCCGTTACGTGAGCTGAAGTGGTCTACCGGTCCTCCATTGTTCGGCGAACTCGGCGGGCCTGAGCATACCGAGGGCTGAGTGGGGGCGATAGGTGGTGTACTCCTCTCGCCAGTCGGCGGTGTGCACTCGGGCTTCAAGTAGGGGGTCGAACTGCTCGATGGCGAGCGATTGTGCTCGACGGGGAGCCGGTCCGTCCCGATCGCCAGCATGCGGTCCGGCACGTACCTCCGAGGGTTGTCCGGCAGATCGAGCCTGCCGAGCTCGGTCTTGATGGCGATTTCCCACGAGCTGGCCGCCGACAATAGGAGTTCGTTGACCCGATCTTCGAGTAAGCCGAGGCGCTTTCCGAGCCGTTCCGGCTCCGCAAGCAGCCAAAAATGGACGTTCGTATCGAGGAGTAGGCGCAGCCTTCAGCTGAAGGTATCGAGAACGCCGTCAGCGAGTGGCGCGTCAAAGTCTTCCCTGATGGTAAGACGGCCGCGATCCATGCCAAAGGCACGGGGAACGCCGGTTCGCAACGCCATAGGACACGCAGCTGGCTCGCCACGACAGGTGATGAGGGCCTCTTCCCCAGTGGCGACGTGATTCAACAACCGCGATAGCTGCGTCTTGGCCTCGTGGACGCCAACGCACGTAGTCATGAACCTAGTCTCTCAGCCGGAAGGGTTCAGCTCCTCGGGCACCCTGTCTCGCACACCTCTGTGGGGGGTCCACGGCGTCCAGGACCGGTGGGTGATCGGCTGAAGTACCAGCACGGGCGCCTGTCGCCGTCACGGGCGGGATCCACGGCTGCACTGAGTTCGCCTGAAGCGCGCTGCCTACATCTCGTACCATGACCAACGAGGGGTCTCCCGAGAATCCATGGAGACAGGGGCATCCTCGAATAGCCGGCACCCGAATCGTCGCCAGCGGGGGCGGGCCGGTCGTTGAACGGAGGAGTAAGGAACATGCGCAAGAACGTTTGGTTCCTCGTCAGTACCGCTACAGCGATGGTGACAGCAATCTCGGCGGCAGTTGTCCCGGCAGGCGCAGCCACTCAGGGTTCCGTTTACACCGAGTCGGCCACCCTGAGGGGTCCGGTGAAGGTGGGCCACATCATCGAGCCCGCCTCGGTGGTTCCGATCCACCTCGCAGCACACGGGTACGTCGAGCAGGAGTTCTTCGCCTCCGGTACGGCCCATGCGTTCACAGCGACCTCGGCGCCGGCCGACGGCCGCTGGACCATTGAACCGTCGGCGTCAGCCTCCTACAAGACAAGGATCGTCGTCCGCCGTCCAGCCTCACCGACGAAGTTCAACGGCACCGTGGTGGTCGAGTGGACGAACGTATCGGTCGGCGAGTCGGCTGTCGACTGGGACTACCTGAATCCCATGCTCGTCCGCGATGGCTACGCCTACGTGGGGGTCTCGGCACAGGCGCTCGGGATCGAAGGTGGAGCGCCCATTTTCGCGGTCGCCGGCTCCAGCGAGGGGCTCGTGCATGAGGAGCCGAGCCGCTACGGCGCCCTTCACCATCCCGGCGACCAGTACGCCCTCGATATGTTCGCCCAGATCGGGCGCGCCCTGCGCAGCACGCACCATCCGGCCGTCCTGGGCTCGCTCCATCCGCGACATGTGGTCGCCCTCGGCGAGTCACAGTCCGCCTTCTTCCTCACCACCTTCGCAGATGCGATCCAGGCGAACACGCACGCCTTCGACGGCATCTTCATTCACAGCCGGGCCGCCGGCGGGATGGGCCTCGGTGGGATGGGCGTCGCTGGTGGTCCAGCTCCGAATGCCGCCCTGCGCATCCGCACAGATCTGCGCGTACCGGTGTTCATGTTTGAGACCCAGACGGATCTGACGAGGCTGGGCTACGCCGCGGCCCAGCAGCGGAATACCGACCGGATCCGCACCTGGGAGGTGGCGGGGACATCGCACGTCGATGCCTACCTCGTGGGCAGCAAGGCAGCGGCGTTCGGCTGCACGCAGCCCATCAACGACGGGCCGCAACACCCGGTGGTGCAGGCGGCCTTCACGGTCTTCGACAAATGGGTAACCCAAGATACGCGACCGCCGTCACCGTTGCCGTTCCGCCTCGCGCGACGAACCCGGTCACGTATGCGGTCGACAGGTACGGCAACGTGATCGGCGGCGTCCGCACTCCGGCGGTTGACGTCCCCATCTCGACCCTCAGCGGGCAGGCTCCGCCGGGATCGAGTGTCCTGTGCTCGTTGTTCGGGTCGACCTCGCCACTCAGCGCGGGGACCCTCGCCCACCTGTACCCGACGAAAGCCGATTATCTGGCCGGCTACACGAGGAGCCTGGACCGCGCCATCTCAAAGGGGTACATCCTGCGGGCGGACCGGACGGCGCTTCTAGCTCGGGCGCGGCAGGCGGCCATCTCGGGTTGACCTCTTTCGGTGAGTAGGTCAGAGCGATATGAACCAGCATCGCATCATCGAGCGAGCGGACAAGATGGCGGCATCGGGCCGCATCACCAATGACGAGGCGGCCAGACTCCGGGCAACCGACGGCGGGGTTGGACCCGTGATCCAGCCGCGGGAGTCTCCGAACCTGTCGACTGACGTGTAACCGGATCACCGAAATCCACACGCCATAGATCGAAAATGGATACGAGTTCTTCCGGGCCACCGACTGCGCACCGACGGCTTTACTCGCACGACCCGGTCTGCGAGCCTGGAACGGTGTCGTGGACCGATCGCCTGCCCGTCGTATTTCAGCGGCTGGCTGCTCTTGGAGTCGACGCCGGAAGACCCCGAAGACGTGCGTCTCGACAAGGCGATGCTCACGCTCGTTGCGAGCTTGCTTGCCGCGATGGCATTCGCGTGGATCGCGATCTACCTGGCGATCGGGCTTCCACGCTCGGCCGCCATACCGTTCGTGTACCAGCTGTGTGTGGTCGCGAGCCTGGCTTGGTTTCGCACGCACGAAGCGCATCCGCACGATCCGCACGATCTTGCTTGTGCTGATGCTCGTGCTCCCGTTCGCGCTCCAGTGGAGCCTTGGCGGGTTCGCGAACGGTTCCGCAGTTGCCGTTTGGGCCGGCATCACTCCCGTTCTCGCGTACCTGTTCGGAGTGCGGAGCTGGGCTTTCGCTTTTCGCGTTCGTAGTGCTCCTCGCGGTCTCGGGAGTGTTCGAGACCACACTGGCCGGCTCCGCGCCGCACATCGGTACGGGAGTCCGGGCGGCGTTGTTCGTCATAGACCTTGCCGGTCCGTCGATCGTCGCGTTCCTCGCGCTGCTCTACTTCACGACCGAGCGTGACCGGACGCGTGCCGCGCTGGTGCAGGAGCACCGTCTCCTCGAAGCTGAGCAGGCGCGTTCGGAACGATTGCTGTTGAACATCCTCCCGGCTCCAATCGCGGAGCAGCTCCGTGATAGTGCCACGACGATCGCGGAGAGCCAGCCCGAGGTGACCGTCTTGTTCGCCGACATCGTCGGATTCACCCCGCTCGCCGAAGACCTCGGGGCACAAGCGCTCGTCGACCTACTCAACGAGGTGTTCGTCGTCTTCGATGATCTCGCGGAGGCTGCCGGCCTCGAAAAGATCAAGACGATCGGCGACGCGTACATGGTGGTCGGTGGGCTCCCGACGCCACGCGCCGATCACCTGGGTGCCGTGCTCGAGCTGGCGATCGCAATGTGTGACGCGATCTCGGACGTGAGGACGCCACACGGTGAGCCGTTGCAGCTGCGCATTGGTATCGACGCCGGACCGGTCGTCGCCGGGGTGATCGGACGACGCAAGTTCAGCTATGACGTATGGGGTGACACGGTGAACACAGCAAGCCGAATGGAGTCCCATGGTGTGGCCGGGCGCGTCCAGGTCACCGAGCGGGTCGCACGGGCCGCGTGGGCGCGGTTCGACTTCGAGCCACGGAGATCCGTGGCAATCAAGGGCAAGGGAACGATGACGACGTTTCTGCTCGTCGGCGCGAGGCCCTCCGTCGCCCGCTATGAGATTCGACGCAATGTTCGACACGCTCGTAGGCGAACGCGACGATCTCTCACGGCACCGTGGCAATTGACCTGAGCCATGCGGTCGGGCAACCTTTTGTCACTACGTGCTTCAGTTCGCAAGTCCGGAATCGGCGCAAATCTGGACGGCGGAGCACCCGGATACCTTCACTATCAGCTTCGACGACGCTAAGGAACCGGCGAGGTGCCACTTCCGAAGACTTGCGGGCAGCGAGTCAACTGAGTAGTCGTCTCAACTCTGGTGGACGGAGTTCTCGAGCGGCCACCTCCACACCGGGCTTCGCGGCCCTACCGATCTGACCTTGGTCAGTTCGGAGCCGCGCCTACGTCTCTTGAGAGACGCTCGCTCGGTCTGGCTGGTTGCGGGGCCGTCCAGAGCTACCTTCGCCCTACGGTCGGGCGTGCCTCGGGGCAACAAACGGCCGATTTGCCAGCGATTGGTTGCTCCGGCGGGATTCGTCAATTCCGTAAACGTTGGAGTGGTCCCGCAACCAGATTTGGGCAACGGAATCGGCGATAAGGTCCCCCCAGGGAGGTCGCGGCAATGGGTTTCTACCAGGACGCTCATTGCCACCCGGGTGTTCCATCTCCACCCGGACAACTTCTCCAAGTCCTTCGACCGGATCGTGGCGTCAGCCAACGTGCCCCGACTACACCTTCACGATCTCAGGCACACGCATGCCTCGCTGCTGCTCAAAGAGCGGGTCCCGATCAAGGTCGTGAGCGAACGTCTCGGCCATTCCACACCCGGGCTTCACGATGACCACCTACCAGCACGTGCTCCCGGGTATGCAGGCCGAGGCCGCACGGGTCTTCGCCGGGCTCATCAGTTCTACCGGCTTCAACCCGGTGGAATGGTCGGTAGAAGGCCTCTCGGCGCCGTAACCAGTTCCTGATGGTGCGACCGAGCTTTTGGATCTCCGGCGGCATGGCGCGTCGCCGGCAGTGGCCTTTGAGCTCTTCAAGCAGCTGGCGGGCATCGTCGGGGTTGCTGGTTCGATAGAAGTCACGCAGGCGTTCCTTCACCCGATAGGCGATGGCCACCTCGGCTCCGGGGGTCGCCGAGCTCGAGCAGTGACCACAGGCGCTCGGTGGCCGAGGCGTCGAGCTTCTCCTCGCCCTTGAGCAGGACGCGACGTGCTCGATAGAGCGGGTCGTCGCGTCGTCCCCGGTGGCCCGTCTGCTCGGATTGCACCCGGCGGCGGACGGCGTCGAGGCACCGGTTGGCGAGCGAGATGTCGGGGAAGGGGTCGACGACCTGGGCCGCCTTGGGCAAGAGGACCGAGTAGACGGCGGCGAAGGTGGTCGACATGTCGAGGGCGCCGAAGCGGATCCGCTCCCCGGCCCCGGGCTGCTTGTCGATCCAGCCCGCCACGTCGACGTAGCGGCGGGTGGGGAGGATGTCGATGATCTGGTGGTTCTCCACATCGGCCACCGTGGTGGCGTAGTCGGTGTGGGCATGTGCACCGATCTTGACGAAGGAGGTTTCATCCAGCCCGATGGCGCTCGTCTGGTTCAGGCGTTTTCGGTCCGCCTCCAAGAGGGCCTGGCCGTAGGTGGTGACGGCGTCGTTGACCGTGTGCCAGTCGCAGTCGAGTTCTGCGGCCACCTCCGAGACTGTCCGCCCCGTGCCCACCTGAACCGTGGCCCACTTGGCCGCCCTGGTCGTGAGCAGGCAGTGCTTCGCCGCGATCCGGTGGTCCTGGACGAGGAAGGTCCGCGTCTCGCACCCCCGGTTCACACAGCGCATGCGGTGCTTCTTCCAGCAAAGGCGCATGGGGGTGCCGTAGACGGGCAGATCGATGTAGGTCACGACGGGTCGTTCCTTGACCTGGGCCCGACCGCTGCAGGTGGGACACCGAACGGTGCCGGTCACCTGCTCGATCATCAGATCGACGTCGGGACCCCGACGCGTCAAGGCGAGGACTCGTACGTCCTTCAGGCCGACGAGGGCCTGCAGGATCTCAGTAGGGTGGACGAGGACGAAGGTGCTTCTTGCTTTTTGGCTCACACCACGAGCTTGAAGCGCCTTCGCCTATATCAGGGTGACCTCAGTTGGGACGGCTCCCCGCTGAGATCCGAAGAGCCGGTGAAGTCCACACCAGAAAGGTGGTCTGACCTGGACTTCCTAGTGGCGGGGGGAGGATTTGAACCTCCGACCTTCGGGTTATGAGCCCGACGAGCTACCAGACTGCTCCACCCCGCGGCGTGGACAACCACGATATCACCTCATCGACGAGAGTCGATCGGGTGGTGGGTCGGTTTGGAGCTGACCCTGGTCCATCCTTCCTTCGACACGCACGGGCAGCGTCCCCGAGGCGAGAGGCCGGTACGTGGTCGTCCCCAAGTGACTTCCCGTGGGTTGACTAGCCCCCGGTGGGAGAGGTGGTCGTGGTGCGTCGTCGTCGTCGTCGTCGAGGGCACCGTGCCCCCGGTGAGCTGCTGGACTTGCTGGAGGTCCTTCTCCAGGTTGTCGATGTCGGTCTGATAGTTCCCAAGGTTGCCGGCCTTCAGGTCGGTCTGGGACTGCTGGTACTGGGTTTGGGCGTCGTTCAGCAACGATCGGACCTGGGGTGAGAGGGAGCCGCTCGGGCCGTTGCTCCCCGGCGTGGTTGACACTGGGGCGGCGAAGACCTGGGTCAGTGCCTGAGCCAGGTCCGGTTGTATTGCCACCACCTTGCCGTAGACCGCAATGACCTGTTGCAGCTCGGGGAAGGCGTTGCGAGAAGACTGCACGTACAAAGGCTGTATGTACAGCAATGAGTCGGCGATCGGGATCATCAGGACGTTTCCCAACAGGACCGAGGATCCATTGGTGTTCAACAACGTGATTCGCTGCGACACCTCCTGCGTGGCGTCGATCTGGGCGGCCACGATCGCGGGGCCGTTGACCGGCTGGTCGCGCGGTGTCACGAACATCTGGAGCTGCCCGTAGTGACCGGGGTCGGATTGGGCGATCATGAACCCCGAAAGTGTCTGGATCTGGCTCTGTGACGACACGGGGACGAGGGCATCGAGCAGTGTGAACGACTGCTGCGTCTGACCCGGATAGCGGAACACCTGATAGATGGGCGCCATCCGCTGCACCTGACCGGTCGAGACCTCCTGGCCTTGGGCATTGGTGGTGAATGTGGTCGGAAGGGCCTGTGATGGCGAACCCGAGCCTGGGGAGGGTGACAGGGTCCAAGCGTCGGCAGCACTGTAGAAGCTCTGGGCCCGGGTGATGTGATACCTCCCGAACATGGTGGCCTGCAGAGCGAAGATGTCCTCCGGGTACCGGAGATGTGAGCGCAGCTCGGCGCTCATCTTGCTCGCCGACGTGAACATGCCCGGGAAGGCTTTCTCGTAGGTCTGGATGATGGGATCGTGGGGGGTCATCACGTAGAAGGTCATCTTGCCGGTGTAGGCGTCGATGACCACCTTGACCGAGTTGCGGACGTAGTTGAGGTTCTGGTTGAGTCCGCTGGAACTGGGAAGAGCCCCGGTGTCGGCGTTCTGGGCGTAGGGGTAACTGCCGGTGGTGGTGTAGGCGTCCTGCACCCAGTCGATGTGCCCGCCGAGCAGCACCGGATAGGGATCGGCGTCCAAGCTGAGGAAGGGAGCGGCCTTGGCCACCCGGGCCTGCACGCCGCGGTCGAACATCAAGCGGGACTGGTTGGTGATCTGGCTGGAGATGATCAGGTTGAGGTCACTGAAGCGCAGGGCGAACATGGCGCGGTCGAAGAAGTTGGACAGCTGCACTCCGCCGGTGCCCGAGTAGTGGGTCTCGACGTTGGAGCCGTTGCTCAGCTGGTAGTCGATCTCGGGCTGTCTGGTGTTGGCCACCACGAAGCCGGCGTTGTTCAGGCCGAAGTAGATCGAGGGTTGGGTGACGGTCGGTAGCCCGCTGTTGGAGACCGGCGGGACGTCTCCCACGGCGAACACCGGATCCCCGCCACCAGAGGTACTGCTGGCCGTGGAGGTGTTGGCCGGCGACACGATCATTCCGTAGCCGTGGGTGTACTGAAGGGTCGTGTTGACCCACGACGTGGAGGGCAGGTCGGCGTCATTGACCTCGCGCACCCCCACCACTGCCGGGGCCTCCACCCCGTTGACCTTGTAGCGGTCCATGGCCAGGGTGTTGAACTGGTAGTAGGAACGGATGTCCTGCTTCTTGTCGTAGGTCGGCTTGGTCTGGCTGGGATCCCACAGCCGCACGCTGTTCAACGTGTCGCTGTTGGCCGTCAACTGTGAGGCGGTGAGCGTCGAGGATGCCGGGTAGGGCGTGCTGGTCACTCTGTTGAGGTCCATGGCCGCCCGGGTGGCGTTGATGTTGCGCTGGATGTAGGGACGCTCGAGCGTGTTCTGCGCCGGGTTCACCTTGAGGGCCTGGACCGCGGCCGGGTAGATCGTGCCCGCTGTCAGCGCCACCAGGAACCAGAGCCCGACCCCGAGGATGGGGAGGGCCCAACCCTGCCGGCGGATGTTGTAGATCAACAGGACGGCCGCGGCCAGTGAGACCAGAATGAGCAGCTCCAGGGCCGGAAGCCGAGCGTGGACGTCGGTGTAGTCGGCCCCTTGGTTGTAGCCGTTGCTCGACAGGTCGAGGTTGAAGCGGGCCAGCCAGTACCCGACCGCCTTGACCAGAGCCAACAGCCCGAGGATGACCGAGATGTGCGCCTTCACGGCCGGGCTCACCCGCGGCCGGGCGCCCTGCACCCGGATGCCGCCGTTCAGGTAGTGGCTGAGCACGGTGACCAGCAGGACCACGAACAGCGCCACCAGGGTCCAGTGGACGAGGAATTGCTCGAAGGGCAGGGTGAACACGAAATAGGCCACGTTGCGGTGGAATTGGGGATCCGAGGTGGGGAACGGTGTGCTGTTGCGGAAGAGGATCCAGTTCTGCCACTGGCCGACGGCCTGGGAGCCGACGATCAGGGACAGGACGGTCACGACGGCGACCCGCAGCCAGCGGGCGTAGGGTCCGATGACCTCCTGGTAGCGCTTGACGAACTCGTCCTCGGCATCGAGTGACGGCCCCTTCGGAGCGAGCCGCTCCGCTACCAGCAGGCTGGCCAACAGCATCACGGCGAAGATCACCGAGAAGGTCACGAGCAACCCGACCTTGATCTCGAACAGCTTGACCCACACGCTGTGCAACGAGACCGACGAGAACCAGAGCGCATCGGTGTAGAAGACGCCGAACGTCCGCAGTGAGGCGAACAGGACGATGAGGATGATCAGGGCGATGATGATGCCCCGGCGCCGCCGACGGGAGCCGGGGCGCGGAGCCGGAGGCATGTCGGTCGGGGAGCGCACGGGAGCAGCCTAGGTGGCGGAGACGGCCAGGAGACATCGACATCCGGGGTGGGCCGGAGGATGCCGGTGGCCGGTGGGGAACTCCTCGTCTGGTCGCAGTGACCCGTTCAAACCGTTGTCCTCACAGTCAGGACACGGCGCCTCCCCCGACTCCGAGTCGGACACCCACTCGAGCTCGATCGACTTCTTGCCCTTGGCCGCGGCAATGGTGCCTGCCGAAAACGCCGAGATGACATGGTCCCCGGCCAGCCGCTCGATCCGCTCGCCTTTCCATTCCCGGAACGCCGATCCGACGTGCTCGGCCACCACCGACTCGTCGGCGTCGGCGAGCCCGCCATCGTCCGACAGGCGCCGGCGCAACGGTCCGACCACCGCGTCGGCCAGGCCGTGGGCGATCCCGATCAACTCGTCGGCAGACGGCCCCGACGCCTTCTTCGTCGCGGCGAAGGCCACACCCGCTTCGGCCGCCTCCTCCAGGATGGGCAGCGCGGTAGTCGTATAGGAGTCCATCTGTTCGGTGAGGTCGGGAAGCAGATCGGTCGACCACCGCGACCCGTTCGACCGCAGGCTGTCGAGGAGCTCGTTCTGGCCGTCCTGGAGGGTGCGCTTGAGGCGGCGGGAGAGCGCCTTGACGATGGGCGCGACGAGCTCGTCCCGCCGGAGGGCGAGGGGGTTGCGGTCCTCGGGCGGACCGTCCGGCTCCTCCTGTCCGGGGTCGCCGGCCTCCGCGGCTCCGGCCGCTGTTCCCACCGGTTCGGCGATCGGGCCGGCCGGTGGCCCGGCGTCGTCGGGGCGGACTCCTTCGGACCGGCGGTCCGGCGCCGCCTCCTCGCCCGGCAGGGTCCCGGTGGCGACCTGCTCCCCTCCGTCCCGCTCCTCAGGCTCCTCCTCGCGCCCGGCCCGAATCTTGGCGAACAGGGCCTCGACGGGCGAGGAACCGGCCTCCGGGCGGCTCGGACCACCGGCGCCCGTCCCGGCCCCTTCCCCGTCGGACGGCTCGGCCTGGGCCACCTCGACCACTTCAGTGACAGCGACGACCTCGGTGGCCTCGAGTGCGTCGGCCACCTCGACCGGCTCGGCCGGTGGGGTGGAGGCTCCCTCCGCTTCGTCAGCCAGCAACAGGGCGGCCAGCTCCTCGGGCGTGCCCTCGTCAGGACGTTCGAGTGCCTCACGTCCGGCGGCCTCAGCCGCCAACCGGGCGTTGTCCTCGGCGGCGAACAGGTCGTCGGCGATAAGGTCAACCGACCGGCGTACATCCTTGACGGTCTCGGCCAGCCGCTCGCGCCCCGCCCGGAGCTGTTCGATCTGGGCATGGAGCACCTTCCGGCGCTTGGACAGGTCGGCCAACACCCGGGAGCGCAATCCCTGCGCCTCTTCGACCATGCCCCGGCACTGCTCACGAGCCTGGGCGAGGATCTCCTCCGCCTCGTGCCGCACCGACTCCATGTGGGCGGCCGCCTGCAGGGCGGCGCGTTCGCGGAGCTCGTTGGCCGTGGCCTCGGCTTCGGTGGCCATGGTGGCCAAGCGGCCCTCGGTCTGAGCCCGGGTCTGCTCGATCTCCTCGCGCGCCTCGGTGAGCAGCCGGTTGGCCTCCGCCTCGGACTTGGCCACCATCTCCGCGGCGGCCTCGTGGGCGCTGTGAAGCACCCGGGCCGTCTCGCTGCCCACGGCGGCGGAGAGGGTGGGCTCGTCGAGCACCGGGTGGGCGGCTCGGTACTCGGCATCGGCCAGCTCCTGGAGGAGCTGCTGCTCCCTCTCGGCGAGCCCCCGGAGGCCGGCGGCAATCGACTCGAGGTAGGCACGGACTTCAGAGGTGTCGTACCCCCGTCGCACCGAGCCGAACGAATGCCGGGCCACATCGTCGGGAGCCAGGTGGGAGGAGGAAGAGATGGTCATCAGTCGTTCCTCAGGCATAAGGCGAAGCCTACGACCGTCGGTCCCCGGATCCGGTCATCCCACCGTCCCAGCGGCCGGCGATGACGGCGCCGTCCCCGGCACCGATCCACCGTGTGCGGCCAGCACGGCGAGGGCCTGGTCCAGGGTGGACACGGCATAGATGCTGAGGCCCGGGCGGTCCTTGGCCATCGCCGTCTTGTACTCCACCCGCGGCACCAGGAAGATCGACGCCCCGGCGTTCTCCACGGCCACCGTCTTCTGGGCCACGCCGCCGACGTCGCCCACGTCGCCCTGGCTGTCGATGGTCCCCGTGGCGGCCACCGTGTGGCCGCCGGTCACCGATCCGCTGGTCAGCGCGTCGATGACCCCGAGGCTCATGGCCAGCCCGGCCGACGGGCCCCCGATGTTGGTCACGTCGATGCCGACCGGGAAGGGATAGGTGTAGTCGACCTGGTCCTCGGGCTGGATGCCCAGATCGAGCGTGGTGGTCTGGCCGCCCCCGAGGTCGACCTTCGTGTTCTCCAAGGTCACCGACACGGGCGCCGGTCCCCCGGTGCCCCCCCGTCGCACGGAGAGGGTGATGCTCTGACCCGAATGGAAGTGGTGCAGTGCGGTGGTGAGGTCGCGGGCCGTCGGAGTGGCAGTTCCGTCGACAGCGGTGATGACGTCTCCGACGTTCAGCACCGAATATGCCGGCGTGCCCGGGTAGGTGCCGAAGATGACGGCGCCGGACGCCGTGGCCGTGACCGGATAGCCGAGACGACGCAGGGCGGATGTCTTGGCCGAGGCCTCGGCTTGGGACATCTCGAGATTGCCTTGGGCATCGAGTTGCGAGGGCGGGGTCCCACCAGTGACCGCGTCCACCGACTCGAGTGACGTGTCGCCCTGCAGGCGGTAGAAGAGATAGGAGAGGGCGGTCACCCGCCCGATCTCCACATCGGTCAGCAGAACCGGATGTCTCACCGGGTGGCCCCGGCCCGGCGGCACCTTGATGAACTGCTGCACCGACTGGGCCGACCCCGGTTGCACGGCGTAGTAGTCGAGGTTCCACCGCGATGCCGTGGCGAGGGCCACCACCACCAGGATGAGGGTGATCCACGGCCAGCGGCGCCGGCGGCGCCTCCGACCCGGAGAGGCGGGGGTGGTGGCGACCGGGTAGATGGGAGCAGCTCTCTCCGCCCCACCCTCCACGACCCCCTGACCTGGCCCGGCCCCCGGCGAGGGCGTCAGCCTCGGGTCGAGGCCGACCGGGTTGCCGCCGGTCGGGGCGGGTGGCGGTGCGGGCACAGGGTCGAGGTCCTCGGTCATAGTTGTGAGGTGGCAGCTCCTCGCCCATCGCATGCGGAGGCGCCGGGCGGAGCGGACCCCTCGGTGCAGCCTGCCACGGAACCACCGGATCCGGCCGTCACCGAGCGGCGGCGCCGGGTGGCCTTGGCCGGTCATCGAGGTGACCGAGACTCGGCCCGATGCGGGCTCGCCGACGGCGCGGCGGCCGTGCGCGCCACCGCGCTCGGTGCCCTCGACCGGCTCGACGCCCTGACCGACGTCGACGTGGACAACGCCCTGGTGGACCCGGCCGCACCGGTGCGCCGGCGCGGTTGCGAGCTGGCCGCCCATCGCCCGGCGGTCGATCTCGACTCGAGGGCTCGCCGATTCCGATCCCTCGGTGGTGGAGATGGCCGCCTGGTCGGCGGGCGAGCGCGGCGACCCGTCGTACGTCCCGAGGTTGGCGGCGCTGGCTTCAGCCACGGATGGCCACCGCGATCCGCTGTGCCGGGAGGCCGCGGTAGCGGCCCTCGGCGCCATCGGCGACCCGGCCGGCCTGCCGGCAGTCGAGGCCGCGCTCGGTGACAAGCCGGCCGTCCGGCGGCGCGCCGCGGTGGCCCTGGCCGCCTTCGAGGGACCGATCGCCGGGTCCGCCCTGCAGCGGTGCCTGGACGACCGTGACTGGCAGGTCCGCCAGGTGGCCGAGGACCTCCTGGCTATGGAGTAGTCGGTCGAAGCCCGCCGGGAGGCGCCCGGGCTCAGGCCTCGGCCGCGGCGAAGATGGGTCGGAGGCTGTCGAAGGAGTCGAGGCACAGCCCCGCTCCGAGCACCACGCACTCGAGCGGGGTGGCCACCAGGTGGACCGGCACCTCGGTCTCGTCGGCCAGCTTGTTGGCCAGGCCCCGCAGCATCGCTCCCCCGCCCACCAGGTGGATGCCCTCGTAGATGATGTCCTGGGCCAGCTCGGGAGGCGACTCCCCGAGGCACCCGACGACGGTGGTAACGATCTGGTCGACCTGATCGCGCAGGGCGTAACGGATCTCCTCCGGGGAGAGCACGACGGTCTTCGGCAGCCCGGTGGTGATCTCGCGGCCCCGGACCTCCGCCTTCAGCTCGTCGGCGTAGGGCAGGGCCGACCCGATGGCCATCTTGAGCTCCTCCCCGGTCCGCTCCCCGATGGCGATCCCGTGCTCGTGACGCACGTACTGCTGGATGGCCGCATCCATGTCGAACCCGCCGCACCGGATGGCATGGGAGGCGACCACGCCGCCGAGTGAGATCACCGCCGTCTCCGTGGTGCCTCCGCCCACGTCGACCACCATGTTGCCGACCGGTTCGTGGATGTCCAACCCCGCACCGATGGCCGCCGCCATCGGCTGCTCGATGAGGTGGGCCGCCGAGGCTCCGGCTCGCCGCGCCGCCTCCTTGACGGCCCGGCGCTCGACCGAGGTGATGGCCGAAGGGACGC
Organism: uncultured Acidimicrobiales bacterium; assembly: GCA_963727075.1. GTDB lineage: Bacteria > Actinomycetota > Acidimicrobiia > Acidimicrobiales > RAAP-2 > Bog-756. Next base: position 525,715 of record CAVSET010000001.1, read on the forward strand.
AGATCAACACGCGGGGCCGGTTGAACTTGGTGATGCCGGCCCGCCGGAGGAGAAGCCTGATCATCCGCTCGGTGATGTCGAAATCGGTGATGGCCCCTTCGCGCAGGGGCCGCACGGCCACGATGTAGCCGGGCGTCCGGCCGATCATCTTCCACGCCTCGTTCCCCACCGCCAGGACCTCATGGGTCCGGGTGTTGAGGGCGATGACCGTCGGCTGGTTCAACACGATCCCCCTGCCCTTGGCGTACACGAGGGTGTTGGCCGTCCCGAGGTCGATCGCGAGGTCCCGAGCCACGCCGTCATCGTAGGGCCACCGTGTCAAGTTGCGGTGTGCGAACGGCCGTAGGACCCGATCTCCGGGCCGGTGGGTCGCGGTGGCGACGCCCCATCGGCCCCCCACGTCAGTAACCTCGTCGGAGTGGACGCAGAGGACCAGGGAGCTCGGGGAGACCCTGGTGACGAGTGGTGGGACGACGTCGACAGCGAAGCAATGCGTGGGTGGATCCCACCCGATGACCGGCTGTGGCGCCATCCGTCGGAGTCCGGAGCTCGCTCACTCGGGCCGACAGCGCCCCCGTCGGCGGCGGGCAGACCTCGGGGTCGGCCGCGTTCGGGGCCCTGGGTCGCCGGGGGTGCCACCGCGTGCGTGGTGCTCGCCCTGGTGGCCACCGGCCTGGCCATCATGACGGCCGGCTCCTCCGACCAGGGCGATCCGGGCAGCCCGACGCCGGTGGCCTCCCTGACCGGCGAGCCGACCACCGAAGCGGGGGCGACTCGCATGCCCGACGCCGCGGCCATCGCCGGCATCGTGTCCGCCGCCCGGCCGTCGTTGGTGGCCTTGCGGGTCTCCACCTCCGCGGGAACCTCGGTCGGGACGGGCCTGGTGGTCGAATCGGGCGGCATCATCGTCACCGCGTCGCAGCTCTTGTTCCGGGCGACGATCCATCACTGTCATCGAAGGCAACGGGACGGAGCAACCGGCTGGCATCGTGGGCGTGGACCAGAAGTCCGGGCTCGCCGCGTTGCGGATCGCCGATGATCTCCCCGCCGCCAGATTCGACATGGGCGATCCGGCCACCAACTCGGTAGCGGTGGCCATGGCGCTCAAGCCTCCCCGCCACAGCACCGAATCCCCGGCCGCCACGGTGTACGCCGGAACCGTCGTGTCGGCGGGGCGCGCCATCAACTCCGATCAGGGCGGTGAGATCTTCTCGACCGCCGTGGTCGACGCGCCGCTCTCCGGAGGCGACATCGGGTGCCCCCTGCTCGACGACGCGGGGCAGGTGTCGGGGATACTGGAACGCACCAAGCAGTCCGATGGTGCGACGACCGCGATGTTCCTCCCGGCCGAGCTCGTCCTCGGTGTGACCCAACAGCTCGTCACCTCAGGTGGGGTTGACCACGGATGGCTCGGGATCGGGACCAGCGACGCCGGCACCACCGACCCGACGGCGGTCCATACCGCGACGACGGCAGCACTGGCGACGACGCCCGGGGACGGTGCCCGGCTCGACACGGTCGACCAGACCAGTCCGGCCGCCGCGGTGGGATTGCAGGCGGGTGACGTCATCACCGGCATCGACGGGTACCCGGTCCAGTCCAAGGCGGAGCTCGAGACCAGGCTGTACGCCGATTCACCGGGGACCACGGTCTATTTGGCCTGGGTGCGCGGTGAGACTCCGATGACGGCACCGGTGGTACTGGCCGACCCGGACACCGATGTTCCGGGGACCGGCTCCTCGTCGTAGCATGAGGTGATGGCACCGTCCGAGCCGGGCGACGCGGGAAACCCGTTCCAGTCGCTTCTCGGTGATCTCATGAACATGCTCGGGACCAACGCCCCGGACCAGTGGGAGATGACCCGGTCCTTCGCCCTCAACGTGGCCACCGGCGGCACGGCCGAGCCGAACGTCGAACCCATCCAGCGGATCCAGCTGGAGCAGCTGGCCCGGGTGGCGGAGCTCAACGTGACCGAGGCCACGGGCATGCCGGTGTCACCCGACGGGCGCAGGCTGACCTGTGTGCCGGTCGGTCGGGGTGACTGGACGATGCGGGCGCTCGACTCGTGGCGCGCCGTCCTGACGGCCATGGCCCCTCCGGTCGGCCCCCTCCCCGCGACGCCGACCACCGACGACCTGGCCCACTCGACCGGTGAGGACCCGACCGGGGGCCTCGGAGGCCTGCTCGGTCAGTGGGCGACCGCCATCGGGCCGATGTTCTTCGGCCTGCAAGTCGGTTCCGTCGTCGGCCACCTGTCCCACCGGGCGCTCGGGCAGTACCCCTTGGCCATCCCCTGGGCGCCGTCCGATGAGCTCGTCCTGGTGTCGACCAATATCGCCTCGTTCGGCGCAGATTGGAGCCTCCCCGAGGAGGAGGCGCTCCTCTGGGTCTGCGCCCGTGAGCTCGCCTCCCACTCTGTCCTGTCCCGGCCGTCCATCCGGACCCGGATGGACGAGCTGCTGGTCGAGCTGGCCGCGGCGACGGCCTCCGCCCAACAGGACGTGGCCGGTCGGCTCACCGCGCTCGGAAACCCCGGGACCACCGAAGGCATGGGCATGGACCTCGAGTCGTTGCAGGGAATGTTCGGTGACCCCGAGGCCCTGCTCGGCGACCTCCTGACACCCGAGTCCCGTCAATCCTCGGAACGGTTGACCGCCCTGGCGGTGGTCATCGACGCCTATGCCGATCACATCGCCGATCTCGTCGGCCAGAAGCTGGTCGGGTCACACCGCCAGCTGGCCGAGGCCTGGTACCGACGCCGGATCGAACGGGGAAAGGGCGAGGAGGCGGCAGGTGCGCTCTTCGGACTCGACCTCGACCAGTCCCAGGTCGACCGGGGCCGATCCTTCATCGACGGGGTAGTGGAGCGGGCCGGGGAGGAGGGTCTGTCGGGACTGTGGTCGTCGGCCTCCAACCTCCCGACCCCCTCGGAGGTGGACGCCCCCGGCCTGTGGCTCGAGCGCATCAGCCTGCCCGAGCTCGACGAGCCGGCCTGACCGTCGGCGGTCAGGGCTGGGCGGCCGGGGCCCCCTCCCCTTCGCCGCCGGACGCCTCGGTGGGCGGGACGGCGACCGCCTCCTCCTCGGGGACCCCGAGGTCCCACTCGAGGACGATCCGCTCGCGCTCGGCGTCGCGGATCACGCGTTCGCGATTGCGCCGGTACTGGGGATCGTGCGGGGGCAACAGGACCAGGCGGGCCATGGTGCGGCGACGGAATTCCTCGATCAGGGCGGGGTCGCCGTAGTCGGACCGTACCTCCCAGTGGGGGGCGACCGGGCCCAGGTACACCACCCGGGCGTGACCGAGCGGAGGTAGCGGCTCCTCACCCTCCTCGGGCAGCATCTCTTCGTCGGTGACCGGGGTCATGGCAGTGGGTCCTCCTCGGGTCGCACGGGAGCGGAGCCTACCCGCCGCTCGGACGGGCCTCGAGCGTCACCGGCACGCTGATCCGGTTGCTGCCCCGGTAGACCCCGAGGGTGACGCGGTCGCCCGGCTTGAGCGGATGAATGGCCGAGGTGAGGTCGTTGGGGCTCTGGACGCTGGTCCCGTTGAAGGAGACGATGACATCGTCGACCTGCAGCGCCGCCTTGTCAGCCGGGCTTCCCGCCTGCACCGACAGGACGAGCGCTCCCGACGAAGGAGTGAGGTTGTCCTGTTGCTGGAGCGCGGGGGTGACCGGTCCCACCGTGACCCCGATGTAGGCCGTGTTTGCGGGGGAGGTCTGGGGGGTGGTGCTGCCAGTCCCGGCACCGCCCTGGCGGAGCTGGGCCAGGCGCGGCCTGACCGAGTCGACGGTGATGGCGAACCCGATGTTCTCGGTGGGCGCGTTACCCGTGCTGCTCGAGGCCACCGCCGTGTTCATGCCCACCACCTGGGCGTCGGCGTTCACCAAGGGGCCGCCGGAGTTTCCGGGGTTGATGGCCGCGTCGGTCTGGAGCAGCCCGGTGAGGTTCTCGGTCTGGCCGCTGTCATTCTGGGCCGAGAGCGAGCGGTTCTCCGCCGACACGATCCCCTCGGTCACGGTCGGCCCTCCGGCCAGCGCCAGTGCGTTCCCGATGGCCAGCACCGCGTCGCCGACCTTGGTCTGCGAGGAGTCGCCGAAGGTGACGGTGGGGAGGCCGGACGCCTGGTCGATCTGGACCAGCGCCAGATCGTCCGCCGAGTCGGCCCCGACCACGTGGGCGGAAAGTGCCTTGGTCTGACCGAACAAGGTCACCGTGACCGAGGACGCTCCGGCGATGACGTGGTCGTTGGTGAGCACCTCACCGTCCGGCGTGAGGATCATCCCGCTCCCCGCCGCCTGGACGAAGTCACCTCCGGCCGAGCTCCCCGTGGCCCCCGACTGGCTGTCGATCGAGACCACGGCCGGCTCCACCTTCGCCAGCACCCCCTGCACGTCTTGCGGACGGGCGAGGACGCTCCGGTTGGGGGCGAAGGTCCGCACGATGGTCTGCTGGCTGCCCGCGCCGACCACGGCCCCGACCAGGCCGCCCACCAGTGCGGCCAGCACGGCGGTGAGGACCACGAGCCACAGCCACGTCCGCCGCTGCAAGGTGTGGCGCACCACTCGGGACGGCGCGGCCATCTGGTACGGATAGTGGTAAGTGGGCAGGTACGCGGGCGGTCCGTAGCCGCCGGAATACACCGGATAGCCGGGTGGCTGGCCGTAGGGCGGGGGTGGAGGAGGGGCCGCTCCGATCTGGCCCGGGGCGGCCAGAGGCTGGACCGCCGGCACGCTCTGAGGAGCCGGCGGCGCGGCCGCCGGTTCCTCGAGCCCCTCGGTCGGGGGCCCGCTCGGAACCTCCTGGCTCCCGCCTTCATAAGAAGGCCCTGGTGCCTCATAAGAATATTGTGAGGATTCCATCAATATCGGCCCATTTCGCCCAGCAGAACACTTCAAAATGCGAGACTAGTGGTGCAACGGAAGGCGGCGGCCACAGGGTTTGCCCACCACACTCGGAACCCACCGCAGTCTCCTCGGAAATCGATGGAGGAATCAATGGACACGGATTGGATGAGCGTGGGGAAGTGCAAGGACCTCTCACCCACGATTTTCTTTCCGAGCGACGGGGTCGGCGTCCAGGCCGCCCAGCGGATCTGCGCCGAATGCCCGGTGGCCGAGGCCTGCCTCCAGTACGCGCTCGACGAGCGCGTCGACCATGGGGTGTGGGGCGGCAAGTCGGAGAGGGAGCGCCGCCGCATCCTGCGCCGCCGCCGGGTCGGTCGGACCGTCTCCGTCTGAGCGCGAGCTTCGCCGGCTCCGGCATCTGAGGCCCCGCCGGCGACGTGCCCGACCGCGGGACGCTGGGCGAGTGCGTCGTCAACATCAGTGAAGGTCGGCGCACCCCGGTCATCGTCGAAGCCGTCGCCGCGGGAGCGGACGAGGTGCTCGACGTTCATTCCGACGGCGAGCACAACCGCACGGTCCTGACGCTCGGCGGCACCTTGGACTCGGTCGAGGCGGCGGCGCGCCGAGTGGTGACCGTTGCCGTGGCCCGCATCGACCTGCGCCACCACGAAGGTATCCACCCGAGGTTCGGCGCGGCCGACGTGGTGCCCTTCGTCGCGTTGGGCGCCGGTGTGGCCGGTTCACCGAACCCGGCCGTCGGAGCTCGGGACCGGTTGGCCCGGTGGGCCGGGGACCAGCTCGACCTGCCCTGCTTCCTCTACGGTCCCCACCGCTCCCTCCCCGAGGTGCGGCGCACCGCCTTCCGGTCGCTCCAACCCGATACCGGCCCGACGAAGCCCCATCCGACGGCGGGGGCGAGCGCGGTGGGGGCCCGGCCGGTGCTCGTCGCCTACAACGTCTGGATCACCGACGGCGGCCCGCGCCAGCACGGTCGGGACGTCGGATCAGCGTTCTCGGTGGCCCGGGCCATCGCCGCCGAGCTGCGGGGTGACGGGGTGCGCGCCCTCGGGCTGGCCGTCCCCGGAGGGGCCCAGGTCAGCTTCAACGTGACCGATCCGGCGGCCGTGTCGCTGGCCGAACTCTTCGACGCGGTGGCGACCCGGGCCGAAGGCCGTGGGTGCGCGGTGGTGCGGGGGGAGCTCGTCGGCCTGGTGCCGGCGGTCGTCCTCGACCGGGCGCCACGCCACCGCTGGACGGAGCTCGACCTGGGCGAGGACCGGACCATCGAGGGCCGGATGGCGGCCAGGGGCTACGAGGTGACCGGCGACCGGTAGGGGGGCTCCGGAGGCCGGAACGCCCCGGGTGCTCGAGCCGCGCCAGGCGACCGCCCGGGAGGGAGTGCCGGTCAGGAGACGTTCATAGCGGCCCGCCGCTGCATGGCCCGCTGCCGGCGGAGGCGCCGCCGCTCACGTTCGGACAGCCCGCCCCAGATCCCGAACTTCTCCCCGTTGGCCAGGGCGTACTCCAGGCAGTCCTCCCGGACCACGCACCCCCGGCACACCTCTTTGGCCTCACGGGTCGACGCCCCCCGCTCGGGGAAGAACAGATCGGGGTCAACACCCATGCAGTTCGCCCTGGTCTGCCAGCTGCGCTCTTGGGGTCCATACATCAATGACGCCACGTCCATTGACGGGTCTCCCTCCCACTCATCCACGCGATTTCCGGTGATATCGCATAGCACGGATGTAACTACAGATATGTCATCTTTCACCATCGAAGGTCCAAACGCAAGAAGAACCTGCTTGTGAACGGGAGCGCAAGAAGGGGAGGGCGGATGGCCATGCCGACCGGACCAGAGGGAGCGGCGGTCGGCGAACCCCGCCGGATGAGGACCGCATGCCGGTCGAGTCGGAAGGATCTGAAGCTCTGACCAGGTGAGAGATGCCCGATAGGGACCAGGACGGGCGGGCCGATGCCGCGACCGGAGCGACTCAGCCGGCTCGGCGCCGGCGGCCACGCATCGTCGTCTTGTGGGCCAGAAAGTCGACGAGCACGTAGTCGCCCAATTCGTCGGGCGAGGTGGCGAAGGTCCGCCCCCGGTTGATCCGAGCCAACTGCTCCACAAAGCCCTGGAGCCCACGGTCGGGATCGAGCAGGAAGGTGTTGATGGTGATGCCCGCCCGGGTGCACCGCAACACCTCGGCCAAGGTGACCTCGAGGGTCTCGGGGACCGGCGGGTAGTTGAAGTAGACGTCGTAGCCGACGCCGTCAGCATCGGGGATCACGTGGGCGGTCGGCTCCCCGTCCGTGACCAGGATGATCTGCTTGGTCCCGGGCTGGTGGGCGAGCATCTTGCGGGCCAGGATGAGACCGTGCTGCAGGTTGGTGCCGTAGACATAGTCCCAGCTCACCGTGGGCAGGTCCTCGGCCTCGATGACCCTGGCCACCTCAGAGAACCCGACCAGGCCGAGATAGTCCCGGGGGAACCGCGACGCGATGAGCGTGTGGAGGGCGAGGGCCATCTTCTTGGCCGGGACGAAGTTGTCGCGCATCGGCATGGACAACGAGAGGTCGAGGAGCAGCACGGTGGCCGACCGGGTGAGCGCCTCGGTCTCGACCACCTCGAAGTCGTTGGGTGCGAGCCGGACCGGGACGCCGCTTCCGGATCGCCGCACCGCGTTGTGCACCGTGCGGGTCAGGTCCAGATTGAAGGGGTCGCCGAACTCGTAGGGCTTGGTGGTCTCCTCACGGTCGTGCCCCGCCCCCGACCACGTGGTGCGATGGGTGCCCACCCGGTCCTTGTCCAGCTGGGCGAAGAGGTCGGAGAGGGCCTGTTGCCCGATTCGGCGGATGCCCTTCGGCGTCAGCTCGAACCGCCCTTCGCGCTGGTCGATGAGCCCGGCGTCGGCCAGCTGCTTGGCCAGCTTGGACAGGCGGTCGATCGAGTTGGCGGCGTCGTCACCGAGGTGGCGCCTCACTTTGTCGAGATCGACCTCGGCCAGCGATGCCGGGCTGTTGGCCGACCGCAGGAAGCTCTCCAGCTCGTCGAGGTCGCGCAACCGGGCGGCGGCGTCGGTCCCCTCCCCCATGCCCATCGGGTCGTCGCCCCGGAACCGGAACCGCTGCTCCCAGCCGGCATCGGGGAAGGCCCGTTGCAGGTTGGTGGCCAAGCGGTCGACCTGCCAGCGGAGATCGAGGTCCTCGAGCAGTGACTCGGCCAGCCCCTGCAGCTGGGCCCGCTGCTCGGGCGACATGGAGTTCCACATGGCCTGGGCGGCCGCCATCCGCGCCGCCAGCTGCTCCAGCAGCTCGTCGAGGTCGGACGGGTTGCCCGGGAACAGGTCTCCGAACTGCTCCATGAACGACTCGAAGCTCGGGTCGAGGGGCTCGCCGGCCTCTCGCTGCTCGATCATACGGTTGAGCGCGTCGAACGCTTCGCGCATGTGGTTGAGCTGGGTGGGGTCGGGGTTGGAGAGCGCCTCGGACATCTGCTCGAAGTAGGTCTTCGCCACCTCCTCGCGCAGTCGCTCCATGAGGTCCTCGAAGTGCTGCCGCGCCTCGGACGACACGAACTCGTAGTTCTGGAGCCCGCGCACCGTGCCCGCCAGGTCGCCGGGCAGGAGGTCGAGCTGCATCCTTCGCTCGGTGGCCACCTCGGCGGTGACGTCCTGGCGGCGCTCGTCCCCCGAGGCGCGGGCGTCCTCCTCCAGTTGCTCGATGCCCAGGCGCTCCTCGGCCACCACCTGCTGGAGCTCCTCGGCCACCTCCCGGTAGGCACCACCGAGATCACCCCGTTCGAGCTGCTCCTCCCGCTCCAGGCGGAGCTGGTCGAGCAGGTCGCGTAGCCCCTGGATCTGGTGGCCGTCCGGGGTGCGCCACCCCCGGTTGAGCATCCTCTGCAGCGCCTCGTGCAAGTCACCGTTGGCCAGCAGGTCGTCGGTCAGCTGTGACAGGACACCGTCGGTGTCGTCGACCTCCGAGTCCTGGGTGCCGTCCCAGCGCCGGTAGTCGAACCGCCAGGTCATCCCCGACCCCGATAGGTCGCTCGCGAGCCGGCCGCTTCCTTGTTGAGCCGCTTGGTCAAGTGGAGACCCTCCAGCAGGAACTCCAACGCGCTGGCCACGACCCCGGGGTCCTCCGACCCACCGGTGAGCTCGACGACCGGGGCCGAGAGGGCCGGCATCTGTGAGAGCGTGCTGGCGTAGGCAGAGGCCGGTAGGTCGTCACCGGCATGCACCACGGTGTCGGCCGAGAAGGACGCCACCACGGCCTGGGGGTCGGCCAGCTGGACCCGGCGACGGAAGACGAGGAGCACGGCGGCCGACACCAACTGCGAGAGGAGGATCTCCTCGCGGCCCTCCTCGAGGGACTCGATCTCGACCTTCCCTTGGGTGGACGAGACCAGGGCGGACAGGTCGGAGATGCGGGGCACGGCATCGGGCTCGCCGTTGCGCAGGGCACGGCGGGTGGCGTTGGCCACCAGCGTCTCGTAGTTGGCGATGGTGAGACGGACCGACACCCCGGAACGCTGGTTGAGATGGGGGCTCTGGCGGGCCAGCTGGCTCAGCTCGGCCACCACCTCGGCCATGAAGCCGGGCATCCCGACCTTCGGGGCGTCCCCGTCACCACTCCGCCCGGGCGGGCCGCCCCGTCCGGGCAGACTGGCCTCGAGCTCGGCGATCTTGAGCTCGGTCGCCGCGTCCGACGGGTAGTGGGTGCGGATCTGGGCGCCGAACCGGTCCTTCAAGGGCGTGATGATGCGCCCTCGGTTGGTGTAGTCCTCCGGGTTGGCCGTGGCCACCAGCACGATGTCGAGCGGCAGCCGCACCCGGTGGCCCCGGATCTGGACGTCCCGCTCCTCGAGGACGTTGAGCAGCCCGACCTGGATGCGCTCGGCCAGGTCGGGGAGCTCGTTGACGGCGAAGATGCCGCGATTGAGCCTCGGGACCAGGCCGTAGTGGATGGTGAGCTCGTCGGACAGGTAGCGCCCTTCGGCCACCCGGATCGGATCGACCTCGCCGATCAGGTCGGCGATCGAGGTGTCGGGGGTGGCCAGCTTCTCGCCGTAGCGGTCGCTGCGATGGACCCATGACACCGGAAGGTCCTCCCCCGCCTCGGCGAGGAGGTCCTTGGCGAACCGCGACACCGGGTGGAAGGGGTCGTCGTTGATCTCCGAATGGGCCACGATCGGGAGCCACTCGTCGAGCAGGCCGACCAGGGATCGGATGATGCGGGTCTTGGCCTGGCCCCGCTCCCCGAGCAGGATCACGTCGTGACCGGCCAGCAAGGCGTTCTCCAACTGGGGAAGGACCGAGTCCTCGAAACCGAGCACCCCGGTGACCAGCGGTTGCCGGGCAGCGATGCGAGCCGACGCGTTCCGCCTGATCTCCTCGGCCACCGGTATCGACCGCCAGCCCGCCGCCCGCAGCCGGCCGAGCGTCGAGATGTCCGGAGGGGGGGTCAGCCTGGCCGCCGGGTCCAGGGCGGGCTCGGGGGCGTCCGTATCGTCGATGGGCTCCGGGTTGCTCATGGGCGCGAGCCTACGCGGCTCGATATGGCCCCGGTGCGTCGAGGGTCCCGATGTGTGGCCCCTGGTCGTGGAGGTGTGACACAGGGGGGCCCGGACGGGGCCGACGCCGCCCCGGCCCGGTCAGCGTGGAACCCATGGTTTCGCAACCGGGTCGCCGGGATGGAAAGATGATGGTCCGTCAGCAGCCCAGGGCCCTGAGCCCGCGCGAGGCGGCCGGACGAGGCCGCAAGAGGGAGAGCACTTGACCACGTTGGAGGAGGCCACCGTCACCCCGGTCGTACTGGGTGGGAGCCGGGGAGGCCCCGATCTCCCGACGCTCCGCCGGGATCGGTACTGGGTCCAGCCGGTGGTCACCGTGACCGTGCTCACCGCCTTCGTCGCCTACTCCACCTGGGCGGCGTTCGTGAACAAGAACTACTACGTCGGGGCGGGCCAACACCGCGACCTGATCTCGCCCTTCTACTCCCCGTGCCTCGCCGCCAGCTGCGTGCCGGGGAGCCATCCCGGCACCGTCATCACCTGGTGGACCATCTCGCCCGCCCTGTTGATCCTGATCTTCCCGCTCGGCTTCCGGCTCACCTGCTACTACTACCGCAAGGCGTACTACCGGTCGTTCTGGCTGGCCCCACCGGCCTGCGCCGTCTCCGACGGCCACGGCGCCTACACCGGTGAGACCCGCTTCCCCCTGTTGCTGCAGAACATCCACCGCTACTTCTTCTATTTCGGGCTCGTCCTCAACGTCATCCTCAGCATCGACGCCGTCGTGGCCTTCCGGCAGCCCGGCGTGGGCATCGGGTTCAGCGTGGGCACAGCCGTGCTGTTGATCAATGCCACGCTGCTGTGGCTCTACTCGCTCAGCTGCCATGCCTGCCGGCATCTGTGTGGCGGGGGCGTGAAGCAGTTCTCCCAGGCCCCTGTCCGCCACTGGATCTGGAAGACCCTGACCCCGCTCAACGCCCACCACATGCTGTTCGCCTGGATGAGCCTCGTCTTCGTCGCCTTCTCCGACCTGTACGTCCGGCTGGTGGCCAGTGGGACCATCCACGACTACGGATTCCACTTCTAAGGGGATCGCGCACATGGCTGAGTACGAGACCCACGACTTCGACGTCATCGTCATCGGTGCCGGAGGTGCCGGGCTGCGAGCGGCGATCGAGGCGCGCTCGCAAGGCCTGCGCACCGCACTGGTGTGCAAGTCCCTGTTGGGCAAGGCGCACACCGTGATGGCGGAAGGCGGGGTGGCGGCGGCGTTGGGCAACGTCTACCCGGAAGACAACTGGCAGGTCCATTTCCGGGACACCATGCGGGGCGGCAAGATGCTCAACAACTGGCGGATGGCCCAGCTCCACGCCCAGGAGTCGCCTGATCGGGTCCGTGAGCTCGAGGACTGGGGGGCGCTCTTCGACCGGACCGGTGACGGCCTGATCCTCCAACGCGACTTCGGGGGGCACCGCTTCGCCCGCCTGGCCCATGTCGGCGACCGCACCGGGCTCGAGCTCATCCGCACCCTGCAGCAGAAGGCGGTGGCCGACAGCATCGAGGTGTTCATGGAGGTCAAGGTGCTCCGCCTCCTCCACGACTCCGAGGGCGTGGTGTCGGGGCTGGTGGGGTACTGGCGGCCCTCCGGGCAGTTCGTCGCCTTCAAGGCCAAGGCGGTGGTCATGGCCACGGGGGGCGTGGGCAAGAGCTGGCTGTACACCTCGAACTCGTGGGAGTCGACCGGCGACGGGCACGCCATGTCGTTGTGGGCCGGAGCCGACCTCATCGACATGGAATGCGTGCAGTTCCACCCGACCGGGATGGTCTGGCCCCTCTCGGTACGGGGCATCCTGGTCACCGAGGGGGTCCGGGGTGATGGCGGGGTCCTGCGCAACTCCGACGGCAAGCGGTTCATGTTCGACTACATCCCGCCGATGTTCGCCGCCGAGACGGCGGACTCCGAGGACGAGGGCGACAAGTGGTACGACGACCACTCGGCAGGCCGCCGGCCACCCGAGCTCCTGCCCCGCGACGAAGTGGCCCGCTCGATCAACAACGAGGTGAAGTCCGGCCGGGGCAGCCCGCACGGTGGGGTGTTCCTCGACATCGCCACCCGGCGGACCGCCGAGGACATCCGCCGCCGCCTGCCCTCGATGTACCACCAGTTCAAGGAGCTGGCCGGGGTGGATATCACCGCCGAGCCCATGGAGGTGGGCCCCACCTGCCACTACATCATGGGTGGGGTCAGAGTGGAGGCCGACACCGCGGCCACCACCGCCCGCGGCCTGTTCGCCGCCGGCGAGGTGGCCGGGGGGCTGCACGGGGCCAACCGGCTGGGGGGGAACTCCCTCTCGGACCTCCTGGTGTTCGGCCGGCGGGCCGGGCTGGGCGCCTCCGAGTTCGCTTCGGACCGATCCGCACCGGTGTCCCTCGACGAGGGTGAGATCGCCGCGGCCATCGACGCGGCCGTCGCCCCCTTTGCCCGGGAGGACGGGGAGAACCCCTACACCATCCACCACGACCTCCAGGAGACCATGCAGCGACTGGTGGGCATCATCCGGACCCAGACGGAGCTCGAGCAGGCCCTGGGCAAGCTCGAGGAGCTGGAGGACCGGGCCGGACGGGTGTCACTCGGCGGGGGGCGCCGCTACAACCCGGGGTGGAACCTGGCCACCGACCTCCCCGCCATGCTCACCGTGTCGCGCTGCACCACTCTCGGTGCCCTCAACCGAAAGGAGAGCCGAGGGGGCCACACCCGGGACGACTACCCGAAGCCGGCGGAAGACATGGGCAGCGTCAACTTCGTCGAGCGGATCCCCGGTGACGGCAAGGAGACCGGAGGGGTGGGTGGTACCCCGTCCATCCGATCGATCACCGTCGGGCCGGAGCCGATCCCGGCCATGCCCGACGACTTGGCGAAACTGCTCGAGGAGGCGTGATGGCCGACGGACACGACGGCGTCGATGCAGACGTGGCGTACGGCGGTGACGTCACGGTGCGGCTCTGGCGCGGTGACGAGAACGGAGGCGAGTTCGCCGAGTACGTACTACCCGCCCAGGAGGGCGAGGTGGTGCTGGACGTGATCCATCGGGTCCAGGCCACCCAGGCGCCCGATCTCGCCTGCCGTTGGAACTGCAAGGCGGGCAAGTGCGGTTCGTGCTCGGCCGAGATCAACGGGGTTCCCGCCCTGATGTGCATGACCAGGATGGACACGCTCCCGCCGGGGGAGGCGGTCACCGTCGCCCCCATGAGGACGTTCCCCATCCTGAGGGACCTGGTGACCGACGTCTCCTACAACTACGAGGTGGCGAAGAGGGTCCCAGCCTTCCATCCCCGACCGAAGACGGCCGACGAGGTCGAGGCGGGCGGGTACCGCATGCAGCAGATCGACATCGAGCGGAGCCAGGAGTTCCGCAAGTGCATCGAGTGCTACCTGTGCCAGGACGTCTGCCATGTGATCCGCGACCACGAGGAGAACAAGACGGCCTTCGCCGGGCCCCGGTTCTTCGCTCGCTCGGCCGAGCTCGAGATGCATCCGCTCGACGACAACGACCGGCGCGAGCTCCTGCGTCGCGACCAGGGTCTGGGCAAGTGCAACATCACCAAGTGCTGCACCGAGGTCTGTCCCGAGCACATCAAGATCACCGACAACGCCATCATCCCGCTGAAGGAGCGGGTCGTCGACGCCTCCTACGATCCGTTGGCCTGGCTGGGCCGGAAAATCCTCAATCGCACCAAACGGTCGCCCGCCGAAGCGGTGGCCGGTTCGCCGGCCACCGGGCCGGCCGCGGTGCAGCCGCGGTCCGAGGTGCACGGCATCCCCGGCCCCGACAGCCGCGACGGCTCGACGACGACCGAGCCCGCCGTCAGCACGGTGAGCATCGGTTCTGAGGGTGGCTCGGACACCGCAGAGGAGAGCGGCACCTCCGGGAACACGCCGATCGGTTGAGGTCGGTGCGGCGATCGGCCGGGTGGCCCCCGGGTGGCCGGAGAGGGCAGCGGCCATGGCCCGCTTCCTGAGTCTCGAGTGGGTGGAGGCGTTCAACGCCGCCCTCTCGGGCGTGGTGCTGCCGGGCCCCGGGGACCGCGCCGGCCTGGCCGTGGCCGATGGCCCGGTGACCGTGGCCCAGGAGATCCACAGTGGGCCGGAGGGGGACGTGCGCCTCCTCCTCCATATCGATCAGGGCACCCTCCGCCTCGAACGTTGCGACCCGGACCCGGGTGGCACCGCCCGGGCGGCGGAGGCCGGAGCCGACGTCACCATGGCTCTCTCCTATGAGGACGCGGCCGCCATGTCGGCGGGTGACCTGTCCCCGGCCGAGGCGCTGAACGGTGGTCGCATCCGGGTGCGGGGTGATCTCACCGTGCTGGTGGAGGCCCACCACCTGCTGGCCGCGGCCCGCCGCGGCACGGGGGACCTGGCCGCGTCCACGACCTACTGAGCCGGCGTGACCGGTCGACCACCACGACCACGCCGAGCAGGACAGACGAAAGCAGGGCAGCGGTGGAAGTACTGACCAGCAGGACCATCGTCCATCCGACGGACCTCGACCGATCCATCGAGTTCTACGGCACCACCCTCGGGCTGGCCGTGGCCCGGGAGTTCGGGCTGGGTGCCGGCCGCGGGGTGGTCTTCTTCGCCGGCGGCGGCCTGATCGAGGTGGTGGCCGGTCCGCCTGCCGATGGCCCGCCGGGCCGGACCGCCCCCGCCGCCGGGCCGGTGACCCTCTGGCTCCAGGTGCGGTCGGTCGAGGCGGCCGTGGTCGAGCTGGCCGGGCGCGGTGTGCCGGTGGCCCGCCCTCCCCTCCTCGAGCCGTGGGGGCTGATCGAGGCCTGGATCGACGATCCGGACGGCCTCCGCATCCACCTGGTCGAGGTTCCGCCCGACCACCCCCTCCGCCGGGACCCCCGCCGGTTCGAGCCGGACGACGAGCGGTGACGGCGACACACCGGATCGAGGGCATCGATCACGTCCAGCTGGCCATGCCGGCCGGCCTCGAGGCGGAGGCCCGGGCCCAGACCTTCTTCGAGGGGCTGCTCGGGCTGCCGCGGGTGCCGAAGCCGCCGGAGCTGGCCGTCCGGGGCGGGTGCTGGTTCGAAGACGGTCGGGTCAAGATCCACCTGGGCGTGGAGGAGGAGTTCAGGCCGGCGCGAAAGGCCCACCCCGCCCTGGTCGTGTCGAACCTCGATGCTCTCTGCGCCGTGCTCGACCGCTCCGGCCACCCGACCCGGCGCACCGAGGACGTGCCCGGGAAACCGCAGTGGTACGTGGACGACCCGTTCGGTAACCGGATCGAGCTGATCCCGGGATAGCGCTGCCCGATCAGGGCAGCAGATCGGCCACCTCGGCCCGCTCCGCCTCGAGCTCCTCGGTGGTGATCCGGATGCGGTCGGCGGCGAACGGGTCGTGGGTCAGCCCCTCGACCACCGTCCATCCCCCCGAGCCGTTGGTCCGCACCGGAAACCCGAACTGCAGGCCGAGCGGCACCCCGTACTCCCCGTGGGACACGACCGCGAGAGAGGTGAAGTCATCGCCCGGTGTGGCCGCCCGGATGCTGTTCACCGAATCGATGGCGGCATTGGCGGCTGACGCCGCCGAGGAGAGGCCGCGCGCCTCGATGATGGTCGCCCCCCGCTTCTGCACCGTGGTGATGAAGTCGCCCTCGAGCCAGGCGCGGTCGTCGATCACCTCGGGCGCCGGCTTGCCGCCGATGAGGGCGTGGGCGAAATCGGGGAACTGGGTGGCGGAGTGGTTCCCCCAGATGGCCATGTTGGTCACCGACGACACCGGGGCACCAGCCTTGTGGGCCAGCTGGCTCTTGGCTCGGTTCTCGTCGAGGCGGGTCATGGCGAACCAGCGGTCGGTCGGCACCTCGGGGGCGTTGGACCGGGCGATGAGGCAGTTGGTGTTGCACGGATTGCCCACGACCAGGATCCGCACGTCGGACGCGGCCCGGTCGGCGATGGCCCGTCCCTGGGGACCGAAGATGCCCCCGTTGACCGTCAACAGGTCACCCCGCTCCATCCCGGCCTGGCGCGGCACCGAGCCGACCAGCAGGGCCCAGGACGTCCCTTCGAAGGCGGTGTCGAGGTCGGTGGTGGTCACGATGTCGCTGACCAACGGGAACGCGCCGTCGTCGATCTCCATGACCACGCCCTCGAGTGCCTTCATCCCGGGCTCGATCTCGAGCAGGCGGAGGACCAGCGGTTGGTCGTGGCCGAGCAGCTGGCCCGAGGCGATGCGGAAGAGGAGGGCGTAACCGATCTGGCCCGCGGCCCCGGTGACGGTGACGTGAATCGGAGGTTTGGCTGCCATGCCGCCGAGGCTACCCGGGGGGTCCGGGTGGGTCGACTGGAACACCTGGATGACGAGCGCGGGGCGCGCCACGGAAGCGGCGCCGGCGCGCTCAGGCGTCGCCGCCGACCGGATCGCCGGAGACGATCGAGCCCAGCGCTACAGACGATCGACGATCGCCGAGGCGAACTCCGAACACTTGACCTCGGTGGCACCGTCCATCAGACGGGCGAAGTCGTAGGTGACCACCTTGTCGGCGATGGTTGCCTCGAGGGCGGACACGATGTCCGCAGCTGCCTCGTTCCAGCCGATGTGCTCGTACATCATCACGCCGGAGAGAAGCACCGACCCGGGGTTCACCTTGTCCAACCCGGCGTACTTCGGTGCCGTACCGTGGGTCGCTTCGAAGATGCCGTGGCCGGTGGTGTAATTGATGTTGCCGCCGGGTGCGATGCCGATCCCCCCGACCTGGGCCGCCAGCGCATCCGAGAGGTAGTCGCCGTTGAGGTTGGTCGTGGCCATGACGTCGAATTCCTCCGGCCGGGTCAGGATCTGCTGCAGGGTGATGTCGGCGATGCTGTCCTTCACCAGCAGCTTGTCCCCCGGCTTCCCCCCGCAGTCGTCCCAGCCGACCGCCACGTCGGCGAATTCCTCTCGCACCAGCTCGTAGCCCCAATTGCGGAAGGCGCCCTCGGTGAACTTCTGGATGTTGCCCTTGTGGACCAGGTTGACGCTGGCGCGTCCCCGGTCCAGGGCGTAGTTGATGGCGGCCCGGATCAACCGCTTCGAGCCGAACTCCGAGATGGGCTTGATGCCGATGCCGGATCCCTCCCGGACCTGCCAACCCATCTCGTCGCGCAGGAAGGCCGACAGGCGGGCGGCCTCGGGCGAGTTGGCCTCCGCCTCGAGCCCGGCGTAGATGTCCTCGGTGTTCTCGCGGAAGATGACCATGTCGACCCGCTCGGGGTGGAGCACCGGGGAGGGGACGCCTTGGAACCACCGCACCGGCCGGAGGCAGACGTACAGGTCGAGGATCTGCCGGAGCGCCACGTTGAGCGAGCGGATCCCGCCGCCCACCGGCGTGGTGAGCGGTCCCTTGATGCCGATCAGGTGGGTCCGGAAGGTGTCCACCGTCTCGTCCGGCAGCCAGTTGCCGGTCTCGTCGAAGGCCTTCTGGCCGGCGAGCACCTCCTTCCAGGCGACGGCCTTTCCGTACTTGGCCGACGCCGCGTCCAACACCAGCTTGGCCGCGGGCCAGATGTCGACCCCGGTCCCGTCCCCCTCGATGAAGGGGATGACCGGCTGGTCGGTGACGTGGAGGGCGCCGTCGGGCCCCTGGGTGATGAGATCGGGCATGGGCGGCAGCATATCGGCCGGCCTGGCCGCGGCCGCCAACCGGCGGGGCGCCATCCGCGGTGTGCGCGGTCCGGCCGGCGGTGCGGTCGGTAGCGTGCGCTCAGAGTTGGACGAGACCCAGGGCGGAGTAGATCTCGCGGGTGGCGCTCGACCGGTTGAGCGTGTAGAAGTGCAGCCCCGGAACGCCGGCCGCCAACAGCTGGTCGCAGAGCTCGGTGGCGATGGCCACCCCCTCGTCGCGGACCGCCTCCTTGCCGCCCCGGCCCTCCGCCTGCTGGAGGCGGTCGACCATCCAGTCCGGCACGGCCGCGCCCATGGTGGCCATGCGGGGCACCGAGCCGAGCGAGGTCACCGGCATGATCCCCGGCAACACCGGCTTGTCCACGCCCAGGGCGGCGAGGTCGTCCACCAGCCGCGTGTACTCGGCCGCCTCGAAGAAGAACTGGGAGATGGCGAAGTCGGCCATGGCCAGTTTGGCGGCGAGGTATGAGCGGTCACTGGCGAGGTCGGGCGAGAGCGGGTGCCCGAGCGGCTGGGCGGCCACTCCCACCGAGAAGCCCCCGATGGCGTGGGCCAGTTCGACCAACTGGGAGGCGTGGGCGAGCTCTCCCACCCCCGCCCCCGGCTCCGTCGGTGGATCGCCTCCCAGCGCCATCAGGTTCTCCACGCCGGCGTTGCGGTAGGCGACCAGTATCTCGGCCAGCTCCAGCCGGGTGTGGGCCACACAGATCAGGTGGGCCATGGGGACCAACGTCGTGGTGCGCAGCATGCCGGTGACCAGATCGAAGGTCCGTTGGCGCGACTCGGCCCCGCCACGGTAGGTGACCGACACGAACGAGGGCCCGAGCGGCTCGAGCTCGCGCAGCGTCCGCACCAGCGTTGCCTGCTCCGCATCGGTCTTCGGGGGGAAGAACTCGAACGAGTAGGTCCTCCCCTTGGCCAGGAGATCCTTGATACGGGTCATAGCCGAACGATCCTACTGCCAGGTCGGCGGCGCCACCCTGTTCAGCGCCGGGATGACGACCCCGCGGCCGAGGCGACACGGGTCGAGAGCCGGGCCAGGGCGGTGGTGAGCTCGGTGCCGCGGGCCCGGCGGGCCTCATCGGCCTGGGCCAGCTGGATGCCCGTGGGTGCCGATGCTCCGTGCCGCAGGAGCCGGTCGGCCTCGATGGCGAAGGCTAGGCCGCGCAGGTCGCCGGCGGCCGCCGTCGCCAGGGACCCGGCGTCGGGATCCGGGGCCTTCCGGGCGGCGCCGTCGAGCGCCGCGGCAGCCCGCTCCACCTGCACCGCCACCGCGGCGCGCAACTCGGAGTCCTCGGAGGCAGCGTTGCCCGACACCAGCGACTCCCGCGCCAGCTGGGCGTCGCTGAGGGCCGGTATGACGGCCCGGCGCCACTCCGCCTCGAGGGCCTTCCGTCGGCGGGCGCGCATGAGGAGTGCCACCACCAGGATGGCGACGAGCAGGACGAGGATGACGGCGATCAGGGCCCACGGCGTCTTCGACGACGAACTGGGCGGGGGCGTGGTGGTGGTCGTGGTGGCCGGGGCCGTGGTGGTCGTGGAGCGGGACGGACGGCTCGATGTGGTGACGGGAACCGACGAGGTCGTGGTGGTCGGCGGCACAGTGGTCGAGGGAGCCGTGGTGGTCACCGGCAGGGTGCTGGTGCTGGTGGTGGTGTCGACGACGAATGCGACGGTCCGGGCCGGGCGGGCGGGCCGTGGGGAGCCCGAGAGCGGGCCGGCCGGCGCCACCACGAACAGGGCCACGGCCGCGACTATCCCGACGCCGAATGCCGCCGCACCGGCCGGCCCGGGTCGTTGCCAGAGCCGGCCCCACCTCCGTCGCAGACGGATGGCCATCAGCCACCGCTCCGGCCGAAGTCGTCCTCGAGGCGCACGATGTCGTCCTCTCCGAAGTACTCACCGTGCTGGACCTCCACGAACACCACCTCGACGTCGCCGACGTTCCCGATGCGGTGGTCGGTGCCGGCCGGAATGTCCAGCGATTCCCCCGGTGACAGCGTTCGTTCCACGCCGTCCAGCACAACGGTGGCCGTCCCGCGCACGACGAACCAGTGCTCCGAGCGCCGGGCATGGCGCTGATAGCTCAGGCGCTTCCCCGGCAGCACCACGATGCGCTTGACCTTGTGGGTCCCGGCGTCGTCGAGCACCGTGTAGCTGCCCCAGGGCCGGACGTCGGTCTCGCCTCCCGGCTGCCCGGTCATGACGAGCGCTCGGCGGCCCGGACGGTGTTGCGCAACAGCATGGCCCGGGTCATCGGCCCGACACCTCCGAGCCGCGGGGTGATCCAGCCGGCCACGTCGGCCACCGACGGGTCCACGTCGGACAGGAGCCGCTTGCCCTCCCACGAGGTGCCGGCGCCCACCACGGCGGCACCGGGCTTCACCATGCCCGGGGTGACCAGGCCGGCCCGTCCGGCCGCCGCCACCACCACGTCGGCCTGGCGGACCAGGCCGGCCAGGTCGTCGACCCCGGTGTGCACCACGGTGACGGCGGCGTTGCAGCCCGGCTGCTTCATGGCGAGGAGCAGGGCGAGGGGGCGGCCGATGGTCAGCCCCCTCCCGATGATCACCACATGCTTGCCCTCGACCGGGACGCCGTACTCGGCGAGCAGCTCCACGATGCCGGCCGGCGTGCACGGCCGGGGTCCGGCGACCCCCATGACCAGGCGGCCGAGGTTGACCGGGTGCAGGCCGTCGACGTCCTTGTCCGGATCGACGGCCATCAGGGCCCGCTCCTCGTCCAGGCCGGCCGGCAGGGGCAGCTGGACCAGGTAGGCGTTGACCTTGGGGTCGGCGTTGAACCGGGCGATGACCGCCTCGAGCTCGGCTTGCGACACGTCGGCCGGCAGGTGCTCGTGGGCCGAGTGGATGCCGACCTCGGCGCAGTCCTCGTGCTTCATGGCCACGTAGCGGGCGCTCGGCCCGTCGTCCCCGACGAGGATGGTCCCGAGCCCCACCCCGACCCCGGCATCGGCCAAGCGGGCGATCCGGTCGGTGACCTCGGCCCGGATCTTGGCGGCCAGGCGTTCTCCGTCCAGCAACGTCGCCGTCATCGTGGCATCCGCGTCCTCTCTCGCCGTCTCGTCGGCGCGCCGTCCGGCGGCCGCACCGCATCCCTTCCGGTCGGTGTTCCCCTCCGGTCAGTGCCGGAAGTGCCGCTCACCACCGGTCACGACCATGGCGATACCGGCCGCGTCCGCGGCCGACACCACCTCGCCGTCCCGGACCGAGCCACCCGGTTGCACCACCGCGGCCACCCCGGCGTCGGCCAGCACCATCAAGCCGTCCGGGAACGGGAAGAAGGCGTCACTGGCGGCGGCGGCACCTGCGGCCCGCCGGCCGGCCTTCGACACCGCGATCTCGGCCGCCACCACCCGGGACTGCTGGCCGGCACCGACCCCGACGGCCTGACCGTCGGCCACCACGGCGATGGCGTTGGACGTGGTGCGGGCACAGAGCTTCCAGGCCAGCGCGAGGTCGCGCCATTGGGCGTCGGTCGGCTGGGCCTTCGTGACGGCGGTCCAGCTGGCCGGCTCGGCCAGAAACCGGTCTGCGTCCTGGACGAGCACGCTCGCCCCCAAGCTGCGGAACTGACGCTCCAGCGGTTCGGCGGCGGGGGCGGACAGGAGCCGGGTGGCCTTGCGCCGGGCCGACAGCGTGCCGAGCGAGGCCTCGTCGTAGGAGGGCGCGATGATGACGTCGGCCTGCGGTCCCTCGGCGACCGCCTCGGCCACCGACATGGTGACCGGTCCGCCGAGGGCCACGATCCCGCCGAATGCGGACTGGGGATCGCACTCGAGGGCGCGCCGGTAGGCCGTGACCAGGTCGGCGCCCAGGGCGGCACCGCACGGATTGGCGTGCTTGATGATGGCCACGGCGACCTCGTCCCCCCCGGGGGGTGGGAGCTCGTGGACCAACCGCCAGGCGGCGTCGGCGTCGAAGACATTGAGATAGGAGAGCTCGCGACCCCCGTGCTGGACCACGTCGTCCCACCACGAGTGCTCGCCCACCATCCGGTAGCGCGCCCCGTGCTGGTGCGGGTTCTCGCCGTACCGCATCGACCCGGCCCGCTCGAGGATCAGGTGGATGGAAGGGGGAAGGAGCATCGCCCGGTCGAACTCCTCGGCGCCCGTCGGCGAGATGCCCGGGCCCTCGCGCTCGTCGAGCCAGGCCACGATGGCCGCGTCGTACCCGGCGGTGTGGGCGAATGCCTGGCGGGCCAACCGTCGTCGGGTGTCGGCGGACAGGGAGCCGTCACGTCGCAGCTCGTCGAGGACCGCCCCGTACTCGGCCGGGACGACCACGATGCCCACATGGTCGTGGTTCTTCGCCGCCGCCCGCACCATGGTGGGCCCGCCGACATCGATCAGCTCGACCGAGGGGTCAGAGGTGAACGGGTAGAGGTTGCACACCACCAAGTCGATGAGGCCGATGCCCTGCCGCTCGACGTCAGCCAGGTGGTCGGGCTTCGACCGGTCGGCCAGGATGCCACCGTGGATGGTGGGGTGGAGGGTCTTCACCCGGCCGCCGAGCATCTCGGGCGCGCCGGTGAGGTCGGCCACTTCGACATGGTCGACCCCGGCCTGGGCCAGAACGGCGGAGGTGCCGCCGCTCGACACCAGCTCCCAACCGAGATCGGAGAGCCCCCGGGCCAGATCGACTAGGCCCGTCTTGTCGTACACGGACAGCAGTGCCCTCATGACGCAACCTCCGTCTGTGATCCTGGCCCATCCCTGACGGTGGCCGCCAGGCCGTCGATGAACCGACGGATGGTCTCGGGGTAGAGGCTCCGCTCGACCGACTTGATGCGCTCGTGCAGTGAGACCTCGGTATCGCCGGGCCGCACCGGTACCACCGCCTGGGCCAGCACTGGGCCGGCATCCATCGCCAAGGTGGCGACGTGGACGGTGGTCCCGGTCTCGGTCACGCCGGCCGCCAGGGCGTCGGCCACGGCGTGCCATCCCGGGAAGGCCGGCAGCAGGGCGGGATGGGTGTTCAGGATGTGGCCCGGATAGGCGTCATGGATGGGCCGGTCGAGCACGGTACCGAACCCCGCCATGACCACCACGTCGATGCCTCCGGCCCGGAGCACATCGGTCAGCGCGGCGGTGTAGCGGTGGCGGTCGAAGCCGGGCCCGAAACCGCCGAACTCGGACCGGTCGACCATCTCGGCCGGCACGTCGGCGGCACCGGCAACCTCGAGGGCCCGGCACGGCCGATCGGTGACGACCAGGCGAACCGGGAGCCCGGCGGCGATGACCGCCTCGAGAATGGTGCCGCTGCCCGAGGCCAGGACCCCGATGCGGACACCGCTCGGGGCGGGATCGGGGCACACGGCAGCCGGCACTCTCGGCACGCTACCAGTGCCTGTTCCGCCCGAATCGGGACACTGGTGGGGCCGCGACGACCCAGCGGTCGCGTCCCCGGGGCAAAGGGACCGGGGCGACGTGGCCCTACCGGCCTGCCTCCGGTGTCAGGCCGACGTCGCCCGGTCCCCCCTGCCCAGGGAATGCCCCTCGTGACAGCTGTATCGGCACCGTTCCGCCATTTCCGAAGCGAAAGTTTGCTGGGAGATCGCCACCGCCCACCGGCAGGGCCGGGCTACCTCTCGAGCGACCGGAGCAGCCCCTCGTCGAACTCGGCCAACGAGCTGAGCCGCGCTTCACAGAACCCCCATCGCGGCGAGGCCCGGGCCCCCGGTTCGGGCACGGCCACCACCCGCATGCGGGCGGCCTTGGCCGCGATGGCGCCGTTGAACGAGTCCTCGACGGCCAGGCAGCCGGTCGGCTCCACGCCCAGCTTGGCTGCGGTCGAGAGATAGGCGCCCGGGTGCGGCTTGCCCAGCGGCTCCCATTCGGCGGTGTGCCAGGCCCGCACGGTGGACTCGATCCCGAGGCGGCGCAGGGCGGCCTCGACCACCACGGCATAGGAGCCCGAGCAGACGGCCACCGGCAAGTCGAGCCGGTCGCACAGGGCCACGGCCTCGAGCGCCCCGGGCATCGGCATGCCGGTTGCCGCCACCATCTCGGCCACCCGCGCCGTGATGGTGCGCTCCACCTCCACCGGGGACGGGCCCGGCCAGGGACGCCGCTCCCACCAGTGCCGGACGGCGTCGTCGATGCGGAGGCCCATGGTCTGCCGCACCTGGGCCTGGTCCAGGTCGAGGCCGAGCGCGCCGAACACCTCGATCTCTGCCTGGCGCCAGCAGGGCTCCGAGTCGATGAGCAGTCCGTCGAGATCGAAGACGACTGCCTGGATCGGGCGACCGACCAGGGCCGCGGCCGAGGGGACGTCGGAGGTCAGATGGACTTCCTGAACGGTCAGTCCAGCTTCCTGACCACCGCCACCATGGCCTCGCCGGCCTCGGTCGGATTGAGCGCCACGGTGGCGCCGGCCTCCGACAGGGCCTCCATCTTCGCCTGGGCCGTCCCCTTGGACCCCGAGATGATGGCCCCAGCATGGCCCATCTTGCGACCGGGCGGCGCGGTCACCCCGGCCACATAGGAGACGATGGGCTTGGTCACGGACGAGGCGATGAACTCGGCCGCCTCCTCCTCGGCTGACCCGCCGATCTCCCCGATCATCATGATGGCCCGGGTGTCCCGGTCGGCCTGGAAGGCGGCCAGGCAGTCGATGAAGCTGGTGCCGGGCACCGGGTCGCCTCCGATGCCGACGCAGGTGGTCTGGCCCACGCCTTGCTGGGAGAGCTCGTGGAGAGCCTGGTACGTGAGGGTCCCCGAGCGGCTGACGATCCCGACCGGGCCGCCGGCCATGGCGATGTCGCCCGAGGTGATGCCGATGTTGCACTTGCCCGGGGAGATGATGCCGGGACAGTTGGGGCCGAGCAGCCGCGTGCCCGGGAACTCTCGCACCAGGCGGTTGTAGGCGCGTGCCTCGTCCTGGGCGGGAATGCCCTCGGTGATGCACACGACGAAGGGCACGGCGGCGGCGGCCGCCTCGACGATGGCATCGGCCGCGAACTTGGGGGGTACCGAGATGAACGAGGCGTTGGCTCCGGTGGCCTCGACCGCCTCGGCCACCGTGCCGAAGACCGGGATGCCCTCGATCTCCTCGCCCCCACGCTTCGGGTTGGTCCCGGCCACCACCTGGGTGCCGTAGGCACGGTTGCGGAGACCGTGGTAGAGGCCCTGGCTGGTGGGGCTAATGCCCTGGATGACCACCTTGGTCGTCTCGTCGACGAAGATGCTCACGACGCCCCTCCGGCCAGGGCGACGACCCGACGGGCGGCGTCGAGCATGGTCGGCTCGGCCACCAGCCGGTCGGACAGATGGGGGGCGAGTATCTCGCGGCCGGCCGCGGCGTTGGTGCCGTCGAGGCGCAACACGATGGGAGAGGAGATGTCCACCCGCTTCAGGGCCTCGAGGACCCCGTTGGCCACCTCGTCCACCCGGGTGATCCCCCCGAAGATGTTCACGAAGATGGACCGGACGGCGGGATCGGAGTTGATGACCTCGAGGGCGGCCGCCATCACGTCGGCGTTGGCCCCGCCTCCGATGTCGAGGAAGTTGGCCGCCGCCCCCCCGCACTGGTTGACGACGTCCAGGGTGCTCATGGCCAGCCCGGCCCCGTTGGCGATGATGCCGACCGAGCCGTCGAGCCCGATGTAGTTGAGGCCCCGCTCTTTGGCCCGCGTCTCCCGCTCGTCCTCCACGTCATAGCCGGCGAAGTCGTCCCATTCCGGATGACGGAAGGCGGCGTTGTCGTCCAGGGTGACCTTCGCATCGAGGGCGCGCACCTCTCCCTCGGGGGTGAGGATCAAAGGGTTGATCTCGGCCAGGTCGCAATCCCCCTCGGTGTAGCAGGCATACAACCTGACCAGCAGGTGCGCCGCCTGATCACGGGCCTCGTCGTCGAGCCGGGCCCGGTCGACCCACTGCCGGGCCACCTCCGCACTCAGGCCATCGACCGGGTCGATGTGGACCGTGGCGATGGCGTCCGGGTTGGTGACGGCCACCTCCTCGATCTCGACCCCCCCCTCGGCCGAGAGCATCCCGAGGTGCTTCTTGGCGCGGCGGTCGAGGGTGAAGCTGGCGTAGTACTCGCGGGCGATGTCGGACGCGTGCTCGATCCACAGGCGCTTGACCACGTGGCCCTTGATGTCGAGCCCGAGGATGTTGCCGGCGTGCGTGCGCACCTCCTCGGCGTTGGCCGCCAGCTTCACGCCGCCGGCCTTCCCCCGGCCACCCACCTTGACCTGGGCCTTGACCACCACCGGGTAACCCGACGCCTCGGCCTGGTCGACGGCCTGGTCGACGGTGTCGGCCACCCCGCCCTTCGAAATGGGGATACCGAAGCGGGCGAAGTACTGCTTACCCTGATACTCGAAGAGATCCACAGGACCCGTTCCTCTCTGTTCCTCGTTGCCTCTGCGACTGGTGCATCCGGTTCCTCCGACGTTCCTTCCTGCCTACTCGTTGCCCAGCGCTTCGTTGCCCAGCGCTTCGTTGCCCTGCCTACTCATTCCTTGCCCTGCCCACTCCCCTGCCGGCCCGGTCCTCGCCCTGGTTCGCCGGCCCGATTGGGGGTGGCGGCCGCCCGCCGTCGCCGGGCGGCGGGTCCACACCGGGTGCGGTGCCGCGGGCTGCGGCGGTCAGGACGCCTCGGGAGGGCCGTCGTTGGCTCAGGCGCCCACTCCGCTCTCACGCTCGTCGAGGGCGTGTCCCAGCCAGGCACCGATGGCCGGCAACGGCGCACCGGGGGTGAACACCTCGGCGACCCCGAGATCCTTCAGGACGGGGATATCATCTTCGGGGATGATGCCTCCTACCAGGACTAGGACGTCGCCCCGGCCGTGCTGGCGGAGGCCGTCGATCACCCGGGGAACCAGCGTCAGATGGGCCCCGGACAGCAGCGAGAGGCCCACCGCGTCGGCGTCCTCCTGGATCACGGCCTGCACGACTTGTTCGGCCGTCTGATGGAGGCCGGTGTAGATGACCTCGAAGCCCGCGTCCCGGAGCGCCCGGGCGATGACCTTCGCCCCCCGGTCGTGCCCGTCGAGGCCGGGCTTGGCCACGACCACTCGGTACGGGCGTTTCACGGAGGCAGATACTAACCCTGAGGGACCGTCAGGCCCGCCGGTGGAGCCGGCCGGGACCGGCCGGGGCCGGGACCAGACCGCTCGGAGCCCGGATCAGGCCCTAGCCTGGGGGTCCGTGATACCTTCCGGGCGGTGCCCCACCGGCGTCCGCGCCATCGTCAGGCTGCCTCGAGGACGCTGTGACCACCTCGGCTGAAGCTGTGGACCGACCAGACGAAAATCCTGCTCAGCCGGGTCCTCGGGCACCGTTGCCATTGGGGTTCGAGCTGCTCCGCCTGTCGCGCCCGTGCCAGTGGATCAAGAACCTGCTGGTGTTCGTGGCCCCGGCCGCGGCCGGCGTGCTCTTCCACCGCACGGTGTTCCTGCACGCGTTGGCCGCCTTTGCCATCTTCTGCGTGGCTGCCTCCGGTACCTACTTCCTCAACGACGCCATCGACGCCGACTCGGACCGCCGCCATCCGAGGAAGCGGCAGCGGCCCATCGCCGCCGGGTTCGTCTCTATCCCGCTGGCCATCGGCCTCGGCCTGGTCATGCTGGCCGTCGCCATCGGCCTCTCCGCCCTGCTGGCCGGGTGGCACCTGGGGCTGGTCATCGCCATCTACGTCCTGGTTAACGTGGCGTACTCGCTCGAGCTCAAGAACGAGCCGGTGGTCGACCTGGTGGCCG
The DNA here is from genome assembly GCA_963727075.1 of uncultured Acidimicrobiales bacterium. Taxonomy (GTDB): domain Bacteria; phylum Actinomycetota; class Acidimicrobiia; order Acidimicrobiales; family RAAP-2; genus Bog-756. The sequence continues at coordinate 553,471 of CAVSET010000001.1, forward strand.
TCAGCGCCGGGTTCGTGCTCCGCGCCGTGGCCGGCGGCGTGGCCACCGGCGTGGCCCTGTCCAACTGGTTCCTCATCGTGGCCTCCTTCGGGTCCCTGCTCATCGTGACCGGCAAGCGGTCCGGCGAGAAGCAGTTGCTCGACGACCACGAGGCCGATCACGGTTCGGTGCGCCAGACCCTCGGCTCCTACACCCCGACCTTCCTCCGCTCGGTGCGAACCCTGTCGGCCGCCGTGACGGTGACGGCCTACTGCCTGTGGGCGTTCGAGCGGGCCGCCCAGCTGCACCCCGGCCACGACCCCATCTGGTTCCAGCTCACGGTGGTGCCGTTCACCATCGCGCTCCTCCATGTCCTCCTCATCCTCGACGCCGGCGTGGGGGCCGCCCCCGAGGAGCTGGCGTTGAAGGACCGCCGGTTGCAGATCTACGGGCTGTGCTGGGTGGCACTGTTCGCCATCGGCGTCTACGCCGGATGAGCGCGCCACCGGGTCGGCGTGCCCTGCTCACCGGGTGGGGCCGGACCGCCCCGACCTCGGCCGAGGTCGTCCACGCCGTCCACCCCGACATCGTCGACCAGGCCCTGGCCCGGGCGATCGAGCACCGCGGATCGGACCGGGGCATCATCGCCCGGGGGCTCGGCCGGAGCTACGGGGACGCCGCCCAAAACGCCGGGGGGACCGTGCTCGACGCCACCTGGCTGGACGGTGTTCACCGGGTCGACCTCGAGACCGGGGTGATCACCGTGGGTGCCGGGGTGAGCCTGGAGACGCTCATGACGCGGCTGGTGCCGCTGGGCTGGTTCGTGCCGGTCACCCCGGGCACCCGCCTGGTCACCGTCGGGGGGGCCATAGCGGCCGACATCCACGGCAAGAACCACCATGTGGACGGCAGTTTCTGCGCCCACGTGCTCGGGGCCACCCTGGCCACCCCGACCGGCACGGTGGTGGTGTCGAAGACGGCCGACCCGGACCTCTTCTGGGCCACGGCCGGGGGCATGGGCCTCACCGGGGTGGTGCTCGACGCCACGTTGCAGCTGATCCCGATCGAGACCAGCTACGTGCTGGTCGACACGGAGCGCGCTCCGGATCTCGACTCGGCCATGGATCTGATGCTCACCGGCGACGACGCCTACCGGTACTCGGTGGCCTGGATCGACTGCCAGGCGACCGGTCGCCGGCTCGGGCGGTCGGTTCTCACCCGGGGAGACCACGCTCGGCTCGAGGACCTCCCCGACCGGCTCCGGCACCACCCCGACCGCGCCCGGTCCTTCGCCCCCCGCACCCTGGCCCGCGTGCCGCTCACCCCACCGAGCGGCCTGCTCAACCCCGTGACGGTGGGGGCGTTCAACGAGCTCTGGTTCCGCAAGGCGCCCCGGCACCAGGCCGGCAAGCCGATCCACATGGCCAGCTTCTTCCACCCGCTCGACGGGGTGGGCGAGTGGAACCGACTGTATGGGACCCGGGGGTTCCTCCAATACCAGCTGGTGGTCCCCGACCAGCAGGCAGAGACGGTGCGCCGCATCATCGAGCGGCTCACCGAGCTCCGCCTGGCCAGCTTTTTGGCCGTGCTCAAGCGCTTCGGTCCCGGGGACCCGGGTCCCCTGTCCTTCCCCGCACCGGGATGGACGCTGGCCCTCGACCTGCCGGTCGGCCACCACGCCCTGCCCGACCTGCTCGACGACCTCGACCGTGAGGTCATCGACGCCGGTGGACGGATCTACCTGGCCAAGGACTCGCGGGTCTCCCCCGCCGCGTTCCGCGCCATGTACCCTCGGGTCGACGAGTGGCTCGCCGTGCGGGAGCGGGTCGATCCCGACGGGGTCCTGCAATCGGACCTCGGGCGGCGCCTGGGGCTGTGCCGCAACACCGCACGGGCGATGCAGGTGGGGCCGGCCGGCAAGGGCACCCGGCCCAAGGCGGAACCGAAATCGACGGCACCACCGAGAGCAGGACGGGCTGGGACATGATCGACGCCATTGGCAGACCGCAGTCCGTACTGGTGCTCGGGGGCTCCTCCGAGATCGCCCAGGCGATCGTGGCCAAGCTGGTGCCGACCCGCTGCCGTACCGTCGTGCTGGCCGGGCGGGAGGGCACCCGCCTCGCCGAGGCGGCCGACCGGGCCAAGACCAACGGAGCCGACATCGCCGAGTCGGTGCCCTTCGACGCCACCGATGTCGCCGGCCACCGCCGGTTCGCCGACGGGGTCTTCGACCGGTTCGGCGACATCGACCTGGTCATCGTGGCCACCGGTGTGCTCGGCGACCAGGAGCGTGACGAGGTCGACCCCGAGGCCGCCGCCTCGGTGATCGACACCAACTTCGCCGGGCTGGCCTCGGCCATGCTGGCGGTGGCCGCCCGGCTCCGTCACCAGGGACACGGCCGGCTGGTGGTGCTGTCCTCGGTGGCCGGCATCCGGGCCCGCCGGGCCAACTTCATCTACGGGTCCTCCAAGGCCGGGCTGGACGCGTTCTGCCAGGGCCTCGGGGACGCCCTCGAGGGCAGCGGCGTGGGGATCATGATCGTGCGCCCCGGTTTCGTCGTCGATCGGATGACCGCGGGGATGGCACCGGCTCCCTTTGCCACCACCCCGGAGGCGGTGGCCGAAGCCGTCGTCGCCGGTATCGCCTCCGGCGCCGGCGTGGTCTACGTCCCCCCCGTGCTCCGCGGGGTCTTCGCCGTGATGCGCCTGCTCCCGCGGGCGATCTGGCGGCGCCTGCCCGGTTGAGCCGGGGGGCCCGGTCGCCGGCCGACCCCGGGGTGGCGACGGAAGATGGCCCGGGCCTCAGGCCCGTTTGAGCGGAGCCATCCGCAGCAGCAGCTGCTTGCGGCCGACCGTCTCGAACTGCACCACGGCCTCCGCCTCCTCACCGGTGCCCTTGGCCTGGAGGACCCGTCCCTCACCCCATTTGCCGTGCACGACCGCATCCCCGGCGACCAGGCCGAGTTGCTCGGCCCCGGTCGAAGGCGGGTACCGTCGGCGGCGGCCGGTGGCGTCGAACTCGCCGTCCGCCTGGGCCACGCCCCGCCCGAACACGCTGCGGCCGGGGGTCCCGCCCCCATCATCGGCGCCATGGCCCGGTAGCGGGGTCCCACCCCGACCGGTGCTCCCGCCCGCGTCGCGGATGAGCTCGGCCGGGATCTCGTTGAGGAACCGGCTCGGGATGTTGCTGCTCGAGCTGCCCCACAGCATGCGGCTCCAGGCGTGGGAGACGTACAGCCGCCGCTCGGCCCGGGTGATGCCCACGTAGCAGAGCCGGCGCTCCTCCTCCAGCTCGACCGGGTCACCCAGCGCACGGAGATGCGGGAAGATCCCGTCCTCCATGCCGACCAGGAACACCGCCGGGAACTCGAGGCCCTTGGCGATGTGCATGGTCATCAAGGACACCCTCGTCCCGTCGCCCTCGAGCTCGTCCGAGTCGGCCACCAGCGATGCCGCTTCGAGGAACTCGGCCAATGTGCGGTACTCGGATGCCACCCCGACCAGCTCGTCGACGTTCTCGACCCTACCCAGCGCCTCGATGGTGCCCTCGGAGAGGAGCTCGGACCGGTAGCCGGTCCGCTCGACGATGGCCGTGACCAGCTCGCCCGGCCCGAGCAGGCCGCCATCGGGCCCGTCGGTTCCCGCCCCTCGGTCAGGCCGCCCGGGTGGAGATCCGTGCCGGGCCCGGGTGGCCACCGACTCCGGCCCGGTACTGGCCCAGAGCTCGGCGGTCGGGTCGGGGGCGACCGCCTCGCCGGCCTCGTCCACCAGCTCGGGCGTGAGCATGCGGGCGCGCAGCTCCCCGAGCAGTGACGAGAGCTCGAGGAGGGCAGCCGCGGCCTTGCCGGACAGCCCGGCCTCGTCGGCGTGGGCCACGGCCTCGCCGAACGACGACCGGCGGAGGCCCGACCATCCGGCGAGCTTGGCCACCGAGGTCTCGCCGACGCCCCGTTTGGGCACGTTCACGATGCGCCGCCAGCTCACCTCGTCGTCCGGGTTGACCAGGACCCGCAGGTAGGCGAGGACGTCTTTGACCTCGCGGCGGTCGTAGAACCGGGTCCCGCCCACCACCTTGTAGGGGACCTCCGCCCGGACGAGCGCCTCCTCGAGGGCCCGGCTCTGGCTGTTGGTCCGGTAGAAGACGGCCACGTCGCCCCAACGGAGGCCGTGGTCATGCAGGCGGGTCACCTCGTGAGCGAGCCATTCCGCCTCGTCGTACTCGTCCTCCGCCCGGTACCGGGTGATCGGCTCACCCTGCCCGCTGTCGGTCCACAACGTCTTGGGCTTGCGAGAGACGTTGTTCGTGATCACGGCGTTGGCGGCGTCGAGGATCATCTGGGTGGAGCGGAAATTCTGATCGAGCGTGATCGTGGTGGCATCGGGAAAGGCGCGCTCGAAGTCGAGGATGTTGGAGATGTCCGCGCCGCGGAACCGGTAGACGGATTGATCGCTGTCACCGACCACGACGATGTTGCGATGCCCGCCGGCCAGCTGCACGGCCATGGCGTTCTGCACCGCGTTGGTGTCCTGGTACTCGTCGATGAGGATGTGGGTGAACCGGGACCGGTAGTGCTCGAGGACATCGGGACGGGCATGGAAGAGCCGAACCGTGTTGAGGAGGAGGTCGTCGAAGTCCATGGCGTTGGCCGCCACCAGCCGCCGCTGGTATTCGTCGAAGACATCGGCCACCCGGCGGTCGAAGACGGTGAGGGCGGCCGCCCGGTACTCCTCAGGCCCCTGCTGGCTGGACTTGGCCTGGCTGATCTGGCCGAGTATCGAGCGGGGCGACAGCTTTTTGGTGTCGATGTCGAGCTCGCGACAGACGATCTCGGTCAGGCGGCGAGAGTCGGCCTCGTCGTAGATGGTGAAGGATCCCTTGTAACCGAGGTGCTCGCCGTGGGCCCGCAGGATGCGCACGCAGGCCGAGTGGAAGGTGGACACCCACATGCGGCCTGCCCGGGGTCCGACCAGCTCCATCACCCGCCGGCGCATCTCGTCGGCCGCCTTGTTGGTGAAGGTGATGGCGAGGATCTGCCAGGGCGCGGCATCACGGGTGGCGATCAGATGGGCGATCCGCCGGGTGAGCACCCGGGTCTTGCCCGACCCGGCGCCGGCGACGACCAGCAGCGGGCCCCCCCGGTGCATGACCGAGTCGTGCTGGGACGGGGTGAGCCCGGCCACCAGCGCATCGAGGTCCGCCGGTGCGGGGCCGTTCGGCCGCGGCCCGCCACCGTCCTCCGGTCCGGCGCTGTCCGCGGGGAGCTGGTCGGCGCGCCCGCTCCCCCGGTCATTCCCACTCGATGGTGCCGGGCGGCTTGGAGGTGATGTCCAGAGCCACCCGGTTGACACCCTCCACCTCGTTGATGATCCGAGAGGAGAGGCGCTCCAGCAGGTCGTAGGGCAGGCGCGCCCAATCGGCGGTCATGGCGTCGTCACTCGTGACGGCGCGGATGACGATGGGGTAGGCGTAGGTGCGCCCGTCGCCCATCACCCCCACGGTCCGGACAGCGGGGAGGACGGCGAAGCTCTGCCACAGCTCCCGGTAGAGGCCGGCCCGGCGAACCTCCTCGACCACGATGGCGTCGGCCGCCCGCAGGATGTCGGCCCGCTCCGGCGTCACCTCGCCCACGATGCGGACGGCCAGCCCCGGTCCGGGGAAGGGCTGGCGCCATACGATGTCGGGCGGCAGACCGAGCTCCTCCCCGACCGCCCTCACCTCGTCCTTGAAGAGGAGGCGGAGCGGTTCCACCAGGTCGAAGGCCAGGTCCGCCGGGAGTCCGCCCACGTTGTGGTGCGACTTGATGACGGCGGCGGCGTCCGAACCCGACTCGATGACGTCGGGGTAGAGGGTGCCCTGGACCAGGTACCCGGCGGGACCCCGATCGGGGCCGGCCGGGCCCGGCTCCGCCCCGTCGTCGGCCCCCGGATCGAACCGCTCGATGACCAGGTCGCGGGCGACCTCTTCGAAGATGCGGATGAACAGCTCGCCGATGATCTTCCGCTTGGCCTCGGGCTCGGTCACCCCCAGCAACGCCTCGAAGAACCGGTCGGCCGCCTTCACGTGGACCAGGTCGACATGGAACTGGCGGCGGAAGGTCTCCTCGACCTGCTCGCTCTCGGCGCGCCCGCATGAGACCCGTGTCGACGTAAACGCAGGTGAGCTGGTCCCCGACGGCCTTGTGGACGAGGGCGGCGGCCACGGCGGAGTCGACGCCCCCCGACAGGGCGCACAGCACCGGCGCCGAGCCCACCTGGGAACGGACCGCCTCCACCTGGGACTCGATGATCGAGGTGTGGGTCCACAACGGCAGGCAGTGGCAGACGTCGAAGAGGAACCGCTCGAAGAGATCGCGCCCGCGCTCGGTATGGATGACTTCGGGGTGGAACTGCACGCCGTAGATGGCCCGGTCGGGGTCGTGCAAGGCGGCGACGGGGGCGTCGGGGCTGCTGGCGGTGGCCACGAACCCGGGCGGCACGCCGGTGATGGCGTCACCGTGGCTCATCCAGACCTGGACGGCGCCGGGCCAGTCGAAGAACAGCGGCGAGGAGCCGGTGAGCGTGAGCGGTGTCCTCCCGTACTCGCCCCGGCCGGTGCGGGCCACCTCGCCGCCGAGCTGCAGGGTGAGCAACTGGGCGCCGTAGCAAATCCCGAGGATGGGGATGCCGGTGTCGTAGACGGCGGGGTCGATGGTCGGTGCCGGTGATTCGTTGACCGACTTCGGACCGCCGGAGAGGATGATCCCGGCCGGCCGGTGGGCCACCAGCTCCGCCGCGGTGGAGGTGGCCGGGACGATCTCGGAGTAGACGTGGGCCTCGCGGACCCGGCGGGCGATCAGTTGGGCGTACTGGGCACCGAAGTCGACGACCAGGATCGGGCCGGCGCCGACACCAGCGGCATCGGGGTCGCCAGGGCTCAACGGCCCATGCCGACACCCTGCGAGCGCTGCAGGTCCTTGCCCTCGGTCTGGAGGGCCGGCGCCACCATCACCTCGGCCTTCTGGAACTCCTTCACTGTCTGGTACCCGCAGGTGGCCATGGCGGTCCTCGAGCGCGCCGAACAGGTTCATCCGGCCATCGTTCTCGTGGGCGGGACCGAGGAGGATCTCCTGGAGGCTGCCCCGTGTCGTCGTGAGCACCCGGGCGCCGCGGGGCAGGGTGGGGTGGAAGGTGGCCATGCCCCAGTGGAACCCCCGGGCCGGCGCCTCCACCGCCGAGGAGAGGGGCGAGCCCAGCATCACCGCGTCGGCGCCGCAGGCCATCGCCTTGGCGATGTCCCCGCCCTTGGACATGCCCCCGTCGGCGATGACGTGGCAGTAGACCCCGGTCTCGTCGAGATGGCGCATGCGGGCGCCGGCGACGTCGGCGATGGCCGTGGCCTGGGGAACCCCGATCCCGAGCACCCCCCGGGTGGTGCAGGCGTTGCCCGGGCCCACCCCGACCAGCACGCCGACGGCACCGGTGCGCATCAGGTGCAGGCCGGCCTGGTAGGAGGCGCAGCCCCCCACGATCACCGGGATCTCGAACTCGCGGATGAACCGCTTGAGGTTGAGCGGCTCGGCTGTCTTCGACACGTGCTCGGCCGAGACCACCGTCCCCTGGATCACCAGCAGGTCGAGCTCGGCGGCGAGAACCGCCTCGGCGAACGCCTCGGTCCGCTGCGGCGTGACCGAGGCCGCGGTGGTGATGCCGGCCGCCTTCATCTCTTTGATCCGCTGGGTGACCAGGTTCGCTTGGACCGGCTCGGCGTACATCTGCTGCATGCGGGCGGTGGCCTTCTCGGCCGGGAGCTCGCGGATCTCGTCGAACAGGGGCGTCGGGTCCTCGTACCGGGTCCACAGGCCCTCGAGGTTGAGTACCCCGAGGCCTCCGAGGCGGCCGATTTCGATGGCGGTGGCCGGGCTGACCACGCCGTCCATGGCCGCGGCCATGAGGGGCAGCTCGAACCGGTAGGCATCGATCTCCCAGCTGATGTCGACGTCCTCGGGGTCGCGGGTCCGCCGGCTGGGCACGATGGCGATGTCATCGAACCCGTAGGCCCTCCGGCCCGATTTGAAGATGCCGATCTCTATGTCAGCCACGTGTGCCCTCCGGACCCTGGTCGCAGTTCTGCCGAACCTCCGATCGGCGACCACTCCGACTGTGGGCGACCGACTGCCCCCACGATACCGCCTGAGCCCCTGGGGCTGGGCCTTCGACGCCGGCTGGGACCGGTCAGGTCACGGGCGCCGACGGGGGCGCGTTCGACGCCGAGGACCAGGCAGAGCAGCTCCACCAGCGTTCGGGCGGTGGCACCCCAGACCGTCTCCCCGGCCACCGCGAAGAACCACACCGGGAATTCTCCCGCCGGTGGTCGGGGCGGGGTGGGGCGGTCCCGGACCGACCACCATTCCTCGTGGAAAGCACCGTCCGCCGCCAGGTCGCTGAGGGCGACGTCGAAGACCCGCTCGACCTCCCCCGGGTTGGCCTCCAGCGACGGCCGCCCCTTCAAGGTGGCCACCACCGGCGTCATGATCGTGTTGGAGGAGCGGGTGGGCATCGGGGTGAGCTCCCCGACCACGTCGACCAACCCCGGGTCGAGCGAGACCTCCTCGAACGCCTCCCGCAGCGCGGCGCCGGCGACACCCTCGCCGGCATCGAGCCGACCGCCGGGGAACGCCACCTCGCCCTGGTGGGATCGCAGGTGGTCGGAGCGCACGGTGAGGATCACCCGGGTGTCGCCCGCCTCCTCGAAGAGGGCCACGAGGACCGCGGCCGGGCTGCCCTCGAGGACGTCGCCGGCCAGCGTGCGCCACGGGCCGCCGGGCCTCCCCTCGCCCGGAGGGGGCTGGCTCTCCACCACCGCACCTCGGACCCGCTCGAGGGGGATCGGGCGTCGCTCGGCGGCGGTCAACCGGGCCCACGGGGCCGCGGAGCCGGCCCGGTGGTGCGCCGGGCGCGGGATCGGGCGACGGGCGGCGTCGGCGGCCGTGCCGGTGTCGGCCGTGCCGGTGTCGGCCGTGCAGGTGTCGGCCGGCCGGTGTCGGCCGTGCCGGTGTCGACGGGAGTCTCGGGAGAAGTCATCGGGAGGTCCAGGGTACGGGTCGGGACGGCAGACCGGAGCACCGGGAAGGAGCAGAGCACCGGGGGAACACGAACCGGCCGGACCCGAAGGCCCGGCCGGTCTGGTGTTCCATAGGCAAGGGTGCGCCGTGGCGGCGCCTCCGGCCCGAGATCCGTCTCGGGCTACATCATGCCGCCCATGCCGCCCATGCCACCCATCCCGCCGCCCATGGCGGCCGCGGCGGCCGCGGCCGCCGCCGGGTCGGCCTTCTCCGGCTTGTCGGCCACCAGCGCCTCGGTGGTCAACAGCAGCCCGGCGATGGAGGCGGCGTTCTGCAGGGCGGACCGGGTGACCTTGGCCGGGTCGATGATCCCGGCCTTCACCAGGTCGACGAGTTGGCCGGTGGTGGCGTCCAGCCCGATGGTGCCCGTCTCCGCCTCCACCTGGCGGACGAAGACGGAGCCTTCGAGGCCGGCGTTGGTGGCGATGGCGTGGAGCGGTGCGGCCAGGGCCTTGGCCACGATGGAGGCCCCGGTGGCCTCGTCGCCGCTGAGGGAGTCGACCACGGCCAGGGCGGCGGAACGTGAGCGCACCAAGGCGGTGCCGCCGCCGGCCACGATGCCCTCCTCGACCGCGGCGCGGGTGGCGGACAGCGCGTCCTCGATGCGGTGCTTCTTCTCCTTGAGCTCCACCTCGGTGGCGGCACCGACCTTGACCACGGCGACGCCCCCGGCCAGCTTGGCCAGCCGCTCCTGGAGCTTCTCGCGGTCCCAGTCGGAGTCGGTGTCCTCGATCTCACGCTTGATCTGGGCGATACGGCCCTTCACCTCGTCCTCGGACCCACCCCCGTCCACGATGGTGGTGTCGTCCTTGTTCACGATGACCCGGCGGGCCGTGCCGAGGAGGTCGACGGTGACGCGTCTCCAGCTTGAGGCCGATCTCCTCGGAGATGACCTGGCCGCCGGTCAGGACGGCCATGTCCTGGAGCATCGCCTTGCGGCGCTCGCCGAAGCCGGGCGCCTTGACGGCCACCGAGGTGAAGGTCCCCCGGATCTTGTTGACCACCAGGGTGGCCAGGGCCTCGCCCTCCACGTCCTCGGCGATGATCAGCAGCGGCTTGCCCGTCTGCATGACCTTCTCGAGCACCGGCACCAGGTCGTGCACCGCGCTGATCTTCTGGTTGACGAACAGGATCTGCGGATCGTCGAGCACGGCCTCCTGACGCTCGGGGTCGGTCACGAAGTAGGGCGACAGATAGCCCTTGTCGAACTGCATGCCCTCGGTGAACTCGAGGTCGATGCCGAAGGTGTTCGACTCCTCGACGGTGACCGTCCCGTCCTTCCCCACCTTGTCGATGGCGTCGGCCAGCACCTCACCGATGGCCGAGTCGGCGGCCGAGATGGAGGCGACCTGGGCGATCTCCGTCTTCGAGTCGATGTCCTTCGCCTGCTTCTGGATGGACTCGACGGCGGCGTCCACCGCCTTGTCGATGCCCTTGCGCAGGCCGAGCGGGTTGGCCCCGGCGGCCACGTTGCGCAGCCCCTCGCGGATGAGGGCCTGGGCCAGCACGGTGGCGGTGGTGGTGCCGTCGCCGGCGACGTCGTTGGTCTTGGTGGCCACCTCCTTCACCAGCTGCGCGCCCATGTTCTCGAACACGTCCTCGAGCTCCACCTCCCGGGCGATGGACACGCCGTCGTTGGTGATCGTGGGGGCTCCGAACTTCTTCTCGATGACCACGTTGCGGCCCTTCGGGCCGAGCGTGACCTTGACCGTGTCGGCCAGCTTGTTCACACCCGCTTCGAGACCGCGGCGGGCGGCTTCGTCGAACTTGAGGATCTTGGGCATTACTTGGTCACCTTGGCCAGCACGTCACGGCTCGAGAGGATCAGCAGGTCCTCACCCTCGGAGACGATCTCGGTGCCGCCGTACTTCGAGTAGACGACGGTGTCGCCCACCGACAACTCGAGGGGGATGAGCTCACCGGTCGACTCGGCCCGGCGTCCGGGGCCGACGGCCAGGACCTCGCCCTGCTGGGGCTTCTCCTTGGCGGTGTCGGGGATCACGAGGCCGGAGGCGGTGGTCTCCTCCGACTCGTTGGGACGGACGACGATGCGGTCGTCAAGGGGTTGCAGACTCATGGGTTCGGCCTCCTGTGGCAGGCGTTAGCAGTCGAAGGTTGAGAGTGCTAACGATAGCCACCCTGGCGGCCCTTGGCAACCGCGGGGAGCGAGTGCCAGACCCGTCCGAGGCGGCGGGTGCGACCCGAGCGCCACCGGGCCGGATCAGACCGCCCCGGAAGGGATCAGACGGCCGGAGCCAGTGTGAGGTTCGGGTCGGCTCCGAGGCTCAGCGGGCTCGGGCCCCCGCGGCCCAGGCGCCACCACCCGGCCGCCGCCACCATGGCGGCGTTGTCGGTGCAGAGCGCCGGGCTGGGCAGGAACGCCTCGAGTCCGTCCTCGGCGCAGGCCTCCTCGAGACGCCGCCGGAGCAGCCGGTTGGCGGCCACGCCCCCGGCCAGGCAGATCGCCTTCGCCCCGACGTCGGCCGCGGCCCGGCGGGCCCGGGCGACCAGCACGTCGACCACGGCGTGGCGGAACGACGCGGCCACATCGGCGGAGCTGGCGTCGGGGTGCTTCTCCACCGTCCGCACCACCGCCGTCTTGAGCCCGCTGAACGAGAGGTCGTAGCCCTCGCCCGGGAAGGACCTCGGGAAGGGGAATGCGGTCGGGTCGCCGTGCTCGGCCACCCGGTCGATGGCCGGACCCCCGGGGTACCCGAGGCCAAGGAACCGGGCCACCTTGTCGAAGGCTTCACCGGCGGCATCGTCGATGGTCCCACCGAGGAGGCGTGTACCGCCCCGGCTTTGCCACCTCGACCAGCAGGGTGTGGCCGCCGGACACCAGCAGCACCACCATCGGCCATCCCGGATCCGGGTGCTCGAGCAGCGAACCGAAGAGGTGGGCCTCCAGATGGTTGACCCCGACGAGGGGGACGCCCCAGGCGAGCGAGAGTGCCTTCGCCTCGGACAGGCCCGACCAGCAGCGAGCCGATGAGCCCCGGGCCGTAGGTGACCGCCACCCCGTCGATGCCGGCGCCGGTGTGGTCCGATCCGGCCAGCTCGAGGGCTTCGGCCAGCACCGGGGTCAGGAGCTCCACATGGGCCCGCCCGGCCAACTCGGGCACGACTCCACCGTAGCGGGCGTGCAGGTCGACCTGGCTGCTGACCACGGAGGAGACGATCACCGATCCCCCGTCCACGACGGCGGCCGCCGTCTCGTCGCAGGAGGTTTCGATGCCGAGCACCCGGTGGACGTTCATGGCGGCCATGCCCGGGAGACCTTAGCGAAGGGCACCGGCGCCGCTCGCCGTCCGCAGGTGCACGTCCCCGGCGGCCGGCCTCGAGCGGGTGACATCGACCGGCCTGGCTCCGGCCACCGCCATAGGGTGGGCCCGTGCCGGTCGAAGGGCTGCATGATGTGATCGTCATCGGCGCCGGCGCGGCCGGCGTGAGTGCGGCCATCGAATGCCTCGACATCAGACTGGACGTCCTCCTGCTCGAGGCGGCCGGCCGCGTCGGGGGCCAGATCGAGGAGATCCCCCACGACGTGCGCAACGTGGCGCCGGCCATGGACGGCAACGACGCACTCGTCGAGGCACTGGGTCGCCATGCCTCGACGCTGGGCGACCGCCTCCGCCTCGACGAGCGGGTGACCCGGCTGGACCTCGCCGCCGGGGTCGTGGAGACCAGAACGCATCGGTACCGGGCCCGAAGCGTGCTGGTGGCCACCGGGTCACGTCGACGTGAGCTCCCGGGCGCGCCCGAGGGGTCCTTCGGCGGGAGACGTGACCTACCTCGTCGAGCCGCATCTGGAACGGTTCGCCGGTCGGCCCATGGCGGTCGTCGGCGGTGGGGACAGTGCCTTGCTCGACGCGCTGGAGCTCGCCGGCACGGGGTCACAGGTCACGCTGGTGCATCGTTCGTCCCACCTCACCGCGAGACAGGATGTCGTCGACCGCGTCCGGTCCGAGAGCCGGATCACGGAGATGGTCCCCTGGACGCTCGATTCGCTCGTCGGTTCGGACCACCTCGAGGGTGTCGAGCTGTCGAAGGTCGGCGGCGACGAGCAGCGCCGGCTCGACGTTGCCGGCGTCGTCCTCAAGCTCGGGCGTGAGCCCTGCGTCGATCTGTTCCGCGACCAGGTCGACCTCGGTTCCCGGGGCGGCATCGCGGTCGACGCAGATCTGCGCACCTCGGACCGGCGCACGTTCGCGGCCGGGGATGTGGTCGACGGCGCGTACGAGCGCATCGCGACGGCCATCGGCCAGGGCTCGCTCGCGGCCCGCTCCATCCTCCGGCACCTCCAGTCCCAGCCGTGAGGGCGGCCGGCCTACCGACCGCGGCGGCGATTCTCGACGCTCTGGCGCACCCTCCGGGGGCCGTGCGGGACGGGCGGGCCGGGCCGACCCCAGTCATGGACCCGATCCTCGCCTTGCACCGCAGCAACGACGAGCAGTGGGATCGCGAGGACGACGCTCGCAAGCCCGGAGCCGACGACGCCACCGTCGCGGCGGCGAAACGGGACATCGACCGGATGAACGGCGCCCGTCACGAGCTTCATCGAGGCCATCGACCGGGCCATCCTCGAAGCCATCGATCCGTGCGAGGGGGCACCCTTGGTGACCGAGAGCCCGGGCATGGCGATCGACCGCCTGTCGGTCCTGGTGATCCGGCTCAAGGCCACCGAGGCCCGGGCCTGCTCCGGTGCCGGCGATGCCGAGCGGTACCGTCTTCGTCTGCCCCGGTTGCGGAGCCAGGTCGACGCGCTCGTCGATGCGATCGGCACACTGCTCGACGACCTGGCCGCGGGCTCCCGGCGGTTCCTCGGCTACGAGAGCCTCAAGCTCTACGGTCGGGAAGGCTCCGACCGAGCCGGCTGATCGTGCGGAGCGGCACCCGGTGGAGCCGGTAGCCACCGCGGTTGAAGCCAAAGACCAGCTGGTCCCCGACCACCGCGGCGTGGGCGATGCCGAGCGGGTCCGGGGCCAGCCGGTCGGTGAGGCGGCTGGTGACCGGCTGGCCGGGAGGCAGCACGTGCACGTCGCCGTAACGGCCGACACCGCAGGGCATGCCGTCGGCCACCACCATCGGCCCGCCCCCGCTTCCCCAGGCCAGGTCGGCGCCGAAGCGGGCGGACGCCACGGCCGATCCGGTGTCCAGGTCGAGCTGGACCAGCCCCCCGCCACCCAGCTGCCCCCAGTCGTAGTCGTCGAGCCCGGCACCGCCCCGGGCACTGCCGGCCGCCCAGAGGGTGGACCCGCACGCCACCACGACACCGGTGAGGAAGTCGACCGGTGCCTCCCAGCGGGCCGCGCCGAGGCGTCCGTGATCCGCCTCGACCAACCGGACCCGCCCCTCCCCGCCGAGGGCGACCCACCCCGTGCCGTCCGGCGTCGCCAGGGCGGCCAGGGCGGAGACGAAGCCGAAGGACTCATGGGCCGTGTCAGCATCGATCCGCGCTCGCCAGGCCGGGACGGGCTGGGTCACCAGCACGCCGGCCAGGCGCTGGCCTCGGGGCCGGGACGTCACCAAGCGATCTCCGAGGGGGACCACCCGTTCGACATCGTCGACGAAGTCGAGCCGCGCGGTCTCGTCGTAGCCGGGCTCGAAGGATCGCCGGCCCAGAGGCCGGTGGTGGCTCGAAGAGCCGCACCATGCCCAGGTGGTTGAGGACGGCGATCTGGCCTCCGGCCACCGCGACGATGGCGTGGACGTCAAGATCGAATTCGGACGCCTCGTCATCCTCGGGGAACACCGTGTTGCCGAAGACGGCCAGGGGGCGCAGCGACGCATCGGCGAACACGACGTTGCGTCCGAGGTTGTTCCAGGCGCACCCGCCGTCCAGCGACACCATCCGCCCGATGCCGGCCGGTTGCGAGTTGACCACCCGGCTCAGGGGATACGAATCCATCAGCAGAGCTCACCGAGGGCCGCCATCACCGACTCGGGGTCGACCGACTCCAGGCAGCTCGAACGGGCGGGACAGACCCGGGGTGCCGGGTGCCGCCCGCTCAACGCCACCCGATCGTGGTAGGCGTACTCCTGCTCCACCCGCCGGCACTCGGGCTCGCAGGTCGTCCCGGCGACCAACCGGGTGTGGTCCCAGTCCCGGAAGTAGACGGCCGGTGCCCGGCTGATGGTCACCGTCGGCGTGCCCTGTTGGGCTGCGATATGGGTCAGGCCGGTGTCCACCCCGACGACGGCCCGACAGGCGCTCAGCACGTCAACGGCCTCGCCGGGGCTGGTAGCCGCGCAGGCGGCGATCCCCCGGTCCACCAGAGGATGGTCGCCGCCACGCGTCACCACGGCCACGCCGGCACCCCGACGGGCGAGGGCCTCGGCCAGCTCGACCCAGCGCTCCGGCGCCCACCGCTTGGCCGTCCCGTCCGCGTCGGCGACGAACAACACCAGACCCTCGGCGTCATCCCGAACCCGCGACTCGAAGGGAACCGGTGCGGAGAAGTCGCCGATCACCCCGAAGTCGGCTCCGATGCGGAACAGGATCTGGTTGATCGACAGCGGACCGTAGGCGGCCTCGAATTCCGGGCTGCCCCACCAGTGATCGCGCTGCAGGGGGTGGTCCCGCAGGTCGACGAAGCGGTCGCCGGGCCGGATGCCGGCGTCGCCTTCGACCACCACTCCACCCAGGCCGACGACCCGCTCGGCCAGCGCCGTCTGGCCCGGCGAGCGCGCCACCAGCCAGGTCTCCGTACCCGAACACGCCCCCGCCCGCACCGCCGCCTGCACCAGCGGGAGGGAGACGACCAGGTCCCCGAGGCCGAATGACACCGGGGCGATGAGCTGCCGGCGCGGGTCGCTCACGACGCGGCGTACTCGGTGGTGTCGGCCATTCCCCGCCCCTCGAAGGCCAGGCGACGCTCGGCGCATTTGTTGCAGTGCCCGCAGTGACGTTCCCCTCGAGGAGCGATGCACGAGAAGGTGAGGTCGAGTTCGAACGGCCGCCCCAGCTCGAGCACCTCGTGCTTGGCCCGGCCGGCCAAGGGGGTGAGCACCTCGAGAGGCCGACCCAGCGCCCGCGCCGCCAACCCCGAGAAGGCGGCGAAGAACTGGTGGTCGGCATCGGGGAACGGATTGGCCGCCAGGGTGCCGAGGGCGATGGTCGGGACCCCGTTGAGTGCGCACCACACGCTCGCTTTGGCCAGCAGCAGCAAGTTGCGCCCGGGTAGGTAGACGGCGCTGTCGGGCGAGTCCTCGTCGGGAACGTCACGCCCGGTGACGCTCCAATGGGCGCCGTACAGGTCGGCAACCGGCATGTCGAGGGTGATCAGCGGCTTGATGTCCCGGGGCGGCAGCGAGGCGAGGAACCGCTCGAGGTGGCGGCGCTCGACGCTCTCCCAGGCCAGGCCGAACCGCACGTAGATGGGCGTGACCTGTCGCCCTTCGCCCGCCAGGTGCGCGACCAGGACCGCACTGTCGAGGCCACCGCTGGCCAGGACGGCGACGGCGTCTCGGGTGGCCACGGCACCTACACCTCGCCCCGGTAGATGCAGCCCGAGTTGCACGTCTCGCGCACCATCACCTCGGACAGCTCGGGCAGAGCCGCGCTCAGCCGGTCCCAGATCCAACGGGCCAGCACCTCGCTCGTGGGGTTCTCGAGACCGCCGACGTCGTTCAGGTAATGGTGATCCAGCACGTCGAGCAGCGGCGCCATCGCGCCGCTGATGTCCTGGAAGTCGCGGACCCAGCCGCCGGGCACGCTGACCGGGCCGGTCAGGTGCACCGACACTTGGAACGAATGGCCGTGCAGACGGGCGCACTTGTGGCCGGGTCCGACGTTCGGCAGCCGATGGGCGGCCTCGAACGTGAATTGCTTGAAGATCTCCACGTTCTGAGACCCTAACGTCAGGTCGACGACCGGCGCTTCGCACCGGACCAGGGACTCGGTACGGAGGTGGGCCCGGACATGATCACCGGCGCGCCGTGACCTCGAGGTCGCCGAGCAGGGACTCCTCGATGGCGGCCAGGCGCTCGGCGTACGCCTCCGAGTCGATGTCACGGGCCCACATCACCAGGGCGTCCTCACCGGTGGCGGGGTAGTAGTTGCGACGAACGCCCACCGGGGCCAACCCGAAGCGCCGGTACAGGGCGAGTGCCGGGTCGTTGCCCACCCTGACCTCGAGGGTGAGATGGCGCACCCCGCGCTGCACCCCGGTGCGCACCAGGTCGACCAGGAGCGCGGCGCCGAGGCCCCGCCCCTGCCAGTCCGGGTCCACGGCGATGTTGTTCACGTGCGCCTCGTCGTCGACGAACATCTGGCCGGCGAACCCGACGATGGCGCGCCCGACCCAGGCCGCCCGGTAGGCCCGGGACTTGCGCTGAGCGAGCTCCTCGACGAAGAGCCGGTGCGACCAGGGCTGGGGGAACACCGCCTCCTCGATCCTCAGCACCCCCCGGAGGTCCCTGGTGCGCATGGGCGCGATCACCACGGCCACCGGCGACCGCGGCCGGTCGGGCCCGGCCCTCACCGGGCCGGGCCCTTCCCGCCGGTCGGGCCCGCCGCCGGGGACCCGCTGCTCCCAATTGATGCGGGCGTCGGCCGCCCGCCGGTAGTCGGGCACCACATCGGCCGGAGCCTGAGGAATCGTCCCCCCGACCAGCCGCCGGTGGGCCAGGTGGGCCTGGGCCAGCGGCGGGGGGGCGGACAGCTCGTCGGCCAGCCCGAGGTCGAGCCACCCGTGGGCGGACAGCCGGTCGCGGTAGCGCACGGCACCGTCCCCGACCACGGTCACCCGGGCACCGTCCTCGGCCAGCTCCACCAGCCATGCCTCGAGGGCGGGCGGCGTCATGGGCTCGGGGTGGTCCTGGCGGACCATGGCCGGGTCGACCGGTCCGCGGCCGGCCACCGCCGGGCCGTCGGGCGGACGCCCGAACTGGTAGGCGGCGGCGAACACCTCGCCGCGCCGGGCGTCGACCACGGCCACCACCGGCCCGGCCGGTTCGCCATCGCCTCGGTCCGACACCGCCGCGGCCAGGATGTCGAGGCTGCCCACGCCGAGGACGCCGGTCCCGAGGGCGTGGGCCAGCGCCTTGGCCGTCGCCACCCCGACCCGCAGGCCGGTGAAGAGCCCGGGCCCGATGTCGACGGCGATCTGGTCGATGTCGTGGACCTGGCAGCCGCTGAGGGCGCACACCTCCTCGATGGCCGGAGCCAGGTGCTCGGCATGGGCCCTCCCCCCGACATGGGTCCGCTCCGCCTCACCGTCGTCATCCCGGACGATGGCGGCGCCGACCGTGTCGGTGGCCGACTCGATGGCCAGCAGGATCACCCCTCCCACCGCCATCGGGCGAGGCCTTGCTCGAGCGCGGCCCACCGGCCGGACCAGGCCCCGTCGGGCGAGCCCAAGGTGATGCGGCGGGCGTCGTCATGGTCGCCGACCGGCTCCAGTCGCACGGTCAGCGCCCCCTCGCCGAGGACCGGTGCGGCCACATCACCCCATTCCACCAGGGCCACACCACCGTTCCCGAGCAGCTCGCCCAGCCCGAGATCGACGATCTCTCGGAGGTGGTCCAGCCGGTAGACGTCGGCATGGAGGAGGGTGTCGACGGGTGGGTGGGCGGCCGGGTACTCGCGCACCAGGGTGAACGTGGGGCTGGTGATGGCCTCCGCCACACCGAGGCCGGCGCCGAAGCCCTGGGCGAACGTGGTCTTTCCCGCTCCGAGGCCCCCGGCCAGCAACAGCACGTCCCCGGGCTCGCACAGGCGGGCGAGCGCCGCCGCCAGCGTGCGGGTCTGGTCGGCAGTGTTCGTGCGGAGCACCAGCGGGCCGGGCCCGCTCACGTACTCCAGCCCAACAGCTGCTTGGCCCGGACCAGGTCGGCCCGCATCTCGGCCACGACCACGCCGCCCGAGCGCAGGGCCGCCGCCGGGTGGTAGGTGGGAACGAGGTGCCGCGATCCCATGGCATACGACTGGCCCCGCAGCTTGGTGATGCCGAGATCGGTCTCGAGCAGGAGCTTGGTGGCGAAGTTGCCCAGGGTGACCACCACCCGGGGACCGATCAGGTCCAGCTGAGCACTGAGGTAGGGCCGGCAGGCGGCGATCTCGTCGGGCTTCGGATCGCGGTTGTCCGGTGGCCGGCACTTGACCACGTTGGCGATGTACACGCCGCGGCGGTCCATGCCCAGCTCCTCCATCAGGAGCTTGTCGAGCAGCTTGCCCGACCGGCCGACGAAGGGCTCGCCCTGCAGGTCCTCCTCGCGGCCCGGGGCCTCGCCCACGAACATGAGATCGGCATGGGGGTCACCCGTGCCGAACACCACCTGGGTGCGGCCGGCGGCCAAGGGACACCGGGTGCATCCCGCCGCTTCCCGGGCGAGCTCGGACAGGTCGGTCCCCGGTGCCACGGGCGCATGGTACTGCCCGGTCGGGCCGGCCGATCGTGGCCACCGGGCGTCAACGCCCGGCGGTCACCTCGCCGGTGTCGAGAGGCGTCGATCGACGACCACCCGCGGCACCCGGGGCCCGATCCCGCACAGCACCTCGTAGCTGATGGTCCCGAGCCGATCGGCCCACTCGTCGGCGCTGACCTCCTCGTCCCCCTGCCTCCCGATGAGCACCACCTCGTCGCCGACCGCCACCCCGGAGGATCCGACCGGACCGCAGTCGATGACGATCTGGTCCATGCTCACGACCCCGGCCAGCGGCCGGCGGATCCCGCCGATCAACACCTCGCCACCCTGGTCGAACAACCGGCGGGGCACGCCGTCGGCATAGCCGATCGGGGCGGTGGCCACCGTCGAGCGTTCGCCCAGGGGGCGGCGCCGACCGTAGGAGGGACGTTCCCCGGCGTCGACGTGGCGCACATAGGTGACCCGGGTGCGCAAGGAGAGCACCGGGCGGAGGCGCCCGCCGCCGGTGGACGCGGCGAGCTGCTCGGCCAGGGCGGGCGTCGGGGCGACGCCGTAGACGGCGATGCCGCAGCGCACCAGGTCGCGCCGGGCGCCGGGGGTGGCGATGGAGCCGGCCGAGTTGGCCACATGGATGAGGGGCGGGTGATGGCCGGCGGCGCTCAGCGCAGCCAGGACGGCGTCGAAACGCTCGAGTTGCATCCGGGTGAACTCGGTGTCGACCGGCTCGGCGCCGTCGGCCACAGCCAGGTGGGTCCAGACCGCACCGAGGCGGAGGCCGGGATCGGCCCGGACGAGGTCGGCCAGCGCCACCGCGTCGACGGGGTCACTTCCCACCCGGTGCATCCCCGTATCGATCTTGAGATGGACCTCGAGCGGTGGGAACCGACCCTCGCCGACCACCCGGCCCAACGCGCCGATGCCCTCGGCGGTGTAGACGGTCGGGACCAGCCGGCGG
The DNA here is from genome assembly GCA_963727075.1 of uncultured Acidimicrobiales bacterium. Lineage (GTDB taxonomy): Bacteria > Actinomycetota > Acidimicrobiia > Acidimicrobiales > RAAP-2 > Bog-756. Next base: position 573,874 of record CAVSET010000001.1, read on the forward strand.
GCCACCGCCTCGGCCATCGCCTCCCTGGGTGGCTCCGACAGCAGCAGTATGGGTGCCTCGATGCCGGCGTCGCGCAAGGTGACCCCCTCCTCCACCAGGGCCACCGCCAGCCAGGTGGCGCCGCCCTCCAGGGCGGCGAGAGCCACCGGCAGCTCGCCGTGCCCGTAGCCGTCGGCCTTGACCACGGCGCAGAGGGCGGCCGGTTCGACCAACCGGCCGAGGAGTGATGCGTTGTGGCGCACGGCGTCGACGTCGATGTCGGCCCAGGCCGGCCGCCAGCGCTCACCCATGGGGACCGCCACAGCCGGCGGTCGGCCGGGACCGGCCCGACGGCGGGCGCCGCTCGTCGGACCGCAGGGCGGAGAGCACGGACGAGACCAGCTCGGGTAGGTCGCCGGCCACCAGGCCTTCCTCGGGACCCCGCGCCGCCGCCCGGCCGTGCACGTGGGCGGCGAGGGCAGCCGCCTCGGGCGGGGCGACCCCTCTGGCGATCATCGCCCCGATGACCCCCGACAGCACGTCACCGGTGCCGGCCGTGGCCAACCTCGAGGTCCCGGTCGTCCCGAGCAGGACCCGGCCACCGGGGTCGGCCACCGCCGTCGTCGGCCCCTTGAGGAGGGCCACCGTGCCCGAGGCGGTGGCCAGGCGCCGGGCGGCATCGATGCGATCGGGGCCGGGCGCCTCCCCCATCAGCCGTCGGTACTCGCCGTCGTGCGGGGTGAGGACGGCCCTCGACCCCCCGCCGGCGGTGGCGTCCGTTGGCGCCGGGATACCGCCGTCGAGCTGCCCCAGGGCGTAGAGGCCGTCGGCGTCGACCACCACCGGCACGGGCGAGTCCCGGACCAGGCGGGCCACCTCGGCCGCGGTCGGACCGGTCACGGCCGAGGCCCGGCCCGACCACCACAGCGGCGCACCGCGAGGCCACCTCCAACGCCACCGACGACCAGCCCTCGGCGGGCAGGTGGACAGAGACCGCCTCGCTCGCCGGCGCCTCGGCCAACGTGGCGCCGGGCACTCCCAGCCGGACCATGCCCGCTCCCGACCGGAAGGCCGAGCGGGCGCACAGCGAGGCGGCGCCCACCATGCCGGGTGATCCGGCCACCACCAGGACGGCGGCCGACCACTTGTTGTCCTCGTGCCGGCGGGGCGGGAGCAGGGACGCCACGTCGGCGTCCTCCATGACGGTGATGGCGCTCGACCCCGGGGGAAGCCCGATGTCGACCACGGTCACCCGACCGGCCAGCCGCACACCGTCACCTTGGAGGAGACCGGGCTTGAGGGCCACGAAGGTGACCGTGCGGTCTGCGGCCAGGGGCGAGCCGGCCGCCCGGCCGCTGTCCCCCTCGACCCCCGACGGAATGTCCACGGCCAGCACCGGGGTGTCCGGCGGGAGCTCGGGTGCGACGTACTCGCCGTGGAAGCCGGTGCCGTAGGCGGCGTCGATCACCAGGTCGACGGGACCGAGCGCGTCAGCCGTCCCGGCCGCGACGACCTCGACCTTCGCCCCCCGGCGCCGCAGGATCTGCGCCGCCACCCGCCCGTCGGCCCCGTTGTTGCCCCGGCCGGTGACGGCCACCACCCGACGCCCGTAGCCGCCGCCGAGCATCTCGAGCGCGGCCCGGGCGACCGCGGTTCCGGCTCGGCCGACCAGCTCCTCGAGGGCAGTCGTCTCCGAAGCCCGGGCATCGACGGCGTTCATCTCGGCCACGGTGAGCACGGGCCGCATCGAACCTCCCTACCGTCCCGCCGGGGGTCCGGGGACCCCTCCGACCCGGTGGACGGGACCGGTCCCGTCGCCCCCGACGGCTACCACCATGGCCATGGCCACCCGGTCGGTATGGGTGAGCGAGAGGTGCCAGCGGGTCACGCCGGCCCGGTGGGCCAGCGCCCCGGCCGAACGGCGGAGGACGAGAGCCGGCGCATCGAGGCCGAGCCGGACCACCTCGACGTCGGCGAAGGGGAAGGCGCCGAGACCGACGCCAAGGGCCTTCATGGTCGCCTCTTTGGCCGCGAAGCGGGTCGACAACCGGGGGACCGGGTCCCGGGCCGACTCGGCGTAGGCCAGCTCACCCGGGGTGAAGAGCCGGTGGGCGAGGCGCGAGCGCCGCCCGAGCGCCCGTCGAAACCGGTCCACGTCGACGGCGTCGATACCCACCCCGACCACCGCGCCGGCCAGCGTGTCCCCGGCCGTCAGCTCCTCGGCCGCCGGCTGCCCGAGCTCGCTCAAGGAGGCGGCGCCGTCGACGGCGTTCACTCGACGGTGACCACCTTGGCCAGGTTGCGGGGACGGTCGACGTCGTGCCCGTGGAGACGGGCCAGGTGATAGGCGAACATCTGCAACGGGACCACATCGACCACCGGGGAGAACAGGTGCTCCACCTGGGGCACCCAGAAGACGGCGTCGGCCTGGCGGGCGGTCTCGGCGTCGCCGTCATCGGCCACCAGCACCACGGTGGCACCGCGGCTCTTCACCTCGGCCACGTTGGCCATCATCTTCTCCCAGACCGGTGTCCGCGTGGCCACGGCGATGACCACGGTGCCGGGCTCGACCAGGGCGATGGGCCCGTGCTTGAGCTCGCCGCCGGGGAACCCCTCCGCCCGCAGGTAGGAGATCTCTTTGAGCTTCAGCGCGCCTTCGAGGGCGACCGGGTAGCCGACGTGACGACCGAGGAAGATGAACGAGGGCGAATCGCGGTACGTGCGCGCCACCGCCTCCACGTCCGGGGACCGCTCGAGGGCGAGCGCCACCTTGGCGGGCAGCGTGCCCATGCCCCGGAGCAGGCCGCGGGCATCGGCGGGTGAAAGCGTCTCCCGGGCCTGGGCCAGGTAGAGGGCCAGGATCTGCAGCGCGGTGATCTGGGCCAGGTGGGTCTTGGTGGACGCCACCCCCACCTCGGGCCCGGCCCGGGTGTAGAGCACGGCGTCGGACTCGCGGGCCATCGAGGAGTCGACCACGTTGGAGATCACCAGCACCTTCGCACCGAGCCGGTGGGCCTCGCGGATGGCCTGAAAGGTGTCGACCGTCTCGCCGGACTGGCTGACCCCGATCACCAGGGTGCGCGAGTCGAGCACCGGGTCGCGGTAGCGGAACTCGCTGGAGATGTCGATCTCGACGGGCACCCGGGCCCAGTGCTCGATGGCGTACTTGGCCATGAGGCCGGCGTGGTAGCTGCTGCCACAGGCCACGATGAAGACCTTGTCCACCGCGCGGAACTCGTCGTTGGTGACATGGACCTCGTCGAGGGCCAGGGTGCCGTCGGGGAGCAGGCGATCGAGCAGGGTGTCTGCCACCGCCTTGGGCTGCTCGTGCATCTCCTTGCTCATGAAGTCGTCGTATCCGTCCTTGCGGGCCGCGTCGAGGTCCCAGTCCACGTGCAGGCGGGCCGGCTGAACGTCGCGGCCGTCCTCGCCGATCACCCGGATCGATCCCGGTCGGAGCTCGGCGATCTGGTCGTCCTCGAGCACGAAGAAGTCCCGGGTGAGACCGAGGATGGCCGGGACATCCGAAGCCAAGAAGGCCTCGGAGTCGCTCACACCCATCAGCAGGGGCGAGACCCGCCGCGCCGCCACGATGACATCGGGTCGGTCGGCATGGACCAACGCCAGGGAGAAGGCGCCGCGGACCTTTCCGAGGGCGGTGCGCACCGCCTCGACCAGACCGGCCTCGGGGTCGTCGATGAGCGAGGACTCGACCAGGTGGGCGAGGACCTCGGTGTCGGTATCCGACTCGAGCCGGTGACCGGAGGCGATGAGCTCGTCGGCCAGCTCGACGTGGTTCTCGATGATCCCGTTGTGGATGAGGGCCATCCGACCCGAGCAGTCGACGTGAGGATGGGCGTTCTCCTCCGAGGGCCGGCCATGGGTGGCCCAGCGGGTGTGGCCGATACCGGCGGTGGCACCCCCGGGGGCGCTCTCCGCCCGCTTGGCCAGGTTGTCGAGCGACCGGGTCCCGTTGGCGGCCCGGGCCCGCCACATCGAACCGGCCCCGGCGTCCGCCCCGACCAGCGCCAACCCGGCCGAGTCGTACCCCCGGTACTCGAGGCGGGCCAGCCCTTCGAGCAGCACCTCGAGCACCCGTTGGTTCCCGACCCCGCCGTCGGCGCCCCCCGGCTCGGGACCGCTCCCCGGCCCGGGCGAGGTGGGGGGCGGGCCGGTCGTGATCCCGATGATGCCGCACATGCCCCGCGAGGCTAGTGTCCCGACACCCTCTGCCGGCATGAGGGGCCGGAACGCTCCCGGTCAGCCGTACGTGGCGGCCGCCGCCCGCAGCTCGAACCCGACCAGCGTGCTGAGCCGCTGGGCGATCTCCTCGGCCACCCCGTCGCCGGCGGCCTCGACCATCACCCTCACCAGGGGCTCGGTGCCGCTGGGCCGGAGCAGGACCCGCCCGGCGTCGCCCAGCCGGGCCTCCTCCTCCGCGACCGCCAACCACACCGCCTCGGCGCTGTCCAGGAGCTCGGTGTCGGGAACCGGCACGTTGACCAACACCTGGGGCACGTGGGTGACCAGGCCGTCCAGCAGCTCGGCCAGTGGCTTGCGGGTCCGGGCCACCAGGTCCGCCAGGACCAACCCGGTGAGGAGCCCGTCGCCGGTCGTGGCCAGGCTGCGGAAGATGATGTGCCCGGACTGCTCGCCGCCGAGCACGATCCCTCCCTCGTCCAGCGCGGCCAGCACGTAGCGGTCACCCACCGGGGTCTCGGTCACCAGGATGCCCCGCTCCTCCATGGCCCGCCGGAACCCGAGGTTGGTCATGACCGTCACGACCACCGAATTGCCGGCCAGCAGCCCTCGCTCGGCCAGGTCGAGGGCGAACAGCGCCAGCAGCTCGTCGCCGTCGGCCAGGCGGCCGTTGGCGTCCACCGCCAACAGGCGGTCGGCGTCACCGTCGAGGGCCAGTCCCAGGTCGGCCTGGTGGTCCACCACCGCGGTGGCCAGCGTCAACGTGTCGGTCGACCCGCAGCCGTCGTTGATGTTGGTCCCATCCGGCTCGCAACCGATGGCGATGACCTCGGCACCGAGCCCCTCGTAGACCCCGGTGGCCAGCTCGGAGGCGGCCCCGTTGGCGCTGTCGACCACCAGGCGGAGACCTTCCAGCGCCCGTTCGCCGACCAGCGAGCGCAGGTGCGCGGCGTAGCCATCGCCCACACCCGCCTCGGTGAGCAGCCGCCCGACACCATGGCCCTCCAGGCGTCGCAGGGCCTTCGCCGAGGGATCGAGGATGCGCTCGAGCTCGTCCTCGATGGCCACCTCGGTGGCGGCGCCGAGCTTCGTGCCTCCGGCGCCGAACACCTTGATGCCATTGTCGGCGAAGGGGTTGTGCGATGCCGAGATCACCGCGGCGGGCAGGTCCCGCACCGTCGACACCCAGGCGATCGCCGGGGTCGGCAGCACACCGACGTCGATGACGTCCGCTCCTTCGCTGGCCAGGCCGGCCGAGAGCGCCGCTTGCAGCATGGGGCCCGAGCGGCGGGTATCGCGGCCGACCACGAAGGTGGCGGCGGCGATGGTGCGGGCCACGGCCCGGCCCAGAGCCAGCACCAGTTCGGGCGTCAGTTCGACGTTGGCGACACCCCGGACGCCGTCGGTGCCGAACCGGGTCCTCGCCACCCCTCTACCGCTTGGAGTACTGGGGAGCCTTGCGGGCCTTCTTCAGGCCGTACTTCTTCGACTCCTTCTCCCGCGCGTCCCGGGTGAGGAAGCCGGCCTTCTTCAGCGAGACGCGCAGCTCGGGGTCGAGCTGGCACAGGGCCCGGGCGATGCCCAGCCGGAACGCACCGGCCTGGCCCGACACGCCCCCGCCGTCGATGGTGACGTCGTAGTCCCAGGACTCGGTGGTCTGGGTCAATCGCATGGGCTCGGTCACGATCATCCGGTCGGTCGCCGAGGTGAAGTACTCCTCGAACTTCCGGCCGTTGACGGTGATGGCGCCCTGGCCGGGACGGACCCTGACCCGCGCCACCGCCTGTTTGCGGCGTCCGGTGGTCTGGCAGATGGGGGCGGCAGTGGCCACGACGTGCTCCTCGGATCGCTCGTCTATCGGAATTGAACAGGAGGGGAGGGTGCCACGGTGCTGGTCCTAGGCACCGCTGCGGGCGGAGGCGGTCCGGCGGGCCCCGGAGATCTCCATCGGCTCGGGCGACTGGGCGGTGTGGGGGTGCTCGGGGCCCCGGTAGACCCTCAGCTTCGAGATCATCTGCCGGCCCAGCCGGTTCTTCGGGAGCATGCCCTTGATGGCGGTCCGGACCACCTCGTCGGAACGGTCCTCCATCAGGTCGACGAAGCGGGTAGCGGTGAGCCCGCCCGGGTAGCCGCTGTGCCGGTAGGACATCTTCGACTCGGCCTTGCCCGAGGTGAGGACGACCCGGTCCGAATTGATGACGATCACGTGATCGCCCACGTCGATGTGGGGGGCGAAGATCGGCTTGTGCTTGCCCCGCAGGACCGAGGCGACCTCGGTGGCCAGGCGACCGAGTACGAGGCCGTCGGCGTCGACGACATGCCAGGCACGGCTGACGTCGGCAGGCTTGGGGGAGTACGTGCGCACGAATGTTCCTTGTTCGGTGATTCCGGGTGCCGGGGCGGAGCAGCACATCGAAGCGGACCTGCGATCCTTCGACGGCGCTCACGCTCGTCACGATGGCAGATCCGGCCCCAACCGGCGACCGCTCAGGATATCAGGCGCCGTAGCGCACGGCCACCAGGGTCAGGCCGTGAGGCGGCGCGGGCTGGGAGGCCTGCTGCCGGTCGGCCGACCGCAGGATCCAGACGATGTCGGAGCCGCGCTTGCGGCCCCGCCCGACGTCGACCAGCGTCCCGACCAGCGAACGGGCCATCTGGTGGCAGAAGGCGTTGGCCTCGATCTCGAAGGCCAGCAGCCGCCCGACCGCCGGGACCAGGGCCGGCGCCGGGTGGTGGCCGTCATCGGCGCTCCCCGGCCCGGGCCGGGTCCGGGAGCCGGCGGCCCGGGCCGCCGTCAGCTCGGTCCACCGGGTGTCGGTGACCCGGCGGAGGATGGGGTCCTCGGCGCCGGCTCCGGGCGCCCGCCGGCAGAAGGCCCGGAAGTCGTGCTCGCCGAGCAGGGCGTCGGCGGCAGCGGCCATGGAGCGGAGGTCGAGGGGGTCGGCGACATGCCAGGCCAGCCCGGCCAGCAACGGGTCGGCCACCGGGGCGTTCACCACCAGGTACCGGTAGCGGCGGGCGGTGGCCGAGTGGCGGGCATCGAAGTCGGCCCCGACCGGCTCGGCCTCCCGCACCACGACGGACGGGGCCAGCTGGCGGTTGCACGACTTGACCACCGCGGCGGGATCGAGCGCGGCGGCCACCTCGGCCGGGAGGTCGAAATGCACGACCTGGTCGAGGGCGTGGACGCCCGAATCCGTCCGCCCGGCGCAGGTGAGGGACACCGGGACCCGGGTGACCCGTCCGAGCGCTTCGCTCAGCACGCCCCCGACGGTCTGCTGGCCGTCCTGGGCCGCGAAGCCGTGGAAGCCCGAGCCGTCGTAGGCGACCCGGAGGCGCCACCGGACGCCGTCGTGGTCCAACCCCCCGGACCGGGGGGGCTGGCTCACACCAGTTCGATGCGGGCCATCGGGGCGTTGTCGCCCGACCGATTGCCCAGCTTGAGGATCCGGGTGTAGCCGCCCGGACGCTCGGCGTACCGGGGCCCGATCTCCTCGAAGAGCTTGTGAGCCATGTCCTTGTCACGGATGAACGCCACCACGTTGCGCTGGTGGGCCACCCCGCCCTTGGCCGCGGCGGTGATCACCTTCTCGGCCACCGGTCGCAGGGCCTTGGCCTTCGCCTCCGTGGTGACCAGGTACTCAGCGGCGATGAGCGACGCCACCAGGTTCCCCATCATCGCCTTCTGGTGGGCCGAACTGCCGCCGAAGCGGCGGCCCTTCTTCGGGGTGCCGAGCATGTCGCAGCCTCAGTCCTTCACCCGCAGGGAGAGCCCCGCTCGTCGAGCTTCTGGAGCACCTCGTCGAGCGACTTCTGCCCGAAGTTGGTGATGTTGAGCAGGTCGTCCAGGGTCCGGTCGACCAGCTCGCCGATGGTGTTGATCTGGGCCCGCTTCAGGCAGTTGCGCGGCCGCTCGGTGAGGTCGAGGTCCTCGATGCGGAGATCGAGGTCGGGCGAGCCCGTGCCCACCGTGCCCACCTCACCCAACTCCAGTCCCATCGGCTCCTCCTCGAGGTCGGCCACCAGGCTGACCAGCGTGCGCAGGGTGTCGCCGGCCGAGGCCAGCGCTTCGCGAGGGGTGAGCGAGCCGTCGGTCTCGATGTCGAGCACCAACCGGTCGAAGTCGGTGGACTGCTCCACCCGCACCGGTTCGACGGTGAAGGCCACCCGGCGGATCGGCGAGAAGATGGCGTCCACCGGGATCACGCCGATGGTGGTGGGCCGCTTGTTCTTGTCGGCCGAGAGGTAGCCCCGGCCCCGCTCGACGGTGAGGTCGACGGCCAGCCGGCCCTTGGCGTTCAGCGAGGCGATGTGCTGGGAGGGGCTGAGGACCTCGACGTCCGCGGTCACCTGCAGGTCCGCGGCGGTGGCATCGCCGGGGCCCCGCTTGTCCAAGCGGATGGTCACCGGTTCCTCGCTGTGCACCCGGAAGAGGATGTCCTTGAGGTTGAGGATCAGGTCGGTGACGTCCTCTTTGACACCCGGCAGGGTGGTGAACTCATGGAGGGCGTCGTCGAAGCGGACCTGGGTGACCGATGCTCCCGGGATCGATGACAGGAGGGTGCGCCGGAGGGAATTCCCGAGCGTATGGCCGAAGCCCGGGTCGAGCGGCCCGACGGCGAACCGCTGGCGGTTGTTCTCCTCCTCGCCGATCGACTCGACGGTGGGTCGTTGGATGATGAGCATGCTGATCGTGGCTCCTCGGCGGTGGTACGCGGTGTCGGTATGGGTAGTTGGTGTCTCGTGGTTCGCGGTGTCTGGTCGTTCGCGGTGTGGGCGATCGGGGTCCTGTCCTCGTCGGGCTACTTGGAGTAGAGCTCGACGATGAGCTGCTCCTGGACCGGCTCGTCGATGTGCTCGCGGAGGGGGAGGGAGAACACCCTGACCTCGAATTTGTCACCGACCGTCTCCAGCCAGGGCGGGAGCTGGCGATCGAGCGTGTCCATGTTACGGCGGACGTGGAACAACTCACGCGAGGACTGCTTGAAGGAAACCACGTCCCCCTGGCGCACCCGGTAGCTCGGGATGGTCACCCGCCTGCCGTTGACCAGCACGTGACCGTGGCGGACGAACTGGCGGGCCTGAGCCCGGCTGGCCCCCCATCCGGCCCGGAAGGTGACGTTGTCCAGGCGCAGCTCGAGCATCCGGAGCAGGTTCTCGCCGGTGATGCCCGGGGCCCGGCTGGCCTCCACGTACAGGTTGTGGAACTGCCGCTCCAGGAGGCCATAGATGCGACGGGCCTTCTGCTTCTCCCGGAGCTGGCCCAGGTACTCGGAGCCCTGACGCATCCGGTCGCGCCCGTGCTCGCCGGGGGGGTAGGCCCGGCTGTGCCGGTCGGTCACCGCTTCGGAGACGGGGCATTTCATCGAGTAGCAGCGCTCACCCTTCAAGAAGAGCTTGGTGCGCTCCCGGCGGCAGAGCCGGCAGACGGGTCCGGTGTATCGAGCCATTGGTGGTCCTTGCGTCCCTTCGTCCTAGACCCGGCGCCGCTTCTTCGGGCGGCATCCGTTGTGGGGGATGGGGGTGACGTCCTTGATGCCCGCTACTTCGATGCCTGCCGCGGCCAGGGAGCGGATGGCCGTCTCGCGGCCCGATCCGGGGCCGCGGACCAGGACGTCGACTCGGCGGACCCCGTGCTCCATGGCCCGCTTGGCACACTGCTCGGCGGCCAGCTGGGCGGCGAACGGTGTCGACTTCCGCGAGCCCTTGAAGCCCACGTTGCCCGCCGAGGCCCAGGCCAGCACGTTGCCCTCGGGGTCGGCGATGGAGACGATGGTGTTGTTGAACGAGCTCTTGATGTGAGCCACGCCGAAGGTCACGTTCTTTCGCTCGCGCTTGCGGGGGCGCCGGGTCGATGCGGCGGGCTTGGTGGTCTTGGCCATTACTTGCGGACCTTCTTCTTTCCGGCGACCGTCTTCTTCGGTCCCTTGCGAGTGCGGGCGTTGGTGTGGGTGCGTTGGCCGTGGACCGGCAGGCCCTTCCGGTGGCGGATCCCCTGGTAGCAGCCGATCTCCATCTTGCGCTTGATGTCCTGGGACACATCTCGGCGCAGGTCGCCCTCGACCCGCACGCTGGCGTCGATGTAGTTGCGGAGGCGGGTCACCTCCTCGTCGGTCAGGTCCCGGACCCGGGTGTCGGGGCTGGTGTCGGTGGCCTGGCAGACCCGCTGGGCGGTGGTACGGCCGACGCCGTAGATATAGGTGAGGGAGATCTCGAGCCGCTTCTCGCGGGGAATGTCCACGCCGGCTATACGGGCCATGTGTCCTGCCTTCCTTGGTTCCTTCGCCGGTCCACCGGCTGGGCGCGCATCAGCCCTGGCGCTGCTTGTGGCGCGGGTTGTCGCAGATGACCACGACCCGGCGGTGACGCCGGATCACCTTGCACTTCTCGCACATTGGCTTGACGCTCGGTCGAACCTTCACTTCATCATCCTTGTCTCGTCCTGCTCCTCGGCCACCGTCTCCTCGGTCATTGTCTCCTCGGCCACCGTGTGCCAGTCGGCACCCGATTCCGTCGTCCACCCGGGCCCCCTGGGTGTGATCCCCCTGCCGCCTCCCGGTTGACCAGGCGACCCGGTGGGCCGACCCCGTTTGGTCGGGGTGGCCCGGCCGTCCGGCCGGGTCACTTGTAGCGGTAGGTGATCCTCCCCCGGGCCAAGTCGTAGGGGGTGATCTCCACCTGAACCTTGTCGCCGGGGAGGATGCGGATGCGGTGCATCCGCATCTTGCCGGAACTGTGGGCCAGGACCTTGTGTCCGTTCTCGAGCTCCACGCGGAACATGGCGTTGGGCAACGGCTCGACCACCGTCCCCTCCAGCACGATGGCATCTTCCTTGGGCTTGGGCAGGTGAATCTCCTCGATTGTCTTTGTTCTGGTCCACTCGGCCCGAGGGCCGGCGAGCACAACGAACGGCGCGCCCGTCATTCGTTGTGCGTCGCATTGGGAGGCACGCCTGGGGGCGCCACCGCAGCGGGATCGGCATGCCACCACCAGCCCGTGGCCAGCCGGATGACCAGTTTAGCCCCTCGGCGCCGAATTGCCAGCTCGGTACGGAGAAACCACCGGTCAGGGCCGATCAGAGGGTCGTGAAGACCTCCGGGCCGTCATCGGTCACGGCGATGGTGTGCTCGAAGTGGGCCGACAGGCGGCCGTCGGCCGTGACCACGCTCCACCCGTCGTCCAGCTGGACCGTGGCGGCCGAGCCGGCGTTGACCATGGGCTCGACGGCGAAGACCATCCCCGACTTGAGCGTGGGCCCGGGCGAACCCGGCCAGTAGTTGGGGACCTGGGGCTCCTCGTGCATGGCCGTGCCGATGGCGTGGCCCACGTACTCGCGGACGACCGAGAAGCCGGCCCCCTCGGCCACGGCCTGGACCGCCCGGCCCACCTCGTGGAGGCGGTTCCCCGGACGGAGCTGCTCGATCCCGGCGGACAGGCTGTCTCGGGTGACCTCCATCAGGCGGCTGGCCTCGTCGGAGACCTCGCCGACCCCCATGGTGTAGGCGGCATCGCCGTGGTAGCCCTCCACGATCGCCCCGCAGTCCACCGAGATGATGTCCCCTTCTTCGAGGATGACCGACTCGGCCGGAATGCCGTGCACGATCATGGAGTTGGGCGACGTGCAGACGACGGCCGGGAAACCGTGGTAGTTGAGGAAGTTGGAGCCGGCCCCGCGTCGGTCGAGGACCTGGCGGGCCACCCGGTCGATCTCGGCGGTCGAAACGCCGGGCCGGATCACGGCCCGGGTAGCCTCATGGATCTCGGCGACCACCCGGCCGGCCTTGCGCATCTTGGCCAGCTCCTCGGGGGTGCGGCGCATCAGAACCCGCTCCCCTTCTGACGCCGCTGCTCGATCACCTTGACCATCCGTCGGGTCACGGCGTCCGGCGTCCCGGTGCCCGGGACCGCCTCCAACTGGTTCCGGGCCCGGTACCACTCGATGAGCGGCGCGGTCTGCAGCTCGTAGAGCTCGAGGCGGCGAGAGATGGCCTCTTCGGTGTCGTCCTTGCGCTGCACCACCTCGCCGCCACAGACGTCACACGTCCAGTTGATCAAGGGAGGAGCGGACAGCGAGTAGTTCGACCCGCAGTCGACACACACCCGTCGGGCCGCCAGCCGGCGGAGGACCTGGGTGGTGTGGATCTCGATGTCGATGACCACGTCGAGATCGTAGGGAGCGAGGATGGCGGCCAGCCCCTCGGCCTGGGCCACCGTGCGCGGGCACCCGTCCAGCACGAACCCGCGGGCCCGCACGTCGCTCTCCCCCAGGCGCTCGGCCACCATCTCCATGATCAGCTCGTCGCCCAGCAACTCCCCCCGGTCCATCTGGTCCTTGGCCTTCAGGCCGAGCGGGGTCTCCTGTTTGACCGCGGCGCGCAGCATGTCTCCCGTGGAGACGTGGGGCACGACATAGTGGTGGGACAGGCGGACACACTGCGTCCCCTTGCCCGCCCCCTGCTTGCCGAGGACTACGAGCCTGGCTCCGGGTACCACTTACTTGAGGAAGCCCTCGTAGTTTCGCATCATGAGCTGACTGTCGATCTGCTTCATGGTCTCGAGAGCCACGCCCACGGCGATGAGGAGAGTCGTGCCGTAGAAGGGATAGCTGGTGATGTTCCATGCCGCCATCAGCAGGGAGGGGGTCACGGCCACCGCCCCGAGGAACAGTGCCCCGGGCCAGGTGATCCGGTTGAGAATGTGGGCCAGGTACCGCTCGGTGGGCTGTCCCGGCCGGATGCCGGGGATGTAGCCACCCTGCTTGCGGATGATGTCGGCCTGCTGGTGCGGGTCGAACGCCACATAGACGTAGAAGAAGGTGAAGAGCAGGATGAAGACGAAGTAGGTGAGGATGTAGAAGACCGAGGTCGGGGTCACGTTGTGGTTGACCCAGCTCCGGAAGGTCGACGAGGGGATGACGTTCGACAGCAGCACCGGGATGTAGAGCACCGAGCTGGCGAAGATGATCGGGATGACCCCGGCCTGGTTCACCTTGAGCGGGATGTACGTGTTGGACCCGCCGTACATCTTGCGGCCCACCACCCGCTTGGCGAAGGTCACGGGGATGCGCCGCTGGCCCTGGTCGACGAAGACGATCAAGACCAGCAGGGCCAGCGACACCAGGAGGATCACCGCGAACTTGACCCGTCCTCCCTCCTGGAGGACGGTGTTGAGACCGGAGGGGATGCCCGCCACCACGTTGGCGAAGATCAGGATGGACATGCCCTGCCCGATGCCCCGCTGGGTGATGAGCTCGGCCAGCCACATCACGAAGGCCGTCCCGGCCGTGAGGGTCAAGACGATGAAGGCCGCCCGCCAGATCGAGTAGTTGAGGATGAGGTCCACGTTGTTGGAGGTGCCGAACAGCCCACCTCCACCCTTGTGGAACAGATAGACCAAGCCGGTGGACTGCATGAGGGCCAGGGCGACGGTGAGGTACCTGGTCGTCTGGGTCAGCTTCTTCTGACCGACCGCCCCCTGGTCGCGCCACTGTTCGAGCTTGGGGATGACCGTGGCCAGCAGCTGGATGATGATGCTCGAGGTGATGTAGGGCATGATCCCGAGACCGAACACGGCCATGCGGGTCAGCGCCCCGCCCGAGAACAGGTTGAGGAAGCCCAGCACGCCCGAGGATTTCGATGCCGCAGTGAGCTGGGCAACTTTGGAGAAGTTGACGAACGGTACCGGCACGTTGGCCCCGAACTGGTACAGGGCGATGACGGTCAGGGTGAAGAGGACCTTCTTACGAAGATCGGGGATCCGGAAGATGTTGGCCAGACTGGCGAGCATTGGGCTCCTCGACGCCGCGGTGGGCCGATGCTACCGGTTGGTGAGCGCGTTGCCGTGGGCCGGCGGGCGGCCGTGGCCGAACGGCAGGGGCACGACGGTGATCGAACCTCCGGCCGCGGTGATCGAGGCCTCGGCCGATTTCGAGAATGCGTGTGCTTCCACTCGGATGGCTCGGGACAGCGTGCCGCCGCCGAGGATCTTCACCAGCTCACCCTTCCCGGCCAGTCCGAGCTCGACCATGGCGGCCGGATCGATGGCATCCCGCTCCGCCGTCTCCAGCGCGCCGATGTTGACCGGGGTGTAGACCACCCGGAACGGGTTCTTGAAGCCGCGGAGCTTCGGGATGCGCTGCATCAGGGGCAGCTGGCCGCCCTCGAAGCCCAGCGGGATCGTGTCGCGGGCCCCCTGGCCCTTGGTGCCGCGCCCGGCGGTCTTGCCACCCTTGCCGGCGATGCCACGTCCCACCCGTCGGCGGGCCCGGGTCGACCCTGCAGGTGGTCGGAGCTCGTGGACCTTCATGGTCAGCCTTTCTCGTCTTGCTCGACCGGCACGACCTCCACCAGGTGAGGGACGCGGGCCAGCATGCCGCGGATCTCCGGACGGTCGGGCAACACATTGGTCCGCCCGATCCCCCTCAAGCCCAACGCCCCGAGGGTGCCGCGGTGCTTCGGTTTGGTGCCTATGGCCGACCTTACCTGGGTAACCCGCAACCAGGGGGTCGTGGCCGTCGTCGCCGGTCTTCCTCGAGCCGGTGGCCTTGGCCGGGGCCCCGGTAGCCGGCTTGGCCAGGGCGGCCGCCTCGGTGGCGGCCTTGGTCGAGCCCCGAGCCCTGGTGGTTGCCTTGGTCGAGCCGGCGGCCTTCCTCGGGGCCGGCTTGGACGCCGGTGCCTTCGCCGGGGCGGCCTTCTCCGCCGGTGACCCGGTCGGGCTCATCTCAGCTCACCTCCGTGAACAGATCGGCCTCGCGCCGGCGCTCGCGGTAGGCGCGGAGCAGGGCGGCGGGGACGACCTCGTCGACGGGCTTGCCGCGGAGCGCGGCGATCTCGTCAGGACGCTTCAGGCCTTTCAGGCCGGCGATGGTGGCGTGGGCCACGTTGATCCCGTTGGACGAGCCGAGGGACTTGGCCAGGATGTCGCGGATGCCGGCCATCTCGAGAATGGCCCGGGCCGCGCCACCGGCGATCACCCCGGTACCGGGGGCGGCCGGCTTGAGCAACACCCGACCCGCTCCGCTCTCGCCCAGGATGGGATGGGTGATGGTCGAGCCGGCCAAGGGGACGTCGAACATGTTCTTGCGGGCTTCCTCGATTCCCTTCTGCACGGCCAGGCCGGCTTCCTTGGCCTTGCCGTAGCCCAGCCCGACCCGGCCGTTGCCGTCGCCGACCACCATCAGGGCGGCAAAGGAGAACCGCCGGCCCCCCTTCACCACCTTGGACACCCGGTTGACCCGGATGGTCCGCTCCTCGTACTGCAGATCGTTGGCGGCCATGTCTAGAACTCCAGTCCTTCGGCGCGGGCGGCGTCGGCCAGCGCGGCCACCCGCCCGTGATAGGCGTAACCGCCGCGATCGAACACGACGGCCGTGATGCCGGCGCTCTTCGCCCGCGACGCCACCAGGGCACCGACCTTTCTGGCCGCGTCGACGTTCCCGCCGGACGCACCCCGGAGCTCGGTCTCGACCGACGAGGCGGCGGCGAGCGTCCGCCCGGCGTCGTCATCGATCAGCTGGGCGGAGATGTGCTTGTGGGAACGGAACACGGCCAGCCGGGGCCGAACGGCTGTGCCCCGGATCCGCCGCCGGACGCGGGCGTGACGGCGCCGACGAAGCTCCAACTTGTGGGCGGTGCGGGTCATCTACTTGGCTGCCTTCCCGGCCTTGCGCACGACCCTCTCGCCGGCGTAGCGAACCCCCTTGCCCTTGTAGGGCTCGGGTTTGCGCAGCTTGCGGATGTCCGCGGCCACTTGGCCGACTCGTTCCTTGTCGATCCCCTTGACGATGATCCTGGTGGCCGACGGCACCTCGAACGTCACCCCGTCGGGGGCGCTCACGTTCACCGGATGAGAGAAGCCGAGGGCCAGCTCGAGGGCGGACGGACCCTTGGCGACGGCCCGGTAGCCGACGCCGACGATCTCCAGCTCCTTGGAGAACCCTTGGGTCACCCCGGCCACCATGTTGGCCACCAGGGAGCGGGTGAGGCCGTGCAGGGCGCGGTTCTGACGCTGGTCGTCGGGGCGCTCGACCACCAGCACATCGCCCTCCTGGCGAATGGTGATGGCCGAGGGAACCGTCCGGGCCAGCTCACCCTGGGGTCCCTTGACCGTCACCGAGTTGTCGTCGCCCAGCGCCACCGTCACCCCGGACGGGACGTCGATCGGCGTACGTCCGATCCGTGACATCAGCCCGCACCTCCGTCGATCGAGCGGGAGGCGACCAGACCACTACCAGACATAGCAGAGCACCTCTCCCCCCATACGGCGCTTGCGCGCCTCGCGGTCGGTCATCAGGCCCTTGGAAGTGGAAACCACCGCCACGCCGAGCCCGCCGAGCACCCGCGGCATCTTGTCGGCCCGCGCGTAGATCCGCAGACCCGGCTTGGAGACCCGTTTGATGCCGGAGATGGTCCGGGCCCGGTCAGGGGCGTACTTCATGGTGATCTCCAGGGTTCGTCCCGGCTTCCCAGGCTCGTCGTTCACCTGGTAGCCCACGATGTACCCCTCGTCGGCCAGGATGGCGGCCAGTGACTCCTTGAGCTTCGAGCCGGGCATCCTGACCGTGTCGAAGTGGGCCGTGTTGGCGTTCCGGATGCGGGTCAACATGTCGGCAATCGGGTCAGTCATCGTCATCGTGGTCCGCCTCCTCTCACCAGCTGGCCTTGGTCACGCCGGGGATCTCGCCCGCGTGCACCATCACTCGTAGACAGATGCGGCACAGGCCGAACTTCCGGTAGACCGACTTCGGCCGGCCGCACCGGCGGCATCGGGTGTACCCGCGCACCTTGAACTTGGGTGTGCGCTGCTGCTTTTCTGTCAGAGCCTTCTTCGCCATGGGGTTATTGGTTCTCCTGTCGGAACGGGAAGCCGAATGCGGCCAACAGCGCCCGGCCCTCGTCGTCGTTGCGTGCGGTGGTGGCGATGGTGATGTCCATGCCCCGGATGGTGTCGATGCGGTCGTAGTCGATTTCGGGAAAGATGAGCTGCTCGGTGACGCCGAAGGTGTAGTTGCCGTGGCCGTCGAACGATCGGGGCGACAGCCCACGGAAGTCGCGTATGCGGGGGATGGCCATGGCCAGCAGGCGATCGAGGAACTCCCACGCCCGATCGCCTCGCAGAGTCACCTTGGCGCCGATCTCCTGTCCCTCGCGCAGCTTGAACGAGGCGATCGACTTCCGGGCCCGGGTCACGACCGGCTTCTGGCCGGCGATGATCTCGAGGTCGCGGGTGGCCCCCTCGATCAGCGACTTCTGCTGGGTGGCCAGACCGACGCCCATGTTGATCACGATCTTGGTGATCCGCGGGACCTCCATGATGTTCCCGAGCCCGAGGGACTCCTTGAGCTCGGACCGGAGCTGGCTGTCGTAGCGCTCCTTGAGCCGCGGTCGGTTCTCCGTCGTCGCCGTGGCCATCACAGATCGGCTCCGCACTTCTTGCAGACGCGCAGCTTCCGCCCCTGCTCGTCGATCCGGGTCCCGATACGGGTGGGGCCGCACGACCCGCACACGATGGCCACCGAGGACACCGACACGGGCATGAACTTGTCGATCACCCCGCCCTGCATGGTGGCCCGGGTGGGCTTGGCGTGGCGCTTGGCCACATGCACGCCCTCGACGATGACCCGGCCCTCGGCGGGCAGGGCCCGGACCACGTGCGCCTGCTTGCCCCGGTCCTTGCCCGAGATCACCTGCACCTTGTCGCCCTTTCGAATTCGCATCTACAACACCTCCGGTGCGAGGGAGACGATCCGCATGAAGCGCTTGTCGCGCAACTCACGCCCCACCGGGCCGAAGATGCGGGTCCCTCGCGGTTGCTGCTGGTCATTGATGAGGACGGCCGCGTTCTCGTCGAAGCGGATGTAGCTGCCGTCTGGCCGGCGCTTCTCCTTCTTCGTGCGGACGACGACGCACTTCACCACTTCACCGCGCTTGACGGCCGCCCCCGGGATGGCGTCCTTCACGGTGGCCACGAAGACATCTCCGATCGAGGCGTAGCGGCGGCGGGAGCCCCCGAGCACCTTGATGCAGAGAACCTCCTTGGCTCCCGAGTTGTCGGCCACCCGCAGGCGGGATTCCTGCTGGATCATCGGGCTCGCTCCAGCACTTCGGCCAGCCGCCAGCGCTTCAGCTTCGACATGGGCCTGGTCTCCACCACCCGGACGCGATCGCCCACCTTGGCCGCATCCTCGGCGTCGTGCACATAGAGGCGCTTGGTCCGCTGGACGGTCTTGCCGTACCGGGGGTGGCGCACGCGTTCGATCACGGCCACGACGACGGTCGACTGCATGGAGTCGGACACCACCAGGCCCTCGCGCACCTTGCGGCGGTTGGCTCTCGGCGCCGGGTCAGCGACCTGCTCATCAGCCATCACTTCTTCTCCTCTGCGGCGGCCGCCTCGGCGGCATCTGCGTCCGTTTCGTCGGGATCCTCGTCGGCGGCCTCGTCGTCCGCGACGTGGTCGACAACCGGCATGCCGTCGTCGTCGGCCACCTCCTCGGCCAGCTCGTCCTCGTCGATGGCGGCGCCTTCCTCGGCAGTCGTCTCCTCCTCCGCCCGGGCTGCCGCCCGGCGCTCGGAGGCGGTGGTCTTGCTCCGGCCCAGCGCCTCGTCCTCGGAGCGCCGGCGGGCAGCGGCCTGATGGGCGGGAAGGTCGTCGAGCGCCATCCCCTCCGCCTCGGCGATCTCGCGGATGCGCAGCTCGGTCATCATGCGGGCCACGTCCTTGCGCACGTGCCCGATGCGCGTGGAGTTGTCCAGTTGCCCGGTGGCCAGCTGGAACCGCAGGTTGAACAGCTCGCGCCGCGTCTCGCTCAGCTGGCGCTCGAGCTCTTCGGTGTCGAGCTCGGAGATCTCGGCGGCGGTGGCCATCAGATGTGCACCTCCGGGCTGCCGTGCGTCCCGGGGCGCACGACGAAGCGGGCCTTGAGTGGGAGCTTCTGGATGGCCCGGTCCATGGCCTCCCGGGCCAACCCGGGCTCGACCCCGGCCAGCTCGAAGAGGATCCGACCCGGCTTGACCACTGCCACCCAGTGCTCCGGGTTCCCCTTGCCCGAGCCCATCCGGGTCTCGGCCGGCTTCTGGGTCACCGGGCGATCGGGGAACACCCGGATCCAGATCTTCCCGCCGCGCTTGACATGGCGGGTCATGGCGATCCGAGCCGCCTCGATCTGACGGGCCGTGAGCCAGGCGGGCTCCAGGGCTTGGATCCCGAAGTCGCCGAAGGTGACGTCGTAGCCGCCCTTGGCCTTGCCCTTCGTGCGGCCGCGCTGCTGCTTGCGATGCTTGACCTTGCGGGGCATCAGCATGTCAGTCCACCTCCTTGCGGAAGTGCGGCGTCTCGTGGTGCTCCCGGGTCCGGCGCTCGATCTCCTCGTCCTCGGTCAGGATGCGCTCGAGCTCGTCAGGCACCGCCGGAGGAGCGACGATATCGGCCGTCGGGCGGTCCACCAGACCTTCGGGGATCTCGGTCTCACCGGTGGAGTCGGCATCGACGGTGACCACGCTGCCGGGAGCACCCTGCTCGGCACGACGCCGACCGCCGCCGGCGGTGATGAGTCGACGGGGTGCCTCGCCCGCCTGGCCCGAGGTCTCACCGACGGCCATGGCCGCCTCTCGGGTGATCTTGTCCTCCGTCGAGATCTTGTAGGGCAGGATGTCGCCCTTGTAGATCCACACCTTCACCCCGATACGGCCGAAGGTGGTCTTGGCCTCGCGAAAGCCGTAGTCGATGTCGGCCCGGAGCGTGTGCAAGGGGACCCGTCCCTCACGGTAGGACTCCTTGCGGGACATCTCGGATCCACCGAGACGGCCCGCGCACTGCACCCGTACCCCGAGGGCGCCGGCCTTCTGCACCGTCTGGATCGAACGCTTCATGGCGCGGCGGAACGCCACCCGGCGGGCCAGCTGGTCACAGATCCCCTGGGCGATGAGAGCGGCATCGAGCTCGGGCTGCTTGATCTCCTGGATGTTGAGCTGGATCCGGTTGTTGAGGCCGGTGATCTCCTCGATCTTCTTCTTCAACCGATCGGCCTCGGCGCCGCGCCGGCCGATCACGATGCCCGGGCGGGCGGTATGGATGTCGACCCGCAGACGATCGCGGGTCCGCTCGATCTCGATGCGGCTGACGGCGGCCGACTCGAGTTGGGACATCAGGTAGTCGCGGATCTCCCAGTCCTCGATCACACAGTTCTGGTAGTTGCGCTCCTCGAACCAGCGCGACTTCCAATCGGTCGTGATGCCGAGTCTGAACCCGTACGGGTTTACCTTCTGGCCCATCTACTTGCCCTTCTCATCCTGCTCGTCGGCACTGTCGCCGTCTGCATCCTGCGGTCGGTCACCGGGAGGCTCATCGGCCTCGGCCGTGACCGTGGCCTCCGGCCCCTCGACTTCGGAATCGTCAGCCTCGTCGACCTCCTCGGTCTCCGCCGCCTCGTCGGTCTCGACCTCTCCGGCCTCGAGCTCGTCCGTCTCGATGTCCTCCGTCTCGAGCTCGTCCGTCTCGAGCTCGTCGGTCTCGAACTCGTCGGTCCCGAGGTCGTCGCCCTCTTCGAGCCCGCTGTCCTCCACCGTGCCGGCCTGCGGCGCGGTCGACTCGGCCTGCTGGCGGCGGCGGGACCCGGCCACCCGACGGGAGCGCTGGGCGGTGTTGGCGGCCTGGCGCGCCCGGCGCCGGGCGATCCGGTCCTCGGGAAGCCGGCTCACGATGATGGTGATGTGCGACGTCCGCTTTCGGATCCGCGTCGCCCGCCCCCGCGCCCGGGGGCGCCACCGCTTGAGGGTGGCACCCTCGTCGGCGTAGCACGCCGACACGTAGAGCTCCTCGGCGTCCATCCCGTCGTTGTGCACGGCATTGGCCACAGCGGAGGCCAGCACCTTGCCGACGGTCACCGCCGCGTCGCGGTCCCCGAGGGTCAGGGTCTCCGCCGCCCGGTCGACGTCCTGGCCGCGGATCTGATCGAGGACCTGGCGGACCTTGTAGGCCGACACGCGACTGTGGCGGAGGACGGCCCGGGTGCCCTCGCGCTCGTTGGTCTTCACCCCGGGCATGTCAGCGCCTCCCAGCCCGCTCTTGGCCGGCGTGGAACTTGAACGTCCGGGTGGGCGCGAATTCCCCCAGCTTGTGACCGACCATCGATTCGGTCACGTAGACCGGTATGTGCTTGCGGCCATCGTGCACCGCCACCGTGTGGCCGACCATGTCGGGGATGATCGTCGAACGGCGCGACCAGGTCTTGATGACCTTCTTGTCTCCCGAGGCGTTGAGCGCATCGACCTTCTTGAGGAGGTGGTCGTCGACGAACGGACCCTTCTTGAGACTACGGGGCATGGCTGGCGTTCCCTCTGGTCTTCCCTATCGCCGTGCACCGCGGGTGCGGCGTCGGCGGACGATCATCTTGTCGGAGTCCTTGTTGCGTGCCCGGGTGCGGCCTTCGGGCTTTCCCCACGGCGAGACCGGGTGGCGCCCGCCGGAGGACTTGCCTTCGCCCCCGCCCAGCGGGTGGTCGACCGGGTTCATGGCCACGCCCCGTGTCTGAGGGCGCTTGCCCTTCCACCGGTTCCGGCCGGCCTTGCCGATCTTGGTGAGCTCGGCCTCGGAGTTGCCCACGATGCCGAGGGTTCCCCGGCAGTCGATGGAGACCCTCCGCATCTCGGTCGAGGGGAGCCGGAGGGTGGCGAATGCGCCCTCCTTGGCCACCAGCTGCACGCTCATCCCGGCACCGCGGGCCAGCTTCCCGCCGCCACCGGGACGAAGCTCCACATTGTGGACGACCGAGCCGACCGGGACGTAGCGCAGCGGGAGGGCGTTGCCGGCCCGGATCTCCGCGCCCTGGCCGGACTGCAGCCGGTCTCCCACCCGGACCTGGGCCGGAGCGAGGATGTACCGCTTCTCCCCATCGAGGTAGTGGAGCAGGGCGATGCGGGCGTTGCGGCTCGGGTCGTACTCGATGGCGGCGACCTTGGCCGGCACACCGTCCTTGTCCCGCTTGAAGTCGATGACCCGATAGCGCTGCTTGTGGCCGCCACCACGGTGGCGCGACGTCTTCCGGCCGTGGCTGTTGCGGCCGCCGGTGGACGGCTTCGGGGAGAGGAGGGACTTCTCGGGGCGATCACGGGTGATCTCGGAGAAGTCCGAGACCGTCTGGAACCGACGCCCGGGGCTGGTGGGCTTTCGTGGACGAAGTGGCATGGTCTACCGGTCCCTCAGCTCTCGAAGAGATCGATCGAGTCACCCTGGGCCAGGGTGACGATGGCCCGCTTGGTGTCAGGACGGTGGCCGAGCGTGTTGTTCTTGCGGTTGCGCTTGGTCTTGCCCTTCCGGTTGAGGGTATTGACACTGGCCACCCGGACGCCAAAGGCCTCCTCGACGGCCCGTCGCACATCGATCTTCGTGGCGGACGGGTCGACCACGAACACGTAGACGTTGTCGTCCATCAGGGAGTAGGACTTCTCCGACACGACCGGCCGGATGAGGACGTTGTGAGGATCTCTCATGACCCTTCACCGGCCCCGTCGGCCTCAACCCCGTCGGCCCCGGCCCCGTCGGCCCCGGCCGCCGGGTCTTCGGACCCCGCACCCGAGCCGCCGGGCAGGGTGGCGTCGGTGAAGACCACCCAGTCGTTGACCAGGATGTCGTAGGCGTTGAGCTCGGCGGCCATGATGGTCTGGACCGCGGGCAGGTTGCCGAACGAGCGGTCGGCGTACCCGTCCTCGTCACCGAGCACCACCAGCACGCGTCCGGACAGGCCGAGGTCGGCCAGGGCGGCGATGGCCGCCTTGGTGCTCGGCACGTCGAACGCCCAGGCGTCGACCAGTGCCACCCGGCCATCCGAGGCCCGGTCGGACAGGGCGGAGCGCAGAGCCAGCTGGACCATCTTCTTCGGTGTCTTCTGCGCATACGACCGCGGCTTGGGACCGAGGGCCACGCCCCCTCCCACCCACTGCGGCGAGCGGGTGGAGCCCTGCCGGGCCCGACCCGTCCCCTTCTGGCGGAAAGGCTTGGCTCCGCCGCCCCGCACCTCGGCCCGGGTCTTGGTCGACTGGGTCCCCGAGCGGGCCGCCGCCAGCTGGGCCGTGACCACCTGGTGGAGCACCGCCTGGTTCGGCTCGATGCCGAAGACGGACGGCTCCAGGTCGACCGGGCCGAGGTCGGTGCCCGTGGTCGAGCGACGGCTGACCGTGCGGCGCTCGGGAGCGGGCCGGCGGAGCCGGCGGACCTCGCCGGGGGTCCCGGTTCCGGCGATCGCTCCCCTGGTGGCGGTGGAGGTCATGACGCCTTGTTCCCCTTGACCAGGGGTGCCTTGACGGCGTCCCGCAGGATCACCGTCCCGCCCCTCGGCCCCGGCACCGCCCCCTTGATCAGGACGAGCTCCCGCTCCGGGTCCGCCTGGACGACCTCGAGGTTGAGCGTGGTCACCTGGTGACCGCCCATCCGCCCGGCCATCCGGGTCCCCTTGAACACCCGTGAGGGCGTGGCGCAGGCGCCGACCGCACCGGGCGACCGGTGCTTCTTGTGGTTGCCGTGGGAAGCGCCCTGGCCCTTGAAGTTGTGGCGTTTCATGGCCCCGGCGAATCCCTTGCCCTTGGACACGGCGATGGCGTCGACCAGCTCGCCCGCCTGCAGGACGTCGGCGGCCAGTTCCTGGCCCACCTCGAACTCAGCGACATCGTCGATGCGGAGCTCGACCAGCCGCCGCCCGGCGTCGACACCGGCCCGGCCGAAGTGGCCCTGCTCGGGCTGGGTCAAGGTCGAGAGCCGCCGGTGGCCGAAGGTCACCTGCAACGCCGAGTAGCCCTCGTTCTCAGGCGTCTTGACCTGCACCACACGGACCGGAGCGACGCGCACGACCGTCACCGGTATGGCCCGGTGCTGATCGTCCCAGATCTGGGTCATTCCCACTTTCTCGCCCACGATCGCCTTGGTGGCCACTGGACTCTCCGTCTCGGCTCTTCACTCGGTCCGGGCCGGCCGGCACGGACCCCTTTGCAACACAGTTCTGCTGGTACAACTCGACGCGCTCGAAACCCTGCGCTGTTGACAGGACCGATGCCCCACCCACATCGGCTTGCACACAGACGCTCCGCTCGGATGAACCCGAGCGGAGCGCTCGCCTGGTCTGGCCCGAGGTCCCCGCCGACAGTCGGCAGGCTCGCGGGCACGTCCTTCTCACGTTGGCAGCCCGAAATCGGGCGACTGACGACTATATACCACCGCCGAGGGCCTGACAACGGGGTGACGGCGACGTCTGCCCTGTTCCGGATGGGGTGGTGGGACCGGTCTCGTCCGGGTCGGCCTCACCCACCCGCTCCCCCCGAGCCGCCCCGGGAGGCGTCCGGGCGAGACCCGCTCAGACGGTCTGGATCTTGATCTCGATGTCCACGCCGGCCGGGAGGTCGAGCCGTTGCAGCGAGTCGACCGTCTTCGGCGTGTGCTCCACGATGTCGACCAGGCGCTTGTGCACCCTCATCTCGAAGTGCTCCCGGCTGTCCTTGTACTTGTGGGGCGACCGGACCACGGTGTAGCGGTGCTTCTCCGTGGGGAGCGGCACCGGCCCGAGCACCTTGGCCTGGGTCCGGAGCACGGTCTGCACGATCTTCTCGGTGGACTGGTCGAGGATCTCGTGGTCGTAGGCCTTGAGGCGGATCCTGATCTTCTGACGGGGGCCCTCTGCGGCCATGGGTACAGCGTCCTCTCGTAGGTTCGTTCGCCGGCCGGGCCTAGGCCAGGATCTTCGTGACCCGACCCGAGGCCACCGTCCGGCCACCCTCTCGGATGGCGAACCGGAGCCCTTCGTCCATGGCGATCGGCTTGCCCAGCTCCACCGTCATCTCGGTGTTGTCACCGGGCATGACCATCTCGGTGCCCTCGGGCAGGCTGATGGTGCCGGTCACATCGGTGGTCCGGAAGTAGAACTGCGGGCGATAGTTGGTGAAGAAAGGCTTGTGCCGCCCACCCTCGTCCTTGTTCAGGACGTAGACGGTGGCCTCGAACTTGGTGTGCGGGGTGATCGACCCGGGCTTGCACAGCACCTGGCCCCGCTCCACCTCTTCCTTCTTCGTCCCCCGCAGCAGGGCGCCGATATTGTCACCGGCCCGCCCCTCGTCGAGGAGCTTGCGGAACATCTCGATGCCGGTGACCGTGGTCTTCTGGGTGTCGCGCAGGCCGACGACCTCGACTTCCTCGCCCACCTTCACGACCCCCTGCTCCACCTTGCCGGTCACGACGGTGCCACGACCGGTGATCGACATGACGTCCTCGACGGACATGAGGAAGGGCTTCTCGACGTCGCGCTCGGGCTCGGGGATGTACTCGTCCACCGCCGCCATGAGCTCGAGGATCTTCGCCGACCACTCAGGGTCGCCCTCCAGGGCCTTGAGCGCGCTCACCCGGACGATCGGGGTGTCGTCGCCCGGGAACTCGTACTCGTTGAGAAGCTCCCGGACCTCCAGCTCGACCAGGTCCAGCAGCTCCTCGTCGTCGACCTGGTCCGCCTTGTTGAGGGCGACCACGATGTAGGGGACGCCCACCTGGCGGGCCAGCAGCACGTGCTCGCGGGTCTGCGGCATGGGGCCGTCCGCCGCCGAGACCACCAGGATGGCCCCGTCCACCTGGGCGGCGCCGGTGATCATGTTCTTGATGTAGTCGGCGTGGCCCGGCATGTCGACGTGGGCGTAGTGCCGGTTGGGCGTCTCGTACTCGACGTGGGCGATGGAGATCGTGATGCCGCGCTGCTTCTCCTCGGGCGCCTTGTCGATCTGGTCGAAGGGCGTGAATTGTGTGGTCGGGTCATTGTCGTGCAGGACCTTGGTGATGGCCGCGGTGAGCGTGGTCTTGCCGTGGTCGATGTGCCCCATCGTTCCCACGTTCACGTGTGGCTTGGTGCGCTCGAACTTCTGCTTGGCCATGGCTGGGGTAATGCTCCCTGATCTCGGGCGGCACCCCCTCGGGCCCGCCGCGACGCAGGCGTCTGCCTGTCGTCTCTTCGTGTGTCGGTCCTTCTTCTGACTCTGCGGTGAAGCGCTGCTGCCTGTGTGACTCTGGTCCTGTGGCTGGGTTCGCCACGGCGGCCGGGGCCACCGGGATCGAACCTGGTGAACTACCTGGTCAACTCCGGGTGATGCGGTATGACTGCAGTCTTCCTGACGGATGCCACCCGTGGCCACCCGGTTGCACGCCGCCTACTCTCCACGCGCCTTGGCGATGATCTCCTTGGCAATCGACTCGGGAACCTCGTTGTACGCGTGGAACTGCATCGAGTACGTGGCCCGTCCCTGAGTGCGCGAGCGCAGGTCGGTAGCGTAGCCGAACATATCGCTCAGCGGTACCTGTGCCCTGACGATGTGGCTGGTCCCCCGTTGCTCCATTCCCTCGACCTTGCCCCGGCGGGCGGACAGGTCGCCGATCACGTCGCCCATGTAGTCCTCCGGGGTGGTCACCTCGACCGCCATCACCGGCTCGAGCAGCACCGGGTTGGCCAGGTTGGCGGCCTTCTTGATCGCCATCGAACCGGCGATCTTGAAGGCCATCTCGGACGAGTCCACGTCGTGGTAGGAGCCGTAGGTGAGCGTCACCTTGACGTCGACGGTCGGGTAGCCGGCCAGCACGCCCGAGGTGAGCGCCTCCCGCATCCCCTGGTCGACCGAGGGGATGTACTCCTTCGGGATCACGCCACCGGTGATCTTGTCCACGAACTCGTAGCCCTGGCCCGAATTGGGCTCGAGGGTGATCACCACATGGCCGTACTGGCCCTTGCCCCCGGTCTGGCGGACGTGGCGGTACTCCACCTTCTCGACCTTCTTGCGAATGGTCTCGCGGTAGGCCACCTGGGGCTTGCCCACGTTGGCGTCGACGCTGAACTCGCGCAGCATCCGGTCCACCAGGACCTCGAGGTGGAGCTCGCCCATGCCCGAGATCACCGTCTGGCCGGTCTCCTCGTCGGACTTGACCCGGAAGGTCGGGTCCTCCTCGGACAGGGCGAACAGGGCCTTGGACAGCTTGTCCTGGTCCGCCTTGGTCTTCGGCTCGACCGCCACGTGGATCACCGGCTCGGGGAAGGTCAACGACTCCAGCACGACCGGGTCGTTGGGGTCGCAGAGGGTGTCACCGGTGGTGGTCTGCTTGAGCCCGACGGCGGCCACGATGTCACCGGTGTAGACGGCGTCGAGGTCCTCGCGGGAGTTGGCGTGCATCTGGAGCAGCCGTCCGATCCGCTCCTTGCGGTCCTTGGTCGAGTTCAAGACACCCGAGCCCTTGGCCAGCATGCCCGAGTAGACCCGCAGGTAGGTGAGCTTGCCGACATAGGGATCGGTCATCACCTTGAAGGCCAGCGCCGAGAAGGGGGCCGAGTCGTCGGCGGGACGCTCGACGGTCACGCCCTCCTTGCGGGGCACCATGCCCACTGTCGGGAGGACGTCGGTGGGGCTCGGCAGGTAGTCGACGACGGCGTCGAGCATGGGCTGGACGCCCTTGTTCTTGAAGGCCGACCCGCACAGGATGGGTACGGCGTGGCTGCCGAGGGTCACCGTGCGGATGGCGCGCCGGAGGTCGGCCGGGGTGATGTCCACGCCCTCCAGGTACTTCTCCATGATGGTGTCGTCGTGGTTGGAGACGACGTCGATGAGCTGGTGGTTCGCCTCCTCGGCGACCGCCTTCATCTCGGCCGGGATCTCCTCTTCGGCCCATTCCTCGCCCATGCCGTCGTCCCACACCAGGGCCTTCATCTCGACCAGATCGACCACGCCCCGGAAGTCCCCTTCCGACCCGATCGGCAGCTGGATCACCGCCGGCACGGCGTCGAGGCGGTCCCGGATCATGTCCACGCACTGCTGGAAGTTGGCCCC
Organism: uncultured Acidimicrobiales bacterium; assembly: GCA_963727075.1. Classification (GTDB taxonomy): domain Bacteria; phylum Actinomycetota; class Acidimicrobiia; order Acidimicrobiales; family RAAP-2; genus Bog-756. The sequence continues at coordinate 601,887 of CAVSET010000001.1, forward strand.
GGTCCGGTCCATCTTGTTGACGAAGCAGATGCGGGGCACCTCGTACTTGTTGGCCTGGCGCCAGACCGTTTCGGTCTGGGGCTCGACCCCGGCGACCGCGTCGAACACGGCCACCGCCCCATCCAGCACCCGGAGCGAGCGCTCCACCTCGACGGTGAAGTCGACGTGCCCGGGGGTGTCGATGATGTTGATCACCGTGTCGCGCCACATGGCGGTGGTGGCGGCAGAGGTGATGGTGATGCCGCGCTCCTGCTCCTGGACCATCCAGTCCATGGTGGCGGCGCCCTCGTGCACCTCGCCGATCTTGTAGTTCTTGCCGGTGTAGTAGAGGATCCGCTCGGTGGTGGTCGTCTTGCCCGCGTCGATGTGGGCCATGATCCCGATGTTGCGGGTCTTGGCCAGGGGATGTTGGCGAGTGGTTGCTTCAGCCATGGTTGCTCAGTTCTTGGGTCGTGCTCGTCTTCGTGCTCACCGCCGGGGTGGTGCCGCAGGCCCGCAGGGGGCCGCTGCCTACCAGCGGTAGTGGGCGAAGGCCTTGTTGGACTCGGCCATCTTGTGCAGGTCCTCACGGCGCTTGGCCGCCGCCCCGATGCCGTTCGCCGCATCGCGGATCTCGTTGGACAAGCGCTCGGCCATGGTCTTCTCGCGTCGTTGCTGCGAGTAGCCCACCAGCCACCGGATGGAGAGGGTGGTCGCCCGACGAGGCCGCACCTCGACCGGGACCTGGTACGTCGCCCCCCCACTCTACGGCTCCGGACCTCGAGCTCGGGTCGCGTGTTCTCGACCGCCTTCTTGAGCACGGCCACCGGGTCGTTCCCCGACTTCTCGGCCACGTCCGAGAGGGCGTCGTAGACGATCCGCTCGGCCAGGGTGCGCTTGCCCCGGCTGAGCACCCGGTTCACCACCTGGGTGACCAGCACCGAGTGGTAGACCGGGTCGGGTCGAAGCTCACGGCGAACGGCTGGGCCTTTGCGTGGCATCAGGCCTCCTTCTTGGCGCCGTAGCGGCTGCGGGCCTGGTTCCGCTCCCGCACCCCGGAGGCGTCGAGCGTGCCGCGGATCACCTTGTAGCGCACGCCCGGCAGGTCCTTGACCCGCCCCCCGCGCACCAGCACGATCGAGTGCTCCTGCAGGTTGTGGCCCTCGCCCGGGATGTAGGCGGTGATCTCGAGGCCGCTGGTCAGCCGGACCCTGGCCACCTTCCGCAGGGCCGAATTCGGCTTCTTCGGGGTGTGGGTGTAGACGCGTGTGCAGACCCCCCGGCGCTGGGGCGCGCCCCGGAGGGCCGGGGTCTTCGACTTCGTCGGTTTGGTGGCCCGGCCCTTGCGGACCAGCTGGGAGATCGTGGGCACGCGTTACCTCAACGTTCTGGACTGCGGGAATCCTTCAGGCCTCGACGCAATCGTCGGACCTCCTGCGGTGCTGCGGGGCAGGCACGACTTACTGTCCGGCGCGCAGCCGCAAGCACTCCATGCTACGGCATCCCGACCTCGGTGGGCAAGCATGCCACCGGGCCGGCCTGCGGTTCCAAGCGCGGCGACGCTCGATCGGGGCGCCCGGGTCAGGCCCCCGCTTCGAGCGGGCCGTCGCTGCCGGCGGTTCCGTCGGACCCCCCGAAGTCGGGGATGCCGTCGGACAGCCCCTCGGCCGGCGGGACGGCGCCCAGCCAGCTGGCGTCGATCTCCGAGCCGAAGGAGCCCAGGCCGGCCTCACCGCCGGTGTCCCGGAGCCAGGCGGCCAGGTCCTCGGTGCCGGCATCCCCCTCCGACCCGAGGGCCCAGAAGGGCATCGGCTCGGCGCCGGGCATCTCCAGCTTGATGTCGCGGTAGCGCTCCATGCCGGATCCGGCCGGGATGAGCTTGCCGATGATGATGTTCTCCTTGAGCCCGAACAGCTGATCGGAGCGGCCCTCGATGGCCGCCTCGGTCAGCACCCGGGTGGTCTCCTGGAACGAGGCCGCCGACAGCCAGCTGTCGGTGGCCAGCGACGCCTTGGTGATGCCCATGAGCTCGGGCCGGCCCTCGGCCGGACGGGAGCCGTCCTGGACCAGAGTGCGATTGACCTCGGCGTACATCCGGCTGTCGACCCGCTCGCCCGGCAGGAAGGTTGCGTCGCCGGGCTCGGCCACCAGCACCCGCCGCAGCATCTGGCGGACGATGAGCTCGATGTGCTTGTCGTGGATGGAGACGCCCTGGTCGCGGTAGACCTTCTGGACCTCCTCGACCAGGTACTGCTGGGTCTCGCGGATCCCCCGCACCTCCAGCAGCTCCTTCGGGTCCTTCGGGCCCTCGACCAGCGCGTCGCCGGCGGCCACCTCCTGGCCGTCGGCCACCTCGAGGTGAGCCCGCGGGGCCACCAGCGTGGTGAACTCCTCGCCGTCGTCGGCCACCACCGTGATGTGGCGGCCCGACTCGTCCTCTTCGATGCGGACCACGCCGGAGTGGCGGGCCAGGATGGCCGCACCCTTGGGCGTGCGGGCCTCGAACAGCTCGACCACCCGGGGGAGGCCGTGGGTGATGTCCTCGCCCACGATGCCGCCGGTGTGGAAGGTCCGCATGGTCAGCTGGGTGCCCGGCTCGCCGATCGACTGGGCGGCGATCACGCCGACCGCCTCGCCCAGCTCGATCATCTCGCCGGTGGCCAGGGACTGGCCGTAGCAGGCGGCACAGATGCCCTGCTCGGCCTCGCAGGTGAGCACCGAACGGACCCGGACCCGGTCGACGGCCGGGTCGTCGCGGAGCCGGTCGGCGATCTCCTCGGTGAGCAGGGTGCCGGCCTCGACCTTGGTCTTGTCCGACAGGGTGATGTCCTCGGCCGCGATCCGGCCGTGGACCCGGGTCTCGAGGTAGGAGCGCCGGCCGGCGGCGTCGGGGACCACGCCCTCGATCCAGATGCCCCGGACCGACCCGCAGTCCTCGTCCCGGACGATGAGCTCCTGGGCCACGTCGACCAGTCGCCGGGTGAGATAGCCCGAGTCGGCGGTGCGGAGGGCGGTGTCGGCCAGCCCCTTGCGGGCCCCGTGCGTGGAGATGAAGTACTCGAGCACCGAGAGGCCCTCACGGAACGAGGACTTGATCGGCCGGGGGATCATCTCACCCCGGGGATTGGAGACCAATCCCTTCATGCCGGCGATCTGGCGGATCTGCTGGCTGTTCCCGCGGGCCCCCGAGTCGACCATCATGTCGAGCGGGTTGAAGGCGATGGTGGACAGCGACTTCTCCATGGCCTTCCCGACCTCGGAGTTGGCCGACGTCCAGATCTCGATCTCCTTCTGGCGGCGCTCGTCGTCGGTGATGATGCCCCGCTTGAACTGGGCCTCGGCCTTCTCGGCCTCCTTCTCGTAGCTGTCCAGGATCACCTGCTTGTCGGGGGGCGTGCGGACGTCGTTGATCGAGATGGTGAGGCCCGACTGCGAGGCGTAGCGGAACCCGAGCGCCTTGATCCGGTCGAGGCTGGCCGCCACCTCCGCCTTCGGGTAGTTGGCCGCCACCTCCTCCACGATGGTGCCGATGCCGGTATTGCGCTTCCCCACGATGTCGTTGACGTAGCGGTAGCCGTCGGGCAGCGCCGTGTTGAAGAAGAGCCTCCCGGGCGTGGTCTCGACCTCGAGCCGCTCCTCCTCGTCCACCCCGGTCAGGTTGCCCTCCTCGTCGAGCTCGGCCCCGTTGGCCAGCGCCACCGACTGGGCCAGGTGCGAGCCGGCCTCCGGCCGGACGATGATCCTGGCCTGCAGGTCGATGTCGCCGGCGTCGAAGGCCCGCTCCACCTCGTAGGCGTGGCGGAAGACCCGGCCCTCACCCTTGGCCCCGTCCACGGGCAGCGTGAGGTAGTAGATGCCGAAGACCATGTCCTGGGTGGGCACGGTGATCGGGCGGCCGGTGGCCGGCGAGAGGATGTTGTTGGCCGACAGCATGAGCACCCTGGCCTCGGCCTGGGCCTCGGCCGACAGGGGCAGGTGGACGGCCATCTGGTCGCCGTCGAAGTCGGCGTTGAAGGCGGTGCACACGAGCGGGTGGACCTGGATGGCCTTGCCCTCGACCAGCACCGGCTCGAAGGCCTGGATGCCCAGGCGGTGCAGGGTGGGTGCCCGGTTCAACAGCACCGGGTGCTCCTTGATCACTCCCTCGAGGACGTCCCAGACCTGGGGGCGGCGGCGCTCGACCATGCGCTTGGCCGACTTGATGTTCTGGGCGTACTCCGCATCCACCAGTCGCTTCATGACGAAGGGCTTGAACAGCTCGAGGGCCATCAGCTTGGGCAACCCGCACTGGTGCAGCTGGAGGGTCGGCCCGATCACGATGACCGAGCGACCCGAGTAGTCGACGCGCTTGCCCAGCAGGTTCTGGCGGAACCGGCCTTGCTTGCCCTTCAGCATGTCCGAGAGGCTCTTGAGCGGGCGGTTGCCCGGCCCGGTGACCGGGCGGCCCCGGCGGCCGTTGTCGAACAGGGCGTCGACCGCCTCTTGGAGCATCCGCTTCTCGTTGTTGATGATGATCTCGGGGGCGCCCAGGTCGAGCAGCCTCTTCAGCCGGTTGTTCCGGTTGATGACCCGGCGGTACAGGTCGTTGAGGTCAGAGGTGGCGAAGCGGCCGCCATCGAGCTGCACCATGGGGCGCAGGTCTGGCGGGATGACCGGGACCGAGTCGAGGATCATGGCCCGCGGGTCGTTGACCCGGCGGCCGTTCTCGTCCCGGCGGTTGAAGGCAGTGACGATCTTGAGCCGCTTGATGACCTTCTGGCGACGTTGGGCCGACAGCGGCTTGCGGCCGTCGGCGGCGTCGATCATCTCGCGGAGCTTCTGCTCCTCGGCATCGAGGTCGATCCGGTCGATGAGCCGGGAGATGGTCTCGGCCCCCATGCCGCCCTCGAAGTAGTCCTCGTAGCGGAAGCGCAGCTCGCGCCAGAGCATCTCGTCCTCGAGGATCTTGCGCGAGTGCAGGCTCTTGAACTCGTCGAAGGACCGCTGGGCCAACTCGATCTCGCCCTGGTAGCGCTCACGGACGGCGGCGATCTCCTTCTCCACGTTGCGCTGACGAGCCTTGATCTCGGTGTCCTTGGCCCCGGACTTCTCCAGGTCAGCCAGTTCAGCCTCCAGCGCCTTGAAGCGCCGGTCGATCTCCACGTCGCGCTTCTTCTCGATGCCGGCGATCTCCACCCCGAGCTCGGCCTCGAGGTCGGGCAGGTCCTCGTGGCGCTTGGCCTCGTCGACCCAGGTGACCAGGTTGGCGGCGAAGTAGATGACCTTCTCGAGCTGCTTGGCCTTGAGCTCCTCCCGGGCCTCGGTGCCCATCAGCAGGTAGGCCAGCCAGCTCCGGGTGCCGCGCAGGTACCAGATGTGCACGACCGGCGCGGCCAGCTCGATGTGGCCCATCCGCTCCCGACGCACCTTGGACCGGGTGACCTCCACACCGCAGCGCTCGCAGATGATGCCGCGGAACCGGACCCGCTTGTACTTGCCGCAGTAGCACTCCCAGTCCTTGGTCGGGCCGAAGATCTTCTCGCAGAAGAGGCCGTCCTTCTCCGGGCGCAGGGTGCGGTAGTTGATGGTCTCGGGCTTCTTCACCTCGCCGTTGGACCAGCCCCGGATGGAATCCGCGGTGGCCAGCCCGATCCTCAGCTGATCGAAGTCGTTGACGTCCAACATCAGAATCCCCTTTCAGCCGCGCGCCGCGCGTCTTCCTCGTCCGACCCGCGCTCGGGCCGGCTGATGTCGATACCCAGCTCCTCGGCCGTGCGGAACACGTCCTCGTCCAGCTCCCGCATCTCGATCTCCTCCCCGCCCGGCGCCAGGACCTCGACGTCCAGGCAGAGCGACTGCATCTCCTTGATGAGCACCTTGAAGCTCTCGGGGATGCCCGGCTCGGGGATGTTCTCGCCCTTCACGATGGCCTCGTAGACCTTGACCCGGCCGAGCACGTCGTCCGACTTGATGGTGAGGAGCTCCTGGAGGGCGTAGGCGGCCCCGAAGGCCTCGAGGGCCCACACCTCCATCTCCCCGAAGCGCTGCCCACCGAACTGGGCCTTGCCGCCCAGGGGCTGCTGGGTGATCATCGAGTACGGCCCCGTGGAGCGGGCATGGATCTTGTCGTCCACCAGGTGGTGGAGCTTCAGGATGTACACGTACCCCACCGAGATGGGGTTGTCGTAGGGCTCGCCGGTGCGCCCGTTGTAGAGCACCGACTTCCCGTTGTCGGCCACCTGGACGGTGCCATCGGCCCCGTCCGGGTTGAGCTTGCGGAAGATCTGCTGGATGGTGGGGTGGCGACCGGCGTCGGCCTCCTCGTCCCAGTGGGCCCCGTCGAAGACCGGGGTCGACACCCACACGGCCGGGTCGGTGCGGGGCCGGGTCTTGGTCTCGGTGCCCCGCACCGGCGGGCGGGCGTCGTCGCCAGCCCCCTCCCAACCCCAGCGGGCGGCATAGCCGAGGTGGGACTCGAGCACCTGGCCCACGTTCATCCGGCTGGGGACACCCAGCGGGTTGAGGATGATGTCGACCGGCGTGCCGTCGGCCTGGTAGGGCATGTCCTCGATAGGCAGGATCTTCGAGATGACCCCCTTGTTGCCGTGGCGGCCGGCCAGCTTGTCGCCCTCGGAGATCTTGCGCTTCTGGGCCACGTACACCCGGACCAGCTGCTCGACGCCGGGCGGGAGCTCGTGGGCGTCGTCCCGCGAGAACACCCGGACGTCGATGACCGTCCCCTGCTCGCCGTGGGGCACCTTGAGCGAGGTGTCGCGCACCTCCCGGGCCTTCTCGCCGAAGATGGCCCGGAGCAGGCGCTCCTCGGGGGTCTGCTCCGTCTCGCCCTTCGGGGTGACCTTGCCGACCAGCACGTCACCGGGGTCGACCTCGGCCCCGATGCGGATGATGCCCCGCTCGTCGAGGTCGGCGAGGATCTCCTCGGACAGGTTGGGGATGTCCCGGGTGATCTCCTCGGCGCCCAGCTTGGTGTCGCGGGCGTCGACCTCGTGCTCCTCGATGTGGATCGAGGTGAGGACGTCGTCCTTCACCAGCCGCTCCGAGAGGATGATGGCGTCCTCGTAGTTGTAGCCCTCCCACGGCATAAAGGCCACCAGCAGGTTCTTGCCCAGGGCCAGCTCGCCGTTGTGGGTGGCCGGGCCGTCGGCCAGGACGTCCCCGCTCACCACCCGCTGGCCCTCCTCGACGATGACCTTCTGGTTGATGGCGGTGTTCTGATTGGAACGCCGGAACTTGGCCAGGCGGTACACCTTGCGGCCCAGCACCGTCCCGTTGCGGTCCTTGGCGTTGGCCTTGTACTCCACGGTGATCTGGTCACCGGACACGTCGACCACCGTCCCCTCGCCCTCGGCCAGCACCACGTCGCCGGCGTCGCGGGCGGCGCGCGCCTCGACACCGGTGCCGATGTAGGGCGCCTCGGGCACGACCAGGGGGACGGCCTGCTTCTGCATGTTGGCGCCCATCAGGGCGCGGTTGGCGTCGTCGTGCTCGACGAAGGGGATGAGCGCGGTGGACACCGAGACGATCTGCTTGGGCGACACGTCCATCAGGTCGACCTCGGACGGTGGGACGAAGTCGATCTCCGAGGTGGTCCCGTACGAGGTGGTGGTGGCCCCCACCCGTACCCCGGTCCCCTGCGGGCCCCGGCGGACCAGGACCTTCTCCTCGGTGAAGCGCCCGTTGTCGTCGAGCGCCGCCGAGGCCTGGGCGATCACGTGCTCCTCTTCCTCGTCGGCCGCCAGGTAGGTGATCTCGTCGGTCACCTGGCCGGAGACGACCTTGCGGTAGGGCGTCTCGATGAACCCGTACTCGTTGACCCGGGCGTAGGTGGCCAGCGAGCCGATGAGCCCGATGTTCGGGCCTTCGGGCGTCTCGATGGGGCACATCCGGCCGTAGTGGGAGGTGTGCACGTCCCGGACCTCGAAGCCGGCCCGCTCACGGGAGAGCCCGCCCGGCCCGAGGGCGGACAGGCGGCGCTTGTGGGCCAGCCCGGACAGGGGGTTGTTCTGGTCCATGAACTGGCTGAGCTGGCTGGTGCCGAAGAACTCCTTGACCGCGGCCACCACCGGGCGGATGTTGATCAGCGTCTGGGGGGTGATGGCTTCGACGTCCTGGGTGGTCATCCGCTCGCGGACCACCCGCTCCATCCGGGACAGGCCCACCCGGACCTGGTTCTGGATGAGCTCGCCCACCGACCGGATGCGGCGGTTGGCGAAGTGGTCCTGGTCGTCGATGCGGTAGGTCGACTCGCCGTCGGCCATGTGCTTGGCCAGATGCAGCATGTAGGTCGCCGAGGCCAGGATCTCCGACGGGCTGAGCACGCCCTGGGTGGGCGAGGGCCGTTCGAGGTCGATCTTGAGCAGCTCCGAGATGCGCTCGATCTCGGGCCCGAGCTTGCGGTTGAGCTTGTAGCGGCCCACCCGGGTGAGGTCGTAGCGCTTGGGGTTGAAGAAGGCGTTCTCGAAGTACTGCCGGGCCGCCTCGACCGAGAGCGGCTCACCGGGCCGGGCCCGCTTGTAGATCTCGAGGAGCGCCTCCTCCCGGGTGGGGGCCAGGTTCTGCTCCTTCTCCCACTGACCCTCGAGGAAGTCGAAGTGGCGCACGAAGCGCTCGAGGAAGGCGGTGTCCTCGTAGCCGAGGGCGCGCAGCAGCACGAAGAGCGAGAGCCGGCGCTTGCGCGCCACCCGGCACCCGGCGGTCACGTCCTTGGACGGCTTGGCCTCGATGTCGAACTCGATCCACTCGCCCCGGTAGGGATGGATCGTCCCGGTGAAGACGGTCTTGGCGTCCCGACCGGGTTGGAAGATGACGCCCGGGGAACGGACCAGCTGGCTCACCACCACCCGCTCGGTGCCGTTGACGATGAAGGTGCCCTTGTCGGTCATCACCGGGAAGTCCCCCATGAAGACCGTCTGCTCTTTGATCTCACCGGTGCCGGCGTTCATGAACCTGGCGCGCACGAAGACCGGCGCCGCGTAGGTCATGTCCTTTTCCTTGCACTCCTCCACCGAGAACTTGGGGGGCGGCCGGAGATCGGGGTCGGTTGGGTCGAACTCGAGCTCGAGGCTCAGCTGCCCGGTGAAGTCCTCGATCGGGCTGATGTCGCTGAACGTCTCGGCCAGGCCGCGGTCCAGGAACCACTGGAATGAATCGCGCTGGATGGCGACGAGATCGGGCAGCGGCAGGGCCTCATCGATGTTGGCGAACGAGAAGCGTTCCGGGCTGTGGGACCGTGCAGTCAACGGGCCTACTCCTCCCAATGGTGTGGCGAATGGGAAACGACGGGGTGCTGCGGGAAATCAGACGCTGCGGCAATCATGGGTGCTACCAGGGACAACAGGACGAGAACTCAGTGTCGACAACCGCCGCCGGAGCGGTCGAGAGGGGTGCCAGGGCGCGCGTCAATCAGCCGGAACAATCAGGAAGGCAGAGGGAGCAGGCACGGCAACCAGTAATCATAACCGGAGGCGCACGAAAACACAACCCACGGGCCGGGAAACCCGGGCCAGGCCTGAACAGGGTAGGAGAAGCGTCGGCCGCCGTCAAGGACTCCGCGGCGCCTTCCACCCCGGGGTCACCCGCCCACCCGCCGGGGTGAGCGGGCCCCGGCTACTTGAGCTCGACAGTCGCCCCCGCCCCCTCGAGCTGGGCCTTCGCCTTGTTGGCGTCCTCCTTGTTGGCCTTCTCCAGGACCGGCTTCGGGGCGTTGTCCACCAGGTCCTTGGCCTCTTTGAGGCCGAGGCTGGTGAGCGACCGGACCTCTTTGATGACCTGGATCTTCTTGTCTCCGGCGGCGGTCAGGATGACGTCGTACTCGGACTTCTCCTCCTCGCCACCGCCGGCGTCGGCCCCACCGGCCGTCGGGGCGGCTACCACGGCGGCGACCGGAGCCGCCGCCGTCACTCCGAAGCGCTCCTCGAATTCCTTCAACAGCTCGCTGAGCTCGAGCACGGACAGCTCGGATATGCCGTCCAGGATCTGGTCCTTGGTAAGGGTGCCTGCCATTGGTTGCTCCTTGCTTCTTGGTTGTGGTCTCTAGGTCTGGGTCCGGTGGGCCGGGCCATCCCGGCCCGACCGGCCGATCCGGTCGGCCGGTGCCGGCTGTCGGTTCCGGTGGGGCCCCCGGCTCCGGGGCTACTCGGCGGCCGGTTCTCCGGTCGCCTGGGTGATCTCGGTCCCGGTGGTCTCGGTCCCGGTGGTCTCGGTCCCGGTGGTCTCGGTCCCGGCGGTCTCGGTGTCGGTGGTCTCGGTGGCCTCGGCCTGGGCCGTCTCGGTCGCCTCGGCCTGGGCCGTCTCGGTCGCCTCGGCCTGGGCGGTCTCGGTGTCGGTGGCGGTCGCTTCCGGCGGGGCCTCGGCCGCTCCCTCCGCTCCCCGCTTCTCGATCAGGGCCGACAACCCGTAGGCCAGCTGGCGGGGGAGTGCCTCGATGAGGCCGGCCAGCGTCTGCATCGGCGACGCCAGGGCACCGGCCATCTGGGCCAGCAGCGTCTCCCGGGGCGGGAGGTCGGCCAGCGCCTCGAGGTCGGCGGCGGAGAGAAGCCCGCCGCCCGCCACCCCGCCCTTCACGATGAGGCTCGGGTTGGTGCGGGCGAAGTCGCGCAAGGCCTTGGCCACGGCGCTCACTTCCCCGTGCACGAAGGCGATGGCCGTCGGTCCGGTGAGCATGTCCCCCATGGCCGCCTGGGGGCCTCCGGCCACGGCCAGGCGCACCAGGGTGTTCTTGTAGATCTTGTAGTCGCCGCCCGCCGCGGTCAGCTCGCGGCGCAGCTGGGCCAGCTCCGCCACGGCGAGGCCGCGGTATTCGGTGAGCACGGCCCCTTCGGAGGCCCCGAGACGGTTTTTCACCTCATCGACGACGGCGACCTTGTCGGCCCTCGGGTTGTCCATGATGCCTCCGCTGAGCCCCTGGCTCAGGTCGGGCCGTAGACACCGGCGAGCGGTGGCACGCGTCGAGCCCGGGTGGGCTTCACGCGGAACGCCTCATCAGGCGGGCCTGGGGCCCCTTCGGTGCCGCCGGGCGGCACACCGGAGTTCTACGGCGGTTCGATAGATCTGGAAAGAGAGACTCTAGCCCGCGATCGGACTGACTCCAACCGCGATCCGGGGCCGGCCGCCCGGTCAGGCCGATGCGGCCAGGCTGTCGTCGGCGTTGCGGGCCAGCAGGGGGTCGACGTGCACGCCCGGGCCCATGGTCGACGACAACGTGACCGCCCGCACGTAGCGGCCCTTGGCCGAGGCCGGCTTGGCCCGGTAGATCTCGTCCATCACGGCATGCAGGTTCTCGAGCAGCTTGGCCGGGTCGAAGGACACCTTGCCGATGCGGAGGTGGATGTTCCCCACCTTGTCGGTCCGGTACTCGACCCGCCCCCCCTTGAACTCGGTGACCGCCTTCTCAACGTCGTCGGTCACCGTTCCCGTCTTCGGGTTCGGCATCAGGCCCCGGGGACCAAGCACCCGTCCGAGGGCTCCGACCTGTCCCATCATGTCGGGGGTGGCGATGGCCACGTCGAAGTCGAGAAAGCCCTCGTTGGCCACCCGGGCCACCAGGTCGTCGGCGCCGACCACGTCGGCTCCGGCCGTACGCGCCTCGGTCGCCTTCTCACCGGCGGCGAAGACCGCCACCCGGGCGGTGCGACCGGTTCCGGCCGGGAGGGAGAGCGTGCCGCGCACGATCTGATCGGCTTTGCGGGGATCGACTCCGAGCCGCACGGCGACCTCCACCGTCTCGTCGAACGCGGCCTTGGCCGACGACTTGACCAGATCGACGGCTTCGGCCGGCGTGTACAGGTGCTGCCGATCGATCTGGGCCACGCTGGCCTCATACTTCTTTCCCCGGGTCATCGTCCCGCTCCGTTCTCTGGCCATGGGTCGACCACTTGTCGGCCGTTCCCGGCCGTCCTGCTCGTCTCTGCCGGCGGCCGCGACGGCCCGGCCGTACTCAGCCGGTCGAGCCTCATCCGGCGACGGCAATGCCCATCGACCGGGCCGTGCCCTCCACCTGGCGCTTGGCCGACTCGATGTCGTTGGTGTTGAGGTCGGGGAGCTTGACCGCGGCGATCTCTGCCACCTGGGCACTGGTCACCGTGCCGACCTGCTCCCGGCCGGTGGTGGAGGCGCCCTTCTCGAGGCCGGCCGCCTCCCGCAGGAGGGCGGGGGTGGGCGGGGTCTTGAGGATGAACGAGAAGCTCCGGTCCTCGTAGATCGAGATCTCGACCGGGACGATCGACCCGCGCTGGCTCTCGGTGGCCGCGTTGTACTGCTTGCAGAACTCCATGGTCTGGACCCCGTGCGGGCCGAGCGCCGTCCCCACCGGTGGGGCCGGCGTGGCCCCGCCCGCGGGGAGCTGGATCTTCACGACCGCGATGACGCGCTTCTTCGGTGGCATCGGTGACTCTCCTTGCTCCGTTCCCGGTTCTGCCGGCCTACAGCTTCGCGACCTGGCTGAACTCGAGCTCCACCGGGGTCTCGCGGCCGAAGATGTTGACCAGCACCTTGAGCTTGAGCTGGTCCTCGTTGATTTCGGCGATCTGCCCCGAGAAATCGGCGAACGGCCCTTCCTTGACCCGGACCGTCTCGCCGACCTCGTGCTCGAGGCGGGGGCGGCTCCGCTTGGACGGGGCCTCGACGCCCTCGACCTTGACCTGGAGGATGCTTTCGACCTCGCGCCGTGAAAGAGGCGTCGGCTTGGTGCCCGGACCGACGAATCCGGTCACGCCCGGGGTGTTCCGGATCACCGACCAGCTGTCGTCATCGAGCTCGCACCGGCACAGGAGGTAGCCGGGGAAGACCTTCTTCTGCACGACCACCTTCTTGCCGTTCTTGAACTCGACGACGTCCTCCATGGGGATGACCACCTCGTAGATGCGGTCCTCCATGTTCATGGAGACGGCCCGGCTGTGGAGGTTGGACTTCACCTTGTTCTCGTAGCCGGCGTAGGTGTGGACCACGTACCACCGGCCTGGCTGGTCGAAGGGGCTGACGACGAAGGGCTCCTCCTCGTCCTCCTCCTCGAGGTAGCCACCTTCGGCCTCGGTGGACAGGACTTCCTCAGGCTCGTCCTGCGGTGCCGGCGACTGCGGTGGCCCGGCATCGAGGGCGCCGGTCTCGTCCTCGGCCGGCCGGACCTCCCCCGCGGCAGCAGCCGTCTCCTCCCCCGGCCCTTCGGGCGCAGCCGCCCCGAGGTCTGGGTTCTCACCGAACGGGACGTTGGATTCGTCGTGGGTCACTGTCATATCGATCACGTCTTGAAGAGCCAGAGGACGCCTTTGGCGAAGGCGTAGTTGAGAATGAAGATCAGCACCATCAACGACAGCAGGGTGACCAGGGTCACCGTGGTGTAGTTGACGACTTCGGACCGGTTGGGCCAGGCCACTTGTCGAAGCTCCGAGCGTACCTCGCGGAGGAACTGGCCCGGACGGAAGGGTTCGCGCTTCGGCGGGCGGCGCGGCGGGGTGGCGGTCCGCCGGGGAGGCGCCTCGCCCTCGGGGTCCTGCCCCTGGCGCTGCATCATTCGCTTCTGTTCTCGGTTCACCTGAGGCTTCCTTCGGGCCGATTCCACGGATGGTGAGCAGGGCAGGAGGGACTTGAACCCCCAACCTTCGGTTTTGGAGACCGGTGCTCTGCCAGTTGAGCTACTGCCCTCTGCCGACCGCCGTGCCGCGAACGGACAGCCGATCACAGGGACGGTTCGCCAGGTTACCACCAGGGAGAACTGGTTTCCCAGGCGTTCGACGGGCGTCGATGCGGCTTGAGCCGATCCGATGGCCGCCGGATCCGGCACCCGACGGCGGTGGCGCCGGGCCGGGTTGGGGTCCCGGGGGCTACCGGGTCTCCTTGTGGAGGGTGTGGCGGCGGTCCCACCGGCAGAACTTCTTCATCTCGATCCGCTCCCGGTCGTTCAGCTTGTTCTTGGTGGTGATGTAGTTGCGTCGCTTGCACAGCTCGCACGCCAAGGTGACCTGCACTCGCTTCTCGTTCTTCGGCACGGTTGCTCCTGTTGTGTGCTGGCTGCCCCCGTCGACCGTACCGTCCGGGCCGGACGGGTCGGACGAGGCCAGTCATCGTGACCTTGTTCCCTGACTGCTCTGGACTGCTGGTGGTGTTGAGACCGGTAGCGGCGGCCGGACTCGAACCGGCGACCCCACGATTATGAGCCGTGTGCTCTGACCAACTGAGCTACGCCGCCATGGGCGAGCCCCCTGTCGGAATCGAACCGACGACACCAGCCTTACCATGGCTGTGCTCTGCCGACTGAGCTAAGGGGGCAGTGCGGCTCGAGGGAGCAGCAAAGGGACAATCATAGCCAGGTCGGCAGCCCACCAACGAGGCCGGTGCCCCTCGATACCATCGGCGGATGCTCGTTCGCCTGGCCGCGCCGTCGGACGCCGAGGCCATCCGCACCATCTACAACGCCGAGGTGACCGGGTCGACCGCCACCTTCGACCTGGTCCCCCGAACCGCCGCCGAGCAGGCCTCGTGGCTCGAGCGAGCACCGGGGCCCCTACCCGGCCGTGGTGGCCGTGGACGATGCGGGGGCGGTCCTCGGGTTCGGCTCGCTGTCGGCCTATCGGGACCGGCCCTCCTACGCCACCACCGTCGAGAACTCGGTCTACGTCGACGCCGACCGCCGCGGGGCCGGGGTCGGCCGATCCCTGCTCGGGCGAGCTCATCACCCTGGCCGACCAGCACGGCTTCCACTCGATGATCGCCCGTATCGGGGGCGACAACCAGGCCTCGATCGGCCTCCACCTGGCGTGCGGGTTCGAGATGGTGGGCGTCGAGCGCGAGGTCGGCCGCAAGTTCAACCGCTGGCTCGATGTCTCGGTCCTCCAGCTGCTGCTCTGAGCAGCGTCGAGCGGGCCCGACCGGCGGTGGCGGCGTCGGGAGACGGCCTGAGCCGCGCTCAGGTGACCGAGATGGCCGGCGCCGGGCTCGGGCCGGACGCCGGCCGGGGCCGAGCGGGGTCCCTTCCCGTCGCTCCCAGGCGGCCAACGGGACGGTCAGCACCACCAGGATCCAGAGCAGGGTGAGCACGATCAGCAGCGGGTCGCCGTGGATCAGACTGTGGAGCAGTTGGGCTGCCTCCCGGCAGCTCGATGAAGGCGGTGACCATCGAGAGGCCGATGATCAGCAAGCGCAGCCGGCCGAGGGCCACCGGAGCCAACAGGATGAGCCCCCAGGACAGGTACCACGGCTGCACCACCGGGCCGAGGACGACGAAGAGCAGCAGGGTGAGGCCGACCGCCTTGAGCGTCCCGATCCGGTCGCTGTTGATCAGGAGCCAGACGCCGGCGACGGCGGCGAGCCGCGAACCCGAGGAACCGGGTGAGCGTCAGCAGGCCGCCGAGGCCCACCCCGATATGGAAGAAGTGGGCGATGCCACTGAAGGTCAGCGCCAGAAAGGTGGTCGGTGCGGTCCACGAGCGCACCGCCCCCGGCGTGTCGAGGATGGACACCCAGCCCCACCCGAGTCCGCTCACAAAGGCGAAGAACTCGAGCACCCCCGCCCCGATGAGGGCGGCGGTGATTACCGGCCGTATCCGGTCCCGGGCCGGTGCCTGGGATCCGAGCCAGGTCCAGCCGACGTAGAGGATTCCGATGGCCGCCGGTGCTTTGATGGCGGTGGCCAGCGCGCAGAGCACGACACCGACGATCGGGCGCTTCTCCTTGGCCGCGGTGAGGCCGGCGAGCAGCAGCCCGAGCATGAGGGCGTCGTTGTGCGCCCCGCCGATGAGATGGAGGAGGGTCACCGGGTTGAGGATCATGAGCGTGAAGAGCTCGGCGCCGTCGCGGTGGTAGAGGCGGGCCAGCCGGGGCACGCAGACCGCCATCAGCAGCACCCCGCCGAAGGCCAGCAGGCGCAGCAGGACGATGGTGGCCAGGTCGTTGTGGAAGGTGATCCGGGCGAACAAGTCCGTCGAGCTGGAGGAAGAGCGGCCCGTAGGGGGCCGGGGCATTGCCCCACAGGCTGTCCACCGGGGCGGTGAACGAGTTGTTCCCGAGCTGGAAGGGCCCGTAGAAGTAGGGGTTCATGTGGTGGCTGACCATCTCGCCCTGCGCCGCATAGGAGTAGGCGTCACGGCTGAAGAGCGGGCGCGATCACCAGCATGGGAAGCGACCACAGGGCGAACACCCACATCATCCGGTTGATGGGGACACCGGGGCACCGGGAGTACAGGCGGGTCATCCCCCACCACACCCGCATCAACAGGAGCAGACCGCCGTAGACGGCGGCCAGCACGAAGTAGACCCCCCACGTGCTGGCCCCGCCCGAGCTGGGCACACCGAAGAACCAGACGCCGGGCATCTCGAGCTTGAAGGGTGAGCTCGGCAGGGAGGCGCCGACGGCGATGGCCACCATGGCGGCGAACCCGAGCAACGCCGGTCGACGCACCAGGCCCCGCGGCGGGGACGGCTGGGTGTGGGGCTCCGGTTCGGTCGCCGATCGCTCGCATGCGATCGCGGACCTGGCCGACCAGTCTGTCGACAGGCACCAATCCGGCCCCACCGGCTTCGACGGCCAGGGTGCGGAGGGTAGCTGCAGCCGGAGTCCGGAACCGCCGCCCGGCCCTCCGCCTTGGGCACCTCTCCAGCCGTTGTCTCTGGCGACATTGGGTTTGGGGAGCTTCTCCTCGGTCGAACTGCTCGGCTGACCGGCCCCCCTCCGATTCAGCCAGCCACTCCACACGGTGAGGAGGACTCGTCCCCGGCCTCCCCGGTCTGTCGAATACGTCGTCCCCGACAGGGTGCCCGGACCTCGCACACCCTGACCGCAATCAACCCGTAACGTTATTGTAACTAGCCGCGGGTGGCGATCAAGTGTCCTGGTCGAGCGGATGGCGCGTCACCGGCGACGCCACCTCCAGCAGACTGCGGGCCATGCTAGGGGACGGGGCGCTCCGCCGTTCGGCACCCAGGCCCGTTCGGCACCCAGGGCCGCCGAGCCGACGGCGGGGTTCGTTCGGGCCCGGTCGACGGGGGACCGCCGGAGAGGCGAGGACCCACGTCCCCGCCGCCTCCGACTGGCTCAACGCGTGGGCCGGGAAGGATTCGAACCTTCGTAGGCAGAACCGGCAGATTTACAGTCTGCTCCCTTTGGCCGCTCGGGCACCGACCCGCCGGGCGGAAGGATATCGCCGGTACCGGCGTGGAGGACACGACCGGAGAGTCGGGGTACCGGTTTTCGGGGCCGGGGGCCCGAGCGGCGCGGGCGATACTGTCTTGCCCATGCCCACCTTCGACGTCGTCTCCGAAGTTGACATGCAAGAGGTCCGGAACGCCGTGGACCAGGCCAACCGCGAGGCCTCCACCCGCTTCGACTTCAAGGGCACCGACTCGTCGATCGAGCTCACCGACAAGGAGATCCTCCTCTCTTCGTCCACCGACGATCGCCTCCGGGCCCTGTACCAGGTCCTCCAGGAGCGGCTGGTGAAGCGGCAGGTCTCGCTCAAGGCCTTCGAGGCCGGGAAGATCGAGGAGGGCTCGCGCGGGTCGGCCCGTCAGAAGCTGACCATCCGGGCCGGCATCTCGTCCGACCACGCCAAGAAGATCAACAAGTTCATCAAGGACCTGGGCCTGAAGGGCGTGGGCTCACAGACCCAGGGCGATCAGCTCCGGGTGACCGGCAAGAAGCGTGACGACCTCCAATCGGTGATCGCCGCCTGCAAGGCCGAGGACTTCGGGATCCCCTTGCAATTCAGCAACTTCCGGGACTGACCCGTCCCGACCGGGCTCGCTCAGGACGGCCGGGGCCGACCGGCTCTCCACACCGAGAACCCGAGCAGCCCCATGACCAGCAGGGGCAGGATGGCGGCGCACAGGGTGCGGAGCCCGTGATCGAGACACAGGAGGGCGACGAGCCCCACCACCGCCACCGCGCCGACAAACAGCTCCGGCGTGTCCCCGATCAGGAAGGCCCACCAGAATCGGCCGAAGGCGACGATCGCCCGCTTCACCATGTCAGGCCCCCTCCCGCACGGGTCAACCGGTGTCCGCCCGGCGGAGGTCGGCGGCGGTCCGACCACCGAACCCGGCCCGGGCGCTCCGGTGGAGGAGCGTCACGAATGCCCAGGCGGCCAGGGCGTAGCCGCCCACGAGGACCGGGATGGCCAGATCGGAGCCGGGCCAGTGCACACCGACGCCCTCCCCGACCCAGAAGGTGCCGAAGCTGACCAGCATCAGACCGACCACCATCTTCATGGCGTTCTCGGGTACCGACGACAGCTGACGGGCCACCACCAGGCCGGCGATGCAGACGACGATCCCGGCCGCACAGGCCGCCGCCGCGGCCAGGCCGAGGTCGTGGGAGGTCGAGCCGAGGGTGACCACGATCACCGCCACCTCGAGCCCCTCGAGGAACACCCCCTTGAACGCCACCACGAACCCGGTGGTATCCCGGCCTTCCGTCGGGGTCTCCTCGGAGAGGGCGGCCACCTGTTCGGCGAAGATGGCGTCCTCGTCGTGCTTCGCCTTGAGGCCGGCGGCCCGGAGCACGGCCTTGCGCAGCCACTGGAGGCCGAACACCAGGAGCAGCGCGCCGATCACCAGCCGGAGGGTGGTCAATGGCACCAGGTGGATGAGCGCAGGCCCGAGGACGACTACCACCGCCCCCAGCACGACCAGCGCGGCGGCCGCGCCTTCGAGGGCGGTGCGCCATCCTTTGGTCGTGCCGACGGCCAGGACGATGGTCAGGGCCTCGACCATCTCGACCGCGCTGGCCAGGAACACGGCCGCGACCAGTACGACTGAGCCGCTGTGGTGGGTCACGGTCGCGGTCATCGATCCTCCTTCCGGGCCGGGGCGTCCCTCAGGTCAACGTAAACCCGGCGGGTCGCCTCGCTCAAGGTTGCCGAACGAGCGGCAGCTCAAGCCGCCTCGACGAGCTCGTCGAGCTCCTCGAGCGGGTGCACGTGGAAGAGCCGGTTGAAGACCAGGTACTTGAGGATCCAGAACACGCCGAAGGATGTGACGTTCGCCGCCAGCACCAGCACTGTCTGTTGCAAGTGGGTGAGGTGGTGCTCGATCCCGATGTGCCGGGCGACGGCGGCACCACCGATCGACACCACGATGCCAACGGCCGACATGCACCAGAACGGGATGATCTCCTTCACGAGGTGCGAGCGGCCGCCCTTACCCCACACCCATTTCCGGTTCAGGTAGTACGAGGGGATGGTGGCCGTGACGTTGGCGAAGACCGTGCTGCCGATCTCACCGAAGAGATGGAGCGCGCCGAAGACGATGGCCAGCACGCCGAACGAGACCCCGGTGGAGATCACCGAGACCATCGAGTAGCGGAACAGCTGCTTGGCCTGGGCGGTGTCCCGCTTCTGCCACAGGTGCTCCACACGGGTGGCCAGACTGGTCATCGGAGAGACCCTAGCCGTGGAACCTGTGAGCTTTCTGGGCGTGCCCCCGGCGGCGGGCCCATCACAGGGCGTTGGACCGGGCGATATGGCCCAGCCAGGAGGAGCTCGGTTTCGGCCGCCGTTCGAAGGTCTGGCGGTCGACGGCCACGATCCCGAAGGTGGGCTCGTACCCGAGCACCCACTCAAAATTGTCGAGAAGGCTCCAGTAGAAGTAGCCGCGGACGTCGATTCCGTCGTCGAGACAGCGTCCCAGCCCGGCCAGGGCGCGCCTCACGTAGTCGATCCTCACGGTGTCGTCGTCGATCCCGATGCCGTTCTCGGTGACGTAGACCGGCAGCCTGTGGGTCTTCTCCCAGGCACGCCTGATCGTCCCCTCCAATGCCTCCGGCCAAACCTCATACCCCATCTGGGTGGTCGGAGCCCCCTCCTCCGGCCCCAGCGAGCCCTCCGGGCCCACTCTCACCCGGGTGTAGGTCTGCACCCCGATGTAGTCGTCACCGCCGGTCGCTTCGAGGTAGACGTCCTCGGCCGGCCGCCTGATCCGCTCGAGCCATTCCTCACCGCCCGGCTGGAGCTGGTAATCGGTCATCGACAGGGTCAAGCCGACCGGGAAGTCGCCCGGCCCCGACCGGATGGACTCGACTGCCTTCCGGTGGGCGCTGACCAACGCGTCGGTGACGGTGTCCCGGCGTCCCCGGTCCCGCACCCGCGGCGGGAAGATCCCGTGCCGCCAACCCATGGTGGCCACCACGTTGGGCTCGTTGAGGGTGCAGGCCATGCCGATGAGGTCACCGAAGTGGGCGGTGGCCCGCTCGCAGAAACGGGCGAAGCGGTCCGGGGCTCGGAGGTACTCCCAGGTTCCGGCGGCGGCAAGCCAGCGTGGATGGGTGAAATGGTGGAAGGTCACCACCGGCGTGATGCCGTGCTCGTGGCAGGTGGCCGCCATCCGGCGGTAGTGGTCGAGGGCCACGGGCGAGAACTCCCCCTCCTCCGGCTCGATGCGGCTCCATTCGAGCGAGAACCGGTACGACGAGAAACCCAGGCCGGCGACGAGGGCGATGTCCTCGGGGAAGCGATTGAACGAATCGCACGCGTCGCCGCTCACGTCGACACACCCGGAGGTCGGGTCGTGCTCGAACTCCCACCAGTCGGTGTTGACATTGGCGCCTTCGATCTGGTGAGCACTGGTGGCCGTGCCCCAGAGGAAGCCGGCGGGGAAGCAGATCTCGGCCACGGGTCGTAACCGTAGCGGGTGGGGTGCAGGTCGACCGGGGTGGATCCCGGTCCCGGTGGGGACTCGATCCGGGCGACTCCGGGCTGCTCCGGGTCGATCTGGCGTCTGCTGGCCGTTCCGGCCACCTGACAGGATGGTGCCGTGAGTGAAGACCTCGACCTTCTGGTCGACCTCTTGGACCTCGAGCCCATCGAGGTGAACATCTTCCGGGGCGTCAGCCCCAACGAGGACCGTCAGCGAGTGTTCGGCGGTCAGGTGGCCGCCCAGGCCCTGATGGCCGCGGGGAGAACCGTCGAGATCGGGCGGCCGCATTCGCTCCACTCGTACTTCCTGCGACCCGGAGACCCCAACGTCCCCATCCTCTACGAAGTGGACCGCATCCGGGACGGCAAGTCGTTCACTACCCGGCGAGTGGTCGCCATCCAGCACGGGAGGGCCATCTTCAACCTCTCGGCCTCGTTCCATGTGGACGAATCAGGCCTCACGCACCAGATCCCCATGCCGGACGTACCCGGTCCCGAGGAGCTCGATTCGCTCGTCGACCGGCTCGAGCCCTACCGCGAGACCCTCGGGGACTGGCTCGACCGCCCCCATCCGATCGATCAGCGCCACGTGGGATCCCTCCCCTTCAGCCACGGAGCCGACAAGGAGCCCATTCAGCGCCTGTGGATCCGGGCCGACGGCGAGCTGGGCGACGGGGCCCTGCTGCATGCCTGTATCGCCACCTACGCGTCCGACATGTCGCTGTTCGACACCATCTTGGCCCCCCACGACGTGAGCTGGGACGACGCCGACTTCATGGGTGCCAGCCTCGACCACTGCATGTGGTTCCACCGCCGATTCCGGGCCGACGAATGGCTCCTCTACGACATGGACAGCCCGGTCGCCTTCGGGGCCCGGGGCCTGGCGCGGGGGTTCCTGTTCACCCGGGACGGCGAGTTGGTGGTGTCGATCGCCCAGGAGGGGCTGATGCGCCTGATACCCCGCTCGGACGGGTCGGCGCACCCATCACCCGGGTGAGGGCGCAGCGGTCCGGCGACGACGGAGGGACGGGCCGGCGCTGACCCGGGTCAGCGGGCGGTGATCGGGACGTAGTCCCGGGCGCCCTCACCGATGTAGAGCTGGCGGGGCCGGGCGATCTTCGAGTCCTGGTCCAGCATCTCCTGCCAGTGGGCCAGCCAGCCGGTCGTGCGAGGAATGGCGAACAGGACCGGGAACATCTCCAGGGGGAACCCCATGGCCTGGTAGATCAGCCCCGAGTAGAAGTCGACGTTGGGATAGAGCTTGCGCGAGATGAAGTACTCGTCGGACAGCGCGATCTCCTCCAATTTGAGGGCGATGTCGAGCAGCGGGTTCTTGCCGGTGATCTCGAAGACGTCGTCCGCCGTCTCCTTGATGATCTTGGCCCGGGGGTCGTAGCTCTTGTAGACGCGGTGACCGAATCCCTGGAGCCTCCCACCCGACCCCTCCTTCACCGACTTGATGAACGGCTCCACCTGGTCGATGGACCCGATGTCGCCGAGCATCCGGATGACCGCCTCATTGGCGCCGCCGTGCCGGGGGCCGTACAGCGCAGCCGCGGCCGCGGCGCACGCCGAGTAGGGGTCCGCGTGGGAGGACCCGACCATCCGCATGGCGGTAGTCGAGCAGTTCTGCTCGTGATCGGCATGGAGGATGAACAAGACGTCGAGGGCCCGGGCCAGGGTGGGGTCGGCTTCGAACCGGGGCTCGGCGATCTTCCACATCATGGAGAGGAAATTGGACGTGAACCTGAGCGAATTGTCGGGGTAGACGAACGGCATCCCCACGCTGAAGCGGTGGGCGGCGGCGGCCAGGGTGGGCATCTTGGCGATGAGCCGGATGATCTGCTTGTTCCGGGACTCGACGTCGAAGATGTCCTTGGCGTCGAGATAGAAGGTCGAGAGCGCGGCCACGGCCGAGACCAACATGCCCATGGGGTGGGCGTCGTAGTGGAACCCTTCGAGGAAGCGCTTGCGTACGTTCTCGTGGATGAAGGTGTGCAGCGTGATCTCGCGTTCCCACACCTCGAACTGGTCCGCGGTCGGAAGCTCACCGTTCAACAGGAGATAGGCCACCTCGAGGTAGGTCGAGCTCTCGGCCAGCTGCTCGATCGGGTAGCCCCGGTACCGGAGGATGCTCTGGTCCCCGTCGAGGTAGGTGATGGCACTCTCGCACGGCGCCGTGGAGACGAAACCCGGGTCGTAGAACCAGACACCTGGAAGCAGCTTCGACCACTGCGCCGAGGAAACACCCCCGTTCTCGATGGGAATCTCGAGGGACTCTCCGGTGCGGTTGTCGGTGATGGTGATGCTCTCGGCCACGGTCGTCAGGCCCTTCCGTCGTCAATCTCGCTCTAGTAGCCCAATCCTAGATCCACCCCCTGCGCCGCCGACCAGCATCGTCGGAGGCCCGAGGCTCGAGAACCGAGCCCTCGCCCGACTCAGCCCGAGATCTGGAGGACCAGGCTCTGGGTGGACCCGGCCGGGTTGTTAGCCGCCTGGCTGACCGGGATGGCGATGCTGAAGGTGAGCGTGTAGCTGTGACCGGAGGCCACCGTCAGGGCCTTCATCGACAGTGCCGCCGACGAACCCGATCGCAGGCTGACCTGGGCCTGGAACACCCCACCCTGGGCGGCCACCGGCGCGGGCGGGGCGCCGGCCGGATCGGCCAGGGCCAGGGTCTCGGTGACCCGGACCACCGGCTCCACCACGGTCCCGCAGTTGGTCACGGTCACCTTGGCCCGGACCGACGCGGTCGGCGGCATCAACGTGGCCGCACCGGCGAGGGTGTCCGATTGCGGAGCCGTGCACCCGGGGACGGTGAGTTGCGGCCCACCGGAGGACACGGGCGTGGGATCGAGGCCGACGGTGGTGATGATCAACTGGTGGAAGGGGACCAAGGCCGCCGATGACTCCAGCAGGGCCGCCGACGCACCGAGCCGCGCCGGCCCGAGCGGTGCCCCGTCTACGGGCGACGGGACCCAGACCGAGGGCGGGAGCCGGATCGGGACCCGGTTGGCCCGCAGATCGGCTTGCAAGGTGCGGTACTGGTCATCGGACTGCTGGAAGAGGACCCCGGCCGCGGTCATGCCGGTCGCCGCCTGATCGGGCGAGATCAGGAGCGCTGGCGTTGGCGGCGCCGATGACTCGGGCCCGCCGGCGATGGGCAGTGGCGTCATGCCGAGCATCTGGTCGATGTTCGACCGGAGGGCGGCGGCCGCTGAGGCTCGATCCGACATGACGCCGGCCAGGCGCGGGCCTGCATCGAGGGCGGGGGCCGGTGGCTCCAGCGCGGCGACCCGGGCGGCCATCTCGGAGGTCGAGCTCACCGCCTCATCGAGACCTTGTTGGAGGACGGCGCGGGCGGTGTAGGGGAGGGGGCGGTTGGCCAGCTGCGGAGCGGTGTCCATGATCGCCGCCAACCGGCCCCCGGTCTGGTTCGATTCCGCCACGAGCTTGGAGGCCATGGCGCCGTAGCCGGTATTGGTGGCCGTGCGGAATTGCCCGGACTGGGCATGGATCTCGAGCACCGATCCGACCAGCAGTGACGCGATGACCACCACCAGCAGTGCCAACCACACCTGCCGCCCCCGACCGCGTCTCGCCGCCGATCGGCGTCGTCTCCGTCGGGCCGCGGGCATCCCGACGACGATAGTGCCGGGGGTTCCGGAGCGACCTACCGGGATCGACGACCGATGGCGCGAAGCGCGGCCATCGATCGGCGTCGGGCACTTGCTACCGGTTGGCGGCGCGCTCCCGGATCGAACCGACGTCCGGCACGGACCCCTGTCCGTCCTCGCGACGGCTGGAGGAGGCGCCGGAGGTGACCAGATCGCTGGCCGTACTCCGCCACTCCACGGTCGGCCGGATGGCATCCATGTCGGCGTTGCCCCTGAACTGGTCGGCCACGCCCAGGATGGACTGGATGACCGTCGAGGTGAGCAGATGGGGCACCAGGCCGAGGTCGAGCAGCTTGGTATGGGCGGCCCGGTAGTAGTGCTCCTCCTTCTCCACCCGAGGATCCTTCCAGTTCTCGATCACGGCGTCACCGGCGTACTCGGCGACGACCATCTCGGCCACGTCGGCCACCGAGAAGGACTCGGTGAACTGGTTGAAGACACGGAACTCGCCCCGCTCGGCCGGGCTCTCCAGGGCGAGCTCCACACAGGCCAGCGTGTCGAGGATGTTCAGCATCCCCCGGGTCTGGCCTCCGGCCCCATAGACGGTGAGGGGATGGCCGGTGACGGCCTGCACGCAGAACCGGTTGAGGACGGTCCCGAACACTCCGTCGTAGTCGAAGCGGGTGGCGAGGTCGGGGTGCAGGACGGTCTCTTCGGTCTCGTGCCCGTACACGATGCCTTGGTTGAGGTCGGTGGCCCTGATTCCCCAGATACGACACCCGAACATGATGTTGGCGCTGTCGTGGACCTTGGACAGATGATAGAAGGAGCCCGGCTGCTTCGGGTACGGGAGGACGTCGGTGCGACCCCGGTGGCTGATCTCGATGAAGCCTTCCTCGATGTCGATGTTGGGGGTGCCGTACTCGCCCATCGTGCCCAGCTTCACCAGATGGATGTCCCGGTCCTGCTCGGCAATGGCGTACAGCAAGTTGAGCGTCCCCACGACATTGTTGACTTGCGTATAGACCGCATGCTGCCGGTCGATCATCGAGTAAGGGGCGGAGCGCTGTTCGGCAAAGTGCACGACGGCGTCGGGCTGGAAGGATGCCAGCGTGGCACCGACGAAGGTGGAGTCGGTGAGGTCGCCGACGAACAGGTCTATGGTCAGATCGGAGATGTCCCGCCAGCACTGGATGCGCCGCTGCAGGCTGGCGATGGGCACCAGGCTGTCGACGCCCATCTCGAGGTCGTAGCCTCGCCGGGCGAAGTTGTCGACCACCCCCACCTGATGGCCACGCCGGGACAGATAGAGAGCGGTGGGCCACCCGAGATATCCGTCGCCCCCCAGTACCAGAATCCTCACGGCTCGTCTCCCTCTTGTTCCGGCAATCCCCGGTCGCGACCACGTCCCATGGGGGGGCGCTCCCGCTCGGCCCCACACTTATCCCCTACCCACCTTGGAGCACGCTGAGAACTGGAACCCAATCGTCATGGAGATGGTGACCCTGGTTCTACCTGGCCCTCACGCATTGCCGCTAATTCTCAGTCGTCTACCAGGGACGATAGGCGTGATGAGGGGAGAAAACGTGATCGAAGTGTGAGAGAAGTGTGAAATCCGGCCCGATCCCAAAGACTGGCCCTGTGGCCTGCCGAGGCTGGCTGGAGTCGGGCGGCGCCGGGAGGTGCCCCCGACGCACCGCAGGCGGATCAGCCCCGGTCGCGCCCTGCGCCTGTGCTGACCGAGTGGTCCAACACCCCAGCCTCATCGAAGAACGGAAGCTCGAGCGCGGAGGGGCCCAGCTCCGGCGATTGGAGGGCCCGGGTCGTGGAGTCCACCGGTGCCGGAGGGGCCAGCTCTCGCTCGCCGGCTCCGACCACACCCATCTCTGCGAACCGCCGAGCCGTGACCAGCACCCGCCCCTCGAGCGAGCCGACGGCCTTGTTGTAGGCCGCCACCGCGGCGTTGAGGCCCTTGCCCACTCCGGAGACATGGTCGCCCAGCACCGCGAGGCGCTGGTAGAGCTCGGCGCCGAGCAGCTGGACCTCGCGGGCGTTGGCGGCCAGTGACTCCTGCTGCCACCCGTAGGCGACTGCCCGCAACAGAGCGATGAGCGAGGTCGGCGTGGCCAGGAGCACGTGGTTGGCCACGGCGTACTCCATGAGACCGGGCTCGTGCTCGAGCGCGGCCGACAGCAACGGGTCGCCCGGGATGAACGCCACGACGAACTCGGGAGAGGGGTCGACGCGCTTCCAGTACTCCTTCTTCGAGAGGGCGTCGATGTGCGACTTCATCTGCCGGCCGTGACTGGCCAGGCAGATGCGGCGCTGGGACTCGTCCTCGGCTTCGTTGGCGTCCAGGAAGGCCTGCATGGGCACCTTGGCGTCCACCGCCACGTTCTTGTCGCCCGGAAGGTGCACCACCATGTCGGGACGGGCCCGGCCGCTGTCGCCCTCCGAGGTGACCTGCTCCTCGAAGTCGCAGTGCTCGATCATCCCCGCCATCTCGACCACTCGTCGCAGCTGCAGCTCTCCCCACTGGCCGCGGGTCTGGGGTGAGCGGAGCGCGGTCACCAGGTTGCGGGTCTCCTTGTGCAGCTGGTCGTGGCCGGTCGACAGGTGCTTCATCTGCTCGGTCAGGGACGTGTACGCCCGCTGACGTTCGACCTCCAGGCGTTGCATGCCTGCCTCGTACTTCCCGAGCTGGTCTCCGATCGGTCGGAGCAGCTGTTCGATGGCCTCCTGTCGCTTGGCCAGCTCCCCTTCCGCCGCCTGCCGAGTCTCGTTGAGCTTGACGTCGGCGAGCTGCAGGAACTGCTCGTTGTTCTGCTGCAGCGCCCGTGCCGACAGCCGGGCGAACTCCCCGGTCAGCTGCTCCCGCGTCTCGTCGAAGGCCAGGGCCCGCTGGTCGGCGGCGCGTCGCTCGGCCTCGAGCTCGGCGGTGAGACGGACCGCTTCGGCGTGGGTCTGGGTGAGACGTTGCTGCTGTTCGGCCAAGAGCGAGCGGAGACCGGCGACCTCGTCGACCATCCTCTCGTTCTGCTCCCGGGCGGCTGACAGGCGGGCCTCCGCCGCCCTCGTGCCGGCGACCCGGTTGGCGCGGACGAGCAGGCCGGCGGCCGCGCCCAGCGCGGCACCGGCGGCGAGTCCGAGAATGAGGCCAATGAACATGTCGAGTCCTCCAGGGTCCTCCTCGGGGCTTCGAGGGCCCTTCCGGGCCAGCGTACCGACGGGGTGTCACGGCGACGGGGACTCCCCCGACGACGCCCTGTCGCCCGCCGGGGCCATCAACGGGAGGATCCCCTGGTGGACAGGGCCCCACCCCGGGCTCGGGAGGGAGCCCCCGGCCCGGGCCGCCGGACCGACCCGGCCCCCGCCTGTGCCAGCATTGGGCCCGTGCACCGCGTGGTCATCGTGGGGGCCGGATTCGCCGGCCTGGCCGCCGCCCGAACCCTCATCGGTGAGCCGGTCGACGTGACCATCGTCGACCAGCGCAACTTCCACACGTTCCAGCCGATGCTGTACGAGGTGGCCACGGCCGGGCTCGATTCGGGCGACGTGGCCTATCCCATCCGGGTCATCTTCGGCAAGGCCCCCAACGTGACCTTCCGGTTCGCCCGGGTGACCGGCGTCGACTGGGACCAGCACCACGTCGCCCTGGAGGGGGCGGCTCCCCTGCCCTTCGACTCGATCATCGTGGCCAGCGGGGCCACGGCCAAGTTCTTCGGGATCCCCGGGGCGGCGGAGTTCAGCTTCCCCCTCTACACCCTGACCGACGCCAGGAGCCTCCGCGACCATGTGCTCCGTCGCTTCGAAGAGGCCGACGCCAATCCCTCCCGGGCGGGAAAGGGGCCCCTGACCTTCGTGGTGGTGGGCGGCGGGCCGACCGGAGTCGAGGTGGCGGGGGCGCTGGCCGAGCTGCTGGACGTGGCCGTCCGCCACGACGGCTTCCGGTTCGACCGGTCCATGGGCCGGATCATCCTGGTCGACGGGCTGGACCGGCTGCTGACGCCGTTCAAGGCGTCGGCGGCCGCCTACGCCGCCGACACCCTCCGGGGAAGGGGGGTCGAGCTCCACCTGGGGCGCATGGTGAAGAAGGTCACCGACAGCTGCGTCGAGCTCGACGACGGGACGGAGATCCCGACCAACACCGTCGTGTGGGCCGGCGGGGTGACCGTCGAGGACACCATCGCCTCCCAGCTGTCGATACCGAGCGGCCCGAACGGTCGTCTGCGGGTGGAGGCCGACCTCTCGGTCGCCGGTCACGAGAACGCCTACGCCGTCGGCGATGCGGCCGCCGTCCCCTGGGGGTCGAGCTCGAAGGACCCTGACGCCATCTGCCCCCAGCTGGCCCAAGTGGCCATGCAGTCGGGGGCCCACGCCGCCCGCCAGGTCCTCCTCCGGATCGAAGGAAAGCCCACCCGAGCCTTCCGCTACCACGACAAGGGGATCATGGCCACCATCGGTCGGCGGGCGGCCATCACCCAGTTCCCCCGCGGCGCCGTCGTCCGGGGCACCCTCGGATGGCTGGCCTGGCTCGGCCTCCACATCGTCTACCTGATCGGGTTCCGGAACAAGATCGTCGTCCTGGTCAACTGGTCGTGGCGCTACCTCTCATGGGGCTCGGGACCGAGGGTCATCGTGGGCGACAAGCTCCAGATCACAGACCGGACCCCGCCCGGAGAGGGGGGCTCTCTCGACCCGGCGGGTCCGGCCGACTCGGGGTAGCGGCCCGGCGAGGGGGCCGTGGGGGCGAGGAGCGCGGCTGCGATCAGGGGTCCGCCCCGATTCAGACCCCCGTCGGATCCGTCGGGGCCCGAGGGGTACGGTGATCAGAGTGGATGACGCGCTCGAACACATCGACCGGATGGTCCTGCAATTGTTCGCCCTGGTGGGCGAATCCGTCGCCGGTGCCACCCATGCCCTGCTCTCCGGGGACCGGGAAGCGGCCAAGGCGCTCGCCGACCGGGACGAGGTGGTCGACCAGCTCTACCACGACATCGAGGAGCTGACCCTCCAACAGCTCACGGTGGCCGGCATCACCTCGCCCAAGGACCTCAGGTTCCTGGTCACGGTGATCAGGATGCTCCCGGATCTCGAGCGCAACGGTGACCTGGCCGAGCATGTCGCTCGCCGGGCCGTCCGGGGGCTCGGATCGGAGCTCTCGGCCCGGAGCCGCGGCTTGGTCGAGCGGATGGGAGAGGTCGCCATCCACATGTGGCGGGCCACCACCGACGCCTACGCCGAGCAACTGCCCTTGTCCGCCTCCCATGTCGACGTCCTCGATGACGAGATGGACGACCTCCATGTGAGCCTGACCGTCGAGGTCGTGGCCGGGACCATGCCGTTGCCGGTCGCCGTCGAGCTGGCCATGATCGCCCGCTTCTACGAGCGGTTCGGCGACCACGCCGTCAATCTGGCCAAGCGGGTGGCGATGCTGGCGCCCTCCACCACACCATCGCCGTAAGGGCTCGCCGGGAGCTCCGGGCCGGGGGCTCGCCCCGAGCTCTCGAGGGTCGCCGGCAGAACAGCTAGCCGGCGGTGCGGGCGGGGACGATGCCGGCGGACACCAGCGCCTCGGCGATCTGGATGGCGTTGAGCGCCGCTCCCTTGCGCAGGTTGTCACCGCTCACGAACAGGGCCAGCCGGTTGTCGGCGCCGGCGGCCCGGATGCGCCCGACCAGCGAGGGATCCCGGCCGGCCGCCCGCAACGGGGTGGGCAGCTCGGCCAGCTCGACCCCGGGCGCGCCAGCCAGCACCTCGGTGGCCCGTTCGGGGCTCAGGGCCTGGCCGAACTCGGCCACGATGGACAGCGAGTGCCCGGTGAACACCGGGACTCGCACACAGGTGCAGGTGACGTCCAGGTCGGGCAGACCGAGGATCTTCCGGCTCTCGTCGCGGAACTTCTGCTCCTCGCTGGTCTCGCCCGAGCCGTCGTCCACCTGATGGCCGGCCAGCGGCACCACGTTGTGGGCGATGGTGTCGGGGAACTTGACCGGCGGCGGCGCTTCGACGGCGCGACCGTCGGAGGTCAGGGCGGCGGCGCCGTCGACCGTCTTGAGCAGCTGCATCTCGAGCTCGGCGACGCCGGCCAGTCCCGCCCCCGAGACCGCCTGGTAGGTGGAGACGACCAGGCGGCGGAGACCGGCCGCCTCGTCGAGCGGCTTGAGGACCGGCATCCCGACCATCGTCGTGCAGTTGGGGTTGGCCACGATCCCCTTGGGGATGGATCTGAGGGTGGCGCCGTTGACTTCGGGCACCACCAACGGGACCTCGGGGTCCATGCGCCAGGCCGATGAGTTGTCGATGACCACGGCTCCGGCCGAGGCGAACCTCGGCGCCAGCTGGCGGGAGGCCGGCGCACCGCTGGAGAACAGGACCAGGTCCAATCCCGACAGATCGGCGGTGGCGGCGTCCTCGACCAGCAGCTCCTCACCCTGGAAGGGGAGACGGCGACCGGCCGAGCGCGAGGAGGCGAACAGCCGCAGGTGGTCGACGGGGAAGCCGCGCTCCTCGAGCATCCCCCGCATGACCGTCCCGACCTGTCCGGTCGCACCCACCACCGCCACTCGCATGCTCGCCAGTCTACGGGAGGCCCGTCGGGACGAACGCCACCACCGAGGCCGATACGACGGCCGGCCGGCCAGGCGCGACCGTCGGTCAACCCAGGTCGAAGGCCTTGTGCAGGGCGCGGACCGCCCCTTCGGCCGCGGCCGAGCGGACCATGCAGGAGATGCGGATCGAGGACGTGGAGATCATCTCGATGTTGATGCCCTCGGCGGCCAGGGTCTCGAAGGTCAGCGCGGTGACACCGGGGTGGGTCTTCATCCCCGCCCCTACCAGTGACACCCGGGCCACGTCGTTGTCGCTGTTGACTCCGGTGGCTCCGAGCTCGGGCACCAGTGCCTGGCACACCTCGGTGCTGACGGCCAGGTCGTACTCGGGCACGGTGAAGGAGATGTCGGTCGTCCCGTGCAGCGAGGTGTTCTGCACGATCATGTCGACGTTCACGTTCCGTTCGGCCAGCCCCCGGAACAGCTTGGCCGCCACACCGGGACGGTCCGGCACCCCGGTCACGGTGACCTTGGCCTCCGACACGTCATGGGTCACCGCGGTCACAACTGCCTGCTCCATGCTCGGATCCTCCTCGTCGACCCAGGTACCCGGCTCCCAGGTGAAGCTGGAACGTACGTGCAGCGGCACGTGGTGGTTCCGGGCGAACTCCACCGACCGCAGCGCCAGGACCCGGCCCCCGGTGGCCGAGATCTCGAGCATCTCCTCGTAGTCGATGCCGGCCAGCTTCTTCGCCGTGGGCACGATGCGCGGATCGGCGCTGAACACGCCGGGCACATCCGTGTAGATCTCGCAGACATCGGCGTCCAGCGCGGCGGCCAGGGCCACCGCCGTGGTGTCCGACCCGCCTCGCCCGAGCGTGGTCACGTCCCGCTCGACCGACATGCCCTGGAAGCCGGCCACCACCGGGACCCCGCCCCCGTCCAGCGTGGCCCGCAGGCGGTCGCCGCGGACCTCCACGATCTTGGCCCGGGTGTGGGCGGTGTCGGTGATGATCCCGGCCTGGCTCCCGGTGTACGAGGTGGCCTCCACACCGAGCTCGGCCAGGGCCATGCACAGCAGCGACATGGAGATCCGCTCCCCGGCGCTGAGGAGCATGTCCACCTCGCGGGTGGGCTGGACGGAGCTCACGTCGGCGGCCAGCCTGACCAGGTCGTCGGTGGCCCGGCCCATGGCGCTGACCACCACCACCACGCTGTCGCCGGCCCGGCGGGTGCGGGCCACGTGATCGGCCACGGCCCGGATCCGATCGGCGTCGGCGACCGACGTCCCACCGAATTTCTGCACCACCAACGGCATGATGAGCCAAGGCTACAGGGGAGGTCTCACCCGGCCCTTCGTGACAGGTGGGAACGACCGAGGCGACACCGGTACCGAAGGGGCCAGCGGCTACCCTGTGGCCCCGTGAACCAAGAGAAACGACAGCGTCAGAAGGCCGGGCGCCAGGCTCGACTGGAGGCCGAGCAGAAGGCCCGCAAGCGCAGGCAGAACATCCGGCGGATCATCACCATCGCGGTCGTGGGCGTCATCGTGGTCGGGTTGTCCTATCTCATCTTCAAGCCCTCGGGGTCCAAGTCGGCCACCACCACCACCACGACCACGACCAGGCCGGCCCAGACCGGCGGCTCGGGCAACACCTCGCCGAGCGCCATCACCACCTCGGCCAACTGCCCGGCCAACTTCAGCACCACGCTCAACAAGCCGTCCTTCCGCACGCCGCCGATGACCATCGACCCGTCGAAGACCTACACGGCCACCGTCACCACCGACCTCGGCCCCTTCACCGTCCAGCTCGACCCGAAGGCCGCCCCGAAGGCCACGAACAGCTTCGTCTACCTCGCTGACAAGCACTTCTTCGATTGCATCGTGTTCCACCGGGTCATCCAGAGCTTCATGGACCAGACCGGCGATCCCACCGGAACCGGCACCGGCGGGCCCGGCTACCAATTCACCGAAGCCGGCCCGGCCACCGCCAACCCGCAGTACCCGATCGGATCGGTGGCCATGGCCAACTCCAACAATCCGGCCACCACCGACCCGAACACCAACGGCAGCCAGTTCTTCATCGTCACCGGGGCGGTCGGTGAGAGCCTGGCGCCGGACTACACGCTGTTCGGCAAAGTGACCTCGGGGCTGGACGTGGTGAACAAGATCAACGCCGACGGGGCGGCCTCCTCGACCAGTCAGACCGGCACCCCGGTCACGCTGCACCGGATGGTGTCGGTCACGACCACGGCGTCCTGACCGGCCGCGGGCGGGGACGGGCCACCGTCGAGTGCTGTCACACTTCCTACCGCCACACCTCACCGCCACCGCTCCACCTCCACACAACACCTGCGAGCCCCGACCACTGACACATCACCTGTGAAACCCGACCACTGAAAAGGACGTGCCCATGACCCCAGACATCCCGGCCGCCGACGGCTCCAGCCCGAAGACCCAACGGTTCGACGCACCGCCGCCGATGGTCATCGACCCGGCCAAGCGCTACCGCGCCGAGATGGCCACCTCGAAGGGCACCATCACCATCGCCCTCGATTCGGTCGGCGCGCCGAACACCGTCAACAACTTCGTCTTCCTGTCCCGGTGGCACTACTACGACGACATCGTCTTCCACCGGATCATCCCGGGCTTCATGGCCCAGGGTGGGGACCCCGAGGGATCCGGGCGAGGTGGTCCCGGCTACCGGTTCGACGACGAGCTCCCCGCTCCCGGTCGCTACGAGGTCGGATCGGTGGCCATGGCCAACGCCGGGCCCAACACCAACGGCAGCCAGTTCTTCATCGTGAGCGGGCCGGACGGATGCGCCCTCCCCCCCAGCTACTCGCTGTTCGGGAAGGTGGTGAAGGGCCTCGACGTGGTGCAGGCCATCGAGTCGGTGGGCAGTCGCTCCGGGGCACCGTCGGAACAGGTGACGATCAATTCGGTGACCATCTCGGAGTCGGACTGAGCAAACCGGGCTACCGGACCGGCCGCGCCCGCATGGGTCAGGCCGGCAGGGCACCGAGCCCGGACTCGGCCCGGGCACCGTCGAGGAAGACCACGACCTCCCCGACACCGGCCGAGCGCCAGCCGCCACCGGGGTCGCGGATGAGCGCGGTCCGCTCGGGGATGCCGGCTACCGGCGTGCCGGCCGGGGCCAGATGCACGGAGCGATGGAGCTTCTCGCCGTGCCCGTCCTCGTGGACGTCGCCGAAATGCGGGACCACCGCCACGCCGGAGAGCAGGCCCAGCCCGATGGTGAGACCCCCACCCCGGGCGTCCACCATCGGGTCGGTGAGGGCCATGGCCGCTCCCGACGACCCGACCACGACCGCACCGTGGTTCCACGCCTCGAGCAGGGCGGCCCACACCAACGAGTTCTTCAGCACGCTCCGGATGTGCATCGGGGAGCTGCCGGCCACATAGACGAGCCGGGCGGCGCGCATGACCGCGGCCGCGCCGGCGTCCTCGGCATCGGACCGGGCCAGGACCATGAGCCCCTCGACCTGGGCGCCGAGGGACGCGAACCACTCGCCGGCCTGGACCACCAGCCGTTCGGGGTGCTCGTAGGCCGCCGCCGTCGGCAGCACCAGCACCTGGTCGGAGCCCGAGGCGGCCAGGAGCTCGGCGTCGAACGAGCACCCGTCGCGCCACTCGCCCCCGCCCACCAGTGCCAGCACTCCCCGAGATTGGTCCATCGGCAAACTGTAGAGGTCGGTGCCGCCGAGCCGGCGCTACGGCGTGAGGACCGGGGCGGAGCGTCGCATGAGCCGTCCCATCGCCTCGCACACCTCGGTGGCCAAGGCCAGCGAGTCGGACACGATGCCCATGATCATGAACCCGTGGATCTGGTCGTCGTACCGGCGGTGCTCGACCTCCACGCCCGCGCCGAGGAGGGCCTGGGCGTAGCTCACCCCGTCGTCCCTCAGCGGGTCGAAGCCGGCCGTCACCACCAGCGCCGGGGCCAGGCCGCGCAGGTCCCCGGCCAACAGCGGTGAGGCGGCCGGCGCCTCCCAGTCGGCCCGATCGGGCAGGTACTGGTCCCGGTAGAACTCCATGGTCGGCTGGGTCAGCAGGAAGCCGTCGGCCAGGGCGCGCATCGACGCGCACTCGAGCCGGGCGTCGACCACCGGATAGACCAACCCCTGGGCCACCGGGGGCGGCACGGAGCCGCGGCCCGGGCCCGGGCGGGTGAGCTGGGCCACCACGGCGGCCAGGTTCCCGCCGGCGCTGTCGCCCATGACGCCGATGTGACCGGCGGCGATGCCGAGCTCGTCGCCGTGCTCGTGCACCCAGGTGTAAGCGGCCAGGGCGTCGTCGACGGCCGCCGGGAACGGGTGCTCGGGGGCGAGCCGGTAGTCGACCGCCGCCACCAGGCACCCGCTCGCCGCGGCCAGGATCCGGCACAGTGCGTCGTGGGTGTCGAGGTCGCCCGTGACCCATCCGCCGCCGTGGAAGTAGACGATGGCCGGAGGCCGGAGAAGGCTTCCCGGCCCGCCCCCGAGCCCCGAACCGAACTGGCGGTAGAGCCGGATGCCGATGGGCGGCGCGCCGTCGGCCCCGGGGATGACCCGGCCGGACACGTAGACGTCGGTGCGCACCGGCATGACGGCGCGGGCGGCGCGCCGCAGCTGTCGGCGCATGACCACCGGGTCGAGCGTCTCGGCACCGGGAGAGCCGTTCTTGGTGCCGCCGAACCGATCGGCCACACCGATCATGGCCTGGATGCCCGGATTGAGCACCCGGCCGCCCCGCTCCACCGGCTCCCTCGCTCCGAGCAATGAGAGAACGGCGTCGGGGTGGCGGAGGAGACCGGCCAGGGCCCGGGTCACCACCGGCCACTGCTCGTTGGCCCGCTGGGCCCGGCGGCTGTAGAGGTCGGGGTTGCGAGACCGGCCGCGCCCGCCCGGCGCCCGGTCGGGCCAGGCCGCCACCCCTGGGTCGCGCCCGCCACCTTCCGGTCCGGTCATCGGTTGGCGGTGGTCGGGGGAGGCCGCACCGGTCCTGGCTCGCCGCTTGGCCGGGCTGGTGGACCGGGCGGTCGTCTTGCCGGCGTCGGCCGTCTTGATGGGGGCCGGCTTGGTGCCGGCCGTCTTGATGGGGGCCGGCTTGGTGGGGCGGGCCCTCGGAGCCGGTGCCGCTGCGCTCCCCGCCGATTTGGACCTGTCCGTCGAGCTGTCCATCGCCCCATCGTGTCGGGCGGCGCCGGGACATGGCAAACCCTCCGCCCGAGGGCCATGGCCAGCCACTTCGGAACGTCCTGCCTGTTCAGGGCGGTGGACCCCCGGGCGGCCCCCGGCGATGTCGGTCAGACCCCGTTAGCATCCCTGTCCATGTCCATCGCGCGCGTCGGAATCGTCGGATCGGGGATCATGGGCTCGGGCATCGCCGAGACCGCCGCGGTGAATGGATTCGAGGTGGTGCTCAGATCCCGCAGCCAGTCCACCGCCGATGCCACCGTGGCCGCACTGGAGAAGTCGCTCAACCGCCAGGTCGAGAAGGGAAAGAGGACCGAGGCCGAGCGGGACGAGGCGTTGGCCCGGGTCACCCCCACCTCCGAGCTCGCCGCCCTGAAGGACGTCGACCTGGTCATCGAGTCGGTCGTCGAGGACCTGGCGGTCAAGAAGGAGCTCTTCAACGAGCTCGACCGGATCACCGGCGATACGACCATCCTGGCCACCAACACCTCAACCCTCCCGGTGATCGAGCTGGCCATGCAGACCGGGCGCCCCGACAAGGTGTGCGGCGTGCACTTCTTCAACCCGGCCCCGGTGATGGAGCTGGTCGAGCTGGTCAAGCCGCTGACCGCCTCCGACGAGACGCTGGCCGCGGTGCGGGCGTTCGCCGAGGCCTGCGGGAAGACGCCGGTGGAGGTGAAGGACCAGGCCGGCTTCATCGTGAACGCCCTCCTGTTCCCCTACCTCAACAATGCCATCCGCCTCTACGAGCAGGGGGTGGCGTCCATCGCCGACATCGACGCCGCCATGAAGGGCGGTTGTGGCTTCCCGATGGGGCCCTTCGCCCTGCTCGACCTGGTGGGGCTGGACACCTCGTTGGCCATCCTCGATGCGCTCTACCAGGAGTTCCGCGATCCCAACTATGCCGCCGTGCCGTTGCTGCGGCGGATGGTCGCCGCCGAGCAGCTGGGTCGCAAATC
Organism: uncultured Acidimicrobiales bacterium; assembly: GCA_963727075.1. Classification (GTDB taxonomy): domain Bacteria; phylum Actinomycetota; class Acidimicrobiia; order Acidimicrobiales; family RAAP-2; genus Bog-756. The sequence continues at coordinate 638,810 of CAVSET010000001.1, forward strand.
GGGCCGCGGCTTCCTCGACTACCAGAAGAAGTAGGCGCTCCGAGCCGGTGCATTTCTCCCGAGGCCCCGCCGGGACCAGAATGGTGGCATGACCGACGTGCCAGAGCCGGGAGACACGGGTAGCGGTCCGGCGGCCTCCGGGGGGACCAGCCACCGGGACAAGCCGTGGGTCATGCGGACCTACTCGGGCCACTCGACGGCCAAGGCCTCCAACGAGCTGTACCGGACGAACCTGGCCAGGGGCCAGACCGGTCTGTCGATCGCCTTCGACCTGCCCACCCAGATCGGGTACGACCCCGACTCGCCCGAGGCCGCCGGCGAGGTCGGGAAGGTCGGCGTGCCGGTGGCCCACCTCGGCCACATGCGCCAGCTCCTCGACCAGATCCCGGTCGAGTCGATGAACACGTCGATGACCATCAACGCCACAGCGGCCTGGCTCCTCGGCCTGTACATCGCCAACGCCGAGGACCGCGGCGTCGACCCGAAGGTGCTGTCGGGGACGACGCAGAACGACATCGTCAAGGAGTACCTGTCCCGGGGGACCTTCATCTTCCCGCCGCGGCCGAGCCGTCGGCTCACGGTCGACACCATCGCCTACACGGTGCGAGAGGTTCCCAAGTGGAACCCCATCAACGTCTGCAGCTACCACCTGCAGGAGGCGGGGGCGACACCCGACCAGGAGGTGGCCTACGCCTTGGCCACCGCCATCGGCGTGCTGGACGCGGTACGCGAATCGGGGCAGATCCCCGAGGACGAGTTCCCCTCGGTGGTCGGACGCATCTCGTTCTTCGTCAACGCCGGCGTGAGGTTCGTGGAGGAGACCTGCAAGATGCGGGCGTTCACCGCCCTGTGGGACCGGGTCTGCTCGGAGCGCTACGGCGTGACCGACCCCAAGCTGCGCCGTCTCCGCTACGGCGTCCAGGTCAACTCCCTCGGCCTCACCGAGGCGCAGCCCGAGAACAACGTGCCCCGCATCGTCCTCGAGTCGCTGGGCGTCACGCTGTCCAAGCGGGCCCGGGCCCGGGCGCTGCAGCTGCCGGCCTGGAACGAGGCCCTCGGCCTCCCCCGGCCGTGGGACCAGCAGTGGTCGCTGCGCATCCAGCAGATCCTGGCCTTCGAGTCCGACCTCCTCGAGTACGGGGACATCTTCGACGGATCGGTGGTCATCGAGGAGAAGACCACCGAGCGTGGCCGAGGCGTCCTGGGCCGAGCTGGAGGACGTGTTGTCGATGGGCGGCGCCTTCGAGGCCATCGACGAGCTGAAGGCGAGGCTGGTCCGCAGCCAGGCCGAGCGGGTCCGGCGCATCGAGACGGGCGAGCTCCCGGTGGTCGGCGTCAACTGCTTCACCGAGACGGCGGACTCGCCCCTCACCCCGGCGGGCGCCGAGCCCGGCCATGACGGGGGCACCGGGCACTCCGGACCGGCCCTCGGCAGCATCCTGAGGGTCGACCCGGCCGTCGAGTCGGAAATGCGAGCCGATGTTGAAACATGGCGGGCCGCGCGGGACGGGGACGCCGTGCGCCGCGCCCTCGACCACCTGAAGCGGGCGGCGGAGGGCTCGGACAACATCATGCCGGCCACCATCGAGCTGGCCCACGCCGGCGGCACCACCGGCGAATGGGCCGGCGCCCTGCGCCAGGTGTTCGGCGAGTACCGCGCCCCGACCGGTGTCAGTGGCGGCGTCGGCCATCGGGGCAACGAGTTCCGGCGGGTGGTCGACCGGTCGCGGTCCCTGGCGGCCAAGGCCGGCGGGCCGCCCCGCCTGTTGGTGGCCAAGCCCGGGCTCGACGGGCACTCCAATGGCGCCGAGCAGATCGCGGTGGCCGCTCGGGACGCCGGTTTCGAGGTCGTCTACCAGGGCATCCGGCTCTCACCGGCCCAGATCGTGGCCACCGCCCGGGACGAGGACGTCGACATCGTAGGCATCTCCATCCTGTCCGGGTCCCATCTCGAGCTGGTGCCGGAGATCGTCGACCGGCTGCGGGCGGAGGGGCTCGACGTGCCGGTGGTGGTCGGCGGGATCATCCCGCCCGAGGACGCCGACATCCTGGTGGGCAAAGGTGCGGCCCGGGTCTACACCCCGAAGGACTTCGAGCTCGGTCGCATCATGGACGACATGCTCGAGCTGGCCGAGGAGCACCGCGCCGCCGCCTCGTGAGCGGGCGGCAGGCCATCAGACAATCAGGCTCTCGGGCGATCGCGGCGGGCGGTGGCGGGCCTCGACCACCATCGACCGCTGAACCGCCAGACCGAAAGGATGTCGGGCTCCTCGGCCACCACCACCCTCGGCCGGGGCCAGGCCTGCTCGACGGCGGCAGTCAGGACGGCGAGCATCTCCGGGTCGATCTCCGGCCGCCGGCTGATATCGCCGGGGGCGCTCACAGCGGCATGTTCCCGTGCTTGCGCTTGGGGAGGTCCTCGCGCTTGGAGACCAGCAGGGCGAGGCTGCGCACCAGCACCCGCCGGGTGTCGGCCGGGTCGATGACGTCATCGACATAGCCCCGCTCGGCGGCGGCGTAGGGGTTGGCGTAGCGCTCGGTGTACTCCTCCACCAATTCCTTGCGCCGCCCGACCGGGTCGTCCGCCTCGGCCAGGTCCCGGCGATAGACGATCTCGACCGCCCCCTCCGGGCCCATCACCGCCAACTCGGCCGACGGCCAGGCATAGGCCAGGTCGGCGCCGATCGACTTCGAGTTCATGACCACATAGGCACCGCCGTAGGCCTTCCGGGTGATGATCTGGATCCGCGGGACGGTCGACTCACAGTAGGCGTAGAGGAGCTTGGCGCCGTGCCGGATGATCCCGCCGTACTCCTGGTCGGTCCCGGGCATGAAGCCGGGCACGTCGACGAAGGTGATCAACGGCACGTTGAACGCATCACAGGTGCGGACGAATCGGGCCCCCTTCTCCGAGGCATCGATGTTCAACACGCCGGCCAGCATCTGGGGTTGGTTGCCGACGATACCGACCGCCCGTCCGTCGATGCGGGCGAATCCGCACACCAGGTTCATGGCCCAGTGGTGGTTGACCTCGAAGAACTCGCCGTCGTCGACGACGGCCTCGATGACCTTCTTCATGTCGTAGGGCTGGTTGGGCGAGGCGGGCATCAGCCCGGTGAGCTCCGGGGTGAGTCGCTCGGGATCGTCCCCGGAGGCGACGAGGGGCGCCTCCTCCAGGTTGTTCGAGGGTAGGAAGCTGAGCAGGTAGCGCACGTCGTCGAGGCAGGCCTTCTCGTCCGGGGCGACGAAGGCGGCGACGCCCGACTTGGTGGCATGGCTCATGGCGCCGCCCAGCTCCTCGAGGGTCACGTCCTCCCCGGTCACCGTCTTCACCACGTCGGGGCCGGTGATGAACATGTGGCTCGTCCCCTGCACCATGAAGATGAAGTCGGTCATGGCCGGGCTGTAGACCGCACCTCCGGCGCAGGGGCCGAGGATCACACTGATCTGGGGGATCACGCCGGACGCCTCGGCGTTGCGGTGGAAGATGCCACCGTAGGAGTGGAGGGAGACCACCCCCTCCTGGATGCGGGCACCGGCGCCGTCGTTGAGGCCGATCATCGGCACCCCGATGGAGGAGGCCAGATCCATGACTTTGTGGATCTTCTCGGCGAAGACCTCACCGAGAGCCCCGCCGAACACGGTGAAGTCCTGGCTGAACACGCAGACCCGACGGCCCTCGATGGTGCCAAAGCCGGTGATCACGCCGTCGGTGTAGGGCCGGTTCTCCTCGAGCCCCATGCCGTGGGCCCGGTGCCGGGCCAGCATGTCGAGCTCCTGGAACGAGCCGTCGTCGAGCAGGTAGTCGATGCGCTCCCGGGCGGTCATCTTGCCCTTGGCGTGGTGCTTCTCCACGGCCCGGGGCGACCCGGCGTTGCGGGCCTGCTCGCGTCGCTCGGCCAGTTCCTCGAGTCGTTGGGTCATCGGGTGATCCATGGCCGCCCACGCTACCGGACCGGCCGACGGGCCCAGGGCTGGCCCAGGCCCCGGGAGGAGCCGACGGCCCCGCTCACTGCGCCGTGTTCACCCAGTGGGGCCCGCACCACACGTAGGCGACCGAGCTCTGTGACCCCTTGCCCAGATAGGGGGCCACGCTCTTGCCCACGTAGCGGCGGTCGAGCTCCGGGTCCCGCACCCCGACGAAGGAGTAGCGCTCCGGTGCCCGGCTCCCGTTCCCGCCGGGCGCGCTCCCGGGCCCGCCGGGCGCCGTCACGTCGCCGACGGTCCCTTCGGCGACGGGCCCCGACGCCTCCCAACGGTCGAGCCGGTACACCGAGTCGACCAGCTCACCGACCACGACCACCGCCCACCGCGGTGAGCGCGGCGCCTCGACGTCGACCCAGCGCCGGCCGATGCGCCAGCCGTGACGGGCGCGCCCGTAGGAGGCATCGGACCCGGTCGGGCCCACCCGCAGGAGGACGACCTGATGGGAACGCTTGAACTTGGCCCGCTTGGTCAGCAGGGAGCGCACCTCGACCGCCGACCGGCGTTGGCTGCCCCCAGGCGGGTCGCCGGGCAGCCCGAGGAGGTCGTGGGCGGCCGCCTCCAGCGTCAGGGCTTCGTCGGGGTCCAGCCCGTGGCGCAGGACCTCGATGCGCACCTTCCGGCCCGACGCCTCGACCTGCCGGATGCGGTCGAGCACGGGGTAGTCGCCGGGATCGTCGGACCCACCGGACCCCCTCTTGTCGCCCGGGCCGACCCCGGCCCGGGCGGCCCGGGCGGCCCGGACGTGGTCGAAGCACCGGTCGTCCCGACCGCGACCGACATAGAACGGACGGCCGGTCCGCGGGTCGACGAGGAGGTAGACGTAGGACCGGAGCTTGGCGCGGACACCGGGCGGGAACGTCTCCTCCTCGCTCGAGCCCGGCGCAGCCACCTCTGGGGAAGCCGGCACGGCGGCCAGTGGGGCCGGCTCGGCCGGGGGCGGGGCCGGCCGGGCCGGGAGCGGGATGGAGGGGACGGGGACGGGTTCGGTGGTGTGGGCCGCCCGGCCGGGAATGCTCGGTACGCCGATCGACGGCCGGTTGCCGAGGAGTGCCCGGTCGAGAGCCTCGGTCGCAGCCGCAGGCGCGGTGTCCACGTGGTGGCCGGCTATTCCTCGACCAGCTCGATCAACGTGCCGAACGCACCCTTCGGATGGACGAAGGCCACGGTGGTGCCCCGCGACCCGGGCCTCGGCACCTGGTCGATGACCGCCCCACCGTGGTCCTTGACCGATTGGAGGGCCTGGGCACAGTCGTCCACCCGGTAACCGACGTGGTGGAGGCCCTCACCCTTGTTGGCCAGGTACTTGGCCACCGGTGAATCCTCCCTCGTGGGTGTGAGCAGTTGGATGTAGCTGTCCGCCACCTTGAGCAGCGCCTCCTCCACGCCGTCCGACTCGACGCGCTCACGGTGGCTGACCTCGGCACCGAACGTCTCCGCATAGTAAGCCACCGCGGCATCGAGGTCGCGGACCGCGATGGCGACGTGGTCGAGCTCGGTGAGCAGTCCATCGGTCATCCGTCGCGCCGCCCGGTCATCGGGTCCTCGGGCCGGAGGTCATGCTCCGTGTCGCCGGAACAGCGTGATGCGGTCCTCGCCCACCGCGGCCCGCAGCTCGGGATCGTCGATCCCGAGACCATCCTCGGGCGCCAGGCAGAGCACACCGATCTTCCCCTCGTGCAGGTTCTGGTGCACCTGGTAGGCCGCATCTCCCACGCCGTCCAGCGTATGCAGAGCGGACAGCGGTGGGAGGATCTTCCCCTCACAGACCAGCTGGTTGGCGTCCCAGGCCTCGCGGTAGTTGGCGAAGTGGGAACCCTTGATGGTCTTGAGCTTCATCCAGAGGTGGCGGTTGTCGTACTCGATCATGTAGCCGGAGGTGGCGGCACAGGTCACCACGATCCCACCGCGCTTGGCGGCGAACACCGAGGCCCCCATGGTCTGGCGCCCCGGGTGTTCGAACACGATGTCGACGTCGTCGCCGACCAGCGCCCTGATGTCCTTGCCCAACCGCCGCCACTCCGACTCGTCCTGGGTGTGCTCGTCCTTCCAGAAGCGGTAGTTGGCCGCCTTCCGGTCGATCACCGCCTCGACCCCGAGATCGTGGAGGAGCTCGACCTTCTGGGGCGACGACACCACACCGACCGGCGTGCCCCCACCGTTCAGGACGTACTGGACGGCGTAGGCCCCGAGGCCGCCGGATGCTCCCCAGACAAGGACCCGGTCGCCCTGCTTCATATGCGCACCGTTTTTGGAGACGAGCATCCGGTACGACGTCGAGTTGCACAGCGCGTTGACCGCCGCTTCCTCCCAGGTGAGGTGGGCGGGCTTGGGCATCAGCTGGTTGGCCTTGACGACGGTCAGGTCGGCCAGGCCGCCGAAGTTCGTCTCGAACCCCCAGATCCGCTGGTTGTCGGCCAGGATGGAGTCGTCGTGCGCGCTCGGGCTCTGGTCGTCGACATAGTTGCAGTGGACGGTCACCCGGTCCCCCGGCTTCCAGTTGCGCACCGCCGACCCGGTCTGGAGGACCACCCCGGAGGCGTCGGAACCCACCACGTGGTAGTCGAGGGCGTGCCGCTTGCCCCACCGGCTCTCCTTGCCCAGCCGGTCGAGAAACCCGAAGGTGGGGAGCGGCTCGAAGATCGACGTCCACACCGTGTTGAAGTTGATGGCGCTGGCCATGACAGCCACGTAGGCCTCGTCCGGGGCCAGCTCGGGCACGGCCACCTCGCCGACGTGAAGCGACTTCCGCGGATCCTTGTCGCTGGACTCGAGCCCGTCGAACATGGCCACCTCGTCGCGGCGGACGAAAGCGGCGCGGTAGGCCTCCGGGAACGGAAGGGCGGCGATCTCGTCGCCGGACGCGCCCGATTGAATGGCTGCCAGAAACTCCTGCATGAGTGGGAGGATAGTCCGGCCGTCACGACCGGATACGGGGCAGGAACGGACCACCTCGGAGCGGCGTCCGGCCCCCGAACCCCTGACCATCCCGGGCGAACCGACCGGCCCACCACCGGGACGAGACCGTGGCGTCGAGGGTGCTCCCGTGTGGTCATCGGGCCGGCCGAGGCCGTATCATGGGTCGGTCGCAGTGGCGGGCCCACGGGGGGATCGCCGCCTGATCAGGCCAGCTGGCCGCGGAGGTCGTCATGCCCGGAACCGTCATCGTCGCAGGTGCCCGAACCCCGATCGGCAAGCTGTCGGGGGCCCTGGCCGGCTTCGCCGCCACCGAGCTGGGCGGCTTCGCCATCGCCGCCGCCCTCGAGCGGGCGGGGATCACGCCGGAGCAGGTCGACTACGTCTTCATGGGTCACGTGCTCCAGGCCGGCGCCGGCCAGATCACGGCCCGCCAGGCGGCGAACAAGGCGGGCGTCCCGATGGACATTCCGGCGACGACGGTCAACAAGGTCTGCCTGTCCGGGTTGAACGCCATCTACCTGGCCGACCTCCTGATCAACGCGGGCGAGGCCGACATCGTGGTGGCCGGCGGCATGGAGTCGATGACCCAGGCGCCCTACCTCCTCCCCGGGGCACGTGCCGGCTACCGGCTGGGCGACGGGACCGTCGTCGACTCGATGATGTACGACGGTCTGTTCTGTGCGTTCGACAACTGCGCCATGGGGCTCGGGACCGAGCGCTACAATGGCGCCGACGGGGTGTCCCGCGAGCGCCAAGATGCGTTCAGCGCCCTCTCCCACGAGCGGGCCGCTGCCGCCGCCAAAGAGGGCCGGTTCGCCGACGAGATCGTCCCGGTCAACGTGCCCCAGCGCAAGGGCGACCCGCTCGTCTTCGACACTGACGAGGGGGTGCGTCCCGAGACGACCGCCGAGTCGCTGGGCAAGCTGCGCCCGGCCTTCGACAAGAGCGGCACCATCACCGCCGGCAACGCCTCCCAGATCTCCGACGGCGGCGCGGCCGTCATCGTGATGTCGAAGGACAAGGCGGACGAGCTCGGCATGGCTCCCCTCGGCGAGCTGGTCAGCTACGGCCAGGTGGCCGGGCCGAGCCCCTCACTGCTCCATCAGCCGTCCCACGCCATCACCGTGGCGCTGGAGAAGGCCGGATTGGCCACGAAAGACGTCGACCTGTTCGAGATCAACGAGGCCTTCGCCGCCGTGGGTCTCGCCTCCGCCGACGACCTGGGCATCGGAGAGGACCGGGTGAACGTCAACGGTGGCGCGATCGCCCTGGGCCACCCGGTCGGCATGTCCGGGACGAGGGTGGCGCTGACCGCCCTGCTCGAGCTCAAGCGCCGCGGCGGAGGGACGGCTGCGGTCGCTCTGTGCGGTGGCGGTGGTCAGGGCGACGCCGCCGTGATCCGCACCATCGGCTGACACACTCTCGGCGAGGCGCTCGCCAGGTCCGGATGGCGTCCCGGGCTCCCCAGTGAGCGGGCCATGGCGTGTCCCGGGCTCCCCAGTGAGCGGGCCATGGCGTGTCCCGGGCGAACCCGATGGGGCCACGCCGACGAGAGTCAGTAGGGCGGCTTGAACAGCCCAGCGAGGGTGGCGCAGCCGTGCGCCACGTCCTCCCACGCATCCACGTGCAACGTCAGGACGGCCAAGGCGCAGGTGGGGAACCCGCGCCCCTCGAGCGTCGCCCGGTCGGTTCCTCCGTCCCCATCCTCATCGGCGGCCAAGAGCTCCCAGACCAGCTCGAACATGGTGGGGTTGTGACCCACCACGAGCGCGCTCGTCACCGCCTCGTCGATCTCACGCAGGTACCCGAGCACGTCCTCGGTGCCGGCTTCGTAGAGCGAGCGGTACGAGTCGAGCGGGAGCCGGTTCCCGAGAGCCTTCACGATGAGACCGGCGGTCTGGCGGGTCCGAACCGCGGACGAGCAGATGGCGAGGTCGGGCGGGCGGACATCCTCGAGCCCGAGGACGGGCCGCTCCTCGGCCAGCCGGTTCCCGAGCGTGGTGGCGTCCCGGCGCCCCCGGGCGGTGAGGGGGCGCTCGCGGTCGCCACCCCTCCACGGGGCATCCGATGCCGCCTTGCCGTGCCGGAGCACCCACAGGTGCCGGACAGGCACCCCGGCGCTCTTCGGCATCCCTTCATGGTGCCCCAAGTGGCGCAGGGGCCGCTCCGGGGCTAGGCCTCCACCTCGCGCCGTCCTTCGAGGGCACGACCGAGTGTGAGCTCGTCGGCGTACTCGAGGTCCCCGCCCACCGGGAGCCCGCTGGCGATCCTCGTCACGGACAGCCCCATCGGCTTCAACAGCCGGGCCAGGTACATGGCGGTGGCCTCGCCCTCGAGGTTGGGGTTGGTGCAGAGGATGACTTCCTTGACGCCCTCGGCCTCGACCCGTTCCAGCAGTTCGCGGATCCGCAGCTGGTCGGGGCCGATGCCCTCGATGGGGTTGAGGGCCCCTTGGAGCACGTGGTACTTCCCGGAGAACTCCCCGGTCTTCTCGACCGAGACGATGTCGCGGGGGTCCTCCACCACGCAGACCGAGGTGCCGTCGCGGCGGTCGTCGGCGCAGATGGCGCACAGCCCGCCCTCGGCCACGTTGAAGCACCGGGGGCAGAGGGTGATGCGCTCCTTGACCGCCACGATGGCCTCGGCCAGGCGCAGCGCGTCCTCCGGCGCCACCCGGAGCAGGTGGAAGGTGATCCGCTGGGCCGACTTGGGCCCGATGCCGGGGAGGCGGCCCAGCTCGTCGATGAGCGCCTGCAGGGGCCCGGAGAAGATGGCCAATTAGGTCACCTCCTCGGCGCCGGGGAATGCCTGCAGCACCCGGGACTGCGCCGAGTTGTCGACCACCGCCACCTCACCGAGCGCCGACTCGTCGAAGGGCGAGAGGTCCTCCTCGGCGTCGTCCGTGCCCTCGGAGACGCCCGGGCGCCCGACTTCGTCCGTGGTCCCGGGATCGTCAGTGCGCCCGACTTCGTCCGTGGGCCCGGGTTCGTCGACCCGGCCCCGCCGCGGCGCGGAAATGGTCGTGCCGCCGGAGCCGGCTCCGGGAGGACCGGCGTCGCCGGGGGCACCAGCGGACCGCCCGGCTCGGGCCGGCCGGTCCCCGGTCCGGTCCTCGCGCCGAGAGGGTGGTTCGGGCCGGGTCGATCGATCGTCGGCACCGGAGGCGGTGGCCGGCCCCTCTGCGCCCGGGTCGACCACCAGCTCGAGCCCGACCCGGCAGCCGAAGTAGTCAGAGAGCACCTGCTCGACCTCGGGGCGGACCTCCTCGCACCGGGTGCGGTGGATCTCGTTGGGCAGGCCGAACTCGGCCCGGTCCCCCGCCGCCCCCATGAACCGCCCCGCCTGGAAGAGAGCCTTGGCCTTCGGTCGCAGGCGGCCGATGATGTTGTCCCCCCAGGCCTGCACCAGCTGGTCCCGGGTGGGGAACGCGGCCGATGGGGACGTGCCCGGTTGAGGGGCGGGCACTGTCGCCGGCCTGGCTTCCGGGGCGGGCCCGTTGGCCGGTGGCGCCTGGTCCGTCACCGGTGTCGGCTGCCGGTTCGCGCTGGTCTCGCCGTCGGGCGGGGTTGCCGCCGACTTCCGTCGGACCGCCCCTACCGTCCGGCGGGTACCGCCCGCTGACGCATCGGCCGGCGGCTCGGTGCCGGGCGGTTCGACCGGGTCCGGGCCTCCGGATGCCGGGGCCGGGGTGGCGGAGGTCGGTGTGGCCGGTGCGGAACGGGATCCGGTGGACGGTGGTGAGTGGGAGCCGGTGCCGGGCGACGACTCGGTGCGTGCGGCCTCCAGCCGCTCGATGCGGGCCAGCAGCGCCTCCGGCGTCACGTCGGCCTCGGGATGGGCCAGCCGGATGAGGGCCACCTCGAGGCTGACCCGGGGGTCGGGCGCGTCCCGCATGGACACCTGGGCCAGGCCCAGCACCTCGAGGGAGCGGACCAGGGTGGCCAGCCCGACCCGTTCGGAGCGGGCGGCCAACGCGTCCCGTTCCGAGCCGGCCACCGAGACCAGCTCGGGTGCGACCAACACCAGAAACCCTTGCCGCAGATGGTCGAGCAGGTCGCTGGCCAGCTGTTGCGGGCTGTAGCCCGCCGAGGTGAGCTGGGCCACCGCGGCCAGCGCCCGGCCGACGTCGCGCTCGGCCAGGGACTCCACGATCTCGTCGAGCTCGGGTAGGTCGTCGTCGACCGTCTCGGACGCCACCACCTGGTCGAGGACGGAGAGCGCGTCGCGGGCCGACCCCCGTCCCCGCCGGACGGCCAGGGCCAGGGCCTCGTCCGGGACGTCGAGGTTTGCCTGCTGCCGGACCTGGTCGAGCAGGTCACCGAGGACCTCGGGACCGAGGAGCCGGAATTCGAAGTGCTGGGTGCGGCTCCTGATGGTGGGCAGCACCTTCTGCGGGTCGGTGGTGGCCAGGACGAACACCACGTGCGGGGGCGGCTCCTCCAAGGTCTTCAGCAGGGCGTTCGACGCCGCCGTCGACAGCATGTGGACCTCGTCGACGATGTAGACCTTCTGGCGGCCGGGCGTCCCGAGGGCGGCCCGGGCCACCAGGTCCCGCATGGCCTCGACCCCGTTGTTGGAGGCGGCGTCGAGCTCGTGCACGTCGAGGGACGACCCTCGGGTGATCTCGACACAGGACGAGCACACCCCGCACGGCTCACCCTCGTGCAGGTCGGTGCAGTTGAGGGCCATGGCCAGGATCCGGGCCGTGGACGTCTTGCCGGTACCCCGGGGCCCGCTGAACAGGTAGGCATGGGCCACCCGGCCGTCCCGGACCGCGTTGCGCAGGGCCAGCACCACGTGGTCCTGGCCGCGCACCTCCTCGAAGTTGATGGGCCGGAAGCGTCGGTAGAGCGACTGGTAGGGGATGTCGTCGGGTTCCACGGCCACGCCCCGGCAGCCTACCGGCCACCCGGGGTCCGCCCCGGCGGTCGCCGGTGGTCCATGGCGGCGCCGGTCGGCGGGTCGGAACCGGTTCGTCGCCGCGGCGCGGCCGACGGGAAGTACCTTCGGGTGCGCGCCGGTGCCCCGGGATGGACACCCAGCGCGGTCGTCCGCGACATCGTTTCAAGCGGGGCTTGGCTCGGCCCGCCACCCTGGGTGTTCGACCCTCGTCACCGCGTTGCGCCGATGGTACGTTTCGCTCCTTCGGTTGGATCACAACTGAAGCTTCATCAGGGGCAGAGGTTCGGAGGGGATGAACATGGGCGGAGGAATGATTCGCCGTATCACGTTGGGCGCGGCAGCAGTCGCTGTCGCTTCGTTGGCGGGGATGGCACCCGCTGCCAGTGCGGCCACATCGGTCGGTTCGCTATCGGTGTCGGCATCGCCGTTCACTCCCGCAACCACGTCCACCTACACGGTGGGATTCCGGACGAGCGCCACCGGGGCACTGGCCGCCGGTTCTGGAACCATCACCATCGACGACGGCGTCGGGCAGCTCCCCTCGACGGCCGGCGACTACACCGTTCGCGCCGCCGGAAAGTCCGGCCCGGCCACCGCCCTCAACACCTCGGGCACCAGCGTGACCATCAACACGCCGGTGGCGGTGGCGGTCTCGACAATCGTGTCGGTGACCATCGCCCCGGTAACCACCCCCGCGGCCAACAACTATGCGGCGAACGTCAGCACCTCCGCCGACACGACCCCCGCGTCGGTCACGTACACGATCGGCACTGCCACCCAGGTGGTGCCCACCTCGGGCAACAACCAGTCCACCCAGGTCGGGGCCGCTTTCGCATCGCACCTCGGGGCCAGCGTCAAGGACGGATCCACACCGCCCAACCCGGTCGACGAAGCCAACATCGCGGTCACCTTCACCGTCGTCCCCGGTCTCACCGGGTCCAGTGCCACCTTCGCCAACACCAGCGGCACCACCATCGCCAACACTGACTCCCACGGCCTGGCCACCTCGACCCTGCTGACCGCCAACGGCATCCCGGGTACGTTCACCGTCACCGCCGCGGCCACGGCCAACGCCGTCGCCCTCAGCCCAGCCACGTTCACCGAGACCATCGGCGCGGTGACGGTTCCTGGTGCACCGACGGTCGGCTCGGCGACGGCCGGCAACGCCAGCGCCACAGTCACCTGGACAGGTCCGACAACCGGCGGGGTTCCGACGGGCTACACGGTCACGTCGTCCCCGGGCGGCTTCATTGCCAACGCCGGTTCCGGGGCCACCTCGGCCGTGGTGTCGGGCCTGGCCAACGGCGTCAGTTACACGTTCACGGTGACGGCCAACAACTCGGCCGGGCCCGGGGCGGCGTCCGGGCCGTCCAATGCGGTGACCCCGGTGGCACCCTCACCGCCGCCGCCGCCGGCCCAGACTCCGTCGCCTCCGGTCTCCAACGGAAGCCTTCCCGGTCCGGTGACCGGCATGGCCTCCCTACCCGACGGCATGGGCTACTGGCTGACCGACGCCGCCGGCGGGGTCTCCGCTCACGGCAACGCGGTCAACTACGGCTCGATGGCCGGGCACGTCTTGAACGCCCCGATCAACCACATCGTGGCAACCTCGGACGGCAAGGGCTACTGGCTGGTGGCCGCCGACGGGGGAACCTTCACCTTCGGTGACGCCGGCTTCTACGGCTCCACGGGCAACCTCCGCCTCAACGCACCGGTCGTCGACATCGCCCCGACCCAGGACGGCAAGGGCTACTGGCTGGTGGCCTCCGACGGCGGCATCTTCTCCTTCGGTGATGCGCAATTCCACGGCTCGATGGGCGGACACCCCCTCAACAAGCCGGTCGTCGGGATCAGTGCCGACAACGCCACCGGCGGGTACTGGGAGGTCGCCTCTGACGGGGGCATCTTTGCCTTCGGGGCGCCCTTCTTCGGGTCGACCGGGAACATCGTCCTCAACAAGCCGGTGAACGGCATGACGGCGACCGCCGACTCGGGTGGCTACTGGTTCGTGGCGTCCGACGGCGGCATCTTCTCCTTCGGCGACGCGCAGTTCCATGGCTCGACGGGCGGATCGCCGATCAACGCCCCCATCGTGGGCATGGCCACCAACAACGCCACCGGCGGGTACTGGCTGGTCGCCTCGGACGGGGGCGTCTTCGCCTTCGGCACGCCGTTCTACGGCGCCGACTGACAACGGTCTTCACTGATCACTGCGGAGGGGCAGACAGCAGCCTGAGGAGCATGGCAGCTCGGTCCGGTCACAGGGACCGAGCTGCGCTCCCTGGCTGGCAGCTCGCCGTAAAGGGATCGGGCCCCGGAGCTCGGCGCGACGGCCAGGCTGGCTGCGGCACACGGCCTGGCCTGCTGAGAGCTGCTGCCTTCCGACCCTGACTCGATTCACAGGAGGACGTTGCGCAGGACCCAGCCGTCGCGCCGAGCGCCGGGGCGGTCGCCAGCCTACCCTTCCGCTCCGGCGGGCGGAGTAGCCTGACGGGGCTGTTGACCCCTCCGGAGCCCGCTCGGGCCGGGGATGGTCGACCCGGAGGCGTGCGAGAGCGGCCGAATCGGCACGACTGGAAATCGTGTGTGGGGCAACCCACCGTGGGTTCAAATCCCACCGCCTCCGCCACGGTCCGCCGACTGGGCCTCCGGGACTGAGAGGCCCTATTCCGAGTTCCTCTGGCACCCGCCGGGCCGGTTCCGTTCCGGGCCTGTTGGAGGCCCGCGTGACCGCTAGGCCAGCTTGGCGGACCAACCACCGTCGACCGCGAGGACGGCACCGATGACAAACGATGCCCGGTCCGAGGCCAGGAATGCGCCGACCTCGGCGACCTCGTGGGGCTGGCCGGCCCGACCGAGGGCTGCCTTCGCCGCGATGTCCGGGATGAAATCCTCCGCCCTCCCCGCCATGATCTCGGTGAGGACGAAGCCCGGGCTGATGACGTTGACCCGGATCCCCTGGGTGCCGTACTCGATGGCGGCCGATTTGGAGGCGCCGATGATCCCGTGCTTGACAGCCGAATAGACGCTCGTTCCGGCCGATCCGTTGAGGCCGCCGACCGAGGGCCAGTTGAGGATCGAACCGCCGCCGGTCGGGAGCCTCGTGCGGATGCCGTGCGTCATCCTCGGGGATGAAGCCGCGCAGGTCGACGCCCATGAGCCGGTCGTAGAGCGCCATGTCGAGATCGGCAAGCATGCAGCCGTCAGCAACACCGGCCACGTTGAGTACCACGTCGACCCAGCCGAACTCCTCGACTGCGGCGGCGATCAGCGCCTCCACCTCCGCCTCCTTCGTGACGTCGCAACGCACGGGCACGACGCCCTCGCCAACTTCGTCGGCGGTGTCCTGCTCTGCCCCGCTGATATCGGCGGCGACAACCTTCGCACCCACGCGGACGAAGACCTTGATCGACGCCTTTGCCATCCCCGAGCCCGCCCCGGTGATGACCGCGACCTTGTTGTCCAACTCGCCCATCGTGCTCCTCTTTCATCCTCGTGCGCCGTCAGAATTTAGTGTCAGGGTATGGCATTGATATGGCAGGACGGTGCCGGGACGCGGCATCGCCAGGCGACGAACGGATCGCAGGTCCTGCGCTGGGATGGAAGCCGTTACGACCCGACCCGACCCGACCCGCCCCGCTCTTGTCGAGATTCACAGGACGCGCTCGAGGTCGGCAACAGGTGAATCCCACATCGCTCGGTCACGGTGGGTGCTCCGAGAGAGTCTCGGAGCCACAGAAACAAGGAGAATGCCATGTCCCCCAACCCACGCCGGATGCGTCGAGCCCTGGTCACCGGCGCCGTCGTGGCCGGCGCCTCCCTGGGCGCGGCCGGTGTTGCATCGGCCGCCACCAGCGCCACCACGAGCCCTTCGTCCGGGTCGTCGAGCGCCACTGCGCCATCAGGAAGCTCCGCCGGAACCCCACCGACCGGTGCCCCACCGGCCGGCACCGGGGGGGATCCGGCGACCATGAGCCATGGCCCCAACGAGACGCTGTTGACGGGCACCGATCTCCAAAAGGCCACCGCCGCCGCCGATGCCGCGGTGCCGGGAACCACCATCATCCGGGCCGAGACCAACTCGTCGGGTGGCTACCCCTACGAGGTCCACATGAAGAAGTCCGACGGGACGGACGTCACCGTCGAGCTCGACTCCAACTTTTCGGTGATCACCACGATCTCCCGATTCGGGGCGGGCCCGACGGGGAGCCAGGGCCCCAGGTCGGCCGGTGGTCAGGCACCCAGCTCGGGGTCGTCTTCGACCTATTGACCTGGGCGTATCGGACGGGCCCCGCAGTCGTCACCGAGGCGGCTGCGGGGTCCTGTTCACCTCATCTCGATGCGGCTCGACGTTGCCATCTCGATGCGGCTCGACGTTGCCGTTCCGTTGTCGCCATGGATCTCCTCGGCTTCGCTTAGCATCCCGCCATATGAAGTCCGACGGGACAGCCGCCCCGAGTCCTGAGGCTACCGGTCGGCTGCACCGCGGCCCGGGGCTGAGCGATGACGAGGCCATGGCCCTGGCCCTGGAGGAGGCGGCCGCCGCCCCCGCTCACGGCGACGTCCCGGTGGGAGCCGTCGCCCTGGTCGACGGGCGAGATCATCGCCTCACGCCACAACGAGCGGGAGAGACGGGGCGACCCGGCCGCCCACGCCGAGCTGCTGGCCCTGGCGGATGCGGCCGTTTCCCTCGGGACGTGGCGCCTCTCCGAGGTGACGTTGGTGGTCACGCTCGAGCCGTGCCCGATGTGTGCCGGCGGGCTCGTGGCCGCCCGGCTCGGGCGCCTGGTCTTCGGGGCGGCCGATCCCAAGGCGGGGGCGTGTGGATCCCTCTACAACCTGTGCGTCGACCCCCGCCTCAACCACGAGGTCACCGTGGTCTCAGGGGTCAGAGCGGCAGAGGTGAGCGGTCAGCTTCGCAGCTACTTCGAGGCGCACCGGCACGGTTGACCGGATGTGGCCAACCGGCCGTGCGCACCTCCCGGACTAGCTGTGGGTGTTAGCCATCCCGACGATCGGCATGTTGAGATGGATGTTGCCGGTCGAGCCGAAGAAGAGGTCGCGTCCCGAAGCAGAAGGCCCCTCCGTCGGAGGCGACGAAGCGGTAGCCGGCACCGTCCAGTGATGCAGACATGCCGACGATCGGCTGGTTGCAGGCGGATCGCTCCCGTCGAGCCCAGGAAGGGGGCGCCGCCGAAGGAGAAGATGCCCCCATCGGATGCCACCAGCCAGTAGGCGCCGGGCACGGCGGGATCGGCGGCCATGCCGACCACCGGCTTGTTCAGCCGGATCCCGCCGGTCGAGCCACTGAACGTCGCGTCACCGAAGGAGAAGATCCCTCCGTCGGAGGCCGACCAGCCAGTAACCGTGGCCGTCCGCCGTCGCGGCCATTCCGACGATCGGCTTGTTGAAGACGATGTTGCCGGTCGACCCGTAGAACTGGGCGTCACCGAACGATGAAGATGCCGCCGTCGGAGGCGACCAGCCAGTAGCCGCCGTCGTCCGGTGTGGACGCCATCCCGACGATCGGCTTGTTGAGGGCGATGTTGCCGGTGGAGCCGTAGAAGTTGGCCGTGCCATGGGTGAAGATGCCTCCGTCGGAGGCAACCAGCCAGTAACCGCCGTCGGTGGACGTCGAAGCCATCCCGACGATCGGCTTGTTGAGACGGGTCGCCCCCTGCGACCCGTGGAACACGGCGTTCCCGAAGCTGAAGATGCCGCCATCGGTGGCGCCGAGCCAGTACCCACTGCTCGGAGCGGAGTTCACCGTGGTGACGCCGCCCGGGCGGTTGGTTCGGCGGGGGCGGGGCCGAGCTCTGGTAGAAGATGGTCACGTTCCCGTTGCCCGTCCAGTGACCCTGGAAGTAGGGCTGGTCGTGAGCGACAGGGCCGGATTGCTGAAGCCGGAGCCACCCCCACCGCCGGAGGCGGCTCCGCCGCCCCCACCAGCGAAGTACCCGCCGCCCCCCCGCCGCCACGGCGCCGAGGTCACCGCTACCACCCGTGGCCTGCGAGGACTGGCCGGTCGTGCGGACCGTTGCCCGCCGTCGCCGCGCCCCCACCCCCGGCCCCGGGGGCGCTGGAGGTGCCGGCTTGCCCGCCGGCGGCGCCGGTGCCCGGCAACCCGTTCCCGATGGTGTTCCCGGCGAGCTGTCCGCCGGCTCCTCCGGTACCGGCAGTTCCGCCGCCCCCACCGCCTGCCGCGGCCAGGAGCAACGTGTTCCCGGTGGAGTCGAAGATCTGCGTCGAGCCGCCCCCGCCGCCGGCGCCCGCGCCGCCGGTACCGCCGCCGCCCATCCCGCCGCCGCCGTTGGTGGACCCGATCTGGCCCACGGAGATGGTCACGCTCTGAGCCGGGCTGACCGCCAGGGCTTCGTTGACCGTGCCCCCGTTGCCCCCGGCACCACCGGTGCCGCTGCCGCCCTGACCGCCGCTGGCATCAAAGCAAATGGAGTTGGGGATGGCGTTGGCCGGGACGATCCAGGTCTGCGTCATTGGGTGAAAGCCGAACCTCACGGAGATGGTGTTCGGTCCGAAGGTCGAGGCGTAGGCCCCGCAATCGGTGACTGCGGTCCGAGCCTGGCCGCTGCGGGTGCACCCGAATCAGTCAGTGTCAGCACCAGCGGGATCACCAGCGCGCAACTCGCCACCAGGGCCAACGCGGTACGCCACCGGAACGGGCGCCGGGGCTCCCTCGATCCTGCGTCTTCCGGACAGGCGTGTTGCATCTCCGTGGAGTTGGTTCATGGGTTAGCTCCTCGTGGTCACTGGCTGGGGGGAGCGTCACAAAGAGGCAGAGACCGTTCAAGTCGGCCCCGTGCTGTTTGCTCAAGTCGGCGAACCTAGTGTCCGCGAGGTCCACAGCAAGGATGACCGCAACAACGATGCCATCGCACGCAAACGGCCCACTCTACAGCTGAATCCAAGGTTGACACCGGAATCGAGGCCCCGGTCGTCATTCTCGCCCTGGCATCGGGGACGACTGGCATGGAAATGACACAATGGCGTCACGATTCCGCAGGCTCAAAGCGCCGGAATTGTTTGCATCTGAGGCAACGGCTGCAATTGATGCAATGGATGGGTGAGCCGACAGTGGCGTCGGGCAACGCGACGCCGGGCGACACCCGGTCTGCCTGGCGATTACCCGGCCGGTCTGAACACGGCGATGCCGGCGGCCCAGTACATGGCGGTTCCGAAGGTGCCGGCGAAGCTCTGCGACCCCGGTGCGCCGACGACCTGGTAGCCGGTCACGATGGTGGCGACCGTCCCGGTCGTGGTCTGCTGGGCCTGGTTGCTGTAGCCGGGTGAGGTGACGGTGATGGCCTCGGCGTTGTTGTGGCCGGCGATGAAGCCGACGACCAGCTCGTTGGCGGCGAGGCGGCGGCCGTTCCCGACGCAGCTGAGGTGCTGGTGTTCGAGGTGCCGGCCGAGACGTCCAGGACACCGGTCGTCGCCACCCCGGAGAACTCCTGGACCTCGAAGGCGATGGAGGCCGCCGAGGCCACATGGACGGTGACGGTCGTGGCCGGGTTGGCGTTGGCCGAGTACCACATCTCGCCGTTCGAGTTGTGGCCCGACACGTCGTAGGCGCCGATCCGGGTCCAGGTGTTGCCGGCCGAGTCGGTGACCGAGGTCACATGGTTGGTGGCCCCGGTGTACTCACTGACCGAGACCACCAGCAGGTCACCGGCCTTGGTGGCCGACGGGAAGGAGCCGCTGAGTGAGGTAGACGTAGTCGTCTCGGTGGCCGACGCCGTCTGCACCAGGGCCGGAGCCGCGGTGGTCACCGGGTTGACCGTGAGGGAGAAGCTGGTCGAGTGGGTGGCCGATGTCCCGGTTCCGGTCACGGTGATGCTCGTTGTCCCCGTCGGCGTGGTGGACGACGTAGTGACCGTCATGGTCGAGCTCTGCCCGGCGTTGACCGTCTGCGGGTTGAACGACACCAGGGCGCCGGTGGGAATTCCGGTGGCGCTGAGCGCCACCGACTGGGTCGACCCGCTGGTGACGGCGGTGCCGATGGTGGATGTGGCCGGCGAGCCGGCGATCACCGTCGCCGAGCTCGGAGTGGCCGAGATGGAGAAGTCGTTCGGCGGTGGCGGGTTGACCGTGAGGGAGAAGCTGGTCGAGTGGGTGGCCGATGTCCCGGTTCCGGTCACGGTGATGCTCGTTGTCCCCGTCGGCGTGGTGGACGACGTAGTGACCGTCATGGTCGAGCTCTGCCCGGCGTTGACCGTCTGCGGGTTGAACGACACCAGGGCGCCGGTGGGAATTCCGGTGGCGCTCAGCGCCACCGACTGGGTCGATCCGCTGGTGACGGCGGTGCCGATGGTGGATGTGGCCGGCGAGCCGGCGGTCACCGTCGCCGAGCTCGGACTGGCCGAGATGGAGAAGTCGTTCGAGGCGGCCGGGTTCACAGTCAAGGTGAAGCTCTGGCTGGCCGGGGTCCCGATCCCGTTGGTGGCGGTGATGGTGATGGGGTAGGACGCCGCACTCCCGCTGGCCGGGGTACCGGACAGGGTGGCGGTGCCGTTGCCATTGTCGACGAAGCCCACGCCGGTCGGCAGGGATCCGGATTCGGAGACGGCGGGGGTGGGTGAACCGGTGGTGGTCACCGAGAAGGTCCCGGCGGTGCCCTGGGTGAACGTGGTGTTGTTGGACGAGGTAATGGTGGGGGCCACCGGCGCCGGGTTCACGGTGAGGGAGAACGGGGTCGAGTGCGTGGCCGAGGCCCCGGTTCCGGTCACCGTGATAGAGGACGTCCCGACGGGGGTCGTCGTTGACGTGGTCACTGTCATGGTCGAGCTCTGACCGGCGTTGACCGTCTGGGGGTTGAACGACACCGTGGCCCCGGTGGGCACACCGGTGGCGCTGAGCGCCACCGACTGGGTGGCCCCGCTCGTCACCGCGGTGTTGATGGTGCTGGTGGTCCCGGATCCGGCATTGACGGTGGCCGAACTCGGGCTGGCCGCGATGGAAAAGTCATTCGGTGGCGATACCGACCCGGCCTTGAACAAGGCCACCCCGGAGGCCCAGTACATGGCCGTACCGAACGACCCGGCGAAGCTCTGGGGTCCGGGTGCGCCCAAGTCCTGGTAGCCGCTCCGGACGGTCACGGTGCTCGGGCTCGTCGCCGTCTGCTGGGGTTGGACGGTGTAGCCCGGGGAGGTCACGGTGATGGCCTGGGCGTTGCTGTGACCGGCGACGAACCCGACGGCGAGGTCATTCGAACCGGTGGGGGTGACCGTCCCCGAGGAGGCCGCGGTGCTGGTGGCAGCGGCGCCGATCGAGCCGTCGAGCGGACCGGACGTGGCCACACCGCTGAACTCCTGGACTTGCAGGGCGACGGTCGTGGCGCCGGTCGTCACCGTCACACTGCTCACCGAGGCCGCATTCGGGGCGTACCACATCTCGCCGTCCGAATTCTGGCCCGAGACCGCGTACGCCCCCACCTTGGTCCAGGTGTTCTTCCCGTCGGTGACGGCGGTGATCGGCTTGCTGGCACCGGTGAACACACCGGAGGTGAGCACCAGGAGGTCCCCCGCCTGGCTGGGCGCCGGGAGGGTGACCGTGGTGGTCGACGACCCCGCGCTCTGGACGAACGTCGGCCCGGCCGGGGCGGCCGGGGTGGTGACGCCCACCGGCGGCGTGGTCTGCTGGGAGGTGTTGCCGGCGCCGTCGCGAGCGTCGATGTTGTATTGGTAAGTGGTGGACGGCGCGGCCGTCGAGTCGGTGTAGCCCGTACCGGTTCCCGACGTCGTCGCCAGCAACGAGCCGTTGCGGTAGATGTCGTAGCCGGTCACCCCGGTATTGTCCGTCGACGCCGTCCAGGTCAGGTTGACCTGGGTCGGAGATGTGGCCGACGCGGCCAGGTTGGTGGGCACGGACGGGCGCGGTGGTGTCGACCGTCCAGCTGGCCGTGGCCGGGGACGCTCCCGCCCCGGTGACCACCAGACTATGGGGGCCGGGGGCCAGGCCGCTGTAGGTCACTGGGCTGGTGCAGGCGGCGGCGGTCGCCCCGTCGAGACTGCAGGTGAAGGAGGTCCCGCCCCCGGTGGCGTGGAACGAGATGGTGGCGCTGGTGGCGTTGGTGAGAGCCGGCGGTGGCGTGTCGATCACCGTGGTCGAGGAGGTCGAGTAGGTGTAGCTCTGCTGGTCGAAGGACTGCCCGGCGGCGTTGATGGGGGTCACCGTGGCCGTCCCACCGTTCACCGTGACCTTGAGGAAGTTGAAGACCTGAGCGGCCGATTGAGGAGCAGGAGCACCACATCCTGACCCCGTGTTGCTGGTGGGGCTCCAGCCGATGGCGTAGATAGCTCCCGACTGCTGGAACCCGGAGCAGGTGCTGCCTCCGCTCACCGGCTCGAGGATCCCGCCACCACCACCGGTCACGTAGGTGACCACATGGCCCGCTCCGCTCGGTGCAATGCGCTGATAGGTGTGGGCATGCCCGTTGAACACCACGTTGACGGCGTTGTTGGCGAGCAGGGACTCCAGACTGTTCGGGTTGGAGGAAGTGTTCTGAAGGAAGGTGTCGCTCGACTGGGTCGAGTTGTCAGAGCGGACGGGGAAGTGGAATACGGCCATCTTCACGCCGCCGGGATGGCTGGCCAGATCGGCGGCCAGCCACTTGTACTCGGGCGAGCTCGGGGTCCAGTGCTCGTCGTGGTCGTCCTGGTACAGGCTGCCGGTCCCCACGTTGCTGTCCGCCCAGGCGGCGTCCAGCACGTAGATGCGAGCACCCCCGGTGGAGAAGGCGTACCACGCGTCGGGATAGCTGGCCGGGTTCGTGCCGTCCAGAGTCGGGGCTGGATACGAGTCGTAGGCGTAGACCCCGTTCGAGTTGGTGGCGTTCTGTGACTCCGGCCAGTTGTGCAAGCCGGTGGTGTTCTGTCCGTGGTTCCCCTCGCCGGCGAAGACGGGCAGGCCGTTCAGCTGCGGCCAGTAGGACGGTCCGAAGATGTTGCTGATGTCGGATCCGGTCTGCTCCAGGTCGCCGTAGTTCGACTGCGAACCTCCGCTGTAGGCCACGTCCCCAGCGGTGAGCACGAAGCTGGCTCCCGACGATCCGATGAGCGAGTCGATGGCCGCCTGGTCCGGATTGAGGTTGTTGGGCCAGGCAACGCTGGCCGTTTGCATGGTCTCGCCCAGGTCGCCGACGACATCGAAGGTGACCGGGGCCGACGAGCCGGCCGCCGCCACAGTCGTGAAGGACTGGGTCGGATGAGGGGTGCCGGCGATGAGATTGACGGGGTTGGATCCGCCTGAGAAGGGCTCATAGCAGTAGGTCGTGCTGGGCGACAGGCCGGTGAGGGTCACCGTGCGCTGATACTCGTTGGTGGAGCCGACGGTGAACTGGGGACTGACGACGCTCGTCCCCTCGTTCGTCGAGGGGTGGAGATCGGGGAGCTTCCAGTTCTGCGGGATGGTTGCCGTGTTCTGGGTGCAGTTGCCCGATGGTCCCCATTTGAGCGAACCGGGGAGGGTGAAGCCGTCCGTGGTCGCCCAGTTCACGTCGGCGGAGGTCTGGGTCAGGTCGGTGACGTAGGGGGCGCGGGTGAGGATGGGGTTGAAGCCGCTGTAGGGAGTGACCGCAATGGGCGGGGGGCCGGCGGCGCCCGCCGACTCGACCGAGGTCGTCATGACCGTGGCGATGACGGCGACAGTCGCCAAGGCCAAACAGATCAGCCGCCATTGAACCCACCGATGTTGCCCTGTAGTCATCAGAGCCCCTCCTCCGTCGGTGAAGACGATACAGGACTACGCCGGAGAAAGCCCTCGATGTGGTGGGAATTGATGGCGTGTCTCGCATGGCGTGTCGGAACGCTCACGCGTTGCGGTGGAATGCCCACCCCCGCGCCCCAACCTGACGCGACTAATGACCGTGGATCACAGGTCAATCCAAGGTTGGACCCACCTCATCCCTGCCCTTACGGCTTGAACACAGCCACACCGGCCGCCCAGTACATGGCGGTGCCGAACGTGCCGGCGAAGCTCTGGGGCCCCGGTGCCCCGTCGACCTGATAGCCGGTCACGATGGTGGCGATGGCCCCCGTCGTGGTCTGTTGGGCCTGGTCGCTGTAGCCCGGGGAGGTCACTGTGATCGGCTCGGCGTTGTTGTGGCCGGCGATCAGCCCGACCACCAACTCGTTGGCGACCGAGACCGTGGTCGCGCCCGACGCCGCCGATGTGCCGGTGTTGGAGGTCCCGGTCACGGTGTCCAATGCACCGGTCGGCGCCACCCCCGAGAACTCCTGCACGTCGAAGGCCATGGAGGCGGCCGAGGCCACATGGGCGGTGACCGTCGTCGTCGGATTTGCATTGGCCGCGTACCAGAACTCGCCGTCCGAGTTGTGACCCGAGACAAAGGTGGCGCCGGCCCGGGTCCAGGTGTTGCCCGCCGAGTCCGTGATGGAGGTCAGGTGGTTGGTGGCCCCGGTGTACTCACTGGCCGAGAGCACGAGGAGGTCACCGGGCTTGGTGGCGGAGGGGAACGAGCCGCTCAGCGAGGTGGACGGAGCCTTCTCGGTGGCCGAGGCCGACTGCACGAAGGCCGGTGCTGACGTGGTCACCGGGTCCACCGTCAGGGAGAAAGTGGCCGTATGGGTGGCCGACGTCCCGGTGCCGGTTACGGTGATGCTAGACGTCCCGGCCGGCGTAGTGGGCGACGTCGTGACCGTCATGGTCGAGCTCTGGCCGGCGGTGATCGCCGGCGGGTTGAACGACACCGTTGCGCCAGTCGGGGCTCCGGTGGCGCTGAGCGCCACCGACTGGGTGGAGCCGCTCGTCACCGTGGTCGAGATCGTGCTGGTCGTCCCCGACCCGGCGGTCACCGCAGACGAGCCCGGAGTAGCGGTGACGGAGAAGTCGTTGGTCGGCGGCGGGGCGAACGTGTACGTCTGCGGGTCGAAGGTCTGCCCGGCGGCGTTGGTCGGGGTCACGGTGACCTTGGTCCCGACCACCGTCACCTTCAAGAAGTTGTAGACCTGAGCTGCAGACTGCGGATCCGTGGCTCCCGTGCCGCACGACGATCCCGTCCCGGCGTTGGGATCGGAACTTGACGGAGTCCATCCGAGGGCGTAGATACTCTCGGCGGTCAGGAGGGACTGGCAGGTGGTGCCCTGCAGCACCGGTTCGGGCACGCCCCCCCCTCCCCCGGTCACGTAGTTGACGAGCTGGCCGGACTGGTGCGGCACGATCCGCTGATACGTGTGGGCGTGGCCGTTGAAGGCGATGCCCACGCCGTTGGCCGCCAGGAGGGCCTCGAGGCTGGTCGAGGCAGCCGGGTTGGCCGAGCTGTTGTCCAGGTAGGGATCGGACGGTTGGGTGGCACTGTCCGAGCGCAACGGGTAGTGGAAGGCGGCCAGCTTGACACCTCCGGGATGAGCGGCCAGGTCCTTCTGCAGCCACTTGTACTCGGGGGAGGTCGTCTGCCAGTGCTCGTCGGCGTCGGCCTGGTAGCCCTTGCAGTAGGTCGGGTTGGCCGCGCACTCGGCCCCAGTGGCGGAACCGGTCCCTGATGCGGTGCCATCAGACCAGGCCCCGTCGATGACATAGATGCGCACGTTTCCGGTCGAGAACGCATACCAGTTGTCGGGGAAGGAGCCCTTAATGCCGTCCACCCCGCTGTAGCTGTCCATGGCGTAGGTGCCGCCCGAGCTCGTGGCGTTGGTGGGCGTGGGCCACACCCGCAGAGTAGTGACGGACTGTCCGTGGTTGCCATCGGCGGCGAAGGTGGGGATCCCGCCGGTCTGCGGGAAGTAGGACGGACCGAAGACGTTGCTGACCTCGGGGACGGTGCCCTTCTGTTGGAGGTCCCCGAGGTTGGACTCGGTCCCTCCGGAGTAGCCGGTGTCACCGGCCACGAGTAGGAACTTGGCGCCGGACTGCCCGATCTGGTGATAGAGCGAGGCCTCGTCGGGATTCACCCCGCCAGGGAATGCCACGTCGGTGCCGGCATTGGCACTGGAATTGGCGTAGTTCTCGCCAGTGTCGGCGATGACATCGAAGGTCACCGGCGTCGTCGAAGCAGTGCTCACCGGGTCGAGTGTGGTGAACGTCTGGTCGGGCCGTGTCGCCGGCAGGAGATCGACCGCCCCAGCCTTGTCGGTGGAGAAGGCCGCGTAGCAGTACTGGGTGCCCGGCGACAGGCCGGTGACGAGGACCGATGCCTGATGTTCCTTGATCGTCACCCCCGATCCATTCACGACCGAGAACGCCCAGCCGGTCATACCGCTCGAAGCCGACCCCGCTGTCGCATTGACCGGCCCGGGCAGCGACGTCGGCACGGGCTTCGCCGCCGGCGTCCATTTCGTGGCGGCCGTTGGACAGACGCCGTTCACGGTGGCGGCGACCTGGAGTGAGCCGGGCGCGTTGGACGAGCTGGCCCAGTTCACGTAGGCCGACGTCTGGGTGAGGTCGGTCACGTACGGAGCCCGGGTCAAGAGGCTGTTGAACCCACCGTAGGGCGTGACAGCCAAGGGTACGGGGCCGGTGGCCGACGCCGCGACCGGGATGATGACCGCGGTGGCCACGGCCACGGCCGCCAGAGATGACACGAGCAAGCGCGGGCGAACGCGACCGCTGGGACTGGGGAACACGTACCGATCTCGACTCTCTAGTGGGCAGGGTTCGTAGCTTGTCAGCCAGGTCAAGGTGGACACATGCTAGTACTCGCACCTGCCTCCATCGAGGCGAGCCACCCCTCAGCGATGAGTTGAAGTCGCGCCCCCGTGACGGGTCGATTCATCGTGTTGCACCCGAGTCACAACGGGAGGGTGATCGGGATCACGATCGTCGTCGTGGTGGTGGTCGGCGGCACGGTCGTGGTGGTGGTCGTCGTCGGAGGCGTCGTGGTGGTGGTCGTCGTCGGAGGCGTCGTGGTGGTGGTCGTCGGAGGCGTCGTGGTGGTGGTGGTCGTCGGCGGCGTCGTGGTGGTGGTCGTCGGCGGCACGTCGTGGTGGTGGTCGTCGGCGGCGGCACCGTGGTGGTGGGCGGCGGCGGCGGAGGCTGGATGGTCGGCGGCGGAGGAGGCGACACCGGCGGCTTCCCCGTCGGCGGCGGCAACGGCGGCAGCTGGGCCACGGTGGGTGCTCCGGGGAGCAGCGTGGTCACCTTGACGAAGGTCGACAACGGCGCCAGCGTGGGCAGCGGGCTGGTACCCACTGGGGTGAAGAATGAGGCGCAGGCGACGTGGGCCTTGCCCAAGGTGGCCGTGGCCTTGACCGGTACGGTGAGCCCCGGTGAGGCGTGATCGATGGGCAGAGAGAAGACGGCCTTGCCGGTCGGGTCGCCCGACTCGGTGTGCACACTGTGGGTCCGGGCGTAGTCGGCCTCGAGTTTCACCTGGGCCCCGGCCGCCGATTGGACGGAAACCGTCTCGCCGGTGGCGCCCTGCGGTGGGCTCGGGTTCGAGACCGAAACCGAGCAACTGGACAATGTCGCCGCCTCGATGGTGCTGAAGGTCGCCCCCAGCGTGGTCGGCGTCGAGTTGCTGTGGGACGACCGGGCCGCCGAGGACACGTGCGGTGGAGTCGGAAGGCGCGAGCTGGCGCTCCCCCCGCCCACGGCGAAGAAGGCGATGCTGGCGATGCCAATGACTGCGACGGCGGCCGCGATAGGACGCCAGCGATTTCCGCTCGATCAGGACATCGAGCATTGCGGACCTCCTGTGTCATTCGGCAGGGTCGGAGAAGAGGGTGGCGGTGGCACAGCTACTGCCCTCCGCCGGCTAAAGGGAATATTCCCACAGGATCGACCGGGGTGAACGAGGTCGAGCACGGGTACTTGACCCCCCGGAGGGAGGCGGTGGCCGTCACCCGGACCGTAACGCCTGGTTGAGCGTGACTGATCGTCAATTCGAAGGAGGCGTTCCCGGCACTGTCGGCCAGGGCGTCGTGCACGCTCCGGGTCTTGACATAGTCGGCCTCCAGCCGGATCTCGGCACCGGCCGTGGTGGCCACGGTTGCCGTCTCCGCCGTCTGTCCTCTGAGCGGTGCCGGATTCGAGACCCACACGCTGCACCCGGTCAGGACGGCGGGCGGCGACACGGTGTAGGCCGCCGTCGGGTCCGCCCCGGCGTTGGAGGAACCGGTCGAGGGACCGGTGCCAGCCGGCACGGTGCCCCCGGTCGTCGAACCAGTACCGGACGAGTGCGGCGTCGCGGCCTCTGATGGACCACTCGACGCCGATTGGGGCAGCGGGAGACGGGCATGGCTTTCGCCACCGGCGGCGGCGCTCACGGCGACGGTGGCCACCGCCAGGACAGCCACGCCGATCATGGTCGGGGCCTTCATGGCCCACCCCCGGCCGAGGGACCGTGGATGATCGAGCCCAGCGTGTCCAGGCTCTGGTTCCCGTAGCGCTCGAGCGGGACGATGTAGGTACCCTCATCGATCTCGTTCCAGCTGATCACCATCCATCCGTTCGGGTTGGCGCCCGAGTTGCCGTTGTAGATGTCGCGCATGGTTTGGCCGCCGTTGCGAGGAACACACCCCGAGCCGCCTCCGAGCACCTTGTTGTATCCGGGCGCCAGCGGGCCGAAGAACTGCTTGGCGCTGCCGTCGGGGTTGCGCGTCGCCCGCACCTCGGCCGCCAATTGGTTGATGTCGTTGAACGACGCCGAGTTGGTCAGCGGGTTCTGGCTGGACCAGTAGTACTGGTCGGCGTCGAAGTCGGCGGCCTTGGCGCTGTTCCAGGTGCTCCAGTTCTCGTCGCCGACCAGGTAGAAGTGCGGTCGCCAGCGGGCACTGACCTCATCCAGCACCGGTTGGTCGTATTTGCGGCTGCCCATCATGATGAGCGTCGGGCGCCCTCCGTTGCTGTGGTCGAAGGCCGAGTCGCTCCCGTACGTCGTCTGCAGGTAGGAGAGGTCGTTGTCGATCTGGGACTGCGTCCGGATGCGGGCCGACGAGATGTAGGCGATCCAGAGCGTGAAGGGGGTCCCGGCCTGGTTGATCTGGTGCACGGCGGTCACCACCGAGGCCAGGCGTTGGTTGAACGCCGAGGAGGACACGGTCTGATGCGGTTGGCCCGTCCCGGCCCAGCTGACGGCAAACCCGGCCAGACCGGTCCTTGCCGCCAGGGCGACGTCGGATCGGATCTGGTTGGGGTCTTCCTGGGTCCAGAGGGGAGACGCCACGTCGGTGAGCTGGTTCCCGTCGAAGTTGTTGGAGACCGTACAACCGTCCCCGCTCAGCGTGGCCGGCAGGGGCAGCGGGTTGGCCGAATACGGGTAGTTCGGGCCGAGCCGGGCGTGCCAGTGCTGGGTGTCCCACCAGAGGTAGTAGAAGGCGAACATCCGTTGGTTGGCGCTCACGTTCTGGGCCGGGGGTACGACGGCGGTCTGGGGTGGGCTGGAGGCGCCCGCCCCGGGTGGCTTCGTGGTCGTGGGACCGGGCTGGGGCAGAGCGGCCGCTCCGCCGCAAGCCGAGGCGACGAGCGCGGTGGTCACCAGGACCCAGCCCAAGCGGAGGGGGCGCAGTCGGCTAGACAAGTGCGGCACCGCCCACTCCTTCGGGATGGTCCGGGCAGGTCGAGCTCGGACGTCTCGGCTTGGTGCCACGGCTTGCCGGCGGCGGCGTCCGATGACCCCGGCGGCGACGATCACGGTGGCCACGATCAACACAATGGCCATGATCTCGACCACATCCCCTACCGTGACCACAATTTCGGTCGCCGTCTGGTCCCGGGACAGGCGGACGGTGGAGGCCAGCGGCAGCAGGCCACCCTTCACCTTCACGCCGTAGCTGCCCCGGGGGAGACCGGTCAAGGTGACCCGGTGACCGGGGCCGAACGGCACGACCCGGACGGCGCCGTTGGGGTAGGTCAGCCGGACCGAGGAGCCGGCCGGCTGGCCGGCCATCAGATCGTTGCCCACGATGGTCAGCGAGTGCAGGATCACCGGCACGCTCCAGATGAGGGATCGACGGGTGTCGAAGCGGAGCTGGCCGCTGTTGACGGCGTTGGTGCCCTTGATGATCGCCGACTTGACCGAATAGGTGATGTTCCGGTCGGCCACGCCTTCGGCCACCGGAGAGGGGCGGCTGGCCGACAGCCACACCGGGCCCCGCAGCTGGGCGGCGGTGAGCTTGGTGGTCCGCCCCAGGCTGTCGTTCAGGGTCAGCGAGCTCACCTGGCTGAGCGCAACCGGCTTGCCCTGCGGGGTGAGCAGGTGGATGGACACGGCCCGCTCGGCGTCGAGCTCGAGGACGAGCCGCCGCGAGAAGACTCCGTGGTTCGGGTCGCTCGCCACCCGGTCGAGCGAGACCCGCAGATCGGGGCTGAGCGTCTCTTGAGAAGAGGAGAGCACGGCGGTGCTGGCGGCGGAAGACAGGTAGGGATCGGTCACCGTGGCGGTTCCACCCGGGCCAGTCACTCCAGTGATCCCGTCGACGCTGAATTGCACACCGGCGTAGTTGGGCACCGCCACGATCTGCACCGTCCGCGGCGTGGGCGCGGCCTGCACGGCTGGGGCGACGACGACCAAAGCCACCAGGGCAGACAGCGCCAACCCGGCGATGACCAGCGGGCGCACCACGGTGCAGCCCCTCATGCCGGTGCCCCCGGTGGGACCTCGGCGGACGGTGCTGACTCGGAGTCGTGCCGGGCCCGCCGGAACGCCAGAGCGATCACCAGCCCGCTCCCGAGCAACGCTCCCAGGTACAACAGGTAGATCACCGGCACGGCCGGGCGGGCCCCGACCAGGACCACATGCGACGGGATGGTGGGCGAGATCGGTTGCTGATGCAGGTCGAGCCCGGTCAGCAGGCTGCCGGAGGTGGCGACCTGCGGGGTGAGGGGCGGCAGGTGGAAGACCTGGTCGACCAATCCCGGCATCGAGGCGGTGTCGAGTTGCTGGGTGTCGACGTAACCCGCCCGGGCATAGGGGGACACCAGAATGGCCGGGACCCGGAGCCCCCAGGTCACGCCACCGACCGTGGGCGGCACGGCGTGGTCGTACCAACCACCCGAGTCGTCGTAGGTGAGCAGGAGTGCGGTATGGCGCCAAGCCGAGCTCTGCATGAGGGCATTGACCAGGGTCTCGACGAAGGCCTCGCCCTGGGCCGGGCTCTGGGGTGAGCGCTCGGAGTAGCCACTGGTGCTGGTGACGTAGGAGACGGCCGGAAGGTGGCCGGCGGTCAGGTCGGTGAAGTACTGGTTCGTGCTGACGATCCGGCTGGCGCTGGCCGGGTTGCCGGTGACCGCCGGCATGGCCAGTAGCGGCACGCGAGATCTGTCACCGGCGGTCACCTGCTGGAAGGGGTAGCCCTGCACGTAGTACTTCCAGCTCAGGTGGGCCTGGTCCAGTTGGTTGAAGACGGTGGTGGCGCTGATCCCGGATGGGGGAGGCGTGTTGGAGGTGACCCCGGCGGTCTGGCCGGCCACCGCCACCAGGCGGTTGGGCAGGCGCGCCGGCCTGGGATGACGCATAGAAGTGGTCGAACAAGGTGAACCGGTCGGCCAGGTTCCAGTAGTAGGGCAGGTCGCTCCCGTTGAGATGACCCATGGCCAGGGAGCCGATCGAGGCGTTCGGCTGGGCACTGACGAATCCGTCCATCTTCCCGATGATCGATGGCCTTGTCGGTGACGCGGCAGCGAGTCGGTGAGGCCGGCACGGGCCTGGTCCGAGCTGAGGTGGTAGGGCTTCACGCAGCTCTTGGAGTTGATCTGCACCCGTTGGCAGACGTTGGCCGGAATGCCGTCGACGCCGACTCGGGTCCCGAAGTAGTTGTCGAACGAGTGTCCGCTCTGCATGACGACGATCACGTGTTGGATTTCCGACGGTGACTTGGTCGCCGACGGATGGTGCGAGCTCACGGTGGTCCGGGAGGCCGCGGCGGCCCCCGCGATCGAAGTCGGAGCGGCGATCGCCATCGCCGCGACCGCCATCGCCACGACGGCGCCCAGCCGGCCACGGCGCGAGTGGAACGAACCAGGGGAGCGCATCAGGGATGGACCTCGTAGATGACGACGACAGGCCGGCCGGACGTCCGCTCGGTGTGCACCGTCACGCCGTGATAGCGCGCAACGAGGACCTCCAGACGGTGCGCCGTCGTCGGGGATCGCAACGCCGAGTAGGCGTCCCAGACCAGGAAGGAGAACTGCCCGTCACGAACGCTGTGATCGGGATTGTAGATGGGGGTGTAGGCCGGATTGCGGTGGAGCGGGTCGGTACTGACCGAGAGCCCCTGGGCGGGACGGTGCCCGTAGTACTCGAGGATGTTGGCCATGCTCGGGCCGATGGTCATGAGCTCGGTGCCCGGCACCAGGTTGGCCCCGATCCATTGGCCGGCCGGCCGGCCCCCGGGCACCCCACCCTGTCCGGCGAGAGTGGCGCTGTCCCCGGCGGGGAAGACCACTGACCACATCCCCGGTACCAACGAGGCGAGCACGATGGCGATGGCCGCCGGCCGGACGACGGAGGCGGTGTACCGGTCCCAGCGGTCGGGGAGGTGGAACGTCGCCAGTCCCCGGGCGGCCAGGATGGCCAGAGCCGGGGCCACGGGCAAGAGGTACTGGTACCCCTTCAACGGGTAGACCTCGAGGGTGACGAAGGGAACGGCGATCCACAACACCAGCATCAGCTCGCGCCAGGTCCGGTTGATCCGGAAGATAGAGCGCGGCGGCGGCGGCCCCGACCACCGCCCAGCCGATGGCCGACGGGATCACCGTCAGGTAGAAGGTCCCGGCATGGTTGGAGGTCCGGGCCAGCTGCCACGTGAGGTAGTTCTGGCCAGTGGAGCTCCGCCCGGCCAAGGAGAGGGCCAGCGGGAACATGAGGCTCACGATCGCCACCAGGCCGACGGTCAGGGCCACCGCCCGCCCGGGTCGGCGCACCTGCGGGCTGACCAGCAGGAAGAGAACGAAGCTGCCGACCAGCACGGCGCTGGTCTCCTTGGTGAGGACTGCCAGCCCGAGGGTGGTGGCTGCGGCGGCCAGCCACTCGAGACGCTGCGTCTTCACGAAGCGGGCGAACATCCAGAAGGCCAGCGTGATGCAGAGCACGGCTGGACCGTCGAGCAACAGCTGACGGGTCACGACCAGGTGGTAGGGCATGACGGCCAGGATCAGCGCACCCAGTACGGCCGTCTTCGGCCCGTACAGCTCCCGTGCGACGAGGAAGACGGCGGCGATGGTGGCGACGCCGAGGAACGCCACCACGACGCGGCCGCGCAGGTCCGGGGTCCCGGAGCTGAACAGCGGCGACATGAGCGTCGGCAGGAGGAGCGGGTGGGCCCGGAAGATCGGGAATTGGTTCACGAACAGCGGGTTGCCGGACAGGGAGGCCGCCTGGCCGGCGTAGACCGCCTCATCGCTGTTGAAGCCCAGCGCGTTGAGATTGACCAGCCGCAGCACCAGGCCGACCAGCAGCGTCAGCCCCAGCCACGCCGTGGTCGGTACCGGCCCGCGCCACGGCAACGCCAGACGCGGCTGGCTCACAGGGGCCCCGGCTGGTGAGTCCAGGCCGTCTACCGGCAGGATGGCGCGCTCACTTGCCTCACTCGCTGTCTCGTCGCTGAGCAGCGTCACTTACAGCCCTTCCAGATTGTCGGCGAACGGAGAGTGGGTCAGGCGTCAAAGCCCGACATGGGATCCACCTCGGGTACGTTGCGACGATCCAGGGTGAACACGTCCTGACTGTTCGGCGCAGTATTCGAGTGATTCACGAAGGGCGACTTGGGCGATCCGCTGGGAACCACGGCGGCCGCGATCTGGTCGGCCCAGGTGAAGTCGTCGGATCCGAGCCGGTGGATCTGCACGCTCTCCATGGCGCTGGCCAGGATAAGGCGCTCCTGCTCCCGGAGCTCGTCATAGCTGTGCCCACCGACCGAGAGGGCCTGGGCCAGATAACGGTAGGGAGGGAAGCCGTAGGCGTCCTCGGTGTTGGCCAGCAGCTCGACCATGGCATCGCTCTTCGGCACCACGCTGTAGTGGGGCTTCCCCCGCTCGATGATGTAGAGCTGGTCGATCGTCGTCGTCGAGGTCAGCTCACAGGGCACCAGCCTCTGGACGTGGTACTTCGGCGGCGGGACGGCCCGCTGGGTCCATCCGTTGATGGTCATGATCGGCACGTTGTGGTCGGCCAGCCTCATGGCGATGCCGCGACCCTCCTTGGAGTGCAGGCGGCTCTGGATCCGCAACCGGGCCCACTCCGAGCGGCTCAGGTCCCCGGCTTCGACGGCTCGGAGCGTGTGTTCACTGATGGTCAGGGGCTTCGGGAAGCTGCGGGCCACCCCGGAGCTGTCGACGATGGTCATGTCGTCGGACAGGAACCGACCCTCGCTGGTCCGCAGGAGCTTCAGGACGGTCCCGGTCTTGCCGGTGTCGGTCCGGGCCGACAGCATCAGGCCCCGGCCGCCGACGTCCATGCACGCGGCATGGAGGAGCATGTAGCCCCGATCGACGAACACGAAGCGGAGCAGGGCCTCGATGACGTTGGTGTAGAGGACGTGGGGGCTCCGGGCGAGCGCCCGGCTGGACGTCACCGCGATGTGCTCTCCGAAGTCGATGGAGAAGTTGGCCGAGAGACGCCCGAAGTGCTCCTCCCAGCGGATCGAGCTCCCATCCGACGAGCGAAGCATGCGGGTCCGGGACCGAGGCCGGCCGACCTTTCCGAGTCGGATCCCGATATCGGGCAGCTGCGTGTCCTGAACGCCGCCGTCCGTCGCCACCCGGAAGTAGGCCAGCTCCGGCAGGACCACGTCGCTGCCGATCGAGACGATCCCGTGCAGGTCGTAGTTGTGACGGAAGGAGGGGACCGCCGAAGGTCGAGGTGCTGATCGCCGGATGGCGGCATCGTCCACCGTGATCTTGACGGGCCCGACCACGGTGCTCGAGCGGGTACCTTGAACCATCTTTTTCTCTCCTTCGTAGATGAAGCGATCGCTGATGCCGAAGCGGACCACGAACACGGCGAGGAGCGTGATCACGTTGGCCAACGTCTTCGGGAAGTGGAGGACACTGACGAGGAAGGCCAGGAACGGCAGCCGGGCCAGCATCACGGTGTTGTTGAGAATGCAGAATCTGAGGTAGCGACCCCAGAAGCTGCCGGTCTTCCGGCTGGAGAACACGAAGAGCTCCATGCCGGCGAAATTCCAGGTGGTCGACACCTGGGTGGCCAGCACCGCCGCCCACAGGTACGGCACGTGCCCGAAGCGGACGAGCAGCCAGAAGGCGATGGTGTTGACAACGAGCCCGGTCGCTCCGACCGCGGCGAATCCGCCGGCCCGGCGCTGCCGATCGGTGAACAGCGTACCGAGGCGCAACCGAGTGAGGTGGCTGGCGAAGCGCAGCCCCTCCATCACGCTGGCCTTGCTCTCTCCCGAGTAGCGGGGAGCGAAGGAGAAGCCGATCTCCGTCATCCTCAAACGGCAGCGGGCCACCGCCTCGAGCAGGATCTTGAACCCCACCGGGCGCAGCGAGTCGACATCCACGGCCGACGTCCTGACGGCGAAGAAACCGCTCATCGGGTCGGAGATGTCCTGCAGGCGGCGTGGGAAGGCCGCCTTGGTGATGCGGGTGGCGAGCCGGGAGACGCCGACCCGGGAGCGATTGGCCAGCCCGTCAGCTCCACCGTTGTCGCGGTAGCGGCTGGCCACGACCAGGTCTGCCTCGTCCTGCTCGATCGGGCGGATCAACTCCGGGATCGTCTCCGGCGGGTGCTGGAGGTCACCATCCATCACGACCACGGTCTGGCCCTCGGCCAGGCGCATGCCGGCCACCACTGCCCCGCCGAGCCCCCCAACACGCTCACCAGGGCCTCGGTGCATGACCAGCACCGGCAGGGAGGTGCACTGGCCGGCGGCGGCGGCCACCTCGGGGGTGTCGTCAGTGCTGTCGTCGACGAAGATCAGCTCGGAGCGCCCGGCAGGCAGGGCGGCGCTCAGCCGATCAATGAGGGGACGGATGTTCTCGCGCTCGTTGCGGGTGGGAACCACCACGCTGATATCTATCGTCTGCACCGCGACTCCTCTATGACGAAAGGCCACCCGGTCGATACCGGGTAAAGGGTCCGACTACTAACGATGACCCCCCGACAAAAAGGGACATCTTTGATGGGGAACTTCGCCGAAAGAAGCACCCAGCCAATTCCTCAATGTGGCGACGGCCTTCGCCGGACGCTTGGCTGGCGCTACCGACGCACCGGCCAACCCGCTGAGCCTCGCGTCCGACCAGCGCACCGGTCGCCGCGGCTGACCAAACGGCCCTGTTCCGCTGCGGACACGGCCCCGCCGGGACGCGAGCGACTGTGCGCCGCGTCCAACCCGAGACTCCGCCTTTCCAACCTGTCGGCCCCATCGCCTGCCACGGTAACGGTCACGCGCCGGGTAAACAAGGGTATAACGCCAAGTTATCCCTTGGTTAACACCGATCCGACTGACCGCAGCGGTCCCACCACAAGAAGTGGCCGAATAGGGATCAAAAAGTCCGGTTGAGTGGTGTCTTCGCCACAGACTCTCGCGACCAGGCGAGGCCCGACCGCGATAGTCGGTGGCGGTGGGTCAGCTGCGAGTCGGCCGATCCAGTCGTTTGGTCCCGGACCGAGGCACAGGACGCTCGGTGGGAACGACGGAGGGGGCCTCCTCGACGATCACGCCACAGCGGAGGCACTCCCAACGGCGAGCCGGAGGATAGGCGAGTGCAAACCAGTCATGGGCGGAATACCGGCAAATGAGGCTATGAAAACGCCGAGCCACAAACGTCAGTTTAGTATTGGCCTCTCCGGATTCCTTCGCGACGAAAGTAAATTTTTCCCTAACGGGATCGTGATGATCCGGCATGTATTTCGGCTCCAGCGACTCGTTCCGGAAGAGCAAGGTGTCGTCTCTCTTAACATCTCGTGTCATTCCCTTACGGCGCATCCCCGGATGGCGGAGCGCCTTCGGACTACCCCGACGGGTAGGGGCGGCTTCCCCGGGTCCGGCCGTTCCTCCCGGCTCGCCTCCCTGCGGTCCTGTGCCTGCGTCCATCGTACCGTCGGCCCCCATTCCTCCGTGCTCGGTTCCGGTACTCCAGCCATCGGCAGGACCGCCCGGCGACTTTAGGAGGCGGCACTCCGTCGATCCGGGCGTTCTCCAATCCTTCCCCGGACAGCTGCGATGACACCCGGAACCGGTCCGGAGGTCGCCGACGGCACAGCAGGCAGAGACAGCTGGCCGGTGGCCGCCTTCGACTTCGATGGCACGATCACCAGCCGCGACACCATGCTCCTGTTCCTGACCGCGGTCCGGGACCGGTCCACCGTCGCCCGGGTGTTCGCGCGCCGCAGTCCCCAGCTGGTGAATGGACTGCGGGGCGGGGCGGCCCGGGAGCGGGCCAAGCGGCTGATCTGCCGGGACGTCCTGGGTGGGCTGGCGCGAGAGGAGGCCGAGGCCGCCGCCCGGCGGACGGCAGATCTGGTCGAGCAGTCCCTGATCAGGGTCGACACTGCGGCCAGGCTCCGGTGGCACCAGGAGGAGGGCCACCGGGTCATCGTGGTCAGCGCCTCCTTCGAGGGCTACGTGAAGCTGGTGGCCTCCTCGCTCGGCGTCGAGGAGGTGGTGGCGACCCGGTGGGATGTCGACGGCACCGGGGTCCTCACCGGGGAGCTGGCCGGCCCCAACGTGCGAGGGGCCACCAAGGTCGAGCTCCTGGCCGGCCTCCTCGGATCGGACTTCGGGCTCGACTATGCCTACGGCAACAGCCGAGGGGACGCCGCCATGCTGGCCCGCGCCCGGCACCCGGTGTGGGTGGGGCGCCGGTCCCTGCCGGGGCTGGGAGACGGGGCCGGAGACCGAGGAACGGGCGGATAGCGGGTCGTCCCGTCGCCACCACCCGGGTTCGGCCATGACCGATGCGGGGCTAGCCTCTGCGCTGGAGGGATGCGAGAGTGGCCGAATCGGACGGTCTCGAAAACCGTTGTGTCGCAAGGCACCGTGGGTTCGAATCCCACTCCCTCCGCTCAGAGTGATGATGCGAGCATCGTGCACGACCTCTATGGCCCTGATTGCCAAGCAAGAGGATCACCGTCGAGGGAACAAGTGCTTCTTCCCACACCGTCGCGTTCGTCGGCGTGGTCCTTGCCCTCACCGGGTGCAACGTCGCCTGGTTGCAATTCGACGGTGGTCCTAGCCACCAGGCGACAGTCAGGGCGAGACGACGATTACGGCCGCCAACGTCGCTTCGGCGACCCAGAGTCCCTGCTCTCGCGGCTGAGGGAGCTCGACCGGGCTGGGTCATCGTCCGAGCGGACGACGGCGGATACGAGCTAAACGAGGCCGGCACCGAGCTCTACGACGTCGTGCGAGCTCTCGGCGAATGGGGTCAACGCTGGGGCCCGCAGCTCCTATGCGAAGGGCGAGCTCGATCCGGGACTGCTCCTGTGGGACATGCGCCGATTCCTCCGGCCCGGAGGGCTCGGCGTGGCTCACTGCGTCGTCGAGTTCCAATTTCCGCGCCAGCCCGTCGCTCGGCGCCGCTACTGGATGGTCGCCACTCTCGAGGATGTCGACGTCTGTCTGGTGGACCCCGGGTTCGCGGTCGACATCGTGGTGAGAGCGGACTTGGCCGCGTTGACCAAGGTGTGGATGGGTGACTCGTGCTTCGTCGACGAGATGAGGAGCAACCGCATCGAGGCGACCGGACCACGATCCCTGGTGCGATGCCTGCCCGAATGGTTGGGCCAGCACCCGGTGCTGGCGTCGGTGAAGCCAGGTCGAGTCGGATGAATCAGGGCTGGGTCGACGGCCGGAACGGCCAGGCCAACTGGGCCAGGTATCCCTTGGGTGGAGATTCCGCAATCCCATAGCTCGTGGGGGTCGATCCCGCCGGCAGATGGAGAGTCCCGAAGATCAGGTCGATCCACGGGAACTCTCCGGCGAAGTTGCTGTTGTAGGCAGCCGGATCAGCGGAGTGATGCCAGTGATGGAATTCCGGGGAGGTGATCACCCAGCGCAAGGGCCCAAACCGGAACCGGACGTTGGCGTGAACGAAGATGGCCTGCACGGTGGTGAAGACCACGAATGCCCCCAGTGCTCCTCGGGTGAACCCGAGCGCGACGATGGGGAGCACGGCGCACGAACGAATGAAGGCTTGATCGACGGGATGCAGACGGCCGGCGGCCAACCAGTCCAGCTCCTGGATCGAATGATGGACCCGGTGGAACCTCCAGAGCAGGGGCACCGTGTGGGTGGCCCGGTGGCCCCAGTACCCCGAGAGCTCAGCCAGCAGGAACGCTTCGGTGGCCTGAAGCGGGAGGGGCTGATGGGCGATTCCCGTGCGCACGGAGCCAGGGACGGCGGCCGACAACGCCATACCGACGGTGACCACGGCCACCACCAACAAGACGGTCGTCAGAAGGTTGTTGACGACGAAGTGCACCACGTCGGTGCGCCAGCCCTTCCGGAAGGTGGGCTGGGCGTTGAGGGCGAACACTCGCTCCATCGGCACGAAGATGACGGCCAATGCCAGCAGGCCGACAGCCAGCTGGCTCCGCACGGCGAGTGCGCCCACGAATACGACCGCGGTGGCGACACCGGCGACCACGCCAGACGCGGTGACCCTTCCTCGAGGTATGGCTTCCCCGGCTTGATTCACGATTGCATGGTCGCGCCCCGGTGGGGCGATGACAATGGCGATGGACGGGCCCTAATGCATTCCTAACCCGGAATGACCCGGGTGGCGGACTGGAGATCTCACCGCCGGGTCGAGGGGGATTCATGGTGAGCAGCCCGGCACCCGCCCCGGGCAAGCGGGCGGCCGTTGGGCGCGAACCGGTACGTCTCCACGGTGGGAGTTCCGGCCGAGGGATCAACTCTGGTCGGTCGAGCGGGCGGGCTCACTGGTCCTGAGCAGCGGCCCGATCACGGGGATCTCGGTGACCGCCTCGGCCCGGGCGATGGCCAGCCCGCTCCGGGCCAGGGGAAGGAAGGGTCCGGTGACCACGTAGCGAGGGTTCCACACCGGGTCGTACTTCTGGTTGAACCGCCAGAGCGACTCGATCTGCAGGCTGTCGCTGAACTTGTGGAGCACGGAGCGCTCGAGATGGGCCCACGGCCCGGCACCCGAGTCCCCGGCGACCACGGCTCGCATGGTGGCGAAGTTGAGCCCGAGCCCCGGCAGTCCCCGCTCACAATGCCACTGGATCGTCTCGATGATGACGAAGTCGGTCAGGCCGTTGGGAGCTGTCACCGCCGTGCCACCGCCGTCGATGTGCCGGTGGCCACGACCGGAAGGTGCAGATCGCTCACCACCACGGTCCGGCTCCCGGCCGGGAGCACGATGTCGACCCCTCGTCGATCAGGAAGGCGGGCTGGGGAACGTCGCCCAGACCGGCCGTCGGACCGTCGACCGCAGAGGCCGTCCCCCGGTCGGGGTCCCGCGCCGGAGTCGTCTCGGTGGCCACTCAGGTCCCGGATCCGCCGCCGCCCGGCCGGATCCTCAACCGGCGGCCTCGGGACGCAACATCGGGAAGAGGATCACGTCGCGGATGGCTTCCACCTCGGCCAGCAACATCACCAGGCGGTCGATGCCGAGGCCGATCCCCGACGTGGGAGGGAGGCCGTATTCGAGAGCGCGCACGAATGACAGGTCAGCGGGGTGGGCTTCGAGATCGCCGTGCGCGGCGGCGTCCGCCTCGTGCTGGAATCGCTCCTGCTGTTCCTCGGGGATGTTGAGCTCGCTGTAGCCGTTGGCCAACTCCTTGCCGTCGATCGCCAGCTCGAACCGGTCGGCCAATGTCGGATCGTCTTCGGTGCGCCGGGCCAACGGGGAGACCTCGACCGGGAACCCGCAGACGAACACCGGGTCCACCACGGTGGGTAGGAGGACCCTGTCGTAGAGCTCGAAGATGAGCTTGCCCGAGCCCCATTCGGGTAGGAACTCGACCGAGTGCTTCTCGCACACCGCCCGTACCGCGTCCACCGGGTCGCTCGGGTGCAGTCGCTGGCCGACCAGCTCCTCCAGCCAATCGAGCAGCTCGCGGCGGGGCCACGGTGGGGCGAGATCGATGTTCCGATCACCGACGGTGAAGGTCAGCCGATCGGTGGCCGCTCCGGAGGCGGCCACGATGAGCCGTTCGGTGAGCTCCATGCCGTCCCGCACGTCACCGAAGGCTCGATAGGCCTCGAGCGTCGTGAACTCCGGGCTGTGCCTGGTGTCGATTCCCTCGTTGCGGAAGCTGCGTCCCATCTCGAACACACGCTCGTAGCCTCCGACCACCAGGCGCTTGAGGTAGAGCTCGGGAGCAATGCGCAGAGTGAGGTCGATGTCGAGGGCGTTGGCATGGGTCAGGAAGGGCCGGGCCAGCGCACCACCGGCCTGGGGTTGCAGGATCGGTGTGTCGACCTCGACGAAGTCCTCAGCGGCCAACTGCCCGCGCAGGGCGGCGATGGTCCGGATGCGGATGTCGAAGACCTTCCGGCTGTCCGGGTTGGCCAACAGGTCGATCTCACGCTGGCGGTACCGGGTGTCGGTCGACGCGAGACCGTGCCACTTGTCGGGCAGGGGCCGCAGTGACTTGGACAGGAGCCAGAGATCGGTGACATCGATGGAGAGCTCACCTCGTCGGCTGGTGATCACCTCCCCTTCGGCTCCGATCCAGTCGCCCAGGTCGGCGTTGGCCAGGATCACCTTGGCCCGGTCGGAGAGCACCGAT
Source organism: uncultured Acidimicrobiales bacterium (assembly GCA_963727075.1). Lineage (GTDB taxonomy): Bacteria > Actinomycetota > Acidimicrobiia > Acidimicrobiales > RAAP-2 > Bog-756. Next base: position 680,247 of record CAVSET010000001.1, read on the forward strand.
TGCTGCATGAGGAGTTGCACCGACCCGCTCACGTCCTCCAGGTTGGCGAAGGAGACGGCACCATGCCCACGCATGCTCTTGAGGCGGCCGGCCACGCGGGCGGTCTCGCCAGTGCGCATATCAGGGGCCAGGCCGTCGTGGCGCGAGTGCAATTCGGCGGCCAACGCGGTCCGATCGAAGCGATGGGGATAGGGATCGATCCCCCGATCCACGAGGGTGTCCCGCTTCCGCCGACGTTCAGCAACCAGGGCGTCCTGGGCGCGTACGTCCTGCTCCCGATCGCTGGGGCCGGACTGGTCTGTCACGATCACGTCCTCTTCCTCGGGCTGTCCCGATGCTTGGTCCTCATCGTGCAGGACCCCGCCGGTCATCTTAGGCAGGCACTCATCGCCCCCCCCGGCTATCGATATCGACCTGATCACCGGATGGTTACCGGTGACGGTCGTCATCGTCGCCATCGGGTCGGCCGTCCTCTCGGTGGGGTGGCACACGGCGATTCGGCCTCTCCCCGCGCCAGGGCATGTTCCCGCCCACTGCGAGCCACCGGTTCGATATCGCCGCCGCTTTCGTGATTAGGCTGCCGAGGCGCCCCTAGCTCAACGGTAGAGCAGCGGATTCTTAATCCGTTGGTTGGGTGGTTCGAGTCCCCCGGGGCGCACCGGTCGGTTGGTCGATCCGCCCGACCTTGGACAGATCGCCGGCTGATCCTTGACACCGCCGTCCCCTTGGCTCCCTACTCCGGCAGCGGACGATCGGCCGCCATCCTCAGACGACCGCGTGCAGTGACCGGATGGTCCAAGCGGTTGCTGTCCCTTCGCTTCGATTCGATCGACTCGGCTTGATCACTATATTTAGTGCTAACTTGATCTGCAGCCCGAATCCGGGGCCGGAGTCGAAACGAGCGGGATGCCGAAGAAGCCGTTGACGCTGCAGCAGGCGGCGGACAGGTTGGGCGTGCACTACATGACCGTCTACCGCTATGTCCGCACCGGCAAGCTGCCTGCTACCCGGGTGGGCGGTGCGTGGCAGGTCGACCCGGAAGACCTGGGCCGGACGAAGCCGGCCGGACCCCGCTCCTCCCGCGACCCGGCTGCCCGTGCGAGCGCCACCAAGGCGCAGCTCGAGGCCAGACTGCTGGCCGGGGACGAGCCCGGCGCCTGGGGCGTACTCGAGGCCGCGCTGGCCTCTGACCGCTCCCCCTCCGAGGTGCTCCTCCTATTGGTGGCCCCGGCGCTCGAGTCCATCGGGGACCGGTGGCACGCCGGCGAGCTGACGGTGGCTGACGAGCATCTGGCCAGCGCAGTGGCGGTGCGGCTCATTTCCCGCATCGGCGCCCGATTCGCCCGCCGCGGGCCCAAGCGGGGCAGCGTGGTGATCACCACACCTCCGGCTGAGCAGCACGCCGCCCCGGTGGCCATCGCCGCCGACCTGCTGCGCTGGGCCGGGTTCAACGTGATCGAGCTCGGGGCAGATACTCCGGCCGACGCGCTGCCCAAGGTGGTGGCCGCCGCGCCTGACCTGCTGGCCGTGGCCATGGCGTGCACCACCCAGGCCTCGAGAGCCTCGGCCCGGCGAGTCATCGCCGGTCTGCGAACCGCACTCCCGGACACCACGGTGCTCCTCGGCGGCGCCGCCATCGCCGACACCGACCAGGCGCGTCGGCTGGGGGCCGACGGCTTCAGCGGCCGGCGGGGCGACGAGCTGGTCCGAGTCGTCGAGGACCTCGCGGCTGCCCGCTGAGCTCGCGGGGCACCGCCCGTCAGCCAGGTCGCGCCCCCAATCGGCCAGCCCGGGCGGGCTTGGCCAGTACGAGCTGGATGTCGCTGATGTGACGTTCGAGAAACGAAGCCTCGCAGTAGGCCAGGTAGAGGTCCCAGAGACGGCGGAACTCCTGCCCCACCCCGAGAGCCTCCACCGCGTCGCGGCGCGCGGCCAGGTTCCCCGCCCAGCGTCGCAGTGTCTCGGCGTAGTGGAGCCCGATGTCCTCCAGGTCGACGATGCGCAGGTCGGTGGCCCGGGCCAGACTGGCGGTGATCGAGGCCACCGAGGGAAGGCACCCACCGGGGAAGACCATGCGGCGCACGAAGTCCTGGTGGCTTGGCCCGCTCGAAACTGCGGTCTTCGATGACGATGGCCTGGATGGCCGCCAGCCCGTCATCGGCCAGCAGATCTGCGCACTTGGCCAGGAACTGGTCGTGCCAGCGCCAGTCCACCGCCTCGATCATCTCGACCGACACCAGCTTGTCGTACCGCCCGCTGAGGTCCCGCCAGTCCTCGCCGAGCACCGTGATGCGGTCGGACAGTCCGGCGTCGGCCACCCGCTTGTCCACGTAGGTGTGCTGGGCGTCCGAGATGGTGGTGGTGGTCACCCGGCAGCCGTAGCGGTGGCGGCGTGGACGGCCAACTGCCCCAGCCCGAGCCGATCTCCACCAGGTGGTCGCGGGGGCCCAGCTCGAGCTTGGTGCACAGCCGGTCGATCTTGGCCTCCTGCGCCTCGGCCAGAGTCGCGGAGGGTCGGTCGAACACGGCGCACGAGTAGGTCATGGTCTCGTCCAGCATGAGAGCGAAGAAATCGTTGGACAGGTCGTAGTGCTCGGTGACATTGTCGTTTGTCGTCGTCCCGGCCGGGGGTGGCCAGTCGGGCCGGCAGGTCGAGCACCGTGCCCCAGGCCCGTCCCAGCCGGTCCAGGCGGGCACGCAGCGGCGGGTGTGGCGAAGAGGACCTGAACCAGGGCCGTGAGGTCGTCGCTGTCCCACCAGCCGGCCACATACGACGGCCCGAGTCCGACCGAGCCGGAGCGCAACAGGGCGCCGTAGGCGCGGGGTCGTGGACCGTCACCTTGGCCATCGGCTCACCGCGGCCCAGCCGGATCGTCCTGTCCCCTCCGTAACCTCGATGGCCGGGCCACTGGCCCGACGCCCCGCGGCCAACACGATCGACGCATCGGCCCGCGGCTCGCCCGCGGCGAGCGGTGGCGCGGCGCACGAGGCGGCGGTCGTGGCTGGGCCATGCGTGATGCCATTGGGAACAGAGCCGTTGGGGACGGAGCCGTTGCTGAAGCGGCCGTCCACCGCCGTGTTGTGCGAACCCGGTCTCATCGACACGACGCCGATCTTTACAACCCCATCGGTTCCTGTGCCGTCGATCACCGGTCGCACTGCGCCTCCCTTGGGCGGTCAGACCCGGCCCGACGCCTGCCGGTCCAGACTCGGCGCGCCGGATGGCGAAGAACGGGGCGCCCTACAGGTGCAGGCGGGCGGCCTGGGCGTAGATGCCGGCGGACACCCGGTGGGTCATGGCGGGATCGTGCCAGACCAGCCGGCCGAGGGCACGACGGTCGAGCGCCTGTCGACGCAGGAGCAGGGTGGCGCTGAACAGGCGCTGGTCGTCCCGCAGCACGTCGAGACCACGGTCAGCCGCTGCCCCGGGGCGGTGTAGCGGAGCTCGTAGTCGAGGTCCATGGGGAGGAACGGGGACACGTGCAGCTCCTTGGCGAACCGGTGCCCACCGGGCGGGCCCACCACATAGGCGGTGCGCTCGTGCCATGGGGTGTTCTGCACCTCGGCAACCAGGGAGCTGATCGGTCCCGGGCGCCGGCCGTCACCGTTGTCGGCGCAGAAGTACAGGCTGATGGGGTTGAAGAGCCAGCCCCAGGTGCGCAGGTTCGCCAACAGGGCGATCGGGCCCGCGGGTCGCCGGCCGGTGCGCTCGGCCACCAGGTCGCGCACCGCCCGATCGAGGGGCGCGGCCGGGTCGCCCAGGAAGTCGCGGCGCCGGAACCGGACCGGGGCGGCCCGGCGGGCCGACCAGGCGGGTGCAGGCGCATCACCTGTCGACCTCGGCCAAGTCGAGCAGGGGCATGGCCACCCGATAGGGAACAAGTGCGTCGGGCCCGGGCCGAAGCGCGCGTGGGTGAGGACTCCCACGTAGATCGCGCTGCGCAGTCCATTCGAGCCCCGGTCGGGCCAGGTGGCTGAGTGGCCGTCACCGGGGAGCGGGCTCGTCGACGGCGGCGGCGGTCAGGACGGTCACATCGTCACCCCCGAGCCCGGCACGTCTCGACCGCGCTGCGCACGCCGTCCTCGTGGAAGCCATTGCCCCAGTAGGCGCCCACGAACCAGGTGCGCCGGGCGCCGTTGATCTCGTCGCGTCGGCCTTGGGCCGGCACGGCGCCAGGGTCGAGCACCGGGTGGGCGTACTCCATGCGGGCCAGCACCAACTCGGGGTCGATGGCGTCGTCTCGGTTGAGGGTGAGCAGCACCGGTGTCGTCGAAGTGATGCCTTGGAGCTGGTTGAGATGGTAGGTGAGCGTGGCCTCGTTCTGCTCGGCATGCAGCCGGTGATAGTTCCAGCTGGCCCAGGCCCGGCGGTCGGTGGGCAGCAAGCGCGCATCGGTGTGGAGCGTGGCCTGATTCGGTTGGTAGCGGATGGCGCCGAGCGTCTCGCGCTCCATCCGGTCGGCGTCCGACAGGAAACGCAGGGCTTGGTCGCTGTGGGTGGCCACCATGACATGGTCGAAGGTCTCGGCTCCGGCGCGGGCACCAGCTCGACACCGTCGGCCTCCCGGCGGATCTTGCCGACCGGGGCCCGAGCCGGAGTCGGCCTTCGCCTGCAGCGGGCGGAGGATGGCGTCCACGTAGCGCTTCGACCTGCCGTCACGGTGCGCCAGCGAGGCTGGTCCCGCACGGGCAGCAGCCCGTGGCGCTCGAAGAAGCGGGCAAAGGTGGCCGCCGGGATCTGGGTGAACGTCAGCGGGTCGGCCGACCAGATCGACGAGCCCAGCGGGACGAGGTACCAGTCGCGGAACCCGGCCGACCAGCGGTGGGGGCGAGCACGTCCTCGAGCGTGACCTATCGGGTGGCGGGTCCGCGAGCAGCCCCCGGGCCAGCCGGTTGAACCGGCCGACGTCGGCGAGCATGCGCCGGAAGTCCGGGCGGGCCATGTTGCGCCGCTGGGCGAACACCGTCGACAGCGAGGTGCCTCGCCACTCGATCCCGGTGCGCTGATCGGAGACGCTGAAGCTCATGTCGCTGGGCTGGGTGGCGACGCCGAGGCGGTCGAGGAGGCGGCAGAACAGCGGATAGGTGCGCTCGTTGTAGACGAGGAACCCGGTGTCGACGTCGCAGGTCGTCGGGGAGCTCCACCCGGTGGGTGTGCGAGTGGCCCCCGGGGCGGTCGTCGGACTCGTAGAGGACGACGTCGTGGTGCTCGTGCAGCAAGTGGGCGCAGACCAGGCCCGACACTCCGCTCCCGATGATGGCGATCCGCATGACATCCCTCTCTCGTGCCGCCGCGCCGCCTGGGTCTCCAGGCAGCGCGCTCGGCTCAACGGCGTATTTAGTACTAAAATAGCCTCATGGCTACCTACCTGCACGCGTCTCCTCTCCCCGGCCCCCGGCCGACGTCTTCGACTACATGGCGCGCTTCTCCAACGCCGCCGAATGGGACCCGGGGGTGACCGAGGCCGCCGAGGACGACCCCGGGCCGCCCGCCTTCGGCAGCACCTACCGTCTGAAGGTCCGATTCTTCGGTCTCACCGTCCCCCTCGAGTACCGGATCGAGGAGATCGACCGCCCGCGCCGGGTGGTCCTCCGGCCGAGAACTCCATGGTCCGCTCGACCGACGTGATCGAGGTCGCCACCGGCCCCGAGGGCGGCTCGACCGTGACCTACGAGGCCACGCTGACGCTGAAGGGTGGCTTCGCTGTTCACCCCCCTCATCGGCCTGGCTTCCGGCGCATCGGCGACCGGGCCGCCGTCGGTCTGCGTGCCGCCCTGGCGGCATGACCGTGGACACCCCGCGCCGCCCGGTGCGCCCTGGCCCGGTGACCGACGCCGTGGCCGAGGCCACCGTGGCCCCGAGCTTCAGCCGATCGGCATCGCACTGCGCCGCCGGCTGGAGGACTGGGGTGAACCGCCACCATGAAAGGCCGCGTGGTGGTGGTGACCGGCGCCACCTCGGGCATCGGGCTGGCAGCGGCAACAGCGCTGGCCGGCCTGGGCGCCGCCGTGCACCTGGTGGGCCGCGACGCCGAACGAGGAGCCACCGCGCTCGGCGCGGTCGAGGCGGCCGGGCCGGGGCCGGGCCCACCTCCACCTGGTCGACATCTCGGATCCGACGGCCGTGGCCGCCTTCGCGACGCGCCTCGGACAGCACGGCGCCCTCGACGCCCTGATCCACAACGCCGGGGCGCTGACCCGCTCCTACCAGACGACGCCCGCGGCGTGGAGCGCACGGTCGCCACCCAGGTGCTCGGTCCTTACGTGCTGACCGCGGCGCTGGCCCCGCTGCTCTTTCGTCGGCCGCCGCACGGAGCAACGCCACCGGCGCCCCGGCCACCATCGTGACGGTCAGCTCGGGGGGCATGTACACCCAGCGCTTCGACCTCGATGCCCTCGAGAGCCGGGGCCGACGGGTACGACGGCGTGGTCGCCTACGCCAGGGCGAAGCGGGCCCAGCTGGTGCTGGCCGAAGCCTGGGCGCGCCGCTTCGCCCCTGCCGGGGTGGCCAGCTTCGCCATGCACCCCGGCTGGGTGGACACGCCCGGCCTGACCGAGGGCCTGCCCCGGTTCCGCTCGCTCGTCGGCCGCTGCTGCGCACGCCCGCCGAGGGCGCCGACACCGTCGTCTGGCTGGCCGCCGGCGGCGCCGACGGCCGAAGGCACGGGCGGCGGGGACCGCCGGTGACGCTCGGGGTTCTTCCACGACCGGCAGGTCCGGTCCGACCACCGTTTCCCGGTCACCCACCCGAGCGGGCCCGGCGACCCGGAGCGACTCCTGGCCTGGTGCGCGGCGCGCACCGGGACCGAGACACCCGTGCCCGGGAGCACGGTCATGACCACGCCCGCCGAGCCGGGAGCGGCGGGACGACGGAGGGGCCCGTCCCGCGCCGCAGTCCCGGATCGCCATCGCCGGTGCGAGCGGCTACGTGGGCCGGCTCCTGGCCAGCCGGTTGGCCGGGGACGGCCACCAGGTGCTGGCCCTGGCCCGGCACCCGGGCAACCTGCCCGCCGGTGAGCGGATCTCGGCCGTGGCCGTCGACGTGGCCGACCTGGAGGCCACTGCCCGCGCCCTCGCCGGCGTCGACGCCGCCTACTATCTGGTGCACGCCATGGCCGGCGGGGCCGGGTTCGCGGCCCGCGACCGCGAGCTGGCGGCGGCCTTCGGCCGGGCCGCCAGCGAGGCCGGCGTCGGCCGCATCGTCTACCTGGGCGGCCTGGGCCACGGCGACCTGTCGGCGCACCTGGTCAGCCGACAGGAGGTCGGCGCTGTGCTGGCCGCCTCCGGTGTGACGTGGTGGAGCTGCGGGCCGCAGTCATCCTCGGGGCCGGCAGCATCTCGTTCGAGATGCTGCGCTCGTTGACCGAGCGCCTTCCGGTCATGGTGTGCCCCCGTTGGGTCGCCACCCGGCTCCAGCCCCTGGCCGAGAGCGACCTGCTCGCCTACCTCGCCGGGTCGCTGACGCCCCGCCCGGGGTCTATGAGATCGGCACACCCGACGTGACCGACTACGGAGCGATGATGCGGTCCTACGCCGAGGCGAGGGGGCTCCGGCCCCGGCGCATCTTCACCGTGCCCTTGGTCACGCCCTCGCTGTCGGCCCGGTGGGTCGACCTGGTCAGTCCGGTGGACCGGCGCATCAGCCACGCCCTGATCGAGAGCCTGGTGAACGAGGTCGTGGTCCACGACCCGGAGCGCACCCGCGCCGCCTTCGGCATCACCCCCTTGCCGGTCCGGGAAGCCATCCGCCGCGCCATAACGACGAGGGGGACCGGGTGTCGGCCAGGCTGCTCGACGGCCCCGAGTCGCTCGGTACCGGCGTGTACACCATGCGCTGCGCCACACCGCTCGACCCGATCGGGCCGACGCAGTGCGAGACGACCTGGCCCAGGTCGGCGGGGACCTCTCGTGGTACGGCATGGCCTGGGCCTGGGCGCTCCGTCTGGCGCTCGGCCGGCTGTTCGGGGAGCGGCTCGGACCCGGCGGCCCGACCGGCTCACCCCGGTGCCACGGTCGACTGGTGGGAGGTGGTCCGGGCCGACCCCGACCACCTGGTGCTGGCCTCGTTCGGCTGGTTCTGCGGCGACGGCTGGCTCGGCTGGCGGGTGACCGATGCGCCATCACGAGTGGAGCAGGCGGCCGCCTTCCGGCCCAAGGGCCTGCTCGGCCTGGCGTACTGGTGGGCGCTGTGGCCGGTGCACCAGGTGGTGTTCCGGGTCATGGTGCGGAGCCGGGTGAACCGCGTCAACTGGACCCACCGGGTCCGACCGGCCCGGTGGTCCCGACGGCGCATCGGCCCGGGGGCGGCCACCGCCCGCAACTCCAGCTCCGTCCCAACGATCCCTTCCTCCTGATCGATGACGTGCGCCGTGCTCTGGTTCCGGCGGGACCTGCGCCTCGATGACCTGCCCGCCCTGCGGGCGGCAGCCGAAGCCGGGCCCGACGGAGTCGTCCCCCTCTTCGTGGCCGACCCCGCCCTCCTCGGCCCGGCCGGGCCAAACCGACGGCGCTTTCTGGCTGCTGCCCTGGCCGCGCTCGATACCGAGCTCGGGGGCGCCCTGGTGGTGCGCCGGGGCGACCCGGCCCGCATCGTCCCGGCCGTGGCGGCCGAGGCCGGGGCCACCGTCGTGGCCGCCACGGCTGACTTCGGCCCCTACGGCGCGGCCCGCGATGCGGCGGTGGCCCGGGCCCTGTCGGATGGCGGTCGGCGGCTGACGCCGGTCGACTCCAACTACGCCGTCGCCCCGGGCCGGGTCCGAAGCGCGGCGGGCGCGCCCTTCAAGGTGTTCACCGCATACCGGCGGGCGTGGGAGGCAGCGCGGTGGCCGAGCCCGTCCCCCGTTCCGGCCGTGCGGTACCGGCGCCTCAGAAGTGACAAGGGCGGCTGTGACCTGGAGTCAGGACTGGCTGACCCGGGTGCCCACGGCCTGCCCGACTGGTGGGAGGGTCTCCCCCTCGGCCCCGCCCCGGCGCTCCCCCATGCCGGCCCCGGCCCGGCATGGGGCCGGCTCGAGCGCTTCGTGACCGGGCGGTTGACCGACTACTCCCAAGACCGCGACATCCCGGCAGTGGCAGGCACCTCGGGCCTCTCGCCCTACCTGCGCTTTGGCTGCTTGCACCCGCGCAGTGCCCTGGCGCTCCTCGGGCCGGGGGCGGGGGCCGAGCGCCTCCGGACCGAACTGGCCTGGCGTGAGTTCTACGCCGACGTGCTCTGGCACCGGCCAGACTCGGCCCGGGCGCCGCTCCAGGAGTTCGGTGCCCGGCTGCGGTGGGACACGGACGAGCGGGCCCAGGAGCGGTTCGCGGCGTGGGCAACGGGCACGACCGGCTATCCCCTGGTCGATGCCGGCATGCGCCAGCTGCTGGCCGAAGGCTGGATGCACAACCGGGTTCGGATGGTGACGGCCAGCTTCTTGGTGAAAGACCTCCACCTCGACTGGCGGCTCGGGGCCCGGTGGTTCATGTGGCACCTGGTCGACGGCGACCTGGCCTCGAACCAACACGGCTGGCAGTGGGTCGCCGGGACGGGCACCGACGCCGCCCCGTTCCACCGGGTGCTCAACCCATGGCGCCAACAGGAGCGGTTCGACCCGACCGGCGCATACGTCAGCCGGTACGTGGAGGAGCTCGCATCGGATCACGTCGCCCGCGGGACTCGGCCATCGACGGGCAGTTATCCCGGCGTCGTGGTCGACCACGCCACCGAGCGGCACGAGGCGCTGGCCCGTTTCGCCGAGGCACGTCAGCTCCGCGAGAAGCGGGCCAAGACGGGCTGACGGTTCGGGGTTCGCACCCGGGGCTGAGCTCTAGCCGGGCATAGCTCCCATGCTGACGATGGGCTGGTTGAGCGTCTTGGCGCCCGTGGACCCGTAGAAGGTGGCGGCACCGAACGAGAAGATCCCACCGTCGGAGGCCACCAGCCAGTAGCCGGCCTGTCTCGGAGTCAAGGACATCCCGACGATCGGCTTGTTGAGCGGAGTGCCGCCAGTCGATCCGTAGAAGGGAGCGTCGCCGAAGGCAAAGATCCCACCGTCGGAGGCCACCATCCAGTAACCGGCGCCTGACGGGGTCACAGCCATGCCGACAATGGGTTTGTTGAGGGCGATGTTGCCCGTCGACCCGAAGAACTGGGCGGATCCGAACGAGAAGATCCCACCGTCGGAGGCGACCAGCCAGTAGCCATTGCCCTGTGGGGTAGCGGCCATGCCCACGATCGGCTTGTTCAAGGGCTTACCGCCCATGGAGCCGTGGAATTTCGCGTCCCCGTAGGCGAAGATCCCGCCGTCGGAGGCGACCAACCAATAGCCCTTGCCGTCCTTGGTCACCGCCATGCCGACGATGGGCTTGTTGAGGTTGATGTTCCCCGTCGACCCGAAGAAGCCCGCATCACCGAAGGTGAAGATCCCACCGTCGGAGGCGACCAGCCAGTACCCACCCCCGTCAGGCGTCACGGCCATGCCGACGATCGGCTTGTTGAGCGGAGTGCCGCCGGTCGAGCCGAAGAACGGCTGGTTGGGACCGAATGTGAAGATCCCCCCGTCGGAGGCCACCAGCCAGTAGCCGGCCGCGAAGGGTGAGACGGGACTCGATGGCAGGGAGTTGGGCCCGGTGCCAATCGCGTTGACGGCCGCCACCTGGAACGTATACGAAACGCCGTTGGTCAGGCCGGGCACCACCACGCTCGTGACATTGCCGGGAACCCCGATCTGTGGACCGGCCGAGGGGGTGATCACGTACCCGGTGATCGGGACTCTCACCGTCGAAGGGGGCGGACCAGTGAACCTTGGCACTCTAATACTGACCTTGGGCCGAGACGTTCGTCGGTGGCCGCGGAACGGTCTGACAGTCAGGGTGTAGGTGAACGACCCCGCGTCGCCGGAGACATCACTGGTAGTGCCGGTAGCGGTGTAGATGCCTGCCGCCAGTGCTCCAGTGGTGGTCACGACGCCAGTACCCGAAACATTCAGTTGTGCGCCCGTTGTCTGGGTGAAATGGACCGAACCTATTCCTCCTGTGGTGTTGAGTTGAGCAGTGAAAGAGGCGGAGGCATGGCGAGAACCGTAGCTGAAGTCGGTGCGATCTGGGTGATGGTGGATGCGCTGACGGTGAGTGTAAAGTTGAAGGTCCCAGATTGTGCAGTCGTGTCGACATCGTTCCCAGTACCGTATAGCTTCCGACGGACAAAGTGCCGCTCGTGGTAACTACACCACTGCCCGAAACAGGGACCTGTGGTCCGCCGGTTAGGTCTGAGTGTATGTAACTGTGCCGACATTGCCCGTCATGTTCAATTGTGCAGTGAACGATGCGGAGGTCAGAGGCGTGGCTGACCCGTAGTTGGGGCGACCTGAGTGAGGGTGGCGGCGTAGGCGGAGGGGACGAATACCGCGAACGTGGCGATGAGTCCCGCCACAACCGCACCCACAGCGATGGCGATCTTCGCACGATGTCTCATGGCTACCCCCTGTCCACCACCCGCTCCATCTGAACGGTGGGATGGATTCATGGCTTGATCAGCGCTGCGACATTAACTCGGATTGAGCATCCCCCGGTTTGACGGACACCTGAACTGAGGTGGTAGCACCTCGGGAAGGAGTCCTTGATACCACGACCTCATCCGCCGGAGTTCCGCGCTCGAGCCATCGAACTGGCCCGGGAACGGGCCAGTTCGATGGCCGAGCTGGCCCACGATCTTGGGATCTCCGAGAGCTGCCTGCGTAACTGGGTGGCCAAGGCCGACGTCGACGAAGGCCGCAAGGAGGGAGTCACCACTTCGGAGCGAGCCGAGTTGGTTGAGCTGCGCCGGAAGCTGCGGGTCACCGAGATGGAGAACGAGATCCTTCGACGGGCTGCTGCCTACTTCGCCCGGGAGAGCGTCCTCCCAAAATGACGTACACCTTCATCGCCCAGCGCTGCTCGGACCTGCCGGTGGTGGCGTGTTGTCGGGTCATGGGGGTGTCCACCTCGGGCTTCTATGCCTGGCAGGCCAACCCGGTGTCTGACCGGGACTGGGCAGATGCCGTGCTCACCGACACCGTCTTCGACATTCATGCGATGTCACGGCGCTCCTATGGGTCCCCACGGGTCCATGCCGAGCTGGTCTTGGGCCAAGGTCAGCGGTGTTCCCGCAAGCGGGTGGCCCGGCTCATGGCCCAGGCCAGCATCGTGGGCATCCACCGGCGCAAGGGACGGGGCTGCACCCGGCGTGATCCCGAGGCCACCCCGCCCGAGGACCTGGTCCAGCGCAACTTCAACCCCACCGAACCGGATCGTCTGTGGGTCATGGACGTCACCGAGCACCCGACCGCCGAAGGCAAGGTCTACCTGGCCGTCGTTCTCGACGCCTGGAGCCGTCGGGTAGTCGGCTGGTCCATTGCCGATCACATCCGCTCCGAGCTCGTGGTCGACGCCGTCCAGATGGCCATCTGGCGACGACGACCGCCCAAAGGCCGGACGGTGGCCCATTCCGATCACGGATCCCAATACACCTCGTGGGCCTTCGGCCGACGCCTCAGAGCTGCCGGACTGCTCGGCTCCATGGGCGCTATCGGCGACTGCTTCGACAACAGCGCCATCGAGAGCTTCTTCGGCACGCTGCAGATCGAGTTGCTCGACGAGCACCGTTGGGACACACGCAAGCAGCTGGCTCTCGCCATGTTCGATTGGATCGAGGCCTGGTACAACCCGTCGAGGCGGCACTCCTACTGCGGAATGCTCAGCCCTATCGACTATGAACGAGCCCACACGCCCGTTGCAGTTGCGGCATGATCAACACAACCAACCTGTCCGCTGGACCGGGGGAAGCTCAGATCGAATCCGACTGGAAGCGCTGTGCTGACTATTTCGAGGGACCACCCCTGAGGGTGAGGAGGCCCGCACCCCTGGTGCCCGTCTACCGCCATCGCAGCTCGGGCACACGCTCGGTCCCGGAGAACCCCAGCCGCCGGTACAGCGAGAACGCCACGTCACTCGGATGGACGGCCATGTAGTCGAGGCCCAGACCGAGGGCGTGGTCGAGGAGACGCTGGACCAGTCGAGCGCCGATCTCCCGGGCGCGGTGAGCGGGCACCACGTAAAGGCTCTGGACCAGCCCGGAGCGCCTGGTGAACCGCTCGGGGCCTGGGACCCGGTCCACAAGTGCCATCCAGGCCATCCCGACTGGTTCCTCCCGCCCGCGCTGCCACGAATGCGACATGGGTCGACTGCTCTTTCACCCAGTTCACAAGGGCCTTTTCGAACGCCGGTCGATCGAGCCCGTGCTCCCCCCGCTCACCCACCCGCCACCGGTGGCGGAGCCGGGGCCAGCGCGCTCAGGTCAGCGGCAGTGGCCACTCGAGTCACCACGGCGTCGCTGCCGTCCGACAGCGTCTCGTCGTCACCCGACATCGTTCCAATGCTACGGATGCGCGAGCCGGCGCGCGCATGGGAGACCACTCAGATTCACCACAAGGTATGGGGTGCATCAGGACCTAAGACGCCATCGGCGACTATTCCAAAGAATTCCTACAGCTTCGGTCGGTTTCGATCGAAAGGAGACCGGGGAACACCCGTGGGGATGGTCGAGGAATAGGGGCAGGCGCCATGACACTCCGACGGAGAGCAGCAGTCACCATCGTGCTTGGAGCGTTGGCATGGCCGGTGACGTCAGCCACGGGGGGCCCGGGGCCGTCGACGGCGTCAGCCGCCTCCCTCCCGACCACCAGCGCCAATCCCATCAAGCACGTGGTGGTGATCCTCGAGGAGAACCACAGCTTCGACAACGTGCTCGGCAAGTTCTGCGCCGAGGTCGACGGCGGGCAGATCAAGCGGCCCGGTAAGGACGCTCACTGTGACGGCGCCACCCAGGGTCTCACCAACACCGGGAAGTCGGTGCCCCTCGCTCCGGCAACGGACTACGTCCCGTTCGCCGATCACAGTGTGGTCGGTCAGCAGCGGGACATCGACAACGGGAAGATGGACGGGTTCAGCCTCGATCCCAACTGCGGCTCCAATCTCAGCACCTGCTACACGCAGTACGACCCGCTGGCTGGTCCGTGCACCGCGGGCAGCTGCATCCCCAACTACTCCACCCTGGCCACCGACTACACCGTCTCGGACCGGACCTTCGAGTCCTACACCTCGCCATCATGGGCGGGTCACCTGGTGTGGGCGACGGCAAACCAGGACGGCTTCTACGGGACGAACCCGATCACCTCACCGCCCACGGGACCTCAACCGGTGGCGCTGAAGTCCGGGTGGGGCTGTGACTCCGGGAGGGTGACGCCATGGGGCCCCACGAAGGTGCTGGTCCCGTCCTGTGTACCGGACACCAGCGGCAGCCTGGGGCCGAACTGGGCGAACTACACGGGCGCCAGGGCTCCCTACGTCCCGACCATCTTCGACGAGCTCAGTGCCAAGGGGTTGAATTGGAAGATCTATGGAGGCGCCGGCGCACCGCCCACGACCACCAGCCCCTATTCGGAGGCCGGATGGCAGTGGGCCATCTGTCCGACCTTCGTCGAATGCCTGTACACATCACAAAAGAGCAATCTGGTTCCTGCATCCCAGCTGACGAGTGACGCCGTGACCGGGAGTCTGCCCTCATACGCGATCGTCACACCTACCTCGGCCAACAGTCAGCACAACAACAACGACATGAGCACCGGGGACAACTTCGTCGGGCAGACCGTCTCGGCTCTCCAGGCCAGTCCCGACTGGCCGTCGACGGCGATCTTCGTCGCCTACGACGACTGCGGCTGCTTCTACGACCATGTCAATCCGCTGCCGTATGACGCCAGTTGGGGCATACGCGTTCCGATGGTTATCGTGAGCCCTTACGCCAAACTCGGGTACACCGACTCCGGGCCGACAACCTTTGCCGGCACGCTCTCGTTCGTCGAGCATGCATTCGGAATCCCTGCACTCAACGTCTCCGATGCGAGCGCCTACGACTACCGGGGCTCGTTCTGCTATCAGCCGCAGCTCACTGGCTGCGTCCCGGCCGGACTGAACCCGGTGAAACTGGTCTCGCAGACACCGACGGCCCTGTCATCGACGCAGGCCAAGGCGCAATCCAAGTCGGGGGCGGACGACACCTAGCTCGCCCTCGACCTAGCTCGCCCTCGACCTAGCTCGCCCTCGGCCGGTCCCCTTGGCCCGTTGGTCCTGACGACGGATCCGATCCACCGGCGGATCCGGATGACCGTTCAGGCTGCCGATCCGAGGAACGGGGCGTTGAAGGAGAAGACGCCGCCGTCTGATGCGGTCAACCAGTACCCCCCGGTAGCGTTGTCGTTGAGGCCGGCGATCACCGGCAGGTTCAAGCGGATGTTGCCGGTCGAGCCGAAGAAGGGTTGGTTGAAGCAGAAGACACCACCGTCGGTGGCCACCAACCGATAGCCACTGCCGTCGGCGGCCGCGGCCATGCCCACCACCGGCTGGTTGAGGCGTATGGCACCGGTGGACCCGAAGAACGGTGCGTTGAAGGAGAATATCCCGCCGTCGGTGGCCACCAGCCAGTAGCCCCCGGTGGCAGCGTCGACCGCCATGCCGACGACAGGCTTGTTCAGGAGGATGTTACCGGTGGAGCCGAAGAATTGGTTGTTGCCGAAGGTGAACACTCCCCCGTCAGAGGCCACCATCCAGTAGCCCCCTCCACTCGGGGTCGGCGCCATGCCCACGATGGGCTTGTTGAGGGCGATGTTGCCGGTGGACCCGAAGAACGGTGCGTTGAAGGAGAAGATCCCGCCGTCGGTGGCCACCAGCCAGTAGCCCCCGGTGGCCGGGTCCACCGCCATGCCGACGATCGGCTTGTTGAGCGGGGTCCCGGTCATGGCGCCAAAACACGTCGCCGCTCCGAAGTTGGCCACGTCCCCCGCGGCATCGACCTCGTAGTACCCGGCCCCGTTGCTCAGAGCCGCCGATCCGACCACCGAGCCGGCCGGCAGATGGCTCATGCACCCGACGGTGAAGGGCAGTGATGGGGAGCCCGGAGTGGTGACTGCGTTCGAGCTGCCGGGCGTCGACGTCGCGCCGATATTGTCGATGGCAGTGACCGAATACGTGTAGTTGGTTCCCGGCTGTGCCGTGGTATCGGTGTAGCTGGTGGACGGCGGCACGGTGTTGATGACCGTGCCGTTGCGGTCGATCTGGTACGACTGGATGGTGCCACCGGTCTCGCCGGAGGCCGTCCAGTGGAGCTGGACGGTGGTCTCCGAAAGAGCCGTGGCCGTGACGCTGCCGGGGGACGAGGGAGTCGCGACCGAGTTCGACGTGCCCGGTGCCGAGCTCATGTTCTTGTTGTCGGTGGCGACGATCTCGTAGGTGAACCGCGCCCCCGGTTGGACGGACGGATCAACGTAGCTGGTCGCAGTGCCTGGCACCGCGGCCACCTGGCTGAAGGTGCTGCCCGGGCCCTTTCGGAGCACGGCATATCCGGTGATGGTCCCGCCGGTCTCGGTCGAGGCGTTCCAGCTGACCTGGACCGATGTCGAAGAGGTCGCCGCCGCCGTGACCATTCCCGGTGTCGAGGGGGTGGATGTGTTGCCCGAGCTCGTATAGGTCTGCGTGTCGAAGCTCTGTCCCTCGGCATTGATGGGGTTGACGACGATGGTGCTCCCGGTGACGGTCACCTTCAAGAAGTTGTACACCTGGGCAGGAGAGGTGGGCGTGGTGCTCCCGACCCCGCAATTCGACCCTGAGCCGCTGGTCGGGCCACTCCCACTCGGGCTCCAGCCGAGGGCATAGACACTGGCGCTACCAAAGAGACTCGCGCAACCCCCGCCCACTGGCTCGAGCACTCCGCCGCCGCCGCCGGTGACGTAGTTGGTGATCTGTCCCGGCCCCCGCGGGTTGATGCGCTGGTAGGTGTGAGCGTGGCCGTTGAAGGCGATCGAGACCCCGTTGGCGCTCAGCAGCGCCTCGAGGCTGGTCGAGGCATTCGGGTTGGCGGAGCTGTTCTGGAGGTAGATGTCACTCGACTCGGTCGAGTTGTCCGAACGCAGCGGGAAGTGGAAGACAGCCATCTTCACCCCGCCCGGATGGCCGGCCAGATCGTTGGCCAGCCACTGGTACTCGGGTGAGCCCGGAGCCCAGTGGTTGTCGTAGTCGACCTTGTAGTGGTCCGCTGTTCCCACATTGCCGTCCGCCCACCCGGCGTCCAGCACATAGATGCGCACGCCCCCGGTCGAGAAGGCATACCACTCGTCCGGGGTGCTGCTGGAGTGCGTCCCGTCCACCCCGCCGGGATATGAGTCGTAGGCGTAGACCCCCCCGGAGGCGGCGGCGGTACTCGACTCCGGCCAGACACGCAGGCTGTCTACGTTCTGGCCGTGGTTGCCGACACTTCCGAAGGTCGGCAACCCACCTGTCTCCGGCCAGTAGGACGGGCCGAAGATGTCACTGACCTGGGTACCCGTCTGATGCAGGTCCCCGTAGTTGCTCTGCGTGCCGCCGGCGTAGGCGACATCACCGGCGGTGACCACGAATCGGGCGCCCGAGGATCCGATGAGGGAGTCGATGGCCGCCTGGTCAGGGTTGAGGGATCCGGGGAAGTCCGTCCCATTGGAGTAGTTGGTCTCCCCCAGGTCACCAACCACATCGAATGTGACTGAACTGCTGCCCGGGGAGACCAACGTCGTGAAGGACGGCGAGGAGTTGCTGCCCAGCAGGTCGGTGCCACCACTCGAGAAGATGCGGTAGCAATACGTGGTGTTCGCCTGAAGGCCGGTGATCGGAACCGTCGACTGCCACTCGGTCGTCGATTGGACGGTGAAGTCGCGATGGGTGGCGCTCGTGGGAGACGGGCCGTTGACCAGCGTCGGAAGGCTCGAGGGGACGGGCACGGTGTTGGCCGTGCAGTTGGTCCCCGTCCCCCACTTGAGGGTGCCGACCGCGGTTTCGGTCGAAGCCCACGTCACGTCGGCGGACGTCTGCGTCAGGTCGGTGACGTACGGGGCGCGGGTCAGCGGGGAGTTGAAGCCGCTGTAGGGAGTCACGGGCACCGGACCACCGGCCGCCGCCCCGGCCCGGAGCATCGGCCAGGCGGCCAGGGCGATCCCAGCGACCACCGCGGCCGCCACTACCGCGACCACGCCAGACCTCGTCCATTTCACCTGCTGCCCCATCCGAACCGCCTCCCACCCGGCGGCGAACGTAATCCAGCGCTGGGGCCGGTGCAATTGGTTTCTGGCTTCAGCCCTTCACTTGATGCGAGGAGTGTCGCAACGACCACGCACGGTCGGAGTTGGGCGCCGGTCCTCGGCTACAGGACCCGGGCAGTGACGGGCCAACGCGGCTACCGGAGTGCCGGATCGGCCCGAATCGCATCGGGGTCGACGTCGCCGGTCACCCCCCCGTCGACCAGGGTCCGAGGTGAGCTCTTGCCCCGTGCCTTCATCTCGGGAGGGGCCCACCGCGACAGCAGCACGACACCCAGGCACATCGCACCGAGCAACACCACTTGCAGGAAGACGGCGACGGGGGAATTCCTGAGCTGCTCACCGAAAAGCTCGATCCCGATGGCGATGCTGGCCAGCGGGTCCACGATGAGCAGTGCCGATTGCGAGGCGGCCAGAGGCCCGGCAGTGAAGGCGGACTCGAGGAGGACCGTCCCGAGCACGCCGGTGGCAACCACGCCGTAGACCGGCCAGTGGAGGAACAGACCGGACCACCCTTCGTGGGCCAACACCTCGGTGGCCGCCTTCACGAAGGCGGCATCGATGGCCCAGACCAGGGCGGCCGCTGCGCCGAGCAGGGCCGCCCGCCGGGCGGGCGATCCCCATCGGCTGAGCACGAGGAGCGCCACGATGAGGATGCCGCGGCTACCGAGGGCCAGGGCCCATTTGCCGAAGGTGGGGTGGCCATGACCCTCCTGCGGATTGGCCACCACCAGAAAGCCGCACAGCCCGGCACAGAGCAATGCAGCGGCCCCCCACGTCCGGGTGGCGATCCGGTCACGGAGCCAGAGGACCCTGAGGGCGAGGGTGAAGATGAGCTCGGTCACGAGGATGGGCTGCACCGTGGCCAACTGGCCGAAGTAGAGCGCCAACGCGGTGAATATGAAGGTGCCCCCCATGGTCACCATCCCGAGCAGCCACATGGGCTGGCGGATCAGGTACTTGGTGGTCGCCCAGGCCGATCTGCCCTTCTCGTGGCCGGTCACGTTGGCCAGGCGTTGGAGCACGGAGGTCAGCGCCTGGCTGAACGAACCAAGCAGAGCGAACAGGATGCTCATCGTCCTGATCCCCTTGCTCTCATGACGGCCTCCCGGTGCCATTCGAGACCAGGGCGGCCCGAATGCGCAAGGAACCCCCGAAACGCTCACCAGAACCCCCGGGAACCCTCACCAGAGGGTCAGCCGGACCCGGCAATGCCATGTCCGGTCAGGGGCCCTCGGCAGCCGAGTCACCTCCCGAGGTCCGCGTCGTCAGCCACCGCTGGAGCCCGGCCGCGTTGGAATGGACGCCGTTCATCACCTCCAGCTTGCGGCGGTGCTCGGCGGGGACCCCGTCGAGATCGGATTCGAACTCCTCGGCCAGCGCGGCGGCGATATCCCGCCCGCGGCGGTAGGCCGACTCGGCCACGTCAGCCCACTTGCGCAGGGTGGTGTCAGCCTCGTCCAGTACGGCCAAGGGGTCGTCGAGGAGGCCGTAGTGGGCCAAGGCCAACCGGGTGGGTTTCCGGTCGGCGAAGCGCCGCAGCGAATCGACGGCGGCGGAGAGGTCGAAGTCGGGGGGCGGTGTCGACGGTCGCAGCACGCCGGCGTCGGGCAGCTTGACCCCGACCGCGTCGCCGGCGAACAGGACACCGCTCAGGGTGTCGTGCAACGCCATGTGGTGCTTGGCGTGGCCGGGTGAGTCCACCGCCACCAGCGACCGGTTGGGGCCGACCCGGATGGTCTCGCCGTCCTCCAGCACCCTTATCCGCTCCTGGGGGGTCGGGTCCAGACGCCCGTAGAGCGAGTCGAGCAACGGGCCGTACACCTGGGCGGCCGAGTCGACCAGCCGGGTCGGGTCGGCCAGGTGCCGAGCCCCCTTCGGGTGGACGTAGACGGTGGCTTTGGGGAAGGCGCGGGCCACGTCCCCGACCCCTCCGGCGTGATCGAGATGGATGTGGGTGACCACCACGCCGGCCAGGTCGCCGGCGCCCACCCCGAGCCTGCCCAGCTGGTCGAGCAGCACCGGCACCGAGCTCTGGCTGCCCGTCTCCACCAGGACAGGGGTGTCGCCTTCGATGAGGTAGCCGGCCGTGACCCGGTCCCAACCTCCGAGCAACGTGTCCAGCTCGACGACGCCTTCGGCCACAACGCGGCCGGCACCACTCGTAGGACCGGAGGCGGCCCCCCGCTGGTGATGATGGGCGGTCATGCAAACCTCCGATCTGGCTCGGGCCGCTACCGGGCGGACCTGGTGGTTGGCCGCTTCGCGGACCTGGTGGCAGCCTTCGCGGCCGTTGCCCTCTTGGCCCGGGTGGCGGGCGACCTCGTGGATGACTTGGCCGACCTGGCCTTGACCTTCTTGGCCGCTTTGGCTGCCTTCTTCGTGTTGGTCCCGGCCTTCGTGGTGGCGCTCTTGGTCGGCTTCGCGGGCGTCCGGCGTTTGGCCGATTGGGCTGCCTTCGCCGTCGGCTTCCCCCGTGACGAACTGGTCGCCGCCGACGTGGTGGCGCCCTTCGCCGCGTTGGCCGACCTGCTCCGCGACGGCGCCGAACGGGTCTCAGCCGGTGACTTGACCGTCAGCTTGACACTGCCTCTCGCGCTCGGTGGCGCAGTGGGCTTGGCCCGAGCCGGCGACGGCTTCGGCAGGGTGACCGAGGCCTTGAACGCCTGGGCGGCGGCACTTCTCGAGACATCGGGACCGGCGTTCTCGGCCAGGGTGGTGAACATGTCACGAGCGCTGAACCCGCTCTGGTGGAGGGCTCCACCGCGGCTCTTGCCCCGGGCCATGGCTCGCTGGGCCAGCCCGGTGATCACGTGACGGGCGGAGGGCTTCTCCTCCCCGGCGATCTTCGACGCCGAGTTGACCAATGAGACATGCGAGAACGCCTGGGGGAAGTTGCCCACCAGCCGGCCGGCCACGGGGTCGTACTCCTCGGAGAGCAGGCCGAGGTCGTTGCGCAAACCCAGCAACCGATCGAGAAGCTGGCGGGCGTCATGATCGCGACCCAGCATCGACAGACAGTCGGCCAGCCAGAACGAGCAGGCGAGGAAGGCGCCCTCCCGTCCGCTCAGTCCGTCGACATCGCCGGTGTCCTTGGTCCGGTACCGGAGCACGAACCCGCCTTCCACCAGCTCATCCTCGACGGCCTCGATGGTCCCCCGGACCCGGGGGTCGTGGGCGGGGAGGAAGCCGACGAGGGGGATCATCAACAGGCTCGCATCGAGATCGTCGGACCCGTAGTACTGGGTGAACGACCCCTTGGTGGTGTTGAATCCCAGGTCACAGACCTGGTCATGGATCTCCTTGCGCACTTCCTTCCACCGGTCGACCGGTCCGTCGAGGTCGTACTCCTCGGCCGTCTTGATGGCCCGGTCGATGGCGACCCAGGCCATGACCTTCGAATGGGTGAAGTGGCGTCTCGGTCCCCGTACCTCCCAGATCCCGTCGTCGGGCTGGCGCCACCCCTCCTTCAGGAAGTCCATCAACGCCAGCTGGAACTCCCATGCCGGGCTGTCACCGAACTCAGTTCCCTGGGCCGACTCGTAGAGGGCGGACATCACTTCGCCGTAGACATCCAGCTGGAACTGACCGGCCGCGGCATTGCCGATGCGCACGGGCGCAGATCCCTCGTACCCGGGCAGCCAGTCGATCTCCCACTCGTCCAGTCGGCGCTCGCCCGCGGCTCCGTACATGATCTGCATCTGGGAGGGGTCACCGGCCGTTGCCCGCAGCAGCCAGTTGCGCCACGCCATGGCCTCTTCGTAGAAGCCTCCCCGCATCAGGGACTCGAGCGTGAGGGTTGCATCACGAAGCCAGCAGAACCGGTAGTCCCAGTTCCGGCTGCCTCCGAGCGTCTCGGGAAGCGAGGTGGTGGCGGCGGCCACGATCCCACCGGTGGGCTCGTAGGTCAGCGCCTTGAGCGTGATCAGCGAGCGCAGCACCGCCTCTCGGTACTCGCCGTCGTAGGTGCACTGGGACGACCATTCGGACCACCAGAGCTCGGTGTCCTGTATGGCATAGCCGGCATCGACCGGTCGCGGGGGCTCCTCGTTGGCCGGGAACCAGATCAGCGAGAACGGAATGCGTTGACCCTCGGAGACCGTGAACTCGGCGACGGTCGAGAAGTCGCGCCCCCGGCACTCGACGGGGGTCCAGAGTGAGAGCCCATCCGGCCCGGCAATGGCATGAAGCGTGCCATCCACCCGGCGGACCCAGGGGACGATCTGGCCATAGCCGAACCTGATGGTCAGGTTCATCTCCATGGTCACCTTGCCGCGCACCCCTTCGACCAGCCGAACCACTTCGGGGTGTTGCTCGCGGATGGGCATGCAGTCGACGATCCGGACAGTCCCTTCTTTCGTCACGAACTCCGACTCGAGCACGAGCGTGTCACCCCGATAGTGACGATGAGTCGCTCCATGTGACCCTTTGGGAGCGATCTTCCAGAACCCGTGATCGTCGTCCCCGAGGAGCTTGCCAAACGAAGCCGCCGAGTCGAAGCGAGGAAGGCACAACCAGTCGATCGAGCCGTCACGACCAACCAGCGCCGCGGTGTGCAGGTCGCCGACGAGGCCGTAGTCCTCGATGGGAAGCGTCATGATCCCATGTCTAGTCCGGGGCCCACCGAGGTGCGGCCATCGGTATGCCTGGCGACGGGAGGCTCTGACGTCCCGGCGGCGGCCCGGCGCTCATCCGGCGATACAGGGCCCGGTACCCACCGCCCTGGTGGTGGATTCGGCTTGAAGCACCCGGGACAGCACGTCCGGCGAGGTCAGCGCGTAGCCGATGTCGTTGTGGGTGGTCGAGCGAGAGAACACCACCCCGATCACCTCACCGTCTGGCTGGACGAGCGGGCCGCCGGAATTGCCCGGTCGGACCTGTGCCTGGATCTCGTACACGTTGCGCAAGGTCAGGCCCTGGCCATAGATGTCCCGTCCCTCGGCCTCGAATTCGGCGAGCACACCGGCCGGCACGGCGTCGAACGGTCCCGCGTTCGGATAGCCGAGCACGGCGGCCTGCACACCCCGTGAAACCTGGTTGGGGTCGAGCTGGAGCGGTCGCTCGTCAAGACCGTCCACCCGCATCACCGCCAGGTCGTACGCCGGGTCGAACAGCAGCACCGTGGTCGGGTGGGACCCGTTTCGGTCATCGACCACCGGATGGGAGATGCCGGCCACGACATGGGCGTTGGTGACCACGATGCCGGGGGCGACGACGAAACCGGAGCCCTCTTGGACCTGACCACACCCGCTGCCTGTGACCATGACCGTCGATCCACCGTCGCGGGCGACCGCCTGTTGGAGTTGTGCCGACCCCGGGAGTGCCACCGGGCCGGCCGAGTCCGGTGCCAATTGGGCGAACACGGGCGGGAAGCCCTCGGCGGAGAGAAACGACTGCACCCGCGAGAACACCGACGGCGGCGCAGGGAGCACCGAGTCCAGCGACCGGATGATCCGGGACTGGTCGATCGAGGCATTGAGCCGGAGCGACGAACTGCTCACGAACGTATTGGCCAACAGCCAGGCCACCAGCAGGGAAGCGGCCACTGCCACCACCACCCCGAGCGCCGAATCGACCAGGCCGGCGATCCCCCGGTGGATCCGGTTGGACGCCAGGTTGCCGACGATCCGCCCGACGGTGCCGCACATCGCCGCCACGCCCAGCAGCGTCACCAGCGCCACAACCGAGCGCGAGGACTGCCCGTGGACCGATCTGACGGTGATCGAGGCCAACAGGGCGCCGAGGTAGAGACCGATCAGAAACCCGCCGAACGAGAGAACTTGGACGATGGCCCCCAACCGGAGGCCCTGGATTGCCGCCAGCACCACCACGGCGAGGACCACGAAATCGACGAAGTTCACTGCATGGGCCGTCGATCGATCATGACTGGTTTGAAGGCGGGAAGGCTCACCACCGGCTTACGGTAGACGGAGCGACATCGCCGCCCACAGTCACCGATCCCCCCACAGCCACGTGGCAAGATCTCGGGGCGAGGCGAACCCCCACCCACCGCGATGGCCGCACAGCCGGGGAGATGAGCAGTTCGTCGTGAGTGATCAACCACCGCCCCCGGGGGGCAATGGAGAGCCTGAATCCCAGCCTGACGGTCCCCTCCTGCCCCCACCGTCGGACAGCCCCGATGCCGGTCCGCCGCCCGTGCCGCCACCCATGCCCCCACCGCCACCGCCACCGCCGCCGCCCGATCCCCGATCGCCCCCCTACGGCCAACCACCTTCCTACGGCCAGGCGCCCTACGGCCAACCCCCTCCCTACGGCCCAGGGCCATACGGCCAGCCGCCCTACGGCCAGCCGCCCTATGGCCAGCCCCCATACGGAGCACCCCCGTACGGGCAGCCGCCGTACGGCGCCTACGGGTACGCCCCGGTGCCGGTCGATCGTTTCGGTCGTCCCCTGGCCGACTGGTGGCAGCGACTGCTGGCCATCATCATGGACGCCCTCATCATCGGGATCCCGCGGGCCGTCGTCACCGCCGTCATCATCGGCTCGGTCTCCTCCGGTGGCGGCATCTTCTCGACGGACTGGCGGGCCGGCGCCATCATCGCCGGCATCCTCTTCGCCATCATCGGCGTCGCCTACTTCGCTCTCCTGAACGGGAGCGAACGGGGTCAGACCGTCGGCCAGATGGCACTCGGGATCGCGGTACGGGACGAGGCGACCGGAGGGCCCATCGACCCGCAACGGGCTGGGCTCCGGATCCTCGTGCTCTATCCCGGGATCATCGTCGGCTGGATCCCAATCCTCGGTGGGATCGCCGATCTGTGGACCCTGATCGCCGGCCTCTCGCCCCTGTGGGACAACCGACGGCAGGGATTCCATGACAAGGTGGCCCACACCGATGTCATCAAGGTCCGCTGATTCTGCGGCCCCTCCCGACGATGCCACCCTCGTGCCATTCGACCTGTAACCCGCCAGCTGGTCTCGGCCGCGCCGGCCCGGGTACCCGCGGGAAGCCAGGCCGGCGGACCCGTTCTCGGACTCGGTGGTTCGGACTGGTCGCCTCGGCGGTGGTCATCCTGACGGCCGGGGCGTGCACGTCGTCATCGACTGGACCCGGGTCCTCCATCGCCGCCGGCTCACCGTGGATCGGCGCCTTCACCGCGGTCGCCCTTCCCGCTCCCGTCAATGCGCTCACTGGCGTGGCCTGCCCGACGGATACGACCTGTTGGGCGGTGGGTTCGACCGTCGGCGGTGCGGGTGTGCCCAACGGGGCCGCGATCGTCGCCACCGCCAACGGCGGTGGCAGCTGGACATCTCAAGTCATACCGCCCGCTGCGGGCTACCTGTCACGCGTCTCGTGCAGTGACCAGCGCTACTGCGTGGCCATCGGGCAGGCGGCCCAGTCGTCCAATGGCCAGGCGGTGATCATTGCCACCACCGACGGGGGTCGCTTGTGGCAGGCACGGCCCGTTCCCGCCGGGTTCCTCGACGTCACCGCGGTGACGTGCGGATTGGACCGCCGGTGCATCGCCATCGGCGATGTGGCCGGGGGGGCGTCCGCGCTGTCGTCGGCATCGCCCGGCGCGGCGTGGACTCAGCGGGGGGCGCTGCCCGCGGCGGTCAACGGTGCCACCGACGTGTCGTGCATCGATGCCCTGCACTGCTGGGTCACCGCCCGCCGGTCACCCGATGCCGACCATGTCGCCGGCGTGGTCGCCCTGACCACGGACGGAGGAGCAGCATGGGCGAGAGTGGCCACACCGGCCGGCGTCGGCTACCTGACCGGGATCTCCTGCCTGGGCTCCGGGGGCGGGAGCGCGGCGCTCCCCTACGGGTCCGCCGCTTCGGCCAGCACCGCGGCGACCGCACCGGCACCGGCATCCACCGCGCCGGGATCGGCCCCCTCCACGTCGGCACCGGCCACCCCGGCTCCGGCCGTCGGCGTGCCCGGTGCCCACTGCACGCTGGTCGGGACCACCGCCACCGCGCTCGACGCCGTCCGCAGCGGGCATGGCGTGATCCTCACCACCGGAAACGGCGGGGTCAGCTGGACGAGTCAACCTGTGCCCTCATCGGTGTCGGCCCTGATGGACGTGTCCTGTCCGGGTGTCGGCTCCTGTGTGGCGGTGGGGTCGTCGGTCGCCTCGTCGGCCCAGGCTGGGGCCGTGATCCTCAGCGGGTCGACGGACAGTCCATGGAAGAGCGCGGCCCAGGTGGGCGCGGCGCAGCCCCTCACCGCGGTGAGCTGCGTGTCCCGGTCCCGCTGCCTCCTAGTCGGCGAATCGATCAGCGAGCACCTGGTCGGAGGCTGAGCGCCCCCTGCCATCCCCCGGGACGGGTCGGGCCCGCCGATAGCCTCGCAGCCAATGGGCGCCACGTCACACCGCCTTCCTATGATCACTGACGTGCCCGGACCCCAGCTGGCGTCGCCTTCCACGCCGGTCGCGGAGCCGGACGGCTCATGAGCACGGTCGAACCACTGCGCCCCGGCATCCGTCGCCGCCCCACCTCGACCTCGGCGTTCGGCGTCGGCCGTCGTGAGGCGCACGACTCCTCCCCGTTCTACGCCCGCTTCACTCCGCCCCGGGTCTCCGACGACTCCGACATCGCCCCCCACGCTGTGCGCGACGTGATCTGGGTTGGCGATGCCCGCCAGATGGACCGGTTCGGTCAGGTGGCAGACAACTCGGTGGCCCTCGTCGTGACGTCACCGCCCTATTTCGCCGGCAAGGAGTACGAGGCGGTCCTCGGCGTGGGACACGTCCCCGTCGACTACGAGGCCTATCTCCGCATGCTCCATGACGTCTTCAGCCAGTGCTTCGACAAGCTCGAGCCCGGCGGACGCATCGCGGTGAACGTGGCCAATCTGGGCCGCAAGCCCTATCGATCGCTGTCGCGGGATGTCATCGACCTGCTCGAAGGCCTCGGCTACCTCCTCCGCGGCGAGGTCATCTGGCAGAAGAGCCACGCCGCCGGTGGATCCTGCGCATGGGGCACCTACCAGCGACCGGGGAACCCCGTGCTGCGGGACGTCTCCGAACGGATCGTGGTGGCATCGAAGGGTCGGTTCGATCGCGCCCTGAGCCCGGGCCAGCGCTCGTCTGCCGGGCTCCCGAACGAGGGCACGATGACCATGGACGAGTTCGTCGACTCGACCATCGACGTCTGGGACATCCCGACGGAGTCGGCCACCCGGATCGGGCACCCCGCACCGTTTCCGGTCGAGCTCCCCCGCCGACTGATCGAGCTCTACACCTACCGCGGGGACCTGGTCCTCGATCCCTTCATGGGATCGGGCTCGACCGCGCTGGCTTCGATCCGAACCGAGCGGCACTACGTCGGATTCGACACCGACGAGGACTACGTGGCCCTGGCGGAACGGCGGATCAGGGAGGAACAGGCGGCGCGCGTCCAGGGCCGCCCGCCCGTGGCGCGCCGGGTCACGGTCACCCCCGGACGATCGGTGGCCGCCGATGCGGACAGTTCGCTCGACCATGACGTGGCCCGGGGTCAGAAGGCCGCCGAGCTGGCCCGCCGCGCGCTCGAGGACAGTGGGTTCGAGCACATCGAGCGCAACGTCACCTACGGAGACCTCGGCATCGGGGTCGACTTCCGGGCCCGCGACGCCCACGGGGGACTCTGGCTGTTCGATCTCTCCGGCGCGTACTCCTCCACCCGACCCGGTCTCCGCCGACCTGATGTGCTGTGGAAGGCGCTGGGCAAGGCCAGCGTGCTCCACGAGGCGCGCCAGCGTGGTGACCGGAAGGACCTCGCCCCCCTGATCATCCTGTCCACCGACGTCCCCGTGGACGGCTCGGCCGGAGCCAAGTCGCTCCGCGCCGTGCACGGTGGCCCGGTGCACGATGTCCTCGAGCTCCTCGATCCGGAGTCCATGGCCCGCCTGGGTGTCTACGGCACGGGCGGCCACCACCCGGGATGACGGCCGGACCGGACGGCGGGCCACCAGATGCCCGATGATCGGACCATGGTCACCGAGCTCGGTACGGCCCTCGGCACCCTTCCCTACCCCGACCCGGCGGCGGCGATGGCGGCCCGGCCGGACCAGCTGCACGTCGACGGGTCGGTGTGGGAGCGCCTCGACTCGATCAACGCCGCCGGCCGGTTCGCCTCCGACCTGAACCGGGCGTTCGCCAACGGGCGGGCCTTGCTGGAGGCCCCGGACGGCCTCCGGGGCCGGGTCCCGCTCACCGTGGAATGGACCGGGGGGAGGCGCCCGCCGGGAGACGAGGTGGCCCCCATCGACCTCCGCATCGACCATGTCTACCTGGTCAGTTGCAAGTATGAATCGGACATCGTGGCCAACGTCTCTCCCGGTCGGCTGTTCGAGGGATTGCTGGCCACCACCGGGGGCTGGGATCGCGGCGACTGGTACGACGCGGTCGCCCCCGTCGAGCTCGGCGAGCTCTACCGGGCGTGCCGGGCCGCCACCGGGCTGGTCTCGTTACCGCCCGAGCCCTTGCAATGCAGCCGGGACGAGTTGGCCGAGCTCCGCCGGTCCCTGTCGGGACGGAGCTATCCGGACGAACCGTCGCGGGCCGCGTACACCAGGCTCTGCCGGGCGGTGAGCTCGGCCTCGGCCGAGAGGTGGTCGGACCGGTTGGCCGCGTCGGGAGTGGCGCCCGAGACCATGCTCTGGAGACTCCTCCGGATCGGCAGCGCCCCGTACTTCGTACTCGGGCACGACCGTCGCAGCGGTCTCCCGGCGCGTTTCCGGATCGCCAGCCCGTGGGACTGGCGGGAGGATTTCGAACTGGAGGACTTCTCGGTGTCACCCGCCGCGGCGGGACAGCCCCGGGTGGACTGGGCCTGCACCTGCCGGTCACGCCACGACGGAAAGACCCGCTCGGTGGCCGGCCATGTCGAGATCCGTTGGAGCCACGGGCGTTTCGCCCAACCGCCGGAGGCCAAGGTGTACCTCGACACCCCCATGTCGTGCCTCCCCGGCTACCACCCCCTGAACCCGGTGGACGAGGCTCAACCGACTCTCTGGGCCGCCGGGCCGTGACACCGGACGGGGATGCGCCGGTGGGTTGGGACGGCGACCACTACCAGCAACGGTTCGACTCGTTGGCCGCCTCCGGGGTCGATGTGCACGGGGAGGCGGACTTCGTGGCCGCCCGGCAACCGGGCTCGGTGCTCGACGCCGGTTGCGGAACCGGTCGGGTGGCCCGGGAGCTGGCCCGCCGCGGCATCGAGGTGGTCGGAGTGGACGTGGACGGCTCGATGATCGCCACCGCTCGGCGCCTGTCGCCGGAGCTGACGTGGTTCGCCGCCGATCTGACCCAGCTCGACCTCGGCCGGTCCTTCGACGTCGTGGTCATGGCCGGGAACGTCCCGATCTTCGCCGCGGCCGGCTCCCACCCGGCGTTGGTCGCCGGCTGTGCCCGCCACCTGGCCGACCACGGTGAGCTCGTCGCCGGCTTCCAGCTCGACGACCGTTACCCACTGGCCACCTACGACGACCACTGCCGTCGGGTCGGACTGGAGTGCGTGGAACGATGGTCCACCTGGTCCCGGGATGCCTTCACCTCCGGCAGTGCCTACGCCGTCTCCGTCCACCGCGCCGCCACCGCCTGAGAGAGTGCCGCTGAGCCCGGAGCGCCGCACCCGGGTGCCGGCGACGCCCCTCGGTGCGGTCCCGTCATGCCCCGAGAAAGGCCCACCATGAGAAACCCCATGTTCGTCTACGACGAGCAGCTCACGACGCTCGTGCTCGACTACTGCCGCCGGCGGTTGGCGCTGGACCCGGTGCCGCTCGACTTCGGTGGGACCAGGGCCTCCTCGTCCCTGCAGGCGAGCCTCGATGGCCTGATCAACCGCCACGGCACGGAGGCCAGCCGCGTCATGGAGATCTTCCAGGACGAGCTGGCCACCGCCGTGGTGTCCTGCGACAGCCCCCGCTTCCTCTCCTTCATCCCGGCCGCCCCGACCAAGGCCTCCCTGCTGTTCGACATGGTGGTGGCCTGCTCCTCGTTGCAGGGGACGTCGTGGATGGAGGCGGCCGGAGCCGTGGCCGCCGAGAACCAGGCCCTCGGGGTACTGGCCGACCTGGCCGGGCTGCCGACCGGGGCCGGAGGGTGCTTCGTCTCGGGCGGCTCGGCCGGAAACCTGTCGGCACTGATGGTGGCGAGGGACACGGCCGGCCACCGCATGGGCGACCGTTCCCGGATCGGCCGATGATCGCCATCAGTGAGGAGGCCCACTCGTCGGTCGGCAAGGCGCTCCGGGTGCTGGGCGTCGACGCCCTCATCGTGCCCTGCGAGGACCACCACCTCACCGGAGACGGCCTGCGGTCCGCCCTCGACCGCCACCCGCGGGGCACCGACGCCATCGGCGTGGTGGCCACGGCCGGGACAACCAATGCCGGCATCGTCGACGACCTGGCCGGCGTGGCCGGCGTCGCGCGGGAGCACTCACTGTGGTTCCACGTGGACGGTGCCTACGGGTGTGCCGCCCTCTTCGCACCATCGGTCCGGCACCGCTTCGACGGCATCGAGCAAGCCGACTCGTTCGTGGTCGACCCCCACAAGTGGCTGTTCGCCCCCTTTGACTGTGCCGCCCTGGTCTACCGCCAACCGAACCTGGCCAAGGCGGTCCACACCCAGGACGCCTCCTACCTCGACGTCATCCACGGGGATGCCCCCGAGGAATGGAACCCGAGCGACTACGCCTACCACCTCACGAGGCGAGCCCGAGGGCTCCCGCTGTGGTTTTCGTTGGCCGTCTACGGCACCGGCGCCTACGCCGACGCGGTGGAGACGGTGCTGTCCGTCACCACCCAGGCGGCCGACCTGATCGACACGACTCCCTACCTGCAGCTGGTGCGACGGCCCGAACTCTCGATCGTCCTGTTCCGGCGGGTGGGGTGGGACCGGCACCACTATGAAGCGTGGTCAGCGGCGCTGCTCGCCGACCAGATCGGCTTCGTGATGCCGTCCACGTGGGAGGGTGAGCCGGTCGGGCGCCTGGCCCTCCTCCATCCCGACACGACGGTCGAGATGATCGCGGAGATCATCTCGACCATGGTTTGACCGGCCCGTCGGGAAGGGCGCCGACACTGGACGATCCCATGGCCGGCAGGTGGTGTGGACCGGCTAGCGACCGCGTGGCCCGGCGCTGTAGGAATGGGCGCCGGTGCCGGCCAGCCGCCCACCGTCCACGATGAGGTACTCCTCGCGAATGGGCCGGCCGGCGAACCAGCACTCGAGCATCTCCCGCACCCCGGCGGCATACCGACTCTGAGCCGACAGCGAGGTGCCCGAGACGTGCGGCGTCATCCCCTCGTGCGGCATGGACCGCCAGGGGTGGTCCGGCGGCGCCGGCTGGGGGAACCACACGTCCCCGGCATACCCGGCCAGCTGCCCGCTCTCGAGGGCGCGCACCACCGCGTCGCGGTCGCAGATCTTTCCCCGGGCCGTGTTGACCAGGTAGGTCCCCCGCTTCATCCGGGCGAACATGGCGTCGTCGAAGAGGTGCTCGGTCTCGGGATGGAGGGGCGCGTTGATGGTCACCACGTCGCACACCGGCACCATGGACGCGGCATCCGGGTGGAAGGTGAGGCTGAGCTCGCGTTCGACCTCGGCCGGCAGGCGGTGCCGGTCGGTGTAGTGGAGCTGCACGTCGAAGGGCCTGAGCCGCCGGAGGACGGCCAGACCGATCCGTCCGGCCGCCACCGTGCCGACGGCCATCCCTTCCAGGTCGTAGGAGCGTTGGACGCAGTCGGCGATGTTCCAACCGCCCTTCGCCACCCAGTCGTGCGACGGGATGTAGTTGCGCACCAGGCCAAGGATCATCATGACCACGTGCTCGGACACGCTGATGCTGTTGGAGTAGGTGACCTCGGCCACCGTGATGCCGTTGGCGATGGCCGCGTCGAGGTCGACATGGTCGGAGCCGATGCCGGCGGTGATAGCCAGCTTCAGCCGGGGTGCCTTCGAGATCCGCGTCGGCGGTGAGGTAGGCGGGCCAGAACGGCTGCGAGATGACGACGTCGGCGTCGATCAGCTCGCGCTCGAACACTGAGTCTGGGCCCTCCTTGTCGGACGTCACCACCAGGGTGTGGCCCGCAGACTCGAGGTACGAGCGCAGTCCGAGCTCGCCTGAGACCGACCCGAGGAGTGTCCCGGGGGTGAAGTCGAGCGCGCCCGGGGTCGGCAGGGTCTGGCCGTCGGGATAGTGGTCGAGCGTCGGGATGGCGTCCCTCGGGTACGAGGTGGGGTACCCGTCGACGGGGTCCTCGTACAGCACGCACAGCACTTTGGCCATCTGGTCCTCCCGTGTAGGCGGCGAGGCCGGTGCGCCCGGGCTCGCCGTGCCTGTCGCCGGTTGGAGATTAGGTCGTCACCCGCGCTAGAACCAACGGGTCGTCGATGCTCGGGGGAGCCCATGAGGCGAATACGCGGCGCGGCAGCGCTGATGATGGGCATGGCCGTCGTGACGGCGGGATGCGGGTCGGCCAGCGCGCCCACCACCAGCTCCACCCCCGCCTACCAGTCCCGGGGCCCGCACCCGGTCGGGGTGACCACCCTCGACCTCGGCTCGGCCGGGACCCTCGGTGAGCGGCTGGCCACCGTCTTCTACCCCGCCGACCCCGCCACTGTCCCCGCCCACCCGCGGTTCAGCTACACCGAGGCGTCGACCCTGCCCACCTCGCTGCAATCCATCCTGCCGCCGGCCTACAACACCACGACCACCATCGACGCCTACACCGACGCACCCGGATCCACCTCGGGCCCCTACCCGGTGGTGCTGTTCAGCCACGGCTTCGGCGGGGAGCGGCTCTACTACTCGAACCTGCTGGCCGGAATGGCCTCGTGGGGCTTTGTGGTGGTCAGCGCCGACTACCTCGAGCGCGGACTGGCCTCCCAGGCCCTGGGGCTCAAGACCACACCCACCGCCGCCTTCGACCGGTCCATCATGCTGGACTCCCTCGCAGCCACGGAGACGGCTTCGAGCGGGACCACCTCGGCGCTCCACGGCACGGTGGACAAGACGAGGGTGGCCGCGGTCGGCCATTCGGCCGGCGGCGGGACGGCGTTCAACGCGCTCGACGACCCGCGGGTGGCGACCGCCATCGGATGGGCCCCGGTCGCCCCGCGGGGCGCACCCTCCAGAAAGCCGGTCATGCTCATCGGTGCCGAGGGCGACCAGGCGGTACGTCCCCACGAGGTGGCCCAGGAGTACGCCGCCTTCCCGGGCCCGAGGTCACTCGTCGAGATCTCGGGCGAGGGTCACAACACCTACACCGACATCTGTGTCGCCATCCGCCAGGGCGGCGGGCTCATCTCCTACGCCGTCGCCAACCACTTCATCAGCGCGCAGCTGGCCCAACTCGGGATCAACGGCTGCCAGGCCAAGGACCTCGCGCCGCCG
Source organism: uncultured Acidimicrobiales bacterium (assembly GCA_963727075.1). Classification (GTDB taxonomy): domain Bacteria; phylum Actinomycetota; class Acidimicrobiia; order Acidimicrobiales; family RAAP-2; genus Bog-756. Next base: position 713,731 of record CAVSET010000001.1, read on the forward strand.
CGCTTCTGGCCGATCGTGCAGTACTACACGGTCTTCCAGCTCAAGGCGGTCTTCAGCTCCGGCCCGCGCACCGTACCGGTGCCGGCGGCGGGTACGTTCCCCGGCTTCCATGTCGAGGTGACCCAAAGCGGCAGCTAGCTTCCGGGATGGACCGGCACGCTTACGACATGGTGCTGTTCGACCTCGGTGGCGTGCTGGTCCGGCTGGGGGGCGTGCCGCAGATGCAGGCGCTGTCCGGCATCGACCGCGAGGACGAGCTCTGGAAGCGCTGGCTCAGCTGCCCATGGGTGCGGAGCTTCGAGCGGGGACGGTGCTCGCCGGACGACTTCGCCGCCGGGGTCATCGACGAATGGGGCCTGAGCGTCACGGCGGAGGCCTTCCTCGATCGATTCCGGTCGTGGCCCGAGGCCCTCTACGACGGGGCCGTCCAGCTGGTCGACGAGGTGCGGGCCCAGTGCCGAGTCGGCTGTCTGAGCAACACCAACCAGCTCCACTGGGCGGAGCAGTCTTCCCAATGGGGGCTGGCCGACCTCTTCGAGGTGGCCTTCCTCTCGTACCAGCTCGGTCTGGTCAAGCCCGACCGGGAGATCTTCACCCATGTCACGGCGGCCCTCGGTCTTGCTCCCGACCGCATCCTCTTCCTGGACGACAACGCCGTCAACGTGGAACAGGCCCGCTCGGTCGGCCTGGCCGGCGCGGTGGTGCGGGGCCCGGCAGAGGCCCGCACCGTCCTGGTCGAGCTCGGCGTGCTGGACGGCGGTCCGGGCCGTCCGCCGGCCGTGGCACCGGGCTGACCGCCGCTCCCGGTCACCGGGCCGGCGTCGCGGCCGGCGTGACACACTGGGCCGGGCGCCGGACGAGGAGCGAACATGGCAACTGAGGTCCGTGGCGTGGTCGCCATGAGCAAAGGGGAGCCCGTGTCGCTGGTCCCCATCGTGGTCCCCGATCCCGGACCGGGCGAGGTGGTGGTGTCGGTGCAGGCCTGCGGGGTCTGCCACACCGACCTCCACTACCGCCAGGGCGGCATCAACGACGAGTTCCCCTTCCTGCTCGGGCACGAGGCGGCCGGGTTGGTGGAGGCGGTCGGCCCGGATGTCAGCTCGGTCGAGCCGGGCGACTTCGTGGTGCTCAACTGGCGAGCCGTGTGCGGTGAGTGCCGCTCCTGCCGGCGAGGACGGCCCTGGTACTGCTTCAGCACGCACAACGCAGCACAGAAGATGACGTTGGCCGACGGCACACCGCTCTCCCCGGCCCTCGGCATCGGGGCCTTCGCCGACAAGACGTTGGTCGCCGCCGGGCAGTGCACCAAGGTCGACCCGTCCGCCCGTCCCGAGGCGGTCGGGCTCCTCGGCTGCGGGGTGATGGCCGGGCTGGGCTCGGCCATGTTCACCGGCGGGGTCGGCACGGGGGACTCGGTGGCCGTCTTCGGCTGTGGTGGCGTGGGCTGTGCCGCCGTCGCCGGTGCCCGGCTCAACGGCGCGGCCACGGTCATCGCCGTCGATGTCGACCCGAGCAAGCTCGAGTTGGCCCGCCAGTTCGGGGCCACCGACGTCGTCGACGCCTCCCAGGAGGAGGTGGTGGCCCGGGTGCAGGAGCTGACCGGTGGCAACGGGGCCGACGTCTGCATCGAAGCGGTCGGGAACCCGAAGGTCATGGAGCAGGCCTTCTACGCCCGCGACCTGGCCGGCACCCTGGTCCAGGTCGGCGTGCCCACCCCCGAGATGCGCATCGACCTGCCCATGATCGACTTCTTCGGGCGCGGGGGCCAGCTGCGCCCGAGCTGGTACGGCGACTGCCTCCCCTCCCGGGACTTCCCCATGCTGGTCGACCTGTACCTGCAGGGCCGGCTCGACCTCGACCGGTTCGTCTCCGAGACCATCGGCCTCGGCGACATCGAGGAGGCATTCCACCGGATGGAGCGCGGCGAGGTGCTCCGCTCGGTGGTGGTCGTCTGACACGCCGGGGTGCCGATCGTCAGGCGTACCCCTGGGCCACGTGCTCGATCCACCAGTCCGGCGCCCCGTTCATCAGGGTCTGCATGTCCCAGTAGTCCCACCACCGGACGATGGCGCCGTCACGGAGCTCGTGGACCGAGACGAACGGCAGCACGACCTGCTCGCCGGTGTGCCAGTGCCAGGTCTCCGAGTGCTCGGTGACCACGGTGTCCCCCTCGGCCACCATCAGCCGGAGGTCGTGCTCGTAGGCCGAGATGCGCTCGAGCCCGAGCCGCAGCCGGGCGACGATCTGGTCCGGCCCCCGGGCCACGTCGTCAGCCGGGGAGGGTACGTCGGTGTACTCGCTCTCGGCGGTGAAGAAGGCGGCGATGCCGTCCCAGTCGCGCGTGTAGAGCGTCTCCCAAAACGACTGAACCCGCTGCTTGTTGGCCTCGGCGGTCACCCGGTCCCTCCCGATCGGCGCGCCGGTGGAGCGTAGCCCGATCGGTGCCGCCTTCAGCGGAGACCGGCGAGCAGCTGCATGACGAGGGCGCCGGCTTGGGCGCGCTCCTCATCCGGGCGCTCGGCGGCCGCCACCATCAAGCCCGCCTCCGAGACGGCGGCGAGCACCATCCGGGCGACGAGGTCACCGTCGGGGATGCGGATCAGGCCGGCCCGGGCCAGGCCGTCGAGCGCCGCCGCCACCAGACCCAGGAAGTACCGCTCTTCGATGTCCTTCCACCGGGCCCATCCGAGGGCGGCCGGCGCCTCCTCGAGGGCGATGCGCCGGAAGTCGGGCTGGCAGCACGTCCGCAAATAGGCGTCGACCCCGGCCGCGAACTCCTCCCAGGGACCGTCGATGCCCCCGGTGGCGCCGGCCACCTCGGTCAGCAGACGCTCCTCCAGCATGATGAAGGAAGCCTCGAAGAGCTCGGTCTTGCCCTTGAAGTGGTGGTACACCGCTCCCTTGGTCACTCGGGCCGCCTCGGCCACCGCGTCCACGGTGGTGCCGGCAAAGCCGTCGACGGTGAAGCGCTCCACGGCCGCGTCAAGGATGGCCGCCCGGGTGGTCGCGGCGTACTCCTCCCGCCGCCTGACCTCCCGCTTGACTTCCACGACCGTCGATCCTACAGTCACATACTATGAGTATTCGACACACTGACAGTATCTCAACTGGCCTCGGGCCCGCCCGGCACACCGTGGCCACCCGGTTCGGCGAGGTCGCGTACCTCCGGGCCGGCGAGGGCCCGTCCGCCCTGTTCGTCCACGGGGTGTTCCTCAACGGCGACCTCTGGCGCCACCAGCTTGAGGGGCTCGGCGACCTCCGGCAATGCCTGGCCGTCGACCTGCTCGCCCACGGTGGGAGCGCCCGGCCCGAGCCTGCCGAGCTCACCATCGAATCCCAGGTCGAGATGGTCATCGACGTCCTCGACCGGCTGGGTATTGACCGGGTCGACCTGGTGGGAAACGACAGCGGCGGGGCCATCGCCCAGCTCGTCGTGGCCCGCGTCCCCGATCGGGTGCGCAGCCTGGTCCTGACCAACTGCGACGCCCATGACAACTGGCCTCCCCAAGCGTTCCGGCCCATCTTCGACCTGGCCAGGGCAGGGGGTCTGGCCGAGACGGCTCAGGCCCTGGCCGCCGACCCGGAGGCGGCCCGCGCGGCGTTGGCCTCCGGGGTCGAGGACGCCGGGGCGTTGTCGGACGAGACGGTGGCGGCGTTCTTCGCCCCCTTCGCCGACCCGACCGGCGCCGAAGCGATCCAGCGCTACGTGGCCGGGATGGACAGTGCGGTGACGGTGGCCATCCGGGACGACCTCGCCCGCTTCCACGGCCGGACGCTCATCGTGTGGGGCACGGCCGACGAGTTCTTCGACGTGCGGTGGGCCCTTTGGCTGGCCGAGACCATCCCGGGGACGGTGCGCTGCGTCGAGCTCGCAGGAGCCAAGCTGTTCTTCCCCCTCGAACGGCCCGAGTTCACCGAGGAGCTGCGCGCCTTCTGGTCGGAGGCCGAGCCGGTCGCTCCCGGCGCCGCCTGATCCGGCGCTCCTCCCTCACCTCATCCGGCCTGCCACGCCCGGGCCCGCTGCCGGGCCTCGTCGGCGGTGCGCGGTACGCCCCGGGCTGCCGCCATCTCGATGACGAACTCGGTGGCCGCCGCCACGCCGCCGAGGAACAACCGGTCCTGCTGGTCGGAGGTCAGATCGAAGTCGGTGGCGGTCAGCCCGGCGTTGTCGACGAAGATGGTCCGGGCGGCGGTGGCGTCGTCGACGCTGTAGGCGTCCCACTCGTTCATCATGGTCCGCAGGCAATGGATGGCCACCGCCACCGCGCTCTGACAGGCGGTGGTGCGGGGGAACCGGGTCTGCAGCGAGGAGAGCTTGATGCCGATGGTCGGCCACCGTGGCGGTTTGCCGTCGGCGCGGTCGAAGGCGTTGATGGGGAAGTTCCGCAGCATGCCGCCGTCGACCCAAGTGACCGTGCCGCCGTCATAGTACCGGGTGACCGTGCCCCCACCGGGGGTCGGCAGGCTGACCGCGGCCGCCTGGGCCTCGAAGGTGACCGGCTCGAAGAAGAAGGGGATCGACATCGAGGCTCGTACCGCCTGGATGACATCGCCGTCGTCGGGTGGATAGCCGTAGCGCGGGTAGTCCCACGGCAGCCGGACCAGCTCGGCACGCGTGACGTCCGAGGTGTGGACCACCACCCGGTACCGGCGATCGGGGGGCAAGCTCATCCCCGGGTCGTCCGCGAGGGTGAGCCGCAGGTCGGCGAATGTGTCGACGCCGAGGTCGTTTCGGAGGATCGGACCCAGCCAGCGGTCGAGATAGTCGCCGGAGTAGAGGCCCGGTCGCTGGCTCAAGATGGCGGCGTCAGCGGTGAGGGAGCCCACCTTGCCGCCATGGTGGTCGAGGAAGGCGTGCACCTTGCCCTCCGGCATGAACTGGGCGAAGTCCAACGAGCCCATGTACTGGCGCAGCTGCGTCATCGGCCGGCCGGCAGCGCCCGATCGCCGCCACCAGGGTGGCGGCGATGGCCCCGGCGCTGGTCCCCGCTACCCGCGGGAAGGTGTAGCCCGCCTCGCTCAAGGCCAGGATGGCGCCGACCAGGCCAATACCCTTCACCCCGCCGCCTTCGAGGGCCAGGTCGGCAACCAGCCGACGCTCCCCACCCCGTTGCGGGTCGGACCAGCCGTCCGCCTCGAGCAGGGCCTGCGCCGCCGCCTCGAAACGCTGCTGGACCTGGGGATCGCGCCGGTACCCGTAGGGCGTCGACCCGTCGATGGTGGTGATGGGTGCCGTGGTCGTGCTCACATCGGACCTCCCGTGAATGGGTGCCGGCGGCGCCGTCACCGTGGCTCCTGTCTCTCCTGTCTCTTCGGCACGGACCCGCCATGCCATGAGCGCTGGCTCCCGGAGGGCACCGAGCTCGGAGGTCGTCGACCTTGCCACCACTTGCCGGCGGTTCTGCTGCCCGCGTCAGCCTTTGGCGCCCGGTTGGACCCGAATTGGACCACCGGCCTCCACGATGAGGGCACGGGGTCGAGATGCCTCGACCGGTGACCGATGAGCGTGCCGGTCACCGGGGTCGTTCGGTCGGGCCTCCCCGGCGCCGGATCAACGGCGGGAACCACAGAGCAGCCGGCCCGTCCCCCTCGGGCCGGCTGCTCTTCTTCCCCCTCCGTCCCCCGGTCGGGCACGTCTAGATTCCAGACCCTTGACGGATCCACCTCGGCCAGGAGATGAGGGCCCGGCGGATGCCGCCACCCAGGATGTCGAGGACGCGCTGCTCGAGGGCGATCGCCCCATCGTGGCGGGCGGTGCCCGTGCGGCCCTCCGGTACCCGCTCTTCCGGCGGGTCTTCCTCGCCGCCCTGGTCTCCAACATCGGCAGCTGGATGCAGACCGTGGTGCTCGCCGCCTTCGTCTTCAACCTGACCCGCTCCTCGACCGACGTCGGGCTCATGACGCTTGCCCAGCTGGGCCCGCTCTTCCTGCTCTCGCCGGTCGGGGGGATCGCCGCCGATCGTTTCGACCGGCGCACGGTGCTCCTGGTCGTCACGGCCGAGCAGGGCGCGGCCGCCCTGGTGGTCGCCTGGCTGGCCCATCAACACCAGCCCCGGGTCGGAGCGCTGTTCGCCGCAGTCCTGGCCATCGGGATCGGCCAGGCCTTCTACGCCCCGACCTACTCCGCGCTCATCCCGACCCTGGTGGGCCGCGACGAACTGGCCGGGGCGGTCTCGCTCAACTCGGCCAACATGAACCTGTCGCGGGTGATCGGACCGGCCATCGGCGGGGTCATCTACGCCAAGGTCGGGGCCTCGTGGGCCTTCGTGTTCAACGCCGCCTCCTACGTCGTGCTCATCGGTGTGCTGGCCACGGTGCGCCTGCCGGCGGTGCGAAGGACCGTCGGCCACGGTTGGGGCCGCCTGCTCGACGGCTTCGCCGTGGCGCGGCGGGACCGGGTGGTCGGTCGCTGCCTGACCACCATGGTGCTGTTCTCCTTCTTCTGCCTCCCGATCGCCGTCCTCATGCCGGTGCTGGCCCACGACGACCTCGGCATCGGCGAGGACACCATCGCCTACGGGCTCCTCTACGCCTGTTTCGGGGCCGGGGCGGTGGTGGGCGCCCTCTCCATCGGCACCTTCCTGGCCGGCCGGCGGCTGGAGCGGGTAGTCCGGTTCGGCCTCGGCGGGTTCGCCCTCACCCTCGCCAGCTTCGGCCTGCTGCGCAGCCCGGCCCCCGGTTACCCGATCGTCTTCCTGGTCGGGCTGTTCTACTTCGCCGTGGTGACCTCGCTCGCCACCGTGCTCCAGCGGCGGTTGGACGATGCGGTGCGCGGCCGGGTCATGGCCCTCTGGGTCATGGCCTTCGGCGGCACGGTCCCGCTCGGGGCCATCGTCGCCGGCCCGCTCAGTCAGCGCTTCGGCATTGCCGCGGTGGTGGTGGGCGGGGCCGTGGTGGCCGCCGCGCTGGTCCCGCTGGCCGATCTGGAGGACCGACCCCGAGGGTCCCGACCGAGGGCGGCGCCGACCGCCTGACCCACCGCCGGAGAATGGACCATGTCCCGGGCCACCCGGTACGGTGGCCGCGCCGGACCGTTCGCGTCGTGGGGAGGTCGTCCGATGGCTTGGGATTTCTCGACGGAGCCGGAGTTCCAAGAGCAGCTCGACTGGGTCGAGCAGTTCTGCATCGAGGAGGTCGAGCCCCTCGAGCTCATCTTCCCCTACGCCGTGCGCATCCGGGACCCGAAGATGCGGGCCCTGGTCGACCCCCTGCAGGCCCAGGTCAAAGAGCACGGGCTCTGGGCCATCTTCTTGGACAAGGAGCTCGGCGGGCCCGGGTTCGGCCAGCTCAAACTGGCCCTCCTCAACGAGGTCATCGGCCGCTACGCCCTCGCTCCCTCCATCTTCGGCTGCCAGGCCCCCGACACTGGGAACATGGAGATCCTGGCCGCCTACGGCACCGAGGAGCAGAAGGAGCGCTGGCTGTACCCGCTCATGAACCAGGAGATCTGGTCGGCCTACTCGATGACCGAGCCCGACGGCGGCTCCGACCCGAACATGTTCAAGACGACGGCGGTTCGGGACGGCGAGGAGTGGGTCATCAACGGCGAGAAGTGGTTCACCAGCGCCGGGCGCCACGCCGACATCCTCATCGTCATGTGCACCAACGGCATGTTCGTGGTGCCCCGCCACACCCCCGGCGTCGAGATCATGGACTACCCGAGGACCCATGACCACATCCGCTACAACGAGGTGCGGGTCCCGCTCGACCACCTCCTCGGCCCGGAGGACGGGGCCAAGGTGCTGGCCCAACGCCGGCTCGGGGGTGGGCGGATCCACCATGCCATGCGGGCCATCGCCCAGTGCAAGCGCGCCTTCGACATGATGTGCGAGCGGGCCCTCAGCCGCGAGTCGCACGGCAAGGTCATCGCCGAGCACCAGATGGTCCAGAGCGCCATCGCCGACTCCTACGCCGACATCAACATGCTCCGGCTCCTCGTGCTCTGGACGGCGTGGACCATCGACAACTCGAGCACAGAGGCGTCCCGCACCCAGATCGCCGCCTGCAAGTACACGGCGGCCAAGGTGCTCCGTGAGGTCTCCTACCGGGCCATCCACATCCTCGGCTCGCTCGGCGTCACCGACCTCACACCGCTGCAGGCCATGTGGGCCGCCTCACCGGCCATGAGCGTCATGGACGGCGTCGACGAGGTGCACAAGGTCACCGTGGCCCGCAACGTCCTCAAGGGTTACCAGCCCCACGAGGGTCCGTGGCCGACCGACTACCTGCCGGCCAAGCGTGAGCAGGCCCGGAAGAAGTTCGCCGAGGCCATGGCGGCCGATCCGGAGCTGGCCACGTACTCGGAGATGATGCTGCGCCGCCGCGGCGGGGGCTGACCCGGCACGGTGGACGTCGAGGACCGGGTGGTCGTGGTCACCGGGGGGGCCAGCGGGATCGGCCGCGAGCTGTGCCGGGCCTTCGCCGCCCACGGCGCTGGTGGCGTGACGGTGGCCGACATCGACGAGGCCGGCGCCGGCCAGGTGGCGACCGAGCTCGACGGCGACGGGACCCGGGCCCTGGCCGTACCGGTGGACGTGAGCGACGAGGCGCAGGTGGTGGCGCTGGTCAAGAAGACCGAGGAGGCCTTCGGTCCGGTCGACCTCTTCTGTGCGAACGCCGGCATCCTGGTCGGGGGCGGTGTCGAGGTGCCCGACGCCGACTGGGAGCGGATCTGGGCGGTCAACGTCATGAGCCACGTCTACGCCGCCCGGGCCGTGCTCCCGGCCATGCTCGAGCGCGGCGAGGGCTACCTGCTCCACACGGCCTCGGCGGCCGGCTTGCTCACCCAGCTCGGATCGGCCCCCTACAGCGTGACCAAGCATGCGGTGGTGGCCCTGGCCGAGTGGCTCTCCATCACCCATGCCGCCGCCGGGATCACGGTCTCGTGCCTGTGCCCCCAGGGGGTCTGGACCAACATGACCGGGGCGCCGACCGAGGAGGCCGAGCAGCTGCTGTCGGCCACCGCCGGTCGCAACGGCATGCTCATGCCCGACGAGGTGGCGTCGGTGGTGATCGAGGCCCTGGCCGACGAGCGGTTCCTCGTCCTGCCCCATCCCGAGGTGGCCACGTTCGAACAACGGCGGGCCGGTGACCGCGAACGGTGGCTGCGGGCCATGCGGCGGATCCAGGCCGAGATCACCCCGCCCGGAGCCGCGGCCGGCACCGCCGGGCCGCCGCCCGGCGCGACCTGAGGGTCAGTCGGCCAGGGCCTGGTACACGAGAGCGCGGAGCTGGGCCCGGAACGGGTAGGTGGCCGAGGGGAGCAGCTGGGTCATGAACACCACGACGAGGTCCTCGACCGGGTCGACCCAGAAGGCGGTGCTGGCCGCGCCGCCCCAGTAGAACTCCCCGGCCGACCCGGCGGCGGCGGTCGCCCCGGGACCCCGGCCGACGGCGAAGCCAAGCCCGAACCCGACCCCGGGGAACTCGGCCTCCCCGAATCCCCCGGTGGCCAACTGGCCCAGCTCGGCATCGCCCGGCAGATGGTTGCTGGCCATGAGCTCGAGCGTCTTGCGCCCGATGATCCGCTGCCCGTCGAGCTGGCCCCGGTTGACCAGCATCTGGCTGAAGCGCAGGTAGTCACCGGTGGTGGAGACCAGCCCGGCCGCACCGGAGAGGAAGGACCGGTGTCGCCGGTACGGGCTCTGCTCGGGATCGTCGATGAGCTGGGGTGGACCGCCGGGCTGGTACAGGTAGCAGGCGGCCAGTCGCGACCCGGAGCCGTCGGGCACCGAAAAGCCGGTGTCGACCATCCCGAGGGGCTCGAAGAGATGGGCGCCGAGGTAGTCGTCGAAGCGCTCGCCGGAGAGGATCTCGACCAGCCGGGCACAGATGTCGGTCGACAGCCCGTAGTTCCACCGGGTACCGGGCTGGAACTTGAGGGGGTAGTCGGCCAGCAGCGAACAGATCCCCTCCAGGGTCATGCCGTGGCGGACGGCCCGCAGCTCGTCGGTGAACCGGGCGTCGATCGGGTGGCCCGCCGCGACCCCGCCGGTGAGGCCCGTCATGTGGGTCAGGGCGTCGCGCACCGACACCGGCCGGATGGGGTCGACGGTCCGGACCGAGCCGTCGGGCTGGAGCTCGGCCACCTTGAGGGCGCGCCACTCGGGGATGTAGCGGTGGAGCGGGTCGCTGAGCTGGAAGCAGCCCTGCTCGTAGAGCTGCATGAGGGCGACCGAGGTGATCGGCTTGGTCATCGAGTAGATCCGCCAGATGGTGTCGTCCTCGACCGGCGTCGACCGTTCGACGTCCATGAGCCCGAGCGAGCGCCAGTAGGCGGTCTTCCCCCACCGGGCCACGGCGATCTGGCACCCGGGGATCTTCTTGGTCGACACGTAGCGGGTGTCGAAGTGCTCGGTCAGCCGCTCGAGCCGCGACGCGTCGAAGCCGGCGGCCTCCGGGTCCACGGTGAGGCTCACCCGGCGCGGTCCCGGTCCTTGGCCACCTCGTCGTAGCTGGCGTAGTCGCTCGAGGTGTCGTGGCCGTGCTCGAACTCGAGCAACCCGGCCTCCCCCCATCGCCCCCGGAGGTAGCCCCGGTTGGCATCGAGCAGCCCGAGCTTCGCCACGTTGGGCACCAGCTTGGAGAAGAAGGCGCGCTGGAATCCGGCGAAGGGGCTGGTCTTCATCTTCCCGGCCGCCGCGGCCAGGTGCGGGGCGAGGGCATGGAGGTCGACGCCGAGCCGCTCCCACACCTCCGGCGTGGTCGATCGGGCCCGGTTGCGCAAGGTGTTGTCGAGGAGGAACTCCTGGCGCTCCTTGAGCTCGGAGTCGGTGAGCCCGGCGTACAGCTCTTTCAGGGTGAGCACGCCGAAGGCCACATGTCGCGCCTCGTCCGACATCACATAGCGGAGCAACTTGGAGAGGAGGGGCTCCTCGGTGCGCCGCAACATGTCACCGAACGCGGCCAGAGCCAGGCTCTCGATGACGATCTGCATCCCGAGGTAGGCGATGTCCCAGCGGCTGTCCTCGAGCAGGGAGGTGATCTGCTCCTCGAGGAACGGGCTCATCGGATAGGCCTCGCCCACCTTCTCGTCGAGGTACCGGGCGAACACCTCGGTGTGCCGGGCCTCGTCCATGGTCTGGGTGGCGGCGTAGTACTTGGCGTCGATCCACGGGACCGTCTCGACGATCTTCGCCGCGGTGAGCATGGCCCCCTGCTCCCCGTGCATGAACTGGCTGATCGAGGCCTTGAACATCTCGACTCCGAGGAGGGTGAACTCCCGGTCGCCCCAGCTGGCGATGGGTGAGCCCGGCTCCCCGGCCGCCAGTCGCACCAGTCTGAGTCCGGGACCGTCCTCGTCCACCAGGGACTCGGGGTCGACGTCGGTGTCCCAGTCGAGGTCGGTCACACTGTTCCACTGGGAGCCCATGGCCTTGTTGTACAAGGTGACCAGCGGGGTGCGGCACCGCTCGTAGTCCCAGAGGAAGATGCGCTCGGCGTGGTCCTCGACCACCTTGAAGGTGGATGCCGTCTCTCCGGCGGACGGACCGCCGGGGGGCCCCGCCACCGTGGTCACTCCCGTTGGCCGAACATGTTGGCGTTGGGGGCCGCCCGCTCGACCAATCCGGGGATCACATCACCGAGCTCCACCGTGTCCCAGCGGTCGCCCTTGTCGGCCGCCGGGCCCTCGACCCACCCCTCGGCCACGCTGAGATGCCCACCGTGCACCACGAAGACCCGGCCGGTGATGCCGCTCGCCGCCGGGCTGCCCAACCACACCACCACCGGAGCGATGTTGTCGGGGTCGTTGCGGTCGAACTCGTCCGGCTTGCGCTCTCGTGCCGTCTGCCCGAAGCCCAGGTTCTCGGTCATGCGGGTGAGGGCGGCCGGGGCGATGGCGTTCACCGTCACCCCGTAGCGTGCGACCTCCATGGCCGCGATGATCGTCATCGACGCGATGCCGGCCTTGGCCGCCCCGTAGTTGGTCTGCCCGACGTTGCCGTAGATGCCCGACGGCGACGTGGTGTTGATGATGCGGGCGTCGTTGGTCCCACCCTCCTTGACCCGGTTCCTCCAGTAGGCCGTGGCCCACCGCATCGGGGCGAAGGTGCCCCGCAGGTGCACCCGGATGACCGCGTCCCACTCGCTGTCGGTCATGTTGACCAGCATCCGGTCCCGCAGGATGCCGGCGTTGTTGACCAGGACGTCGAGACCGCCGAAGGTGGTGATGGCCGCGTTGACCAGCCGCTCGGCGCCCTCCCAGTCGCTCACGTCCTCGCCGTTGGCGATGGCCTCACCGCCGGCGCCACGGATCTCCTCGACCACCTCGCCGGCCGGGCCGGCCGAGGACCCGGTGCCGTCCACCTCGGCGCCGAGGTCGTTGACCACCACCCGGGCGCCCTGCCGGGCGAACTCGATGGCGTGGCCCCGCCCGATGCCGCGCCCGGCACCGGTGACGATGACCACCCTTCCCTCACAGATTCCAGCCATTCCACTTCCTTCCTTGACGGTTGGTTCCATGGCCGCCACCGGGGGAGGAGGAGATCCAGGGACATGACGCTCCTCGACGATCAGCCGTTCCTCGGCAGCTCCGAAAACGGGCGGTCCCGGTCGTTGGAGGGCTCCTTCGGCAGGCCGAGGACGCGCTCACCGACGATGTTGCGCTGGATCTGGTCCGTGCCCCCGTAGATCGAGGGGGCCTGGGCGTAGAGCGCGGTGGTGGTGATGGCGGCGAGCAGCGGGTTGCCGGTGGCCTCGTCCAACGCGGCCTGGTCCTTCGGGTCGTAGGCGTGGAGCATCCCTTGGGCCCCCACGATGCGGAGGCCGAGGTCACGCTGGAGCCGCACGATGGTGCTCATCAACAGCTTGGACAGATTGGCCATACCCGGGATGTCCCGGCCGGCGGCGCGGCTGGCCTTCAACCGCTCGGTGTTGTAGCGGCCCAGGGCCTCGAGGATGTAGAGCCGGGCCAGGTCCTGGCGGACCGTTCCATCGCCGTTCGTGCCGTTGCCGCGGGCCAGCCCGGTGAGCAGGTCGAGGACGCCCGGCTGTGCGGGGCCCGCGGCGGGCCGGGGTCCGCCCCTTCGGCGACGACGCTCCGGGACCGGACACGAAATCGCCGACCCGGCGTGACAGGTTGCCGGCCACCGTGCCGGCGGTGACGACGGCGGCGCCGGCGTTGCCCCCACCGGCCCCGAGGCCGGCCCGCTCGTGCCCGAGGGTGGTGTTGGCCACGGCCCACCCGTTGCCCCGTCCGCCGATGATGGACGACGCCGGCACCCGGGCGTCGGTGATGAACGTCTCGTTGAACATGGCGTGCCCGGTCATCTCGCGGAGCGGACGGACCTCGACGCCGGGCTGGCGCATGTCCAGGGCGAAGTAGGTGATGCCCTGGTGCTTGGGCAGGTCGGGGTCGGTGCGGGCGAGCAGCATGGCCAGGTCGGCACTCTGGCCGAGGGACGTCCACACTTTCTGCCCGTTCACGACCCACTCGTCCCCGTCCTCGACCGCCCGGGTGGACAGCCCGGCCAGGTCCGAGCCGGCGCCCGGCTCGCTGAACAGCTGGCACCAGGCCCGTTGCCCGGTGACGATGTCGCGGACGAACAGGTCGATCTGCTCCTGGGTGCCGTGGTCGGCGATGGTGGGAGCCGCCAGCATGAGACCCAGGCCGTTCGGAGCGCCGAGCGCGCCGAACTCGGTGATCTCCCGGGCGATGGCGATGCCGGCGCTGCGGGAGACGCCGCGCCCGTAGGCGTCGGGGGGCAGGGTGGGGGCGGACCACCCGGCCAGGCCGAGGCGTTCCCACCACTCGCCGACCGTGAGGTCGGGGTCCCAATTGAGCTCGAGCCACGACCGGACCTCGTCGACGAGCTCCTCACGGCTGCCGGGTGCTTCTGTCAGTGATTGGACCACGGTGTACCCCCTCCTCGCTCCGAGGATAGATCGTCATCGGCGACGGGTCCCAGTGGGCTCGGGTCGGGCGGTCCCCCGGCCCGCTCTCTAGGCTGGGGGCATGGCCGGTGACCGACGCTCGCAGCCCGCCATGCCCGGCGACCACCGGGGCTCAGCGGCGCCCGTCCTGGACGAGGCCTTGGAACGGATGGCCACCTCCGACTTCGAGCTGCCCAACGGCTTCGTCAACCACGGTCCCATGGCTTGTGAGGCGCTCGCCACCCTGGGGTGCGAGGACCTCGTCGACTCCTGGGCCCGTCGCTCGGCGGCGGCCGTCGGCGACGCCCCGGCGCCCGTCACGCCGGGTGGAGGCGACTTCGAGTGGCTCGACGCCCTGGGTCGCTACGACCGGCTCCCCGAGTGGCTGGGGTTCTTCGGCACGTCGATCGACGATGAGGGATGGCGCGCCGTGGTCGCCCGGTGGGTGCCGCGCCTCGTGCCCGGACTGTCCACCGCCCTGTTCCACGGGGCCATCCGGACGGCGCACGCCGTGCGGGCCGTCGACGCCGTCGACACGCCGCCGCGCCGGGCCGAGCTCGCCCGGGCCCTCGGTTACTGGGCCGCCCGCTTCCATGCCGGGTCGCCGCCGTCCGGTGGAGCCCCGGCCGACGACCTCGTCCAGGCCGTGACCGGGGAGGCGGCCTCGGGTGCGCACCACTACCTGGCGGCTCCGAACATCTTCACCTTGCACGGGATCACCGGGGCCATGGCCGTCGAGGTGATGGCCGGCCATCTGGCGCCCGAGGACGGTGCCGCCGCTCTGGCCCAGGTGCGGGCGGACCACGCCACCATGTACGCCGGCGCGGCCACGGCCGAGGTCGACGATGACACCGTCTGGGACCCCGCGGTCGTCGGGCGGGCGGCGGCGAGCGGCGACCCCCATCAGGTCAAGCTGGTCGAGGCCTGCCGGCGGGGCTTGGGCGTGAGCGGCGATCCGGTGTTCGCCGCCGCGGCCGACGAGGTGGCGAACCGGGGCTAGGCGGTCGCCCGGCCGAGGCTCGTCGGGCCGTCGGGCCGGGCCCGGCTGTGCTCTGATCGGGACCGTGAGCGCCTACCGCCCCCTGCCAGGCGCCCCCGAGTGGTTCCGGCGGGCCCTGGCCGTCGACCAGCTCGACATCGGGGTCGACGTGGCCGGGTGTCGCATCCACGCCCTGGCCTGCGGGCCGGAGGGAGCCCGGGGTCTGGTCTTCGTGCACGGCGGCGGCGCTCATGCCCACTGGTGGACCCATGTGGCGGCCACCTTCAGCCACGAGTTCCGGGTGCTCGCCCTGGACCTGTCGGGTCACGGCGACAGTGGCCACCGGCCGGCGTACTCGCTCGAGCAGTGGACCGACGAGGTCATGGCCGTGGCCGACCACGGGCAGATCGAGGGACCGCCGGTGATCATCGGGCACAGCATGGGCGGGATGGTCACCATCGCCACCGCCGCCCGGCACGGCGACCGGGTCAGCGCCGCCATCATCTGCGACTCCCCGGTCACCGAGCCCGCTCCCGAGATCGGTGCCTACCGTCTGCGTGAGGCCTTCGGGCGGCCCCGCGTCTACCCGACGATCGACGAGGCCGTGGCCCACTTCCGCACCGTCCCCTCCCAGCCGCACTACCTCGACTACGTGATGGACCACGTCGCCCGCCGGTCGGTGCGGTCGGTCGACGGCGGTTTCCAATGGAAGTTCGACCGCGGCGTCTTCGCCCAGTTCGGCGCGGGCATCCGCGGCGTGGCCCGCCCCTACCTGTCCCAGGTGGGCTGCCGCCTGGCCCTGCTGCGCTCCGAGCACGGGCTCGTCACCGCGGACATCGGGCAATTCATGTACGACGAGATGGGCCGGGTCACCCCGGTCATCGAGATCCCCGAAGCCGGCCACCACGCCATGCTCGACGAGCCCCTCATCCTGCTCACCGCGCTGCGCACGCTGCTGGCCGACTGGGATCATTCCGAGCCCCGCCGCCGCCAGCGGGAGGACCGGGCTGCGTCACCGTGAACCTGTGACCTCGGCTACAAACCGACCAGGTCGGGGCGGTACTCGGGATGATCGGTGAGCCACTTCGACGCCCGGGCCATGCTGTCCTCGTTGTTCTTGTTGATGAACTTGTAGATCGGGCCCTCGAACCACCGCCACGGCGAGGGAGGTCAGGTTGTACCGCTCGTCGAAGGCCAGGCGGGTGCGGCTGCCGTCCAGCGGCTCGAGGCGCACGTGGCCGATCTGGTCGTTGCCGGGCTTCGGGGAGATCATGGTGTAGGTGTAGCCGCGTTCAGGTTCGACATCGGTGACCAGCTCGAGCGCGGAGCCCTCCCGCCCGAACGGCATCTTGTAGATGACCCGCCGGAGTCTCCCGTTGTGGTCGGCGTCGCCCGGATAGAGCACGTCGACCCGCCGGACCATGGGCGCATAGTCCGTCCAGCGGGTCGTAGTCCTGGAACAGCGCCCAGATGCGGGCGGCCGAATGGGGCATGTCGAGGGTGTAGCGGTGCTCGCGCATGCATCGCATCTTGGCCGACCGGGAGGGACGGCGCACGCCACCGGGACGGCGCCACCAGCCGGGGCGGATCCCCGACGAGCGAACCGGGCGGGCAGCGGGGACGAGTACGGCAGTACGATCCGGGCGGCACCGGCGGGGGACAGGTCGAACGTGGCCGCGCGGGCCGGGGATCCTCGGGGCGCACGCCGGACGTTGTCGTCGGTACCGAGAGAGGGAGAGTCGTGGCCCAGGTCAACACGGTCAGGGGACCGGTAGAGGCGAGCAAGCTCGGCTCGACGCTCATGCACGAGCACGTCTTCGTGCTCAGCCCCGAGATCGAGAAGACCTCGGCCGAATGGGACGAACAGAGTGCCCAGGACACGGCGGTGCAACGGCTGGCCGAGCTCAAGCACCGCGGCATCGACACCATCGTCGACCTGACCGTCATCGGCCTCGGGAGGAACATGACCCGCATGGTGTCGGTGGCCGAGCGGGTACCCGACATCAACATCGTGCCCGCCACCGGCGTCTACACCTACAACGACGTGCCGATGTACTTCCACTTCCGGGGACCCGGCACGATCCTCGGGGGACCGGAGCCGATGACCGAGCTGTTCGTCCGCGAGATCCGTCGAGGGCGATCGGTGACACCGGGGTGCGGGCGGCCATCCTCAAGTGCGCCACCGACAGGCCGGGGATCACCCCGGGGGTCGAGCGGGTGCTGAGGGCGGTGGCCGCAGGCCCACCGCCAGACCGGCACGCCGATCACCACCCATACGCCCACCCCGCCCCAACCGTGGGGGCTCGAGCAGCAGCGCATCTTCGAGGAGGAGGGCGTCGATCTCACCCAGGTGGTCATCGGCCACTCGGGCGGGACGCTCGACACCGACTATCACGAGGCCATCCTGGCCAAGGGCTCGTACCTGGGATTCGACCATTTCGGCATCGGGACCTTCTCCCTGGCCGAGCGCGTCGAATCGGTCCGGGTCCTGTGCGAGACGGGGCTACGCCGACCGGATCGTGCTGTCCCACGACGCCATGTGCCATGTCGACTGGTTCCCCTCGACGCTGGCCGGCGGCGTGGAAGGACTGGCGTTGGACCCACATCCCCGAGGACGTGCTGCCCGAGATGCGCCGCGTCGGCATCAGCGACGAGGACATCTCGACGATGATGGTGACCAATCCCCGCCGGATCCTCGAGGGATGCGACCCCTACTGACGAACGGAGGGACCCGACGTTGTCCGACCGCGGTGGGACGGTGACGGACGGGGGCTGGGCCGGGACCGACGAGCTGGCCGCCATGGCCGCGGTGCATCCGCACGCCACGGCCTGGGTCGACCTGGCCGACGGGTCCGAGCTCACCCTGTCGGACTGGGACGCGCGGGCCAACCGGTTGGCCCGCGGCCTCGTCGAAACAGGCATCACCCCCGGTGAGCGGGTGGTCATCGCCGTCGGTGCCGGCGAGCCGTTCGCCTGGCTCATCTCCTACACCGCCGCCCACCGGGCCGGGGCGGTGGCGGTCCCCGTCAACACCCGGCTGGCCGCGCCGGAGCTCCGGGCCATCCTCGGCCACGCCGAGCCCGGTGCCATCGTGGCCAGCGTCGCCACCGACGCCGGGGTGCCCTGGGCCGAGGTGGCCAGTGGGCTACCCGGACTGCGACTGCTGGCCACCACCGGACCGGCCGCCGGCACCACCGCATGGTCGGCGCTGCTCGATCCGGACGGGTCGCCCCCGCCCCGGCCGGCCGGGACCGCCCCACCCACCGACATCATGTACACCTCGGGCACCACCGGCGCGCCGAAGGGCGTGGTCGTGCCGCACCCGCCCGTGGGCCTGTCGCCCCGCCCGGCGGCATGGCACGGGCTCGGGTTCATGTCCTCGTCCCCCTTCTCCACCACCAGCGGCGCGCTGTTGGTCTACGGGCCCATGCGAGGGGGGATGACCGGGTGGTACCAGCCGCGCTTCGACGCCGGCGAGTGGATATCGATCGTCGAGCGCCGCCGTCCGGTGGTCGCCTTCGTGGTGCCGGCCATGGCCCAGCTCATCGTGGCCCACCCGCGCTTCAGCCAGGCCGATCTCACCGGACTCGCCGCGTTGACCATCGGGGGTGCCCCCATCGCGCCCGCCACCCTCGAGCGACTGGGCGCGCGAGTTGACCCACACCGACATCCTGGTCGGCTACGGCCTCACCGAGTTCGGCGCGGTGACCCGCTCGCCGTCCGGCGATGGCGGCCGGCACCTCGGCTCGGTCGGCCGGCCGCTGCCCGGGGTGGAGATCCGCATCGTGGACGCCGACGGCACGGCCGTCGGGCCCGGGGTCGAGGGGGAGGTCACCGTCTCGGGGGGCGGGCCGCGACGCCGGTACTTCAAGGAGGAGGAGGCGACAGCCGAGACCTGGCGGGAGGGTTGGCTGCACAGCGGCGACCTCGGCCGGCTCGACGAGGACGGCTTCCTCTGGATCACCGGCCGCAGCAAGGACCTGATCATCCGGGGCGGCCACAACATCGCCCCCGGTGAGGTCGAGAACGCGCTGTTCGCCCATCCCGACGTGGTGGAGGCGGTCGTGGCGGGCATCCCCCACGACGTGCTGGGTGAAGATGTGGGAGCGTGGGTCGTGCTGCGCGACGGCTCCGAGACCACCGACGGTGAGCTGCGCGCCTTCCTCCAGGGGCGACTGGCCGACTACAAGGTGCCGCGGCGACTGGCCATCGTGGCGGAGCTTCCCCGCAACGCGTCGGGCAAGGTGGCCAAGCACCAGCTGGTGTCGGATTCCGGCGCACCGGCGGGCCCGGTCGGCCGGCCCGGTCCGGGCCGGGGGCGCTGAGCCGATGGCCACCGACCAACCGGCGGTCCTGGTCGAGCCGATCGGCGCCGTCCGCCGGCTGACCCTCAACCGCCCCGAGCAGCACAACCCGCTCACGGCGCGCTGCATCCGCGAGCTCCTCGCCGCCGTGGCCGACGCCGAGCACGACCCCACCGTGCGGGCCGTCCTGATCCGCGGGTCGGGCCGGTCGTTCTCCTCGGGGTACGGCGTCCTCCCCGATGACATCGAACCGGGAGAGGTGGTCGCCCCGAGCGGCATCGAGGCCGACGTGACGTCGATGCTCGAGCTGGGCACCGGTTGGGCCACGGTCTGGCACTGCGCCGTTCCGGTCATCGCCCAGGTGCACGGCAACTGCCTGGCCGGCGGCACCGATCTCGCCCTGCACTGCGACATCGTGGTGGCGGCCGACGACGCCCGGATCGGCTTTCCCCCGGTGCGGTCGATGGGTGTGCCGCCGACCAACATGTGGCTCTACCACCTCGGGCCGCAGTGGACCAAGCGACTGCTCTTCACCGGCGACACGGTGACCGGTGCGGAGGCCGCCTCCGTCGGCCTGGTGCAGGCGGCGGTGCCGGCCGCCGACCTCGACGGCCACACCCTGGCGCTGGCCGAGCGAATCGCGCTGGTCGGGCGCGATCTGCTCACCGCCAACAAGCGGGTGATCAACCAGGGGATCGAGCTCATGGGCCGGGCCGAGCTCCAGCGGTTCGCCGCCCTCAACGATGCGGTGGCCCACCGTTCCGCCGATGCCAGGGCGTTCAGGGCCCGGGCCGCCGAGGTCGGGCTCAAGCAGGCGGTGCGCCAGCGCGATCAGGCCTTCGAGGCCTCCCCCGGCGACGGGTCGTAGCCCGGGTCGGCCGCGACGGGCGCTCGGCCGTTGGGGCGCGTCTGCTAGGAACGTGGCGACGCCGACCAAAGGAGCATGCCGTGGATGTCGGGGGGAGCGCGCTGGTCACCGGGGCCAGTCGGGGGATCGGTCGGGCGATCGCCGTCGAGCTGGCCCGCCGCGGGTTCGACACCGTGGCCTCGATGCGGGACCCGGCCGCCGGCGCCGGGTTGGCAGACGCGGCACCGGGCCGGCTCAGGGTGGCCGGCTTGGACGTGACCGACCCGGCCACGTTCGAGCTTCCCGGCGATCTCCGCGTGCTGGTCAACAACGCCGGGGTCGACTCCGCGTACCTACCGGTCGAGCACTGCGACCTCGATGACTGGCGGGCGGTGTTCGAGACCAACGTGATGGGCCTGGTCGGGTTGACCATGGCCGCCATCCCCACCCTCCGGGCCAACCGAAGGGCGGTGATCTGCAACGTGTCGTCCTCTTCGATCCTCGCCCCGGTCCCCTTCTACGCCGCCTACCGGGCCTCCAAGGCAGCCGTCTCGGCTTTCGGCGACACGCTCAGGGTCGAGCTGGCGCCCTCGGGCGTCCGGGTGGTCGAGATCCTCCCCGGCCCGGTGGACACCGACATGTTCCGGCTCAGCACCGGCGAGCTGGCCGCCACCCGGTTCGACCGGTACCGGCGGATGGCCGAGGTGGCCACGAGGGTGCGCCGCCAGTCGGCCGACCCGATGGTCTCCCCGGCGGCCGACGCGGCCACCCTCATCGTCGACGCCATCCTCGACGACCAGGGCCCGCTGCGCTACGGCTGCGACCCGCTGTCGGTCGGGCTGCTCGACCTCTGGCGTCAGTCCGACGACGAGTCCATGTTCGAGCTGACCGGGCAGTCGCTGCTCGACGCGCTCGACGGCGACGACCGGTAGCCGGGCCGATCTCGCCGTGGGATCGAAATGGATCGGCCCGCCCGGGCCGGTGACGGAACGCTCAGCCGGTGGAGGCGGACATGGTGAAGAAGTCCGCGTGACCACCAGGTGGTGAAATAGCGCGACGGGGTGCCGACCATGCCGGGCAGCAGGTCGGTGCCGTTGGCCGCCGACGCCGCGCCGGTCGTGGTGGCCGGGCTGTAGCTGGCGAAGTTCACCCAGTCGGTGTTGATGTCAAGCTCCATGGCCCGGACGGCCCCGGCCCGGACCAGCAGGTCGGCCAGCGAGGTGACGTTGAGCGCGGGGCCGCCGACATAGACGAGGGCTCCGTCGGCCGTGACCCCGACACCCGATCGCCACACGTAGATCTGGTTGCCCAGGGTCGCGCCCCACCGGGTGGTGTCGGACGCGTCGAGGCCGGCCACCGGCTTGCCGCCGTCGACCAGCAGGTCGAGGTTCTGGCGCACCGAGGCGATGTCCGGGCCCATGGTGGCGTCCCGGCCCCACTGCGCCACGGTGGGCACCCCTTCCTTGGTGATGACCAGCGAGGCCGCCCCGGCGCGCAACGGCACGATGGTGCGGCCCTCGGTGTAGTAGCCCCCGTTGGCGGAGGACATCTGGAACCCGGAGTTGAACGCAGCCACCAGGGTGGCTGCCGCGTCCGGCTTCACCGGCGCCGAGTAGGAATAGGGCCCGCCCCCGGGGATGAAGCTCCCGGAATAGAGCTGGGCCCGCAGGAGCTTGGTGTCCATCCATGCCGCCCCCACCACCAGGCTGGTGTGCACGGGGTCCGGCCGCAGCCGGGTCACGTACACGGCGGAGTTCCCGCCGACGGTGCGACCGGCGGGCGACCACTGGCCCTCGCCGGGGAGTGGCGGGGACGCCGGAGGCACGATCGCCGCCGGCACGGCCAGGTGCGGCACGGCGGTGGCCGTCGCCGGGTTCGGCCGCGGTCGGCAGCTTGATGGCCCCCTTGGGTGGGGCGCCGCCGGCCTTCGGCTGATGGTGGCTGTACCAGACGTTCTCGACCCAGTTGACGATGCCGTTGCCGCCGTGGCTGCGGGTCCATTCGGCGAACCTGGCCCCGACCGACGACCCGAGGGACGGGTTGGTGAGGGCGCTGCCCAGCGAGGGGCCGATCACGGCGGCGGCGATGACGAACAGGGCGAGGAAGGCCACCATCAACCGGCGACGCCGGAACTTCGCCCGGTTGGCCCGGTTCACCCGGCGCGACCGCCCCAGCCGCTGGTCGGCCGTCGGGCTGGTCACATCGGTCATTCGGCCTCGACCGGAGTCCCCCGCTCCGAGCGCACCACTCGCAGGCGGTGGAGGAAGAGCCCGATGACAGCCAGGACCACCAGGACGGCGGCCACGTAGCCGGCATAGCTGAACGCCTTGAGCACGTGCTTGTAGGTACTGCCCAGGCTGTATCCGAGGGTGGTCAGCGCCGTGCACCAGATGGCGCAGCCGATGACGGTGAAGAGGACGAACTTGGTTATCGCCATCTCGCCGAGCCCTGCGGCAAAGGAGACGAAGGAGCGGATGAGGGGGATGAAGCGGCCGAAGAGGACGAAGGGCTCGCCCCGCCGTTTGAACCAGGACTCGGCCCGATCGAGGTCCTTGTGGGTGAGCAGCACGTACTTCCCCGCCCGGTCGACCAGGGGGCGGCCCCCGTAGTAGCCGATGAGATAGCCGGCCAGGGAGCCGAGCACCTCGGCTGCGGTGGCCACCACGATGACCAGGACCAGATTCAGGGGATGGTGCACGCCTACGACCTGACCGCTGGCCAGCACCCCGCCGTAGATGATGGCCGCCTCGGCTCCGACCGGCAGGCCCATGGACGAGATGAAGCTCAGCCCGAACACGGCCAGGTAGCCCCAGTCAGCCAGGAATTGTTCCACGGTTCAGTCTCCCGCTATCCGGCCGCGGCCGGGTGGATGAGGATGCCTGGCGGTCGGGCGCCGGCACCGGCCCGCCACCGTAGACAATCGGCCGTCCGGATGGTGGTCACCCCGCCGCCGGGGCCCGGTGTCATCCGGGCCCAAGGGGAGGCCACGAGGGCGGCATGCCCTGTGCCGTTGGGGTGCCATAGATAACCAGCGTAGGGAATCGGGGAGCCGAGCACATCCACCTCGGGTCGCGGCGGGCACTCGACCTCCAGATGAGGCGATCGTCGGCTCCAGGTTACGCCGGTCGACAGCACCGGGGCAGTCAGCCCGGCCTCACCAGCCCCACCTGGTAGGCGTAGACGGCCGCTGCACCCGGTCCCGCAGCTGCAACTTGGCCAGGATGCGACCCACATGCGATCTCACCGTGGCCTCCGACGCGTCGAGGCGCTCGGCGATCTCGGCGTGGGACAGTCCCTCGGCCACCGTGACCAGCACCTTGCGCTGGCGGTCGGTGAGCCCATCCTTTCGGCGCCCGGCCCATCATCGGGGCGCCCCACATGCCCCCTTGCCCCCGTCGTCGCCATTCGTTACGATCACGAACATACGTTCGAGCCGACTCGAGGAGGGCCCCGTGGTCAAAGCCATTCCGGACGACTACCCGCAGGTGATCCCGTCACTGGCCGTCGATGGAGGGGCGGCCGCCATCGACTTCTATTGCGGCGTCTTCGGCGCCACCGTCCGCCTCCGCATCGACGCTCCCGGCGGGCGGATCGGCCACGCCGAACTGCAGCTGGGTGACTCGGTGCTGATGCTGGCCGACGAGATGCCCGACATGGGGTTCCTCGGCCCCAAGTCGGTGGGCGGCACGCCCGTGACCATCTCGGTCTACGTGGAGGACGTGGACGCCACGTTCGACCGGGCCATCAAGGCCGGGTCGACCGAGCGGCGCCCGGTCGAGGACCAGTTCTACGGGGACCGGGCCGGCCAGTTCGAGGACCCGTTCGGCCACCGCTGGAACGTGGCCACCCATATCGAGGACGTGGCCGAGGACGAGATGATGCGCCGGGCCACGCAGGTGATGACCGGGGGCTGACCCGAGGGCGTCCCTCCCGTCGGGACGCACCGTGCCCTCGGATGGCACCCTGCCCCCGGATGGCATCGTGCCCCCGGATGGCATCGTGCCCCCGGATGACAGCCTCGCCATGTCAGAATCCGTCCCGGTGGCCAACCGACACTCGAGGGCGCAGCGCATGCGCCGACGCCGTTGGCGCGCCACAAGTCTCGCCATCGTGCTGGCGGTGGTCATCGCCGGGGTTGCCTTCGCCTCGTGCTCCGGCGGCGGCTCCACCGCATCGCCGACGACCACCGGATCACCGGTGAACGGCGGGTCGGGCCCGGCGCCGACCGGGCCCAGCTCCCTCGAAGCCGGGATCGAGCCCTGGCAGATGAACGCGCCGATCTCCAGGTCGTCGGTGGTGGCCGAGGCCGGAGGCCTCACCGTGCTCGGCGGGATCACCCCGTCGGGGTCCTCGCTGTCGACGGTGTCGGTCGTCAACCTCTCCAACGGGACGGTGGCGGCGGCGGGCTCGCTCGCCGCCCCGGTCCATGACGCGGCCGCCTCCATCATCGGGAGGAGCACCTTCATGTTCGGCGGCGGTTCCCCCGACACCTTTGCGACCGTCCAGTCGATCCCGACACCGCATGTGCCTCCCGGGACGGCATCGGCCGGCACCGTCGTCGGTAAGCTCCCCGCGCCCCGCTCGGACCTGGCCGTCGCCACCCTCCCCGGCCCGAGTGGCGGCCGGACGGGGACGACGAGCTACATCATCGGTGGCTACGACGGAGCCAGCTACCTGCCCGACGTGCTGTCGACGGTCGACGGCACCCACTTCTCCCGGGTCGCCTCCCTGCCGGTCCCCGTCCGCTACCCGGCCGTGGTGTCGGAGGGCGGCAAGCTGTTCGCCTTCGGCGGGGAGACCAAGTCCTCCGGCTCGACCATCGCGGCCACCGACGACATCCAGGTGATCGATCCCGCCACGGGCCGGGCCGCCGTGGTCGGGCACCTCCCCCAACCCCTCTACGGTGCCTCGGCCTTCGTGATCGGCGGCACCGCGTATGTGGCCGGAGGCCAGGTCCCGGGCGGCATCACCCTCACCACCATCGAGGCGTTCGTCCCCGCCACCGGCAAGGTCCTCGCCGCCGGGCACCTGCCCCAAGCCGACGCCTTCGCCGGGTACACCACCCTCGGCTCCGGCCCGAGCGCGGTGGGCTACATGATCGGGGGCGAGGTCGCCTCCCAGTCCGGCAACGACCAGGCCGGCGTGGCCTCGGGCACACTGCAGTCGATCATCTCGCTCCGGCTCAGCCCGTACGGGGGCCCGGCCGGCCCTTCGGCGGCCGGCGCCCCCTTCTCGGGAACGTTCCTCATCGCCGACCGCGGCAATGACCGGCTGGTGGCCATCGACCCGAACCGCAACATCACCTGGCAGTACCCGTCGGCCAGCATGCCCCCGCCACCGGGCGGCTTCTACTTCCCCGACGACGCCTTCTTCATCAAGCACGGGACAGGGATCATCTCCAACCAGGAGGACAACCACACCCTGGTCGAGATCGGCTACCCATCGGGCCGGCTGCTCTTCCAGTACGGCCAGGCCGGCCGGCCGGGCTCGGCACCCGGGTTCCTCTACCAACCCGATGACGCCTACCTGCTCAAGTCCGGGGCCATCACGGTGGCCGATGCGTCGAACAACCGCATCCTCTTCATATCCCCCCAGGGCCAGGTCACCGGGCAGATCGGCAACGGCGCCGACGTGCACAACCCACCCACTTCCATCGCCTACCCCAACGGCGACACCCCGCTGGCCAACGGGAACGTGCTGGTGTCCGAGATCAACGGATCGTGGGTCGACGAGTTCACCCCCACCGGCGGGGTGGTGTGGTCGCTGCACTTCCCGACCGTCAACTACCCATCCGACCCCCAGCAGCTCGGGCCCAATCTCTACCTGATGACCGACTACAACCCGCCGGGCGAGGGCCGGATCCTCGAGTTCAACCGATCGGGGCAGATCCCGTGGACCTACGACGCGACATCCGGCGACGCCGCGCTCAAGAAGCCATCACTGGCCGAGCGCCTGCCCAACGGCCTGATCATGGTCAACGACGACTACCGCCACCGGGTGGTGGCCATCGACCCGACCACCCTGTCGATCGTCTGGCAGTATGGGATCACCGACGTGTCGGGGACGGCGCCCGGGCTTCTCTCCATCCCCGACGGGTTCGACAACCTGTACGCCAACGGGACCACACCCACCCACCCCGATACCGGTTGAGACAACGCGACCACGTGCCGGGCGCGGCGACACCGGGCCATCCCACCACTCGGTCCGGCTGTGCGAGCATGGGCACCTTGGGCCCTGATCCCCGAACAGATCCCCTCGAACGCCGGCCGAGGGCACGAGCCCGCCGAGTCCCGAGGGCAACCCGATCGGCTTCGCTCTCCGCCGCCTCGCTCGTCCTCCTCACCACTGCGCTGGCCGGTTGCGGTTCCACTACGGCGGCCGGATCCCCCACCGGTACCGTGCCGACGGCGTCCTCCCCGTCCTCTCCGCAAGCGCTGGCGGCGGTGTCCCACGCCGTCGGCGCCACCATGGGCCTCACCGGCTCCTTCGATCTGACGTTCTCGGACGTGCCGGTCGGCAGCAAGGCCGCCACCCCACAGGACGCCAGTGGGGTGGCCGACTTCCGGAGCCCGTCGGCCACCATCCAGCTCAAGCTTCCTCCCGGTTCTGGGGGGGCCGAGCGGATGGTCTTCTTGCCCGGCACCGTATTCATCAAGCCGCCTCCGTCCACCCCGCCCCTCCGGGCCGGAAAGCCCTGGATCTTCGCCAACTTCGCCGACATCGCCAAGTACCGAGTCAACTTCCCCCCTTACATCGTGCAGACCGAGAGCGTCAATCCGGCCTTCGTCCTCTATGAGCTCTCGTGGGGCGCGGTGTCGGCCGCACCGCTCGGGAAGACGGCGCTCGGTGGGCAGCACGCCGATGCCTACGTGGTCACCGTCAATCTCGACCAGGCGCTGTCACGCAGCACCGGACCAGCCGGCGACGACTTCGCCCGAGCCCTGGCATCGGAAGTCTCGTCATTCGGGAACGCCGCGGCCACCAGCCACCCGACCACGAACGTCGAGGTATGGGTCGACTCTGCCAGTCGCCTCGTCGGAGCGCGGAGCAGCCCGCCCGGCGCGGGCATCGGAACCCTGACCCTCACCGTCACCAAGTTCGGCGTTCCGGTCCATGTCGACAAACCGCCGCGGTCAACAGTGGTAGACATCGCGGCCATGATCCCGGGAGGCGAGCAGGAAGCGCTGAACGGCGGGGACTCGGATGGCGCGTGAGCCAGCCGACCCGAGGCCGGGGCCCCGCTGCCGTCCCAGCCGTCCGCACCGAACAGCTGACCAAGCGGCTGCGCAACGGCATCGTGGCCGTCGACCACCTCGACCTGGTGGTCGAGCCCGGGCGGGTGGTCGGGTTGGTCGGGCCCAACGGGTCGGGCAAGACCATCACCCTCCGCATCCTGCTCGGTCTGGTCCGCCCGACGTCCGGCCGGGCCTTCCTATTCGGCCAGGAGGTGCGCCCCGGGGCGACGGTGCTCCGGCGGGTCGGCGCCCTGGTCGACGGGCCGGGGTTCGTGCCCCACCTGTCGGGACGGCGCAACCTCGAGCTGGCCGTCCGGCAGATCGAGCTCACGGGGGGCCGGACCGACATCGACCGCGCCGTCGAGCTGGCCCGCCTCGGCGAGGCCATCGATCGTCCGTTCTCGGGCTACTCGCACGGCATGGGCTACCGGCTGGCCCTGGCCCAGGCGCTGCTCGACGCACCCGATCTCGTGCTGTTGGACGAGCCCACCACCGGCATGGACCCGGGACAACTGGCCGAGGTGCATGCCGCCATCGCCGGGTGCGCCCGCATCGGCACCACCGTGCTGCTCTCGACGCACCGACTGTCCGAGGTCGAACAGGTGTGCACCGACGCCGCCGTCATGCACGCCGGGCGTCTTCTGGCCGCCGGTCCGGTGGTCGATCTGGTGGGACCCCAACGGGTGGTGCTGCTGATCGAGGACGCCGACAGCGCCGTCTCCGTGCTGCGCAGAGTGCCCGGCGTGTCGGATGCCGTCGTCGTCGTTCCGGGTACGGTCGCCGTCGAGGGTGAGTCCCTCCGCCCGGTCGAGCTGTGCGATGCCCTGGTGACGGCGGGTCTCACCGTCTCCGGGTTCCGGACCGCCAGCTTCGCCGACTCGTACGCCGACATGGTCGACGCGGCGAACAGTGGCCGGCGACCGGCGGAGCCCGCTCAGCCTTGATCGCCATCGAGTGGCACAAGCAGGTTCGGCGGCGGAGGACCTACTTGGCCCTCGGAGCCGTGGCCGGCTTTTCGGTCGCACTGACCATCGCACTGGGGGCAACTGGCCCGGCGCAGATCGAGTTCATCGGCGACCTCCCCCTGTTGATGATCCCGCGGTCGTCCGGGCTGAGCGTCCCGGTCATCGCCCTGTCGAGCACGATGAAGTTCCTCCTTCCCCTGGCGGTGGCACTGTTCGCCGGGGATGCGGTGGCGGGCGATGCCAGCTGGGGCAGCCTGCGTTACACCCTGGCACGGCCGGTGTCGCGCGCCCGGGTCCTCTGGTCGAAGGCGGCGGTGGCCGGCGCGCTCTCGTTGACGGCGGTGCTGATCCTGGCCCTGGTCGCCTTCGTGGTCGGTGGCCTCGCTTTCGGGTGGCACCCCTTGCGGGTCACCGACGGGAGCACGTCCACCCCGGGCCACCCCGACTCGGTGGTCGTCCCGGCGGCAACCGCGCTCGGCCACCTCGGTGTGGGCGTTCTCTATGTGGGAGCCGGCATGACCAGCATCTTCGCCCTCGCCTTCTTCCTCTCCACCACGACCAAGCGGTCGGTGGTGGCGGTGGCCGGCGGGGTGTCCCTCACCATCGTGTCGCGCATCTTCAACGCCGACTACTTCCCCGGGATCGCGGTCGTCAACCGCTACATGCCGAACAACGACATCGACATATGGCAGCACCTCTTCACCCGCTCACCCGATCTGTCGGCCGTCCCGCACTTCCTCGTCCTCCAGGGCGTCTATGTGGCCGTCTTCATGTCCCTTGCCCACTGGTGGTTCACGCGCAAGGACGTGCTCGATTGACTCTCCAGGACGTGCCCGATTGATAGGCATCGAACTGGCCAAGCAGGTCCGGCGGCCGGGTTACTGGGCCGTCCTGGCCGTGATGTGTGCCGCCTCCGTCGTCATCACCATGATCATCGCCCTCACCAGTGCGGCGACACCGGAGCGGTTGGGTGACTACGGATCGGTTATTCCCAACTCGTCGGGCCTGGCCATGGCGCCGGTGACGTTGAACGCGTTGGTGCTGTTCCTGCTGCCACTGTCGACGGCAATCTACGCCGGCGAGGCCGTGGCCGGCGAAGCATCGTGGGGAAGTCTGCGCTACGTGCTGGCCCGACCGGTCACCCGACGGCGGGTGCTGGGATCGAAGGTGGCAGTTGCCGGGCTCTTCTCGCTGACCGCGGTGGCCATGGTTCCGGTGGCCGGCCTGTTGGCGGGCTTGGTGGCCTTCGGCTGGCATCCCCTGAGCGTCATCGACCTGCAGCATGCCTCACCGTTTGCCAGCGGCCTCGCCACCTTCGCCCCGCTCGACGCGGTCGGACGTATCGGACTGGCCACCGCGGTGGTGGCATTGACCATGTCCAGTACCTTCGCGTTCGCCATCCTTTGCTCGACCCTCACCGATCGGCCGTTCGCGGCGGTGACCGGGGGCGCGCTGCTGAGCTTCGTCTCCCGTTCTCTCGACAACATCCCCGGCCTGCACGCCCTTGGGCCGTGGCTACCGATGACCAACCGCGGGGCCGGTCTGTGGACACAGGTACTGTTCCGACCCACTGACTTCAGCGGCTACCCGCGCCTCGCCCTGGTTCAAGCCGTGTACACCGCGGTCTTCCTCACCGTCGCCTGGGTCTGGTTCACCCGCAAGGATGGGCTGAGCTGAGCCAGGGGACCGCGCCGTGCCCCTCCGCCCGGTCGGCGGCCTCCCGCCCGGACTCAGCCCGGGCGGACTCCTCGGCCTCCGTCTCCGTATCTCGGCCATCCCTCCCGGGGTGGAAACAATTGGGAATTGACAGGTCGGGTTCGACCAAATAATGTATGACGCATGCATTAAAGCTTGAGGAGGCGTCATGACCCAGCACATCGAAGGCTCATTCGAGGTCACCTCGTGGGCAGAGGAGCAGGCCAGCGGGCTCGAGGAGTCAGCCAAGGTGTCGACCGCGACGATCGGGCAGCGGTTCAGTGGGGGCATCGAGGCCGACACCATCACCGACACGGTGATGACCTACCACGACGATGGCACGGCCGAATTCGTCGCCTACCAAAGGGTGACGGGGCGGGTCGGCGACAAGGCCGGCAGCTTCGTGTTGCGGGGATTCGGGCGCTACGACGGCGAGGAGGCCACCACCGAGCTCGAGGTGGTTCCGGGCTCGGCCCGCGGCGAGCTGTCTGGTCTGACCGGGCGGGGCGTGGCGGTCGCGCCGCATGGACCGACCGGGACCTTCCGCTTCGACCTCGACGTCTGACGGTGGCCGACAGCGGCCCGGCGCGGGCGGCCAACCTGCTCGGCGCCCTGGCTCTGGCGGTGACCGACCGCTGCGTGCACGCCGCGGGCGAGGCCAGCGGGCACGCCGAATCCGACGCCGTCGCGCTCTCCGCCCTCGACCAGTTCCTCGGCGGCACCTCGATCGACCGGCTGGCGTCGGTGGTCGGGCTCAGCCAGTCGGGGGCGGTGCGCCTCGTCAACCGGCTGGAACTCGAAGGGCTCCTGCAGCGGGGCCCCGGTCTCGATGGACGGGTCACCTCGGTCTTGCCGACACCCGCGGGCCGGCGGGCGGCGAGACGCATCGAGGCCACCCGGCTCCGCTTGCTGGCGGAGGCGCTCGAGCCGCTCGACCCAACCGAGCAGGCTGCGTTGGCCGCGCTGGCCGGGAAGGTCCTCGTCGGCATGATGCGGGAGCCCGGTGCCACCCGGTGGACGTGCCGGTTGTGCGATCTCGCCGCCTGCGGGCGCCGCTCGGGCCACTGCCCGGTCGAACAGGCGGCACGTGCTCGCTACGGGGAGCCCCCGGACCCGCCGAGCGAGTGACCGGTCCGTGACACCGGTCGCCAGCGTTGCTAGCAATGGAGCATGCAGTGCGGTACCCAAGCGAACATGTGTTGGCGGCGTCCTCCGGTGCGACATCTGCGCATGAACAGGCCGGTCCGGGTTGACCGATCGGTTCATGCGACTTAGCCGACGTCGACCCCGCCGGCGACCGCTGGGGCTGGGCGGCACCGCCCTGCTCGTGGCGGCGGCCGCTCTGGCCGGCTGCTCGGGATCGAGCCCGGGCACGTCGTCCTCGAGCTCGAAAGGACCGAAGACCTCGCCGAGCGCCACTCAGGTCATCAAGGTGGGGAGCATCGCCACCCGCACGGGCGTGGGGGCCAGCGACTTCGTCTCATTCATCCCGGGGATGCAGGCCTACTTCGACATGGTGAACGCCCAGGGAGGCGTCAACGGACATACGTTCCAGCTCGCCTACGACCTCGACGACGGTGGCAATCCGTCCACCTTCGCCCAGCTGGCCCACACCCTCATCCAGCAGGACAGTGCGTTCGCCGCGTTCATCTCCACGTTCTGGTTCTCGCCCAATCTGTTCGTGTCCACCGGGATACCCACCTACGGCTACAACGTGAGCGGCAATTGGGCGGGGTCGGGCAATCTGTTCGCAGCGGGCGGGTCCATCCAGGACTACCACGCCCTGGCCGCGCCGGTGGCCTACGTGATCAAACAGACCCACGCCACGTCAGTGGCCATCGTCAGCTACGGGCCAGGGATCCCCGCCTCCTACCCCGCCTGTAAGACGGCGGCCGACGACCTGACAGCAGGCGGAATCACGGTGAGCTACCTCGACCTGGCCGCGTCGCTCGGCGGGGACTACACCGCACCCGCGCAGCAGATCCTCAGTCACCGATCTGACTTCCTCCTCACCTGCATCCAGGACTCCGACAACGTCTCGCTGGCCCGGGCCATGCAGCAGTATGGGGTGCACGTCCACCAACTGTGGCTGAGCGGCTACAACCAGGCCTTGCTCGACCAGTACCACAGCCTGATGCAGGGGGTCTACGTGGACGCCAACGGCTTCGTCCCGTTCTCCGCCCCCGCCTCGTTCCCGGGCGTCTACCCCGGCATGGAGCACTACCTGGCGGCCATGAAGAAGTACGAGCCCAACGACGTCACCAACCAACTGGCCATGCAGGGCTGGCAGTCCGCCGCCCTGCTCGCCGCCGGGGTGGCGCGGGCCGGCACGAACCTGACCCAGCAGAACGTCATCCGGCAGACCAACGGGATCACCGACTTCACGGCGGGAGGTCTCACCTCGCTGGTCAACTGGACCAGCGCCCACACCACCCAGAGCTTCCCCAACTGCCCCTCGTTCGTCCAGGTGAAGGGTGACCAGTTCCTCCCGGCCCTCGGCCAGGGACACCGGGTGTTCATCTGCTTCGGCGAGAAGGTCAACCTCAAGAACCCGGTGCTCGCCACTCCCCCTCCGGGCACGCCGGGCTCCTGAGTCCCGGGGAGGGGCCCATCCGACCTCCGGTCCCGGCCGGGAGACCGGCGGCGGCGGCTCGGGTAGATTCGGTCCCGGTGACGGTGGCCATCGACTCGGATCAGCACCTCTACGAGACCCGCACCCTGTGGGCCGACCACATCGACCCGGGCCGGCAGGACGACGCCCTCGCCATCGTGGACGATGAGCTCGGTTATCCCTGGCTCACCTGGCAGGGCCAGCGGTTGGACCTGGCCGACGTGCAGCTGCCCGGGTAAGACGGCGGAGCTGGGCCGGCGCCGTCAGCGCTGCCGCCAGCACCAGCCGCCCGAGTACTCCTACGACGAGACGCTGCCGCGTGACTACTGGGAGCCGGCTGCCCGCCTCGAGCGGATCACGGCGATGGGCCTGGACGAGGCCGTCGTGTTCCCCAACTTCGGATTGCTCTGGGAGCGCCGGCTCTCCGGCTCGCTGCCCGCCCTCACCGCCAACATGGCGGCGTGGAACCGCTGGTGCGCCACCGTGGTGACCGACGCCGGCGGCCACCTCCACCCGGTGGCCCACCTCACCCTGCGCGACCCGGACTGGCTGGTGGCCCAGCTCGCCGACCTGGCCTCCGCCGGTGTGCGGCTCGGCATGATCGCCCCGGCGGCGGTGGACGGCCGCCCCCTCTCCCACCCGGACCACGAGCGCATCTGGGCGGCCTTCGTCGACCACGGCATCACCCCGGTCTTCCACGTGGCCGACCAGCCCCGGGTACTCGACGAGGCGTTCTACACCGACCCGGAGGAATCGTTCGTCCCCGCCCTGGAGTCCATCTTCCTGTGGGTACCGCCGGCCATCGCGGTGACCGACCTGATCGTCAACGGCGTGCTCGACCGGCACCCGGCGCTGCGCATCGGCATCGTGGAGCTGTCCTCGATCTGGGTCCCGCAGTACCTGCTCATGCTGGACGGCGGGTGGGATTTCACCTCCACCCTCAACGGCGGTGCCCCCGCCGAGCTCGGGCTGCGACCGAGCGAGTACTTCTCCCGCCAGGTCCGGGTCTCGTCCTTCTCCTACGAACAGCCGGCCCGGCTGACCGCCAAGTCGGGCGACCTCTTCATGTGCTGCAGCGACTACCCGCACTCGGAGGGCACGGCCACCCCCCTGCAGGACTACGAGCGCGGCGGGTCGCACGCCGGACAACGCCCCCGGGCTGTTCCGCGACAACGTGGACGTGCTGCTCAGCCGGTGACACCGGGGCGCCCCGGCGCCCGGCCCCTCTCCGGCCCGGGACACGCCAGCGGCGGTAGCCGTCGCGGCCGGTGGGCCACGCCGATGGCCACCAGCATCTGCAGGCCGAACGATCGGCTTCAGGGCGATGGCTCGAACCAGAAGTCGGCGGAGAGCTCGTCGTAGGGTTGCCACTGTCGGCGGGCGCCGTTGAGCGCCAGCTCCAGGCGACTGTCGGCGATCCGGGCCATGGCGGGAGCGACGGTGGGCGAGATGGCGGTAGCTCCCGACGCCACGGTCTGACTGGCCCGCCAGTTGACCAGTTCCTCGGCCACCTGTACCGCCCACCGGGCGCGGGCCAAACGGCCCAGCCCGTCGTGCGAGCGGGCTTCGGTGAGCTCGTCGGTCAGTGCGTCCAGTCCGGCCAATGGGGCGGGATCGACGCAGGCCGGGTCGGCGAACACCCTCTCGTACCAACGGACGATCTCCTCCAGCGCCTCGGACCGTCGGGCGTCGTGCGCCCAGCGCGGGATGTTCTCGACCGTCGCCCACCAGGACTGGAGGGCTTCCCGGGCCCGGCGGGCCAACGCCGGCTCCCGTGACGCCTCGTCATCGGCCACGGATCCCCACGTCATTCCGATCTCCCCCACTCCACCTCGGTGTCCGGCTCGACGGATTCTGCCTCGTACCAGTCGGCCGATCCGATCGGCACCACGCGATCGTCGTCCATGCCAACCGGGTCATTCTCACATGCATCGACCGCTTCGGGCGCTCGACAGCCGCCTGACGGCCTCTCGACCGAAGGATCCGGGCCGGCGACAGGAGGTCCATCCCGGGGCAGACCAGGACGGAGCAGACCACGCCTGCGCATCTCTGGCGTGCTGTGCCCCGGGCTGACCAGGGTCAGCACGGGGTGCCGGCCCAGTTCGAACGGGGTGAGTGCTAGCCGATTCCCCACCGCTCGGCCAGCGCCCTGACCCAGTCCCCGGCCTGACCGGGATCCCCGGGGGGCGACTCGACCACCACCAGCTCGGCCACACCCAGGCCGGGCAGGTCGGCGACGTCCTCGGGGTGGCCGTCCCGGAGCGAGACGGCGATGTCCAGGGTGGTCGGGTCCCGGCCCGCCCGCCGGCACCGGGACCAGAGCGCCTCCGTGCGCTCGGGGAGCTCCTCCCGGGACAGGTTGAAGCCGTACCAGCCGTCGCCGTAGGCGACCACGCGGTCCAGGGCAGAGTTGCTGTTCCCGCCGAGGACGATCGGCACCCGGCCATGGCGGACTGGCTTGGGGTAGCTCCGGACCTCCCGGAAGTGGACGAGCTCCCCCTCGTAGCTCGAGACGTCCGCTCCCCACAACGCCCGCATGGCCTCGACGAACTGGCGGGTCCGCTCGGCCCGACCGGCAAAGGGGACCCCGAGCGCCCTGAACTCCTCCTTTGACCAACCGACCCCGACCCCGAGGACGAACCGCCCGTTGGAGAGGACGTCGAGGCTGGCCGCCTGCTTGGCCACGACCAGGGGATTGTGCTGCGGCAGGAGCAGGACCCCGGTGGCGATCCTGATCCGCGACGTGACCGCCGCGGCGAAGGCCAGGGCCACCAGGGGATCGAGCCAGTCGGCATCGGACGGGACGGCGATCCGGCCGTCCAGCGCGTAGGGGTAGGGCGAGTCGGCCCGGTCCACCATCACGACGTGCTCCCCCGACCAGAGGGTGGCGAACCCGGCCGCATCGGCCGCCCGGGCCACCGTCTCGATCACCGCCGGATCGGCGCCGGGACCGATGCCGAGGGCGTGCAGTCCGATACGCATGGCCTGATCCTTCCATCGCCGGCGTGGTCGGGCCCGTTTCACGGCGTCGGCGGGCGCCGGGGCGGGCCCCGGGCGTGCCCGTTAGCATTCGGCCTACCGAGTGTCACCCGACGTCAGGTGGAGTGGGGTCCATGCCTTATGCCGAAGGGCGCGTCATGCACGACGCCGATGCGCACATCATGGAGACGCCGACCTGGCTGCGCGACCACGCCGAGGCCGAGTTCCGCCCCCGCCTGCCGCTGCTCGACTACCCGAGCGGCAACGAGCTCCGCCAGACGGGAAGCCCCGAAGACCAGCAGCGCGACCTGATCGCCGCGTTCGATCGGCTCCGGGCGCGGCACGCCTCCCCCGAGTACCGGGCCGACGAGGACGCCGAGATCATGATGCGGAAGAACTTCGCCGCCACCGGCGGGTTCGTCGCCGAGGACCGGCCCCGGGCCCTCGACCTCCTCGGGTTCAGCAGCCAGCTGATCTTCAACACCTTCCACAACGGGCGGCTGCACGATCTGGAGCACTCGGCCGATCTCGAGCTCGCCTACGCCGCGGCGCGGGCCCACAACCGCGGGATGCTGGAATTCTGCTCGGTCGATCCGCGGCTGCTCCCGTCCTGCTACATCCCGCTGGCCGATCCGGCCCGGGCCATCCAGGCCACCGGAGAGGCCCTGGCGGAGGGGGCGGCCGCCCTGCTCATCGCCTCCGGTTGCCCCCCTCTTTCTCACCGAGCCACCGGGACCTCTTCGGCGTGTGGGCCCGGGTCGAAGAGGCCGGCGTTCCCATCGTGTTCCACGTGGGGGGCACCGGCCCGTTGATCGATCCCCACTACTTCGTCAACGGTCTGCCGGTCCCTCACGACTTCCACGGCGGGGACGAGAACTTCCGCTCCGTCGACTACATGGGCATCCCGGTCCCGCCCGCCCAGAGCCTGGCCACCATGATCTTCGACGGGGTGCTCGACCAGTTCCCCGAGCTCCGGATCGGGGTCATCGAGCAGGGGGCCATCTGGGTCCCCTCCTGGCTCCGCCAGATGGAGTCGGCCTTCGACGCATTCGTCCGCCACGAGGAGCGCCTGCGAGCCCTGTCGATGCGGCCCTCCGACTACGTGCACCGCCAGGTCCGGTTCACGCCCTATCCCACCGAGGACGTCGGATGGATCGTCGAACAGGGTGGCGCCGACCTCCCCATGTTCTCCTCCGACTACCCCCACGTCGAGGGCGGCCGCAAGCCGGTGGAGCGGTTCGAGGCCTCACTGGGGGACGCCAGCGAGGAGGTGCGCCAGCAGTTCTATGTCGACAACTTCCTCTTCCTCATGGGATCGGCCGGAGCTCGATCTGGCCCGGTGAGGGCCGCCGGTGGCCCCGACCGGATGGGCTCGGTGGGCCCGGCGCTAGCTCTTGTCCACCTTCTTCAGGCTGCCGTACCCATGCTCCATGGCTGACACGATGATGGCCTCGAAGTCCTTGTCGGTCAGCACGCGAGGAGTTCCGAGCGAGGCGGCCCGCCAGTACAGCTCGGCCAGCCACTCGAGCAGCTCCAGACGCTCCACCGCCTGATCCATCGTGCTGGCGTAGGCGATCGAGCCGTGATTCTGCATCATGGCCGCGTTCCGGCCTTTCAGTGCCTCGATGACGTTGTCGGCCAGCTCCTGGGATCCGAAGGTGGCGTAGGCCGCGGTCCGGGGCGCGCCTCCGAGGCCCAGGCAGCTGTAGTGCAACGGGGGCAGCTCGTCATGGGTGCACGAGAGCGCGGTGGACGCCATGGCATGGGCGTGGGTGATGGCCAGGGCGTCGGTGGCGGCGTAGATCCCGGTGTGCAGCGGCACCTCGGAGGTGGGGGCGAGCTCGCCGTCCACGACCTCACCGGCCAGGTCGATGACCGTGACCATCTCGGCCGTCACCGTGGCCAGATCCGATCCCGTCGGCGTGACGGCGATGAGGTCCCCCTGGCGGGCGGAGATGTTGCCGGCCGTCCCGATGACCAGGCCCTTCTCGGCCAGATGGCGGCTCGCCGCGGCTACCGCTTCTCGTTCGTCGGCCAGGAGCAGATCGCTCATCGGGGATTCCTCTCAGGATCGGTTGGCATCGTGATCGTCGGTCTCGGGGTCGTACCCGGACCCTAGGACCTGGTGGGCTCACCGCGCTAGATGGGCTGACCACACCCGTGCACCGTGCGGGCCGGCGCCTCCGGTGACTACCTTCGGTCACGCAACGGGGAATCGTCACGGGAGGACTGGGGTCATGGACATTGCGGTCATCGGTACCGGCAGCATCGGCACGACCATCGGCCAGGCGCTGGCCCGATCCGGTCACCGGGTCGCCTTCGGGTCTCGTCACCCCGCCGACGAGAAGGTGGGTGGCACAGAGCCCTCGGGCGTCGCCGACGTGGCGTCGGCGGTCGAGGGCGGTGATGTGGTCGTCGTCGCCATTCCGGGGGCGGCCGTCGAAGCCTTCGCCGCCGAGCACGGCACCCGGCTCAGCGGGAAGCTCGTGATCGACGCCTCCAACAAAATGGGCAGCCCCGTGGCCAACTCCCGAGACGCGTTGGAGACCCACGCACCCGGCGTCCGCTACGCCCGGGTGTTCAACTGCCTCGGGGTGGAGATCCTCCGGGATCCGATCTTCCAGGGGGTGGCGGCCGACATGTTCTTCTCCTGTCTCGACGCCGACCGCCAGGTCGTCGAGGGTCTGGTGAGTGACGTCGGGCTGCACCCGGTCTTCGTCGGCAACGACGCCAACCTGGTGGACGGGGTGTTCCGGCTGTGGGTGGCGCTGGCCATGGGCCAGGGGATGGGGCGGCAGCTCGCCTTTCACACGCTCCAACGCTGACGCCTCGGAGCCCGAAGGTGGGTACAGTTCGCCGCAGGAGGCACGCCATGACCGAGCACGGCAGCGACATCGACCGAAGCAAGGAGTGGGAGGACCTGAAGGCCCGGTACCTCCGACCGGTGGGCGAACGGCCGCCCTCGTCGGCCGGGGGGCTCCATCACTTCGCTCTGCTCTCGAGTGATGTCGAAAGGACCATCACCTTCTATCAGGACCTCCTCGAGTTCCCCCTGGCCGAATTGTTCGAGAACCGGGACTACCGGGGGTCGACCCACTTCTTCTTCGACGTCGGCCACGGCAACTACCTGGCCTACTTCGACTTCCCCGGCCTCGAGCTCGGTCCGTACCGCGAGGTTCTCGGGGGGCTCCACCACATCGCCATCACCGTCACTCCCGACCAGTGGGAACGGCTGGTGGCCAAGCTGGACGCGGCCGGGGTCGAGACCCACATCGTCAACGGCACCTC
Source organism: uncultured Acidimicrobiales bacterium (assembly GCA_963727075.1). Lineage (GTDB taxonomy): Bacteria > Actinomycetota > Acidimicrobiia > Acidimicrobiales > RAAP-2 > Bog-756. Next base: position 752,506 of record CAVSET010000001.1, read on the forward strand.
GGCCTACTTCCCCGGCCCCGACGGCGAGCGGCTGGAGCTGCTGTCCTACCCGCTCAACGACATGTACGGGACGATCGTCGGCTGACCGCGGGCCCAGGCCTCCCCCGAGGACGGCGGTCCCGGGTGACCCTGGTGACACCGGGTGCCGGTCCGCCCGACCCGACCGTCATCCGTGAGGAGACGTGCGGAACAGATTCTCAACCATATGGTTGACAATCTCTCCTACGCCGATTATCCTCAACCATATGGTTGAGGATAGCGGCCACATGGACACGGTGTTCCACGCCCTGGCGAACGATGCCCGTCGCCACATGCTGGGTCGGCTGACCCATGGGGAGCTGACCGTGGGGGAGCTGGCCGCTCCGTTGACGATGTCGTTGGCCGCCGCATCGAAGCATGTGCAGGTGCTCGAACGGGCACAACTGGTGCACCGGACGGTCGACGGGCGTCGACATGTGTGCACCCTCGAACCCGCCCCGCTGGCGGCGGCGTACGCATGGCTCAGCTTCTACCGGCAGTTCTGGACCGAGCGACTCGATGCCCTCGAGAGCCTGATGCAAGCCGATACCCCCGAGAAGGAGGAGCAATGACCCCGACCACCCAAGGACATACCGTCGTTCGGTTGGAACGGACAATCCCCGTCCCCCCTCGCCAGGTCTACCGGGCGTGGTTGGAGCCCGACCTGGTCCGCCGATGGATGGCTCCGGGCGACCTCGAAGCCACCCGGGTCGAGATCGACGAGCGGGTGGGCGGCCACTACCGGGTCTGGCACTCGGACTCGGGCGCCGAAGTCGGCGGCTTCGACGGCGAGGTGCTCGAACTGGTCCCCGACCGGCGCATCGTCCTCCGCTGGGGCTTCGTCGGCCCCCAGCGTCGACGCGGCCCGGTCTATGACTCGCGGCGTGTCCGTCACCCTCCGCGAGGACCCGGCCGGATCGACCACCCTCACCCTCGTCCACGAGCGACTGGACGAGCTGGTCGAGGCCATGCCGACTGTCGCCGGCAACGTCGGACCCGGCTGGGAGGACGTCCTCGGAAAGCTCGGTGCCATCGTGGCCGAGAGCGCCTAGCGCCCGGTCGAGTCACGAGTCACCGATGCCTTCGTCGACGTGCGCGACCCGTGTCGGTCAAGCGCTCGATCAACCGGTCGACAAAGGCAACCTGACCCTTCACCAGCTTCTGTCGTGCCACCGCCGCCGGCAACCATTGCGCCCGGTCCACTTCCGGGAAGGACCGACGCCGGCCCGAGCGTGGCGGCCACTCCATCTCGAACTCGTTGCTGAGGAGGTGTTCGACTTCGAACCGTGGCGACTCGACGGCCCACACCCTGACCAGCTTGCCGCCCGGCTGCTTGACCTGGCCCAGATCGAGGCGAGGTCCCGGCGGAGCCGGCACGCCGAGCTCTTCGGCAAACTCCCGCTCGGCGGCAGCTGCCGGATCATCGAGCTCCTCGTACTCGCCCTTGGCGACCGACCACGCCCGGTGGTCCTTGGTGGCCCAGAAGGGGCCTCCGGGATGCACGATGAAGAGCTCGAGAACGTACTGGTTCGTGATCCGGTAGGGAAGAAGGCCGGCACTCAGCTTCGCCACGCTTCCTCCTCACCCATCGACCCGGTTGGAGGGTACCGGTCGTGGACCGGCCCGGTCGTTCCCGTGCGCAGGCGCCGGTGCAGGCGCAGACCGGGACGACCCATCGCCAGCCCCGCCTCGTCTCGACGGTGCTCGCGACGGTGGGGTCCGCCGGGGGGCCGACGGGTGGGGCGGCCGCCGCGGTACGAACCACCGGCGCCACCAGCCAGGGGCTCCGTGCCACCCCCGGCCGGTGGGACCGGCCCTCCTATGGTCATGATGCCCAGCACACCTTCCACGGCCGGACGACGCTGACCCAGCAGGCCGCCCGCAATCTGGAGTTGGCCTGGACGTTCCCGACCGGCGATGCCGTGACGGCCACCCCCACGGTCGTGGGCGGCTCGGTATACGTCGGCTCGTGGGACGGGTACTTCTGCGACATCGCGCTCGGCCACCGGGCAGCTCCAGTGGAAATTCCGACTCAAGCCCCAGCCCGCCGTCACGCCGTATCCGGGGGAGGTTCCCCGTGACGTCACCTCCGACGGGGGCCTGGTCACCCCCTCCGCGTGGTTCCAACCGGGCGGCGCGGGCCATCCCGACCTGGTGATCTTCGCCGGGGGGTACACGCTGTACGCGCTGAACGCGCAATCAGGGGCGCTCGTCTGGGAGCACGACTACACGGGCCTGCCCGAGCAGCCGCCGACCCCGACCGGAGATTACACACGCGCATCTTCTCCTCTCCGTCTGTCTTCGACGGGAGGGTGATGTTCGGCGTGGACATCGACGGCGAACAGGGGCACAGGGGGTACGCGGTCGCCGCCAGCCTCCTGACCGGCAGCCCGGTGTGGGAGTTCCAGACGGATGCCAACGCCGAGGGGTTGGTCATGAACGACGGTTGCGGCAACGTCTGGTCGTCGGGCACCGTCATTCCGAACCTGTCCGAAGTGGTGTTCGACGTGGCCGACTGCAGCTCGAACTCGAACACCGGGCTGCCGACGGACGAATCCGTCTTCGCGCTCGACATCGGCGACGGCCATCTTGTCTGCTCCTACCGGCCGCCGCGGCCCGACCAGAACTGTGACCTGGACTTCGGTGCCACCGTCAATGCCGGGCTCGCCGTCGACGGCGATGCCACCTTCCTCGGAGTCGGGGCAAGGACGGCTCCTACTATTCGCTCGATCCCGCCACCGGCCGGCTGCGATGGACCACCAACGTCGTCTTCGGAGGGACCGCCGGGGGGTTCATCGGCACGACCGCCCACGACCGGGGCAAGGTCTACGGCTCGACGGCCATCGGCGATGTCGGCAACCCGACGGTCTTCGATCCCAGCAACCCGCGGGACACGAAGTTCCAGGAGCCGAGGGTCCACGCCTTCGATGCCCGCACCGGCCAGGTGATCTGGGAGAGCTCACAGGCCGCCTCCTTCGCGCCCACCACGGTGGCCCGGAACATGACCTTCAACTGCCTCGCCTCCGGAACGCCGCGCAGGTCCGTGATGCGACCGCCGGCACCCTGGTCAGTGAGCTGGCTACACCGGTGGCCTGCTGATCGGGCATCGCCACTGTCGGCAATGCCCTGGTTCTGGGTACCGGCACCTCAGCCGTCGGCTCACCCGATGCCGTATTGGCCTTCACACCCGGAGGCAAGCCGCCCCGGGTGCCCGGTAGCTAGCGGTCGGCTCTGATTCGACGCATCCGACGTCGCGCTGAGCGCGAGGTTGCTCCCGTCGCATTCGCCACCAGTTGGAGCGCCTTGCGCCAGGCTTCGGGCGTGTTGACCTCGTGCGCGGTGGCGACGATGTCCTTCAGCTCCTGAGCCCTCTGCTCCGCCTCGGTGGCTCCCTGCACCGCCACCTTGGCCGCGTCGGCGGCGGCCTGAGCAGCCTTGGACGTCTCCCGGACCACTTCCTTCGCCTCCGTCTCGGCCTGGGTGGCCACGCGGGCCTCACGTTCGGCTTCCTCGGCCGCCCGCGTCTTCTGTTGTGCCAACTGGGTCGCTTCGGCTGCCACCTGCATGGTTTGGGCCATCTCCGAGACGACGATGGCGGCCTGTGCGGCCTGCTTCCATGCCTCTGGCGTACCGACGGCCTTCGCCCGGGCGACCGCTGTCTCGGTCATCGCCGCCCAGTTGCGGATCTCGTCGTCCCCCTGGGCGCTCGTCGATCTCCCCGCTGAGTCAGCTCGGCGGGTGGCGGCATCGTCGAGGCCACCGTTGTCATCCTTGTCATCCTCGACACCCGCGTCATCCTGGCCCAGTGCGGCCACCAGTGACCCGGTCGCCCCGCCATCTTCTGGGCCCTTCACCTGTCCCGGTCGGTGTGCCGCCGTCCTGGTCGCACCGTTGTCACCAAGTTGCCTCGGGAAGGGACGAGCCGGGTTGGAGGTGGCCGCGGCCGCCGGTGTGGGTTTGGTGGCCGCATCGGCCGGGAGCGGAGCCGAGGGAGGAGATCCGCCCGTCACCTTCCCGCCGCCGCCGGTGAGGGCCCGGGGCTGGCCGAACGGGGTCCCGATCGATTGGGCTGGTGCGGGGCGGTCGGTGCTGGTGAGCGAGCCCGTCGACCCACGGTCGTCCTGTCGGCTCTTGGCGGCCGCCTCGGCCTCGTCTGCGTCGCCGGCCCGGGCATGGACATGGAGGACCTGACCGGTCAGGTGGAAGCCGTCCCAATACCGCATCAGCCCGGGGTTGGTGGCGTCGGGATACCACCCGGCCTGCGCATCATCGGGCAACTGGACCTCCGGAGTGGCATCGGGGACCTGGGGAGCGACCACCAGGCTGCCGCGAGCTTCATCGGGGGGCGAACCCTCGGTGGCGGACGAACCCTCGGCGGCGGGCTCCGCCGCAAAGAACTCCTCGATCACATTGGGGGCGTGGAAGTCCGCTTCCTTCCCGCCATCCTTGTGGCGGCGTGCAAAGGGCCGTGATGCCATAGCTCATCTGTCGGCCCCATTGGCCGTTACCTTGAGCGGCCGGACGGGTTGGGGCGCGGATCCCACTCGGAGTCCGAGGCAAACTCCTGCTCAAGGTGGGTGCCGGTTGGGCCGATACCCCCATGGTGAAGAAGCAGGCACCATCGCCCCCCGAGGTGACGGCGGCTCCATCGGTCCCTCATCTGGACATGGGCGGTGCCGGTACGCTCGTCTTCCAACCGGCGGTGGACCTGGCGACCGGGCGCCTGCTCGGCTTCGAGGCTCTGCTCCGGTGGCACGACTCGACCGGTCGCGACATCCCGCCGGGAACCCTCATCCCCTGGGCGGAGAGCCATGGGCAGATGAACGAGCTCAATGCCTGGATCCTCTTCGAGGCCTGCACGCAGGCCGCCAGGTGGCCGTCGGACATGCAGCTGGCGGTGAACTGCTCGGTCACCCAGCTCCACCGGGGCACTGCGGCGATGGCGACGGCGTCGGCCCTCGAGCGATCCGGCCTCAATCCCGATCGACTGACCGTGGAGGTCACCGAAGCCTCGATGACCGACGACGAAGCCGCCGCCGACCTCCAGGTCATGACCCGTCTCGGCATCCAGTTGACGGTGGACGACGTGGGGACCGACTGGTCCGTCGTCGACAACTCGAAGGACTCGGTGGTGAACACGGTCAAGATTCACGGATCCCTCATCGCCGGCCTGGCCGACCCCGACGGGCAGAGCCGGGCCATCGTCGAGAAGATCGTGACGCTGTGCCGGTCACGCGGCATCTGCACGGTGGCCGAAGCGGTGGAGACGGCCGAGCAGGTGGTCGTGCTGCGGGAGATCGGAGCGGAGACCGCTCAGGGCTACTTCTTCTCGCCACCGCTCACGGCCAACGAGGCGGCCGACCTCGCCGGCATGAGCCCGCGTGCCCGGTTCGCCCTGTCCGCCCCGCCCATCCCCTAGCGCCTCGCCGGTGGACAGACCCGTACGGGGATCCCCGAGCCTCGGCTCCCACCTGGGTCCGGGTGGTCCGGTACCATCGCCGCGGCCGAGCCGGCGACGGCACGTGTGGTCGGGACAACAGAGGACGGACGATGGAAGACCGGATCACGGCCGTGATCTACCTGGAGATGACGGACCGACCGCCCGACCGGTACGCCGACGAGCGCCTGCCCGAGGTGCTGTCGCAACCCGGCGTCGAACGGGCGACCTGGTGGGCCAACTGCGTGCCGTTCCGCACCGACCTCCCCCGGACGCTGCCCGAGTTCGCCGTCCTCGGCGTGTACGAGGCTGACCCGCGCTTCGAACCGCCGACCGGCCGCGCCATGCCCGACGACATCACCGGGCTCTGCTTCGACCACTACCCACGACCCGGCCAGGGGACCATCTCGGGCCGGCCGACCCTCGGCCTCGAGCTGGTGCTGATCAGCCCGCGCCGCCCCGAGGAGGGCCAGGCGCTCCGCGACTGGGGAGACTTCGTCCACATCCGCGACATCGCCGCGGCCTCGCCCGACCACTTCACCATGATCACGCCGTACGAGAATCGGGCACCGGGCTCGCCCCGCTTCATGCACCTCTACGAGCTCGACACCGACGATCCCGAACCCGCCTTCTCGGAGATGACGCCCACCACCGTCGCCCGGGTCGGCGCCTACGGCACCCATCCGCTGCGGGAGTGGAGGGGTCACCCGGCCCTGGTCATCGACTACGTCAACACCTTTCGCCGGCTCGGGGTCCGAGCCCGACCGGCCTGACCGGCCTTCACTCCCCGAGGCTGCGGCGGAGAGCGTCGAGTGACGAACCGAGCCCGTCGACCTGGCTTCGGAGCTCCACCACTTCGGCCGTGAGCAGGCCGACCCGGGCCTCGAGGTCGGTCGCCCTGTCTGCGGCGGCCGTCGGGGCCATCGCTGGTGAGTCCTGACCGGCCTCCGTCGTCGGCGTCCGCAGGGGCGCGTCGCCAGACTCCACCACGCCCCCGCCCCCGATCCGGCCACACCGACGGCTCCCGCCAGGGTCGGCTCAGCGGCCAGCAACTGCTGCCAACGATCCTCCTTCTGACCCGGTTGGCGAGGCAGCAGCCGTGCCAAGGGCTCGGGGCGGCCGGCCAGCGCCTCGAGCTCCGCGTGCACCGTGCCCAGCGAGTCGAACGGCACCAGTCGCGCCGTGCGGGCCCGCAGCTCGCCCAACGTCTGGGGACCCCGGAGCAGGAGCACGGCCAGGAGAGCGACCCGAGGGGTGTCCAGCCCATGCACCTCATCGAGAACATGCCGGTAGCGTGTGACCGACTTACCGTGCGACGGCAGCACGAACCGCACCAAGCGGAGCTCCTTGAGCTGGCCCAGCACCTGCTGCACCGCATCATCGTCCAAGCTCATGACCGGCTCCCGGTTGGTGGTCTGGTTGCAAGCGAGCACCAGGGCATTGGCGGTGAGCGGGTACTGCTGAGGGGTGGTGAGTTCCTTCTCCACCAGGCACCCCAGCACGCGGCCGCCTTCGGGAGTGATGGTCACAGGGCCGAGACTAACCCGGTCGTCGAGACAGCTCGGGAGTGCTGGATGCCGGTCCGTGCCCATCCCGGAGAGCAGAGCCGCGAGCCCACCGTCGGGTCGGTGCCCGGTCATGGGAGGTCCCGTCCCGGTATACCGAAGGGGATGACAAGCGAGCCCGTGCTGCTCGGCGGCCATTCGGTTCGCCGTATGGGCTTCGGCGCCATGCAACTTCCCGGACCCGGCGTGCTCGGGCCACCGAAGGACCGGGAGCAGGCCCTGGCCGTGATCCGCCGGGCGGTCGACGCCGGGGTGAACCACATCGACACCGCCCAGTTCTATGGACCGGACGTGGCCAACGAGCTGCTCCGTGACGCCCTGTGCCCGTACCCCGACGACCTGGTCCTGGTGACAAAGGTCGGGGCCATGCGAGATGGCCAGGGTCGATGGCTGCCCGCCCAGCGGCCCGAGCAGCTGCGGGCCGGAGTCGAAGCCAATCTCGCCTCCCTCGGTCTGGACCAGGTCCCCGTGGTCAACCTGCGCCTGGTCGAAGAGCCCGACGTCCCGCTGACCGAGCAGCTCGACCTGATGGAGAACCTGCGCCGGGAGGATCACATCGGGAGCATCGGACTGAGCAGTGTCGATCTGGACCAGTACCGTGTCGCTCGGTCGCGGGTCGAGGTGGCGTGCGTGCAGAATCCCTACAACCTGGCTGACACCTCGGGGGAGGACGTCTTCGAGGCGTGCCGGTCCGACGGGGTCCCCTTTGTCCCGTTCTTCCCGCTGGACTCGGCCTTCCGAGCCGAGAACCCGGTGCTCTGCGCGCCGTCGGTGCAGGCGACGGCGGACCGGCTGGGCGCAACGCCGGCCCAGGTTGCTCTGGCCTGGCTGCTCCATCTGGCCCCACTGGTTCTGCTCATCCCGGGCACCTCCTCGCTCTCGCACTTGGAGGAGAACCTGGCCGCCTCCGACCTCTCGCTCGACGACGAGGCGCTCGCGCTCCTCCCCTGAGCCCGACAACTAGCCTTCGACCGGAGAACCGAACTGGAGCGGGGAGCGGGCGTGGACGCTGATGGCAGCACGGTGCTCGAGTGGTTCGGGACCGCCACCTTCCGCATCCGGACGAACGGTGTGACCCTGTTCTTCGACGCCTATCTCGACCGCCTGCCCGGACTGGAGCCGGTCGGACTGACCACTGACGAAGTGGACGAGGCGGACTTCGTCTTCGTCAGCCATGCCCACTTCGACCATCTGTACGGCGCCGACGCCATCGCGCTGCGCACCGGAGCTACGGTAGTGGCGTCTCCCGAGAGTGCCCGCTTTCTCCGCGCCAGCGGTGTGCCCGAATCGCAGCTCCTCGTCGTCACGGGAGGTGAGACGGTCGATTGTGGCGGTGGCGTCCGGGTCCGCGTGTTGCCCGCCCTTCACTCGTGTCTCTTCGGACGGGGCGACCCGGACTCCGGGGTGTCCTGCCTCGGGGACCTGGACATGAGCGCCCAGGCCCGGGCGGCCAGGGTTGCCGAGTTGTTCGCCATGATGTCCCAAGCCCCGGAGCCCATCGGTGCCGCCCTGACCGCCATGCTCGAGAAGAGCTCGGCACATGACGGTGGTCAGCTGGCCTTCCTGCTCAACAACCGATCGGGCTCGGTCCTGGTCAGTGGCAGCGCCGGCTACTGGCGGGGCATCTTTGCCGACCTGCGCCCCGACGTCGCCCTCCTGGCCATCGCCGGGCGACCGAACGTGGACGGTGAGCCCTTTCAGGGGTCCGGCGCCCAGTTCGTGGCCGAGCAGGTGTCGATCCTCGGTCCCAAGCGAGTTGCCCTGTGCCACCACGACCCACTGGTGCCCGGTCTTCCGGGAGTGGACATCACCGCCGCCGGAACCGCCGTCCGGAACCAGACGCCGGCCGTCGACTACTTCGAGCTCAGCTATGCGACACCGGTCCCCTTGCTGGGCTGAAGGCTGGCGCCCCAGGGGTCAGTCGAGCGACGCCGGGTCCACCCCGGTGCCGCCGGCGGCGCTGCTGGCGTAGGCAGCCAGGGCAAAGCGCAGCACGGAGACGGCCTCGTCGGTGCTCCACAGCAGCGGGCCTTTCCCGGTATGGAGCCAGCGCAGCCAATGGCGTCCCGAATCCCGGAAGCTGCTGGCCCAATCGTCATCCAGCGCGTGGTAGGAGCGCATCTTCCCGTCGGCGTAGACCTCGAGGCTCGGCTGCTGGATCCCCCGGCCCGTGCAGCGGTTGACCCGGGCGTAGCCTCGCCGGCCGGTCACCTCCCAACGCTCATCGTTGGTGTAGTAGTCGGAGCGGAGGTACATGTCGGGCGCCAGCGTGATGTCCCAGACACCGCGGATCCCGCTCTGGTGCTCCCACACCAAGGTGGAGGGGGCGTCGATCTCGATCCCGGGCATCACCTCGGTCCCCCCGACCCAGGCCCGGACTTCGCGGAGCGGACCGAAGAGCCAGAGGGCGGTGGCCAGCTTGTGCCAGCCGTCGTCGAACACCAGGATGCCGCGGCCCTGGCGGATCTGGCGGAACTGCCACTCGTAGCTGCTCCCCGGGACGTCCCATCCCCCCAGACCGCTGGCCACCATCTTCAGGTGGTAGCCACTGACCTCGCCGATCTCGCCTGACTCGACGGTCTCCTTGAGCCTGACCAACGGCTCGTAGAAGATGTAATTCTCCATGACCCGGAGCTGACGGTCGGCGGCCTTGGCCGCATCGAGCAGCTGATGCGCGCTGACCAGGTCGTTGCACATCGGCTTCTGCAGGTTGACGTGCCAGCCGTGGCCGAGCAGCTCGGTGACCCCGTCGACATGCAAGGGAATGGGCAACAGCGCCTCGACCGCATCGACCTCGACACCACTGGCGGCCAGCTCGGCGATGGATGCGAACGTCCGGGCGGCCGGCCAGTCCGCCTGACGCTCCGTGCGGCGCTCCTCGCTCGGATCGACCAGGGCCACCACCTCGACGTCGGGATTGTCGACATAGGCGCGCATGTTGAGGTCGTAGATGCGACCGAGGCCGACGAACGCGGCCCGCACCGGGCGGTCATAGGGAACAAAGGTCATCGTCAGCCCATCTCCTCCACCATCTCGACACCAGGGATCCTCGACCGACCGACTGGTGCCCCGGGATCAAGGCCTGCTCGGCCAAACACTATGCGAAGCTGACTGCGGTCAACGGAGGCTGCCCACCCTCCCGATTCCGCGGTCCGCGCCCGACGGGCCCTTAGGTACCCGGTGTCATGACCTTTGATCGTTGCCACGGTCTGGCAACCGTTCGTGGGACGGCACCCGGCCGCGCTTGAGCGGGTGCTTCAGATGGCGGCTGGCTGATCGCCGTTGCCCAGGCGAGCTTGGCCCACTGCCGACGACGTTCGCTGTCCTCTGACGGTGCGGGGCCCCGGCACCCGGCGCGGTGGCGGCGGTCGTCAGGCAACAGGTCGAGTCGGGCGTCGAGGCCGCGGCGGCCCGGCCGGTCTGGGCCCTCGGCCCAGCCCGAGCACTCCTCGGCCCCGTGGCACGATCCACCGGTGAGCGGCGGGTCGCCGCAGTGGACAGGTGGGCAGCCAATCCCATGTCCGGAGCCCTTGCCGTCGGAGAGGCCGCGGGCGTCGGTTGCCCGCCGAGGGTCACGATGGCGGTGATGCCGACGGCCGTGGCGCCGCCGATGACCGCCACCAGGACGGTTGTCCAGCTGATCATCGGCTGCTTCCTGGGCCAGATCTCGGCCACCGCCATAGGAAGATGCTATGACCGGGCTTGTCGATATTCGGGGACCCTGGCCGGGTTCAGCCGTTCGAACGGGAGATGTGGCGTCGGGTGTCCCCTTGACCGAGGTCGATGAAGGTGGTGAGCGATAGCCATGGATGGGGTCCGCAATCCCTTCCGGGCCGTGAGGATCGGGCTCGGGACATTGGCTCTGGTGCTCCTGGCCGGCACCGTGGGCTATCTCTTCTTCGGATTCGGCCTCCTCGACGCCGTCTTCCAGACCGTCATCACGGTGACGACGGTCGGCTTCAACTCACCCCACCCGCTCGGCGCGGGAAGCAAGGTCTTCACCATCCTTCTCATTCTGGTGGGAGTGGGCACCGCTCTCTACACGTTCTCGGCCGTCCTCGAAGTGCTCATCGATGGTCACATGAGGGATCTAGTCAGGAGGCGCAAGATGCAGCGGGATATCGACCGGATGCGCGGCCATGTGATCGTCTGCGGGTGGGGCCGTGTCGGGCGCGAAGTGGCCCGATTCCTGGCCAACGGGCAGACCGACCTGGTGGTGATCGATCGGGATCCCGAACGCCTGGGCGGGGCTCCGTATGCGTCAGTGTGCGGCGATGTCGCTGACGACGAGACCCTTCTCCAGGCCGGCATCGAACGGGCGGCGGCGCTGGTGGCCGCGCTCGACACCGATGCCGACAATCTCTACGTGACCGTAGCGGCCAAGATCGATGCAATCCGGCATCCAGATCATCGCCCGGGCCCGGAACGAGTCCTCCGAGGCGAAGCTGGTGCGTGCCGGTGCCGATCGGGTGGTGAATCCCCAACAGCTCGGAGGCGACCGGATGGCGTCGTTCGTGACCCAACCGCATGTCGTCGACTTCGTCGACGTGGTCATGCATGACGGGTCGCTCAAGTTCCGTTTGGAGGAACTGACCCTTGCGCCCGATTCCCCTCTGGTAGGCAACAGCCTTCGATCGGCCCATCTCCGCGACCGGACCGGCGCACTGGTGCTGGCCATCCGGCGACCCGAAGGTCACTTCGTGACCAATCCTTCACCGGAGGACACGATCCAGGCGGGGGATGTCCTCATCAGCATCGGCACGGCCGAGCAGCTCGAGGCGCTCGCGGCCTTTGCGAACCGACCTGCTCCCCAATAGCTGCGGCTATGGGTGCAGAAGGACACCATGGTCCTGACTGGTTGGAGCGGCCCAAGCCGACGCGGCCAGGCGCGTCGAACGGCCGGCTGGACGGCCGGTCAGGCACCGGAGCAGTCCCGTGGAGAACGAGGACACCCCCTTCGGACCCTCGTGTGGACCCAGCGCCGTCGCCGTCAGGTCATCGCCCAGGACGGGACGTCCATGTCCGGGCAGGAGGTGGGTCACGTTCAGCGCTCGGAGTCGATCGGCGGTCGCAGCACCCGCCCCGGCGTCCACGACCTCGGGCGTGATCCACCCTCGGCCGCCCACGGACAGCACCGCATCTCCCGAGAGAAGCGTTCCGGTCCTCGGATGCCAAAAGGCGATGCTGTCATCGGTATGGCCGGGAGCGGCGATCACCTCCCATTCCGGTGCGCCGGGCAGGTGGTCGCCGTCGGCAAGGAACTCGACCGGCTGGTCAGCCGGCCACCGCATCCCGGCCGACGTGCCATACCCGGCCACTCGTGAGCCTCGGGCGGCCTCGGTCACACTGCGGACATCGAAGGGCTGGTCGAAGAGCGTGGGCCATATCCGGGCGATGACGTTCAATCGAGGGCTACGCGGTCTCGTACCCTCGAGATACCCCCCAGTGGTCGTCGGCAGGTGCACGACGGCCGCGCCACGGGTCGCCAGCTCGGGGGCCCCACCGACGTGGTCGCTGTGTGCGTGGGTAGCGCAAACGGCAAGAGGGGCGTCCTGCGCATGACCGAGAGCACTCATGATCGGAACGAGTTCGCTGGCCGTGCCGGGTAGTCCAGGATCGACGATGACCGGATCGCCTCCGACATTGTGAATCACGTAACAGTTGAAGATCCACCGAGAGAGCCGAGTCACGCCGATGTCCTCGAAGGTTTCGACGATCAGCGCCACGATGAGAAGGCTATCGGGGCCGCCTGGCTTGGGACGGTGGTCTTCTCGCACCGGCGGGACGGGATGTCCGCTCCCCGGGCTGTGTGTGGCCATGCGATCCTCGTCACCCTCCTCACCTGGTTCAATCTGACGTCATGGCAATCGTTGTCGGGCTGCTGGTCGCCGTCTCGTTCGGCAGTGGAGACTTTCTCGGCGGACTGGCGTCACGAGAGAGCAACACCGTCACGGTGCTCGCCATCGCCCAGGTGGCGGCGGTCACCGGTGCCATCGTCGTCGCCTTCGTGGCGGGTGGACCGCTGACCGAGTCGGTCGTGCTGCTCGGTATCGGTGCCGGCGCGCTCAACGTGACCGCATTGGGCTGCCTCTACCAGGCCCTGGCTATCGGGCAGATCGGGGAGGTCGCACCGGTCGCCGCCGTGGTCAGTTCCATCATTCCGGTCGGATGGGGCCTGGCCATCGGAGAACGGCCTCCGGTGCTGGCGTTGATGGGAGGTTCGTTGGCAATCGTGGCGGCCGGATTGATCACCCTGGAGAAGGACGAGCGGAACGGTATCCGAGTGGGTCGCGCCCTTGTGTTGGCGTTTGCCGCCGGAGTGGGCTTCGGCACCGCGTTCATTCTCTTCGCCAGCGCTTCGCACCACAGCGGGTTCTGGCCCGTCCTCACCGCTCGGCTCGCCGCCGTCGTGGGCGTCGGCCTGGTCGTCATCGCGTCACGCGCCCCTCGGTCCCTTCCGTCCCGCCCACGGTTGCTGGCGGTTGGCGCCGGGCTGCTCGATGTGCTGGCCACCGTCCTGCTCCTGGTGGCCGTACGACTCGGGTTGGTGGCAACGGTGGCGCCGGTGGCTGCCCTGGCCCCGGCCTTCACCGTGCTCGGTGCCTGGTGGTACCTGCGAGAGAGGGCGTCGAGGCTCCAGGTCTTCGGGGTCGGCCTCGCGCTCCTCGGGCTCGTGCTGATCGCCACCTCGTGAGCGATCGGGAAGGGGCGGCCCCTGCGTTGAGCACGCGTGCCCAAGGAACGCCGATCGGAAACTGCTCCGCCTGTACGTGCCCGGCTCAGATCGCCGGTCGGTCCGTCTCTCGCACGTAGTGCCGCTCACCTGATTCATCGAGCCACACCCGCATCACCCGGTTGGTGGACGGATCGTTGAACACCTCTTCGGTGGGTCGCCAGCCGGGACCGGGACGGTCCGACTCACGGTGACGGCGGACAAAGAAGCTGGCGACGACAAAACCCACCACCACCAGGAATATGAGGATTCCGATCACCGCCCCCGCCACTAGCTCAGTTCCGATCTCCGACGATGACTGCCGTTCCGTAGGCAACGATCTCGGTGAGGGATTGCGCCACCTCTGAAGAGTCGAATCTCATGGATACGATGGCGTTCGCCCCGACCAGCTGGGCATTCTCGATCATTCTGTCCATGGCGTGCCTCCGGCTGTCTTCGACCAGACGGGTGTACTGCTTGACTTCGCCACCGGCCAATGACTTGAACCCGGCCGAGATTCCCTTGGCCATTCCCATGGAGCGCACCACAACTCCGAAGACCATTCCGAGACTGCGCTCGATTCTCCACTCCGGAAACTCCAGAGCTGTCGTAATGGGGAACTGCGGCCCCCCGGGTTGCCCATAATGGGGTTGGCCATCTGGCACTGTTCGTCCATTCCTCGCTCGAAGTGACCGCTCTGGTCCTCCTGCTGTGAGGCTACCGAAGTGTGGCCGGCACCGCAGTGACGACACGTGAAAGCTGCTCGACGATCAGGGATACTCTCCTTCGCGACGGTCATGGGCCGACGGCAATGGTGCTTCCATGCGCTCAGGGCTCAGTCGGCTCGTCGACCCATTTGTGCCTAGGAGGAAGACGTGCCCGCCTATGTGATCTACCAGGGTGACATTCTGGATGCCGAACGCTACGAGGAGTACAAGGCGCGGGCCGCTCCAAGCATCACCGCGGCGGGCGGGCGATACCTCGTCCGTGGCGGCGAGGTGGTTCTCCTCGAAGGTCATTTGCCCGCGGAACGCACTGTCGTTCTGGAGTTCACCGACCGGGAGGCTGCCCTCGCCTGGTACCGAAGCGATGAGTACACCGAAACTCGGAGTCTGCGGGACGGTGCCGCTCGAGCAACCATCTACATCGTCGACGGCATTGACTGATTCCGTCTGTCGGCCGAAATGACCCAAGTGCCGAGCCGGCCTGGGGACAGGGCCTCACGGGGACCGGTGGGCGAGGACGCCGGAGCATCGATTCCGACACCACTTGACCTGCAGACCGCGTCCCGACCCGGTCACCTCACCGCCCAGTGAGGGTGAGAAGAGTGGCGATGGTCGATGATCACGCATTGTGGGCCGCTGACCACCGGTCTCCGGCGTCGGCAAACGGAACGGTGCAGGGTGGGCCGTCCGCCACGAGGAGCTCGGGGAATGAGGCGGGATCCTCGCCCAGCCTCAGGAGTGTCGACGAGCGAGTCCCGTACCCGTCCGTGTGCACGCACGGTGCGAGCGTGGCCGCCAAGCGCTCCCTCCCATCGGGAAAGCGCGGCACCTCGCCTGGTATGCCGGTCACGGTGTGATCTCCCAACAGGGCGGGAAGCATCTCCCAGAGAGGAACTCCCCCAGCTTCGGCCCTGACGACCGCAGATCGGACATGGTCAACCTTCACCGAGGGGACTTCAAGGGCGGCATTCTCCAATACGTGGAGTCCGGGGCCGAGTTGTTTCGGTTCCGTAGGCCCATCGGGGTCGACGGCCAAGTAGAGCAGGGAGCGCCGGTCCCCCACGAGCAACCATGCCGGATTGTACGAGCCGGAGGCCACCTCAGCGGCAACTGCGTCGGCGGCCTCGATGGCAGTGCGCGCCCTGGTAGCCACGAGCGGGAGCCGGCCGCGCGATTGCCTGGCCGGGTCGGGCCCTGCGGCCATCGGGCGGTTCGTCAGTCCGCACATGACACCGTGCTGGTTGACGGCCAGCCACGTGCCGCCTGCTCGCTCGTCACGGCCACCGAGGACGGTCGGATCGGCGTCCCGCAAGACGGTGATGGCCGTCGCCGGCCGATCCAGCCACTCGTCGCGATTGGCGCCGACGAGCAGTGGCCACTCTTCGACATATTGCCAGGCGACCAGCAGAAGGCACACGCTGTGGACGATAGCGTCCGGCCGACGACCTTCCGGAACCCGGAGAAGACCCGTCCTGAAGGAGGGAACCGTCGACTCGAACCGAGCAGATGAGGTGGCACCGAGCCATGGCGTCTGTCCAATAGATTCACAACAATGCCCGATGAGCTGTCGATTCGGCCGTGTCCCGTTCGACGCAAGGGGAAGAGGGGGATGAGCCCCCTCTTACAACCAAGGAGCTTCCATGCCACGTTACCTTTCGATGATCCAGATCGACGAGCGGAATGTCCCGCCCCAGGGCCTCAGTCCCGAATTCAGTGAGCGAATGGGCGCTCTGCTCGAGGAGATCACCAAGGCCGGTGTCATGCTGGACACCGCCGGGCTCACCCCATCCTCTGAGGGAACCCGGGTCACCTGGTCGGGCGGCAAGCTCAGCTACACCGACGGGCCATTCACGGAAAGCAAAGAGGTGGTCGGCGGATACGCCATACTCCAGGCCAGGGACAAGACCGAGGCACTGGAGTGGACCAAACGGTTCCTTCAGATTCACGACGAGTACTGGACGGTAACCGCCGAGATCCGAGAGATCGCCGAGGGCTGACCGCGGCGCTTGACCTGACCAGATGCGACTGGTCAGATGAGTAACGGTGACCGGACCGCGGGCGAGCGAGGCAGTCGAGGCGATCTTCAGGATCGAGTTCCCCCGGATCGTCGCCCGATTGGCTCGCATCGTGCGCGATGTGGGAATCGCCGAGGAACTGGCGCAGGACGCGCTGGCAGTCGCACTGGAACGATGGCCGAAGTCGGGTGTCCCGGACAATCCGGGCGCCTGGCTGACGGCCACGGCGAAGCACCGGGCAATCGATCTGGTGCGCCGGGAGGAGGTCTATGCCCGCAAGTTGGCGGAGGTCGGGCGGACGCTCTCGGACCTGCCGCCACCAGAACCAACCGACAGCGACGATATCGACGACGATCTCCTGCGACTGATCTTCACAGCGTGCCATCCACTGCTTTCGCCGGACGCCCGGATTGCATTGACTCTGCGATTGTTGGGTGGTCTCACCACTGAAGAGATCGCCCGCGCCTTCCTGACCTCGGAACCGACGATCGCCCAGCGAATCGTCCGGGCCAAACGGGCCCTCGCCAACGCTCAAGTCCCCTTTGAAGTCCCGGACGGAACGGACCGATTGGACCGCGTCTCCTCAGTGTTCGAGGTCATCTATCTCGTGTTCAACGAGGGCTACTCGGCGACCGCAGGCGATGACCTGATGCGACCCGCGCTCTGCGAGGACGCCCTCCGCCTTGCCCGCCTTCTTGCCGCCCTGATGCCATCGGAACCGGAGGTCCACGGCCTGACCGCACTCCTCGAGTTTCAGGCTTCGCGCATTGCTGCTCGAACCGGTCCTGACGGTGATCCGGTACTGCTTGCCGACCAAGACCGCTCCAAGTGGAACCGGATGCTGATCGGTCGTGGCACCAAGGAACTGGCTCTCGCCGGCGATGGCCCCTACTCCATCCAAGCTGCGATCGCCGGCTGTCACGCGCAGGCTGGGCGGTACGAGGATACCGACTGGGCGACAATCGCCGAGCTGTACGACAGACTTGCGGAGCTCACCCGTTCCCCCGTGGTGGAGTTGAACCGAGCGGTCGCGATCTCCATGTCGGAGAGTCCCGCCGTGGGACTGGAGCTCGTCGAATCACTGGCCGCTCAGCCTGCTTTGAAGGACTACCACTTGCTGCCAAGCGTCCGAGGCGACCTGCTGAACCGCCTGGGTCGGACGGAGGAGGCCGGCGCGGAGTTCAAGAAGGCGGCGTCACTGACGCGCAATGCACACGAACGGGAGTTGCTCCATGAAAAGGCTGATCGCTCCCTGTCCAGTTCCTAGTTCGAATACTCAGCGGGTGGAACGGGGCCACCTGGCTGACCCCAGCCCTCCGTTGCTGAGGACCCACTCCTTACTGGGGTCTCAGCCGCACCGCTGCCAATGCCCAGGTAGACCTGGGAAATCGGGCGGAGGGTAAGCTCAATCCCCGCCTTCGAGGACAAGCCTCATGGCGGAGGGGAAGGGTTTCATGACGGAGACCAGGTCACCGGACACGTTGCCTCCGGATGTTCTGCGGCATGATCTTTCGGCAACGACCAATGAGCGGCGGCGATCTGGAAGGAAGGCCCGAAAGAGGGCTCCACGCGGCACGTTAGGGCATTGGCGGGAGGATGAGCGCGGGCACGACGCCCTGAAGACAATCCTGGCTCAAAACGAGGTCCGAGTCCCCGAGCTCGTTCCCATTCGGCACCACCGCATGGCCATGTCCCCGTGGAACTACTACCGGGGTGCGGCAGCCGTGATGGCGGGTGATCTTGCATCACAACCCAACAGCGGGCTGCGGGTACAGCTCTGCGGCGACGCCCACGTACTCAACTTCGGGCTGTGGGCGACGCCCGAGCGGAACTTGATGTTTGATCTGCGTGACTTCGACGAGACCCTGCCGGGCCCCTTCGAGTGGGACGTCAAGCGTCTCGCCACCAGTCTGGTGGTTCTGGCGAGGGAGAACGGGCTCAAGCAGGCAAGAGCGGATGCAGCAGTCACCGCCGCGTTCGAGGCGTATCGGCAGCGGATCCGGCGGTACACAACGACGCCCGAGCTCGACATCTGGTACGACGGCATGCACGTGGACAGCTTGATCAGCTGCTTCGAACCGGCCGACCGTGGACGGGTCTCGGTCCACATCGAGAAGAAGCGGAAGCGTCGCACGAGCCGTGGTGCCTATGTCAAGCTCACGACGATGGGCCGCGGTCGACCCCGGATCACCGAGGAACCGCCGATCCGGGTGGCAATCAACGACGACGACCAGGCCGATCTCGTCGACCACCTCTTCGCTGAGTATCGACTTACCCTCCAAGAGGACCGCCGGACCCTGTTCGATCGTTTCACCGAGGCCGATGTGGTACGCCAGGTCGTCGGGGTCGGCAGCGTAGGCATGCAGGTCTATTTGGTGCTCATGGAGGGACGGTCCGGAGCGGATCCCTTGTTCCTGCAAGTCAAGCAAGCTGGACCATCGGTCTACGAGGCGCACACCGAACCCAGCCTCCACGACAACCACGGAGCCAGGGTCATCAACGGCAAGCGACTGGTCCAGAGCGCCACCGACATATTCGTCGGTTGGGGATCGCTGCACGGGAAGGACTACTACGTTCGGCAGTTCCGCGACATGAAGATCATCCCGACCACCGAACTGATTGCCCCCCGTCTCGTCGAGTTCGCAACCGCTTGTGGAGAAACGCTGGCCAAGGCTCACGCTCGCACCGGCGATCCGGTAACCATCGATGGCTACATCGGAAAAGGCGACACGTTCGCTGCATCGATCGGCCGGTTCGCCCACCAGTATGCCGATCAGAACGAACGGGACCATGCTCAGCTCGTCAGCGCCATCGCCGGCGGAATCGTGGAGAGTCTTCCAGGCTGAGCGCTTAGATCTGCTGCTGCACCGTCGGATCGGCCAGAGTTGTCGCTGACATGGCCCTCCTGCATTCGCCAGACCCCCAACGTACGCTGTCGGAGCACCCGTCGGTGGAGGCCTGAACCAGAGGAGTCGACGTGACTGAGCTATTGGCATTGTGGAGGCAGGTGGCAGACGGTTTCGGTGACCGACTAGAGGCAGTCCGGCCCGAGGACTGGTCCTTGCCAACTTCTTGTGAACGCTGGGATGTCACCAAGTTGGTGGATCACGCGATCGGAGCACAACGGATGGTGCCCAAAGCGCTCGGGGCGACTGGCGACATCGACGCGACGGGGGATGATCTGCTGCAGGTGTGGAACACGGTGCGTAGAGGGGCCGACCATGCGCTGAGCGCACCGGGAGCGCTCGACGAGATCGTCAAACTTCCCTTCGGTGAGATGCCCGCCAGGGACGGATTCCGATTTCCTCTTGGAGACCTGTTGATCCACTCGTGGGATCTTGCCCGAGCCATCGGTGCCAACGATCGTTTGCTCCCAGAAGCATGTGAGGTGGTGTACGCGAACCTAGAGCCCATCGACTCCCTCATACGCGCCCCCGAGGTTTTCGGGCCGAAGCTTGAACCTGCGGCCAATGCCGATGTACAGGACAGACTCCTGGCCTTCGTGGGCCGCCAAATCTGACTCGGGCCCAAGAATGACGGGCTGTATGGGAGTTGAATCCGTTTTCGGATTGGATAGGGTTCGTCCCGGCGATATGAGGAACTCTTGTTCGTTCATTCGATAGCCGATCAACGGTCAAGGGTTCCCTCGGGGATGACCGGGAACTCGTCGATAATCCCAATTCCTCAAGTCTGGACACAGAGGGGCTGACCAGCACCCGCGGCGAGAGGGTCCTTTGGCCCTGTTCTCGATGCAGGTCAGTCAGTCACGCTCATAGGTATGGCACTGGCGGAGAATGGTAGGGCCGTGGAGCCAATCCTCGAGGTGGTGGGGCTCACCCGGCGATTTGGCGAACGAGTTGCCGTTGACGACGTCTCCTTCTCGATCCCGCCGGGAAGATCTACGGTCTCCTGGGCCCGAACGGGGCCGGAAAGACCACCACGATCAAGATGGTCTGCGGGCTGCTCCACCCGGATAGCGGCACAGTGCGGATCGCCGGGCACCCGGCGGGAGCCTCGCCGCCAAGGCGAAGGTGGGGTACGTCCCCCAGGACATCGCCCTCTATCCCGACCTCACCGGCCGGGAGAACCTTCGCTTCCTCGGCCGGCTGTTCGGCCTCGGCCGGTGGGCTGCTCGACGAGCGGGTCGACGAGGCACTCGAACTCACCGATCTGGCGACCGGGCGAACGGAGCGGTTGAGCGCCTACTCCGGTGGGATGCAACGACGCCTGAACATCGCCGCCGGCCTGCTCAATCACCCGGTGCTCCTGGTGCTTGGACGAGCCGACCGTGGGAGTCGACCCGCAGAGCCGCCACGCGATCCTGGAGCGGGTTCGGACGCTTCGGCCAGCTCGGGATGGCGGTGATATACACCACGCACTACATGGAGGAGGCCGAGCGGGTATGCGACCGGGTCGGCATCGTCGATCGCGGCCGGCTGGTCGCCGAAGGCACCCGCCGCGAGCTCGTGGATCGTCTCGGCGAGCGTGACCGCATCGAACTCAACGCCACCGGCGACCTCGAAGAAATGGCTGGGGCATGTCGGTCGGCTCGACGGAGTCGACGGGGCGGCCGTGGCGGACCACCATGTGCAATTGCTGGTGCACGAGGGGAGGCAGCTGCTTCCGGCGGTAATCGAGGCCGCCGAACGGACCGGGCGTTCAGATCAGCAGCGTCGATGTGATCGAGCCGGACCTCGAAGCGGTGTTCTTGCATCTGACCGGCACGGCGTTGCGAGAGTAGGTGGCAGCCCATGGCTCATCCGGCACTGTCATTGCCGAAAAGGACCTCCGCCAACGGATCCGGGACCGCTCCGCCCTCGTCCTCGGGCGTCGTAGCACCCCTGGTGATCGCCGCGCTGATGAGCCTGGCCTTCAGGGGGACCGAGACGATCCATCTCACGCTGGGGGTCGTCGACTCCGATCATGGATCGGCAGCCATTGGGCTGATGAAGGCGCTCCACGAGCCCGGGACTCGGGATCTGGTCACCGTGGTGCCCGAGACCCGCCACCGACGGCGGCGGCCACGGTCCGCGGCCGGGCGCACCGGAGCGGCAATGATCATCCCAGCGGGCTTCACCGCATCGATCGGCGGTGTCCGCCCGCTGGCCCTCACCACCCTGACCAACGTCAACAACCCGTTGGCGGCCAGATCGCCACCTCGATCGCCCGTCGTTCGTAGCCCAGGTCAACGCCGACCGGCTCAGCGTGGCCACCGCCGTCGCCGCAGGCCAGTCGCCGACGCTGCACGGCCGCGCTCGTCGCCGCCCACCTGACGTTGCCGGTACAGGCGGTCGATCCGAGCATTCGGGGCCAAGGAACTGAAGACCATCAGCTACTACGGCCCGGCGATGGCCATCTTCTTCCTGTTGTTCACCATCAGCTTCACGTCGCGAGAGCTTCTTCGTGGACCGAGAGCAGGGCGTGCTCGAGCGCATGCTGGCGGCCCCGGTGCGCCCGATCAGCGTCCTGTTGCGGCAAGGTGCTGTCCGCATTCGTGTTCGGAGTGGTGAGCCTCACCATCATCGTGGCGGTGACTACGTTCGCCTTCGGCGCAGACTGGGGGAACCCTTGGCCGCCGGGTTGCTCTCCCTGGCCATGGTGCTGGCCATAACCGCCACGACAGCCCTGGTGATCGGCGTGGCCCACACCCAGCGCCAAGCCGAGGGCATCTCCTCGTTCGTCGTGTTCGGACTGGCGCTCCTCGGCGGCAATTTCGTCTTCGTGTCGGTGACCCCGCCGATCATGCAGCGCTTGGCCCTCCTCACCCCCAACGGGTGGGCGCTGCGGGGTTACACCGACCTGGCCACGACCGGTGGCGGACTGGCCCCGGTCGCCATGCCGGTCGTGGCGATCCTCGTCTACACGCTGGTCGTCGCGATGGTGGCGCCTGTCTCGCACCCCGGGCGCTGCAGCCATGAAGCTGCTGGCCATCATGGCAGTGTCGGTCCGAAGGGTCATGCGGGACCGTGTGTCGTTGTTCTTCATCGTGATGCTGCCGATCCTGGTAATCCTGATCATCGGAGCTTCCGTCCGGGGGTTCTCCACGTTCCGGATAGGGGTGGTCGAGGGAGCTCGGGATCGGCGGATCGGCAGTTGACGCCGATGTTGATCTCGACACCCGGCCTGAACGTACGTCGGTTCCCCACCGAAGTCTGCCCTGGAGGCGGCCGTGCGTCGGTCGTCGGTACAAGCGGGTGTGGTGCTTCCTCCGGGCATGGACCAGGCCATCCGGGGGCACGGCGAGGTCAAGTCGGTCTCGTGGCCGAGTCGGTGAACCGAACCAGCAGGCGGCGGCGACAGCGATGCAGTCGGTCATGGCCCGGTATGCCAGTGAGGTGCAAGCGGCACGGTTCGCCACCGCCGAGGTCGGAGGGGAGTTCGATCCGCAATGGCTGTCGGGCCGGCCGGCTGGCTCCACGGTGCCGTCGGTGGTGTGATGTCCCGTCAGGCCGGCTAGCCGCTCGAACACGCTTCCCGAAGGGTTCAGCTATTCGGCGCCCACCATGCTGGTGTTGTTCGTGTTCCTGAACGCGTTGGCCGGAAGCGCGGTCATCATCGCCAACCGCAGGATCGGCATGTACGAGCGATGCTGGCCGGACCCGTACGAAGGGGCGACAGTGATCGCCGGGGAGGCGCTCGGGTTCGTGGCCATCGCACTGGCCCAGGGCGCGCTCATAGTCGCTATTGGCGGGCCGTGCCTTCGGAGTGTCGTGGGGCAATCCGTTGGCGGCCACCGCGCTCGTCGGGGTCTGGGCATTGGTCGGGTGCAGGTGCGGGCATGCTTGCCGGTACGCTCTTCTCGACCCCCGAACAGGCGACAGCCATCGGCCCTGCTTTGGGCATCGCCTTCGCCATGCTGGGAGGCTGCATGTGGCCGCTGTCCATCGTCGGGTCCCACCATGCGATTCGTGGGCCACTTCACCCCACAGGCGTGGGCCGTCGATGCCTGGACTCATCTGCTGTCTCAGCACGGCACGATCACGTCCATCGGTCCCCAACTCCTGGTGCTGGGAGGTTTCGCCACGGCTCTCCTGCTTCTGGCCACGTGGCGTTTGCGCCGAAAGCTCTCGTGAACGCGAGGGTCCGAAGCCTCAGCCCACGGAGCTGAGGATCTGGATGCAGAATTGCGATCAGCCGGTCGGACCCGTGGTGGCCGGAAAGCCGTTGCCGGCAAGGTCAGACCCGATGACCACGACGAGGTCCAGTCCGGTGATGTTCGCCACCGGTACGGTCGCGCTCATCGATTGGACCGCCGTCATGGGTACCCCGAGCTCAGAGGCGACGAGCACCGCCGCCTGTTGCTGGGATGGGGCGTAGTAGATCGTCGTAGTCGATGCCGCCGATGTTGTGTTCTTCGGAACCGCAACATTCCATCCTTGCTGCTGGAGCTGCTGGGTGAAATGGCCAGCGGCGTTGGGCTCCTGTGTGCCATTGGCAACAAGAACCTTCACGCTTGAATGCACCACTGTGGACGTTGTGGTCGATGGTGGACGTGTCGAACTGGAAGTGGTGGGAGATGCGGAGGTCGTCTTGAAGTGAGGACCGACCACTGACCCCACATATCCCGCAAGGGCGAGTGCTCCCAGGCAACCCACTGCGATGCCCAAGCGTCTCCCCCAAGATGACTCCGGATGCGAGTGGCGAGGACCCACCAGCCAGATCTTAGGTGGCACGACTTGGGAAACGACTGATTGGGCGACTGAGGCGCCTCCTGTTGCCGGGCCCGCACCCAGCAGCCGACGAGACCACCAACACAGGCGAGGCCTACCACTACCGTCTTCCCATGGCACCACCCACGGGCACCTACGAAATCGGTCCAAGTAACGCAAGCCTGAAGCTGCGCACCACCAAGGCCGGCCTGGGCGCCAGGCTGGCCCACGACTTGACCCTCGAAGCCACCGCGTGGAATGGGTCGATAGTGTTCGACGATGCCAACCTGGCCGGCTCTAGCGTCGATGTGACCATCGCCGCAGCATCGTTGGCGGTGGTCGATTCCTCCGGAGGTGTCAAGCCACTCAGTGACCGGGACCGTAGTGAGATCGCCAGCACCATCAACGAAGGGGTCTTGCAGACCGCCAAGTACCCGGACATCAATTTCCGTTCCACCACCATCAGCGGCCGGTCGGGCGCGTTCACCGTGACGGGTGATCTGACCATCAAGGGGACCACCCGTCCGATCAGCCTCTCAGTGAGCGTTGATGACGACGGCCAGGTGACGGTGCGGGCCACGGTGGTGCAGACCGAGTTCGGCATCAAACCCTATTCATCCATGCTCGGCGCCCTCGAGGTCAGTGATGCAGTCGAGGTTCGCGCCACTCTGACGCTGCCGGCGTCGTGATCTGACCGGGCTCAGCCGCGGAGCTCAGCACCGCCGTTTCCTGCGGGTGGGCTAGGGCCTCAGCCCTAGCTGAGGGTGAGAGAGGTTGTATCCCAGGCTCGACTTCGGTGCCGATTCAGCTCTCGAGAATGAGACGCCCGTCCACGGCCTGAGCACCAGGACCGAGTGGTACAGCGGACGATTTGAAGGCTAGGTGGTCGGACCTCCGAGCCAGCCGCGCTTGCGAAAGAAGTAGAGGAGGACGAGAACGACCACCACTTCGAGGCCGAGCCCTAAGGCGGAAAACGCTGCGCGCCCAGCGATGTGTCCGACCAGGAACGCGAAGTTCTGGCCGAAGAACCCAGTGAGGTAGCTCAACGGGAGGAAGATGGTGGCAATGATGGTCAACTGTTTCATCACCACGTTGAGCCGGTTGGACACCGTCGAGACATGAGTGTCCATCACGCCCGATAGCAAGTCCCGGTAAGAGTCAACCACATCGGCAATCCGAATCAAATGGTCGTACAAGTCTCGGAAGTATCTTCCACCTTCCTCGGTCATCCCCGGCAGCTGCACGACACCGGATGCCAGCGCGGCGAACATATCGCGCTGCGGGGTGACGACCTTGCGCATGCTGATCAGCGTTCGCTTCATGTCGAATAGCTCGCCGAGCTGTCGCTCTGTGGGCTGATGAAGGATCTCGTCCTCGAGCTCGTCGATGCGGTCGTCGAATCGGCTCAGAGCCGGGAAGAACGTGTCGACCAGACTGTCGACGATCATGTAGAGGAGAGTGACCTGGGGCGATGCGTCGTCGATACTGTGGCGCCTATCGAGGCGCCCGTAGACGTCGGCCAACGCGGGGCACTCCCCCCGGTGCACCGTTATCAGGCAGGGGGACTTGAAGAAGATGTGCATCTCGGACGTCCCCGAACCCTCGGTGAGGGCGCCGTGGACGACGAAATAGGTGAAGTCGTCGAACTCGTCAATCTTCGGGCGCTGGCCGAAGTGCTCGGCGTCCTCCACGGCCAAGGGGTGGAACCGGAACATGTCGGCCAACAGGCTCGAGGCCTCCTCGTCCAAGCCGTCGAGGTCGAGCCAGAACGAGGCCCCGGACGAGACCAGGTTGGCGACGGCGGCCGTCGTCGCCGGTGTCCGGGCTCCGTCCACCACCAGAGTGCCCTGCATGGGACGATTCTGCTCCGCACGACCCGGTTTGCCGGGGATCCCTACCCCTGCTCCTCGGAACTGGTCAGCTCGGGCGGTGGGGTGGAACCAAAGCGAACTTGGTCAGCCGAGTTGTCATCCATCGCAGTTATAACCGAAACCTGTGGATGCACCACCTGAACGAAGGCGCGACATACCTTCCTGGTTGACCAAAACAAGTTCGCCGGCGGTGAGACGCTGGCAGGAAGGAACGCCAATGTTGAGAGTACATGTTGATGAGGCCTGCGGGCGCGGAGCTATCAGAGTACAGCCTCGATGCGATCGTGGCAACGAGGGAGCACGGCGGATGCTGGCCGCAGCCCTCGAAGCCGAGGTCGACGGCTATGTGTCAAGCTTGGCCTGTCGAGGTCGATGAGCACGGCCGTCGCCTGGTGGTCCGCAATGGGCACGCAGAGCCTCGTTCGCTGGTCACCGGAGCGGGACCGCTCGAGGTCCGGGCTCCAAGGGTCAACTACTGCCGGGTCGACGAGGGGACCGGTGAGCGCATGCGGTTCGCCAGCTCGATCCTGCCTCCCTGGGCCCGCAAGTCACCGAAGGTGGCCGAAGGCGCTCCCCTTGATGTACCTCCACGGGATGAGCTCGGGGGACTTCGTCCCCTGCACTTGGAGGAGTTCTTCGGTTCGGCCGCCGGGCTGTCCGCCTCGGTGGTCACCCGGCTCTACCACCGAGTGGCAGAAGGAGCGGGACTCAGTTCTCCCACCGTTCGCTCAAGGACGTCGACTACGTCTACCTCTGGGCCGACGGGATCCACTTCAACGTCCGCCTCGAGGAGGCTCGTCTGTGCGCCCTGGTCATCGTGGGTGTCCGGACCGACGGGACCAAGGAGCTGGTGTCGATCAGCGACGGACACCGAGAGTCCACCGAGTCCTGGGCCGACGTCCTGCGGGGTCTGTAGGCGGCGCGGCATGGCCGCCCCGGTGCTCGCCGTGGGTGACGGTGCCCTCGGCTTCTGGGAGAGTGTTGGGCGAGGTCTTCCCCGACACCGTCCACCAGCGGTGCTGGGTGCACAAGATGGCCAACGTGATAGATGTGTCTGCCCAAGTCGGCCCAGCCCGCCGCTCGTGCGGCACTATCCAAGAGGTCCGTGACGCCGAGGACCGAGAGCACGCGGAACAGGCGATAGAGCGCTTCGCCGAGGACTACGAGGCCAAGTGGCCGAAGGCGGTCGAGAAGATCACCAATGGGACCAAGGTCCATTGCTGGCGTTTTTCGACTTCCCCGCCGAGCACTGGATCCACCTGAAGACCACCAACCCCATCGAGTCCACCTTCGCCACCGTGCGGCTGCGGACCAAGGTCACCAAGGGACCAGGCTACACGGACCGCCGGTCTGGCCATGGCCTACAAGCTCATCGAGTCGGCCCAGGACTCGGTGGCGGGCTGTCAACGCACCGGAGCTCGTCGCCCTCGTTCGTGCCGGCGTCAAATTCGAGAAGGGGGTGATGGTCGAGAGATCAGAGGAGCAGGACACCGAGGTCGCCGTGCAGTTCGACAGGAACTACGAGGCCGTCATCGGTCTGCACTAGAAAGCTCGACCCGCTCAACTGAGAGCTCCATCGCAGACACACTAGAGGGCAGGCCGGCATGCGCAAGGCTCCGAGGTTAGCTTCTGGCGAGGTGAGAACTGCCCTGAACATCGATGTGCTTCGACAGTCGCCTATGTCGATGAAACACCCGTGACGCATAGTGAAGGTGAACACATCCAGAGGAGTCGAGGGACCTGGCCCGATGACACTCCGCCAACCGACCGAGAGGCACGGTGGCAATGCCAGGATCGATGAGGAGGAAGTTGTGACTGAGAACTCGCTCGATGCGCGTGTTGTCTTATCGAGAGCAATCGAACCTGGTCTGAGCTAAGGGGAAGTGGCCAAAGCAGTATCGGTCGCAAGTGAGTTGGAGCGTCAGATATACGTCGAGCGGCGAGTTCAGCTGTACCGGTGGAGCCTGGCCCACTCCGGGGGTGCCTACCCGTTGCTGAGGATCGCAGCGCGATTCCGTACAGCAGATATTGAGAGCAGAGAATATCATCCAGTGGGATGAGAAGGGGCACCGTGTAAATCGCCCCAGTGATGAGGAGCTTGACGCCGCCACTGACGTCGCGCATGCACGGCGGTCGATCATTTAACGGATCCAACCTTTTGAAGAAACTCCTTGAAGAGTGGCCACAAATCCCGGACAAGAGAGACCATCCCGACAATCCGGAGAGTTTGTTGACGCGGCCAGCCATGCACATGGTGATTGTCCGGGCAATAGCCAAGGCAAAGGATCACGATCTCCCAATTGAGGAAGCGGCACGCCGACTCGATTACATCGATTGGCGACAGGACAGTCAGTTGTGGTAGGACTTTCTGGTTACACCGGGGATGCATTGTTGCGAGGGGAAAACTACAACGTCTCATCGGACTTGCTGGCTCACCTCTCTCGCCTGCTCGAGCTATTTGAGATACTGACGACAAGATCGCACTTGAGATAAGACTCGCTGATTTCCGTGGGCTTGTGCCGCGAGTGATGCTTCCGATGAGGATCCATCGAGGTCTATTTCTTTCCGGAACCACGATCATCGGACGGGTTGCCCAAAGAGGGTCTGATGCCGGATAGCTGGCGAGCTGAAGGTCTTGGCGTGAACTAATACTGGGCGGAGGTCCTAGACCTAGCCGATGCGGTCGAATGAGAGAACTAACCCGAACCCGTTCGGAATGTGTCGCTGATGCTGAGTGGTTTGCTATTTGCCTGGCGGCGCGCAGACACAGTCCCTTCTGCATGTGCCGAGGTGTGGCCCAGGAATGCCTGGCGACGGGGAACGGATGCCGATAGAGCCCACCACCGGGGACGAACGGACCGCCCTGATCACAGACAAATGGCATAAAGGAAACTGCATAGGGAGGGGCGGACTCACCCCTCAGGGTCGGAAGGCGTGCACAAACGCGAGACCAAGTGCGGCTCAACCAGGCGCCGCCGTCAGCTCATTCAGAGCCGCGAGCGTCGTCTGCTCCATCGAAAAGTCTCAAGCGCATTCACTGGTCCTCCTAATGTCCAGGTGCCTGACCAAAGTCCACATTTTTGACACATAGATGACGCAACGGCTGAACCCTCCCAAAGATCGGATGGCCTACCATAGATCGGAACTGAAAGTGACCTTGGCGCCACTTCTCCAGGTATTCCTGTTCAGCGGCGGAGAAGGGAAGGGGCAAGGCAGGAGCTTTCCCTTTTGCGAGTCGAGTGAATTTAGTCGTGAGCACGAAGCTTTCTCAACCACAGAAAAGTCGAGCCCTAGGGAAACTAGGGAATGACATGATCGAGAGAAACGTGTTATTTCCTGGGCATTTCGGGCATCGGCGGAGAGCCCTACCCGTATAGAGACACTTGCGACCTTGAAGGATCCAGAGATCGTGCCTCATCTCGGAAGGTGGCATATGCCGCTCCGTGCCGAAGAGGTGCTCAGCCAGGTCGTTGTGGACGGATAAGCCAAGCGAGGCTCGATTCGCCATCGCCACAAACTGCGTGAAACGAAACTCAACAAGCTCGCGTAGCACCGGACCAAACTGAACCAGAGATGCAAGCGCTCCATCGACGAAACGGATCCCGCGTGGAGGGCCATCGATCTGATTATAGAGAAATGGAGGCGGCATTCCTGGAAGCCGCTGAAGCAGTCTGAGAGGGTTCTTGGCCGTCGCGTTCGCTACGTCCTGGACCGCAGCCTTCCAAGATTCCTGTTGGATCTTGAGGCGAGCCTGTTCGAACGAGCCGTCTTCACCGAGCTCCTTGTGAAGTCGGTCCACGACAAGAATGAGAGTTGAGTTCTCTCGGTTTCCACTTGTGACCTGTCGCAGGGGTTTCGTTAGATACGGCCGCGCGATGGTCCCAGTGGAGTTCAATGAGCTTCTCAGCAATGCGGTTGACTTCTAGCTCCCCGGAAGCCCCCACGGTCGGTGCCAGGTCAAGAATGGCGAGGAGAAGGCCGTACTTGTTCGTCCCAGTTGCGGCACCTTCGTCAAGGACAGCAAGAACACCTCCAACGGGGTCGAGTGTCGACGCGCTCATCCATCTATTATCGCCTATGCGTAGGGCTTGTCCGGCAGTGTGTTCTCGGGTTGAGAGCGAGCTCAAGCAGAGTCCTCAGCTGTTCAGGCTGAGGCCTCTAGGAGTCGATCTGGATCTTCCGCCCACGCAATACCCGGCTGAACCAATTCGCTACCGCATTGATCGCGTCCCGACCTGAACTGCGCTCCGAGGCTGTGAAAACAGCGGTGAGCAGCCTTTGTTAGGGTGAATCAACCGGAGTTATGGGTTCTATCGCAGTAGCACCTTTAATGGAAGACTCACGGAAAACGCCTGATCTGGGCTCCGTCTCAAAGATCACTGTGATGCCGTGAGCGTGAAAGAGGTCGAGTAACTCCGGTATGGGTCGTTCGGGAACAAGAATCGCCGGGTGGGGGTTGCTTGGCATGAAGCGGCAATAGTCCAGAACCTGACCAAGGGCCTCCCGCAGCATGGACCTCTCGATTCCGCTCTTTGCTTCGATGAGTAGTCCACGCTCTTCATCGATCGCGTCGATGGTCAAAATCATGCCTGCTGGTGTATAGAGCCTGTAACGGTTTAGATCGTGATCAAGTGATTGACGATACCTTTTGACGAGTAGCGCCTCTTGACGAATCAGCTCGCGTTCCTCCGCCTCGGTGTAGAGCTTTCTGGGCTCGTCGGTTGGTTCATCGAACGGAACCTCGGTGAATCGGGAATCCAAGCCATCCTTCCCCTCTGGAGCCCCGGCTCCACCGCCACCATCTGAGCCACTCGTTGATCGGATTGGGGAATAGTGAAATGGACCCGCTCCGCCATCTACCTCTGCCAGGATCGGAAACTGCTCAGCAATAAGCTCCCAGGTCTCTGGTCCAACCCGAAAGACTGTTCCAGAAAAGGGTCGGTACGAGATATCGTGCTCCCGGAGTCGGTCGATCGCATCCCACTCGTTCTTGTTCACGGCTGGGATCTCGCGCAAACCATCAGTTCCCGCAGTGGGGACTAATTCGATGTCAAAGCGAGGAAGCGGGCCGGTGATTTGAATATCCTTTTCGCCCAGCTCCGTTAGGAACACCCTTTCGTTCTCAGGGTAAGGCTGCACAATCGGAGGGTTGAGCACTCTGCCGATCGCAACGATACCCGGTACCGACCTTGTCTTTCCCGTTCCCTGCGACCGCCAGACCAGGACTCGTTGTCCCCGAGCAATCGCGACTTCCTTCCGCCTTCCCTGATCCTTGCCCACTCTCCACAGAATGCTCGATCTCCGTCCGGCGGCCAACTCATCAAGCGCCTCGTCAATGTGGTACTTGTCGGGGTTGGCCTGAAGGATCCAGGTCTTTTGTGGGTTGTGGCCCAACCACCATGAGCGGCGCGGCAACTGCTGAGGGGGATGGGAATCGGTACTAGCGACCATCGAACGACTCTAGGTCAGCTAGTTCGCGCTCAATTGGCCTGACGCAGTCGTCAATCTGCGTAGCTGCCGACCTGGCTCCCCTGCGACCGGTCGCACCCAGATGAGGTCCCCAAAGCGGGTTCTCAGCTCCGTAAGCTGAGGTTCTGTGCCCCGGCAGCAGACCTCGAGCAATGCTCCAACTCGAAATGGCTCGCGATCTGAGGCTAGACAATGTGGGTCGCGATATCCGGATTCGAAGTCGTCGAAGCCACGGGACCGATCGGTGCCTGCAGGCTCCGCATTCGACCACGAACACAGCACAACGTGGACGGGCAGCGAACTAAGCAATCACCGGTGCTGGACGAGTCTGATTCAGCGTTGTGCTGGAACAGGTCTGGAAGTCGTCCCCGACGACGGCAAACAAGAGTCGAGACGAGCCGCAAACGACACTCTTAGGCCAAGATCCGTCACCGAGGGAATCAGACACCCCATAGCCGGAAACGGAGCCCGGAGGAACGGGCGATCGGACGATCGACCGCTGTGCGGATGGCCTCCTCAGTGCCGGCCACTATGACCTGGCAACGGCCGCGGGTCACGGCCGTGTAGAACAGCTCTCTCGTCAAGATCCGTGAGTCAGAACTGGGAAGCAAGACGGCCACCGAATCGAACTGAGAGCCTTGGGCCTTATGTACGGTCATGGCGTACACGGTCTCGACCGACGCCAAGCGAGAGGGACTGACCTTCATCACCTCGCCGCTCCGCTCGAAGGCAGCCACGGCGCGCCCTTCGGGTCCAGCGACCACCACCCCGGTGTCGCCGTTATAAAGCCGAAGACTGTAATCATTGGCGGTCACGAGAAGCGGCCTTCCGACATACCATGCACCTTCGCTGCCAAGGTCCTCAATCTCCGACTTCAACCAACCTTCGATCGCCGCTCTCCACGCCGTCGCCCCTTGCGGCCCCCGTCGGTGGGCGCACAGCACGCGAAACGACCCAAGTGCCTCGATAGCTTCGGTCGCCTGCGCTTGGCGGGCTGCATCCCATACCCGTCGACCCGCATTCACAGCAAGGCTCCGCACAGGGCCCATGAGCTCGTTTGTTGCCAAGACGTCGATCGGGAGCCAGACCACATCGGGCTCACTGTCTCCGAGGAGACCGACTGTGGCATCGGCGTCACCGTGCTGGATGGCCTCAGCCAACTGGGCGATGGCGCCGCCGAACCGGTGGCCCCGGCGGAGAACGACGATGCCGTCGCCGATCGGCGTGTCCGTCGGTGGGTCCGTCGCCCTGACCTCCTGTCCGACGGCTTCGGTGAGCGCTCGTCGGGCCGACGACCGCATGAACGGACCGCTGGAGCCCGGTCCGACCAGATCGCCGAGCACGGCACCCGCCTCCACCGACGACAGTTGCTCCTGATCACCGACGAGGATCAATCGACCGTCGGGACGCACGGCCTCCACCAATCGGGCCATGAGCGACAGCGAGACCATGGATGTCTCGTCCACCACCACCACGTCATGGGCAAGCCGGTTGAGCCGGTGGTGACGGAACCGGGTGTGATTGGGGCTCCAGCCGAGTAAACGGTGCACGGTCTTGCCCCGCAGACCGAGGAGGCGAGCTCGCTGCTCCGAAGAGATCGGAAGCCGCCCCGCTTCCTCTTTGACCGCCTCGTCGAGCCTGACCGCCGCCTTGCCGGTCGGTGCGGCTAGGGCGACCAGGGGTGGGCGTCGACCGGTAGCGGAGGCTTGCTCGTCCAGGAGCACAAGGACTCTGGCCACGGTCGTCGTCTTCCCCGTCCCCGGGCCCCCGGCGATGACGCACAGGCTTCGCAGCACGGCCGACGCTGCGGCCTGCCGCTGGAGATCCGGGTCCTCGTCACGGTCGAACAGGACGTCGAGACCGTGGCGCAAGACCTCCACATCCACGGCCTCGACGGGCCGATCCGCCCGAGCCAGCAGATCGGCTGCCACCTGGCACTCTGCTGACCAGTACCGGTCCAGATACAAGCTGGTGCCTTCGAGCCTCAGTGGTCGGTCGTCGCCCACCAAAGGGCTACCTTGCACTCGCCCCAGCCACTCCTTGGTGCCGGGCCAGGGTAGGGCTTCCAGGTCCAGGCCCACGTCACCGTCGGTGCTGGCTGTGGAATGGATCGTCGTGAGATCCACACAGACATGGCCCAGTCGTGGGCAGCGGACGGCCAGGGCGGCAGCCAGGAGTGCCGATTCGTCGTCCGTGTCGAGGAGGGCTCCGAGCCGGAGTGCGACATGGACGTCCGCCGCACTGAGCACGCCGGCTTCGTTGAACGCCTGCAGCAGACCACCGGCGCGTCGGGCAAGCCTGACGTCGTATGGATCCAGCTCTGGGCGTATCGTCATCCTTCGTTGCCCTGGTCGAAGAGGTCACTGAGCGCTTCGACCAGTACCGGTGGCGGTCGCCATGACCACACCCCGCACGGTTGGTCGCCTGTCCGGGGGAAGGTGGGATTGCTCATGCCCCGCATGAACAGGTAGAGGACTCCGGCGAAGCTCTCGGACGGGTCGTAGGCCGCCCGCCGCCAGCGCAGGTAGCGGTGCAGGGCGACCGTGTAGAGCAGAGCCTGGAGCGGGTAGTGAGCACGATGCATCTCGGTCGTAAGGGCGGACGGCCGGTAGTGCCAGGCGTTGGGCACCGAGGCATCGGATGCGGGAGCGATCCGGTTGGTCTTGTAGTCAACGATGGCGAAGCGTTCTCCGGGCAGCCTCAGCACGAGATCGATACTGCCTGAGAGATACCCGCGCAGGGTGGGGTCGAGAGACGGGTCGGCCAAGCGGTCGGCGTAGCCGGCGAGGGCGTCGTCGGCGGGCAGATGGGTCCGGAGCAAGATGGCGATGTCGGATACGGAGAGGTCGCCCGATGGCGAATCGCCCCCGACGAGTGGCAGCTCGAAACTCATCTCGTCCAGTCGGTTGTTTCGACCGATATCGGAGAGCCGGATTTCGTCGACAAGTGGGCCGAGCGGGGTGTCAACCGCAGCCTGGAGGCCGGCGACGAGACTGTCGAGATCGCCCACGTCGAGGTGGCTCCACCGTAGCTCCGCCTCAATCCGACCGCGGAGTTCGGGTACCAGGTCTGGGGCCGTGAAATCAGCTGTCTCGAGAACGCGGTGGATGAACGAGCCGACATGGACTCCGCCAGGCATATCAGCCAGGAGCAGGGGCACGTCGTGCAGTGCCTCCTCCGCGATTCCGCCCTCTCCCGCGACGAGTGCAGTCCCCGGCACCCCCTCGTCGGTGACAACGTCCTCCTCGGGCTCGCTGCCCACACGGGCGACGTGGGATCCGGACGTGATCCCGCTGTAGGAGGTGCGCCGCCAGCGCTCGTCGAGTGTCCGGTCGAAGACCCCGGTCTCCAAGGGCGGGAGGGAGCGAGCGGGATCTTGCCAGACGGAGCTGGCACCGCGGTTCGCAATTTCGACGTGTATCTGCCCGTTCGACTCACGGGCCAGCTGCTCGAATCGGGCGATCGCATCGGCGTCGGATGGTGGTCTGGTTCCTTGCGGTGCCACCACGCCGCGCTCGTCCCGGTCGAAGAGCAGGCGCGGGAGCGGCGAATCGCGGCCCTGGTACGTTCCCGCCCACCACACCACGGCCTGGTGGCGAGCCCTGGTGAGAGCGACATAAAGGAGGCGGACGTCCTCGCCCCGCCCTTCTTGGAGATCCAGACCGCTGTGATCCTCGAATCCGGGGCCGTCGGCACCACCGACTTCGATGGTGCGGCGGTCTTCGTTGCCCGGGTCGTGGAACGTGGGAATGTCCGCCTTGGGGCCGTAGACGTCCCAGAGATAGGGGCAGTAGACGATCGGGAATTCGAGTCCCTTGCTGCGGTGGATCGTGAGCACCTGCACGGCCTCGGCATCGGACTCGAGGCGGCGGCTTCGATCCTCGTTGTCCCGGTCTGCCGCAGCGTCGTCGATCCGACGGCGAAGCCAGGTGGTCAGCGCCGTAGAACCGAGGTTGTCTGCCTTGGCCTCGGCGTGAAGGAGTTGGCCCACGTGACGCAGATCGGTCAGGAACCGCTCGCCCGAGAAGCGACTGAGAATGCGCCGTGGAAGGTGCTCGGTGGCGCTCATATGTTCCAGAAGGGTGGCGATCCCGTAACGGCGCAGCAGCGCCACCCACCGGTGCAATAGCCAATGCAGATCCTCCCACTCAACATCTGTGGCGTTGGCCACACGGTCGGCACTCCAACCGATGAAGGCGGTCAGAGCGGCTGCGCCGGCGCGGTCACGGGCTGTGGGGCGCTCAAGCGCGTCGAGCAGCTGAAGCCACTCGGTCGCCGGTCCCGTGGCGAACACGCTGCCCGAGCCACTGGTCACTGCCGGAACGCCTGCCTGGTGCAAGGCATCGGACACGCGCAGCGCTTGGTCATTGGAGAACACCAACACCGCAAGGTGACCCGGGCGCACCTGTTCACCATGCCCGTGCGGCTGCACGATTTCGGCACCCGAGGCCAGGAGCGCCACGACATCGGCGGCGAGATCCCTAGCCACGAGCGCCCTCGCCGGATTCAACGAGGCGTACCCCTGCGGAGTCAGCTCGATGTCATTGCGGTCGACGACCCGGATGCGGAGCGGGGCACCGGGTGCCCCGATGAGACGGGGATCTGCGTTGGGCGCAGCCGCTCTGACCGTCCGATAGGCGATGCCCTCATGGCCCAGCTGGCTACCGGCGAACAGGGCGTCGTAGGCGTCGACGAGCCCCTGGTCGCTCCGCCAGTTGGTGACCAGGGTCGCCTTGGTTGCGGCCTCCTTCGCCGCTGCCAGGTACGAATAGACGTCAGCGCCGCGGAAGGCGTAGATGGCCTGCTTGGGATCACCGATGAGAACGAGTGTCGAGCCACCCGAGCCGAACACTCGACGGATGATGTCCCACTGCACCAGGTCGGTGTCCTGGAACTCGTCGACCAGAGCAACGTCGAAGCGGCCACGCAGCCATTGACACACGGCCGGACCGCGGACATTGTCGGCCAAGGTGCGATCGAGCCGGGTCAACAGATCGTCGTAGGTGATCACCTTGGTGGCGCGCTTGCGCCGTTCGATCTCTTCGCCGATTGCCCGCGCTAGCCGCCGCCGCATGGCCCATGTGGTCCGGTCGTCACTCAGCGGGGGGAGGATCTCAGCCGACGGGTTGGCAAGCACGGCTCGGCCGATGTCGATTGCCTGCTTCTTGGCAAACGGAGGCGGCTCGTGTTGGGACCAGAATCGCCTGATATACAGGTCGTCGACAACTTCGTTGAGCATGTCGCGGGCGTCTTCGACGAACGCCACGTCGGGCTCCACGTCCCCGGCGACACCGAGACCGACGAGCACGTGAAGACAGAAACCGTGCGTTGTCTCGATCGTCGCCGCATCGAAATCGACGATGGCCTTGGCTAGCCGATGGTGACGGCGCTCGACCTCCTCTCCGGGGCCGTCGGCCAGCGCCCGTAGGACGCCGTCGCTGGGATCCACTGGCACGCCCGCCAGGATGTCGGACAGCCCGTCGGCAGCGGTCACGAGACGTTCCCGGACCCTTTCCCGGAGCTCGCCGGTGGCCATGCGGGTGAAGGTGACGACCAGTAGCCGATCTAGTGCCGTACCCTCGGCGACATAGCGGGCGACGAGACCGGCGATCGTGAACGTCTTGCCGGTCCCGGCACTCGCCTCTAGGAGCGTGACTCCGGTCGGGAGGGGTCCGGAGATGTCGAAGGGTTCCGGGGTTCCGTGGGATAGTACCTGTCCCCCGCTGCGCTGCCGGTGCCTGGCCGTCACTGGTCGACCACTTGCTCGTGGGTGAGGAGTCCGGCCCATAGCCGTCGGGCATAGCGACCGAACCGGCTCTCTTCGCTCGTTTCCCATCCGTCGCCGTCCTCGTCGTCGCGGGGCGGTTCACTGAGAAGCTGTTCGAATGGGACGACCCCACCGAGAACGGCTTGGTGTTCGGCGTCCTTGTCCTCTTTGGGGAAGTTCCACTCGGACGTCCACTGCTTGCGGGCCACCCGATCACGGTTTCTGGGAGCAGCCTGTGCCCAGGCCGCCGAGGTCTTGCTGTAGATGGGCACCGGCTCGCGCATGCCACGCCGGTAGAGATCGATCAGCGGCTCCAGGTACCCGGTCGCGGCGTTGTGGCGGGTTGCCGCGTCGGTGCCCAGGGCGCCGATGCGGGCGATGCTCACGTGGGTCCGCGGCGGATGGCCGTCCCGAGCGCGAGCGAAGGTCACAACCTCGAAGGGTCGCTCCGGCCGGGCGGCGGTCAGGGCCAGCAGGCGGAGCCACGCATGGAGGCGGTGGGTGGCGGACAGTTTCGAGAAGCTAGCCGCATGGACCATGTTGCCTCTGACGTCAGGGACGGTGCCCACGATGGTCGTGCCGTCGGCCAGGACGAAGTTGACGTCCAGCGAAGTCGGCTGGCGGTCGTCATGGGCGACTACGGCGATGACTTCGACGTCAGGGAGCACCTTGTTCAGGATGGGCTCGGCGAGGGCGCCCGGTGGGAGAAAGCCGCGCGCCCTCTCTGCCGCCACACATTCGTCGAGACCGGAACCGGCCATGCGGGCTGCCAGGAGCCG
Source organism: uncultured Acidimicrobiales bacterium (assembly GCA_963727075.1). Classification (GTDB taxonomy): domain Bacteria; phylum Actinomycetota; class Acidimicrobiia; order Acidimicrobiales; family RAAP-2; genus Bog-756. The sequence goes on from CAVSET010000001.1 coordinate 790,513, forward strand.
TTCGCCCAACCCCCATCGCTCCAGGTTGTCGAGATCCACCGGCACGACATCGTCGACGTCGTGGAAGCTCCGGCCCAGCCGGATGCCCAGGCGCTGGCGGAAGAAGGCTCCTACCGGGTGACGCAGGAACCGCTCGAGATCGTCGAGCTCTACGACACTGGTGTCGATCGGGGGAAGTGGGCCGGGCAGAAAGGAGGGCCGACCCGCGCGTGTGCCTTCCAGCGCTCGGGCGCCTTCCAGGTTGATGGGATCGAAGCTCCATGCCCGCTCGGGTACAAGATCCCCCACCGTGAAATTGCGGGCATCGAACGGCTGGAGGGGGTGGTTGACGACAATGCGATCTCTGACGGGAGTCCCGTTTTCGGTTCGAACCGTACTTTCGATGACGTCGAGGACCTCCCCGACGGGGACGGCGGGCGGGCGTTCGAGGTTCGTCCGCTCGTCTCGACCCGTGTAGGTGATCACCAGATGGTCGGTCGCGGCAAGCATGGCGTCGAGCAGGAGCTGGCGGTCCTCCGTGCGCGGATCACGGTCACCGACATGGGGATCGGCGAGGATGAGGTCATCGCCGTTTCGTTCATTGACCCGAGGGAACACCCCGTCGTCGAGGCCGAGTAGGCACACCACCCGGTGGGGCACGGACCGCATCGGGACGAGCGTGCAGATGGTGAGGTGTCCTGTCCGGAAGTTGGCTCGAGTGGGACGCCCCCTGAGGCGGTCGGCGAGGAGCGAGCCGATGTCACCGGGGTCGAGCACAACCGAGGCGACGGTGCCGTTGGTGGTGGCCTCGTCGGCCAGGTCGTCAAGCAGACGTTGCAGCTGCGTCCGCTGCCAGGCGTCCTGTCCGGAGGTCGTGGTCAGGGCGTCGGTGGCCTCAGCGATCGAGGAGGCCCACCCGGCGATGGGCTTGCTCTCTCCGAGGGCGGTGACCGCGGCGTCGAGGCGGTCGATGAATTCGGCAAACCGGCCCACCAGTTCGATGTCGCCACTCTCGACGTCGTCGAGAGGGAGCACGCCTCCCACGAGGCGCTCGCGTTCGTCGGCCATCGTCACGCCGACCAAGGTGCGGTCCAGCCCGGCTCGCCAGGTGTTGGCCTCGAGTCTGTCGAGCTTGAACGGGGCCCGGCGGGCGGCGTCGAAGCCCCACCGGACACCTGCCCCCACAACCCACTCCTTGAGCCGCCCAAGATCATCATCGTCGAATCCGAATCGACGGCGGACGGGATCCCGGCCCGCCAGGTCGAGGACCTGGGAGGCGGTCACCCGTGAACTCGCCAGGTCGAGGAGTTCGGCAATCACACCGAGGACGGGGTTGGTCTGACGAAGAGAACGGTCGGCGAGACGAACTCGTAGGTTGGGAAGGCCTCGCGCGTCACTGTCATCGTCGACGAGATCGGAGGCACCGAAGGTGGCGTCGATGAGCGGTGCGTACGTCTCGATGTCGGGGCACATGACAATCACGTCGCGGAGTTCCAGGTCGTCGTCATCACCGAGAAGGTGAAGGATGGCGTCTCGCAGGACTTCGACCTGGCGGCCCCGCCCATGACACGCGTGAACCTGGACACTGCGGTCTCTCGGATCGAGAGGCGCCCGCTCGTCGTCGTGGCCGGGCAGCGGGCGTCCGGGGGGCGATCGATTGCCGTGCACATCGCCCTGGATCCGCCGCAGCACGGTGTCCGACGTGTCGACCGAACGGCCGGTGTTCGTCGGTTCCGTCGTCACCGGTGGCGGTGAGCACCAGCTGCATCTCACGGGCGTCTCGGCCCCAGGAGCCGAGCAGGGGGTTCACGGTCTGCTCGTCGGTGGGGTCGTCGGCACGTCGTAGGCCCCGCGGGGCTCGGTAGCTGGCCAGCAGCTGCCAAAGGGAGGGCGACGGATGCAGCAAGAACAGGTGCACGTCCAGGCCGGCGGCCAGTGCCCGCAGAACATCCAGGTAGCTGGCGGGCAGACGGGTAAGGCCGAACAGGGAAACGCGCTCGGGCAGGCCGGTGTCTGAGGGGTCCGCTCTCAGGCGAATGCAGGCGTCGCCGAGTCGCTCGGCCGGACTGGGCGTTCCGATCCGCTCCCGCAGGCGGCGCCACAGCTCAGTCTGCCACCGGCTGTCGGGAGAGGTCCCCTGGTCTTCGCCGGCCGCCCACAGCCTCAGCATCTCTGGTCGATGGACGCCGTAGCGATCGTACAGGTCGGCGACATGGCGAACGGTGGCGAAGCGGCGCAGCTCGCCCTCTGGACCGGCGTTTCGCAGATGCGCGGCGAGCGGGGCGAGCCACGGCTCGTCAAGGTACGCGTCAACCACGTCAATCAGTGGCCATACCGACCTCTCCGGGCGCCAAGGGTCGGTATCGGGATCTACGCCGGATGCGGTGGCGAGGGCCCGGCCGACGAGGGCACCCGGAAACGGGAAGTCCACGTTGGCACACACGCCATCGGCGTGACCATGCCTCGCCCCCAGCCGACCGGAGAGCTGCTGCGTCAGCCAACGCTCGATACCGCGGGACGGAACGGCGACGATTTCGGCCTCCATCACGCTGTCGAGGGGATCCACCACAAGGTCTCCCAGCATGCCGACCAGAGCGTCAGCCCTCTCCGCGCGGTGGATATGCAGCACGCCCAGAACTTATGGCCTACCGCGGGGCTCGGCACAGGGGCAGGGGAGATGACCAGCCCGCGAGTGCTGAACCTCAGGCAAGTCCCCTTCACCTGGACTTTCGTCGAAGCCGCTCATGAGGAGACTGGTGGTGCCCGGGAGCGGCGTTCAGATCGCGCCTCTCCACCCTCCATTGGCGACGAAATGTCCGAAGGAGATCTCCTCACCCTCGTTCCACCGGTACGCCGCGTAGAGGCTCTCTTCTCAGCGTGCAAAGCAGAGAATCCTTCAAGCGGCACAGCAGGCCTGTCCCATACCGGCACTCTAGGGATGCTGAAGTTTCGGCTTATGGTCTCGAACGACGAGCAAACCCCACCAGCCGCTCCGACATGATAACCAACGCCGAAACGGCGAAGCTCCTGCTCTGAGGTGCAGATCGGCACGCCCGGCAGAGCGATCAGCCGCGAGAAAGCCCGCCCCGGGCCTAATCCAGGGGCGGGCTTCCATTCCATACTCGAACAGGTATTCGGACTCAACACCGGCAAGCCGGAAGAAGCCAAATCCTCATAGCTCATTTGTAGGTGTAATGGCTCAATGAGGTGGGGAGACTTGTCCCCGTGAACGCGGTCACCTGAACATCCACGGTGCCGCTGCTGTGCGGTGGGACGAGAGCGTGAATGATGCCGTCGCTCATCACCACCACCGACGACGAGAAGTTTCCGGTTCCGAAGCTGACAGTGGGGGCGGGGTTCCCGAGAACATGAACCCACGGATGAGCACCGTGTTTCCACCTGTGACGGGGCCATGGTTGGGAAGCACCTGGGTGATCCTCGGCAGCCAGTACGTGTACTGATCGCTAGGCGGGTTGAGTGCGCTCGTTCCGCCCGGTGTGGTCACGGTGACATCCACGGTGCCCGCCGGTTGTTGCGGTGGGGACGCCACGATGTTGCCGCCGTAGCCCACGGTGAAGCTCGTGGCCGCCAGGCTGCCGAACATGACGTGGGTTGCGCCACTGAGGCAGCTGCCCGTGATCAAGACCCTGACGATCTCCAATCTCGGATTGCCGATCGTAAACACGTGCTTGACAACCGGTGAACACGCCCTTCCCGAGGTTCCATGCGGCTCGAGACTCACATTCTGAGGGCTATCGGCAGCATTGTCGTTGAACTGCAGCGGTTACTGCCACTCAACGGCCCCGTGACGGTCGCCTTGGCGGCCACGTCCGCCGTGCACGTTTGGGTCGGGTTAAAGGCTCAACCCGGTGGTGCAGGTGGTGCTGGTGATCACGAAGTTGGGATCAGTGAGCGTGGCGGTGCTGATGACCAACGGGGCGGTGCCCGTGCTGGTCAGGGTCACCGTTTGGCTCGGAATTCGCGTCCTGACGGCGTCAGGCGGGAAGGTGAGGCTTGAGGGCGAGGGCACGCCCTCGGGAACCTTGGGCGTCACAATCGAGCCTGCGACCGACAGGCCGGAAATCCCCGAACCGACGTTGAATGAACCCAGCTGGGTGCCGCTCAGGTTGTAGGTGAACACGCTCCCAGAGCCGAGGTCTCCGGCATAGAAGGTGTCACCTGCCGGATTGAACGTCGCCGCAAAAATCGTGTTGAAGCTTGGGTCGGTGATGGTTTGGAGAAGCACCCCACTCGGGCTGTATTCCAGGACCGCGTTCGTGTCACCGACCCACACGTTACCGTTCTTGTCGAACGAGAGTGCGTAGCCAATGGTCGGCAAGTTGGGTATGAAGCTGGGCTGGATGACATCACCCGAGGTTGTGTTGACTTGCATAACCCCCTGGGTCGAGTTCTCGTTGGTCATATATACGTTCCCGTTACCGTCAAGGGCAGTCCCAGTCGGACTCACCTACACCATTGCTGCCATTGCTACTTGGCAACGAGAAAACGCGGTCCCTGCCCCGGTAGTTGGGTCCATTAGTGCATCCCACCACCAGGTCCGTTGCGGTTGGCATCGGTGACGTAGATGGAATTGAAATTGGGTCCAAAGGCGATGCTTTCTGGTGAGTTGTAGACCGAGCCGTCGCCCAAGATGGTGTCGTTGGAGAAGACGGACACCACCCCGGTGGTGTGATCCACCTTCAAGATGTCGTTGCCAAAGAACTCAGTGATGTAGAGTGCCCACGCCGTCAAAGGCGGTACCGGCGGGCCCGTTGGCCGTGGTGATCTGCTGCACCAACGTGCCGGAGGGTGTGTACTCATCCACCGTCCCTGGCGACAGATTCCCTGCGACACAATCAGGTCGCCGGACGTAATGGGCACGAACGCGGCTGCCGCTGGAGCTTCTTGCAGAACGGTCGCCACCACCGGGGTGGCCACCGCAGCGAGCACCATGAGGACAGCCACGCCGGTGCGCTTAGTGAGGACTGCGCGTACCGGTTTTGAACTTTTGGCTCGGACGTCCTTCTGGGGAGTCCACTTCCAATGCGAAGCCGATCCAATGATCCGCGAGTCAACTGCATGTCTTCCGCCCTATCCGCCGACCCTACCCAAGCCGCCAAGCTCGATGGTCTCAACACGTACTACTAAAAGTTGAGTATAGGCAGAGGCCCTCGAAAAGTAAACCGTCGCGGGTACCCTTTGCGGACGTGTCGGGTTCGACGGCCTTGGTTGTTACAATTTGGCCTGATGCTACGGATGAGTCCGTCGTGGGCACTTCTCCATCGTGCCTCTGGCGATCACTAAGGCCGGTGGGGACTCCTCTGTCGCCGGGAGCGGGGCGGATATCGAGATCTCAGCTACGCAGGCTGATGACGTGTCGGGCGGAGATTTGGTCCACATTCACCACCAGCGCAAGGCCGGGTTCTTCGCCGTCCGCTCCTTTGCCATGCAACGCAGGGCACCTGAACGCACGACTAGAAGCAGAACAGAGTATTCGTCGAGTCGGTGTGAAACGTCCCGTTGGAGGAGTACCAAGTGGCATTCACGGCTTGCGAAGGTACTTGGTTGTAGAACCACGAGAGAAAGGCGAGTTCTTGAGGGTGATAGGTGACGCCGTTGCGCATGGGGCCCACCGTCTCGTTAACACCGCCGAGGGGATCGCCCACTTCGATGCTGTTCGGCGGGGCGGGAGGTGTGCTTTGGCAACTGCCCACCCTCGCTGGCGAGGCATTGTCATTGAGCGGGTCATCCATCCACTCACCGACCTCGTGCGCCAAGACGCTGATGTCGGTTGTTTCGAAGCCCGTGGTGCCGTAGTCCACTTCGGCGTAGGTCTGAAGCCGGCCGTGGGAGTTCAGATATGACCCGTGGTTGCCGGTCACGTCGAACAGACCAGGGGCGCCTACATAGCCGAAGATATCGCTTCCGAGGAATATTGGAAACGACGTCGAGGGGAGGCGCAGACTCGGAATGAGCGTCTTTTGGAGGTAGTTGTCCACGGCGAAGGCGTCGAGGCCCCACACGTGCCCACAGGGCGGGCGGAATACCGGGTCAGTCAAGGGATGGAAAGCGGCCGTCTGAGCGGGGCTGAGGTTGACGACCCTCGAGAACGAGCCTCTGAGCTTGACCCCGTACTTAGGGTTGTTCGACGCCTGGATGGCGTTCCAGAAGTTCGCACGTTGGAATTCGTCAACGTATTGCCCTTTTCCGATGTGGACTCCGCCGATCGTGTACGAATGCTCTCGAAAGATGGGTGAACCGGCCACGAGCTGCCGGGGCGAGAGGGACATCGAGGTGCCGCACCCGGTCGGCTTCGTCGGGTCCGACGTGGTGCCGTCGGGGAAATGCAAGACCATCGAGATGACAGGGGCGTCAACCACGACCCAGGGGTGGACGTGATGGACGAAGGGACTCTTTCCCACCATCTGGTACGAATACGTCCTCCCCTGGTACGAGGCGGTACCTGACCACAATGGGATTGTGCGGCCGGCGGCCGACTGGGCTGCGATCCGGGCGTCATCGGCACTCGTCAGAGGTCCAGTCCCGATCGGACTCGACGGTGAATGTACGTCGATCGGGGGCGAGGACTGACCAAGAGCACGTTCGGCCGGGAGAAGCACTGCGAGAATGACCGCAGCGGAAGCGACCAGCCGACCAGACATTCGATAGTTGCTGCGTGCTCATGTCATCCGCCTTTCGATGTATTCAGCTCGTGAGAACCATCGACGACAGCCTTATCCGCGACCCATACCACCGCAAGGGGGAGGCTTCCCCTTTGCGCCTCGATCGACTCGAGCTCAAGATTGTGAGAGCGGCCACGTGCCTACGATTCGTCTCGAAAAGACGTCGAGGAGGGCACAGCAGTCGACCTTGCCCTCTCTGGTCGGGTGCTCGGTGATGTCAGTGCACCACAGCTGGTCGGGGCCTTCGGCCACGAACTTCCGCTGCACCAGGTCCTCGTGGACAGCCGGGGGCCGGTGGCGGCCCTTTCTTCGGTGGCAGACGCCCCGGATGTCGGCAGTGTGCATGAGCCTCGCCACCCGCTTCCTTCCGATCCGGTGGCCCCGACCGAGGTTGAGCTCAGCATGGACCCTCGAGGCCCCACACAGTCGACCTCGGGAGAACACCTTCGGATCTGGAGCCGACAAGGCACGTTGCTGGCCACCTCAGAGCAACTGGCCTGGTATCGGTAGCCGTCAGAAACCACTGGTTGCCCCTGCCCCCGAACGCCGGCTAGGTGTTCTGCCCATGGACCTTGTTGATACCAATGCGCCACTTAGGAACATGTGGGTCCAAATCCCGTTTCTTCTGATCGATTCGGGGCGTAGCATTGTATTGGGTCCTCGGGGGTAAACCCACACCAAAGAGCCGGGATCGAGGGTGAAAACCGGTCACGCTGGTAGGTCTCTTGACCGCAGTTGTCGTTCCTCCTTGGGACGCTCCCGAGGGCCCACACGCAAGGGGTCCGAACAGTAGCCCTTCAATCCGGGTCATTGTCGGGACTCGGGCCCTTTCACTGTACCGCCGCCGAGGGTCCCGCCCGGCGGTCGGTGCCTCGAATCGAGGAAGAGCGATGATCAGGTACTCCCAAGCTGTCATCTGACCATTCTTGCCGGGGTGCAGAGCAAAGTTCAGCTCGGTTGATGAAAGGATTGCTTCGCTGCACGGTCTCGGCCTGCACGATCCTCCCGACCTGGACACCGAACGTCGGGCTCAAGAACGACCCTGATCGCATCGTCCGTGCGCGAATCCTTCACAACCAGATCGACATGGAGCTCCCTTTTCGCTGTGGACCCCCGCCGACGTGGTGCTGCCCGCGTCCCCATGCCCTTGCAGGCCCAGTCGAGCAGTCTCGCTACTTTCGAGGTCGGCAAGAACGGGGCAGTTGTGCCTGAGAGGCCGGTGCAACGGACACAGAACCGACACACGGACCACTTCACTGACTGACTAATGGGTCGGCCGCTGATCTGTAGAGCCTCACATCGTCGGAACGGGCCAGCGCACAACCGACAGTTGCGAGCGGTCGCAGCGGCGGACAGCAGTAGGGGTTGGAATCCGTCCGCCTCCTTCCAGCCAGGTACGTGGGATCATGCCTGGGTGGCGGTTCTTGCTCGCGCGAGTGGTGAGTCAGTCGGCAATGAGACGTGGGCGCAGGTCAATCTGGCCGAGGCCGCCGCCCTTTCTTGTGATGCGGTTCTCGCCCGTCTTGGGACAAGTGAGGTCGGTCTTGCAGCTGGCGAGGCTTCCCGGCGGCTTGCAGTCGGGGGACCAAACGCTGTACATACTCACCGACTGCGTTGGTGGGTCGTGTTGGGTCGTCAGTTGCACAGCGCGCTGCTCTTGCTGTTGTTGGTCACGGCGACGATCTCCTTCTTCGTCGGGGACCGATCCGATGCGCTGATCATCGGAGTGATCCTGCTCGTGTCGGTGGGATTGGGCTTCGTGAACGAATACCGCGTGGAACTGGCGGCCGAGGCTCTGCATACCCAGATCCGCCATGAGGTCGTAGTGCGTCGAGACGACCGCTCGGAAGCGGTGGACGTCATCATTCTGGTGCCGGGCGATGTGGTGCATCTAACCATGGGCGCCATCATCCCAGCTGATGTACGCGTGCTCGCCTCCGATGGACTGGAGTGCGACGAGTCGGTCCTCACGGGAGAGTCGCAGCCGACTGAGAAGTCGCCGGGAGCGGTCACAGCTGGCATCGATCTGGGTGACATGAGCTCATGCGCGTTCATGGGCACGATCGTGCACTCCGGATCGGGCGATGCGGTCGTCGTGGCGACCGGAACCCGCACCGAGTTTGGTCGCATCGCGCTGGGTCTCGGAGAGCACCAAGAGGAGACCGAGTTCCAGGCAGGGCTTCGCCACTTCTCTGGGCTGCTCGCGCGTGTCGCCGGGGTGCTCACGACTTCGATCTTCGTGATCAATGTCTTGTTGCACAGGCCTCTGCTGGAGTCGCTGCTGTTCTCGCTTGCGATCGCAGTCGGCATCACCCCTCAGCTGCTGCCGGCGGTGGTGACCACAAGCTTGGCAACGGGATCGCGGCGGCTTGCCCGCAAGAAGGTCCTCGTGAAGCGGCTTGTGTGCATCGAGGATCTCGGCGATATCGAAGTGTTGCTCACCGACAAGACGGGCACACTGACCGAGGGGCATATCGCGTTTGAGCGTGCGATTGACGCTACTGGCGTGGCCTCTTCTGAAGTGCTCGCGTTGGGATTGGTCTGCACCGAGGCGACCATCGAGGGCCACCACGCGGTCGGGGGAAACCCACTCGACGTCGCGCTCTGGGAAGCACCCGAAGCACAGACGGTCGCGCCGACAAGCCGGCGGCTTGCGACAGTGCCGTTCGACCACGATCGGCGCATGACGTCGGTGCTAGTTGACGACACCGAGCGCGGTCATCTGCTCGTCACGAAGGGCGCGCCTGAGGACGTTCTCGCCTTATGTACGAATGTTTCGGACTCTGCGCGCGCCGCGCTCGAGGCTGAGTTCAGCGCCGGCAGTCGCGTGGTTGCAGTTGCCACGCGACTGGCGCCGGGACTCACAACCATTACACCAGCCAACGAGCTCGACCTCACGCTCGAGGGCTATCTCGTGTTCCTTGATCCGCCCAAAGGCGACGCCGCCAAATCGCTCCGCCGGCTCGCGGATCTCGGCATCACAGTCAAGGTCGTTACCGGCGACAACGCCATCGTCGCAGAAAAGATCTGCCAAGATCTCGGTCTGGACGTCGAGGCCACGCTGACGGGTTCGCAGATCGAATCGCTCGATGACGACTCGCTACGCAACCGAGTAGCCGCGACCACAATCTTTGCTCGTGTGAGTCCCGAGCAGAAGGGTCGCCTCGTTCGCATGCACCGCACCGTTGGCCGCGACGTAGCGTTCCTGGGCGACGGCGTGAACGACGCAGTCGTGCTCCACGCCGCCGATGTGGGGATCTCAGTCGAGTCCGGAGCCGACGTAGCAAAGGACGCGGCCGACATTGTGTTGCTGGAAAAGGACCTCGACGTTCTGGCAGAAGGTGTCGCCGAGGGGCGCCGGACTTTCGCGAACACGATCAAGTACGTGCTAATGGGAACCTCGTCGAACTTCGGGAACATGTTTAGCGCCGCGGTGGCGTCCACGTTCTTGTCGTTCCTTCCTATGCTCCCATCCCAGATCCTGCTCAACAATCTGCTCTACGACTCGAGCCAGATGACGATTCCCACGGACCTCGTCGATGACGAGATGCTCACACGGCCCTCGCACTGGGACCTTCACTTCATCCGCCGCTTCATGCTCTTCTTCGGGCCGATCAGCTCGCTGTTCGACTTCGTCACCTTTGCCATCATGCTGCGGATCTTCCACGCCGGACCGCCCCTATTCCGATCGGGCTGGTTCGTTGAATCCCTTGCCACCCAGACCCTGGTTGTATTCGTGATCCGTACCCGACGCATCCCGTTCTGGCACAGCCGCCCCAGCCGAGCGATGCTTATCGCCGTCTTGACGGTGGTGGCGGTCGGTGCGTGCCTTCCCTACTCGCCGTTTGCCCACGCGCTCGGGGTTCCAGCCGCTTCCCGCGTGGTTCTTCGTCGCGCTTGTTGGCATGGTGACCGCCTACCTGACCCTCGTCGGGTTCGGCAAACGTCTCTTCTTCGAACGAGTGCCTGCACCGGTCCACCCGCCCCGCACCCACGCATGGCGTCACCAACACGTGATCCGCCGTCGCGTCGCCCACTGGACTCATCACGAACCTCCGCAACTTTTGCCCCGACCAAGGCGCTGATCCTCGGTGTGCGTGTGGGTTCACG
>CAVSET010000002.1:0-452120 GCA_963727075.1 uncultured Acidimicrobiales bacterium
CACGGTGATCCGCCACCGCGGACAGCCAGACCAAGTCCTACCGGTCGGATGTGAGGCAACGGTGCCGACTGTGCGTCACGTACCCGCAAAAGTGCCGCGTGCGATCGTCTCAGGCGTCTCTCAGCGATCTCAGGACGGCCCGACACCGCTCATCGACATCTCAGGGCTGGGTAGCCCAGAACGTGTAGCTTCGAACCTCGCCCCGGCTGTCCCCGATCGCCGGGAGCGGGGCGCTTATTGAGATCTCAACTGCGGAGGTTGATCCCAGTCCTCAGACGGATGCCTCAGCTTCAATGGCTGAGGATAGGGCATCGAGGGGCAACCAGGGCGACTGCTCGCTGATCACACCGATTCCGCCCTGACCTATAGCCCAAACGCCTTCTTCAGGTCCGCCGCCGTCACGGCATTGAACTGGTGCGCCACGCGAGCGTTGTCCTCCAGCCACCGGGCGAGTGAGTAGTGAGTGAAGGTCCCGGTGACGACCTTGTGATTGAGTCGAGGGTCGATGGCGACGAACTGCACGTTATTGCCAGTGGTGCCGTCGTCCTCGTCAAAGGTGACGATGATGGTGAGGTCACCCCGCGAGTAGTCCGGTCCCGCCATGATTATCGGGAGCCAGGCTTGCAGGAAGGCGTCGGCTGAGGCCAATGCTCCACCGGCCACGGCGTTGTGGGCGTCATGGTCGAGGTTCGGTGCAAACTCGCCGGTGACCGGGAGGTTGCCGCTTTGGATGTCGGAGAGGAACGCCCCGCCGCTCGTCGTACCGCTAGGCACGTCGAACTGTTGGCACGCTGCCTGCTCGGTCGGGTCGAGGAAGTACGGCCAAGGCGCGTGCCAGGGGACGTACAGGCCGACCTGCATGGGTCCGCAGTTGGCGGGCATGTCCTCGGCGTAGACCTTGGCCGTCTTGTGAGCTGCCACCGTCTGGCCGAAGACCGATGGCGGGGGCGGATTGCAGAGCGGGCCGACAGGGCACTGTTTGTGCGTCTGCCCCGCGAACATGGCCAGGTAGTCACCCAGGCTCGGGTGGATAACGGCGAAGTAGTTGGTCGCCGTTCCGAACTGGTTGCCCAGGCTCGTCAGGTACGGCATCGCGGCAATGGACCCGGCCCTGGTGGCGTTCTCCTCGGGGATCACCAAGACCTTGTGCGTCCCAGGCGGGTGGTGGTGGTGGTGGTGGTAGTGGCGGCGGCGGCGGAGCCGGTGGCGTGCCCCCGAACACCGGGCTAGGAGGCAGGCCACCGTCAGTCCCGGCCATACCGACCACCGGCTGGTTGAGGTGGATCGCCCCGGTCGACCCGTAGAAGCCAGCATCCCCGCCGCTGAAGATGCCACCATCGGCGGCTACGAACCAGTAGCCGCCCCCGTCGGCTGGTAGCCGATATGCCGACCACAGGCCGATTGAGCCGGAGGTTTCCGGTCGACCCGTAGAACGGAGCGCCAAAGGCAAACACCCCGCCATCGGAAGCCACCAACCAGTAGCCACCGGTCCCGCGGTCGGCGGCGATACCCACCACCGGGGAGTTGAGGGGCTGTCCACCCATCGAGCCGCGGAAGACTGCGTCGCCGAAGGCGAAGATGCCCCCGTCCGACGCCACCAGCCAGTAGCCACCTCCATCAGAGGTCGGCGTCATCCCGACCACCGGCCGGTTGAGGTGCAGGCTGCCGGTCGACCCATGGAACCGGGCATCACCGAAGGCGAAGATGCCGCCATCAGAGGCGACGAGCCAGTACCCGTGGCCAGTCGATGTGGAGGCCATACCCACGATTGGCTTGTTCAGGTGAATGGCACCAGTCGACCCGTAGAAGGCGGCGTCCCCGCCGCTGAAGATGCCACCATCGGCGGCGACCAACCAGTAGCCCCTCCCACTCGGGGTGGCCGCCATGCCCACCATCGGTTGGTTGATGCGCATATTGCCGGTGGAGCCATGGAAGGCAGCACCACCGAAGGCGAAGACACCGCCGTCGCTGGCTACCGTCCAATATCCCCGGCCCATGGGGCCAGTGGTTGCCGAAGAGGTAGCCCCCCGGGACCCAACGAACGCCGCGATGGCGGCCAAGAGAACCGCACCCAGCGCGAGATACCGACGTAGCGTCATCAACCCAGCTCCACAGGGGGCAGCTCTCTGTATCCGTTCGCGATGAGCACTACTCCATCTGCCCCGACCCAACACTGTCAACTGCTCACACAGAGCGTGAGAATCTCACTACACCTGGTGACTGATTGCTTGAAAGCCGATTCGAGAACGCTGTCCTCAAACGGGGGGAAGGGGACGGGTTTTGTCCTCGGTGCCCTGGGTACGGTGCTCGCCGCCGGGTCCGTTGAGTGGGGGTTCCGCCGCCTCTGCTCCGGACCCGGCGTCTACAGGGAATCCGTTTGCCGTCGGGCGCAGCGCGGGTACTGCTCATGTACCCGAGGCGAAGGCGGGCAGCCATTGCTTCGGGGGAACCAGTGCCTCTCACAGTGCTCCGTGGGATGGGTCGGTGGCTGTCCGGAAGGGGCGGTCACCGGCCCGTAGGCGCTGACCTCTGAGACGGAGCCCGTGGAAGTGTATGCGTCATAGCGGCTCACAGGTCCGTCCAAGCCGCGCACCATACGATGCCGAAGTCGGGGCCGGAGATGGATGGCAGGATGGCAATCCCCCTTCGGAACCGGCCCACCTGAAGGTCAGACTGGTGGAGCCTCAGGGGTGCTCGACTTCGAAGCGACGACGAAGCCCATCACGACAATCCAAATAGGATCGCCAAGATTCCAAGCCCAAGGCGACGGCCGAGTTCGCGCGCGTTCTAAAGCCGGGCGGACGTCTCTGCTCATCGGCATGGGTCAAGCCCGAGGACAACCCGTGGACGATGCGTCAGCCTTCAGATCCCACCGGGATCAGCGCTAAGAACGCTGGACGTGGCGCTGGCTTTCAGCGGTGGTGGCGATACTCGACCAATCGCCGAATGGACTTTGACTTAGCTCGAAGGATTCGACGACTGCCCCTGATCGCCGGGTCGGCGGTGGTTATTGACTGTGGCCAAACGGCACTTTGTGGACAGGCGGCTCGGCTTCGCTCAGCGTTAGCGTGTACCAGTTGCATATCTCAATCACCCAATGCTTCGGAGGCCGCCATGTCCCAGGTCCGTGTCCACAACTTCTCAATCTCCCTGGACGGATTTGGGACCGGCGAGGGCATGACGTTCGACGCCCCGTTCGGCCACGCCGGGCATCGGCTCCACGAGTGGATGTTCGCGACCCGGTTCGGCCGCCGTGAAGTCCTCGGCGAGTCGGGCGGCACCGAGGGGGTCGATCACGTGATGGCCGACCAGTACGGACCCGGGATCGGTGCGGAGATCATGGGCGCGGGCAAGTTCGGCCCTCCGGGCTGGCAGGACGACCCGAAGTGGCGCGGGTGGTGGGGCGACAACCCACCGTTCCACACGCCGACGTACGTCCTGACCCACAATCCGCGCCCGTCGCTGGAGATGGACGGTGGTACGACGTTCCACTTCCTCGACGCCGCGCCAGCGGATGCACTCGGAGTGGCGCGGGACGGAGCCGCCGGTCAGGACGTCCGCATTGGCGGGGGCCCGACCACGATGCGCCGCGTTCATTGCCGCCGGTCTCGTCGACCATCTGCACGTCGTGCAGGTTCCGATTCTGCTCGGCCGCGGCGTTCGGCTGTGGGACGGCCTGGAGGCGTTGGAGCAGCAGTACGACGTGGAGGCGGTCTCGTCACCGAGCGGCGTCACTCACCTGACCTTCACACGCCGATGACCGATCCTGCGACGAACTGACGACCTGCCCCTGAACGCCGGGTAGGTGGGACACCTTGAGCGTCCCCGACCGGCACATCCGGGCGTGTGGATAACTGCTAGAGGAGTGCCCGTGATCCGGCACGACGCCGGAGCGGCGTGCCGTTGGCTCGTACAGTAGGGGTTGCAAGCGGAAGGGAGCATCACCATGGTGGAAGTGGACGTGCTGCAGCGTGCTCTAAGCGAGTGTTGGGCAGCGGAAGTCTCGGGTGTTAGCTACTACAAGGCGCTCGGCGAGCGGCTCCCCGATCACCGTCAAGAATTCGATGTCCTTGCATCTGTGGAGAAGACGACAAGAGACCTCATCGAGGCTGTTGCTCGAAGGTATGGGGTGTCGATCGACCAAGACGAGGCCGAACGCATCGGCGCTGAAGTGGCCGAAGTGGGCAACGACTGGAAGGAAGTCTTGGCGAACGCCTTGGCATACACGCCAGATACGTTGAGGATGTACACGAACCTTGCGGACGTACTGCCTGAGGAGGAATCCGCTTTGGGTGAGGCCGTCGTCGAGCATGAGCGTGCGCAGATCGTCCTGTTCGAGTGCGCTGCCACGGGTAGGGCAAACGACTGGTCTGCGATTGATGCATTTCTAGATCAGCACCGTCCTTCGTAAAGGGTGCCGTTGTCCGGCGGCGTCCGTCGAGGCGTGACGCCGCCCCTGCCCCACAACAATGACAATGTCCCGCAGGGTCCACCGCTTGACTGCTGGTTCTCAATAGCTTCGGGAGCACTGGGAGATTCTGCCTGACTTGGTGTTCTGGGGCGTCTTGTGACGTCGTCGGCTGAGTTCTTCCAGGCGCACATTGACAACGGCACGCCCCGTCTCTGAGGTTGGGTGATTGGTCCGGCTTGCGCCACAAGTCGGACCGCCCGTCACTCCGATCGGGGACGGCCGTGCCACCCCTCAACCGCTTAAGGAAGGAAGGGATGGCCATGACCATCGTAGAAGCCGCGCCCGGTATCACCGGTGGTGTCGACACCCACTTGGACGTCCACCTGGCTGCAGCCCTGGACCCGCTGGGCAGGCTGATCGGGACCGAACCGTTCGAAGCCAACGCCGCAGGCTACAAAGCACTGCTCTCATGGTTCGAGGGCTTCGGTGAAGTGACCATGATCGGGGTCGAGGGGACCGGTTCCTATGGGGTCGGACTGGCCCGGTTCCTTCGTCGACGGGGCATCGACGTGGTCGAGGTCAACCGACCCAACCGTCAGGCCCGGCGCAACCACGGCAAGTCCGACCCCCTCGATGCCATCGAGGCGGCTCGGGCGGCTCTCAGTGGCCGGGCCTCAGGTGCCGGCAAGACCATGGACGGACCCATCGAGGCCATCCGGGTGTTGGTGGTGGCCAAGCGCTCGGCCCGCCAGGCCCGGGTGAAGGCCATCGTCCAGATGCGGCACCTGGGAATTACCGCCCCTGACCAGCTCCATGCCCGCCTGAAGGGTCTGAGCGTCACGGCCCTCGTCGCCGAGGGAGCAAAGCTCCGACCCAGTCGATCTGCCGATCCGGTGACCGCGGCCACCAAGGCATCCCTCTCCTCGCTGGCTCACCGGATCCAGGCGCTCGACGACGAACTCGTCGAGCTGAACGAGAAGATCGAGTCGCTCTTGATCGCCACGGCCCCCGATCTGCTGGGCCTGTTCGGCGTCGGACCCGACACCGCTGCCGCTCTGTTGGTGGCCGCCGGCGACAACCCCGAGCGGCTCCACTCGGAGGCCGCCTGGGCCCACCTCTGCGGTGTCTCTCCGGTGCCGGCCGACTCGGGGAAGAACGCCGGACACCTTCGACGCCACGACGGCGGCGACCGACAGGCCAACAGCGCCCTGTGGCGGATCGCCATGGTCCGGATCGCCCATGACCCCGAGACCACTCACTACTTCGACCGCCGGGTGAAGGATGGAAAGACCAAGCGGGATGTCATCCGGATCCTCCAGCGCTACATCGCCCGCGAGACCTATCGCTACCTCCCTCGCGGCTGAAGCCCCGTGGTGTGGGTCTGGCTCACCCCATAACTGTCGTCCTTCGGGACTGACTTCCCGGCGACCCGCCGACCCACGCCTCGGGCTCTGTTTCTAGAGACGTGTGACTTCGTAAGAGCATGCCTTCGCTTGTCGAGTGGCTCATCATTGTTGTGTCCGCTGTCTCAACCTCGAAGCCCCGTGCAGGGCTTGACATTGATAGGAGCGTCGCCGGGGGTGGGGCGCTTTATTGAGATCTCAGCTACGGAGGTTGACCCCAATCCTCAGACGAATGCCTCAGCTTCAATGACTGAATTCAAAGGTCCTGTCGACGGATTGCAAGCTGGCCGTTCGGTAGGCGCGCTGGACGAAAAGGTGCCCTCTTCGTGCCCTGAAAACGACGTTCGGCCACTCGAGGTGCGGGTCCATCACCTCCCCACGCCCCCGGCCGTCTGATCCCCTGTAGATCCCGAACCGCAGCCACTGGAGCCGGACGTGTCGGGCAATCCGCCCACGCCGCCTTTGGCACCAGCCTGAATTTGGACCCGCCTGGCACAGCCCGTTGCCCCCGTGCCGCAACCGTGCGACCCGGGGGCAACCGACGAGCTAGCCGATCCCGACGACCGGCTTGTTGAGCTTCAGGGCGCCGGCGGAGCCGGCGAACTGGGCATTCCCGAAGGTGAAGATCCCGCCATCGGCCGCGGCCATCAGGTAGCCGCCGTTGTCCGGCGTCATCTGGCCCCCGACCACGGGCTGGTTGAGCCGGACGCCACCCATCGAGCCGAAGAACTTGGCGTCCCCGTACGTGAACACGCCCCCGTCGGCGGCGAACAGGTCGTAGCCCCCCGCGGCGGAGGTCACGGCGCCTCCGACGATGGCGGCGTTCAGATGGCTCCCGCCGTGGGAACCATGGAACACGGCGTCACCGAAGCTGAACACCCCCCCGTCAGAGGCGAACAGGTAGTAGCCGCCGCCACTCGGGGTGGCTGCCATCCCGACGATGGGCTTGTTGAGGTGGATGGCACCGGTTGAGCCCTGGAACATGGCGTCACCGAAGCTGAACACCCCCCCGTCGGCAGCCACCAGCCAGTACCCCCGTCCATCTGGAGTCGGAGCCATGCCCACGATGGGCTGGTTGAGG
Source organism: uncultured Acidimicrobiales bacterium (assembly GCA_963727075.1). Classification (GTDB taxonomy): domain Bacteria; phylum Actinomycetota; class Acidimicrobiia; order Acidimicrobiales; family RAAP-2; genus Bog-756. The sequence continues at coordinate 6,896 of CAVSET010000002.1, forward strand.
CGCATGCCGCCCGTCGAGCCGTAGAAGTTCGACGTTCCGAAGGTGAACACCCCACCGTCGGCTGCCACCAGCCAGTACCCCGGACCCACCGGGTTGGAGGCGATGCCCACTACCGGCTGGTTGAGTCGGGTTCCGCCCTCGGAGCCATAGAAACCGAAGGCACCGTAGGTGAACACCCCACCGTCCGAGGCGGCCAGGCGATAACCGCCCAGGTTGGCACCCAGCTGGCCGCTGGGATTGGGGTCGGAGACCCGGACGACTTGGCCGCTGATGCCCGGAGCGGGCCCGCTGGCCGGGATGACTCCGAAGTTGGACGCGTAGACCGAACCGTCCTGGGCCACCGTGATGCCGAGCGGGAACTCGAGGCCGGCGCTGGCCAGGGTGGTCCGGCTGCCGTCCGCGTTTATCCTGATGATCGCTCCCGGAGCCGGCAGGCCAGGGCCCGAGAGCGCGGGGTCATTGATTCCGGCCGTGTCGATCTCCATGACCAGCAACCGTCCGGCCTGGTCGAAGGCGATGCTCCCAATCATGGTCAGGCCACTGGCATAGACGGTGGGCGTCCCACCGGGGGCGATACGGTAGACGTTGACGTCCCCGACGTCGTTGCTGGAAGCTCCGCCCAGCTCACCGACGTAGAGCGCCCCGTCCGGGCCGACGGCCAAGGAGGTCGGGACCGCCTGGGCCATCACCGATCCACCGCCCGACGGCTCGGAGATTACGGGGAGCACGGCCAGGGTGGAGATCTGGCCGGCCGCGTTCACGAAGAGGATGTCGTTGGCGGCGGCGTCGGCCACAGCGAAGCCACCGTTGTAGGCCACGAGCCCGTAGGGATCGCTGTCGATAGCCTGCTCACCCGCGACCGGCGGGTTGACTTGGTCGGGGTTGTTGGCCGCCTCATAGGGGCCGAAGCTGGCCACCGACGTTGCCGTCCCCCCGCTCAATGGGGCGCTGACCAGGTCACCGAGGAGTGCGCCGGCCGGGCCGTAGGTCTGCTGGCCCGTGGTCGGGTCGATGTTCTGGTTCTGGATGACGGCGTAGATCTTGCCGTTCACGACCCGCACATCGGACACTCCGGCGCTGGCGGATCCGCCTCCGGGATTACCCACCGAGGGCAGTCCCGTGACCACGTGGGTCACCGCCCCCTGCGGCGTGATGCGGTCGATGGTGCCCGAATTGTTGGCACAGGCGGCCTCCGTTCCCGTGAGACAGCCGGCGCCCACGACGCCATCGCCGGCCTCGGCCACGTAGAGGTTCCCATCGGGCCCGATTGTGAGGTGATGGGGCTGATTGAGTCCGGAGGCCACCACTTGCACGCCGGGGGTCTTCGGCGTCGCGGCATGGGTTGAGCCGCCCGAGCCCGCTCCCGCCCACGAGTGGGCCGGGAACAGTCCCAGTCCATGGGCTCCGGAGCCGGCGGACGCTGCCCCCGCCCCACCGGAGGCAATCAGTATCGCCGCGATGACCGTGCTTGCGCACGCGCCAATCCGCCAGACTCGAGATGCACTCGACATGAACATTCTCCGCTTCCGCCCCTGGGTGGTCATTCTCTGCCCTTACCTATAACAGACTTTGACGATGACCGTAAAGCCACTTGCCCCGGTCGGAGAAATTGTGTGACCGGCCTCCAGCCGTATGGGACACGAGCATCACATACGGTCCATACAGGTCGGATCAAGCCTTCTCGTCCCGATGTCGCTCTACTGATTACGACGTGGTGGGACCCTCGTCACTCAGGGTTCGGAAGTGATGTGGATAGCACCCCTGAGGGGGTCAAGGGATTCTCGGTCGCCTCTACTGCGGTGAACCACCGAATCTCTCAGCAGCGGGGGGTGAACCCGATCCTCATACGAACGCTCGCATCTTCAATGGCTGAGGATAGGGCATCGAGGGGCAACCAAGGCGACTGCTGGCTGACCGCACCGGTTCCGCCCTGACCTATAGCCCAAGCGCCTTCTTCAGGTCCGCCGCCGTCAGGCGTTGAACTGGTGCGCCACGCCAGCGTTGTCCTCCAGCCTGTGGTTGCCAAGAAACACGTCACGCGACCAGGCGATACTCGTAGATCAGTCCGCCGAGCCCGATGGATTCGTCTGAGCTGTGAAGGGTCGACACTCTTCAATGCTGCCGGGGCCATGCTCTTCGCCTGAGGCGGGTGCTGACCGAGTGATCGATGAGGCCGGTGGCTGTTGTAGTGCTCGACGTACTCATGGACTACGGCGCGAGATGTCGACGACCGAAGATCAGTACCCGATCCAGACATTCCCGCCTAACGGTCCCGACGAAACGCTCCGCGAAGGCGATGGCTCGAGGCGCTCGGATCGGCGTGCGGATGATCCGAATGCCCTCGGAGCGGAAGACTCCGTCGAAGGTGGCTGTGAACTTGGCATCGCGATCCCGGATTAGGGACCGCACCGGTCGTGCACGCTGGGCCAGTTCGCCGGACAGGTTTCTGGCCTGTTGGACGACCTGTTCCAGACGCTCGCCGGGGCCAGGTCGATGCCCAAGACGGAGAGCTCACCGTGGATCCGTCGATGGCCCGATGTCGGGTTCTCCCTGGCTAGACGAACCACCACCAGCCTGTCCCGGCGGGGATCTTCGGACGACCGGACGGCTTCGGGTAGGTCCACGTGCGACGAACCAGCTCGCGATGCCAGCCGAGCAGTGTGTCGGGCTGGACAAAGAACCGATCGAACTTCGCCCGGGGCATCAGGCGGCTGAGGCCGGCAAGGAGCGTTCGGTCCTTCGGCTGCAGAACAGGACGGGCCACTTGGCGACGGAGGACCGCCACCTCGTGGCGGAGCATGACGACCTCGATAGCCAGACCGGAGTCGTCGGACCGTTGCAGGAAGAGGATCTGGATGGTCCGGAGGAAGGCGAGATAGAGAAACGAGAGGGCCACGGACCATTCTCGCGGTCACGTCCGCTCTGGAGAAAGGCCCAGTTCAAGATCCCGGATGAGATTCTTGGCACCCACACGCTCGGATCGAGCCTGATGAAATTCCGGTGCGCCGAATGACCCGGTCGGCGCCTGATGACCAGGGCGAACGCGGTCCGTCCCAGCTCATGACCGCGGATTCACCAGCTGAAGGTGTGGGTAGGTTGCTCGAGATGAACATGCCGATGCGGCGTAGGCTCGGGTCGTTCACCGGAGTCGGGGCCTTCGCCCTCCTCGTCGTCCTCGCCACTACGGCCGCACAGTGCCCCCTGCTTCCGATGATCGCGCCGGCTGGATACAGCCCGAGCCAGCTCATCTTCGAGGACCAGTTCACCGGCACCAGCCTGGACTCGACCAAATGGACGACCTACCTCGGGTCGAACGGAGGCGTCTGGAACGACGGCGGCGTCCTGCCGCTGCCCTACAGCGGTCCGACCGCCGGCCACCCGAATGTCGCCATGTACGGCCCGGGTCAGGTCAGCGTGAACAACGGCCTGACGCTGACGGCCCAGCGCAACACGAACAAGTGGGCCCGAACCTATCCGTGGATCAGCGGCATCGTCACCACCGAGGGCAAGTTCTCGCTGCCCGCCGGCGGCTGGTACGTTCAGGTCAAGGCGCAGCTGCCCGACATGTCCCAGGGCATGTGGCCCGCCATCTGGTTCATGCCCGACAAGGGGAGGAGCCCCGTGCCCGAGCTTGACCAGTTCGAGGGCGGGATGCTCTGCAATTGCGTCGCCCCGCAGAGCAATGTGGGCAGCTCCAACTACTTCGCCCCCCAGGGCCAGCTTGGGGCCGCCTATAGCGTCGGCACGAACCTGACCCAAGGTGTGCACGTCTATGGCTTCGAGTTCCGACCGGGGGTGTCGGCGTCGGCCTTCATCGATGGCCGGAAGGTCTGGCAGGTCACTGCGTCGAGCGGGGTGACCATCGTCGGTGGCTCCTACCAGCTCATGCTCGAGCTTGAGGTGGCCGGTGCGAATGCTTCCGGCTGGCACACGACCACAACCCCCTGGACCCCTACCTCGGCAATGCGGGTGGTCGAGGTGCAGGCCTACGCGTTGCCATGATCGTACTGTCGGGTCGAATCCCGACTCAGTCCGCTCCCGGCGGCAAATCATCGGGCTCCCCAGATCGTGGAGGGGCGACGAGACCAACCGCGAGATCACGCGAGGGCGGCTAGCCCAGGTCATTCCGGGTCCAAGGCGACGCCCATCTCAGCGGGAGTCCGGACACGCCGGCCATCACTATCCGTGATTGCTTAAGAGGTCGGATCGGAGTTTGTGCCGCGCTCATGCGGTCGGCGAAATCCCAGCCTCACACGGCCATCAAAGTCGACCTCACAGTTTGTTCATCTTTAGCTGGTAAAGATCCCGCTTATCGACCCTGGCCGAATGACTTCGCGACCACCCCAGCGCCTGTACCTCTTCATCGGGGTCGTGGTCATGGCTGGAGGGCTCCTCCTCGCCGCTTGCTCAACTCCGATGGCCTCGCACCCAACGGGCACAACGAATCAACCTTCGTCCTCTTCGAGCCCTAAGGTCAATCGCAGCTCCCAACTGCCCGGGCCGGTTCCCGCTCAGTACCAGGAACAATATGCCCAAATCCAAACTGAGGTGAATGCGTTCACCTCCCAAGTGGGCACCCCGCCGAAACACCCATCGACGACGATCGGCGTCGAGCTGCTCGCCGCCAACGGCAACATCGCGTCCGGACTTCTCGGGCCTTCGGCTCTCTCCGGCGTCACCTCCGAGCTCGATGCCTTTTCGATGTTGGGTGTGCAAGGGGTCACGGTTGACGTCTCGTTCCCGCTCCTTCTCCCGACCACCACGGACGCCGCCGGGTACGTGACCTTCTACAAGCAGGTGGCTCAACAGGTGCGGGCGCACCACATGGTGCTATCTGTGGAGGAGAACCCCATCTTCGCGGGAACGCCGCTCACCTCCCTCTCGATCAGCTACGCCGGTCTCACCATCGACAGCTATGCCACGGAGCAACGCCAGCAAGCGCAGCTCATCATCGACGATCTCAGTCCGAACTATCTGTCGGTGCTGGATGAGACAGACACGTTCTCCACGACACTGGGCATCAACCTCAACACGCCTGCCACTGCCGCCCAGGTTGTCAACGACGAGCTCACCGGGCTGAACCGTGGGCACACCGCGATCGGTGCGGGCACGGGCACCTGGACGACGCCGGCCATCGATCAGGCCCTGCTGACTCAGACTTCGATCGACTACCTCGGCGTGCACGTCTACCCGCTGGGGCCGTCACAAACGGCAAACCTGAGAGCTGACGTCTCTGCCGCGGTCACGGCCCGCAAACGACTTGTCATGGACGAGACCTGGCTCGAAAAGCCAACCGCGGCCGAGATAGCAGGAGCCGGTCCACAAGGAGCACCGGAGGAACTGAAGGTCAAGAGTTACCGCTTTTGGGAACCTCTGGATCAGCAGTACATCACCGCAATGGTGAGCTATGTGCGATCCCACGGATTCAGCTACGTCTCCTTCTTCGACGGTTCGCGGGCCTTCTTTGGCTACCTCCCCTGGTCTCCGGAGCTCGAAGCGGCTTCTTATCAAGTGTTCTCTCGTGAGTACAACCAAGTCGTCGCGGCCAACATGATGAGTGAGACTGTGTCGGGGAGCGGATTGGCGCTTCACCATGCGATTGGCGGCAAGTGAGCAAGCATGCGCGATGACGAGGCATGACTGCGGTGCACGAGAGATCGGATTCGCCGAACCGCGCCCCAGTCAGGCCGAATCGTGCCCGTAACAAGGGTGCTAAACGGGCATGGGCGGTCAGACACAGGTGCCTATAGCCGCTGGTCAAAGAGCAGATCGTAGATTCACCCCAGTCCCCCGGCCACCGTCCAACCAAGTTTGCAAGCAGGGGGTCACGGGTTCGAGTCCCGTCATCTCCACCCCGTTGTCGGAATCACAACGTTCTCCCTGGTCACAAGTAGTTTTCGATTGACATTCGCCGACCCAGGAAAATGGCGATGTTCGAACCCCTGGCCGTCGGCGTCGAACAAATACGCCGGCGAGCCGAAGTAGTTGTGCTGGCCGAAACACCGGGGATCAGCGAGAGTGGCGGACCGAACCTCGCGAATACACACAATTGTTGCCTGCCCCACTCCTGCACGTTGGGGATGCTGGTTGCGTTACACGCCCGGAGTGGCGCTGGTGAAAGGCCATCCAGTGTTCACAATACCGACCGGAGTTGGTGCGAGTTACGATGCCCTCGCATGCTCGCGCGAATCCCTTTGGACACGGCGGAGAATCTAATTGCAAAGGGACGACGGGGTCTGGGTGAGGAGGGATGGACCGACGAACAGCGAACCCTGGGATCACCAAAGTGACGGCGTTGTGGATTCGACGAACGGTCCCGGAACAAAATCGAAAACGGCATGCCACGTTCTTACCGTGCTGGGGTTCGCTATTCCGTTGGTCGCATATTTTTGGTTGATCCACCGCTATGGCGTGAACGGCATCTGGTATGACCAATGGAACGACATCAACGTTATTTCTCATCCATCGCTGGGCACCTTATGGGCGCAACACAATGAGGACAGAATCTTCTTTCCTAACCTCGTGGTGTTTGTTCTCTCCTATACCACCCACTTCAACATTCACATTGAGGACTATCTGAACGGCCTTCTGCTGGTGGCGGCGGCCGGGCTATTCATCTTGGCCCACAAGCGACGCAGCCGTTCAACTCCATGGCTCTACTACTGCCCTGTGCTGATCATCATGTTCTCGTTCGTTCAGGTCGGGAACACACTCTTTGGCTTCCAGCTGGCCTGGTACATGGTCATGCTCGCTTTGGCCGGTGCGCTGTTCCTCCTCGACCGACCGGTCCTCAACTGGTCGGCATTCATTGGAGCGATGGTTTTCGCCGTAATCGGAAGCTTCTCCTCGCTACAGGGGCTTTTGATCTGGCCCGTAGGTCTTGTACTCCTCTACAGCAGAAGCCGAGCGAACCGATTCAGCATTGCTTGGATCGCCATGGGAATCGTCTCTGCGATCGTGTACTTCCATCATCTCAGTTCAGCCGTGGCTGGAACTGGCGGGTCCTACGCGCTCAATCATCCAGTTTTGGCTATGGAATTTTTCTTCTCCGCCATCGGTGACATTGTGGGGCAGCAACTTCCTCTGGAGGGCCGGAACAATTTCATCATGGCCTTGGGAATCGTCATAGTCTTGGTCGCGATCTGGATTCTTGTAACCCGCGGTTTTCGTCGCGATGAGTCGGGGCGCCCCATCGGGATCGCTCTGATCTGCTATGGGCTGCTGTTCGCCATGACCATTGCCGCCGGGAGATTGAACTACGGACTCTTCTATGCGGATGCCTCCCGCTACACGACCTTCGATCTGCTGACCGTCGTTGGTTGCTATCTGGCAATGGTGCAGGGGCGACCTTCAGAGGCGCCAGTGCCGCAGTTGAATCATGTCGAACCTGCGCATGAAGATTGGGGCGACGACGGCTTGCTCAACCATCCCAAGCCACCCATGAAGGGGAGTCGATCCTACGAGGTGGTGTTGTCTCGCACTCTTCAAGTAGTCGTTGCATGCACGATTATTCTTTTGGTCATCCTCGGGACCACAAATGGACTTGCTCAGGCCAGGGCTTGGCATCAAAAGCTCGTTGAAGCATCCCAGGTGACCGTGAACATCGACAAGGCACCAGACAACGTGGTGTCGGGCGTCTTGTATCCACTACCTCGGAGTGCTGTGGGATTCGTTCGACATATGGCACAGATCGCCAAGACCCGTAACCTCAGCGTGTTTGCAACCGAGGCTGCTGCCCAGTACCGCGAGGGAGGGACTTCCCGCCGCGTCCAACTTAGACACCAAAGTAGTTAGGCCGACCAACGGAGCAACTCTGAAGGGCCACGTTTTGCTTGCTGCGACCGGATCGGTCGACATCGGCCAGATCACGCTGATGCCCAGCGGATTGGATTTTGCGATTACTGGCCCCGATTTGCGACATTTCACTATTCCAGCTCTTTTCTCTTACGGCTGGCTTGTCCTATGGACGACGAATACTGTCCCCAATGGCAGATATACGGTTCAGAGTGTCGTGTATTCGGGCGGGAAATCCACCTACAGCGCAGGAGTTTCGGTGACGGTGAACAATTCGAATCGCGTTACTCATTCGGCGCCAACCCGAGACCGAAGGTATCCCTCAACGCCGGATGGGTGGGGCAGATCTGGCTGTGGCCGGCACAACTATCGTGGGCCGGGTCCTAAGGGAGTCGCCTTGGCCAAGCTCATCTACATAGCGAACACGTCACTCGACGGTTACACCGAGGACCCTGACGGGGGCTTCGATTTCGGCAACCCTGATGAGGAGTATTTCAGCTTCATCAATGAGCTGGAGCGCCCGGTGGGTACCTATCTCTACGGTCGCCGGATGTATCAGACGATGGTCTACTGGGAGACCGCACCCGTTAGTGACCAGCCGCACTGGATCGTGGATTTCACCAACCTCTGGCGAGCGGCTGACAAGGTTGTGTTTTCGAAGACCCTGACATCGGTGTCAAGCGGTAAGACCACTCTTGAGCAGGAGTTCGAGGCTGAGTCGATTCGGCACCTGAAGGCCAGGGCAGACCACGATCTAACGGTGGGTGGAGCAGATCTCGCAGCTCAAGCGATTGAGGCTGGGGTGGTGGACGAGTGCCACCTGTTCTTCTGGCCTGTCGTGCTGGGCGGTGGCAAGCACGCCCTACCAATGCGCACCCGCCTCGACCTCGAACTCCTCAGTGAGAGGTGCTCCAGCAGCGGAGTCGCCCACCTCCACTACCGAATCAACTATTGAGGATCGTTCCTCGGGGAAGGATCCATTGCCACGTTGTTCTAGGACACGATTTGAAGTGTGCCCCTGAAACCCGGCTCCGAGCGCCATCCGTCGGCGCTCCTTCGAACAGCAAACCGCCGGGTGGAACTGAGTGGTGTTCTACAGCGGCACCTCGTTGTAGAGGGCGCTGGCGACTCGTGTGGTAGCCGGAGCCGCCCCCATGCCGCGCATCTGCAGTGCGACGCCCTCGTCAGTGGACCATGCAGCCGCCGTGCGGGCCTGGGCGGCCATGTTCTCGTGCTCCCAGACCAGCGCCAGCATCCCACTCGCCATGCCCGCGTAGGTGAGCTGGATCGCGCGGGCGTTGACGGCCCCGTTCGCCTCGACGAACGCGCAGACTTCGGCTGACTCGGCGATGGCGTCTTCGAACCGGCCGGGGTTGATGTGGCTCGTGTGGACCTCGAGGATGCTGCCGCGACCCGCCTTCGGGGTCCGCCCGAGCGGCAGGTCGATACCCATGGACTGCGACGTGATGACGGTGGGAGATCCGGGTCCGTTGAGACGGGCCGTCAGGGCCTGGAGCTCAACATTGTCTGCCAGCGCGTCGAACGCCGCACCCAGAGCTTCGGGGCTCTCGTACTCCTGGGAGAACAGGGTCCCGTTGACGTCCTCGCCCCCCGCAAGGGTCAAGTAGAACCTGATCTCTCCGCCGTGGGCACCTAGGAGCTTGGCCGCTTCGGACGCCGAGGCAACGGCAGCTTCGAGCTGTCCGCCCTGGACTTTGCCGTTGGTCGAATGAAACACGCGCATGGCGTTTCCTCCCCATCTCAGCCGCCGCCGTCGGGAGGCTGGGTTGCGAGACTTTTGCCACCTAGATGGGTGCCTCGAAACTGGTGTTGACGGCGGGTGCTGATTGATGGCGATTGGACCGGATAGGGGTCGGCTCACCCTGCGGGAGGGTGTCCCCGATCGCCGGAAGAGGATAATGCCAGTCAGGCTTGATCAGATCAGTTCCAGAACGGGCTTGGTGGCATGATTTGTCGCGATGAGCTTCGAACCACCCGAGCGAACCCGCGAGTACCGCAATCACCACCTTGACAGCACACGTTGGGACCAGTTCGTACCGCGCGATGACGACATCTTCGTTACGACCGCATACAAGGCTGGCACGACATGGACGCAGCGCATCCTGGCTGCTCTGATCCTTGGACCAAAACCCCTGCCTGCCAGATTGAGCGAAATATCCCCGTGGGTCGATGCTCGGTTCATGGGACCTCTTCAACCGATTCTCGATCGTCTAGATGCACAGCGCCATCGTCGGTTCATAAAGAGCCATCTGGCTGCTGACGGGCTTCGGTTCTTCCCACAGGCCAAGTACATCGTCGTCGGCCGCGATACCCGGGACGTCTTCATGTCGTTGTTCAACCACTATTCGTCCTATACGGACATGATGTTCGAACTGTTCAACGACCCTGATCGGCCTGGGCCGGAATTTCCGCGTTGCCCGGCGACGCCGGGCGAGTTGTGGCCAGTGTGGGCAAAGGAAGGATGGTTCGGATGGGAATCTGATGGCTGGCCATTCTGGTCACATCACCACCATCTCTCGACCTGGTGGGCGATACGAGAGCTTCCTAACGTGTTGTTCGTCCACTTTGGTGATCTCAAAGCCGACCCTGAAACCGAGATGCGTCGGATTGCTGAGTTCTGCGCCATCGATGTCAGCGAGGACTCCTGGCCTGCTCTGCTCGCGACGGTCGGACTCGACACCATGCGCGACGAAGCACGCCACTTCGATGACCCCATGGCCATGGTCTGGAAGGGCGGCGCAGACAGCTTCTTCTACAAGGGCGACAGCGGTCGATGGCGCGGGGTGTTGACGGCCGACGATCTTGCTCTCTATGAGACCTCCGCGTCGGCTCTCGATCCGGCGCTTCGACTGTGGCTCGAAGGCGGGCGCCATGCAGCCGGGATCAGAGTGTAAGGACGGTTCGCGGGTGCCCCCTATCGCCGGCTGCGGGTCGCGTTATCCAGCTGCTCGGGCAGCTGGTGCTAGCTGACGCGAGCGTGTTTCTAGGACACCCTAGGTACTGACCTTTATCCACCTGCCACGAAGGCGACGACTACGTAAGCGGCGTGGCGGTCGAAGTTCTCCCTCCTCCGGTCATAGATCGTCGTCGTCCTCGGATCGGCGTGGCGAGCAGCGATCTGGACATCGCGAAGGGGAACTCCGGCGTCGAGGGTGGCCATGATGAAAGCGGCTCGGAGCATGTGGGGATAGACAATCCCGAGTCCCGCCCGCTTGCCGATGGAGCGGACCCAACGATGTGCCGTGCGCCGATCCAAGCGGTGTCCGTCGTGTCGTCGAAGGATCGGGCCTTCTGACCGCTCCCCAATGACCAGGTCGATGGTCCTGGCCGCTCTCGGGACCAGGGGGATGAGCGCCGGCTTGTTGCCCTTGCCCATGATCCTGAGGGTCCGGTGCCCACGGTCGAAGGCGAGGTCCTCGATGTTCGTCCCACACGCCTCGCTCACCCGCAGGCCATTGAGCCCGAGTAGCGCCGCCAGAGCGGCATGATCATGATCAAACCGCTCGGCGGCGTAGAGGAACGTCCCGAACTCCCGGCGGTCGAGGCCTCGGCCTTCAGAGAGATGGACCTTGGGCCGCCGGACGTACTGGGCCGGGTTGGCACCAACCCGACCGTCGATGTGGGCAAAGCGATAGAAGCCACAAACCGTCGACAGCCTTCGGTCGATGGTTGATGGAGCGAGGTTTCGCTGTTCCATGTAGGTCCGGTAAAGCTCGATGTGGGGCCGCTTGGCGTCGAGGACGGCCAGATGGGCATCGGAGGCCCACTGGAAGAAGGTCCGCAGGTCGTAGCGGTAGGCATCCAAGGTCCTGCCGCTGTACCTAGCCAAGAAGGCCGCTGCCGCCATCTGGGCCTCGTCGAAGAGCGGGTCGTCGACGAGGGTGGTGAGTACAGCCTGGGGCAAGTCGAGAATGGCCATGGTCTTCCTCCTGTTCGTTGGAAGACCAGCCAACAACTACCGCTCACAGTGTCCCACTAACGCGCTCGCGTCAGCTAGCACCTCGGCCCAAGTGGCTGGATAACGCGACCCGCAGCCGGCGATCAGGGACACCCCTGAACTTGACCCGTGCTCCGCCAACTTGTCAGCGCTTGGGGATGACTCAGCCAATCGTGAAGAGGGTGCCCGGTACGAGCTCAACAAGCACGACATTGATTTGCTGTGCAAAGCAGGCGTCGAATGCAACGGTGGCCCCGATGAGCCGTTTCGTCCCAGCGCCCGAGACGCTCACAACCGTTCCCACGAAGTCAACTTCGGCGAGAGGGAATGGACACCGAGACGTCGATGGGGAGGAATGAGAAGAGGTGAAGTCGGTTTCCTTACCCGTGGACCAACCAATACATATCCCAGCTGGGCAACTAACGAGCATCCCGGAGCGACCGGTGACTCCCCGACGATTGCAACCACTGACCACAAGCGGAGCTGAGGGAGTGATCATCGACATCGACTGGCACTCGATAGGCTTCGGTGGCTTAGGGATCGGTGTCGCCGAAGAAGGCTGAACCCCCAATCGAGTAGCGGCCACGATTGCTGCCGCTAGAGGAATACCTGCCAACCTCACAGCGAGCCTGAAAAGTCTCATGACTCCCCTCCTCCGATCGACCACGGTCCTACTCCCCGTCAAGCTATCCGACCTCGGTGTGCGCATGCCCGCCTCTTTCCACACGCCCACATGTGCCGGTCAGTGGCAGTTAGCCGTCGGCAAGCACTCGTCCCTCGATAACGCACCCACACCCGGCGACGCTCCTATCAATGTCAAGCCCTGCACGGGGCTTCGAGGTTGAGACAGCGGACACAACAATGATGAGCCACTCGACAAGCGAAGGCATGCTCTTACGAAGTCACACGTCTCTAGAAACAGAGCCCGAGGCGTGGGTCGGCGGGTCGCCGGGAAGTCAGTCCCGAAGGACGACAGTTATGGGGTGAGCCAGACCCACACCACGGGGCTTCAGCCGCGAGGGAGGTAGCGATAGGTCTCGCGGGCGATGTAGCGCTGGAGGATCCGGATGACATCCCGCTTGGTCTTTCCATCCTTCACCCGGCGGTCGAAGTAGTGAGTGGTCTCGGGGTCATGGGCGATCCGGACCATGGCGATCCGCCACAGGGCGCTGTTGGCCTGTCGGTCGCCGCCGTCGTGGCGTCGAAGGTGTCCGGCGTTCTTCCCCGAGTCGGCCGGCACCGGAGAGACACCGCAGAGGTGGGCCCAGGCGGCCTCCGAGTGGAGCCGCTCGGGGTTGTCGCCGGCGGCCACCAACAGAGCGGCAGCGGTGTCGGGTCCGACGCCGAACAGGCCCAGCAGATCGGGGGCCGTGGCGATCAAGAGCGACTCGATCTTCTCGTTCAGCTCGACGAGTTCGTCGTCGAGCGCCTGGATCCGGTGAGCCAGCGAGGAGAGGGATGCCTTGGTGGCCGCGGTCACCGGATCGGCAGATCGACTGGGTCGGAGCTTTGCTCCCTCGGCGACGAGGGCCGTGACGCTCAGACCCTTCAGGCGGGCATGGAGCTGGTCAGGGGCGGTAATTCCCAGGTGCCGCATCTGGACGATGGCCTTCACCCGGGCCTGGCGGGCCGAGCGCTTGGCCACCACCAACACCCGGATGGCCTCGATGGGTCCGTCCATGGTCTTGCCGGCACCTGAGGCCCGGCCACTGAGAGCCGCCCGAGCCGCCTCGATGGCATCGAGGGGGTCGGACTTGCCGTGGTTGCGCCGGGCCTGACGGTTGGGTCGGTTGACCTCGACCACGTCGATGCCCCGTCGACGAAGGAACCGGGCCAGTCCGACCCCATAGGAACCGGTCCCCTCGACCCCGATCATGGTCACTTCACCGAAGCCCTCGAACCATGAGAGCAGTGCTTTGTAGCCTGCGGCGTTGGCTTCGAACGGTTCGGTCCCGATCAGCCTGCCCAGCGGGTCCAGGGCTGCAGCCAGGTGGACGTCCAAGTGGGTGTCGACACCACCGGTGATACCGGGCGCGGCTTCTACGATGGTCATGGCCATCCCTTCCTTCCTTAAGCGGTTGAGGGGTGGCACGGCCGTCCCCGATCGGAGTGACGGGCGGTCCGACTTGTGGCGCAAGCCGGACCAATCACCCAACCTCAGAGACGGGGCGTGCCGTTGTCAATGTGCGCCTGGAAGAACTCAGCCGACGACGTCACAAGACGCCCCAGAACACCAAGTCAGGCAGAATCTCCCAGTGCTCCCGAAGCTATTGAGAACCAGCAGTCAAGCGGTGGACCCTGCGGGACATTGTCATTGGTATGGGGCAGCCTGTCGGACGTGCCCAAGCAGCCTGAGCGGACGAAGCAGGACGCCGATGATGCCATCACAGCAAGCAGGGGTCCCGCATCGAAGACAGTGACGCTGCAAGAATCGAAGTGCCCAATTCCTCGAAGTGGGTAAGGGAGGGTCACAGCTATGCAGCTCGACTGGAGAAAGCTAGTAGCGGAGTTTCTGGGGACGATGGTGCTGGTCGTCATCGCTGTCGGCGTTGCGACCGAATCCTTTGGATTCCATCTCTTGGGCCTCAGCTACTCGGCGGGTGTGGTGGCAACCGCGCTTTCGTTTGGCCTCGTGCTCGTTGCGCTCGTGTACGCGATCGGCCCCATCTCGGGGTGTCACGTCAACCCCGCCGTGACGCTGGGCTTCATTACATCCCGGAGGATGAAGCTGGTCGAAGGCATTGCGTACCTCGGTGCGCAGTTCGCAGGAGGGATCGTGGGGGCATACCTCCTCTACGGGATGTTCACGACCTCCCCGCTGTATCGCAAGAGCGTCCAGGGATTAGGAACCGACGGTTACGGCAAACAATCGCACCTGCTGGTGAGCCAGGGCGGTGCCTTCCTCATCGAGGTCGTCCTGACGGCAATCTTCGTACTCGTCGTCCTCTTTGCGACCCACAAGGCGGCAATCCAGGGTGCCGCCGGGGTGGCCATCGGCTTCGCGGTCGGTCTTCGTCCACCTGATCGGCATCCCCCTGACCGGGACATCGGTGAACCCGGCCCGGAGCCTCGGCCCGGCGTTGGTGGTAGGCGGCACGGCACTCAGCCAGGTATGGCTCTTCATCGTTGCTCCCCTGGTAGGGGCGATCGTCGCGGCGCTGATTCACATGGTGCTGGCTAACCCGTCGAAGGACCAGCTGGTGGAATCCACCGCTTAGCCGCCGTCCCCGATGTGCAGGTCGGGGTCACCCGATAACCGCCCCGCTCCCGGCGATCAGGGACACCTCGCAGACGCGGCTAGTAACTGCCAGCTCTGCTCGGCGCTATAAGTTACTTAGCAGCTGAGCGATGCCACCCGCCAGTTCGGCATTAGCACGCATCAGACGCACGATGGTAGCGATGTGTTCGGTCTCTGGTCCGGCTGCGGGAGCGATTTCGGTTAGTTCTTGGATGTTCTTGGCAAGGCGAATGGCAATGTCGTCGAGTCGTTCATCGAGGCTGTCGAGTGTGGTCATGACAGAGAGTCTTCTGCACTTCCGTGGCTGAAACGCAACCCTCTTTTTTTACCAACCTGGTGATCAGCGGCACGGACTACCGCGCCAGATGCCAATCGCCCCGTTCTGGAGCAGTTACACCGGCCTAGATCTTTCTTCCTATAGCAGTAGGGTTAATCTGCCGGGCCGGTCGAGCTAGGTTCCGCCGCCCAGCCCCCGGCCCGGCATTCGCCAACCGGTCGAGCAAGATTCCGCCACCCGCGATGCAGTGTGTTCCGATCGTGGCCGGGTCCCCCTGAGATGAGCCACCCACTGTGCGAGTCCGGTGCTCCAATATGGAGCAAGGAGGACTGCACGCATGAAGAAGCGCCGGCATTCGCCCGAGCAGATCATCAGGAAGCTGGCTGAGGGCGACAAGCTCCTCAACCAGGGCCAAACCGTCGAGGAGGTCAGCCGCCACCTCGAGATCACCGAGTCCACCTGGCATCGGTGGAAGACCCAGTACGGCGGCATGAAGGCCGACGATGCCAAGCGGCTGAAGGAGCTGGAGAAGGAGAACCAGCGCCTGAAGCGGATCGTGGCCGACCAGGCGTTGGATATCGACATGTTGAAGTTCCTCTCCGAGGGAAAATTCTGACCCCGGACCGCCGACGGAAAGCCGTTAAGGCTGTACGAGAGCAGTTCGGGGTGTCCGAGCGACGGGCCTGTCGGCTTACCGGCCAGCCCCGGTCCACCCAACGCCTGGCTCCTCCCGCTCCCACCGACGAGGAATTGGCCCTGCGAGCGTTCCTCCGCGACTTCTCGAGACGCCGTCCCCGGTGGGGTTGGCGACGGGCCGCCACCGCCGCCAGGAAGGCGGGCTGGAGGGTCAACAACAAGCGGATCCACCGCCTGTGGCGGGCAGAAGGCCTGCGTGTGCCCTACAAGAAGAGGAAGAAGCCCCTCCGGGGCATCGGGGTGGCGGTCGGTGCCTTCTCACCCATCCGGCCCAACGTCGTCTGGGCCCTCGACTTCCAGTTCGACCAGACGACCGACGGAAGGATGTTGAAGCTCCTGAACGTGATCGACGAGTACACGAGGGAGTGTCTGGCCATCGACGTCGGACGTTCCATCGATGCCGACGGGGTGGTGCGATGCCTCGATCGCTTGAGGGCAGAGCGAGGAGCTCCGGCCTATGTCCGCTTCGACCACGGTCCCGAGTTCATCGCCTACGCCGTGTCCGATTGGTGCCGGTTCACCGGCACCGACACTGTGTTCATCGACCCAGGATCGCCGTGGCAGAACGCCTGGATCGAATCGTTCAACGGTCGTCTACGTGACGAGCACCTGAACGGCCAGCTCTTCGAGACCCTGCTCGAGGCCCGGGTCCTTCTTGAAGATTGGAGAATCGACTACAACATCAACAGGCCACACAGCGCACACGGCTGGCTTACCCCAGTCGAGTTCGTCGAGGCTTGGCTCAACCAACAACAGCTGACACTCGCATAGCGCGTGGATCATCTATCGGGACCCAGCCAATCGGACCTCAATTGCTAGGGTCCGAAGTCCCTTCTCTTCGGGCTCGTTCACCGCCATTGTTCGGGTCAGGTCAGAAGTCTGCGATGAACGGGCGGAGATTCCTGCTGCCATTTGACCACAATCACGGGATGCGCCCTGTGACATCGGGGCTAAAAGGCGACAACGGTAGCCTCCAGCGAGTCCTCAGGAATCTTGTGCTGGCATGTTCGATCACGTTCACCGATGCTGGCGAGGGGTCTCCGTTGCGCCAGAGTGTGACTCGGTCCCGGCGTTCGGGGACAGCCTCGACCAGGTTCAGGCTGTCAGAGTCCTTCCACCATCGCTGTCGCCTCGGCCCGTCGTTTGATCCCCTTGATCATGCCGGTCTCCATGTAGTGATGGAGTAGGTCGAGGACAAAGAAGTCAAGGATTCGGGCGACGAATTGCATTCCCGGTATGCGAAGAACTACGAAGCGAATGAACCGTGCCATCTGTCCAGCGTCCTCGGCTAGAGCCGAAGCAGCTGGCAAGACGTAGCCGGTACTTCGGTACCTCGTTATGAACCGAGTTCGATCTCCCGGAAGCCGCCTAAGGACGAACGTCTCTTGCGCAACGAGGTACTCAGGAGCCACCATCTCCGATACCGGAGCATAGGCGTCGGCTCCCATCGGGATCGAGTCACCAACCTTCAAGTCTTGAAGCTCGGGGTGAATCTGGGTGGCAGAGTGCTTTCCTTCGACGTAGCTGGCGTGGAACATCAGTCGCTCCACCCAGTCGTGGGTGTAAAAGCCCGCTCGCCCGATTCCCATCTGCGTCAGCCAAGGCCACACATCTTCAGGCGGCGCATCGATCGTGAGTGCCCTCGTGCTCTGCATCCGAGGATGGGGCGTCCGTTCGTCGCCTGGGAGACGTTCGACTGCCTCGGCAGCTGTCGCCCCCCAGCGAAGCATCCGGGGACGCCAGGCCAGGTACCCAGCCATCTCAAGGATGATGACCGCGCCTGCCCACAGATACCAGCGCCGCTCAGTACTCATCTTCACGCCCGAATTGTCCATAGAGACTGGGCTGGCCGTTCGGGCACGACAACGTCCCCGTGGGCCTTAGCCGCTCGTTCGATGTTGCGCTTCAGCACCGTCAACATGCGCGACTGCATGATCCAAGAAACCGGGAGGAGGATCCAGTCAGCGGTGAACCGTTCTATCCAGCGAGGCCGGAAGGTTTGGTAACCGCTGACGACGAGGCGCGTATGTCCGTTAGGCAACTCGCGTAGCTGGAAGCCCCAAATTGCTTCCATGTATGACGACGGCCGTGGCGCTTCTGGGTCCAGCCAGCGGCCCAGGAGATCGGTATATCCATACAGGCCTAAGTAGTCGTTAACGTCCAGAACCCAGACTCGATAGGCATCGATCCGACGACCCAGTGCCCGGAACGAAAGCTGATCGCCGATGGCGATGTCTTGCCACTCCGGATGGACTTCGGTGGCGCTTGGTCGACCGGCGTTGTCGAGTCGGTCCCACGAGTACCAACCGCCGCGGTCTGAGCCCAGCTGAACAAGCCAGGGCCAGACCTGTTCGGGGGACGCCTCGATGGTCACCGCATTGGTGGGTGACCGCTTTCCATCGTGGACCAGCCCAGCCCCTGGATACGGGCCAGCGACCTCGTCATCCGTGGCACCCCAACGCCTAAGACGAGGGCGGACCCAGTATCCATAGATCCCCGCTGCCATCCCCGCACCGATGACGAACCTGCGCGCGTACGTCATGTGACCATCGTGCGAGGCCGGGTGAGGCGTCACCAGGGGCGAAGGTCACAGGGACCGCCCGCCACCCGGAATCGCCTGCCCCAAGGTGCCGTTGGGGGACGGTCAATAACCGCCGCCTAGCCGGCGATCAGGGATACCCCGGTCACTCCTCGCGCTGATCGTCATGGGACACCGGCAATAGCGCATTGTGCTCCCAAAGGCGGTCAGTCCTGGCCGCCTTTGGTCTTCGTCGCAGTTTCAATGACGGAAGCACCCCACGTGCAGGCAACGGCGACCATGAGGACGGCAACGGCAAAAGCGAACTGGGCAGGAGTGCCCCAGATTCCATCGGGGATGGCCAATAGCACGGCAAGAACGACTGCCACGGCCCCTGCTCGTGCTGTCTGAACCCATCGAGCCGTGAACAGAGCACAACAGGGCACTGCAATGAGCAGACCGATGAGGACCATGCGCTTTCCCGTCAGGGCGTCGGTCGCGGCGATGAGTAACGCGATGAGAATGCTCAGTCTCCAGGGACGCTGTGAGGACCAGCCCCATGGGGTGGCGTCGGTGCGTGCGAGGGTGTGATCCTTCAACGGTGCAGCCAGTGATTGTCTCGGTCGATGTTCATCGGTCGGTGACGATCGTCAGTTGACGACATGAACTCCCCCGCAGTGCTTCGGATTGCATAGACGCCTCAGCGAGGACATCGCAGATTACTACAGGCTGCATGCTTCGCTCCGAGTCGTCCGTGTTGAACCGAAATGGTTCGCTGCCCGCTCTCCTAGGAAATGGCGAGGATCACGGCAACGTATGTCGCATAGCCGGTGATGATGAGCGATCCCGACCACCGACCTAACCCCTGTCCAACATAGGCCAGCACCAGAGTCAGTGCCGTGAGTCCCAGATACCATCCGGTGATGAAGACCTCCTGACTCGTCGCCGCTGTCAATCCGACGAACACCGCCGGAAGTAGAAGACCGATTGCCACATTCAAGGTGTTGCTGTTGAGCCCGGTGCTGAGTGCTGCTTCTCCTCTCCCATTTCGTGCCAGGTATACGGCGGCTACAGCATTGGGCAGACTGGTCACCGCTGCCAGAACCAGCCCACCGACGACAATCTCGGCCACCCCAAAGTGAATCCCGAGCGTTGAAGCACCACGCTCCATCGCCACGCTGGCCGCCACGACCACGACAAGGGAGACACTGGCTATGAGGGCGTCGAATGGAGTGCCGCTTGGCGGGCGAATCGCGACAACAAGCTCCAGCTCCTCCTCATCGACGGCCGAGACGAGCCATCTGACCGCTCGGCTCGGTAGGGGAACCCGGCGGAGGCTCCTGCGGTGTGAACCGAGTAGAACGAGGTAAGGCACCAACACGATGAGGATGAGGACGAGCCCGCCGATAGGGCTCACGAGTCCGGTGATTGTGATGAGACAAACGACGGCCACCCAAATCGCGATTGTGCCACCCAGCAGAATCACTCTCCGGTGAAGGCTAAAGCCACCGGCGACCACGGCTCCAAGCCCCAATAGAGCCGCAAGATTGAAGACGTTCGAACCGATCACGACTCCGGCACCCACCGTTCTTTGCTGGTGTGCGAGGGCAGTGATAGATGCAGTGATTTCTGGGGTGTCAGCAGCGAGTGCAGCAACCATGCCCAGTAGCGCTTCCGAAAGACCGAAACGCTCCCCGACTCGCTCCAGTCGAGTCACCAAGACCCAGCTCATAGCCAGGCTGACGACGGCCCCGAGCGCGAACTCGCCGATTGAGATTCCGATGCCCACATCGGCTCCGTTTCATGATCAGAAACAACTTGCCGACCAGGCTTCCCGGCTCTCCAGAACACAATCTACCAAGTGGTCACTTGGCGCTTCATTACAGCGGACTGCCCGCCAACTTCGCCGCCAACGGTCCCCGAATGCAGCTATCCCCGAGGTGCCGTTCAGCCGCAGTCAATAACCGCTGCTAACCCGGTGATATGGGATACCTCGGCACATCCTCCATTGAAGTGCCATGCTCGGGTTGTGAGGACTCCCTTGAACCCTGAGATGGAACCTTTGGCCGTCCTTGTAGGAACCTGGTCAGGGTCCGGTCACGGCGAGTACCCAACAATCGATGATTTTGACTACGAGGAGACCATCGACTTCTCTCACGTCGGTAAACCGTTTCTCTCCTATCGCCAGGTTACTAAGCACGCTGCCGATGGTCGCCTCCTTCATGGGGAATGCGGATTCTGGCGTATGGCCAATCCAGGCTGGGTCGAACTCGTCGTGGCTCACCCAAATGGAATAGTGGAAGTCGCTGAAGGCACAGTCAGGGATTCCACCATTCTGCTGCGATCGACCTATGTTGCCCGCACCAGAACCGCCAAGGAGGTCACAACAATCGAACGTGACTTCACTACTGACGGTGAGGTTCTCCGTTACTCGCTTCGGATGACGGCCGTCGGGCAACCACTTTCTCACCATCTCTCTGCGAAACTACGACGCATTGGATGACTGGAAGTGTCCCACCGACCCGGTGTTGTGGGGCAGGCATTGCCACCGACCAAGATTGCCAAGACGGGCGGCTACCGTAAGGCTGTGTCAGAGGCCAGCGATCTGGTTGCGAGCGGGTACGAGGCGTTCTACGCCATGTGGGGCCACAGTCCGACGTTGCGTCAGATCTGGCGGCAGCATGTCACCGGAGCCGACTATCCCGAGGAGTTCGCTCACATCAGCTTCCTTCCGTTCGTGCAACTGCGGTCGCTCGTCGTGGGATTGGACCTCAGCGCTGATCAACTCCTCGTTGACCTGGCATGCGGAGCAGGCGGTCCGGGGTTGTGGGCGGCAAAGGAATCTGGTGCCCGTCTCGTCGGCATTGACTTGTCCCCAAGGGCCGCCCAGCGAGCATCCGAGCGGGCCGGTCCTCTCGGGATGAGCGGGAGGGCGACTTTCAGTCAAGGGACCTTCGAGGCGACCGGCCTCGAACCAGCCTCAGCCGATGCCGTGATGAGCGTCGATGCCCTCCAATACGTCCCCGACAAGACAGCGGCTCTAGTCGAGGTCGCCCGGATTCTCCGTCCTGGCGGTCGATTCGCGTTCGTGGCGTTGAGCTTGACCCGGACCGTGTTGCCGGGTTGCCGTTCTGGGAGGACGCCGTACCGGACTACCGCCCGCTTCTCGAACGAGTCGGCTTCGACATCAATGAGTACAGCCAAATCCCCCACTGGGCAGACCAAGTCGGAGCGGGCTTCGGTGCGATCCTCGCCCAGCAAGACGCTCTGGAAGCTGAACTCGGTGAAGCAGCAGCAGCGGCCACGGTCATGGAGGCGGCAGTGACGATCGAGCTGCGGCCGTACTGCGGACATGTTCTGGCCGCGGCGACTCGAAACTGACCTCACGGCGGTCAAAGCTGACCCACCGCTCCCGCCCACTCCCATGTGGCAGTACTGCCCCACCCAACCGGCGATAGGGGTCAGTCTGTCCTGACGATTTGCGGGAGTTGTGGCTCCTAAAGACGAGACGACTCCTTGGGACGACGTCGGTCGATCAATCAGCGACTGAGTCGAAGACGAACGTGTTGCAGTTGCGGTTCAACCGGAGACTGCGTAGAGCTTCCAGCTCCCCGGCACCCCCTTCAGCACGTGCTCACCTCGGTCAATGAACTCAATGCCCGAGCCGACCACGAGGTCCTTGACGGTGCCCGAGACAAGAACTTCGCTCGGTGAGGCCAAAGAACCGACGCGAGCTGCGATGTGAACGGCGAGGCCGCCCAGATCGTTGCCCCTCACCTCGCATTCACCGGTGTGGAGACCCATGCGCAGCTCGATACCGAAGGCTCGGGTGGCGTCGATGATCACCTGGCCACAACGGATGGCTCGAGCCGGACCATCGAAGGAAGCGACGAAGCCGTCTCCCGTCGTGTTGACCTCCCGGCCTCGGAAGATCCGAAGCTGTTCGCGGACAATTTGATCATGGCGATCCAACAAGGACCGCCACCGTTGATCACCCAGCGAGGCTGCACGTTCGGTTGATCCGACGATATCGGTGAAGAGCACAGAGACCAGCACTCGGTCGATATCGGTTACTGGTCTCGTACCGGTCAAGAACTCGGCCACCTCATCGAACACTAGGTCCTGCTGACTGAAGATCAACATGTCGTCGCCCGGCAGCGCGACGAACTTGGATCCCTCAATGTGTTCAGCCACATAGCGCCCATGAGCCATGGGTAGGAAGCTTTGGATTGTCGGCGCTCAGGACCAGCGTGGGCACCCGGAGGAGCGGGAGCACCGGGCGAACATCGAGGTTCCGAAGCAGGTAGTCGTACTGTGCGGCCGCGGTTCTCGGGGTGACCGACGACCGGAAGAGCCGAGCAAGAGCATCGCGGCGAACTGGGTCTTCTTCCGGGCCAGCTGCACCAGCAAGCGAGAGAAACTCCGGCGTGCCCCAATGGGTCCGGAGGAACTCGATGACGAAATCGAGCGCTTCAGGTGTAAAACCGATCGGATAGTCGTCAGCGACTAGATATCGGGCAGTGGTATTGCACAGCACCAGGGAATCGACCCGTTCGGGATGGGCAGCGGCATAGAGGATCGCGATCGGGCCAGCATCGACCGTCGCGAGAATGGATGTCTGCTCGGACCCGACCGTGTTGAGGACGCTTTCGATGTCTTCCGTCCACTCCTCCCATGTTGGTATGGCGTTACGCGGCACACCGTCAGATGCCCCTGTGCCTCGTCGATCGAGAAAGATTAAGCGACGTAACGACGCCAGCCGTCTGAGGAAGTCGGCAACCTCGGGGTCCTCCCACGCCATTTCGACGTTGCTGCCAAGCCCGTTGAAGAAGAGGAGGTCGGAAGTTCCCTCTCCGAGGACCTGGTAGGCAACGTCAGCATCCCCGACGGCGACGTACTTGGTGTCCGGACGATTCATGAGGCAAACAGTTTGGCTTGCATTCCAGCTCGGTGCTGGAACTCTTTCCTCGGCGAAGCTTTGCGCGCCACGAGCCAACGTCCAACTGTAGACGCCATGACGATTCGCTGACCGAGGTGATCGACCAGACAATCGCGTTCATCAAGCCAATACGTCGAGATTGGCGTCTGTCTGGCAGCGCTTGGCCAGCGGATCCCCCGAGGGGCCGAGTCACGACCATTGGGACTGCCCAGTCGTGGCGTTTGGGCACAGTCGATAACCGCCCACGACCCGGCAATCGGGGACACCCAGAACCGGCCTGGTATCGGTTTGTTGCGGGCGAACCAGGGATCACCCCAACAAGAGGCTCCATTGCCCGGAACCGGTGGCCTAGAAACAGGTTATGGTCCATCTTTGTATCCACGACCGACGATAGAGGAGACACCCACAATGGCCATACTTGTAAGGAACACGCCTGCCGGGATGGACACCGCGACCTACGACAACGTCTCCGCTGGCCTGATTCCGGTGCTTAAGAAGCAACCTGGGTTCTTGATGCACGTCGCATATGTCACCCCGGATGGTCTTGTTGTCGGAGAAGTG
Organism: uncultured Acidimicrobiales bacterium; assembly: GCA_963727075.1. Lineage (GTDB taxonomy): Bacteria > Actinomycetota > Acidimicrobiia > Acidimicrobiales > RAAP-2 > Bog-756. Next base: position 30,877 of record CAVSET010000002.1, read on the forward strand.
TGGGAGACCCGTGAGCCGCATCAGAAATGGTTTGAAGAGAACGTGAAGCCCAACGTGCCGGTCGAGATCAAGCAGGAAATCATCGAGCTGCACAACGTCGTCCAGCCGTAGGCGGCCTCTATGAGCCGATGAGGCCGCCGTGTAAGTGGTGGTGCAAGGGAGACCAGTCAACTCATCCAGCTATGACTCAGTTGTCCCCGTGCCGGCGTTCTGAGGCACCCCCGCCCGCCGCTGAGATCCAGCCCTCGGCCCAGCGACGTTGCCCCGATTTTTGGCCAGCACATCTTCTCTGACACGGCGACGCACGGCAGGAACGCTACGCCTCCGATCCCTGACCGCCGCCTCCCCACCCCGTGCCGGTGGTTAAGGGCTTGTGAGTCCTAGCTCAAAGGTGGAAGAGCCCCTCATTCTGGAAGTACTCCGTCCCAGGTGGGATACCCCGTGATGGGTTCACCATGTATTCGCAGAGCCTGCCCCTGACGTGGGACCCCGCGAGCGGTCCTGAGGCCACAGTGCCACCGGCAGACTTGAGTGCTATCGAAAGAGTGTCGCCGGCGACCGCGGGGCACCGTCGGTCACTGACCTGGGTTAGGGTCGACCCAGTTTCGGACAGTGTTGAGGTCTGACCATTGGCCCATTGAATGGTAAGCCCGGCGTTGGTGACGGTCCCGCTTCCATAGGCACAAACGACTTGGCCATTGATTGGCTGGTTATACCCGTTGTAGACGGTGCACGTAGTCTTGGCCGGACGAACTTTTGCGGCCGCGACATTGGACACCGCTCCAACTGTAAGCACACCCCCAAGAGAAGCGATTGCAAGAACCAGGGCCAAGCGACGCATAACACCCTCCTGTTCCCCAGAGGCATCTGGGAACCTAGCAGTTCTGTGCTTGCCTCGGTCAAGTGTTGATATCCCTGGTTCCGTCGTATCCGGACGCAGACACCTCGCATGACAGGCTTTTGACCGCATCGCCCAAGCGACACCTCTCATTCCTGCCATGATGACCGTTTGATTGCTCAGGAATGCCCGGAAACCGCTCGGGTACGGGTGCCCCTCAAGTGCCGGAGTGGGGCAGGCAACTATCGTGAGCACTCGCAGGGCTGTGTCCTCAAGTCCAGCTGAGATCCGACGGCTCGGTACCCGCTCACGCCTTAGGTCGTCGGCAGGATTGTAGGGACTGCTGCACGATCCGGTGACATCTGATCTGTGGTGCCGAGAGGCGCTGCTGGAAGGATGTCACCATGCCCAAGCCCTATCCGAAGGAGTTCCGGGATGACGTCGTGGCCGTGGCCCGACGCCGAGATCCCGGGACGACCCTGAAGCAGATCGCCACCGATTTCGGGATCAGCGAGTCCTGTCTGACCAACTGGCTGGCCAGAGCCGACCGTGAGGACGGCCTCCGTCCCGGTCCGGCAAGTGCCGAGCTCGAGGAGAATCGGGCCCTTCGGAGGCGGCTGAAGCTGCTCGAGCAGGAGAACGAGGTCCTCCGCCGAGCCGCCGCCTATCTGTCCCAGGCGAACCTGCCGGGAAAATGATGTACCCGCTCGTCCGCGAGCTCGCCGCTGACGGGATCCCCGTCACGGTGACGTGCCGGGTGCTCAAGATCGCCCGCCAGCCCTACTACCGCTGGCTGGCGGAACCCGGTCACCGACGCCGAGCTGGGACGAGGCCCACCTCGCGAACGCCGTCTTCGACGCCCACCGCGACGATCCCGAGTTCGGCTACCGGTTCCTCGCCGACGAGGTCAGCGACGCCGGCTTCGCGGTGTGCGAGCGCACGGTGTGGAAGATCTGCGCAGCCAACGGCTGGTGGTCGGTGTTCGGCAAGAAGAAGGCCCGTAAGACGGCCAAGGTGGCGCACCCCGGCCCATGACGACCTCGTCCGCCGGCAGTTCACCGCCGAGATCCCCGAACCAGCCTGTGGCTGGCCGACATCACCGAGCACCGGACCGGCGAAGGCAAGCTCTACCTCTGCGCCATCAAGGACGTCTTCTCCAACCGGATCGTCGGCTACTCCATCGACGACCGGATGAAGGCCCGCCTGGCCGTCCAGGCGATCGACAACGCCGCTGCCCGACGGGAGCGACGTCGCCGGCTGCATCCTGCACTCCGACCGCGGGTCGCAATTTCGATCCCGGAAGGTCCACCGGGCCCTGACCCGCCACCGCATGGTCGGCTCGATGGGCCAGGTCGGATCCGCCGGCGACAACGCCGCCATGGAGATCGTTCTTCGCCCTGCTGCAGAAGAACGTCCTCGACCGCCAGCCGCTGGGACACCCGAGAGGAGCTCCGCATCGCCATCGTCACCTGGATCGAGCGGACCTATCACCGCCGACGCCGCCAAGCCGCCCTCGGCCGATTGACCCCCGTCGAGTACGAGGCCATCATGACCCCGCCTGCAGTCCAGGCGGCCTAACCGAACCTGTCACCGGATCGTGCAGCAGACCCGTATGACGCAAGCGGACCTCCGACAGGGGTTCGAACATAGTCCCATCACTTCACCTGCAGACGTTGCGGTGAACCCCGAAGAGCCTGAATTCGGTCATGTTCACACATTGCTGCCGCATAACCCCAGGTCAGCGGGCCAGGAGCGGTCCGCTAATAGTCCCATTACCTCCACGGTGTTGTCGGAATCACAACGTTTTCTCTGGTAGATGGGCCTTTTTGTCATAGTTCGCCACCCGAGGCAAACGTCGAAGTTCGAACCCCTCCCTGAACTGGGAGAATGTCCAACTGAGGTCAGGCGTCCGGTCGACCGGGTGAGGCTCCACCATCGCCTCCACCCGTGGCCTTGAGTCGTCACCGTTCCAATCCCGCTGCTACTGCTGCTCGGAGAGGATGCGTGCACGCAGGACACGGGTGACGGTATCGAGCGACCGCAACCGCCGTCGGCGGAATACTCTCGACTCTTCCGACGTCTCCGGAGGTTCCATCATGGCCAAGATCGAGTTCGGCGGGAAGATCGGTGATCACTGGCGCACCTCGGAACCGTGGTGGCCGCCTCTGCCCACGCCGCCCGACGGCGCGCCCAATGTGGTGCTCATCGTGCTTGACGACGTGGGGTTCGCCCAGCTCGGCTGCTACGGGTCCGATATCGACACCCCCGTCATCGACGGCCTTGCCGCGGACGGTATCCGGCTCGCGAACTTCCACACGACGGCACTCTGTTCTCCGACCCGCGCCTGCCTCCTCACGGGACGGAACCACCACCGCAGCGGCATGGGCCGCGTCGCCGACCTGGCCATCGGTTTCCCCGGGTACTGGGGCCGGCCTCCACGTGAGAACGGCTTCTTGTCCGAGATCCTCCGGGCCAACGGGTACGCAACCTATGCCGTGGGCAAGTGGCACCTGAGCCCCGAAGGAGAGACCAACATGGCGGCGTCGCGGCTCACGTGGCCCCTCGGTCGTGGATTCGACCGCTGGTACGGATTCCACGGCGGGGAGGCACACCAGTTCGCGCCCGCCCTCTACCACGACAACCACAGCGTCCGGCTAGGGCATGCTTTCGAGGACGGGTACCACCTGAGCGCCGACCTGGCCGATCGGACCATCGAGTTCCTCGGTGACCTGAGGGCCGTCGATGCGGAGCTGCCGTTCTTCCTCTATTTCGCCACTGGGGCCTGCCATTCACCCCACCATGCGCCAAAGGAATGGATCGAGCGGTACGCGGGTCACTTCGCCCAGGGGTGGGACAGCTGGCGCGAGAAGACCTTCGCCCGACAGCGCGCCATCGGCATCGTCTCCGAGGGCACCGAGCTCTCCCCCCGTCCTCCTTGGGTCCCGAGCTGGGACAGCCTCGACGAGCGCCAACGGGCGCTCGCGGAGCGGTTCATGGAGTGCTTCGCCGCCTACCTCTCCTACACGGACCAACAGATCGGGCGCGTGCTCGACTTCATCGCTGACCTCGGTGACGCGGACGACACGGTGGTCATCCTCGTGTCGGACAACGGCGCCAGCTCCGAAGGCGGCAGGGACGGCACCATCAACGAGGGCCGGCTGTCGAACTTCGAGAGTTCGGGCGTCGACGAGATGTACCGGCGGATCGATGAGATCGGCGGCCCCCTGAGCCACAACAACTACCCCTGGGGATGGACCATGGCGGGGAACACGCCGTTCAAGCGTTGGAAGCGCGAGGTTCACGAAGGCGGCGTCGCGGATCCCTGCATCGTCCGGGTCCCCGCGTCGAGGCGATCCGGCGCGGGTGGGGTCCGCCGACAGTACGCCCACGCCATCGACATTCTGCCCACCGTGCTGGAGCTGGTCGGCATCGACCCGCCCCCCGAGATCGACGGGATCGCCCAGTCGCACCTCGACGGCACCAGCTTCACATACGTGCTCGACGAAGGCGGTGCGGACGAGCCCGGCCGGCATCGCACGCAACACTTCGAGATGCTCGGGTCGCGGGCGATCTATCACGACGGCTGGAAGGCGGTGACCTACCACCCGGTCGGGCCGGTCTACGACGACGGCCTACGGGCCAGTGCATCCTTCGACGACGACGTCTGGGAGCTCTACCACGTGGCCGAAGACGTGTCCGAGGTCCGCGACCGCGCCGCCGAATTCCCGGCGAAGGTGGCCGAGCTCGTGTCGCTGTGGTGGGAGGAAGCGAGACGCAATGACGTGCTCCCTCTCGATAACCGCGTACTCGAGGCGGTCGTCCACAAGCACGACAGACGGCGCCCCCAGCAGACCTACCGGTACTTCCAGGGCGGCGCCCAGGTGCCCGAGTGGGTGGCGGCCGACGTGCGCAACCGCTCCCACCGGATTTCTGTCACGGCCGAGATCCCCGATGGCGTCGTCCCATCGGGCGTGCTCCTCGCGCTCGGCTGCGCCATTGGCGGGTGGTCCCTGCACCTCCTCGACGGCCGGCTGCGCTACGTGCACAACTTGCACAGCCAGCGGCTCTACGCGGTTACCGCCGACACGGTGCTCGCATCAGGCCCGCACCACCTCGAATTCCGGTTCGACAAGGACGAGGGCGCTGGTGGGCGGGCTGCCCTCGTCGTGGATGGACGCCCCGCGGGGGAGGCTGACATCAGGCGCTTCGCTCCGGTCACCTTCAACGAGGTCGGCATCGGTCTGACCTGCGGCTACGAGTGGGGCCCCTCGGTGGGCGGCGACTACGAGGCGCCATTCGCGTTCAACGGCACCATCGTCCGCGCCGAGGTCACTGCGACAGGCCCGGTGCAGCGCGATCCGGTGGCGGAGGTGGCGGCGATTCTGGCGACCCAGTAGAGGTACGGGCGGTGATCGAAGCAGAAGGCGGGCGGGCGGTGTTCGCGGTTCTTCGGACGTGACGGGAAATGACCCCGTGGAGCTCCAACTGGAGAGGACCCGGTCTTGCGCGCTCGGAGGGGTTCGAACATAGTCCCATCAGTTCTGCAGCCGACTCTGAGTCAAGCTGGTTGGCACCTGAATTCCACCGCAGACCAGGCGTTGCCGTCGCATCACCCCAGGTCAGCGGGCCAGGAGGGGTTCGAACATAGTCCCATAACCTCCACCGATGCTGTGAGTTTCACAACGTTTCGTTTCCCGGTTGATCGTGGTCTTCGGCCTTCGTCTTGCCAACCGGTCTAAATGGCCGTGTTCGAACCCCTAGCTGTCGGTTGGATCGCAGCATATTGCCGCCGTTCGTGCCAGCCATGCGTTGGGCAGCCAGGAAGCCGTCGACCCGTACGCCATCTCGTTGGAACTGCCGTCGGATGGGGCGGACTGCCCATGTGACCAGCAGCATCGGTCGCGCAGGTAGAGCTTCGGCAGGGGTTCGAAGGCCAGGACGGCGTGGCCGTCACCCTAACCTGCGGCAGACGGTCCGAGAACGACCGGAAGCTCCGACAGGCCTCGGAGCACGAGTCCATCGCCGTGCCCCCAATGCAACTCTCGGGTGCTGACCGCTAGGCGCACCTCGGGAAAGCGAGTGAACAGGGACGAGAGAGCCAGTCGGCCCTCCATCCGTGCTAGGGAAGCGCCCAGACAGTGGTGTATGCCGTGACCGAACGCGAGGTGTCGGCCTTCGTCCCGGTCGATGTCGAAGACCTCAGGGTTCGAGTAACGCGTGTGGTCACGATTGGCACCTGCAAGGCAGATAATCACCTGAGCATCCGATGGAATGGTGACACCGCTGACCTCGATCGGCTCAATTGCGTATCGGAACGTCGAGTGCGGCACGGGAGCGTCGAAACGCAGGCTCTCGTCGACGACGTCGTCGATCCGTCCGGAGTCGGCTTGGAGCTTGGCAAGCTGGTCGGGGTGTTGCAGGAGAGCGACCACGGCGTTGCCAATCAGGCTTGTAGTTGTGTCGTGTCCGGCCACGATCAGCTGGAAAATGCTCGACATCAGCTCCTGCTGACTAAGGCGCTCCTCTCCGTCACGAGCGAGAATCAAGCTGCTCACGAGGTCCTCGCCAGGTGCTCGGCGCCTTGTCTCGACGAGCGCCACGAGCATGGCGATAACCGTGTCGGAGGCGGCCTTGGCCAACGCATACTCTTCGGGGCTCGTCGTGGGAACCAGCATCGCCTTGAGGCCTTTGCCCAGTGCCCGCCGATCCTCAACAGGCACGCCGAGCACCTCGCAGATGACCCTGAAGGGCAGCGGGAAGGCGAAGGTCGCCACCAGATCGACCCGACTCGTCGGGGAGTGCACAGCGAGGCCCTCCAGAAGCTCGTCAACGATCGTCTGGATGTGTGGGCGCAACGCCTCAACGGTGCGCGGCGTGAACGCCGACGACACCAGCCGTCGCAATCGGGTGTGATCGGGCGGGTCGACGCCCAGCATATGGCGGGCGAGTGCCGGACCTGGGAGGCCTTCGGCGATGACAGCCGAGCCGGTGGCCATTGCGGCATGCATGTCCTTGGACAGACGATGATCGCTGAGAGCCGAGCGAGCCTCGTCATGGCCGATAATCAACCAGGCCTCGTGTCCGTCGGCGAGAGTGACCGGGTGCACCGGGCCGACCCGACGAACATCGGTGAACAGTGGGAAGGGGTCGTCCCGGTTGTATCCACCCCAGGTTGCGAGCAGGTTGGCCGTTTCCGCTACCCTCCGTATCGTGCGCCTCGAGCGCTCGTGGGTTTAGACGCCACCGACGTCCGAAGCTGCGCCCTTCCTCATGCGCTGTGTCGTTTCGTCCTGATCACAGGGTATGGACGCGGGACCGGTGGGTCATGAGGCGTTCACCCCACAAAGCCCCACGCGCCGTCTACGAGCTCATCGAGGGTGCGGCAGCGGTTTTCCTGCGATTGACCGATAGACACTTGGCTAGGGACGAGTGTCAGCCGACCGAGATCCTCGATGCACCGACGAGGCCGCGCGCCATGGCCTCCATGGCCGCCCCAGCACGGTTGGATACTCCGAGCTTGGTGTAGATGTGCTCGACGTGGTTCCCCACAGTCTTGGGGCTGATATCGAGCCGGTGGGCAATACTCTTGTTGGGCAAACCCTCTGCCAGCAGGGCGAGCACCTCGCTCTCGCGGGCGGTGAGGCCGGCAGGACCCCCGGCACGGGCCTTGCCGGCGGCGTGTCCCGCGGCCCCCAGCACCGCGTCGACAGCGGCCGAGTCGAGTCGTCCCGCCTTTGCCTCGGCTCGCACAAGGCTGGCGGCCTCGTCCTGGTCGAACGCACCACGGTGGGGACGAGGCTCGAGCATCGCCTGATAGACGTCGGCCGCCGCGAGTAGGCGCGCTGGGACCGACAGCATGGCTGCGCCCACGCCGCGGTGGTAGCCCGAGCCGTCCACCCTCTCGTGGTGAGTGGCGGCGAGGAGCCCGATGCGCCGCAGCGGCTCCGGGCGGCTGAAGATCCGCTCGACGTAGTAGACGTGTAGCCGCATGCGCTCGAGGTCGCTGGTGGTGAGCGGTCCGGCCTTGTCCCAAATAGTGCCCGGCACGCCGAAGCGCCCGACGTCGTGGACCAGAGCGGCGCGCCTGGCCAGACGGGTCTCGGCGGCCGGGATGGCAAGGAACGATGCAGCCTGCGCCACGAGTGCTGCCGTCCCCCGCCCATGGCCGGCAAAGTAGGGGCAGCGCAGGTCGCAGAAGTCGGCGATGGCCTCCAGCGCGTGGTCGAGCTCGTGCTCGCTGAGGGCGGGGCGGGCACTCGGCTCGATGGCGAGCAGGCCTTCAAAGGGGTCGTCGGCCAACTCCTCGAACAGCGAAGCCGGATCGACCGCCACTGCGTCGACCACCGCCGGGTCGAAGTGGGTGCTGCGCCGCGAACGCGTCACCTCCACGGCGGCGTCGACTCCGGAGGTGCGCTCGAAGAGCTCGCATGCCTCGGCGACGTGGGCGATGCGGGCCGACAGGGCAAGACCCTCGCCCGCCAGGTCGCGGGGCACCCCTTTGCCGTCCCATCGGGCGTAGGCCTGCTCGACGCCGGCCCGGACGTCGGGGCCGAGCTGCAGACGATCCGCCAGTACGCCGGCGGCCGAGCAGTGGTTGGCCATCTGGGCGAGCATGCTGCGTCCGCTGGTCGCCATGAAGGCCGCCGCCTGGCGGACCCGCTCCAAGGCTGAGCCGCCCGACCCGGCGCGCCGGAGCATGAAGACCATCGCCGGGAACCCGGCCAGGTCGAGCTCGAGGGCCTGGGACCGGAAGTCGATGTCGTCCCCGAAGAGGGCGCTTGCCTCGTTGCCGTACACGGGACAGCCGACGTAGGTGAGGATGCTCACGTCGTAGAGGGTCGCGAGCTCGTCGGGCTCGAGGCCGAGACGATCACCCAGGCGCATCGCGATGCGAGCGGAGCGCAGCATGTGCTCGGGGGGCTGGCCGAATCCCAGGTCGGTGGCGAGCGACAGTGCCATGAGCAGGTCAGTGAGCCGGACCCCGGAATCGGACATGCAGGGACCTTAGTTTTCCCCCGACGCACCAGCTGGGGATCTCAGCTCGCAGCTCTGGGGTGAATGCCTCATGTCCCGACGCCCGCCCGCCCGTACCCTTCAATCACGGACCAGAAGCGGGAGCCGCCCGCTGGTCGAGGAGATGAAAGGGGCGAGCAGTCATGCCCAAGTATGTGATTGAGCGGACGGTACCCGGCGTCGGCCAGATGGACACCGGCGCCCTGGCACAGATCGCCGGCAAGTCCAACGAGGTGCTCGGCACTTTGGCGCCGGACATTCAATGGCTCCACAGCTACGTCAGCGACGACAGGATCACCTGCGTCTACATCGCGGCCAACGAGAAGATCATCCATGAGCACGGCCGCTGCGGAGGTTTCCCGATCGACGCCGTGTACCGGGTCAGCGCCGTCATCGATCCGACCACGGCTGAGGTGACCCGATGAGTCGGGCCGCCGTCAGCCTGACCACAGGCCTCGAGGACCCCGAGAAGGTCACCGTGGCGCTCCTGGTGGCAGTCGGTGCCGCCGAGGCCGGCCGGCCCACGCTCATGTTCCTGACCAAGGAAGCGGTGCGCCTCGCCACTGGGGGCGTAGCAACCGGGATCGCCTGCGATGGCTGCCCGAGCCTGCCCGACCTCATGAAGCGTTACGAGGCAGCAGGTGGCGAACTGCTCGTCTGTCCGATCTGCTTCAACTCCCGCAGTCTCGACGACGCCACCCTGCTGCCCACCGCTCGCTTGGGCGGGTCGGTGCAGCTGTGGGAGTGGATCGGCGACGACAATACCGTAAGCTTCAGCTACTGAGTTCGTCATGGAGCTCGGTGGGAACTTTGCCCGGGCATTGGCGGCCAAGGACGTTGCCGGGCTCAAAGGCGTTCTGGTCCCTGAGGTCGACTTCAAGGCGATGACGCCGGGCCGGTTCTGGGAGGCGGAGCGCGCCGACGAGGTGGTCGACGACATTGTCCTCGGACACTGGTTCCAGCCGACTGATGACATCGAGGCACTCGAGCATCTCGAGACGTCGTCGGTGGGAAACTGCCAGCGCGTCGCCTACCGCATGAGGGTCCGGAGGGACGAGGATGTCTTCCTGGTCGAGCAACAGGCCTATTTCGACGTCGAGGGAGACCGCATCAGCTGGCTACGGATCATGTGCGCCGGGTACCAGCCACAGCCCTGAGCTATTGGTAGGCGGTCGCCAGTAGGCCCTTGGTGCAGGGCGAAACGGGCTTGGGACACGCTGTTGTGACTCCCGGTCGGCTCCGACATGTGTTTGCGTCAACGAGCCGTCGGCCGAGGGCCGGTCGGGTGGCGCTTACACAAAGCGCTTCGGCTTGCGCCCGGGAGTTCTAAGGACGCCCCTCGAAGACGAGGTTGAACGGGGTCTCGGTGGCTCTGCGAAACGAGGAGAATCCGGCCGCTTCCGCCACCTCTGAGAGCCGGCTCTCGCCGGCCTGGGCCCCGAGCCCGGCACCCACCTCCTGGGACAACGACGCTGGTGTACAGATCAGCGTCGATGCCGAGTAGAAGACCCGACCGATGGGGTTGAGGTTGTCGCCAACGTCGTCGTTGGCGAACGGCTCGACCAGCAGCCAGTGTCCATCCGCCTTGAGCGACTGGCGCGTGTAGCTGGCCGCGCCGACAGGATCACCCATGTCGTGCAGGCAGTCGAAGTGACACACCATGTCATAACCCGAGCCCGGGTACTCTTTGGCCGTGCCGACCTCAAAGTGGACGCGGTCAGCAACTCCAGCCGCCGCCGCCTCCTGGTTGGCGTGTCGGATCGACGGCTCGTGGTAATCGAAGCCCCAGAACTCCGAATTGGGGTACGCGGTCGCCATGATGGTTGTCGACGCGCCGTAGCCGCAGCCGACGTCGGCCACCTTGGCTCCCGCACGTAGCTTGGCGTCAGCGCCATCGAGGGCGGGAATCCAGGACTGAACCAAGTTGGCTGCGTACCCCGGCCGGAAAAACCGCTCTGTCCCTTGGAACAGATCGGGGTCGTGCTCATGCCAGCCGATGCCGTCACCGGTGCGAAAGGCGTCCACGGCCTTGGGAACAATGCGCGTGGCCGCCATCATCGCTTGGAATCCGCCTATCACATACGCCGGACTGGTCTCGTCGGCTAGGGCGATGGCCTGCTCCTCGTTAAGCTCGTAGCGGCCACCGCCCGCATAGTCGATGTACCCGGCCGCAGCGAGACCGCTGGCCCATTCGCGCACGTAACGCTCGGTGGTGCCGGTCTTCTGGGCCAATTCGGTTGGGGTTACCGCTCCGGCTGCGACCATCGCTGTAAACAGACCCAGCTTGTCGCCTACGTTTATCAGAGCACCGGTCAGGATGGACCCGAAGTCCCCCACTGCCTGGTGCACGTAGCCCATTAGCTTCTCTTCGTTGACCGTCATCTCCCCACCTCCTGTGGAGTCGAGCGCCGCCTGGCACAAGCGTATTCCCCTCAATACGTGCCCGCTCGCCCAACGACCCAGGCTCGGCAGGGCGGGCTATCCGCCCTCTTGCACCTGGATCGCGGGCGATCCCGGACGGTTGGGCTCACGGACCCACCGTCCGGTCACCCGGACATCGTCAGGTGCTGTCATCGATGCGGCTCTATGACTGTCCCTATTGCCGGGAGTGGGGCGCTTATTGAGATCTCAGTTACGGAGGCCGGGAAGGTACTCAGCTTATGAAGCTGCGGATTCGACCTAGCCACCTCAGCTGAGGAGTCTGAGCCCGCTGCGCTTCACGAGAGGGGTCCTATTCAGGCATGCCAGCACAGTCGACCGCTGACCCGACCGCAAAGGCGAATGCCTCAGCTGAGTGGATCCGCCAGTTCGATCGGCAGGTCGGCAGGTCGGCAATCCGCCTTACGTGGTTCGGGGTACCCTCAGATGGCACCGGCGCGGTATGTCGGGCAGAGTGGCACCCGATCGCGCACGACAGCGAGCTTCGAATCAGGATGGCACACAATTGTGCGACCTCCCAACGAGAGGACCCAGCGATGGTTGACAGAGAAGACCCACCAGCAGTCGGGACATTCCAGTCGAGAGAGGACGGACAGCTCCACTTCACTCCGGAGACCGCGGCATCGACCTTTCCTGTGACCGCCCCCACCGACGCCACGCCGCTCGAGGAGGACGAGCCGGAAGGTGTGATTCCCCCGAGCCCGCTCTGGGCAATGAAGGACCGTCGGCACGAGCAATGGCCACACCTCTTCGGGCATCCGGACCGCATCCGGGCTTGTGTTGGCACTGGTGATGCGGCTGTCTATGTCATCGACGACGGCAAGCGGCACTGCATGATCGGTCGCCGCGTTGGGGAGACAGCGGACGGGTGCACCTACAGCCTCACTGCCCGGGTTTCTAAAGAAACCTACGAGTCGCTTGCCTCAGGTGCCACCGACGGGAAGCAGGCCTTCTTGGCGAGTGTTGACGCCGGGCTTAGTGGCATTGTCGAGGCGCCGGGCGTCTCCAATGTCTTCGACGTCGACTTCTATCAGCACCCCGAGGACATCCCCGTCGAGTACCTGCCGCCAGCACCCTTCATCGGGTTCGCTAACGATCTTCCTACTGCGGACCGCTGATCACGGACCTGGGCGGGGCAGTTCTCCGCTGTGCGACGATAGGTCTGGTCGGCATCCCTGCAACTCCACAGCGCGCCTCAGCTGCTCAAGCTGTGACGCTCACATCGTTGATGATGTCGAAGGATGCGTATCCCGCAGATCGGGTCCCTCAACTAGGTAAAGCACGAGGAACGGCGGTCGGCGCTCCGCTGGCGGCCGCCGAATGATATGCGGCTTCGACGATGCAGTGGGCTCGCAGCGCGTCGGTAAAGTCCGGAGACGCCGGCCGGCCATCTCGGACAGCGTGCACGAATTCACGGTCAGCCACGTACTGGTAGAAGATGAAGTCGTCGCGCGCCACGCCGAGAGCGGCGAATAGCTCCCGGCGCAAACTCTCAAGGTCTGGATGCTCGGGCGCCGTGCGGGGACGGTGGATGGTGAACGAGTCCTCGAGGGCCCCGATCACAAAATCGCCGGTGATCTCGACCGTTGCCTGTTCGAAGAAGACCTCGAGTCGGCGTTCCTCGCGGCCCTCTACCCCATTGAACGCCGTGGTGACCGTGCCCACCACCTCGTTCTTGTGGGTCACCTGGACGGTGGCGATGTCCTCCACCCCGTACCCGAAGAGCGAGCGGGTCCGGGCGCAAACCGTGGCTGCCGGCCCGAAGATCCACGCCAGCAGATCGCAGCCGTGGATGGTGTGCTCGAGCAACGCGCCCCCGCCGGCGAGAGCAGGGTCCGAGCGCCAGGAGGAATGGCCGGCCACGACCGAGCCTGTGGGCCAGAACTGGTCTTCCCGGAGCATGTATCCGAGGGGGGCCCCGAGCATGCCGTCGTCCACGAGGCGCTTCAGATGGGTGAACAGCGGGTTGAAGCGCGAATGGAAGCCGACCTGCCCCACCACCCCCGACCCCACAACGAGAGCGACGAGGGACTCCACGGTGGCGAAGGCCGGGGCGAGGGGCTTCTCGCTCATGATTGCCTTTCCGGCGGCCACCGCCGCCTCGATGACGGCGGCATGGGAAGCCGTCGGGCCGCAGACAAGGACGGCATCGACTTCAGGATTGTCGACGGCAAGGGCGGGGTCGGCTCCTCGGACCTCGAAGGTGCAGTTACGGTGTGCCGCCTCGAGGGCGCCGGGAGAGGGGTCTACGGCGGCAACGGCCCGGATCTCCCCGTCAGCCACCAGCTTGGCGAGCCCGTCAGCGTGAATCTGACCGTTGGAGCCGCAGCCGACCAGCGCAATCCCCAAGACGCCGCCGGTCATGGGGCGATGGTAGCGAGGAACACGCCGGCGAGGACACTCCGAGCACTCACGCTGGTGCCCTGACCACCGGGAAAGGGCCGGTCATCACAAGTAAGCGATTCCGTAAGCGTCTCAACCGACCGTGGTCTCGGTGGCATCCTCATTGCGAGGAGGGCCCTCACTGATCCTCGCGAAACTGATTCGATCTGGGTTGTCAGCTGCTCAGGCTGACAAACCCGTTGCACCACCGCCGGAGCTGAGGACCAACGCTCGACGACGACCCGCGGGAGGTCGCGACCGAGTAGCCCAAATGACCTCGACGGTGGCGGATACCGCTCTGTCCTCGTCGACGCGATTGTTCTCCAAATTCTTCGACTTCTCCGTGGTCGCTTGATTGGAGAGATGCACTCATCGGCCTCCATCACAGAGGACGGAGCTGAGTTCGCCGTAAAGATGACCGTCAGCTTCGGAAGCCACTCCGCCGCCGATGATGTGGCCCACTCTCTCATGCCAGCGTAGTGTTCGTTGGAACTGCCATTTGCACGCAGCTACGCGACGGCTACGGACCACGGTTTAGGGGCACTTCGGAAATGAGCGGGGTGCGGCGATCGCGATAGTAAGCAGCCGACGCTAGGCGGCCCGGAATCTGCCCCACCGATCCGGTGATCTGGGGCAGGGCTTCGGTGATCCAAAGAGCAAGGCCGTCTCCAAGCTGGGCTCGATACCTCTTGACTTACCTATCATCGATAGCTAGAGTTCCTATCGATGATAGACAAACGGGCGCGTTGATCGTCGGCTGATGGCGGACAAGGTCATGCAGCGACGAGAGACCAAGGTGGCCGCGATCGTCGAGTCGGCGTGGAAGCTCGCCAGCGAGCACGGGATCGCTGGCGTGTCGTTGCACGCCCTGGCCCGCGAGATCGGGATGCGCCAGCCATCGCTTTACGCCTACTTCGACTCGAAGCTGGCACTGTATGACGCAATGTTCGCTGACGGAAACCGGCATCTGATTGAGCGGCTCGACCTGGTCAAGCTCCCCCGCGATCCACGCGTGGCCCTGAAGAAGTTCTTGGCCGAGTTCGTCGCTTTCGCACTCGAGGACCCGGCGCGGTATGAGCTGCTCTTCGAGCGCCACGTACCGGGATTCACGCCTTCGCCTACGTCCTACGTCCTCGCCGAGGAAGTGTTGGGACGGGTCTACAAGTTGATCAACGAGGCGGGCGTCACCAAACAGGGCGATATCGACTGCATCGTGGCCATGGTCGCCGGCTTGATGGAGGCGCAGCTGAGTAACGACCCCGGTGGCAACCGTTGGATCCGTCACCTCAACCGTCTCGTCGATCTGTATGTCGACGACGTGCTCGAAAGGAGCAGCCGCTCATGATGGCAAACCGAATCACCCGTCCCGAGGCTCGAGTCCTAGCCGAGGAGGAGTTCACCCGCTTCGCGGACCTGGTCGCGTCGCTTACACCGGAGGAGTGGGTTACGCCTACGGACTGCACCGGATGGGACGTTCGCAAGATGGTGCTGCACGTCCTCGGCTCGGGTGAATCCCAGGCGTCAGTCGGAGAGTTCGTCCACCAGTTGAGGCGGGGCATGCCGCTCAACAAGGAGATCGATTCGCACCACTGGGTCGACGGCATGAACGAACTGCAGATTCGCGAGCGCAACCAACTTTCGAACGACGAGCTCGTAGTGCAGATTGCAGCGGTGGGCCCGAAGGCGGTCAAGGGCCGGTGGCGCACGCCGCCTCCAGCCCGCTACATCCCCCTTCCATTCGGACCGCCGATCGGATGGGCCCCCCTCAAGTACCTGCTCGACGTTGGGTTCACGCGGGACGTCTGGGCCCATCGGATCGACATTCATGCGGCCATCGACCGCCCTATGCAGCTGACGGCCGATCATGACGGCCGCCTCGTCGCCGATATCGTGGCCGAGTGGGCCGGAATCCACGGCCAACCTTTCGAGCTCGTGCTGGAGGGACCCGCAGGCGGGAAGTTCACGCAGGGCGTCGCCGGCGAGCGCGTCGAGATCGACGTGCAGGACTTCATCCGCACCCTCTCCGGCCGACTGCCCGGCGCGGGGGTCCTCAGCCATCCCCTGCCCCTGTAGTGCCGGTCGGTGGCGGTTAGCGATCGGAAAGCACTCGTCCCTCAATAACGCACCCACTCCCGGCGTTCTGGGATACCCAGAATCCGCTCGGTATCGGCATGTCCGCTGCGGATATCTCGCTCAGTTACCCCGGAGGAGCAAAGAACTCGAGAGCGATGTTGTCCGGGTCACGGAACGACAAGCCTGAGCCGTACGGCGCATCGACGATGCCGCCGTTTGTGATGCCGAGCTTGTTCAGCTGGCGCTCCCACTCCTCGAGTTCAGACCGGCTAGCACAAGCGAAGGCCAGATGGTCCAAGCCAGGGCGACGCTCGTCGAACGGTTCCGTGCTCTTTAGGTCCGGAAACTGGTGAATGCCGACGAGCGTCCCTCCCATAAGCCAGACGACGTGGTGGAAAGGACCGGTATCCTCATCGATGACCGGATCGGAGCCGAACAACTGCTGATACCAGGGGCGGCTGCGCCCGAGGTCGCTTACGGTTAAAGCGACGTGCGTGATCGCAGGAAACTCGGGCATCGACGGCCTCCCTATGAGATGTGCGTGGAGGTTAGCCGGGTTTCGTTCCCCAGACACCCGGGAGACGCCCTCTCGACCCAGCCGGCCGTGCTCGGGACCCTTCGTAGGTGTCCGCTAGCCCATAGGTGCCGTGCTGACCCACCGATCCGGCGATGAGGGATGCCCTTGGCGGGAACGGCGTTGTCCGGTGGGTCGCACATATGCCGTCCGTTGAATTGGTCAAAACGGTGACCCACGTGACCTTGGTCTAGAGCCCCAGATCACTCAGCTTTCGTGCAACCGGTGCGTCAAAGTTCTGATGCACCGCAAATGCTAGAAGCGCCGCCACGATTGCTACTGCGAGTTTCTGCCTGAAGATCGCTTTGGCGACAGCCGTCACGAGGAGCCCGATCAGGACGTGGGCAACCGTCTTCGCCAATAGGCTTGGTGGAGTTACAGGTTCTCCCATCTCATTCATGACCACCGATTTCATCACCCAACGGTGGCCAGATGCAACAGTCATCAAACCGGTGCTTCGGAAATAGGCGGGGTGCAGTAGCTGGATCCGCGAGCCGCGTAGCGGGGGTCCACCAATCTGAGGTTGTTCGACGACCTGAGATGGAGGACCCCCGTGGTGACTGACCCTACCGCGCGCGCTGGCCTGGATGATCGGTCTTCCGGCGATCACCTTCCTTGGCGGGGAGGATGGAGCAGATGGCGAGGCCCGCATCCACGTCGAGACGGCCCTGTCGCGAACGGGGTGCCCGAGCTGCGGGGTCATCGCTCGGGCGAAGGGGCGCTCCCGGGTGGTGTTCGTCGACCTCCCACTGTTCGACCGGACCTCCCGCCTGGTGTGGCACAAGCGCCGGTGGGCCTGCCCCGACGACACGTGCTCGGTGGGCACCTGGACCGAGGAGGATGATCGCATCGCCGGTCCTCGCCAGGTGCTCACCTCCCGAGCGGCCCGGTGGGCGACCGAGCAGGTCGGACGCCAAGCGAGGAGCGTGAATGAGGTGGCCCGTTCCTTGGGCTGCGACTGGCACACGGTGAACGACACCGTCGTCGCCTACGGCGAGGCTCTCCTCGCCGCCGATGTCGACCGGTTCACGACGGTTTCCGCGCCCTCGGGATCGACGAGGTGCTCATGGTCAGGGTCGGCCCCTACCACCGCCAGAGCTTCTCCACTCAGCTCGTCGACGTCGACCGTGGTCAGTTGCTCGATGTCGTCCCAGGTCGGGGCAGCGTCGAGCCCATGGCCTGGCTGGCGGAGCAGGGGCCCGCCTTCCGCTCGGCCATCACCTATGGCACCCTCGATCTCTCTGGTCCCTACCGGCGAGTCTTCGAGGTCATGGTGCCCTCGGCCACCTTCGTCGCCGACCCCTTCCATCTCGTGCGCCACGCCAACGCCAAGCTCGACGAGTGCCGGAGGCGGGTCCAGAACGAGACCCTCGGGCATCGGGGCCGCAAGCACGACCCTCTCTTCCGGTGCCGGCGGCTCCTCACCCGGGCGAAGGAGCGTCTCGACGAGAAGAGCCACGACAAGCTCACCGGGTTGCTGCGGGCCGGTGATCCGAACGGCGACGTGGCCACCTGCTGGGAGGCCAAGGAGGCCGTTCGCGAGCTCTACACCCACGCCGATGCCGATGTCGCCCTCCAGTGGGTCGACCAACTCGGCACGGGATCTCCAGGACCGCGACTATCCGATCGAGGCCCGCTCCCTCGGGCGGACCCTGGTGCGATGGAGGAAGGAGATCGCCGCCTGGCACCACGCCCACGTGACGAACGGACCGACCGAAGCGGTCAATAACTTGATCAAGCGAGTGAAGCGAGCCGCCTTCGGGTTCACGAGCTTCCGGAACTACCGGATCCGCTCACTCCTCTACGCTGGCAAGCCCAACTGGCATCGACTCGCGAGCGTCACACCCCGCTGAAATCCGAAGTGCCGGTTTAGGCAGTCTGTCCAGAAATTCGACTGAAGACCGCGGTCCTCAGACGGGTCTCCGTCGAGGCTCGACGGCCCCCTCAAGCAACACTCAGCTCCACTTGCTGAGATGTCCGGTCACGACTTCCGGCGTGCGTGCTGGGAATTGGATGCATGAAGACGTCGTCAAGTTGACCCAGTCGGACTGCCGGATCCACTCAACACGAGACCTCGACAGACTCTTGGATGGATGACACCATCAAAGGCGTTCGCCGAAGCCGATGCGATGACCGCTTGAGGACACAGGCGATAGGGGCACCCGGGCTCAGCCCTCACCGCTTTGGCGTAGAACTCGACATGATCCACCGAGCCAGGGTAGGGCAGGGAGTGAGGAGTGACGGGAGCATCCAACCTGTTTGGCACCCACAGGCACTCCCTCGACAGGGCGAGGGGGGGCTACTCTCGTTGCGCCTTGGCTTGACTGCGAGCTGGTCGAGGTACAAGCATCGCATCATGCGTCATCGTCTCTGGCTGGCGGCCCTCGCTGTCCTCGCGATCGTCGCCACCGGATGTGACTGGCCAAATATCGTCCCAGCCGGCAATGCACCAATGCGATATCGCGACCCGATCTTCAACGCGGTAACGGTGACGAGCAACGTGACGTATGGCAGCGCAGTCAATCTAGAGAACCAGACAATCCAACTGCAGCTCGACATGTATCAGCCGACTGGCGACACCGTCACCGCTCGACCCGCGATTGTGTGGGTCCATGGCGGCTCGTTCTGTTGCGGCAACAAGACTTCGGCCGAGCTCGTCGACGAAGCAACGACGTTCTCCAAAGAGGGATATCTGAACGTCTCGATCGACTATCGGCTTGAGTCACCTGGCTGCTCGGGATCCTTCTCGAATTGCGGTCAGGCGATTCAGGAAGCGGCAGCAGATGCGCAGACGGCGGTGCGGTTCCTTCGAACCAACGCCACGACTTACGGCATCGACCCGAATCGCATCGCCATCGGCGGTACGTCCGCGGGTGCGATCACCGCACTGAACGTGGGCTATTCCTCCTCGGAGGATCCGTCGGCGAGAGTTCGAGCGGCGGTCTCGCTCTCAGGTGCGCAGCTCGGCGTCGGCACCATCTCTCATGGCGACGCCCCGGCCCTCGACTTTCACTGCACCACCGACCCGCTCGTTTCGTACCAGGCGGCCGTGAACACGATCAATGCGGCGAAGGCTGAAGGGCTCGACGCGTTCCTCGAGTCCTGGAGCGAGACTTGCCACGCGCCGTACGCCGAGCACCGTCAACAGATCCTCGACCAGTCGAGGAACTTCTTGTGGTGGGAAATGGACCTCGCCGACGCGGCAACGTGAGCGGAACACCCTGGGGGTGTCGACACGCTCATCACCTGGGTCTCCCCCCAGCTCGTCGTGGATGCGGTCCGAAACTTTGGCCACCTCCGTCGATGTGGGAAGGCTGGGATCGCAGGTAGAGGTATCCTCGAGGTGCCGCTTGTCACAGTCAATAACCGCCGCCGAGCCGGCGTTCAGGGGCACTCGCCTCCGACCTCGTCTAGAGTCGAATCGCAGCAGCCTGGTGGCTTGGAGGGAGGTCAGAGATGATCAAGTCAGCCCTTAGAGCGGCCGGAATACTCACCCTGCAGCCATACTTACTGGGCCCGTTCTTGTGCTCGCTCCAACCCAAGCCCTGGCCAAGACTCAGGACTGCACCCCGCGACCCTCGGCTGATCTCGCTGGGTGCAACTACGCCAACGCCACTAGTCCGGGCGTTGGGGCCCGGGTTGGAATGAGGGTGCAAATCGAATGGTGCTGCACAGTCTTCGAGGACGGGTGCTCCGATCACCAGGTATCCGACAGCGATGAGCCCTCCCGCTGCTGTGGCGACAAAGAGGTTCAGCCTGGCCGTCAGAGATGGCTCTAGCCTTGCCAGAACGACAAACGAACGAGCGCTGAGACGAGTGTGCCGAGGAGCGGCCGAGCGACGTCCCGAAGGTCTGATCCCTTATTGGGCAATCAGATTCAGCTCTCGTCATTTTCTCGAGTAGAGGCTTTCCACACAGCGCCGCACTCGCTGCAACGAGGCATAGCCTCGAGTCCAAGCAGACCAGTTCCATCCCGGAAGATGAGGCCCCACGCCTTCCTGCCACAATGGAGGCACGGGGCTTGGGGCTCATCCATAGCTACCCCAATACCCGCTTAGGCGGCCACTACACCCATGGGACGCGAAAGAGGCCCCGGCAGAAACCGGGGCCTCAATCGCGGTTAGAGCCGAACTACAGAGCGTCCTTCACTTTCTCACCGGCCTGCTTCAGGTTTCCCGAGGCCTTGTCGGCCTTACCCTTTGCCTGCATCGACCTGTCGTCGGTGGCCTTACCGACCTTGTCTTTGACGTCACCCTTGGCAGCCTGTGCCTTGTCCTTTGCCTTGTCAGCGATTCCCACTTTTCCTCCTTGTGTCGTACGAACGTTCGATATCCGAGACTGCAAACCGCTACCAGCGGTAGAAGCCGTGTCTCCCAGCACCTTCGCCTCGACCGAGAGCAAATCCGATCAGCCACAACACCAGCAAGACCGCAGCCACCAGCCAGAGCGCGTGAAGCGCGAACCCGAGGCCGGCAAACAGCACGACCACTAAGAACGCCAACAGGATGAGCATTTCCAAATTCCTTTCTAGATGTAGGTATCGTCCCGACGCACTACGTTCCCTCGTCCATCGTCGACGACCGTGCGGTGCCGACGAAAGCCGGTGCCCATCAAGCCGATGAGTGCCAACACGGCTCCTACCACCCCGACGATCATCAGAATGATCCCGACAGTGTGGACATTGAATCCGTGCTGATCGGGACTGACCGTAAGGGCAAAATCCAGAACTGCACCCACTGCGAAGGCCACAATGCTTGCTACAAGTCCACCAACCATCTCTCAACCCCTCCTCGAGTTGGACGGAATCCAGCTTTACCCATCGTCGGCTCCCACAAACATTCCGTTTCACAACTCACACCGCGGGTACTGCAAGAAGAATGGTTGGGAACCGTGACGACGAATCCGAAAGTCCCAGTGAGCTGATTCCGCCTTCGGAGACGTTCATGGCAGCTGTCGACCTTGGCATGCTGATCTCAGCATTCCTCATCGCGTTCGTTGTGGGGAGCGGGATGTGGAGACGCAGGGTCACGCGCAGGAAGTCCCCGGATGACCGTATCCCTGAAGTCTGAAAGACCCACCATTTCGTCTCGGGCGGGAAGGGGTTGCGTATCGAGTGTGGAGGCCTTCCCCGCTTCGCAAGAAGCTCGAAAGGGCAAATCAAGACACCTCAGGGACTGAGCTGAATTCCCGCCGGCATCCACGGCGACTGACGAGTCCGCTCGGATTGATCGTGCGCAACATCCTCGAGTCCTCGACAATTCAGTATTCAGACAGCGTCCGCAGGAACGTCTCTGCAGCCGCTAGTTGGGGATGTGGGCCCCGATTCTTGGGCGATCGACTGTGGGTAGAACATCGTTATGCAGTTCCATCGCACAAGGAGGACATGATGATTGAGAAGCGCACAGCTCCCGACGAATCGACGAAACGTCAGGAGCGGGCCGAGGCGAGTCTGGACCACGCTCCCGACCCGGTGCCGACGGAGGAACAGGAGGCGGCCGCCGATAGGTTCCGCGACGAGCACTCTGACAAGATCGAGGAAGTGGCGCGGCATCACAAGGAGATGGATGGCATCGGAGCAAAGGCCAAAGGTGAAGTGAGGATCAGCCAGGTGTTCGGCCTATCGCTCATTGCCGCTGCCATGTATTAGGTTGCCGCCACGACGCATTGAGCATCGGCCCCTCCCGTCCACTCGACGACGAGCAGCGCAACGTCGTCGTCCGCACCACCGGGGGCGATCTGGTCGGCAATGATCGCATCTGCGAGGTCTTCGCATCGCTCCATGGCGTAGCTCTCGACAAGGTGAGTCAACCGGGTAAGCCGTTCTTCGGCCCCTGGACGGCCGATATCGATCAGCCCATCGGTGTAGAACACAAGTCGCGCGCCTGGACGGGCGCGATTCCTCGTCACCCGGTAGGTGTGACGGCCAATACCGAGCGGCAATCCCGTCTTGATCGGCACTGGACCTGGCTCGTGGTATCCATTGACCATCAACGGCGGTGGATGGCCAGCGGAGGCAAGGTAGAACTCACCCGTTTCTGAGTTCAGCACACAGAGCATGGCTGTCGCCAAGCGCTGGCCCTCTAACTTGAGCGCGTACTCTGCAAGCAGAGAAAGGACAACGCCTGGGTCACTGTTCAGCATCAGGTACGAGCGCAACGAGCTGCGAAGTTGCCCCATGAAAGTGGCTGCCGTCATGTCGTGGCCTTCGACATCACCGATGACGAGCGCCACCGTTCTACTGGAGATTGGGATCACGTCATAGAAATCCCCTCCGACCTGCGCTCCGGCGTCCCCTGTCACGTATCGAACAGCAACTCGGAGGTGAGGGTTCTGATCAATGCTCTGTGGTAACAGGCTCCTCTGCAGATGTCTGGCGATCATCGCCTGCTCGTCGAATTGACGAGCCCGATTGATCACGGCGGCCACCTGGGAGGCGAGCTCCTCGGCGAGGAGAAGCTCGCTGCTCCCAATCGTCCGGCCCGAACCAGCGGACACCAGGGTCAGTGCGCCGATTGGTGCGCTATCTGTCAGGAGGGGCACGGACACATACGATTCGAATCCCAGGACTCGTGTAGTCCGGTAGTGATCGTCTCCCTTTGTGGTGGCTCTCATGAAGGATTCGCTCATGTTTGCTGACCACTGTGACTGACCCTTCCGAACCGCCAGTGCTGCAGGGTGATCACCTTCCAGGTCAGGGGCGTGTCTGCCGAGCTCGTCGGTCAAGGACTGACGTGATGGGTCGGCATGCCTGGCCGCCATTCGACTGAGACGACCGTCCGGACTCGAGGACATCGATCAAGCAAATGTCGCCAAGCATGGGTACGGCGACCTCGGCCAGCCGTTGCACGGTGTCCTTGAATCCTGTTGCATTGACTAGTGCTTGATTAGCTCTGAGCAAGAAGTCCTGGCGGTCGTGCGACTGTTCGAGCTGTCGGAGAAGGTTGTTGCGCTCGGTTTCTAGGTCGAGCCTTTCGAGAAACACGCCTAGCTTTACCCCGACGTCTGCTACGGCATCGAAGAGCGGCTGATCCTGTTGTCTTCCAGCACTGGTCAGCAATTCGATGACGGCGACCAGCTGGCCACGGGTCCGAAGAGGGAAGATGAATCCTGTTTTCACGTCATCCGCAACGAAGGCGTCGTACCGCTGCAGATTGGTCTCTGACGCCAGCTCCGAATGCCATACAGGCTCATTGGATTAAAGCGACCAACCCGGGAAACCGCTCGCCAGGCGCGGAGCGTCCTCCCGACGGAAGCAGTGAATACTGTACTGGAAGGTGCGCGGGTCGGCACGCCATGCTTGCTCGCAGCGAATGAGCTCCGACTCAGGATCCCAACGCCAGAAGGCTACGAATTCGAAGCCCAGGGTCGACCCGAGGATGGCGAGCAGCTTGGGGACGATCTCCTCGGCCTTTCCCGAAGCTCCGGCCAAGAACGCCAAGAGGTCTGAAGAGACCCGCTGGTAGCGCTCCATGTCGATTCGATCGCTCACGTCCCATATCACCGCGATCACCATCCGCGGACCCGACTCGGGATCGACGACAGAGAGCGCGATTTCGACTGGGATCTCGGAACCGTCACCGCACTTCGCCTTCGTTCGCACCGGGGCCTGGCTGGGCGGCAGCGGATCCGCGTCCAAGTACGCCCTCAGGACTGCTTCGGTCGCCTGCCGTTGGTCTTCGGGCACCAGCTCCGTGAATGGCTCTCCAAAGAGCGAGCCAGCTCCCGACCCAGCAGGCGATGCAGTGCTGGATTGCCATACAGGACGATTCCCCGATTGTCGACGAGGACAACAGCATCGACCAGACTGTCCACTACTCGAGGCGAGAACCCCTCTCCGGTCTCCGGTTCGTCCACTGCTGCCTCCTGTCGACACTGTGAGGCCTTCCCAGCAATTTCGTCGCCCGGGCTCTCCCCTCACTCCGTCTATATCTCCCTGGCCCTGCGGTGTCTGCGGCACTCTATCTCGCTATTTCGGTGCGGATGCCTGGTCCTCGGCCAGGGCATTCCGCCGATCCTCGGCCAACGGAAGAGCATTCGAGTCGGGTCCGGGTGTCCGGAGGTGCCTGGCCAGCGGGTTGACGCCCTCGGACTCTCGTCAGTCGAGCTCTGCGTTGGATCCGCCTGTTCGGACATCAAGAAGCGGGCGAAGACGGGCTTCCAGTACTCGTCGGCTGACTGGCCTCGATACGCCGATGCTCGATACTGGGGAGGACCCGCCCCGCGTCGAGCACAGGCTGACCTGCGGCAACCTCGGAGGCGCCGCTCCGCCCGCCCTCGGACCTGGGCCTGCACCGATTGCCTGCCATTTCATGCCTCGCTACTGGAGTACTCCAGGGCTAGCACTCTCGACGTGAGAGTGCTAGTAATTCTCATAGTTGGCAACTGACAGACCGAGAGGAGCCATTCCGTCTTACGCAGAAAGGCAGGGGGATGTCCTCACTTTCGACCGAACGTCTGAACGCCGGCCCGTGTCCTGAGTGCGGGTCACGACGACACCATTTTGTTCATCATGACGGGTCGGAACCCGAGCAGCGTAAGACCGTGGCGTGGTGCGACGTCTGTGGAGAGAAGTGGGTCTACGCGCCGGAACAATGATGCGTACCCTTCGGGGCGGCCAAGGCACCCTCGAAGAGCAGGGTCTCGGTCCGCCGGTGGTCGCGGAATTGTTCGAAGAGGCGAAGTTTAGTCACGAGCGTCGCTCATTGACAGTCCGCGGCAAATGCAGAGTCACTCCACATTCATCGGGATCGACGAAAACATATTGGTCTCTGCCACCACCGCCATGGGTAGAGAGTCGAGAGCACCTGATCAGAGCCCTCGGCGACCTGGTTGAGACGCCCTACGGGGTACAAGGCCGTCCGGCCCTCGAATCTCCAATCTGGCCGAGCGGCGCTTGACAGCAGCCACGACGGCGCGTGAGGCCTGCTTGGGGCCAACGGAGATGGTCTCATAGCGAGACGCCACCGGACGGACCTCGGCCGAGATGAACTGTCCCTAGTCACCCGGGTTGCGGCCCTTTTGGCACTGGCGTCTCGGTTCCTGTGCTGTCGCGCACCAGGAGGGTTCATCCGGTCGGCTCGGCCCGGTGATCGGGAGACTGGTCGGATCGAAGATGCCGGTCGTGGAAGAAGCCCGAGGGCATCGGCGTGTTCCTCGGCGCATGCGCGTCAACCATCGGGCCGCCGGCCACCAGCCACACCGCGGTATCGGCCCGTCGGGTACGCGAAAGGACCCCGGCGAACCGGGGCAATCGTGAGTTGCAGCAGTTGCGAAGCAAGCACTACTACGAAGGGGTTCTACAGGGCGTCTTTCACGGCTCTTCGTGTCCACGTGTGGGTCGGTGATCTCAGGTGACCCGCCCATAGGCATCCACCCATAGGGCCCCGCGGCCCCCGATTCTTGCGGTTGAGAGACCAGCGAGAACGGAGGACACGGGACATGGACGACGGTAGTGGTGGCTCGACCGCGCTGTTGGGGATGGCCGGCTTCGCGGTGCTGTCCCAAGAGGAGATCGAGGGCGAGCTGTGGCTCCTGGTCGAGACGGAGCGACGGCCCACTGGGTGTCCAGGCTGCGGCGTTCGGGCCGTCGGCCATGGGCGCAGCACGGTCCAGGTGCGAGATCTGCCGATGGGCGGGAGGCCGGTGCGGTTGGTCTGGCGGAAGCGCCGCTGGCGCTGTCGGGACATCGATTGCGAGACGAAGTCCTTCACCGAGTCGAGCCGGCTGGTCGAGACGGGCGCCCTGACCAGACGGGCAGCCAAGGAGATCTGCCGACTGGTCGGCGAGGAGGGACGAAGTGTGGCCGAGGTGGCCCGCACCTTCGGGGTGGGCTGGCACTGTGCATGGAGAGCCGTCTGGCGCCACGGACGGCCGCTGGTCGATGATCCTCGTCGGATCCACGGGGTGCGGTCCCTCGGCGTCGATGAGCACAAGATGTTGGCCGCCGGTCCCAAGCACCACACCATCTACGCCACCCAGCTGGTCGACATCGACCGTCACCGGCTCTTGGACGTGGTGCAGAATCGCAGCGCAGCCTCGGTGTCCACCTGGCTTGCCGCTCGCACGAGGTACTTCCGGGACCATGTCGGGGTCGCGGCCATCGATCCCCACGCCGGGTACTTCAAGGCCCTGTCCGCCTCGTTGCCGAAGGCCACGGTCACCGTCGACGTCTTCCACGCCGTGAAGTTGGCCAACGCCTGTGTCGATGACGTCCGCCGACGGGTCCAGCGAGAGACGACCGGGCACCGGGGACGCAACGTCGACCCGCTCTACGGGGTCCGGCGCCTCCTCACCCGAGGCTACGAACGACTGAATGATCGCCAGCGGGACCGGCTCACCGAGGTCCTGCGCACCGGGGACCCCTTCGACGAGGTGGGCGGGGCCCTGGCCGTCAAAGAGCAGCTCCGGTCGGTGTACGCCGCCGGGACGATGGTGGCGGCCCGACGGGAGCTCGCCATCTTCTACAGGCTGGCCCGCACCGCCGGCACTCCCGAGGTGTTGCGCCTGGCCCGGACGATCAAGCGCTGGGAGCCCCAGGTTCTCAGCTACTTCACGACGAGACGCACCAACGCCAGGAGCGAGGCCATGAACCTCACCACCGAGAAGGTCCGCCGTGTCGCCCACGGCATGCGCAACTTCGAGCACTATCGGCTCCGGTTGTTGCTCCACTCAGGCGTGCAATGGCACACTCAACCAACTGCTCGAATCAGGGGCCGACTCCCACGCCTCGTCGCGTAGAGCCTCTTTCACCCTCTCTCCGGCTTGCTTCAGATCGCCCGCGTCCTTCTCGGCCTTACCCTCTGTTTCCATTGATCTGTCATCAGTGGCCTTACCGACCTTGTCCTTGACCCGCCCTTGACTGCTTGGGCCTTGTCCTTTGCTTTATCAACGATTCCCACGTGCCCACCTTGCGTTTCGTTCCCAGACATACCGGAACTCGCAACTGCAAACGATCAGTAGAGGTGCCGTCGTTCGTTGGGCTCTCGAACTCCGCCGAGAATGAGGTCAAGAGTCGCGAGGCACTATCCGACAGGGCACGAGGCCCTTTTCGTCGAGGTGGTAGCTCGCACACGCCCGGTGATACCCGTCAGCGACCCACAATGGAATGCCCTCGAGCAGGAGCACTGGAGACAACTTCTTGCCGAACTTGACCTTCTCCAAGTCAGAGGCGACCTCAGAGTCATCGTGTGGTAGTAGGGGCAAGCCGGCAGCTCGCAAGATGTCCTTCGCTGCGAAGTGTTGGAGGTCCTCCACTTTGCGTAGCGCCTTTGTCAGCTTGGCAGCGGTGGAGACGCCGACGAGCAGGGAAAGGTAGGACTCGGCAGCGGGATAATCCTTGTCGTCGGGTTGGTCCTTCCAATGCTCGCCACTCATCTAAGACCTCCCAACTTCCAGGACCAGCCCCACGAGCCAAGCCACGAGCAGCACGACGGCGACGATCCAGAGGATATGGAGCGCGAACCCGGCTCCAGCAAAGATAAGTGCGAGCAACAGCACCAGTAGAAGGACTCCCATGGTTGAGTTCTACCCTTCTCGCCGCGATCCCAATCCTGGCTCAACGGAATCTCGCACACACGCCAAGAAGGAAGGCGGACCGCACCGCTGACGTATAGTGGCGGGGGGGGAAGATGGTTCCGTTGGGAGCACCGGAGTACTAGTGACACGTCGAGATTGGTGCTTCTAAATGGCGACCGATAATGCCCCCCTTCACAGTTGCGAAGTGAGGTACATCAGTCTCGACGTCACAGTCACATAGACATCTTGCAGCCTCCCAATCTTCTCACCGTTGCGGTCGATGAGCATTTTGCCGTGGTTCACGTCCACATACGTGGTGTACGCCTCGGGGATGACGTCCCGCCGAGTGGCCTCCCGGAGCTTGGAGATCTTCAGATCCACATCCCCGGCCTTGGTCGACAACAGACGGTCCCGGGTGCCATTGCGCTGGGTGGTCCGGGACGCCGTCCGCTCGAAACGCTCGGCCCCGATCCGGGCAGTGGCTTCGGCGTCGATCAGGGCCTGGAGCATTAGCTCCACGCCCCCCCGCACGACGTCGATGTCCCCGCCGGCGCGGATCGCGTCGAGGAGTTCGTTCAGGTCAGTATTGGTGATGGTCACTGGGTGTCTCCTTGGTTGAGCTTGCTGTTCAACCGAAGATCACCCGGTGACCACCTCTCAGTGGTGGGCCCCGGGAACTACACCACTCGATAAGACATCAACAGATCCTCTTCAATGCAACTCAGAGCGTGGGCAAATCCCAATGGCGCCCGACCGTTGCGTCTGGCGCTGGTGTTTACTGGTGCGGACCGGTCATAGTGGGTCCGGGCCCCAATTGCGGCGGCCGCCTCAAGCAACGAGCGGTCCTCGCCAGAAGCAAAGTCCTCGAATCCACCTGCATCCAGATAGCTGCGGCCGTTTACTCCAAGGCTGGCCCCATGTGCCCAATGACGCTTCGCTCCGTATTGCTCCCCCCACGCTGCAGCAGTCCCACGCCGGCGTTGGATCCAGTCCAGCACGGTGACCGAACCGGACCAGATATCGACACCCAGGTCGTGCTTCGTCAACTGCTGCACAAGCCAGTGAACTGGCACCGTTGAATCAGCGTCGGTCGTGGCAAGCCAAACATTGTCGGCCGGAGTCCCCCTGAATGACTGCAGGGCAAACGCGCATCCCACCCGTCGCGCTGATCCGACGTTGCCGGCATCGATCGTAAGCACAGTGACCAGCTTGCTCAGCGCAGATCTACCTTTCCTTCCCGCTGCTCGATTTCGGACCCATCTCTGAGTCACCGCCGCGCTGCCATCGCGACAATCGTCGAGCACAACGACTATGTGACAGGGAAGTTCGTCGCCAACCCGATTCGCCGCGGAATCGAGGGCGTTGAGAGAGGAGCGCAGCATTCGTTCTTCATTGTGCACGGGCAGCACGATGCCCACCGCCCGTGTCCGACGGAGACTATGAACATCGTTCATGGCAGTCTTCGCCATACATCGAGGAGGAAGTCAGAGTCGAGATGGTGCACCGTCGGTAGGAGAGCCGTGCTGGAATCGATGATTCGATGGGCACATTCACCGGTGAGTGGATAGTTGGTATCTCCCCGCCAGTGAACGGCGACGACCGTTGCGCCTCCCGAAGTTGAGCCAAGAAGGCGGGCCACCACTTCTTTCAGTTCTTGGGCATCGAAGTAGTATGCAATCTCGCTCAGTACCACTAGATCAAAGGGTCCATTCGGCCACGATTCCGGGATGGCCGCGTCATCGAAGGTAACGTGTTTGAGTGCGGCCAGGCGCCTCCGAGCGCGGGTCAGCGCGGTCGGAACGATGTCCGTTGCCAGAAGACGGTCGCAACGATCAGCAAGTAGCGATGTCAGCACCCCAACGGAACAGCCCGGCTCAAATGCGGACGAGTACCGAGGTTCAGGCAGGGAAGCTACAGTCAGGGTGTACTTTCGCGCCTCGTACCACCGGGTCTCGAAGCCCCACGGATCGGGGTCGCTGGCGTACATGGCGTCGAAGTAGTCACGGTGAAATGACACCACCGTTTGTTCACCTCCGGGCTTTGATGTTGGATCTTCAGAGTTTGGAATTGGAGGCCTGACTGATTCGTCCAAGCTCCGCGGCATCTGCGCCACCATGATGTTGAGCGAGGTACACGAAGAGGTCGGCGGTGCGACGGGCCTGTTCAGGATCATGGCAGAGCGGTCCAGCCCCACCGGCGCCAGCAACCAACGACAGGACCTGCAGACAACCGTCATGAACAAGTTGCCGGACTGTTAGGGCGTGCCTATGAGCCTCCTTTGACACATCGCTGGGGTCCGCATCGATTGCTTGAGCGGCATCCCTTAGTACCACCCGCATCCCGTCGACCAGCACGACGGCGCGACCCAAGTCGGCGAGCGCGTGGTCACCGGATTTCGGCGAAAGTGAGGTTTTTGCTGATTCCAACAAGGCGCTTGCTCCGCCAAACCAACAAGCCGCCACACCGGTGGCACCGAACCAGAACCCAGGCCGCTCGAGGTAGAATTCGGGCCCACCAACCGCATCATGTTCGGGGACGACCGGTCCGCCGAATTCGAGCGATTCACTCTGCGAGTCGACCATGCCGACCGCCGGCCAAGAGCAGGGCAGCACAGAGATGACGTGATCGGCAACGGAGACGTCGAATAGGCGGTAGCCGTCAGCCGTGTCCGCAGTGACTAGGGCGCGGTCGAGTCGGTCGCTGCCCGAACAGAAGGGCTTGACGCCGGAGAGTTGCCACCCTCCTCGGACCCGGGCGGCCTTGGTGCCTCCTTGCGTCGCCCTCGCGGCCCAGACCCCGTAGGTGCCCAACGTGGATTCGGTCCCTCGGCACTCGGCCAGGATGCTCAGGGCGTCGGCGTGGCCCTCTACAAGCCGACCGAGTGACAGATCCTTGGCTGCCCAGGACGCCAGCACGCCGAATCGATGCCAGGTTCTACCGGCACCGGGATGAGGAAGGTCGTGAGCTTCCCCGGCGGCGAAGTCCCTGAGTTCGGCCTGCACAGCCGATCGGCGAGCAATTCTGTCCAACAAATGAGGCACGCTCCAGAGTCGATGACACGCACCCGCGTGCGCTCGAAGGTTCAGGCATGGCAGATACCCGCAGGATGACGAGGCAAACACAACGCTCCCGAGTCCGAGGAGACGGACCCAGAGGCAACGAGCCACGTGGACAGTCATGGTGACCCGTCCAAGTAGTTGGCAGCTGCCACCTTCCCCATGCGATTCTCAGCGATGCGGTTTGGCAACAACATCCAATTGCAGATGCGTTGATTCGCCGGCGGTTGGGGTGGGTAGTGGACGAACATGGCAAGAGATCTGAGCGCGAAGCAACGCAAGAAGTTGAGCAAGAAGGAGTTCGCTCTTCCGGGGAAGCGCAAATACCCAATCCCCGACAAAGCTCATGCACGAAATGCGTTGGCGCGGGTTGCCCAGCACGGCACTCCAGCCGAACAGAAGAAGGTTAAGGCCGCCGTAAAGGAAAGATTTCCGAGCATAGGCAAGAAGTCGAAGAAGAAGTGATACCCACCTGGGGCACAAAAGGACCGTTGATTGGGCCGCTGTCTGCTGGGCCGACGACTATAGGCTGGTTTCTGGAGAGTGGTTGGGGCACCTGGTCGACCAAGAGGAAACAGAGGTCGACAGATCTCTGAGATCGACAGGCGAGATCGGTTTGGGTTCGGCCACGATGGAAGTGAGCGGAACGTGAATCTGCTGGAGCGGAGCACCAGGGCGGTTGACGGCTTCCAGCAGCGAACGTTCCCCTTGAACTTCGTATTCGGAGTCATGAAGAAGTTCGGCGACGATTCGGCCGGGTCCCAGGCGGCCCTCATCGCCTACTACGGATTCCTTTCGATCTTTCCGCTTCTCTTGGTATTGATCACCGTGTTGAGCATGACCGTGTCTCAGGCTACGGAGCATCGGATCGTGCACTCGGCTCTGAGTCAATTCCCCATTGTGGGTAGTCAACTGTCGGGGCCAAACGGCATCCACAAACTCAACTCAGGGAGCAAGGTCGGATTAGTCGTGGGCCTTGTAGGACTGGTGTGGGGTTCGCTCGGCATTACCCAAGCTGCCCAAAAGGCGATGGCAGAGGTCTGGAACGTCCCGGCCGTTGTCCGGCCCGGATTCTTTCCCCGCCTCGCACGAAGCGGTGCCTTTTTGGTCGTACTCTTCTTGGATGTCATCGTCACCACGGTGCTGGCCGGTATCACCACGTTCGGGGGTCACAGCCTGGGCATGAAGGTAGGGGCCATTGTCATTTCTGTAGTGGTTGACGTAGGGATTTTCATTCTGGCCTTCCGGGTCCTCACCCCGAAGACCATCGACACCAGGTGTCTCATCCCCGGGGCCGTACTTGCCGGGATCGCCTGGGTAATCCTCCAGTACGTCGGGACGGCTCTCGTGGCCCATCAGCTTCGCCATTCCAGTCAGATCTACGGCTACTTCGCCTCGATCCTGGGGCTCATCGCCTTCCTCTTCTTGGCCGCCGAAATCACCCTCTACGCCGCCGAGATCAATGTGGTCCAGAAGCGGCATCTCTGGCCGAGGAGTATCGTGCAGCCACCTCTCACTGACGCTGATCTCCAGGTCCTCACCGATATCGCCAAAGTGGGCGAGCGTAGGCCCGAACAAGACGTTGAGGTCCGCTACCACTCATTGGATCAACAGGACGCCGATCCCGAAGCGTCGGCGGAGGTAGGTCAGCACCGCCAGTAGGGCTGTTTCGTCAGCCGTCTCGTTGGCACTCACCTTCGGTGCCCACAATGGCCTGAGAGCCCGAGCGGGAGAATCAGCAACAGAGCAGACAGACCAAAGCCCTATGCGAGCCGAAAATGTCATCCCGGTGCGGTGCAGGACCCCCATGAAACAGCTCGGGCCGACAGACTGGGCCATGGCCCCGCCATTTCTGTATCTTGGCCTTCGTCCGCGCGTCAAGCTAGTGCGTTTGAGCATTGGGGATGGGCGCGGCTGTGAAGATGACGTAGATCGGTATCAGTGGTGGGTTAGGCGACGAGGGCCATCCGAAGGAGGACCTCTCCACATCACGCCCAGACGCAACTGAACCCTGAGGATTCTGCCGGTTGCCCCTATGCCGCAGAGGAATCTGCCTATATCCTGTGATCATGCCAAGCAAGCTGAACCGTGGAGCAGAGTCAGTTGGGGACGCAATCGGCACCATCGAAGCGGCTGCCGCTGTAGCTGGGTCGCGGGCTCAGCAGGGCCTGAGCGAAGCGGCAGCTGTGATAGGCGAATCCAAATCGGCCAAACTCATTCGCAAGCGGACTGGCGCCAGCCGGAAGGTGATCGGCGAAAAGGGAAACACAGCGAAGAAGGCGGTGAAGAAACCGGCGAAGAAGCGAGCCGCATCGGCGACCCGCAAGGCCAGCGGCGCGAAGAAGGCGGCGAAGAAGCGAGCCGCATCGGCGACCCGCAAGGCCAGCGGCGCGAAGAAGGCGGCGAAGAAGCGAGCCGCATCGGCGACCCGCAAGGCCAGCGGCGCGAAGAAGGCGGCGAAGAAGCGAGCCGCATCGGCGACCCGCAAGGCCAGCGGCGCGAAGAAGGCGGCGAAGAAGCGAGCCGCATCGGCGACCCGCAAGGCCAGCGGCGCGAAGAAGGCGGCGAAGAAGCGAGCCGCATCGGCGACCCGCAAGGCCAGCGGCGCGAAGAAGGCGGCGAAGAAGCGAGCCGCATCGGCGACCCGCAAGGCCAGCGGCGCGAAGAAGGCGGCGAAGCGAGCCGCACCCCGAAGGTAGGCGTCAATTTGCTGGACGGTGCAGCTCCAAGTTGATCCAGCAGACGCCCACGCCGGGCGGAGGCTCTTCGATGCAGCTCAGAGCAGGTCGGAGCAAGCGAGCGAGGTAAGGCTGTAGTCCACCCACAGGCATTCTCCTTGCATTTGTGGCGGACCAAGAAGGACGCGTTCATGCCGTCGGAACCGTAGCCTTCTCATCGCAAAAATCAAGATGGCCGAGGAAGGAAGATCCCCCATACTTACTCGGCCGCAGGGTGCGCGTTGGGCACAACCGTTTCCCAGCAGCGTCTCGATCGCCCAGGTTTACGGCGTGCAGTGGAGGTCCACGTTCATCTCGGGGCGAGCGCAACACACCGACCCCCAAGCATTACCCGATGCGTCTCATCTGATCAATCGTCGATCGACACATGGCACCTGGGTTTGTTGCATCCTGCCCCTGGGTAGCATCGCTGGATGATGTCAGATTGGGCGCGCGCGCCGTCTTGGTGGAACTCGTGGTCGCAACGCGACAGAATTGTCCCGAGAACGAAGCAGCTTTCCTTGATCAGCCGTTGGGTTTACGTCATTGATCATTTCAGCTCTCTCCCCATGGTCGTAGCAATTGTCGGGTTCTTGCTGGCGGGTGCGCTCGTGGTGGAAGCAGCGCTCGGGTTTCCGGCCGGTTGGATTGCCGGCTTCGAAGTGGGGACGTCATTCATCACACTCATGATGGTGCTGGTGATCCAACACACCCAAGGCCGGGAACAGACGGCCACACAGGGAAAGCTGGACGAGCTGCTGCGCGCGCTACCAGGCGCCGAGAGCGGGCTCATGATGCTGGAAGAGGCATCCGAAGACACCATGCGGGACGTAGAGAAGGATCAGCGCGAGTCGAAGGAGAGCACCAGCGGCGACTGAGTGGGTCCTCCGGCCTCTCTCCCCAGACTCAACCAGCTCAGTCGGTCCTTTCGGTCGACTGGGCGCCTGGACACATGGTCTTGCCGGGACGCTTCATCTGGACACTGTTGGCGACATGGAATTCAGGCGCGCTGGTCCACCTTCCCAAAACTGCCAGGTAGGCAAAAGCGGCTAGCCGAAGGAGCGTCAGATGCAGAACCACCAAGAAGCGTCCTCCATAAGTCAACGCCAGGCGGCGGAATGATCCGGGCCGCTACGAGACCGGAGTGGAACGCCGGACCGGAATCTCATGGACTCCTACAGGAGCTTCGCGTTGCGGGAATCGGCATCCAAGTTCTGTTCGGATTCCTGTTGTCACTGCCATTCACAATGACATTCTCCGAACTCGATACGCCATAGCGCCATCTCTATGTTCTAACCCTCCTGGCTTGCAGCCGTGGCCATCGGTCTGCTGTCTGCTCCCGTCGCCTACCATTGGCGGTAGTGGCTCGCCATCTCGTCGCCGGTGCTGCTCGTCACCGGGGTGGTCCTGCAGGGCATCGCAGTCCACTGATCTCATCTTCTGTGGTCGGAGTCTTTACCGTTCAGTGGTTCTGACCTGGACCCCGAAAATCGGCCCACCTTTGTGAGAATCTGGCCATGATCCGCCGGAGGTGGACATGCCATTCACGTACCCAACCCCTTTCCGCGAGGCCGCATGCCAGCGGATGCTGGCCGGTGAGCGGGTGGACGAGCTTGGCGAAGGGCTGGGGGTCTCGCTGGCGACCCTCCACCGTTGGAAGCATCAGGCACTCATCGATGCGGATCGCAAACCTGGCGTGAAGAGCTTCAAGCCTGACGAGCTCGGCCGAGCCCGCCGGCGCATCAAGGACCTGGAGGCAGAACTCGAGCTGGTGAAGGCGGCAAGCGCTCTCTTCAACGGCGAGGAGGTGGTCCGCCCAAAACGCTCGGCCCGGTCGTTCGAGGATTGAACGATCTGGGCTACTCCGAGCGCACCGCATGTCGGGTCGTGGGGATGAGCCGCTCGACCTATCGCCACCAGAAGACCCGACATCCTTCGAACCGGGGCGTGCGTCGCATTCTCCTGGCGGACACCATCGCCGAGCTCCACCTAGCCTCCCGCTCCACCTATGGCGTGCGACGGGTGCGTGCGGCCTTGTTCCATGAGCGTGGGCTGATCGTGAACCGCAAGCTGATCCGGAGGATCATGTCCGAGCTGGGGATCTCCGGGCTGCCAGCCCGAAAGAAGGGGCGCCGTAATCTCGCCAACGTGGCCACCTGCGAGGATCTCGTCAACCGCAACTTCACCGCACCCTGGACGAACTCCTTGTGGCTGACCGACATCACCGAGCACAAGACCCGGGAGGGCACCCTCTACTGTTGCGTCGTCCTGGATCAGTTCTCGAGACGCGTCGTCGGTTGGGCCATCGACCGGCGCAATGAGGCAACGCTCGTGAACGACGCCCTCACCATGGCGGCCAGTTCTCGCACCACCTCGCCAACAACGATCCTGCACAGCGATCATGGAACCCAATTCACCTCCTGGTCATTCACGCAGAACCTGAAGCACCACGACCTCCTCGGCTCCATGGGCACGGTCGGTGATTGCTACGACAATGCACCGATGGAGTCCTTCTGGGGATCGATGCAGATCGAACTCCTCAACCGACAGCGATGGATGACCTACGTTGAACTGGCCACAGCAATGGCCGACTACATCGTCAACTTCTTTAACCCCCGTCGGCGACATAGCTCGCTTGAGTACCTCACGCCGGACGAGTTCGAGGCGTTACCATCAGACACCAACCAGGCCAGAGCTCTCATTACTGCGGGCCAATAATTGGGGTCCAGGCCAGGTGGGCCGATCAATGGGGTCCGGCCAGTTCGTGGTGCCCCTGGTCTGGGGCCGATTTGGTGGACACGACGATGGTTAAGCACGTGACCCCGATGTCGGAACAGCAGGTGCCCACATCGTCGTGGCGCTGTCTCGATGGTTTCAGCCAACGAATTTGAGGGAAGAAACAGATGTAGTCAGCCGTCCGACGGGCATGGTCGCCGGGGCAAAGACAAAGACCGGCGACCAGCGCTACGTCAGGGCTTGGCGGAACCACGTCAAGGCTCTTCCACCATCTCCAAAGCCCATTGGAGAGGGCGGTAGGTCGCTGAACCACGACTGACCAATCGTTGCTCATTCGTTCGATCTGGCGCCGGCTCGGATTGAATCTTCGGAAAGGACTTCACTAGTGGCCACCACTAAGGCAGTAACTAAGGCGAGACCAAAACGAGCTCGGGTATCCGTGGCATCGAATGGTCGAGGGACCAGGTCTGACGCCATTGGGTTCCTAAAAGCCGAGCACCAGAGCGTCGAGCGGTTGTTCAAGGCCTTCGAGAAGGCCGGAGATGGTGCTCATAAGACCAAGCGCAAGCTCCTCGATCAGATGATTCGCGAGCTATCGCAGCATGCCGCCATTGAGGAGGAGGTTCTGTATCCCGCTGCCCGCCAGTCAATCGCCTCGAGCGATGACGAGGTTCTGGAGGCGCTCGAGGAGCACCATCTCGTGAAATGGGAGCTCAGGGAGCTGCTAGACATGGCGCCGACGGAGGAGCGGTTCCAACCCAAGGTGAGCCTGCTCATCGAGAACGTCCGCCATCATGTTCACGAGGAAGAAGGCGAACTATTTCCGCTGCTTCGGTCCGAGCTCGGACGGAAGCAGTTGCTCGAGCTGGGGGATGCGTTGCGGACGGCCAAGCGGTTCGCACCCACGAGGCCCCACCCTCGGTCCCCTGATGAGCCTCCCGCCAACATTCTGCCGAATACAGTATCGGGAGCCGTTGACAAGGCTCGTGACTTCGTACGGTCAGTCCGGCCAGGAACTTGAATGGCAAGCTCCCGGCTCACAATGTCGTGGCCCTGTGCCTTGCCGAACGGTTCTTAGCCCTCCGTCGATCGGCTGGACCGACGTCGATCGGTTGTTCAAACAATGTTTTGCTCTTTGCAGATCTCAAATGGAGTCGAACAGTCAGGCATAGACGAGGGTTCGACACGACCTTGTCCGTTCTCCAGATCGATCGCTCAGAGCAGACGATTTGCCCAGAACATCGTTGCTGATCTGCCGGTCGACTCGGGAAGACGCCGTTGGCTTAGTGGTTTCGGAGCTGCAACAAATGTTCTCGTCCACACCGCGCAAGGTTTGAGATGACGATCGACCGGACGAAGGATCAGCTACAAGTCACGGTGGATGACAGATGTCACCAGGTTCCTCGGTGCAGTCGCCGAGTCCCAGCGAACCTCACGGTCGCAGGCTGCGCCCTGTAGGACGCTGTCTGACACGTGGGGGACTACGATGGCGCTGATGGAAAGACCGTTTGATTCCAGGTCAATCTCACTACAAGTCAATTGCGCCGGTTTGCTGCGCACCCGCCGGGTATACACGATCGTGTAGGTAGGAGCGTCTGGCTTCGACAGTAGAATACGGGTCACATGGACCTGGAGAAGTTCGTTTCGTTACTGAATGAGGACTTGAGTACCGAGTACCAATCCATTGCTGAAAACTCCATGCATCACAAATAGAGGGACGTCGATCCCGGCGAAGTCGCCGGTACGTGATGTCGAACCTAGGCACGCCAAGCGCGGAGGTGTCCGTCCCCATCCCCCAATCTGGGCAGCGATGGGAGAGCGCATGCGTAACGACGAGGCTGACGGTGACCTCTCGTTTGCGGCATTGTGGCGACGGGGTGCGGCGTGGTCGATCGACGTGTTGCTGTTCGGGGGTGCCTTCTTCGGGATTGTCCTCCTCACCGGTATGCGACGTCCGCTTTCCCTCGCGTGGCGCCTGCTGCGGTCCGGGCCGGGCTCATTCACCCCGGCAGTGCTGCATCAACTCGTACGGGCTGGGGTTGTGTTCAGCTTGGCGGTTCTCATTGGAGGGTTCGCTGCGTGGGTCGCTTACCGCGTCGTATGCACTGGCCGCTGGGGACGGACGGTCGGGAAGTGTCTTTTCGGGATTCAGGTTGTGCGTGTGGAGGACCCGTCCACACCTCCAGGCCTGCGCCGGGCAGCCATTCGGTGGCTCGTCCCGCCCCTAGCCGGAGCGATACCGCTCCCAGGCTCAGGACTGCTTCCGTACCTCATGGCCGTCCGCAACCATAAGCGGCAGGGCGGCCACGACCAGGCGGCGCGGACTGTCGTGGTTCGGCGGACCGTTTAGGATGCCGCTGAGCCACCAGCAGGCTGGTGAGAAGGCCAAAGACGCCCCGTAGGTCGTCGGCTCCGACTTTGCGATAAGGCTGCGGTTTCGCCGGGCCTGTGGGACGCTCCTATGTAGCGTCAAGGCCAATTTTGGGGTTCTCCAAGAGCCGAAAGAACTCACGGGCGACGTAGCGCTTCAGGCAGCGCTTGATCTCCCGATCGCTTTTTCCTTCGGCACGCCGGCGCCCGAAGTAGGCCTTGGTGGTCTCGTCACACCGCAGCCGGGTCAGCACGACAGTGTGCAACGCACGGTTGAGCTGACGGTCGCCGTAACGGCTGAGGCGGTGACGGACCGTCTGCCCGGTGGATGCCTCGATCGGCGCGACGCCACCAAGCTTGGCGAACGCGGCTTCGGATCGACAGCGACCGGGATGCGACCATGCGCAGAGCACGGTGGCGGCGATGATTGGCCCGACACCGGGGAGAGCGAGCAGGTCTGGGCGCAGGGACCGCACGACCGAGGTGATCGCCCGCTTGTGCTCATTGGCCTCGGCGTTGAGCTCGAGCACCCGATGGGCCAGGCTGCGCAGCACCTTGGTGGTGGTCAGCGTCTCGGTGTTCAGTCGCTGGTCGATTCGGAGGCGGGCAGCCCGCGCAACCATCTCGGTCGTCGACAAGCCCCTGAACCGCCCGGCGAGGGCCTCAGGAGCGGTCACGACCAGGTCCTGCAACTGGCGCTGGGCGTCGGTCGAGGCCTGCACGGCGGAGCGTCGGGCCACCAGAAGAACCGCCAGCGCAGCTCGTTCGCCACGG
The DNA here is from genome assembly GCA_963727075.1 of uncultured Acidimicrobiales bacterium. Lineage (GTDB taxonomy): Bacteria > Actinomycetota > Acidimicrobiia > Acidimicrobiales > RAAP-2 > Bog-756. The sequence goes on from CAVSET010000002.1 coordinate 70,363, forward strand.
GCCCGTGGACTCGCCAGCTTCTCTCGGCCGAGCGCGCTGCGGGCGGCCCGCACCGCGTCGATCGAGTCGTTCTTGGCTCCGTCGGGCCGACGCTGCCGCCAGGGTCGGTCGAGCTCGATAACCCGCTCAGCACGGTTCTGGAGGAATCGAGTGAGCCCCGAGCCGAAACTGCCGGTGCCCTCGATGGCCCAGGCCCGGCGGGCTCCGTGGCCATCGGCGAGCGCGACCAGCTCCTCGTAGCCGCCGGGATCGGCGGCGATGGTGACCTCAGTAATGACTCCACCGGTCGCGGCTCTCACCACGGCTGCAGTGTGGGTGTATTTGTGGGTGTCGACGCCGATGACGACGTCGACCATCTCTGCCAGCATGGTCATGCGTTCAACTCCTTTGTCGGATGGACGTGCCTGGTTCCGGTCCGGGAGGAGAGGGCAGCACTGTGATGGGACACGCCGAGCGCAACCCCGGCGGTCAAGCTCCTGATCAGGCCAGAATCTCCGACCGGGCCGAGGCCGGCGACCGCGAGCGGACAAATCCCACAAAGGGCACGAAGCCAGTCCGAGAATGGGTCACACTCGCCGTCACCGGCGCCCAGCTCAGTGCGACCGATCAGTCAGGTGGGGGACTCCACGCCAATGATCGACGCTGTCCAATACTCACAGTGCCGAGAATGTCATCCGAAGCCGGCACCTGGGACTCTCCAATACTTGTTGCACAACCAACAATGTGAGAATCGAGAGCAATAGTGCGTTCGCCGAACGCTTCGTCGGCACGGTCCGTCGTGAGTGTCTCGATTCGGGTGTTGATCTTTGGTCGCCGCCATCTGGACCACGTCCTGGCTATCTACGGCGTCTCACTACAACGAACACCGGCCGCACCGGGTGCTGGGTCAGCAGGCACCATTGACGGCAGAGGCGAGGCCTGTCCTGATCACCAACCCCGACAGGGCCCGACTACGAGTAACCGTCAAGCTCATCCACGAGTACAAACGGGCGATGGGGGGATGCCCGATCGGACGATTCCCGGAACAAACGAAAGGGAAGCCGCTGGATGCATTCTTGACGTAGCTCGGTCTGAGGTCTATCGGGGAGAGTGGGAGACGCGGGAGAGGAGGGCCAAAAGCGCTGCGCGAAGGGTCAAGGCGGCCGGGCACGACGGGCACCGGGCCGAACCGGCAGCCGCCCAAGCGGGGAGGGCAGGGCGCCGGGGCGGAGGGGATGGGAAGGCGGGGGCTAGGACGCGATGACCGGACGCCCTGGCGATCACAAGGCCCAGCCGGAGGGACAGATGACGGATGGGGATAGGGCCTCCTGCCCCCGAGAACCCCTCGCGGCTGGTGATGTCCCCACAGAGGGGAGGTCGTCTTCAGGCGGTCGAGTCGACCAGCACGTCGGGGGGCGGGCTTTCGGGTGGAGCGCCCAGGTCGACGCCAGTCAGATCCTTGACTTGGCCACGAAACCAGGTGGTGAACTCGTCGCCGGAGGTGGCGAGATCCGTGAAGGCCTTCTCGATGTCGGGAGCCTCGAACCACACCAACATGAAGCTCCCCATCGGGGTCTCCTGCAGGGCCCAAGTCTCCCGGGTAAGTCCCGACCTAGCCAGCTGCGCCTCGAACCCTTTCCGGTGCTCCCCCATGCATGCCGCCGCGAAGTCCCTGCCTGCTTGTTCTTTCCCGGGAAGGATCGGGAACGCGCCATTGAACACTGCCATTGGGCTCTTCTCCTTGTTCGTCCGCCGTAGCACCAGAGACAGTACCACCGGGCTCCGAAGGGGTGCCCAAATCCTTCTGACCCGCAGCCTCGGTGGCAAGCAGATCACAACACCGATAGCGGACACTTCAATCCAAACGGAGATCCCACGCTAGTGATTGCCCAGACGGGGACGGCGCTGACCGCCGCACAAGCGCGAGCGGAATTCGAAATTGGAGCGGCCAGGAGCGCCTGGGCGCGGGAGCGGAGCGGAGAGGGCAGGGCGGGGGGTTAGCTTAGGACTCCCGCATGGATGGCTGCCGAAGCGGGTTCCCGCTCAGGATGTAGCGCCAGTCATGTTGGTGGGTGGTTTGACGGTATCGCCCCAGCGAGAGCATCCTCCGCGGCCTGCAGCGACCAGGCGAAGATCTCGGGCGGCATCGCCGAGCGCCAATATGTCAGCACGTTTTCACGGTCGTGATCCTCGAGGAGAGGAAACAGCCAGGAAACGAAGTCGCCGAATCGCCCGTTAGGTACGCCTGAGGACAGACTCGCGACGGCGGAGGCCTGCTCCGCATCTGACAGCCGCTCCTCAAACAGTACGTAGAGGTGCCGGTCTTCCTTCAGCAGGTGCAGATCGAGGTGGAACTTGAACGCCGCGGTGGCCCGGGCTGTCGCCAACGGGTCGCGCTCGCTCACAGCGGCCCGCAGTCCTACAAAGGCGACGTCCAGGCCGCGATGGTCCATCTCGTAGGCGGCCACGACATCCGGGGCGACGGACTCGAGCGCTGGGAAGATGGCCGCTTCCTCACCGTCGGCATGCCAGACAAGGACCTCGTCCATGCGCCAGAAGCGTTCGATGGTCTCTTCCAGGCCGGGTTCGCCGCGTGCCGCTCTCAGCGATGCCGCGTCGATCGTGGCCATGTCAGCACGGAATGCGTTGTGTACGGCGTCGATGATGTCGAGTGGCCTTGTCATAAATCTTCCTCCACATCTCGGTTACGCCAGATCTCCAGGCTCCCAAGTTGGGAGCCAGCCGACGGTGGCCGCCCCCGCCATAATGAGCGCTGGTCGGCATCTTGATCAAGCGAAGCACCCGCCTGCCGCCAGAGGGCACGTTGGCAGCCGAGGCTTCAAGGTACGGCGATGTCGCCCGCGAGCGTCCACCCGACGAGTGCGTTGGCATGACCATGCCCCATCCCGTACTCGGACTTGACGTATCCGACAATTGCCATGTGCTTGTCAAGGCCACAGTCGCCGATGATCTTCTGCCAATCGGCAATCGAGCGTCCATACTTGGTCTCGATTGAAGGAAAATACGACGCGGGCCCTTGTTTCGGCCAAGGCGCAGATTGTTGGGCCACAACTGAATCCTCCATTTCTAGCGCTCGCAGATGATCCGACTCCAGCGTCATTTTGCACCCCCAACTTCGGTGCGGACAGTCGATGGGAGGGTTGCTCGGCCCTATCTCGGCAGCGCTCCGTGAGATGGACCGTGACAGTGTCGCCTTCGGCCTTTCCCAACTTCTTTCGAAGCACTGGTGAATCGCTACCGTGTCGTCGTTTGGCGCGGTGTCGGAACTAGGGCGTGGATTTTGCCACGCTCATCCGGCCATCATTTACATTGGATCAGCCGAGCCGATCGCCCGAGCAACATCAATGGCCGTCGAATTGGCCGGCGGTGAACGGCCACTCCTCGAAGCCGGAGCATCGCCCATCGCTGGCGAATTCGAGCACCCATAGGTTCCGCCAACTTCTATCGTCCACGTATTCGACTGCGATCCGTACCACGGCGGTATCCCCCTCAATGGCCACGAGCTCGTTCATCATCCTGAATTCCTCGTTAGGGCCGTCGCGTTCCTCCTCCCAAAAGGTGGCCAGCGAAGCAAGGTCCGAGATACCTTCGGCCCACGGGGACGGAACATACGACACGTCAGGCGTAAAAAGGTCGGGTAGCAGCCCCGTGCCCGGGGTGCGCCAGGCCTCTTCGTACTTGGCGATCCACGACGCAAGGGCGGCGCGATCCATTGCTCAGTTATGAATTCGAGACAAAGGACCGCCATGGCGGCCTACGCTCACCGACGAAGTCTCCATTGCTCATGAGCCTTCGGGAAGAGCGGCAAAATCACGCTTGGCCTGCCGATACCACCCCATGCCTTTGATGGGGTTCTTCCACCGGCCCTTCATCTCCTTCAGGGCACTTTCGTGCATCGTGTCACCATTGGCGACCATCTCCTTGAGATGTCGATCTTGCGCCTTAATGACCTCGTCTGCGGTCACACCCTGGTGCGGAGAATCGCACGGGCCACCCAGTTGTTGACATGTCATGGTCTTCATGAGTCTCGCTTCCTTTCATTCTGTCGGAACGTCACTTGGATGCCAACCTGGTCAATGCGGATCAACCTCTCGTGACTTCACCCGAACACGGACTATGTCCATGGTCGCCAACACGTCTGGGTCGGCGATCAGCTCGACCTCGCGCACCAAGCCCGTCTCGACGTGGAATACGAAGGCCACCTTGACCGATCCGGCGTGGATCCAGGCTGCACCCAGCTCACCATCGATGATGACCGATGCCGCCCCCCGGGCGCCGTTGAAGCGAGCCGCCACGGCGGCTGCGCCGTCAAATACGGGATCCGTGCCCATCTTCTGTCCAACCAGGTCGGCACGCATGACAGCGTCGGGAGCGAGGAGCAACAACAGGGTAGCAAGATCCCCACCGCGGGCGGCAGCGAGGAACGCGTCGACGACCCTCTGGCTCTCGGCGCGCGCTGCATGGGACGCGGCCGGCTCCGGCCTACCCTGCACCTTGCGCCGCGCCCGGCTCGCCAACTGGCGTACGGCGGTACCCGAGCGCCCCATGACGGCGCTGATCTCGTCGAACGGATACCCGAAGACATCATGCAGGACGAACGCCGCCCTCTCGGCCGGCGCCAGGACAGCAAGGACGACCCGCATCGCGTCGCCCGTCGTCTCGGCGAGCAACGCGTCAGCCTCCGGGTCAACCGGAACGGGGTCGGCGGGTACCCCGGCCTCGGCCACCGACCTGGTGCTGCCCTTGCGTAGCTGGTCAAGGCACAACCGCGTTACGACGGTCGTGAGCCAGGCGCGCAGGTCGTCGATGTCGTCAGTGCGGGAGAGCCGAAGCCAGGCCTCCTGGAGGACGTCGTCCACATCGGCCTCCGATCCGAGTATTCGGATGGCGATCGCGGTCAACCGGGGCCGCTCGGCGTCGAATTCGATCACTTCCATCGTGGCCATACCATGTTGACGTATGCCACTACCGGAATGTGACCGCCACGCTCGCGACAGGAAAGTTCCTGGTGGCAAGCAACCTGGAAGTGCCGGGGCAGGTCGCGGATATCGAATTCGGCGATCGTGGAGAGCACCAACTCAAAGGGTGCCCGGGCCCTGAAGACTGTTGGCCGTGGAGGGGTAGGTAACCGCCTGAGTCCACGGCCGAGACCGAGCGGGTCCAGGTGTCGCTGATCGCCGGGTGGACGAGACACCTTGCGGCTCGGACGACACCCAGTGGCACACTGGCTACGAGGTCCGCAGGGCCGACCCGGTCTCAAGAAGGGTTTTGAGACTGGCAGGAACGGCGGGCCAGCCGTCAGAGATAGCCCGGAGAACGTCTCTACCAGGCTCGAAGCCGTCGGGGACGACCGTCAGCTTGACTACACCGTGCCCGATGTCCGGAATGTCGAAGGCCACCTTGGAGCGGGGTTCAGTCCGCCAGGCATCAGCAGTGGCTTCGTCCATGCCGACCTCGGCGGCCCACTCGGGCGTGAACGTGTGCCAGGTGTACGCCAGTCTGAGCTAGCGATCGGACTCGAGGACCATCTGTTCGGGGCCGCTCAGGACGAGCCCGACCTCATCGTGCGCCAACTCGTTGGTGGAGCCCTTCTTCCAGTCCGAACGGAAGGTCTTCTCACCAGCCCTTTCGTGCCGCCAGTAGCGTGTGGTGAATGCAGGGTCGGTGAGGCCCTGCCATACCCGCTCGGGCGTGGCGTGGATGTAGGTCGTGTACGTGAAGCTCGTCATATGGTCGATGCCTGCACCCGTTGCCTTGCCTCGAGTTGCCGGGTGGAGATGTACCGCCATTCGACAACCTCGCGCTTATCGGGCGCCGGTCGATCACCTGAGCCCAGATCATTTGGTCGGCTCGACGAATTTACGAATTTCATAGGAGCCGTTCATTGTGCCCTTAGCCTGCCCGTCTCTAATGGAGCCATGGGGTCGACCGCCCAAACAGAGGGCGACCCAGTCAGGACGTCCAATCGGAGGGTTGAGGCAGATGAGCGAGAACGCGGACCCCACGACCGGAGAACATGCCGCGCCGGCGGGGACCAACTGGGTCTCTAGAACTGGCGGCGACGCGCATGCCCCGCACGGGTCGGCGATCCCTCTGCCACCGGCAGGTGGCCAGGTCGCGCCGGGCGTACCGTTTCCAACGGTACCGGCCGGCTATGCCCGGGCCAGCCAGCCCCCGCCGACCAGCCAGATCCCGCCGGTCGGCCCTGACTCGTCCGCTCCACACGGCGGTACACCCACCTCACCGCCTTGGAGTTCCGGGGGCGGTTACCCGCCGTATCCGGGATGGCCACCGCCGGCGTTCGGAGGTCCGACGCCGCCGGCCAAGCCCCACAGGGGCCTCGTGACGGCGGTAGCCACGCTGGCCCTGGTGGTCGCGATCATGGCCGGGATCGGGGTCGGCCATGCGGCATGGCCCTCCTCGTCCCCCTCCGTGGTGTCGGCCGGCCCGGCAGCCGGCTCGGGTGGGTCGCAAGGATCGGAGGGGGAGGGCTCGTTCCCGTTCGACCCCGGGTCGAGTGGCAGCGGATCGGGCGGTTCGCCCTCGTCTGACTCTGGTTCGGGGAATACGTCCGCCGCCGGGGGGCCGGCGGATGTTTCAGGCATCGCCGCCAAAGTCTCTCCGGCTTTGGTGGACATCAACACCAATCTCAGCTACCAGAATGCGGCGGCAGCCGGAACCGGCATGGTGCTGACCTCGAACGGTGAAGTTCTCACCAACAACCACGTGATCGACGGTGCCACCAATATCAGCGTGACGGATGTTGGCAACGGCAAGACCTACCAGGCTCACGTCGTGGGGTACGACCGGACCGGTGACATTGCGGTGGTTCAGCTATCCAATGCCAGGGGCCTGCAGACCATCTCGACCAACAGCGCCACCGCTGCCGTGGGCGAGGCGGTGGTGGGGGTGGGCAACGCTGGCGGCGCTGGGGGTACCCCAAGTGCGTCTGGAGGTTCGATCACCGCTCTGGACCAGTCCATCACTGCCAGTGACGCGGGCGGGAGCAACGCCGAAAACCTGGGCGGGCTGATCGAGGTCAACGCCGGAATCCAACCAGGTGACTCGGGTGGCTCACTGGTTAATGCACAAGGCGAGGTCATCGGAATGGATACCGCCGCCTCTGCCGGCTCCCAATACCGGGTTGTGAGCCAGGCCTACGCCATCCCGATCCAGACCGCTCTGTCGGTGGCGCACAAGATCATGGCCGGACAGGCCTCCTCGGTCATCCACATCGGTCCGACCGGCTTCCTTGGCCTGGGCGTCTCCACCTCGTCGGACACCGGGACGGGCCCCTTTGGCGGTGGTGCCGGCTCCGGGTCGTCAGGGGCGGTGGTCTCCCAGGTGCTGTCGAACTCGGCCGCCGGACAGGCGGGTTTGGTGGCCGGCGACACCATCGTGAGCCTGGACGGATCACCGGTCAACTCGCCCGCCGACCTCAGTAATCTGTTGGAGCCGAAACACCCCGGCGATAGCGTGCAGCTCCAGTGGACCGACCAGTCCGGTCAGACTCACACCGCCTCGGTCACGTTGGGCTCCGGCCCGCCGGCCTAACGTCAGCGACCGCCGCTGCCGGGTTTGGCTGGGTCCCGATAGATGATCCACGCGCTATGCGAGTGTCAGCTGTTGTTGGTTGAGCCAAGCCTCGACGAACTCGACTGGGGTAAGCCAGCCGTGTGCGCTGTGTGGCCTGTTGATGTTGTAGTCGATTCTCCAATCTTCAAGAAGGACCCGGGCCTCGAGCAGGGTCTCGAAGAGCTGGCCGTTCAGGTGCTCGTCACGTAGACGACCGTTGAACGATTCGATCCAGGCGTTCTGCCACGGCGATCCTGGGTCGATGAACACAGTGTCGGTGCCGGTGAACCGGCACCAATCGGACACGGCGTAGGCGATGAACTCGGGACCGTGGTCGAAGCGGACATAGGCCGGAGCTCCTCGCTCTGCCCTCAAGCGATCGAGGCATCGCACCACCCCGTCGGCATCGATGGAACGTCCGACGTCGATGGCCAGACACTCCCTCGTGTACTCGTCGATCACGTTCAGGAGCTTCAACATCCTTCCGTCGGTCGTCTGGTCGAACTGGAAGTCGAGGGCCCAGACGACGTTGGGCCGGATGGGTGAGAAGGCACCGACCGCCACCCCGATGCCCCGGAGGGGCTTCTTCCTCTTCTTGTAGGGCACACGCAGGCCTTCTGCCCGCCACAGGCGGTGGATCCGCTTGTTGTTGACCCTCCAGCCCGCCTTCCTGGCGGCGGTGGCGGCCCGTCGCCAACCCCACCGGGGACGGCGTCTCGAGGAGTCGCGGAGGAACGCTCGCAGGGCCAATTCCTCGTCGGTGGGAGCGGGAGGAGCCAGGCGTTGGGTGGACCGGGGCTGGCCGGTAAGCCGACAGGCCCGTCGCTCGGACACCCCGAACTGCTCTCGTACAGCCTTAACGGCTTTCCGTCGGCGGTCCGGGGTCAGAATTTTTCCTCGGAGAGGAACTTCAACATGTCGATATCCAACGCCTGGTCGGCCACGATCCGCTTCAGGCGCTGGTTCTCCTTCTCCAGCTCCTTCAGCCGCTTGGCATCGTCGGCCTTCATGCCGCCGTACTGGGTCTTCCACCGATGCCAGGTGGACTCGGTGATCTCGAGGTGGCGGCTGACCTCCTCGACGGTTTGGCCCTGGTTGAGGAGCTTGTCGCCCTCAGCCAGCTTCCTGATGATCTGCTCGGGCGAATGCCGGCGCTTCTTCATGCGTGCAGTCCTCCTTGCTCCATATTGGAGCACCGGACTCGCACAGTGGGTGGCTCATCTCAGGGGGACCCGGCCAGGTTCAGCGCCAGCTCAATTGGGCCCTTGGACGCCCCGCATGGTGGGCACGCAATGGCGCTAGATCGGACTCGGCCCGAGCCCCTGGTGTTCGGTGCGCCCGTCAGTCACTTGGCGACGAAGTCTGACCGGGACCAGCTGAGGAGCAACCGCGGTCGCTACTACTGAATGAGGGAGTCTGAGAAAACAAACCGCGGGCTCACCTTTAGGGGCTGAGGGGGGGTCCCTAGGCAGCCTCAGCCAATCAGGCTGAGTATGTCCTGATCCGAGGCCTCGGCCAGTCAGCCTGGACCAAAAACGGCCGATGTCAATCCGTTAGGCGTGTGTTCGAGGAGACGATGGCGGTGACGGTCTTGCGACCGAGGCCAGAAATCTCGGCGAGTTGGCGAATGGACGCGCCGAGCGCGATGTGCAACTCGAATCATGTCGTCGCGGATTCGTGCTTCCTTACCTGCTCTATCGGCACTCAGACCAACCACGACGAGAGCGGCGCCAACCTCGCCTACTTCGCCGCCCCTGTATTTGCCCATCGCGGCGGTCGCCGCGGATACGTCCGCGTCTGTATAGCTCATGCTCCCTCCGAAAGCGCGAGAGCGAGTTTGTCCCTGATTGTCATCAGCGTGGGTGTCCGGGGTGATACCTCAGCGCTTGCCTCGGCGAGGTTGAGGTGGGCCAACGTCATTCCGAGAAGCTCAAGTGCCGCGACTCGTTCAAACTCAACTCTGACCACTGGCCCTATTCTAGCCACCTCTGGCCCATTTCGGACCAGTCGGTTCGGACGCTTGGCCATCCCTGCGGTGTGGGGTCCAGACCGACCGTCTTAGCCTCGATCCACCGATTGGCCATCTGATCTGAAGGCCGCGCATCCGCGGAAAGTGCCTCCTTGCCTGGGAGAATTGTGATGCTCAAGTCACAATCCGAACCAGACCCGGGGAGGCACCGGGTTGGACCGGATTGCTGTGACCTTCGATGATCCCAGTCTGGTGGCAAACGCTGGTCTGTTGTTGGGTGGCCACGCTGGCCGATCGCCTTGGTTTGGAGGCGTTGATCAACACCACCGTGCGTCTCGCCGGCCGAGTCGGTGGGGCACAACCGGGCCGGAAGGTTCTGACCGTGCTGCATGCGATCATTGCTGGTGGGTCCCACATCGACCATGCCGACCTGGACCGGAGACGGTTGACATGGTGGTTCACCTCCCTGGGTTCCCCCGAGTCCAAGAACCAGCGATGCCGTAGGATTCGGCACGTGTACAGCGAGATCGCCAGCAACAAACGACGCAGCGTCGTCTTCGTCGGTCTGTTCTTTGTGATCTGGCTTACCATCGGAGCTGTCCTCGGCCTCTTTTTCAAGGTCGTCTACCACCCCTCGGTCAATAACGGCTTCGCGCCGGCCCAGCCGACCAGCTCCGGCTGGACCCCTGTCATCGTCGGCATGGTGATCTGCGGTCTATTGGCCATTGCAGGGATTCTCTACTCCCTGACTGCCGGAGCCGGGATGGTGCTCCGGGTCTCGGGGGCAGTTCCGGCCGACCCAGCCCAGTACCTGCAGCTGCACAATCTGGTAGAGGCGCTCGCCATCGGCGAGGGGATACCCAAGCCTGCGGTCTACGTCATCAACGATCCCTCGCCCAACGCCTTTGCCACCGGGCTCAGGCCGGACAAGGCCGCCATCACCTTCACCACGGGGTTACTCGCCATCATGAACCGCGAAGAGCTCGAGGGCGTCATCGGCCACGAGATGAGCCACATCAAGAACCACGATATCCGTCTCCTGCTGGTGGTGGGCACCATGATCGGTATGGCAGCACTGCTGGCAAGCATCTTCTGGCGGAGCGCATTCTGGGGCGGCACCGGGCGCAACAACGGGGGCAGTCAGATCATGCTCGTGGTCATTGCCGCTGGCGCGCTGCTCGCGGTCGTTGGATTCATCTTTGGCCCACTCATCCGCCTAGCACTCTCTCGGAGGCGTGAGTCGTTGGCAGACGTGAGCGGCGTGGAGCTCACCCGTAACCCTGCGGGATTGCTGAGCGCGCTGAAGAAGCTCCAGCAGAACGACAAGCCGTTCCAGAAGATGAACCATGCGACCGCCGCGATGTGCATTGACGATCCATTGCAGCACCATGAGACTTGGTACCACCGCCTCTATGACACCCACCCTCCCATCGAGGAGCGGATCGCCGAACTCGAGAAGCTTGCTTCGGGCCAATCGGTCTGACCGATTGGCCCATTCGGTGGTCTCAGCTGGCAGGCGGCACGCCCTCGGGGCCGGCGGTGGGCGGAAGCCCCTCCGGGCCACCAGCAAGAGGTGGTCTTGAAGGTTCCGGACCGGCCATGCCTGGGCCAGAACCGGAGAAATCTACCTGAGGCACGGCGCGGTCTTCCTCATCTGTAGCGAAGAAGGCCACCGCTTTGAAACCGAACGGGCCAGCGATCAAGTTGCGCGGAAAAGTCTGTAACGCGATGTTGTAGTCACGGGCGCTGGTGTTGTAGTAACGGCGGGCATACTCGATCTTGTCCTCCGTGGCTGTAAGCGTCTCTTGCAGTTGAAGGAAGCTCTCGACCGCCCGCAGCTGTGGGTAGTTCTCCGCGACCGCGAACAACGAACGTAGCGCCCCAGATAGAGCATTCTCAGCGGGGGCAATTTGACCCGGATCGCCCGTCGCTCCCGCAGTGACCGCGTTGGCCCGGGCCTGGGTAACCGCCTCGAATGTTCCCCGCTCATGAGCGGCGTAGCCCTGCACCGTCGACACCAGGTTGGGAATGAGGTCGTGGCGGCGTTTGAGCTCGACGTCGATCTCGGACCATGCTTCCTGAGTCCGGTTGCGTTTCTTGACGAGGCCGTTGTAGGCGGCCCATAAGCCGAGGCCGAGGAGTACGACAATGATGATGACGATGATCAGCACAACCATTGTGTAGCAGACCCCCTCGAAACTGTCGTGGCGCGAACTCTATCGGCTGTATCCCAGAGCGGCCAGGGGTCAGATGTCCGACCATCTTGAGCCTGCGGACGACTCGAGCATGGGGGGCGATCAGGAGCACTCTTCCGGCATCTCGGGAGTCGGACGGCTGACTCAGATTTGCCCATCCTGACGATCCGGCGTTCAACTGCCGCTGTCGGCGAGCGCAGCGGTCGAGATTCCCTCAGCTTAGGTGCCCAGTTGTGCGCCGTCGCCTCCAGCGCATGAACAGCCCGCCGACGTGCTCCTTTGGGTGGCGTATGCGAATCACGCCGGTGGGCCCGGAAGCGGAGACCCGTAACACCGGACCGCCGGGGACGGGCGGAGACAACGACTCAAGCTTGACGTTTCCTGACCCGCCGACCATCTGCACGGCTACTCCTTCAGGGACGAGAACCTCGATCGAACCCCAGGTCTCCAGGCGCAGGTTGATCTGATCGCTGTCCCAGCTGGCCGCGGTGAGATCGAGCCAGGCCACCCCGACGCCGGTGCGTACAGTTGTGTCGCTGGCCAGTTGTAAGCCTGAGCCCAGCTGCAGACTGCTGTCTGCAGCTTGCAGTACGAGGGGCCTCGTCAGCCGCCTGGAGGCGGGCGTCAGCCGGACCAGCGACGGTAGCGCCACCATTGCTACCTCAAGATCGGCATGGCTCGGAGCGGCGAAGACTTGCTCCAGAACTCCAGAGAAGCGCTCAAGTGACACCCGTCCGTCGCTGAACAGGTTCTGTAGTCGGGTGATGGCTGCGACCCGGGCGTCATCGTCAGCCTCGTCCACAGGTGGTGGAGCGGGGTGGAAGTTGTTCATGCGCACCGCCTGTTCACCGGACTACCGCTGCAGCCATCCCTCTGACGCTACCTAACCCCCGCCGGCGCGTCTGCCAGATTTCGCTCTTGCTCTCGGTCACCGTTTGGAGTCTCAACAGGATCAGCTGAGACTGCACACCGCGGCTGAGACCGAATCGGTCTCAGCTCAAGCTGAGGAACTGGGGTACTGCTTCTGGCCGCAGCTGATGAGCTGGGAATAGTCCCTAGTCAGAGCGCTAAAGTGCTCTCGGAACGGTCGGTTTCCGTATCAATTCCTGGAAACTTGTACCCCTCGATTGTCAGTGCTCAAGTCTCCTTCCACTTGCGAACCTCGAGACTCGCACCTACTTGAGCGATGCCGGCCACAATCATGCCCAGCCCGATGATCACGCAAATGATCGACAGCGAGAGGGATGGGTACACAAGGCACAGTATGCCGACGGCCGTCGCAATCAGGCCCAATGTCACGATGGGCCAACTCACCTTGCCATCATTGGCACTGAATCCCTGAAGTAGTTCCACCACACCACCGATCGTCGTCAATTGTGATGAACCGTGACAAGACTCCCCCAAGGAGGCGACGACAGAGTTCAGCGTGCAAGAGCAGAGAACCTCGAAGCGGGATCGGCCTGTACCCACCGGCACTTTGGTACATGGCGAACACTTTGGTGCTATGGCTAAACAGCTCCGAGGCCCTGGCCGATCAGCACTACGCCGAACACAAGGAACAGCACGGACATCACCGTTGCGTTATTGCGCCCCAGCCAGGCCTCCCACCCGTCGAGCACGTCTCGGGCACGTTCCCCCAGGATCACCATCAGCAGAATCGGTGCTGCGACGCCCAGAATGGCCACAGCGACATAGACAGCACAGGCAGCAATCTGCTGTCCACCGGACAGGTCAGCAGCCGAGACGATGACTGCAGTAGCAAGGCCTACAACCACGTTCTTCGGATTGAGTGCCCCGAGTGCTCCACCTGCCAACAGCGACTTTCCGGGGGAGTACCCGGCAATCCCATCCATCCACTTCGGCATGGATCCATTCTCATCAGCCCGTGGTCGGGAGCGAAACTTCCGGACTGCTGCCATCACGAGATAGACCCCGAGAACCAACTTGAGTACTCCAACCCAAGTTGAATGGCCTGCGTTTGGAGACACATTGACGGCTCCGGCGATTGCCACGAACAACCCGAGTACGACAGCGACGCCTGCAGTAAACCCGGCAAGGAAGCTCGACGCATTGGCCACAGGCTTCTTTGTGAACAGCAGGAGGATGCCAGGGATGATGTTGAGCGGGGAAATTGTCACCACCAGCGCAAGAGGAAGAATCTCGCCGATGACCATTCTCACCGATTGCTCCCTTCGATAACGTGCAAATGGAAGCCAATGGGTCTCCAGCTGGGGTGCCTCTGTCGCCGGGAATTCGGAGGTTCGACTTGATCTGTCGGCTTCGGATTCTGATCTCCCGACAAGACTACCCAGAGCTGTCGCACCGTCTTTTCGCCGGTCGGGCGGCTACTCAGCCCGGTTTCACTACGGTTCCACCACGACGCTCATCGCGTGGAACAATCATTGCAAGACGGGACACCGCCAACTTGTTCTCCGTGAGCCGGGTCAAGCATCTCGCCCGAGACTCTTGCGTATGACGATCCGCCACCAGTTCGCCAGCAATCCGTGCCGACTCATGGCCTCGGGCAGACCTACGCCCGCTGCTTCCAAACGGTGACCTCTCGGGAGCCGTCAATATCGAGGGTAACAGTCCCGGCGAACTCCCAACCTTTGTTACCCATTTCAGCCATCCTCTCCCGGAAGGCGTCCAGGGTCGGGCACTCCTCACCTTCGTGGAGATCGAACTGGTAGTGAAAGTCGACTGCAATTGTCATCGTCACACCCCTTGCTGATCGGATAGATGTACTCTCTGCCCCTCCAATCAGATCGTTAACAGAGTCAAGCGCTGAGTTGCGGGATGGTCTCCCCCACCGAAGGGGTGCCCCTGAAATGCCGGACATGGTCGGTAGCCGCCTTCGGCATCTCTGCTACAGAGGCTGAGAACTTGCCACTGACCGAGATCGCAGACTGCCGAAGGACTGCTTCTGATCCGCCCAAGCCCTCTCGCATGAGTGTCCCAGTGAAATGGGATAGCTCACGGCCCAACCCTGACATTGAGCCATCGACAACACCCCGTGCACTGCCCTGTTTGCGTCTCGCGCACTACTGTCAGGAAGGTCGTCCAAGCATGTACGGAATGAGCGCCCGTACGAAATCAGCATCTCGTCCGGGAGTGGCAGTGGCAAAAGCAGCACCAAACGCATCGAGCGCCGCGCTCGCGATCCCTTGAGCGTATTCCGCGGCGAACTCCAGACTCCCATGTGATTCGAGAAGTGAACGGATACGTGCAACAACCTCCGGCGTGCGGTCATGCCGCTCCATCGACAGGTACTGCTCGAGAAAGCTCCAATCTTCCGGCGACGCCTGGTCGACGAGATGGATCAACGGCAGCGTTCGTTTTCCCTCATAGAGATCCCCATTGATCTCCTTGCCATAGAGCGATTCGTCGCCGGTCAAGTTGAGCAGATCATCGCGGATCTGGAAAGCAGCGCCTAGATAGAACCCGAACCGAACCATGTCGCGAACGTCGGCGGTGCCTCCCGATCCGACGATGGCACCGACCCGTAGTGGGTGGATCGTCGTGTACCAGCACGTCTTGTGCATGATCAGATTCAGGTAGTCCTCTGGCGTCAGCCCCGTCACAATGTCTCGCTGCCAACCGAGCTCTGTCGCCTGTCCCTCGAGTGTTCTAAGGGCCATGGCGTCGAACTCTTCGAGGACGATCTCGGCGAGCTCGGGGTTCATGGCTCCGGTGCAGAGGCGGAGTACACGGTAGGCGAGGACTACGAGTGCGTCACCGGCATTCAGTGACAGGGCATCGCCATAGTCGGCGGAAAGAGTGGGCCGGCCTCGCCGGTGTGAGCTGCCGTCCGCTATGTCGTCATGGATCAGGAAGGCATTGTGGAACATCTCAATGGCGACAGCGATGGGAAACACGTCCTCGTCGGTCCCGCCGAAGGCCCGACAGGCGGCCAGGCAGAGGGCAGGCCGCAGTGCCTTGGACGGACGGCTCGGATACGCGCGCACCAGTCGGTACAACCACCGATGGGGCTCGGAGTCGGGGATGGAATCGAGCATGGCGCGCCGGACCCTGCGACCCACATCGGCCAGAGTCTCGCCAACCAGGTCGGGAGCGGCATCCGTCGTAGTCATACCTCTTCGACCATAAGTTCGATCTTGACCACGACGGCCGGCGCTCCGCTGGCCTGGACGATACCCCGGTAGACGCCGGGGGCAGGAAGGCTGTCGCCACCGAGCGACACGCCGACTCCTCGGCTCGAGCGGCTCGGAAGCTCGGCCACCACGGCGGGGTCGAACTGGACAGCCGCCGATGGGATCGCCACCCCTTCAGGCGAACGGAGCTCGCTCGCGTGGAGTTGCACCGGCCCGAGGAACTCTGAGGTGTGATTGTACAACCACACCTCTCCAGACTTCCGGGTCGACCCCAACGTGCCAGCCGCCAGTTCTATCAATCCGCCCGATTGGCCGGATTGGAGGTCGACCCACACCTGATGGTTCGAGTCGGGACGATGGGGCCCATCGCCAGTCAGGCCATCAGGTCTCCCGAGGCGCACCATCTCCGACAGCCCACGCGTGACGAGCTCGGCCCACAGCCCCGCCAGGCCTCTGATGTCCGAATCAGATCCGTCATTCCCATCCACCGTCCGCCCAGGACGACCACGCAACGGCTCCATCGATGAGAGAAGTTTGTCGACGGCTTCGCTAGCCGCACGAAGCCCCCGCCGCTGAACATCACCAAGGGCGCTGATGTTGGCCACGGGATCGAATGCAAATGCCCACGGAAAGCCCGATTCGCCCTCGCTATTCGGCTGCTGCATGCGTGACTCCCCGCCTGTGGAAACCCTCTATCCCCTACGAACGGACCGGAGGACTCCAGGGTTGCACGACAGAATACAGACTGCACCTGGCCCGGGCGCCTGGAGACACGGTACCGATGTACTCGGCTCCGGTCGCGGGTCACCGTTCGAAGGCCCGACATCAGCGGGAACGTACCCTCCGCTCACAGCGGGCCAGTGGGGGGCGCCGGCTCGAGAACGACGACCGGCAGCTGCCGAGTCGTTCGGCTCTGGTAGTGGTGATAGGTGGGGCCAACTTCGCGGATCCGGCGCCACAGGGTAGATCTCTCGGAAGCGCCCGCCACGCGGGCACGCATGGGCCGGGTGGCACCATTCATCGTGACGGATACGTCCCGGCAGGCCAGGATGTTTCGGTACCACTGGGGATCCCGCTCATCCCCTCCGTTCGAGGCCACAAGCACGATCATCGCGTCCTCGGCTATGGGTGCCGTCAACATCGTCGTTCGCGGTTCACCCGTCCGGCGCCCCGTCGTCGTCAGCTGGATGACGGTCATGCCCAGGAGCCGGTTGAGAATGCGCCCCCCAGTCACCCGATAGACCGCCTCGTGCCAAGTGGACCAGAACCGGACGAACGCGTCCTTGGCGTCCAGAGCCCAACGATCCGTGTCTGGGCCATCGGGTCCTGCCATCCGGCGCCTCAGTTCTCTCCCGAGGAGGACGGACGGCGTCCCCACAAGCTGTCCGCCAACTGTGCGGTGAGATAGGTGATCTGCACCAGATCACCAGCGCTCTCGGTCCAGGCCGTCCAGATCTCCTCGGCCGGGCCCTCGGCCTTCGATGACCGGTCGGCGGCGGCACTACCCGCCGCGATGCGCTGAAACATGTCCAGATTCCGGTTGAAAAGATGAACCGTGGCATCGGTGATCTGACCGATGATCTCGTCCGCCTCGCCCTGCGCCATACGGAGATCGTACGTCGTAGGAGGTGGCGGTGCCGCGGGATCGTGCCGAGGGTCGGGCGACCGTCGGCGAGACGCCCGGGTGCCGTCCCGGTCCCCCGGTCGACCGGTCGACCGGGGGAGATCCAAGCGACCCGATCGGAGTGGAAGGAGTACAGTTCTGGATAGGCAAGAGGACGGACAGGGAACATGAGCGAGCTGGCGGCACTCATGGGCATCCACGGGGCGGTCAATGATGCTGCCCTCGAGGGCCCGCGTCTCGCTCCGATTGTTGTCGGCCCCCTTCGGGCCTACCACCATGGCGCCCCCGGGTGCGGTGCCTGGGCCCAAGAGTGGGCGAAGCGCCGCGTGTTCGACGCCAAACGGACGCAAGGGGTGATGGCTGGGTCTATCGGGGAGATGTCACGGCGTGCGTTGACCCGGATCATCCGACTTTCGGCGGATGACCAAGTCTCCGTGTCGGTCGTGATCCCGTAGAGGGCATGTCGTAGTGATGGAAAGGGGTGGGGAGACGACACTCCTCGAGGCGGGTGGCTCGCAGCATAGGGCCATGGTGGTGTTCTGCGATCTGGTGGGCTCGACCGAGCTCTCCGGACGCCACGACCCAGAACGCTACGGGCTGCTCGTACGTCGCTACATCACCGAAGTCCGGAGGACAATCGAAGCCCGGTTCGATGGATACGTCGCCAGCGAGGCGGGCGACGGACTTGTGGCGCTCTTCGGTGCTATGCACGCCCATGGCGACGATGCTGAACGAGCCATCCTGGCTGCCATGGAGGTCGTCGAGCGGATCCAGGCGCTCTCGGTCGAGACCGAGCACGACATGGGTGAGTCCTTGTCCGTCAGGATCGGCATTCACCGCGGCCCGATCTATCGAACGGCCGACAACGCCATCTATGGGCTGACCGTCAACATCGCTGCCCGGCTTCAAACTCTGGCCGCTCCGAACACAGTCGTCATCTCCGACGAGGTTCAGCAGATGGTGGGGCACCTGTTCGACACCGAATCTGAAGAGCCACGTCTTGTCAAGGGGGTCGAACAACTGATCCAATCCCATCGCGTCGTCGGGGAGCGGGTCGATCGGCCGGTCAGGAAGGAACCTCGATCCCGCTTGATCGACCGAGAAGCCGAATGGGAACGCCTGCACACGGCGTGGACCGCGGTACGGGCCGGCAATATTGACCGCCCGTCGGCGCTGCTGCTCCGGGGTGAGGCCGGTGTCGGAAAGTCCTGTCTTGCCTCAAAGATCGCCACCTTGGCGGCCGACGACGGCGCTTCGGTGGTCGAGATCTCCGGTTCTGCCATTGAGGACTCTGGGCTGTATCCAGTTCGCCGGCTCATAGAGAGATCGGTGGGCGTTCGCAAAGGTGCAGGCGGTGCCGAGCGACTGCAACACCTGCGCGATCACCTGACCCGCCGCGGGCTGGGACCGGATACCCTCGTTCCGCGGTTGGCTCCGATCCTCGGACTCGGACCGGAAGCGGGTTATGTTGCCGAACCGGTCGATGCCCGCAAGCTCAACGAGGGGGTCTTGGACGCGGCCCAGGCGTACGTGGGCAACCTCCTCGGTTCCGGGCCGTCTGTGCTCGTCTTCGAGGACGTCCAGTGGTACGACAGCTCGACTCGCGAGCTCATGGCCCGTTTGACGCGGGAGAAGAAGGCGTCTCTGCTTGTCATGACGGCACGTCCAAGCCTCTCGTCAGTCGACGGCGTCGAAGTCATCGACCTCGAGCCCTTCTCCGAACAGGACAGCGGCCGACTCGTTGACGCCCTCTGCCGCCAGGAGCCGATCAGTGCTGAGGTCCGTCTGGAACTGATTGCCCGGAGCGACGGCATCCCTCTCTACATCGAAGAGCTTGTGGCCAATGTCCAGAGGGGGTTGCCGTCACTACCCGACGAAAAGACCGCTCCATCCCCGGGGGCGGTTCCGGACCTTCTCTATGATCTGCTGGTAGCGCGCCTCGCAACTGGGGCTGATGTCATCCCGGTGGCGACGACATCAGCGGTCATAGGTCGAGACATCGATCGACACCTGCTCCAGACGTTGCTCGATCGCCCATTGACGGAGCTCGACGATGCCCTCGAGAAACTCTGCGAGAAAGGTGTACTCGAACATTCGGCTGCCGGCGAGGGCCAGTTCCGTTTCCGCCATGAGTTGCTGAGGGAGGTCGCATACGAGCTCCAACCCCCGACACGCCGTCGATATGCGCACAATCGGGTGGCCGATGCGCTAGTCGAGCGCGGCGCTGGCGGGGGGGTCGTCGACTGGGGCGTGATCGCCACGCACTACGGACAGGCCGAGCGGTGGATCGAGGCATCCGATGCCTACGAGCGGGCGTCCGGCGCCGCCCGAGGAAGAGGGGCGTTCGGCGAAGCGCGGCGGTACGTCAGCAGAGCAATCGAGTTCCTGGCGTCGAGCGTCGACGGTCCTGATCGGATTGTCCGCGAAGTCAAGCTTCGTTTGCAGCGCGGCTACCTCGCGGTCTCTGAAGAGGGCCACGCCAGCCCGGCAGCGGCAGCCGACTACGACCGATGCCTCGAACTCGCCGCGGCCGATCCTCTGGGTGACGAGATGTTTGAGACCGTTATCGTACTCTGGACCTATCACCTCATTCGGGGTGAGATTAGACAGGCGCGCCAAATCAGCGAGTTCACTTATCGGAGTCTCGAGAAGCGAGAGTGGTATCGCAGCTTCAATCTTGCTGCATTCGGCATTCTCGAATGCTTCGAAGGCCGCTTTCAAGCGGCACGAGAACGCCTCGAGAGGTTCGCGACGACTAGGGTGCCGGAAAACGAGCAACGGTTTGTGGCCGAATGGTTCAACCCGAACGAACCGGTGACGGGAATTCTCACCTCAGTTGCCCTGGTCCGTTTCGTGACCGGTGACATCCACGGTGCCGAAGCGGCGTTCGACGATTCGCTCAAACGGGCCGAGTCCATGCAATTTCCACAAGGTCCCTACAGTGTCGCCTACGCACTGTCCCTAGAGGCCTGGATGCGACTGGAGCTCCAACAGTTCGACGAGGCGGAGAACCGGATCATCCGTCTGGCGGAGATATCGGCCAGACACGGCTTTGACGCGTGGTCGATGGTTGGTGCAACACAACAGACGGTGCTCGCTGCGTCGCGGGCGCTCAGCAGTAACACCGACGCCAAGGATCTCGCCCAACACGCCTCGTCCCTCAGGGCCATGGCTGACATCTGGAATCAGTTCAACACGCGATTCTTCCTCCCCTACTACCTCATGGCGGCAGGTGTGCTCTACGGCGGAGCCGGCGAAAAGCTCGAGGCTCAGACTTGTCTCGATGACTCACTGAGCCTGGCCGGAGAAACCGGCATGAACTTCTGGCGAGCCGAGACCTTGCGCCACTTGGCCATGCTCGAGCTGCATCCGATGGGAAGGCTGGAGGGTCTCCGTGAGGCTCGTGACTTGGCCCACGATCAGCACGCGTCTCTTTTCGAACTGCGGACCGCCCTCGATCTGGCCGACCTCAACAGGCACGAGGGCGCTGGCGACATTGAGCGTGCTCTCGATCGGCTCGGTCGCAACGCCTCGTACCCTGAGGTGGGCCGCGCCGAAGCGTTGTTGGCCACACTGGAGTGAAAGCGCGGCTACCGCAGGTCGCCATCCTCGGTGGAGGCATGGCTGGGTTGGCGACCGCATGGCGGCTGAGCGAACTGGGTTGGCAAGACGAGTTCGAATCGATCACCGTGTACCAGCGCGGCTGGCGCCTCGGGGGAAAGGGGGCTAGCAGCCGCGGAGCGAATGGTCGCATCGAGGAGCACGGCTTACACGTGTGGCTTGGGTGGTATGAGAACGCCTTCCAACTTCTCCAAGAGTGCTACGAAGAGCTCGATCGCCCTACCCACCGTCCCGATGCTCCGGTACGGACGATGTCGGAGGCAATGCTCCCTGCCAACAAGATCGGCCTGGCCGATCGGTCCGATGGCCAATGGCAGCCCTGGGTGACCGACCTGCCCCAGAACGCGCGTCGACCAGGTCGCCCGGGAGTCGACGGGCGTGACCTGACCCTGGTTGACTTGACCACCCAGGGGTTGCGACTCATTGGACGGTATTTCGAGTCGATGTCCGCCCGGGGAACTGCAGACGTTCCTCAGCAAGTGCGGTCCTTGGCCGTAGGTGCGCCCGTCACGCTCGCCGCCCTTGGCGCCGAGGCGATCCGGTTGACGGACCAAAGAGTGGACTCTGGAATGCCTTCATTCGGGTCAGCCACTTCGGGCCCGACCGAGTTCTCCCCCCCTCTTACTCCTCCAATTTCGACCCACGACGATCGCCAGCGCACCTGGTTCGGCATAGCTCTCGTCGTTGCCGCGATCCGCGGGATCATCAGCGACGGTCTCCTCACCGACCCACGGGGCCTTGGATCCATAAACGACGAGGAATATCTGAGCTGGGTGCGTCGGCATGGCGGACCACCCGAGCTCGCTGACTTTTCGGTCGTGCGGGCCATCTATGACTTGGTGTTCGGATTTGTGGGGGGTGATCCTCTACACCCTTCGATTGGAGCGGGAACGGCTGTGCTTTTCGGCGGCAAGACTCTGTTCGACTACCAGGGATCGATCTTCTGGAAGATGACGGCGGGTATGGGCGATATCGTCTTCGCCCCCCTCTACGAGGCACTGACGTCTCGCGGTGTCAAGTTCGAGTTCTTCCATCGGGTCGACCAACTCCACCCTGCAAAGGACGGCAAGCGCATCGAGGCGATCACGATGGGCCGCCAGGCCCGCCTCGCCCGGGGCCAGGGGGCATATGACCCGCTCGTCCTCTGTCGAGGATTGCCCTGCTTTCCGACGGGCCCCCGCGCCGAGCAACTTAGCGATGCGAAGGGGATTGAGAATCAACCACTCGAGTCGCACTGGTGCCGTTGGCCCGACGCTGAGCGACGGGTCTTGCAGTACGGAGTGGACTTCGATGTTGTCATCTTTGCCATCCCCCCCGGAATGGCGGCACACACTTGCACCGCTCTGGCCTCCGAGCGCCCAGAATGGCGCGATATGCTCGATGGTCTAGGGACGGTCGCCACTCAGTCCTTTCAAGTCTGGCTCCGTGATGCTGAACCCGACCTCGGCTGGTCACACCCGGGATCGACACTCAGTGCCTTCGTGGAACCTTTCAGCACGTGGGCTTCGATGCCCCAGCTCATTGAGGTCGAGGACTGGCCATTGGACACTCGTCCCGGATCGATCGCGTACTTCTGCGGCCCTCTGGACGCACCCGTACCGACCGGGCCTGCGGATGCGGCCTATCAGCGCACTCGGGTCCGCGACAACGCCATCGGCTTTCTCCAGCGCGACATCCAACATCTGCTTCCGGCTACAGCAGCTGATGGAGACTTCAACTGGGAACTTCTCTGCGGGGGAGGTGACCGAGTCGGCGCAAGTCGATTTGACTCCCAGTACTGGACTGCAAATATCGATCGCTCGGACCGATACGTGCAGTCGCTACCCGGGACCGACCGATTCCGACTCCGACCTGACGAGAGCGGCTATGACAACCTATTTCTCGCAGGTGACTGGACAGATTCGGGACTCAATGCGGGTTGCATCGAGGCGGCGGTCCTGTCGGGCCTACAAGCGGCCAACGCCGTCCGCAACCGACGACGCTGGCATCGGATCGCCGGGTACTTCATGCCCTAGCACCGCTTCCTTGCTCGGTAGCACGAAGATGGTGACCTTGGTGCTAGGCCTCCGACCGACCTCATGGCCCTGCGTGGTCAGTGGGATAATTTGGCCTGTTCCCATTTGGGCTGTTCCCATTTGGGCTGTTCCGTCTCGAGCGAGAGAATCCGAGGGAAGCATTGAACAATCTCGAAGACGACCCATTCGCCGGTGCGACGATACTCGGCGTCTTGGAGGAGTCAGATCGGACATACCTGGCCGAACGGAGTCGCCTGAGACGGATCGACAAAGGTCAGATCCTTTTCTCGGAGGGCGACCCTTCCAACTCCGTGCTAGTGCTCGTATCGGGACATCTGAAGGTCTTGACCTATTCTCAGGACGGCTCCGAGTTCATCGTGAACACCGTCCTACCGGGTGAGACCATCGGTGAGGTCGGTGTGCTGTCGAACGGTCCTCGCTCGGCCACAGTCCAAGCCACCGAAGCCAGCATCGTGCTGGCTTTGTCCGGGTCAGTGATCATCGACCTGATCTCTGAGCGTCCGGTCCTGGCTATCGCTCTGTTGCAGCGCTTGTCGCACCTGGTGCGCAGGATCACGGGCGTGGCCACCGACCTGGTCTTTCTCGACCTCAGGCAGCGTGTCGCCAAGTACCTCCTCCAACAGGCTTCGAGCGATCCGCGACCGGACCGATCGGGCATGACTCAGTCCGAGCTCGCCGCCAGCATCGGGGCTAGTCGTCAGCGCGTCAACGCCTGCCTCCGTGAATTCACCAAGGAAGGGTGGATCAGCATGGAGTCGAGAACTATCCGTGTGCTGGACCGCGAGGCCCTCACCCAACTGATCACCTTCTGATTGCCGGAATCGACTGGGCGGCTACCAACGTTGTGATCAGGACCACGGTCAGCCATGCCTCTCGAATGAGGGTGCTGGCGTCTCGGATGACAAACAAGTCCACCTGTCTCCTCCGTGACAGACAAAGTGGCGGAACGGCGTCACACTGACGAGGTCAGCACATCCTTTGGAAATGACGATGGTCGAGGAGGCGGTGGGAATGCGAATGACGTTCTGCTCGATGACCCATGTCCCCCAACCGACCTGTGGTCACGACCGAACGGATGGTTGGCTCGACAGTGCGGTATCTATTGCTGTCGACGGATCACCGTCGTGGACTCCGACGATGACACGATGTGGCGGACACGTTGTCTTCGCTCGGCCATCTCAATGGAGGTGTCGGCATGCCTGGGTTGAACCCGACCCGGACGCGCATGTTCTCGGCGGGAACCGGCTGGCCTCCGAACGAACCGGGAGTGAAGGACTTTGAATCTCATCCGGCCACCCTTAAGCCAAAGACGAAGGGTCGTGGGTCGGCCACCATGCGTACCCTCGAGCGAATGAAAGGAAGATGACCATGATCGCTGTCCGGAGGTACACCAACGAACGAATCGGCCTGTTGCAGGATATGGACCTGTTCTCGGGCTGCAACAAGGACCAGCTCCGCCGCATCGACTCCCTGACGATGATGTTGGGAGTGGAGCAAGGAACGGTCCTGGTCGAAGAAGGCAGGGCCGGCCTTGAGTTCTTCGTGGTCGTAAGCGGCACTGCCATCGCCTCTCGGCAGGGTCTGTGGCTCGCCGAATTCGGTGCGGGATCCTTCTTTGGCGAGCTGGCGCTGCTGGATCGCGGTCAGAGGACTGCAACTGTCATCGCAGACACCGACATGTCCCTATTGGTCTTCTCCCAAGCTGAGTTCCATGCGCTCCAGTGGTGGGTACCGTCAGTGGCGCACAAGATGGCAATCGAGTTGAGCCGCCGACTGCGCAGGGCCGATGAGTTGCTCGACCAAGAGTCGTCCTGTGCAACTTCCCCTCGGCCAGTGGTCCTCTCTGGCGGCTGAGGCTTCGTCGAGGATCGCATCTCGGATGCGCACTGGGCGAAGCCACTTGCTACCGCTGGCGACGCAAGTCGCCTGTGACCGCCAGGGTGTCAACCTCGTCGGCGGGCTCGTTTCCGAAGGGAACCGGGGCTCAACGGCTCGGTCGGGGTGCGATCTAGAGCCCCCTCTCTGGGAGCAAGACAGCGCCAGTCCCGGATCGCCAGCAGCTGTCCGCCGGACCGTCTGATGGTGCGCCCGTATCCGACGCTCGAGGGGGCGCGAGAGGCCAACACTGGTGATGCGATCTGAGTACGCTAGCGGAGGAGGTGTGCGGAAATGAGCGAACTCGACGACCTCGTAGCCATCTTCGGCCGGATAGACGATGCGGTCGTCCACGACCCTGATCTCGAGCCCAAGGTCGCAGCCATGCTTCCCCCGTACCGGCAGGGGGCGCGGGGTTGGTACAGAGCCCTCCAGGATTGGCGCAGTGCGGATAGCGAGCAACGTCCGCAACTGGCCGAGCCACCCGACTTGGAAGCAGCGCTGCACAACTTTGAGGAGCCGTCGGATCCCAGCTGGGATGACTCAGACGACGCTGACCTGGATGACGCCGGCTGGGCGACCAGGGCCACGAGGAACTGGCTGAACGCTCGGAGAATGCTCGCATGCGCAACACTCTCCCGGATCCAGGGATACTTGGATCTTCCGAACGACGCTCACCCCCGAGCGCTTCTGACGGGTGTCACTTACAGTGGCAGTGAGCAGGAATTGCATGACCATCTGCGGCGGGCGGGGGACTACCCGAGCATCGAATCGTGGCCGACGATGATGGAGGGCGTGCGGAGGCGCGGGATCGTCCAACCCAAGTACATCAACTCAACCTACGTACCGCCCATGTCCTGGGAACCAGGCTCATTCAGAGTGGTGGACTCCCGGATCACGGGTCCGAGCGTGGCTTTGAGGACCCATCATCACATTACGAACCTGACTCTCGACGAAGCGAAGCGGTGCCTCGACCCTCGAATCTGGGATCGCTACCGACCGCCTTGGTGCTCAATGGAACCGGTTGCCGGCGCACCCCCGGACATGATTCGCTGCGAGGAGGTCATCGCTGCCAATTGCGACCTGGACCCCAAGCTCACAACCGTCCTCGACTTCCTGGGCCAGTCGGTGCCAGACGATGGCGCAATCCTCGAGTACCGCATTCCCGATGGTGCCCCTGTAGGTCAGCCCGATCGGCCTGTGACCATCGACGAAGGCAGCCTCGAGGTCCGCCCGGGTAGAGCACCGGGTTACGGGATACATTTTGTCACCACCAAGCGAATCCAGTTCGAGGCCATGCGGCAAATGCCGACCATGACTTTGGCCGGCCTCGCCTTCCTCGTATGGGTCCTTGGATGGGACACGCTGTCCGAGCGCTTCATCTACTTCTGCGCAAAATCCGAAGCTCCGTCGTTGGTACCGCCAGACCCAACATCTGCGGCTCCACGCAGTGGAGGGTTCTGGCAGGGCTCGACGAGCAACAATGCCACGCTGACGCTTCTCAACCTCGGTATGAGCGGCTTCCAGACCTATGTCCGAGACTGCGTCGGCTCGGTGAGATCCTCGATGCAAAGCGTCGCCTCGGGAAGTTACGGTCTCGCGGACTACCTGACTGATCTTACGAAGGTGTCCAATGAGATCACGACCAACACGACAGCGCTTGCTTCATTTGGGACTCAGATGTGGAGAGCCGTATCCGACACAGGCGGCCCAGAAGTCCATGGTGGAAACGGGCCGGGTCCACAGCCGGGCCAGCCCGATGGTTCAACACCGAATGGCCCCGGAACAACCGGCGCATCGAAACGGGCCAATGGCGGCACCAAAGCCGCGGCGGCACCAAAGCAGGCAACCAAACGGGTGGGAAATCGAACGACTCGGAAGGTCTCGAAGGCCCAGTCCCGGAGCAAAAGGACAGAGGGCAAGAAGAAGGGATGAGTTCTGAGATGTCCGGTGCAAGCGGGGAACTTGAACAGGCCGTCGACAGCTACTGGCGCGCCGCCCTCCAACTCTGGTTCCTTCCCTGGAAGGTGTACGAAGCCTTCCAAGGCGTCAGCACTCTGCAGTCAACCCTCTTCTCGGTGGAGAAGCCTCCCGGTCCAGGTTCTCGCCAACGATTGACCCTCTCGAAACCCCTCGCCCCTGGCATACCGTACGCTACGAAGAACGAGGCGCTGCCAGAGTCGGCGGCCAGATTCGAACCGGCAGTGCTCAGGCCCGGGGATCCTACGTTCCGACTCATGATCGACGCCCGTGCTCTACACCTTCTTCCTGGCGCTACGTACTGGGGCGAAGTGGCGGTCCTCGATGACATGAGCGGAAAAGAGGTCCAACCTCGCGTGGCCGTCTGGTTGGTTGTCTCCTGACCGAGGTGATCGACACCGTCCCTCAGAGTTAGACCGGTCGAAGTCGACCTTCGCCTCATTGCGGATGCCGGGTTCTTCGGTTCCGCCGGCAACATTCCGCTCAACAAGCCGATCGTGGCCATCGTGCCCACCGCCAGCGGCAGCGGGTCCTGGTTGGTTGCCTCCGACGGAGGTGTTCTCCTATGGCGACGCATCCTTTTTCGGATCGAGCGGTGGCTTGAGGCTCAACGCACCGATCGTAAGAGCGGGAGCCTGATCGCTGGCCGCCGAAGCCGGGTGAGTCGGCCTACGAGACGAGGGGATCTCGGTCAGCCCTTCTTCGGGTCGCTGCTTCAAGTGATCGGCAGAGCGGCTGGACCTCAGCCTGCATAGCTGGGATTGACGTCGGCCTCAGTGGCGGCGGCGACACCTTCCAAGTCATTCGAACGTCCAGAGCAATGCCCTGGGTGCCAGACCGGTCGTCAGGTGAAGTTCAACCCTGGCGCGACGACGACTGAGGCCGATACTGGATTTGGTATCATGGAGGGGTGGATGCTGCCGTACTTCTTCAGGAAGCCCGTCGTCGGAGCGGCCTCTCTCGACGGGAACTCGCCCGGCGGGGCTGTACGTCCGCTTCTACCTTGTCCGCTTACGAATCAGGAACTTCAGTCCCCTCTGTTTCCACCCTTGTGAGGCTTCTCCGAGCCGCTGGTTTTGAGGCCGAAGCCAGTTTGCGGCCCGCGCCCTTGAATGATGAGCAGGAACTCGCCGAGAAGATCGAGGCCCTCTTCGCGTTCGTCGATGTTCTGCCACGGAAGAGCAGGGGGCCACTCAGGTATCCCATATTTCCGGCTCCCAAAATCACCGGCCAATGAAGCCGATCCTCGATGCGATTGTCGAACTGCACGACGGGCTAGATGCAGCTGGAATCCGTCACGCGTTCGGAGGGGCCTTCGCTCTGTTGTGGTGTACCGGCGAGCCAAGGACCACCATCGACATCGATCTGAACATCTTCGCTCCGCCGACTGATGCAGAGCGAGTTCTTGCTGCCTTACCAGCCGAGGCTGTTGTCACAGATGAGAGCGTGGCGACTCTCTCCGCCGATGGTCAGTGTCGATTGACGTTCGATGGGATTCCCTTGGATATCTTCCTCGACACCACCCAGTTTCACCACGACCTTCGTCTGCACGTCGTCGAGCATGAACTTGCGGACCGGCTACTCCCGTTCTTGGGGTGTAACGACCTCGCCGTGTTCAAAGCGTTCTTCAATAGACGCAAGGACTGGGCGGATATCGAAGAGATGCTCCGAGCGGAGCGTCTTGACCTCCCGTATGTGACAGGGGTCCTAGCCGAGTACATAGGTCCCGGTGATAGACGAATCCACCAGCTCCACGCCATTCGCGACGAGACCACTCGTCCGGTCGACTCCTGAATGCGGTGTCGACACAAGAGGGAAACTCTGTGCTGAGAGGAGGCTAGCTGTCTGATCCTCTCGAGTCAGATTCACTATTCAGTTCTCAGCTGGTCAGGCTGAGTGCACACTCTTGTTGACGGTTTCAAAATCGCCCAGGACACTCCTGACCTCCCCAGCGGTAGCGATCGCCTCCACTCACCGGAGAGCAAACACGGCTTCGTCGCAAGTCGAATCTGAGAGGGATGGCACTAGGTAGGATCATTGCCATGGCCATGCGGCATAGGAAGGTGCTCAGGTCTCGTCCGGATTCAACAACCCCGAGTCTCTGGGAGCTCATTGGGCCCAATCGGGGGAACCGCGCTCGTGTCCTCAACCTGTCGGAATTGGATCTGGCAGCTAAGGCAGACAGACAACGTCGGCGACGCGTCGTCGAGTTTCCGAATGCCAGGATTGAGCCGAGCCTCTCACGGCTCTTGGCTCCGAGTCCCGTCGATATCGATGCGGAGAGCAGTTATGTGCAAAGTCTGATACGTCGCATAAAGAGAAGCCTCGGCCCCGATCCATCGAACGAGGAGATCACCGAGGCCGCCAAAGTTGCGTACTGGGCCCTGCCAGATAGGGAGCGTCAGTCGACCAGTGTGGATGAGCTGCGCCGGCGTCTGACGATCTAGCCAAGCGAGATCGATCTCGGCTTCGAATTCGGACCTCCCGACAAGAGTCCCATTCGGCATTGGTGCCTATTTGCCGTCCGATTTTGCACGAACGAGTTCCTGAATGCTACCGACCAGGGCTCCGCCGGCGGTGCCGAGAAGGATGCCCACAATGAGCACTACCAACGTGTCCCGGCTGGCAGCACTGTTGTTGTTCCCGGCCACCTGCACCGCCGTCGTGGCGGAACTGACGGGCTCGGTCCACTTCAAGTGGTCCGGGTCCGGTCCATTGTTCCAGTCGTAGGTCGTTCCATCAGGGATTCGGTACGTGACGTTGACGATCCCGTAGCCCGCGTTCCCGTTGTTCTGGAACGTGACGACCGGGAGGCTGGCCTCGGCCGTCAAGCCGTTCGCCGCCCAGGCGAAGGCCGTGTCGTGGATCTGAAAGTTCCAGGTGGCCGTCACCGGCGATGCCGGCGGGGAATCAGTAAGAACACTCGCGTCCGGCAATTGAGGGCTCGGCTGCACCGTGCTGTCCCGTTCCGGCAGTTCCACCGTGGTTCCCTTCTGGCAGCCATGGCAGTACATGATCGTCGCACCGCGCGGAAGTGAGGCCTTCAACAACGAACCCGCGACCTCGTACGGAGGGTTCGCCGGTGCACAACCGAGGGCCAATGATTGGGTGAGGTCTTGGCCTCCGGTGCACAGGGCGGGTGTGTAGGTCCACTTGACCTGAATCGCATAGATGTCACTCGTCGTCGGGGCCACGGTCACGCTGACCGCCGAGGCGTCCGAAGTGTTCGAGTAGGAGGGGTTGGGGGCCAAGGTCAAAGGAATAGTGTCGAACGCACCGACCTCTGGACCTCTCGCCGAGATCATGGTGAGCTCGAAGGGAGCCGGTCGGTTGACCTCTGCCCGCTCTGGGTAGAGCCACCACGAGAGCCCCAGCAACGCCACGAAGACGATGAACAGCACGACCGCCGTGATGTAGCGCCCGAAGGTTGAACGAGGCGATGTCGGTCCGCCTGGCTCTGGCCCAGCACGTACCTCGGGTGCTTGGACGACCGCCTCCGCCATCGGGTCGAACCTCCTCGCCGTGAGCGATGGTGACCCTAGGTTCAGGAATCAGTGTCTGCAACTGACGGGTCAGCTGAACGAGGGTGCGGTCGTCGCATTGCCGCCCCGACTGGTTACTGCGCAACCGAACTCAGCTGTCCAAGCTGAGATGAAGGGATCGCGAGTCGTCAGCCTGTAGCCGAGACCTTCGTCCACGAAGCTGAGGGTCAGCTGCTCAGGCTGAATGGGCGGCCAATCCCGTCGCCTCAGACTTGACAGCTGAGAGCAATGACGCTCCGGTGAGGAACCATCGCACTTGGTCCTGGCCTGGCTGACCTATCCGGCAGTCGATGTTGGGCACGCAATCACGACCGGTAGAAGCCGAACCCAGTGAAGACTACAGAGTGGTCATTCTTTCAGTCAGCTGTCTGGACCCAGTGCTTCGAACAACCCGAAACGATCCGCCGCCGCCGCTGCCCACTCCGGATCTGGATCGATCCTTCGGCTCACGCCGGCCCACGCACCGGAAGCACCGAAGGCGGTTTCGAGCCCAGCGGCCATCCGGGCTAGGAAGGCGGCGCCGAGTGCCGCACCCTCAGGAACGGCCACCATGTCCACGGGAAGACCAGTGGCATCGGCCACCGCCTGCATCCACGCCAAGGAGCGGGACCCTCCACCGGTGGCCACGATCCTTCGGGCGTCACAACCGGACCGGTCTACGATGCGCCGGATCACGAACCCGCTTGCCTCGTGGGCGGCGCGGATCAACGATGCGGGGCCGTGGGTGATGTCGAGCCCGTGCACGCTGGCCCGGAGGCGGGGATCGTGGAACGGGGTGCGCTCGCCCCGCACATAAGGGAGCCAAACCGGAATCCGTTTCGGGTCGCCGATCCGATGATGGCTCTCCGTCACTTCACCACCGGATCGTGAGCCGCGTCGGGAGGGACCGCCGACCAAGGAGCTCGCCCAATCGGTAAACAGGGCACCGGCATTGCTCGGTCCGCCAATCATCACCTGTCCGGGTTCCATGCTGGGAAAGGTCATGAGCCCGGGCACCTCGATCCACTCCTCGGCGACCACCCAAACCACCAAGGTCGCCCCGAAGATGGCCAGGACGTCCCCAGGCCGGTCGGCACCCGCGACGATCTGCTCGCAGAACGCGTCGACCGACCCCCCGGCCACTGCGGTCGACGTGCCCGGAATGGTGCCGACCGGCTGCCCCAGGGGCCTTACCAGCGAGACTTGTCGCTCCTCCACCCCGAACTCGTCGAGGGCGCTCTGGTCCCATCCGCCCGAGACGAACAGTCGCCCGAAGGATGCAGCGGTGGCGGTGTCGACGACAGGGATGCCGCTCAGGGCGTGTGTGGCCACCGCTTGGCATGGCCAGTAGCCGGCTGCGTGCGGTCGCTCGCGAACGGCCCAGCCCAGCATCCGAGTCCCCTCATCCTGCTCTTCCCCGTTGTCGTGCTGTGCTCCGTCTTGGTCCCCACCCGATGCGGTGTCACGAGCTCGAGCATCACCGTAGAGCAGGCCTGGGAGCAGTGGCCTGCCCCGGCGGCTCACGGCAGTGATCGACGGGACCATAGCCGCCACGACAACACCGGCGGCCGGCCCGTCTAGCTCGGACGATACGGCGGCGAAGGCCCGCCGGGGACCGCGTCGCCAGGCGAGGGCCGCGTCGTGCTCGAGGCGATCGACCGTCGACATGCCCACGCGGTGAGAGACTCTGGTCCGCGCAACCACCGTGCCTCGGGCGTCGACGGCCACCGCCTTAACCGACGTGGTGCCCACATCCAAGCCGATGGTGCAGCCCGCTCCCTCCGGCCAGCTCACCGAACTGACAATCTCGTCATGAGACGCCATTATGGACGCGAACCGGCCAACCTTGGGGACGTGCTTGCCCAACGCGGCCAGTGTGCCGCGACGGTCGTTCTGTTGGAGGCAGATGACCAGCCCCGATGAACCGAGGGGTTCACGTCCGGTTCGTCAGCGCCGGAGGGTAGATTCCCCCGACTACTCGACACAGCCGCAATCGCAGTCGCCCAGGGTGGTGGATTGGAGTCCGAGCGAACGACGGACAGTCGAAGCCGGGGCCTAGGTGGACCTGATTCTGGTGATGGCGCGACTTGGCAGGGGCTGGCGCAGAAGTCACTGGTTCACCGACTCGCTTTGCCGGTCGCTCTCGCCGTTCTCTCTGAGCCACTGGCGAAGTTGGTCCTTCAGTACCTTGCCCGTAGCGTTCCGCGGCAACCCATCCACGATGTGCCACTGGCGCGGCACTTTGTACTTGGCGAGCAGCTCCAAGGTGTGGGTACGCAGGTCCTCGGGAGTCACCAGCTCACCAGGGTGCAGGAGGACGAACGCCACCACGTCCTCTCCCAGAACCGCGTGGGGAATGCCCACCACCGCTGCCTCGCGCACGGCTGGGTGCGACTCGATGGCGTGCTCGACGTCGGTGGGGTGGATGTTGTTGCCGCCCCTGATGATGACGTCCTTGCTCCGCCCGACAATGTAGAGATAGCCGTCTTCGTCGACTCGACCCAGGTCACCGGTGACCAGCCACCCGTCGACCCAGGTCCGAGAGGTCGCCTCCGGGTCGCCGTAGTACTCGCGGGGGCGGCCGGGGATCCGCATGTGGACATGGCCCACCTCTCCCACCGCCACGGTCCGGCCATCGGCGTCGCTAATGCGGACCTCGGCCGGTGGGAGCGGTTTTCCCACCGAACCCGGGCGGCGGACCGACTCGCCGGGGGGCATGAGGCAGTAGACCGACCCGGCTTCGGTCATGCCGTAGTTGTTGGAAACCAGCGCGGTGGGCATCCGTTCCTGCAGCCGTTCCAGCACCAACGGGGCCAGCGGCGCGCTGCCGACGGTGCAGATCTGGATCGATTCGAAATCGGTCGTGTCGAAGCGCGGGTTCTCCAGCAACAGGTTGGCCATGGCCGGCACGAGGAACACGGCCACCGGACGTTCGGACTCCACTGCCTCGAGCCATGTCCCAGCGTCGAAGCTCGGTAGATAGATCCCTCGTAGGCCGAGTGTCATAGGGGTGTACACGAAGGCGAGCCCGGCAAAGGTATATGGCGGGCTCGCGTGCATCCAGCTTCCACCACTCCAGGCTGGTTCGTGGAAGGGAACGAGTGAGAAGTTGTCGTAGCGCACCGCCACCGCCTTCGGTTGCCCGGTCGTACCCGATGTGTAGAGGATGTCGGCCAGGTTGTCGGGCTCCCGTCGCACCTGCAGGTAGGTCGAGTCGTCGCTGAGGATCTCGGACCACACCACGAAACCGTTGGCAACCGGCCCACGGCGCAGTTCGGTGTCGATGTCGTCGTCTTCGGCGTCCCCCCTCGGGACGACCACCACCAAGGCCGGCCGCTCGCTGCTATACCGCGAAAGAAGTGATCCCTCCGAGATTGCGGCGGTGGCGCCGCAGTGGGCCAGCATCCGCTCCACCTCGGGGCGGGTGAGTTGCGGGTTGAGCGGTACGGCCACCGCCCCGGCCCGGTGCACCGCGCCGTAGGCCACGATCCATCGGAGCGCGTTGGCTGCCTCGAGGTGGATGGCCACCCGGTCTCCCGGGCCGACACCGGCATCGATCAAGCCTCGGGCCAATCGGCTGGCGGCGGTATCCCACTGGGTGAAGGTCAGCGATTCCCCGCCAACGACCCGGTACGCCGTCTGGTCACCGAACGAGAGCGCCATGGCGTGCAACTGTTCGGGAGGCAGCTCGGCCACCGTGCTCACCGCTTCCGTCCGCTCAACGGCATGACGGGCTCCGGCGGCCCGACACCGGGCTCATCGTCTGGGTTGTCTCGCGGTGACCCATGATGCCCCCGCTCCTTCGACGCACTACATGGTGGCCGATGCACTACATGGTGGCCAGTGATTGGCAGTCGCTCCAGGCCTGAGCCAGCAGCATCGCCGAAGCAGCCCCGTCGGTCAATCGATTGTTGCCGCGCGCCGGAGCCCCGCTGGTCGTTCGGTGGTATGAGGGCAACTGAGGAACCGAGCGCTGAGGGCGAACCATCGTCATCAACGCAGACCCGAGAATCGCTGTGGGCTAGGACCCCTGGTACTCGGGTCGCGATTTCCCCGGGGCGACATCACTGATCGACTTGTGCCCTCTGGCGTGCGGCGAGCAGCCCGGAAGAAGCGACAGTGCTTATCCGGGCGGGTTGCAAAGCAGTCTTGACGCCCACACACTGGGCTCTCAGACTTGCCTAACTCCACCATCAGTTGTGCAGGAGGGCTCCCTCCCCCTTTGTTCGGCCGTAGACTGACGTGGATGTCAGGTTCCTCCACCACAGCGACGGAAGGAGGCGAGCGTCAGGCGTCTCCCTGGACCGGGTTTATCGCCGGGGTGGCCCGGGCGATCCGTGACCCTCGCATCGCCGGCGTCCTCCGTGCGGGCCCAAGGGTGGTGGATTTCCTCGTCCGTAGCCACCGGCGTTCCGCTGGGATCGCCGCCGACGACAGCATCGTCAGGGTGCGGCCGACGCCCGCGCTGGCGGCCCAGGCGTACCTCGACGAGGTGCTGATCGCCGCCCTCCGACATCCCGATCTGCTGCCCAAGGAGGACGACTACGCACCTGCGGCCGCCGACCTGCAGGCCGCCCGCGAGTTCTTCGAGACGAGGGGATGGATCGACCACCCCGCCGGCTACCACCGGGATCCCCCGCCGCCCGAGGATGTACGGGCGGTGCACGAGCATGTCCCCGGATTCGGCTACGAACACACGACCTTCTCGAGCGGGTGGGAGCCTCATCCTGACGAGCCCGGCCGAACCCGATGGCTCGAGCACCAGGCCAACCGGACGGCACACGTCTGGGTGGCCCGGGCACCGGGCCGGGACCACGGGTCGTGGCTGGTCTGCGTGCACGGGTTCGGCATGGGCCAGAGGGCGTCGCTCGATCTGCGGGCCTTCCGGACGGCTGAGCTGCACCGTCTGGGCATTCACGTGGCCGTCGTCGTCCTGCCGCTGCACGGACCGCGGGCGTCGGGCCGGGTGCGCGGCGAGGACCTCATGACCATCGACATGGTCGACAGCATGCACGGCATGGCCCAGGCGACCTGGGACGTCCGGCGCCTCATCCGGTGGTTGCGCGACAGTGAGGGCGCCGAGCGCGTCGGGGTGATGGGCCAGTCGCTCGGCGGGCTCGTGGCTGCGCTCGTCGCCTCGCTCGACCCTGGCTTGACGTGCGCCATTGCCGGAGTTCCGGTCGTCGATCTGCCAGATCTGTTCCGCCGGCACAGTCCCCCGGCGATCGCGCGGGTGGCCCAGCAATTTGGCGTGCTCGGGGAGGTGGCGGACGACGTTCACCGCGTCGTATCTCCGCTCGCCATGTCCTGTGCCGTGGCGCCGGAGCGCCGTTACATCTTTGCCGGGCTCGGCGACCGAATGTCCACGTTCGGCCAGGCGCGTCGGCTGTGGCTGCACTGGGACCGTCCGGCACTCGCCACCTACCCCGGAGGACACATCGGCTTCTTCTGGTCGAAGGCGGTCAAGGCACTCGTGACCGAGGCCGTGGTGGCGTCGTTCCCCATGCGCCGTGTGGTGCTCCCGGACGGCACTCAGGCGTCGTCCACCTTGAGCGCGCGCTAGCCGAGCTCGTGGAGCGCCTCGGGGATGGCCTCGGCGATCTTCCACACATCGGGGACCAGGTCGGGGCAGGCCACGATGCCGAACCCGACGCGATCCTCCTCGGACAGGATCGTCACGTTCAATCCAGCGCCGTCCATCACGGGACCGAGCGGGTAGATGCCTACGAGGCGGGCGCCGGCGAGATAGAGCGGGATCGGCGGGCCCGGGACGTTCGACAGGATGAGGTTGTGGATCACGGGATGAAGATCCGCTCCGTGGAGGCGCGAGTACAGACGCGCTCCCAGCGAGAAGCCGTTGAGCCAGAAGTGCTCCGCCCACTGCAGCAGCGTGTCAGCGCCCACCATGGTGTGGAGCTCCTTGGCCCGCGTGTTGGAAGCGGCGATGGTGCGGAGCCGCTCCACCGGGTCGTCGACATCGGTGGCGAGGGTGGTGAACATCACGGACATCTTGCTGACGCCTTGCACGCCATGAGCCAGTTCGTGTACCGAGATGGGCTCAGCGGCGACCAGCGGTCGCTCGGGCAGCTCCCCCCGCCCCGCGAGGTACCGCCGCAAGGCCCCGCCGACTACGGCGGTGAGGACATCGTTGACCGTAACACCGAGGGCCCGCTTGATGGCCTTCACCTCGTGGAGCGGCACGTCGATGAACGCCACCGTCCGCTTGCCGGTCACCGTGGCATTGAAGGACGTGCGAGGCGCGGTGAACGGCATCGTCGTCCGCGCGGCCCCTCTACCGCGCCAAGCCAGTTGCCAGGCCGCGCCGCCTACCCGTCCCACGGTCGTCGGGAGCAGCTTGACGATCTCGACGGGCTCGGCCAGTCGCTCCAGGAGCGTACGTCTCAGCAGCTCGAATGGGTTCGGTGTGCGGGAGGTCGGGAGCGCCGGGCGGGCAGTCGCCAGCGGCGGCGCAGGGGTCAGGTCGAAGAGCTCCCCCATCAGGTTCGCTCCCGTGATCCCGTCGACCGTGGCGTGGTGCATCTTGACGAGCAAGGCGACCCGATCATTAGGCAGGCCTTTGACAAGGAGCATCTCCCACAGAGGGCGATCCCGTAGGAGCTGGGTGCTCGCGAACTCGCCCGCCAGCTCGGCGAGCTTTCGGTCGTCAGCGGGCGGCGCCAGACGGACATGCCGGAGATGACGGTCGATATGGAGCTCGGAGTCGTCGGTCCAGAACGGGCGTCCTAGGTTGAGCGGCACGGTGACCAGCCGGTGGCGCATTGGGGCGATGCCGGGCAACCGCTCCTC
The DNA here is from genome assembly GCA_963727075.1 of uncultured Acidimicrobiales bacterium. Classification (GTDB taxonomy): domain Bacteria; phylum Actinomycetota; class Acidimicrobiia; order Acidimicrobiales; family RAAP-2; genus Bog-756. Next base: position 107,678 of record CAVSET010000002.1, read on the forward strand.
GAGCATGGCCCGGATGCGCTCATAGGGATCGCCCTCCCCCATGGTGGAGGTGTCCAGAATGAGCAGCCCGCAAACGTGCATATGCATGGTCGGCGTTTCGCAAGAGAGGAACGCCGCATCGAGCCCGCCCAATTGCTCCATCCTCCGAGACTACCGGGGGCAGGATCCCGAGCAGCGGCGTCAACGAAGACGAAGACCGCGCCTCTCGGGCGCACCAGCTAGTAGCCGCCCGGGTCGTGGGTGGAGGGAATGTCTTGACGGACTATGGGGAATAGCCCATACCTGGTTCAGGACTAGAAGTCGCGGAGTCCACCGGGACGACTCCGTCTGAGCCTCCCCAGCTCCTGGTCCTGAGCGTGACCTCTGCTCCCTGCTTCTTTGCCAGGCGCCTCCTTCGATCCAACCGAGTGCTGTTTCGTCTGCGGGTGTGAGACATATCCCGATGTTTGGGACTTTCGGCACTAACTCGGTCCGGAGCTACAAGGTACGTTCATCATGGGTATTGGGGGAGTTCTTGATGCAGCTGTTGAACGGTGTTGATGCCAGTTTCGACCGCCTCGCCCACTACAAGCACCCTCACCCCTTGGTGATCGCCCCAAGTCCGCTGCAGTATGGGCTGCTGGACAATTTCGTCTTGCGCGCCGAGCTGGATCTCGACTCCCGACAGACCGGGTGCTCCGAGATCCAGAGGATCCCGTGAGGGGTGGCGCTGTGCCCCCCGGCCGCAGACGCCTTCGGTGGCGCATCGTCGCAACTGCGGCCCTCGTCATGATGCTTGTTGGCTCCGGTTTCGTGGCCGTCCGGTACCTATTTCGTGAACGCCCCGGGCCCATGTCTATCAACGCTGCCGTGAAGGCGTTCAAGGGGAAGGGATCGATCACCATCACGAGGAACCTCACGTATGAACCCTCAGCTCAGGGCATCTACACACTCAACGGCCAAGGTGCAGAACGGATCTCGTTTCCGCCGAACTCACAGCGCGATGGGGAGATCATGCCCGCGTCGGTCACGTACATCGCCCGCGGCTGTTGGCGTTGGCACGTCGACTACAACGTCGCCCACTGGGAGGAATATGACTTCTGCCCCCATGCCACCAAGATGCTTCTGGCCGGTTATCGCAACTCCCAGTCGTGGGACTTCGGTACCGTCAAGATCAAGGATCTGGCGCAGTTCACGTGTGTGCCCGACACCGTGGTCCTCCCCGAAGATCCCAAGCCCGGTCAGACGCTGGAATGGTCCTGCACTGGCACCAACACTGCTGTGCCCGGACGTACTATCGCCGCGACAAACGTACGCATCGCTGGACTTCAAACCTTACGGGTCGCGGGCGCGGTTGTCCCCACTGTCCATGAGCTCCAGCAGGGAAGGCTCACGGGTGGACAGAAGGGCACGGTCAGAGAGGACTGGTGGTTCACGGTTAGCTCTGGCCTCCCCGTACGCTTGGAGCGGCACATCTCCATCTTGAGCAGCTCGCCGATCGGCACCATCACCTACGACGAGGCGGGCTCCTGGCAGATGACCTCCCTGAAGCCCCGAACCTGAAGGGACCGAACGCCCGGCCGGTTCTTCTCAGTCCGCCAGTCTCTGGGATCTGAGACGTCGCCATTGGCGAACGCAATCGGGAGCGAGTCTTTCCGCTCACCCACAGCCGTTCACTCATCTCCGATGTGCCGAAGTCGAACTGGTATACCCCAGCATCCTCATTGCTTGGCCCGCATCCGCTGGTAGGCGAACGGGACGACAGTCCGCATGATGGGTGCGACGAGCGGTAGCGCGGCCGCATTGATTTCCAACCTCGGGTCAACGAGACGGCGCAGCACGAGCGAGGACACCCGCTCCTCGGTGCGCCGGACCGCACGCGGCGGCATCCGCAGCCCGCCGTCGCAAACCGCTGCCAATCCCATTTCGGTCGGCATCCACCCCGGGTAGACGACATGGAGGAAGACCCCGTCCGGCCGTACGTCGTAGGAGAGGCTCTCGGTGGCCGCAGACAGCGCCGCTTTGCTCGCGGCGTAATCCCCGGCACCCGGTCCCGGGGCCCGCGCGTCATCGGAGCTCACATTAGCGATGGCCCCGAAGCGTCGCCGCTGCATGCCGGGCAAGACGGTCAGCATGCCCGCATAGGGAGCAACGAAGTTCACCTCCATAACCGCTCGGAGGGAATCCATCGTCGCCGGCTCGGTGCGGATGACCCCGCCGACGCCGGCAATGTTGAGCAGGATGTCGATCCGGTCGTGCTCCTCCTCCACCCGCTCCAGCAGATCGACGAAGGCGGCGACGTCTGAGAGGTCGCAGATCCGGTAACCCGAATCAGTACTACTCCGGCACATCTCCTCAGCGAGCGCACGCAGCCTCTCTTCGCGCCGGGCCACTCCCACAACCACTGTCCCGGCCAGGGCCAGGTCCGCCGCGAGCCGGCGACCGAGCCCCGCGGAGGCCCCGGTGACGACTGCCACCTTGCCTCGAAGGTCGCTGGTCGCTCGCCAACGTCTCCCCTTCACGGCCGCTAGGGTAGCCCGCCACCGGTTACGTGGCTCGTTGCTCATCCCGCTCTACGGTCCGGATTTGGCTCGAGAGCGCTGCCGTACGCCTCAATGATCGCCTATTCTCCGATGCGTCCCCAAACCGCTGTGCCCTCGAGCGGTCAACGCAGACACCAGCCTGATGGCGAACACTTGATGTCGTCGATCAGGCGATGTGGGAAACGATCTCGATGATCCGACCATTGGGGCTGGCAAGCAGGCCTCACTCTTCTCCGCAGCGGGAGCAGCGCGCGCCATAGAAGGCGGGTGACGATTGGATGAGCCGCCAGCTCAGCTCATGACGACGCTGGCGTGGCGGTCGCCGCCCTTTCCAATTGTCAAAGTCAGGACCATACCTGGGCGGGAACCAAGCCCGGGTTTGTTTGCGTTGGACGAGCCGAGGCTGGCCTGGTCAAATGAAGCCTTCAACGGTCATGTCTGCCAAGCGCCGCCCGGTAACCATCTCTGGCGTGATCACCACCCAGATTTTGTGAATGCCCTCCTTCCAGGGCAACGGCACACCGTCATGGATCCGCCGCAACAGCTCGGGAACGCGTTCCATTTCGACCTCTTCGCCGGTACCACGAACAAGGACACTCCATCCCGATCGACTGGAGTCATCGACGTGATCGACCTCGAAGGCGACGCGGCGGCCCCGCAGCCCGCGCACCTTGGATCCGTCCTGAGAGCGGAACACGATGCTCTGTCCAGCAACGGCATAGTTGACCGGAACGGCGGCTGGTCCCACGTCGTCCGAATACACGAACCGGCCGACGGATTCTCTTCCGAGCAGCCCGAAACACTCGTCCCAGGACAACTCTTTGAGCGTTCGCCTGGACATGGAGAAAGTATACGCACCGTGTACGGCCCTGTTCCCGGGTCTGGCGACCCATTCGTCACTACGAATGGGTACCCCGAGAATGTCGCATGCGCAGCAGTGTCCGCGGTCATTGCATGCCCCCTGCGGCACCAATTCGGGATAGTGCCCGGCGTTGCGACAAACAACTTCAGTATCTGACAATCCTGATCGATCAGCCATTGGGAGTATGTACGGCCAAATTGCCGCTTCGGTGAAGACCTCGGTGGCGGGAGGCTGCACACCGTCACGCAGGGAAGGCTGTCTTGCGCGCCGACGTAGAAGAGGACTTTCGCCTCTAGACACCGGACAGCACGGAGCCAAGGCTGGATTGAGAGGCAAGAGAGAAGGGGGGCTTCGTGGCAGAGGATGCGTACAAGTCGTTAGTGCGACGGACATACCAGGACTTCGAGTCAGGTGACTTGGACCTCTTGGGGGTGGTCATGGCGGAGGACGTGGTGTGGCATGAGCCAGGGAGAAGCAGCCTCGCTGGCCACTACAAAGGCACGGAGGCCGTGCTTGGCTTCTTGCAGCAGCTGAAGGCACGTAGCAATGGCACGTTCAAGATCGAGGTCTTGGATGTGCTCAGTGAGCCAGAGCGGGCGGTGGTCCTTCAACGAGAGACTGCGACGAGGAATGGTGGAGTCTTGGATGTGATCGCGGCGGTCGAGTTCGAGATCCACCACGGGAAGATCACCGAGGTAACCGTCTACCAGACTGACACCTACGCGTTCGACGAGTTCTGGGCAGACGGCTAGCGGCCAAATGTTCTCCAGCGAGCCTTCGCCCAGATCAAAGGATATCCACTGACATGGCGGGACTCGACTATCGGAGGGAGTGAGGGCCATGAGAGAAGCGTTGGGACTGAATCAGTGTCCCGAGTGCGGTAGCCAGAAGCTGATCCCGGTGAGCGTCGGAGAAGAAACGAACTTCTTCTGTCAGGACTGCATCAGGTGCTGGCATCTGGAGCGCGGATCGGCAAATGTCGTCGATCCTCAGACCTGTCCGGGGTGTCAGCTGGGGGTGACAGCGTGCTTCGACCGATGGGAAACGTCCTCGGCGCGCTCAAGCGGAGGTGTCCTCCATGATGACACCTCGGAGGAGGTTGTGTCGCCGGAACGCGGTGTACAACTCGGTCCAAGATGACAACTTGGACTGGGGGGTGACTTCGAGCCACGCCGTCATCTTCGTTCGAGTCAGGAGGCCATCAGTCATCGACCTTGCTCACCGTGCCGCAGGAGCGCCAGGCCCTTCAGTTCCGTGATGTCCGATGCCGCTGTCGTTGCAAGCACCCCGACCTCGGGTACGGTCCCGTAGTCCCCGGTCACGCCAAAGAATACGTTCCCGTTGTAGGACAAGATGGCTGTGCCGATACGTAAGCCATGGCTGATCGGCACAAAGGGAAGGTACTCGAGCATCTCGTGGCCGAGGCAGTACAGAGGGAACTGCGGGCCAGGTACGTTCGTTGTCACGGTATTGAGTGAGTGCTGACCGAAACGATGCATGGAATGGATCGCAATTCGGCTAAAGGAGCTAACGGCGAAGGGCGGGGCAAGATTGCCGATCGCAACCATCGCTTCGCCCGCTTCTGAGATGTGGGAGATCTTCAGCTTGTCCATCTCATCGTGCACCACCTCGAGCCGCTCTACCGGGTCGGCAATTCGCACCGGAAGCTCGTAGAGCAAAGCAGAGACCCGATTGTCCGGTATGCCACGGCCGTCGTCGCGGCGAGTTGAGACCGGCACAAGCGAGCGGACGACGGCCTGGCTTGCATCATCCCCACGATCAATGAGCAGTCTGCGGTAGCCGCCGGAGACGGCCGAGAGTACGACATCGTTCACCGTGCTGCCGAAGATGGCACAGATCGCCTTCACGTCGGCAAGGCTCGCCGAGGAGTGACCCCAAGTCCGATGTGGACCGATCTGGCCCTCGATCGAGAGTGTGTGCGTCGGTGCTAGATGACGGGCGAAGCGGGCAGCTCCCTCCACTGTCGAGAGGGTCGACCTGACTGCAGCTGCCGGGCGAGCGATAGATGCGCGGAGGCTTCTGACCTCTTCCAGGATGTCCGACGCGAGCCCACCCCACGCGTCGAGAACTTTTCGCGCACCCGGCGCCTCCGATTGCGGTGTCCACGGCTGCTCTTCGGCGATCGCCGCGTCCGCTTCGAGATCCAGCATGACAGTCAGCAGCTCGACACCGGCGATGCCGTCGACCAAGCAGTGGTGGACCTTGAACACCAGCGCCCAGCGCCCCCCTTCAAGGCCCTCGACGAGCCACGCCTCCCACAGCGGCCGCTCGCGATCGAGCGGCAGAGACATGAGCCGGCCCATTAGACGGCAAAATGCACCGTCGTCGCCCGGGGCAGGCAGTGCCGTGTGTCGAAGGTGGTAGCCAAGGTCAAAATGCGGATCATCGACCCATACCGGCCGTCCCAGCCCAAAGGGTACGGAGCGAACACGCTGGCGATACCGCGGAATCTGATGCAGCTTGGACGACACGAGTGCTTCGAGTTCGTGAAATGGTGGTGGCGGGTCGTCGAATATGGAGGCACCTGCGATGTGCATGTGGACGATCCCGTCCTCGAGATGCAGGAACTCGGCATCAAGTGCGTTCAGTCGCTCCATCTCTCACCCCCATGCTCACATGCAGCCTCTTTCAACCCTACGACAAGAGAGGTCTGTACGATCAAGGCCGTTCGTCATGAGTGTCAACCCGATCCACTGGCATATGGCCACGGTGGTCCAGACCCAGTTCGGAATCAGGTCCTATTCGGCGATGCTCGACGCCCTCGAGATCAGTGACGAGGTCGAGATTCGCGCCTCCCTGACGCTGTCGGCGTCCTGAGTCGGCGTTCTCAGCCAGCCGATGAAGCTGGCTTCCGATGAAGTTCTCATCTGCTCAAGCTGAGCGAGATCCTTTCGCGTGGCGTCGGATCCTCAGTTCCCGCGGACCGCTTGACAAACGACCTCGCCTGGCCATGCGGCCTTGCGCTACCGTTCGATCGAGGCATTGGCGGCCTTCGGCCCTTGAGCCCGTCAGGTTGTGGTGGCGGCCTTCTCCGACAGGAGCCGAATCAACTCCTCGTCGACCGACTGCTTGTGGTTCAATTCGTCCTCGCGGGCCTTCCTCGGGCTCCAACGACCCTTGAGGACGAAGATCACCGGAACAAAGACGGCGATGCCCCCGAAGCACACCCAGAACCAGTGCTGCCATTCGGCGGCCGACTCGTTGGATGTTGCCTGCAGCGCCAGAAGCCTGGGACCCACCTTCTCCAGGTAGGTCAGTTGCGGCTTGATGCTGTTGATGATCGTCACGTTCTTGAAGCCCGTTTCGCCGCCACCGGCGGCTTGGATTACCTCGTTCAGCAGTGCCGGCGGAATGCGGGATGGACTGGCGTAGGTCGCCAGTTTGGCAAACAGGACCTGGTGCGCTTCGACGATGGCTATTTGCTTCTTGTACGGGCCGTCCTCGATGGCCAGGGCCTTTGCCTCGTTCTGGTTGATGAATGCCGCGTTGTTCACCACGTCGCCGGCCGAGGTGACCACGAAGGGCAGAACGAAGATGCTGATGGCGACCACCAGGCGCAGGATGCCTCCCCATACGGCCAGGCCCGTGGCCACCAACGCCGGGTTCCGAGCTTCGACGGTCTCGGTAAAGCTGGCCATCCAAGTGGTGTAGGCCATGGCGGTGAACAGGAAGAGCAGGGAGGCGATCCACACCAGGGTGTAGTAGTGAGTGTCCGAGCGCCCAGTGACCATGATGAGTACCACCATCATCACCATGCCACCGATCGCACCCATCATCATGAACGGCTTTCGCACCCGCACCCGATCGGACAAGATGCCGAACACGATCAGGCCGATGCAGTCCGCGGTCCAGATCCAAGTGTCGATGCCGTTGGCCTCGGGCAGGCTGAAGTGCGAGTTGCCCTGATGGAACGAGGTCGACAGATAGATGGTGAAGAAGCCCGAGGCGGTGAAGAAGATCAGCAGCATCACACTGACTGCGAAGGCCGAGAGGATGATGTCGAATCGGAGCATCTGGCGCCACGGGTTGCGGGTGGCTGACTCCACGTCGAGGCCCTTGGCCCGGAGCTCGATGAGCTCTCGGTCGCGCATGCTGACCATGAGCTGATCCCGGATGCTGGGCGACAACTCGCGCAGGAAGAGCAGTGCCAATACAAACACGATCAATCCGGCGGCACCGGAGATGATGAACACTCGTTGCCAGTCGGTCGACGCCGCACCGAGAGAGTGGCTTGCCACCAGGCTCGCAACCAGCACGCCTGCCACCGGACCCAGTGTCCAAAATCCCATGGCCGACGCCCGGCCCAGCTGAGGGGTGAAGTCGCGGACCAGGGCTGGTGTGGCAACAAGGATAATGCCCTCGAACAGACCGATGGCAACGAGCTCGGCGACCAAGAAGTCCTTGGATGAGGTGTGCGGGATGGCGGCGAACTGTATGAGGCCCACGACGAGGAGGCCGAAGATAACCACGTTGGCGCGGCCGATGCGGTCGGTGATGCCGCCGACCAGGGCGGCGACCACCCCGGCCAGGTTGGACAGCACGATCACGTTCACGTAGAAGTGGAACGACAGGTGGAAGTAGGAGAGCAGAAGCGGGGCCACGCTGGTCGGGACGTAGTACTGGTACCAAAGCACGATTGATGCCAGGATCACCATGGCCAGGTAGAGGGCCCGTGCTCCCGGCGCTGGATACTCATCGAGAGTGCGGTCGGTCAGCCTTCTCCTGACACGACCGCCGGTGCGAGAAGTTGAATCGCCACTGTCGGGAACCTTGGTGACCGGCGCGTCTCTGTCGGCAGCTCCGGTGTGGCGGTGTGCTTCTCCTTCGACATCGATGACCGGCTCTTCATCCGTCACTCGATCCTCGCCTACTTCGTCTGCCGCCTTGTCCCGCTGGTTGTTTCCCTAGGGGTGACGGGATCGCCGCGAGAGCAATCACATCACGCCCGGGGTGGAGAGCTGAGGGGTGGTCGAGGAGTCAAGCAACGCCCACTTTGCCCAGGTGCATGTGCGCGCTCACAGCCTCGCCGTAGACGAACCTGGCGCCCGCACTATTGAAACTGCCCATCCCACACCCTCCATTACCGGAGTCATTCTACGCTGGATGTAGCACAATCGCCCGAGGCTTCCGCACCGGGATCTGGCGGCTGGCGAACCGTCCGGGATGGCAGTGCGGCAAGAACCAGAAGGGCACCTCCGAGCGCGACTGCCGAGCCAATGGCCAGCGATACCTTGTTGCCGCTCATGAACGCGGCACGGGCAACATGAGCCAGCAAGATGCCAGTCGCACCTCCGACGCGCTCGGCCACTGCGATGGCCCCGCCGAGCGAGCCGAGAATGACCTGTGTGGCGGCCGCCGGCACGTGCTGGCCGGCGAGTGAGGCTGTCATGTGATTCTGGTAACGAGTCAACATCACGCTTCCGACCACGGCGACGCCGAGAGCGCCACCGACCTGGATGGCCACGCCGTTCGTCGCTGATGCGATCCCGGAGTCGCCCTGCGGGACCGATCCCACGACGGAGTTCGTTGCTGTCGGCAGCAGGAATCCGGCGCCCAAGCCGATCAGCAACATGCCCGGCACAACGTTTCCATAGGTCGTCGCAATCGTGGACGCTGCTGAGATCTGCCACAAACCGCCAGCGATCGCGGCAAGGCCGGCAGCAGCAGTGAACTTGGTCCCGATGAGGCGGTCGGCGATCGGAGACAGGGGCGCGCTTACACCGAGCACTGCTGCGATGGGCAAGATGCGCAATCCGGCCTGGATGGGTGAATATCCGAGGTCGAATTGGAGGAACTGGGTTTGCACGAACAGTGCTCCCGTCAGCCCGAAGAGCCCGAGGCACTCGCCCGCTGCGGCTACAGAGAAGCGACGATCAGTGAAGAATCCCAGTTTGAGCATCGGATGGCGACTATGGGCTTCCCAGGCAACGAACGCGCCGAGAATGGCGAGGCTGGCCAGCCCGACCCCCACGATGATCTCTGACGTCCAGCCTCGGGCCGGAGCCTCGATGATGGCCCAGAGCAGTAAACCCAGCCCGGCAATCGACAGCGCTGCACCGACGGGGTCCGGGAGGTCGGCGTCCGGGTTCTTTGAGTCCGGCACCAGCACCAGGACTCCCACCATCCCGGCCATGACGATTGGAACGTTGACCAGAAACACGGAGCCCCACCAGAACCTCGTCAGAAGCAACCCGCCGGCAATCGGGCCGATGGCGATTCCGAGGCCGCTGGCCCCAGCCCACACGCCGATGGCTCGACCCCGCTCCGTTGGATCGCGGAAGATATCGTTGATGATCGACAGGGTTGAAGGCATCATCAGCGCTGCGCCAGCTCCCATGACGGCTCGACACGCAATCAGAATGTGCACGGAACCCGAAAACGAGGCACCGATCGATCCTCCAGCGAAGAGGGTCAGACCGATGAGCAAGAATCGTTTCCGTCCCATCCGATCCGCCAGGCTTCCGCCGACGAGTAACAGGCCCGCGAACGCCATCGCATAGGCGTCCACGATCCATTGCAGTTCGCTCGAGGTGGCGTGCAGCTTCCCCACCAGTGTGGGAAGGGCCACATTGAGGATGGTGACGTCCACATTGGCGATCAGGACGGAAGAGGACAGGACCACCAATGCAGCCCAACGGTGGCCCCGCGACATGGTCAAGGGCCGCGTCAGAAGTCTCACGGACGTATTGAAACTCGGAGGGCATCAAACAGGCCAGGGCCGAAGGGCACTTTGTCGCCTCTGTGCCATTGAAGCCGCCGGGCTCTGGCTTGGCAGCGAAGGTTGTCCGGGGAAGTGATCATGCATCCGAAGGACATGGTTTTCGCTCAAATACCGTTCGTGTGCCCGGCAAGGGGTCTCGTCCATCCAAGTCGGCCATTGTGAGCTATTGCACCAGGCGCAGAACCTCGCCTGCGCATGAAGGCAACGATCAGTGACGGTTGACTCTAAGGAGCGAAACCGTGCGAGGAGAGAGCCTTTGGCCGGGTGGATCGACAGAAGTCCAGGTTCAAGCCTTGGACGACGATTCCGCACCCACACCTGCTTGCCGTCCCTCAGGGGCTGCTCCCGGCAGACTTCGCCTCATGCCCCGGCCCAACGCACGTCGGGAGCCTTGGTGAAAGACTGTCCACGACGCGATGAGCCGGAATCGGATGATCCCGGCGGGGAGGTGTTGGAGATGCACGAGACATCGGGCTCCCGCTATGGATCCGCTTCTGCCAACTACCAATCTGCTCGAACCGGTGATCCAGCGTGCGGAGACGGAACCGGGCCGGGTAATGGCCGCCTATCGGGACGGCGACCATTTCGTCGACGTTACTGCTGGTGACTTCTACGATACACTGCCGGGCCATAGCCAAGGGTATTGTCGCCAGTGGGCTCGAGCCCGGCGGTCGAGTTGCCCTCATGTCGCGGACGAGGCTTGAGTGGCTGCTGCTCGACTACGCCATCCTCGCCAGTGGCGGTGTGACAGTTCCGATCTACGAGACGTCGTCGGCTGACCAGATGCAGTGGATCGTCCATGATGGCGATGTCCAGATGCTCGTCGTCGAGACGGCGGCGATGCGGGAATTGTACGAAGCGGGCCGCGAGGCCGGGAGGACGGGCATCCCGAGATCCTCGTCATTGACGACGGGGCATTGGATGAGCTTGCCCGCCGCGGGGAGGCCGTGCCCGACTCCATCCTCGACGAGCGCATTCACTCTCTCGAGGCCGCCAACGTCGCCACGATAATCTACACATCCGGTACGACTGGCCGGCCGAAGGGCTGCGCCCTCACCCACGGGAACCTTCGCGTCAACGTGTGGCAGACCATCGACGCGATCGGTTTGATGCTCCAACCCGACGAGGTCAGCCTCGTGTTCCTGCCGCTCGCCCACGTGCTCGCCAAGATCATCACCCTTGTCGGCGTGGAATGGGGAATCAAGGGCGCTTTCGCCACCGACATGGAGTGCGCTCCTCGAAGAGTTCGCCATGGTGCAGCCCACGATGATCGCCGCCGTGCCCCGCATCTTCGAGAAGGTGTTCAACGGTGCCCAGCAGAAGGCGCGGGCCGAGGGCCACGGGGCGATCTTCGACAAGGCCGCCGATGTCGCGGTGCAGTGGTCGCGTGCACCATGAAGGCCACGTTCCGCATCCGCTCACCTCAGCGGAGCATGCGCTGTTCGACCGGCTCGTCTACAAGAAGGTCGAGGCAGCATTCGGTGGCCGACTGCGGTTTGCCTTCAGTGGCGGAGGCCCGCTAGGCGAGCGGCTCACGCACTTCTTCAACGGTGTGGGCGTCAAGGTGTTGGAAGGGTATGGGCTTACGGAAACCAGCCCGACCCTGACGGTCAACCGGCTCGGCGCATGGAAACCAGGCACCGTGGGGCGGGCGCTGATGGGCACGAGCATCCGTGTCGCCACCGACGGCGAGATACTTGCCAAAGGACCGCAGGTCTTCCTGGGATACTGGCGCAATGAGCAAGCCACATCGGAGACCTTCGACGCCGATGGATGGTTCAAGACCGGCGACATCGGTGACCTCGACGACGACGGCTATCTGCGTATCACCGGACGGAAGAAGGAGTTGATCGTGACCGCCGGCGGGAAGAACGTGGCACCGGCGCCGCTGGAAGATCGGATTCGCTCGCACCCAATGATCAGCCAGGCGGTGGTGGTCGGCGATGCCCGTCCATTCGTTGCGGCGCTCATCACCCTTGACGAGGAGGCATTCGCAACCTGGGCCACCCAGGGTGCTCTGGGTGGTACCACAGCGTCCCAGGCCACGGATCATCCAGCATTGTTGGCGGAGGTCCAGGCAGCGATCGACGATGCAAACGAGTCGGTGTCAAGTGCGGAGTCGATCCGCAAGTTCGTCGTCCTGCCCCACGACCTGACGGTCGTGAACGGCGAGCTGACTCCGACGCTCAAGGTGCGGCGCGCCGTCGTGGAGAAAGCCTACGGCTCAGTCATCGATGAACTCTACGGGGGCTGAGCAGACACGGGTGTCTGCCTCGGCCGTGCAGAGCTCGTGATGTCCGAGTCACTCCCGAACTCCATGCCTGGGCCGGCGAGCTTCCATCCATGAGTTGGCCGACCATTCCCGGGTGCTCGTTCGGCCGCTTCAGCTCAGCGATCGGCATGAGCTGGCGATCGGCTATGAGCACCTGTCAGCGGAAGCCCGCCGACTTCCGGTTCTTCACCGCACCTTCACGACTCTCGGACGCCGATTTGGAGTACCTCACCAATCTCGACTACCACGATCACTTCGCGTGGGCGGCGTTCGCGATCGACGAGCGAGGCCAGCCAGGCATCGGCGTCGCCCGTTACATTCGAGACCCCGCTCATTCCAACCACGCCGAAGTGGCGGTGACGGTGCTCGACGATTACCAGCATCGGGGTCTCGGCACCCTCCTCTTGGTGATGCTGGCCGTTCACGCCCGCCGCAACGGGATCACGACCTTCGTCAGCCACATCCTCTGGGATAACCGGGAGCTTCTCGAGACGCTGGCCGCGGCCGGTGCCCGCATCGAACCAGAGGAGCCAGGGGTCGCACGGGTAGCCATAGAGATCCCGCCACCCGAGAGCCCGACCCTTGTTGGCCTGGTCTGGGGTCGTCCTACGGGCTTTCGGGCGAGCAACACGGGGGGGCCTGGAGGCAGGGGCCGAGCCGAACGTCGAGGACGACGAGCTGCAGCTCGAATAGCCAGGCTGCCCACCCTCAACGTGGCGAGCAAGCCGTGTGGCAATTATCCCCTGCGGTCTCGATGCCCTCCTCATCCACACCCGCTCAGGCTCGACTCTTGTTACTAGAAGTCCTCGCCGGTTCCATCCATCGGATCATCGGATCATCGGATCATCGGATCATCGGATCATCGGTGGCTCGGGCTTGCGGCTCTGAAAGACCTCCTGACTGCTTCGAAGTGATTCGGCTGTGGTGGCGAGGTTGAGGAAGAGATTGCCGAGCTCGATCATCTGCCCGGGCAGGACCTCACGCGAGGCCCACACTGCCCTCAGCGAGGCCTGCACGGCCGCGGGAGAGTAGGACGCAATGGTCAGAGCCAATTGCCGAGTGATTTCGACCAGCTGGGAAGACGGTACGACCTGGGACACCAGTCCGATCCGCTCTGCCCTCTGCGCTGAGATGCGTTCACGATTCCCCATCAGCGTCATGCGCATGACCTCGCCGAACGGCATTTTCCCCGCCATGAGCGACGGCTCGAACACGGCCGGCATGCCATAGGTCACATGGGGATCGAAGAAGGTGGCATGGTCGGCGGCGACAATGAAATCGACCTGGCCGAGTAAGTAGAAGGCTCCCCCACAGGCCATTCCATTGACGGCGGCAATGATCGGCTTCCACAGCCCTTGGCTGCGAGGACCGATCGTTCGACCAGGGTCCTCATAGGTAAGGGCGTGAAAGTAGTACTGCCCTTCCTCAATTGGAACATCAGCCCGGTCCATTCCCGTACAGAACGCCTTCTCGCCCGATCCGGTCAAGACGATCGATCGAACCTCGTCATTGGTCTTCAACCACCGCCACAGCTCACGAAGCTCGTTCTGCATCACCGTGTCGAAGGCGTTGTGCACTTCGGGACGGTCGAGCGTCACGACCGCCACGCCATCAGATTCCTCGTACAACAGGGTTTCGAACTCGATCTGAGACACCTCCTACTGGCTGTATTGGACGCGGAACACATGTATGCGACCCGGATGATCAGGGCACCTGAAATGAGCCGGGCATTCCCACCAACCCTCCCGTCGGGAGTGGTCAGCGCTCCGCGACCATACCGGGATTGGCTACGAGGTGGTCGAGACGCCCGGCGGACCTGATCGAACAGCAGTCGGTCACCACCGGTTCCAGTTCGGAAGGGGTGGCGCCGGACATGACGACTCGATCGACACCGAGTTCGAACGATCGGAGGACCTGTTCACCTCAGTTGGTGGCAATTCCGCCTGCGGCCGGCAAGAGCCACGCTTCGGGGAGCCGGCTGCCGATGGGCTCCACCTGGTCAAGGGTGGCAACCCCGTCGATGGCCCCATGCATCCCCGAGACGATCAGGCCGGACCAGAATCCCCACATGGACCGGATCCAGTGGCATCGCGCCCATTGTCCCGGCCGATCAGGCACCACCACGGATCCCTGGGCTGCGTCAGTCCCTCGGATGAGGGGCGCCGAGAAAGGTAGGCTCAGCCTCGCTCGATTTCGTGCACTACCTGAGCGGGTTTCGTGAACCCATCGTCCCAGGCACGATCTTGGAGCTACATTGCCGAGGAGGCACAATGGCGGAAGGCGAGCAAGAGAACCAGTTCCCGTCCGGTCCGGCAAGCAGCGAGCCGTCTGTTCCCGCACCGCCCCCTCCGGGGTACGGACAATTCCCGGCGGCGGGGGGCATCGCTCCCGGGCCACCGCAAATGGCCCCCATCGACCGCATCAACCTGGCCTCACAACGTCGCGCCGAGACCGACTACATCTTCGACTATTGGACAGCACTTGGCTGGACCGTTCTCACGCTTGGTATCTACGGTCTCTACGTCTTCTACCAGTTGGTCCGTCGCATGCGCGACCACAACGCCCGCCGCGTCGAGTTGTTCGATGCGTCGCTCTCCTTCGCCTGGGAAGAGGCGGGTCGACGAGGTTTGCAGGACGAGCTGACGCCATCGTTTCAGCGGGCCACTATGCACATGGATGTGCTCCGGCGCATGACCGGTGACTTTCGTGAACCGGCCATTTGGCTCGTACTGGCCATTGTCGCTCGCGGCATCGTCGAGATCGTCGCCTTTGTGCTCTTGGACCAGGACCTCGTCAAACACGACCACTCCGAAGTAGGTGTCGAGTACGAGTTGTCGTTGATCTTCGGGCGATTCGGGCAGGCGGTCCCTGGTCCGGACCAGAATCGGGTCAAGGGTCAGAACAACTACGTCGGCCGGATCCTCGCCTCGATATTCTCCTTGGGCATCTATCTCTTCTGGTGGTACTACAACCAGATGAACGACCCGAACCAACACTTCGAGACCAACTGGGTCCAAGAAGATGCCCTGGTCAATGCGGCGAACGGGCTTCGCTGACCAGTGCGTTCCAGCTGGTGCGATTGAACCGTCTCCCTTCAGAATCCAGTCCCACTTCTCGGTGAGGGACGAGAGATGAGGAGGGCGTCGGCTATCGACAAGGCGCCGGCTCTCAACTCCTCGACACGCCCACCGGCAGCCAGGAGCGAGGCCGGGAAGCCTCCCATGTAGAGAGACCCGAGCGCGGGAAGACCGAGACACAGGTCTGCTGCCTCGCCGTTCCGGGCCCGACGACAGGATGCGCCGTCCGGTCCAGCCTCCAACACCCAGCGGCCCGGAACCCCGTCGGCGTCCCCCTCTGACACGGCGGGCGGTAGGACGTCGAGCACCAAGCGGCCCTCAGTCTGGTAGCCACGTGCCTCGAATGCGGCCGCGGTGTCCAAGATCCTCACGTACAGGCGGTCTTCGATGCTGACCGTGTGCAATTGGCGCGGATCGGCCATACGCCATCGAAGGGGCTCGTCCACCGGACCGCGCTTGACGTAGACCTGTCCGATCAGATCCAGGTCGAACACGAAGCGCCATAGCGCGGCTTCGACGTCGGCGGTGTCGCCGCGGAGCTCCTCGACGACGATGTTGGTTCGTTCCCCCCGGAAGACGTTCGCTTCAGGGCCGGCCCGGTAGAGCACGTATCCCTCATCGCATACCGCGTGAAAGCGGGCAGAGGATCCGCCACGATGATGCGGACGATCGACGAGGAGCTGGGTCCAGTAGCCCGAACTCCGGTTGATCTCGCCGGCTCGGGTGCGGCGCTGCCGGTCGAAGATCCCGGGCAAGATCTTGGTTGCCTCGTCCTTGTCTATGAGCGCCAGATCGATGGCGGGTGCCGGGATCGCAAACGCCGAGGCCCGGCTGTCGATCGAATACTCGGCGACGTTGGCCGCCAGTCCGTACCCGAACCGCCCATAGATGATCGACTCCGCAGCCTCGAGCCCGGCGATCGCCTCACCTCGGCTTCGGGCGTCGTCGTGCATCGTCGCCATCAACTGGCTCAGAAAGCCCCGCCTGCGGTGGGTGGGGTGTACGCCGACCGCGGTCACCCCCGCCATGGGGATCGTCGGACAGGGCCGACCCGACGCGGCCGGGAGTGTGACATCCAAGCTGTCGATGGCGGCGTTGCCGGCGAAATGCTCTCCGGTATCGACCACCCATGCCCTGTCCAGCTCGGATGTGGCCGCCCACATCTCGAAGTCGGCGACCTGATCGGGGTCACCGGCGAACGGCTCGAGGAACGGAATCTTCACCGACCGACGGAATGCGGTTACCTCGTCCGGCCGCAACCTTCGTACGACGGGATCCATGGAGCCAGTCTGCCCACACCCAGTCATGGTCGCCATCGGGTCGGCGTGGGAGCCGAAAAGGCCAGCACTGACGGCCTTCCTAGTTGTTCGGCGGCCGGCAGGCTCCCGTTGGCCATCCCCAGACGGCCAGGACGTCGTCGGGAATTGTGAGCGGACACGGCGTGTCCAGAACGACGTTTCCGGCCGCATAAGCCGTCCACACTCCACCCTGTGGGTGCTTGAAGAGATAGTAGGAGCCGGCGTCTTGAGACGAGATCTGGGCCTGCGCGGGCTTGGAAGGATCCGCGGACGGTGCCGGAACCAGTCGGGCTCCGGCCCAATAAGTGGCTGTGGCCTGGTCGAAGGCGTAGTACGTGAGTCCCGATGCCAGACCGGTGTATTCGGATGCAGGAATGCTGTCCAAGGAAGCGCCCGCTTCGACCAGCTGTTGTCGGACTTGGTTGGTGACGGGAACATCGACCGCGTGGGAAGTCGACGACGTGTTCGGGGTGGTGCCTGATGTCGCGGTGTGGCTCTGATCTGGGCTCGAGGTGGTGGTCGACGTGTCCGAAGTCGTCGCACTCGAGCAGCCGGTGATGGGCAGCGCGGATGCGATCAGAACGGCCACGACAACGTCCCTCTTCGTGTTCATCGGTCAACGCAATCTACTCCCCATGCTGGTGGGTGCATGGCTCTTCGGGATGGCCTCTGCCCTCCGGTCCCTCCGAGGCTGAGCCGTGTGCGGTCCGGTATCGCCGGCGTTGACGCCCGCCCACGGCGTGCCGAGGCCGCGTGGCTCGTGGCGACCCGGGGTGAACGTGGGCTGAAACGAGGTTGGAGGACCTTCACCGACAGCCGTATCAGCCGCTGACCGTGGTCTGGATGGGCATACGGGCCTGGGTGTCGATGGCGGTGGCGGTGGCGGCCGGGAGGTTGGGGGGCTCGAAGTAGCGATAGCGATGGAGCACGAAGGTTGCCGGGGTGGCCGTGAGAGTCGGGTCGGTGACCGGAACGGAGCCCACCGGCGAGGTGACGTTCATGCCGTTCTGGCCCCATGCGGCGGCATCGCCGGTGCACTGCGGGGGCGACGCGGGATTCTGGTCCTGATACACGGTTGTGACGTTGAGCCCGGTGATGTCGGTGTCGAGAGTGCGCACGGTGACGAGTGAACCCTGGGCTCCCGAGACCATCTGCCACGCGGCTGGGGCGACCGACCCGGTGGTGAACGTGATCGGCGTGACCGCATCCGCTTTTCCGTCGATACCAATGCCGCTGTTGACCGGATCCGAGTAGGTCAGACCCGTCGTGCCGGTGCCGAAGTCATCGGCACTGCCGTACCCGGGGAGACCGGCATGGCCTCGCAATTCGGTGACGGTGTCGTGGCGGTCTGGGTAGAAGATGTCCGTGTTGACGGTGTACTTGTAACTGTTGGCGCCGATGTAGGAGCGGATGGCGCGCACGGGGCCGGAGATGTTCACGACGAATGCACCCTCACCGGGATTGTTCGCACCCCCGTCGAACGTGTCCTCGCTACGACTACAAGTGCTGGTGACGTAGTAGTGAGTGCGCTCGAGGATGTTGGTTCCGGTGGAGCCTCCTTGGGTGACGGCCAATCCGTTGTTGAGCCACCGGTCACCGAATGTGAGGCTGTACAACGGGGTGACGACGGTGGAGTGCTCGGGATTGAATCCCCAGGTGTTGTTGGGAGCGAGCGAGCTCGTGCCCATCTTGTAGGTGGCCGTGTACGAGCCAGAGTCGAGACTGAAGCTGTAGTTGACGCCGTCTGTGCCGGCGCCACCGCCAGTGAGGGTATTGCTGTGGTACAGGTACACATAGCCGAACTGTGAAGGAGCGAGCGGATCGGTGGCCTTCACCTCCTCCCGGGTTGTCACATCGACGCCGGTCGGGTCCGGAACCGAGGGGTCGACCTGCTTGCCGGTGTCCGCGGCGAGGAACGACAGCTCGTCATTGGCGTCGAACAGGGGGTTCGAGTCCGGCGGGGTGTAGGTGCCTGCCGAGGTGTAGCCCGCCGAGAGGCTCGCCGGCGGGGTGTACACCAGCATCTTGTACGGCGTCGTCGTTCCGAACAGGTTCGGGTAGCCCGACGTCGGGAGATGGTAGATCACCCCTGGGCTTACGTAGTCCCGCTTGTCGACCTGCACGGGTACCTGATGCCACGCACTGCCGTCCCACGCGAAGCCCACGACGTGCATCGGGTCCGTGCCAAGCAGCTTGGGCAAGGCGCTCCCGTGCAGCACCACGGGATCAGACGGGCGGGAGAGCGTGGCGCCGAAGCGGGTGCATCCAGCCAGACCGAACAGCGCCAATCCGATGGCCAGTGCGGCGATGGGGCCGCTACGTCTCAGTCTCAAGTCCCCCTCCATCCGACCGGTCCAAGAACTCTGTCGCGATTGTTACACGTTTCCAACCGGTGGATCGGTGGCTCCCGAGACAGAGCGATGAGCGCTCACTCGGTGAGCGACCGCACCAACGGTTCAGGGTGCGTCGGCGGTTCCAACGTTCGAATCGAGCCATGTTCTCAGCGGTGCTGTAGCTCGAAGAACCTCGACGATCCTGCGCTTTGACGCCGAAGTGGCGAGCCATTGTCCGACGGGCCACTCCTTCCAGGCGGTGAGGCCCTTCAACCGGAGGAGATCGATTCGGGGGTGATCCTTCGAGTAACCCCGTGGTGCCGACTTGAGGGTCTCGCGGGCGGACACCTCGATGCGCTTCCTTCGAAGTTCCTTCAAGTGCCCGAGCAGCTGCGTACCGCTCCTGTCGTCCGCCACCGCCGCCCGAAAGCGCACGAGTTGGTCGGGTGACGGCATCCAGAGCCCGGAGCCCACTCCCAGCGCGTCGGAGGACAGGGAGATGTAGCCCGAATCGTTGTGGGCCGCGATATTGGTCTTGTACGGTGACTTGTCGGCACTGAACCTGGTATCTCGGTAGGGGCGGAACACTCGGCCTTCGCCGAACTCCGGAGCCAACTCGGCCAGGAGCGCCTCCATGGGACCGAGGACATCGACCAAGTAGAACTCCTTGTGGGCAGTCCAGTAGCTCTTGGTGTTGTCCATCTCGAGCTCATCGAAGAACTCGACAACCCCCAGTGGCCAGCCCCGAAACCTGTTCTCGTCGCGATGCGGTCGGGAAGACGCGGAGGCCGTTCTTGCCGTGACCACCTGAACAGCCTATTTCTGGTCGGCGAAGGTGAACACGTCCAGACCGGACTCGATGCTCCAACTGGACCGACGACGAGCATCGGTCACGTTTCGGTACTCAGCGGGCCAGTTGACGGGCGGGCGGCAGAGCTGATCAGCCCATGTGGGCATGGCGGAGTCCCGTGCCCATGGGCAGCTGCGGGGCGGGGATCCGGGTGACTGTCCATGATCACCCGGCCGACCGGTGGCTTGAGGCTCAACGCACCGATCGTAGGGGCGGGAGCCTGACCGATGCCGGCTGAGGGTGGCCCGGCCGGGTGAGCCGGCCACCCTTCCGGCGGTCCTAGAGCCCGAGAATCGCCCGGGTGACCCCGTCTCTGATGCGCGTGGGCACGAACGACTGGAGCGCGGTGATGGCCTGAGCGTCGCAACCCACCAGATACCTGGGACGAGGACTGCGCGAGGTGGCCGCACTGGCGATGACCCTAGCCACCTGCGACGGCTGAGCCATGATCGGATCGGCCAATTGAGTGATGGTCAGCAGCCGTCGGTAGGAGTCGGCGAAGCGTGACCCGCCTCTGGCACCGAGCTCGTCGTCGGCTTCCGCCCAGATCCCGGTTCGAACGAACCCCGGCTCGATGAGGACGACCTTCACGCCGTCCGCGGCCACTTCGGTCCGCAGGGCATCGGATACGCCCTCGAGGGCATGTTTGCAGCCTTGGTACCAGCCGGTCAGTGGCGTGGTCGTGCGGCCGTAGATCGAGGACACGTTGATGATGCGCCCAAAGCCGTCTTGTCGCATGTATGGAAGGGCCAGCCGGGCCAGGCGCATTGGACCGATCACCATGGTCTCGAGGGCGTTTCGGAGCTCCTCGTCGCCGATGTCCTCGACCGCGCCGGTGATCGAGAATCCCGCGTTGTTCACCAACACCGACGGTCGGTACTTCTCGACGATCCGCTCGCACGACGCGGCGTTGGTGACGTCCATGATCGCCGTCTCGACAGTGACGCGGCGATCGGCCGCCGCGTCGGACACCACACGGGCCTTGGCCAGGGAGCGGACGGTGCCCACCGAACGCAGACCCCGACCGGCCAGCTCCAGGACGGTCGCCAGACCGATCCCCGAGTTCGCTCCGGTGGTGATGGCGACCCGATCCTCCACCACAGGCGCATCCTCCCTGGACTGCCACCCCGTGGCTGATCCTACCGAGCGCCCCCGCTCGAGACCACCGCTCCCTCCAGCCCCTCCAGATGCCCCCGGGTCGCCGCCCCCCGCCCACTGCCGCCGACGCGTCCGGGGGACGAATTCCGGGGATCATTTGCGGAACTCGGTCCATTCGTCGGATCGGTGAGTCTTTCGGCCCTAGTCGACCGGGGATTCCTGCCCGAAAATGGCTCCATGCTCGACAGCGTGCTGGATGTGTTCCGGGTCCGTCAGTACTTCAATGTGATCACCAGGACCCGGGAGTGGGTCGACGGCATCCGTAGCGACGCCGGCCTGCTCGGCGACATGCGTCGCGCCCTGGTCACCCTGCCTTTCGAGTCTCGCCCCCAGCCCGACAGGCATCCCTTCCCCCCGTTCCGAGCCCTCCGGATCCCCGATCTGGAAGGACGCAGGCTCGCCCTGGTGGCCACCGGGGGCAGCGGAGCCCTCGCCTCGGTGATCGGCGCGGCCCGGGCCCTGGAGGAGGGCGGCATCCGGCCGTCGGTCATCTCGCTCTGTTCGGGGTCCGCCCTCTTCGGGTTCCCCATTGCCGCCGGCATCCCCGCCGACGAGGTGGCCGCCTTCACACTCGGTCTCACCCCCGAACGCTACGTCGACGTGGACTGGCGCCTGCTGGCGTCCACCCTCCCGACGATGGGGAAGGGATTCGGCGGCATCGTCCGAGGTGAGCGGATCGAGACGCTCTACCGTCGGCTTGTCGGCGACATGACCCTCGGTGAGATGCCGATCCCCGCCTACGCACCGATCTGGAGCATCGAGGAAAACCGGATCGACTACATCGGTCCACGCACGCATCCGGACCTTCCGGTCGCACGGGCGATCCACATGGCCGTCGCCCTGCCCCTGTTCATCGAGCCGGTGCGCATGGGCGACGGTTACTGGTGTGACGGGGGCATGGTCGACATCTTCCCGGTGCGGCCGGTCCTCGACCTCGAGGACCCACCGGACGTGGCCCTGGCCATCAACGGCTTCTACCCGCCCCGCTTCGTCGGCGAGGACGGCACGGGCTGGCAGGACCGGCGCAACAGCATCCTGGCCATCGCCAGCCAGGTCCGCACCTGCCAGCAGATGGAGCTGGCCAGGATCAATCTGTCCCGACTCGAGCGACAGACCGAGGTAAGGATGATCGAACCCGTGCCCTACGCCAAGGTCAGGGGAACCGGGTTCTACCGGCAGTTCCTCAACACCAGCGAATGGCCTGAGTTCATGCGTGCCGGCCGCACCGAGGCCCGCCGGATCCTCGCCAGCCCGTCGCAGCCGGTCCTGGCGACCGCTTGATCAGGGACAGACGGTCGCCAACGCCGGCGGGTTGCATCCTCCGGACCGCAAGGAAGCGGTCGACACGGTCAAGGCGGAGCTCGAAGCTAGTAGCGTCCGCCTTATGCATGACCGGCTGAGTCCTCTCGATTCGTCGTTCCTGAACATCGAAGACCGGGTCAGCCACATGCATATCGCGTCGATCGGGATCTTCGAGGGACCGACGCCACATCTGGAGGAGCTGGTGGCCATGATCGCCGGCAAGCTCCACCACGTCCCGCGCTACCGGCAGATCATCGAGCGGGTGCCCGGTGACCTGGGCCGACCGGTGTGGGTGGACGATCCCCACTTCAACATCGACTACCACGTACGCCTCACTGCACTGCCGGCGCCGGGTGGCGAGGCAGAGCTGCGTCGTCTGGTCGGACGCATCATGTCCCAGCAGCTCGATCGATCGAAGCCATTGTGGGAGATCTGGATGATCGATGGGCTCGAAGGTGGGCGCTGGGCGATGGCGGTCAAGAGCCACCACTGCATGGTCGACGGGGTCTCCGGCACCGAGTTGCTGTCGGTGATCATGGACCTCACCACTGAGTCGAGCCCTCCGGTGCACGTGGTGTGGCGGCCTCAGCCGACCCCGCGCCCGCTGTGGCTCGCCGTCGAGGCGCTGGTCGACATGGCCAGGAGCCCCTACGAGCAATTCCGGGCGGTCCGTGCCGCGCTGCGAGTTCCACGCCAAGCCGCCACCGAACTGGTCGGAGTGGCTCGTGGGCTGACCTCGATGATGGGCCTGATCCGCCCGACACCGGCCTCGTCGCTCAACGGGCCGATCGGGCCCCACCGTCATTGGGCCTGGGCCACAGCCACCGTCGAGGACGTCAAGGCGGTGCGTCGAAAGCACGGAGGCTCGTTCAACGACGTGGTGCTGGCCTGCATCACCACGGGGTTCCGGGAGCTCCTGCTCTCTCGGGGCGAGTCGGCCGATCGGATCGTGCGGACCATGGTCCCGGTTTCGGTCCGTGCCCGCAACGATCGGGGTGTGGCCGTCGGGGACGGCGAGCTGAGCAACAAGGTCTCGGCGATGTTCGCCGAACTTCCTGTCTACGAGACCGATCCGGTCAAGAGGCTGAGGACGATCTCCGAACAGATGGCCGACCTCAAGGAATCCGAGGAGGCGGTGGCGGGTGAGGCGCTCACCTCGTTGTCAGGGTTCGCGCCTCCGCTCCTGCTGGCCTTGGGGGGTCGTCTGGCCACCAAGGGTGCGCAGCGCAACATCAACACGGTCACGACCAATGTGCCCGGCCCGCAGATCCCGCTCTACGTCCTCGGCCGCCGGATGCTCGAGGCGTACCCGTTCGTGCCACTCGGGGCGCAGATGCGGGTGACCGTGGCGATCTTCTCCTACAACGGACACGTCAACTTCGGGGTGACCGGTGACTACGACGCCGCTCCGGACATCGACGTGCTCTGCCGCGGGATCGAAAAGAGCGTGGCCGACCTTCTGTCGGCTGCCTGATCAGGTAGCCACGTCGCCGAAGACGGTGCCGGGAAGAGGCGGCGGGCAAACGTCGGGGGCTCGAACGGCGACCAGGTTCCGACAGGCTGGGCCAGGCGGTCGGCCACCACCCACAAGGCCATCGGGTTGTGTCCCAGTCCACAGTGGCTTCCCCAGACTTCCACGTTCTCCCGCTGGTGGCCCTCTTCCTGGAGGCAGGACTGCCAGGCCACCACCCCATCACCCTTCGTGTAGACCGCGGCCACCGGAACATCGAGCGGGTCCTGATCCATCTCGGCGGCGGGCAGCTCGGTGTACGGCACGTGGATGTGGGCCAGGCGCTCGAAGCTGCGGGTGGCGTGGCTCCCGATCGGCGCGTCGCTCCGGAACGGGCTGCCCAGGGTGACAATCTTGCGGATGTGCTCGGGGTGCTCCCGGCCCAACCCTCGGGCAAACATCCCACCGAGGCTCCAACCCACCAGGCTGATCGGGC
The DNA here is from genome assembly GCA_963727075.1 of uncultured Acidimicrobiales bacterium. Taxonomy (GTDB): domain Bacteria; phylum Actinomycetota; class Acidimicrobiia; order Acidimicrobiales; family RAAP-2; genus Bog-756. The sequence continues at coordinate 132,040 of CAVSET010000002.1, forward strand.
CGCCAGCCCGGTCGGCGAGCTGCAGGAGGCGCTGCTCCATGCCCTCGAGGATGTCCGGCGTCGGCCCGACATTGCGGCCGAGGTCCCAGGCAGAGGCTCTGTAGCCGAGGGTACGGAGATAGCCACGGAGAACCGTTGTCGACCGGTCATCGGCCAGAAAGCCGGGAAGGACCAACACCGTGTGGCCATCACCCCGGGGGGCTCGACGGAGCAGCAGGGTACTCAGGAGGAAGGAGCCGAACTCGGCCGTGGCCCGGGTGGGCTCGGTGAAGAGCAGTGCGCGTGACGGTGCACCGTTCAGCGTGACGTGCTCCATAACCCTCATTCCCCCTACTGGACGGCTGCCGGCTTTGATCCGACGCTTGCCGAGATGATGTTAGCCAGTGGCCGCCCCAATGGTGCGTGAGGTTCACCGGCCGGCAGAGCCCAGGCTCTAGATTCGGGCTGCGACGTCCGCTTCGACAAGCGGTAGGCACGATCCATCGAGTGGCACCATGAGGGGGCGACGTGGAGATGTGGGAGTTGGTCGCCCGGGAAAGCGTCCGTGACCTGGTGGCCCGGTACAACGCCAATGCCGACTCGGGTCGGTTTGACCAGGTGCTGGCGTGCTTCGCCCCAGACGCTGTCATGGAGCTCGACGGGTGGCCGTATCACGGGCGCGAGGAGATTCGCACGATCTTCACCGGTGTGGCCGACAGGCTCCACCACCAATCAGAGCCCATCATCGTGCGGCACCACACCAGCACGCTGCAGATTGACGTCGCCGGACCGGATGACGTCTCGTCGCGGTGCTACTACCAGGTTCTCAGCGGGAAGGGCCTGGACCATTGGGGCCGGTACCTCGACACCTACCGGCTGATCGACGACCACTGGTTCTTCTCCCACCGTCGGGAATTCCTGGATGGCTTCGTCCCCGGCAGTTGGACCCGATCCTCGGCGGAGCACTAGCGCTCTCGGGGAGGACCGATCATCGGGGTGGTCCAATCATCGGGGAGCTTCATCGGGAGCCTTCATCGGGGCCGTCATCCCCGCTTGTCGCCAGAAGCGCGTTCGGGTTCAGGACGCCGGATGGGTCGAGCGCCTGTTTGAGGGACCGGAAGAGTGCCAGCTCGGCCGGCGTCCTGGACAGGGACAGCCACCGCTTCTTGGCCGTGCCGATGCCGTGCTCGGCGCTGATGCTCCCGCCGAGCTCCGCCACCAACCGGAAGACCACCTCGTCCACGCGGTCGTCGTCCGGCCTCGGACCGGTCACGTTGACATGGATGTTGCCGTCGCCCACGTGACCGAACAGCCAGGTCCGGGTGTCCGGATCCAGGGCCTCCACCGTGCCGGGGACCCGGTGGACGAAGTCGGCCAGCGAAGCGTGCGGCAGGGTCACGTCGAGCTTGTGCGGGGGGCCCAAGGTGTTGATGGCCAGGGTGTGGTCCTCGCGGAGGCGCCAGAGCTCGGACCTCCGGGCCGGCTCGGTGGCGACGGCCACGTCGGCCACCCGGGCGGCACCGCCGACGGCATCGGCCATCGGTCCGGTGGGGTCCGCCGCGCCGGCCGCTTCGATGAGCAGGTAGGCCGGATGTGCGGCCGGGAAGGGTGCTCGTACTCCCTGCACTGAACACACCAGCTCGACCCCTGACGACAGGAGGAGCTCACAGGCCTCGAGGGTCGGGAGCGAACGCCGGAACAACGCCGCCGCCTCGAGAGCGTCGGGGACGGTGGAGAAGGCCACCAGGGCCATGGCTCGGAACGGCACCGGGGGAACGAGCCGGAGCCGGGCCGCGGTGACCACAGCCAGGGTGCCCTCGCTGCCGCACAGCAGACCCGGCCAGTGGTAGCCGGTGTTGTCCTTCACCAACCCGCCCAAGTGGGAGACCACGGCACCCGTTCCCAACACGGCCTCGAGGCCCAGCACCTGCGCCCGCGTGTCCCCGTAGCGGAGGACGTGCGTCCCACCGGCGTTGGTGGCAACCATGCCGCCGACGGTGGCCGAGTCGCGACTGGCGATGTCCACCCCGTACCCCCAGCCAGCCGCGACGGCAGCCTGTTGCAGCTCGGCCAGAACCACACCGGCGCCGGCGGTGACCTGGCCCGCATCGTCATCCACGGGCTCCAGGACTCGGAGCCGTCGAAGGCTCAGGACCACCTCGCCGCGGAGCGGTACTCCGCCCCCGACCAGACCGGTGTTCCCGCCCTGGGGAACGAGGGCGAGGCCCAGCTCTCGGCACAGGGAGACGATGGCTGCCACCTCCTCGGTCGACTCGGGACGGATCACGATCGGCGAATCACCCACGAACCGGCCGGTCCAATCGGTCGTGTACTGGGCGATGACGTCCGGGTCCACCACGGCCTGTGGGCCGACGAGCTCAACGAGGCGGGCAACGGCGGGTCGAAGGCGGGCCACGGTCCACACTCTGCCCCAAGGCCCGAGCCGCCAGGTAGCCCCGCCAACGGCTGCGGCTCGGGGTCGATCGGTCAGTCGCCGACGGTCCCGGCGCCGCGCCCCCCACCTCGGGTCCCGGTCCGCACCACCGCCAGGAGCAGCCTCACCCGAAACCGAGGAAGTTCATCGTGGCATCGATGGCGGCGAAATTCGATGGCGTTGCGAAGTGGTCCACCCCGGGCATGGACACCAATGTGGCGGACGGCAGGGCCTCGACCAGTCGATCCGCGGACCTCACCATGTCCCGGTCGCCCAGTACGACGAGGACCGGGCACCCGACGCCGGCGAGCTCAACGGCCCGGATCGGATCCCGCGGCCGGCGCAGGAATGCGGCCAGGGCCTTCGGATCGTTGCCGGTGGATTGGGCCAGCCGAAGGAACAGGCGTCCTTGGACATCCTCGGGGTCGACGTCGCCTTCGAGTGCATCGATGACCGACTGGGGGTCGGAGCGTTCGAAGACGTTGTCTCCTACACCGAGCAGGGCGATCCTCTCGAAGTTGTCGGGACAGGCAATGGCCATCCGCAGCAGGATGTCCGCCCCAGCCGAGAACCCGACTGCGCACGTCGGCCTCGGAAGCATGGCAGCCACATCCTCCACGACGGAGGCGTAGGACTCGGGGTCCGTCGCACGAGTCGAAGAACCATGCCCCGGAAGGTCGATTTCGGTAACGGCACATTCGAAGTCGCCCAGGATGTCCACCCAACCCGTCTGGCCCCAGGTGTGGCTGAAGGTGGAGGCGAATCCGTGCAGAAGGACCAACGAACTGGGCGGTTGTGCCATACCGCTCCCGAACGTAGTGGAATCTTCCTTCGACGCGTCAAGCGATCAGCTGGGTCCAGTCCCTCTACTGTTTCAGAGCACCAGCTCGGCGAGTTGGTCCATCGACCGGATCCAGGCGTCCAGGTCCCGCCGCCACGGTGCCGCCACGACGTGTTGGACGCCCGCCTCGGAGAAGGCGGAACGCTCGTCCCGTATCCGGCCGGGATCCATTCCCTGGGGATCCCATCCCGTCCGAAGCGAGATCGGATAGCTCGCCTCCGGGTGATCATGCCGAATGCGCTCGACGACCGGGCCCACGTCTTCGACCGTGAGGCCCACCGCTTGGTACCCGTCGCCTCGGAGTGCAGCGCGCCGGTAGGCCGGCTCACTGCTACCACCGACCCAGATCGGGATGCGATGGCCGGGCTTGGGCAACACACGCAGGTCGTCGAAGGAGGAAAACCGCCCGTGATAGCTCACCGGATCCTCGGACCAGACCTTCCGGAACAGGTCGATTGCCTCGTCCAGCCGCTCGCCTCGGTTGCGAAAGTCATACCCGAGGGCTGCGTACTCCGGCTCGGACCATCCGACACCCACCGCGACGGTCAGACGGCCCCGGGCGAGCGCGTCAAGGCTGGCAAGCGAGTTGGCCAGCTCGAGCGGGTTGTGCATGGGTACGACCAGCACGCTCGTACCAAGGCCGATGATCTCTGTCACGGCCGCCGCCCAGGTGAGGGTGACCAATGGGTCGAACAGGTACGGCGACGGATAGTCCTGCTCCGCCGGGTGGACAATGTGGTCGCTCACCCACACGTCGCGAAAGCCGAGGTCTTCGGCGCGTCTCGCGGCCCGCACGATCGCATCCGAGCCGGCGACTCGTCCGTATTGAGGGAGGTGGACTCCGACGTGCATCTGCTCTCAACCCTCTCGACTTTGCATCTCTCAGGTCTTGCTACATCGGTTCGTACCAACCCTACCGGTCGGCCACCCAAGGACGGCGACGAGCCATGGCCCGCTCATCCGGAGCTGCTGCCACCGGCCAGGGCTAGACCCTGGCCATGAAGCGCCATGTCAAATTCGGTCTGCCTTTCGGCCGCGGCGGGAAGATCTTGCGCTTCTCGGGCAAGACGGATCCCTCCGTGCTCGGAGACTGGGACGACCTCGGTGTGGTGAATGAAGACGACCTCCACCGCGCTCTCGGCCGGGTGGCAGCCAACTGGTCTCTGATCGAAATCGCCTCCGGACTGGTGCTCATGGGGCTGGTGGGGAGCCGAGACGAGACGCTGGCCCGTGCCGTTGTGGCCGGGCAGCGTGTCGAGAACGTTTGGGCGACGATTGATGCGCTGCTCTCCGCCCATGGGTCCGACGCCACCGATCAGTTGGCTGTCTTCCGATCCTGGCGAAGGAGTGGCAATGGATACCGCCGGCGTCGAAATGAGGCCATTCACAGCCCTTGGTCGCTGACATCGGCGGACGGAGGGCCAGCCGCGTGGGACGTGATGAGCCAGCGGGCAAAGCGGGGAGCCCGGGCCGACCTGTTCCCCGGAGGCGTTGCCGAGCTCGAGCAACTGGCGCATGACATCGCCATCGCCGAGGACCGACTGACCCGCCTGTACACGAACATCGTCGATCTGTTGGATCGAAGGGGTCGGGCGACCTCGCACGAGGTGGCCGAGAGCTGACGCTCCTGCCCTCCTCGGAGACGGAGAGTCGGCTACCTGAGCCAGATCACCGGACGAAGGCCTGTCACTCAACTCGCGGTCAGGCGTCGGCGCCGGCCCGGTGGCCGCGGCCACCCGGTGACCAGAGCGCACGGCGCTCTCCATGTAGCCGGCCAGGGTCTCGGTGTGCTCGTAGGCACGCCAGATGGCGCGCTTTCCAGCATGTCGCGCAACGTTCATCTCGACGTCGCCTCCGTGTTGACCCCGAATACCGCAATGGCGCCGTACCTACGTCGTCGGAGACACCGATGGAAGACCTCGATGGATGTCCGGCCGATCCTTCCGGACATCGTGAGTCCGCATATGCGTCCTTCGCCTGGTCGTGTTCTCCTCGCGGCCGCGCCGCAATCACCTGTGTCGGCTATGTCTCCGTGGCTGCCCTGCCGGCAACGTTGCTCGTCCTCTCTCCTGTTCAGACCGTGCTCCCCACGGGCCGGGCTGCGGGCTCGGCGGGCTACACCGTGGTGCGCAACAAGATCATGGGCCCGGAGCATCTGCAGTTCATCCCCTCGGGGTTCGTGGTCGAGTGCCTGTCCTTCCCCCATTGCCGGTCAACCAACTCTGCACGGGGCATGATCCGCACACCAACCAGACCGGCTAGGCGACGGTGCAGTCTGCCGGCACAACTTGGAACGCCAATGTCATTCGCTTCCAGATCGCCCAGGAGAACCCGTTCAGCGGCCCTGGCGGACGGTGAACCCGGCCCTTATCAATCTCATGGACGGGCTGGTCAACCAGGCGAACGGGCTCGGCATGGTTGCCATCATCACCCTGCAGGAGAGGAATCAGACCAAGCAGAACGGCCCGACGTCGTCGAGCTGGGTCGACCGGAGAGGCCGGTCATCCCAGGCGAGCGGTCTCGAGTCGTGCCAGCGGCAACGACTCCAGCTGGCCGGCCAGCGTGCCGACCGGCCTCCGACCACCGATCGTGGCGTCGAGGAACTCGACGGCAGCTGAATCCAACGTGGGCGTCCAGCGGGATCCACCTTCGATTGGTGGCAGGTGATCGGCACCGGTCAATGACAGATAGTACGTGGGCGCCTCCACCTGGTTGAACACGGTCACGCTGGCCGTGTAAGGGACAACCGAATCGGCCGTGCCCTGAACGAGGAGCAAAGGAGCCGACGACGGCACGATCGGCGCACTGATGGGATCCGGCGCGTCGGCCACGACCGCGTGCGCTCGCGGATCGGCCGTGGCCGGCTCATAGCTCATCATCAGAGCCACGTCGGCACCGTCGGAATGGCCGATCACCGCAATCCGTTGCGGGTCGATCTCCCTGGCCAGCGTTCCCCGCTCCAGGGCACCGATGACGAACGAGACGTCCGCGGCCTCATTGGGCAAGTCGGCTCGATCCAATCCGAAGCCACGTTGCGGATCCTCCAGTGGGAAGGAGGGTGCGGCGACGACATAGCCGGAGGCGGCCAGGTTCGAACAGAAGCGCTGATAGGTGAGAGGGCCCTCGGCATAACCGTGCACGAACACGACGAGAGGGAACGAACCGGTCCCGGTGGGAGCCCAGACATAGGTCGGGAGCACCCGCTCTGGAGCCAACACCGTCCCGGACCTCACCAACGCCCTGGTCGTGTCGGCGATGGTGACTTCGCCCGGCGATACGGCGAGCCCCCGGATCGGCACGGGTGAAGGCCGTCGGTTCGGGGTCAGCGGCCGAGGACGATTGTCGGTTGGGTGGGTCTTCGACGCGGGACCCATGGCAGTTGGACCACCTCCCGGAGCGGCGCTCCCCCTCCCGGTGGACGAGTGGGTGCTGTGCACAAAGACGAGCCCGATCGGGACGAGAGCCGCAAGGAGGGCTATGGCCACGCCCAATCGCACCGTTGATCGACGTCTCACTCGCCGTCGATCATGACACCGGACTCGACCACACAGGTATCGGTCGGGTGGGACCTCGTGGGGTTCCTGTTGTTGGCTCACAGGACGACCAAGCCATCACCAAGGTCCCGAGCGCGACGGACACCACCGGTTGGCGAAGGTGACCTTAGAATGACAGACCATCACGGTGAAGGCTTACCTGGGAGGGTCATGACCACGTCGCTCGTGTTCTACGGGACCCTTGGAATCCTCAGCACCGGTCTCGCGTTCTTTGCCAACCGACATCTCTTCGCCGGGAACGGCACCGGACGGGCGTCTCTGCTGGAGCTCGGTTACTACGTCTTCGGCCTGGCGTCACTCGGCCTCGGCTGGTATTTCAACATCCGATATGTGCATCAGTACGGTCATGAGGCCAGCTATGTCAACTACACCAAAGCGCTCTTCTCCAATTGGGCGTCAGACTCGGCCGCGCAGGACTACATCATCGTCAACGTGGTGCTCTTCCCGCTCTGGTCGATCACCGATGGACGGAGGCGAGGACTGCGGATCCCGTGGATCTTCTTCGTGATGAGTCTTTTCACCAGTCTCGCCTTCTCGATGGCGTTCTACCTGGCCTTCGCCGAGCGGCAGCTTCGCTACAGCCGATTGGAGTCGGCCGCGTCGAGCACTTCGTACCCGCAGTTGTAGCCGGGGATGAACGTGACGCCGGGACCTCCATGACACCCGGCGCCGCAAAGGTAGAGGCCCGCAAGGGGAACCGGGGCATCAGGCCAACCCCGAGGTCCCGGGCGGAACGGACCCATGAACTCCGGCTGCAGAAGGCCATGGGTGAAATCACCACCGGTACATCCGAACATCAACTCGTAGGTGTAGGCGGGGTAGTTGAATTGTCGATCGACGAGATCGGGGAAGTTGGGCGCCCTCGACGTGATCTTCGTCACGATCCGGGCCGCCATCTCGTCCCGCAGCCGGGACTGGTCGGAGTGATCCTTGGCGATCGGTGAATAGAAGGCGAAGCTGCTGGCCACGTGCTTCCCGTCGGGTGCGAGCCCCGGGTCACGCAACGTCGGAATGGACAGATTGAAGGAAGGTGACTCCGGGACGACGCCGCTGACCGATGCCTCGAAGTCATGTTGCATCTGCTCGGGGGTCCCGAAGAAGGTCACGTTGTGCCGGAGATCCCCTTCGTTGAGGACGTCGTAGGGGCTGGCGTACTCGGGCAGCCCGTTGAGGGCGAAGTGGATCTGGAAGTAGGCGGCCCGGTGGTCGATGGCACCGATTCGCCGGACAAAGCCCTCCGGAAGCGCGTCACGGTCGAGCAAGTAGGTGAAAGTGGTGGTGGGATCGAGGTTTGACACCACGATCGGTGCTCCGACCACCTCCCCATTGGCGAGGGCCACGCCTTCGACCCGACGTTCCGTCGGTGACGATTCTGGACACCTTGACATGGCGTTGAAGCTCGCCCCCGCACTGTTCGAACAGGCGGAGGAGGTGGTCGGACATGGTTCCGATGCCACCTTGCACCTTGGACATCGTCGCTTCGCCCGGTGTTGCCAGAGCAAAGGCGAGACAGAGGGCGCTCCCCGGCGAATAGGGCCCTCGGTAGGTCGGAATTGACCGCCAGAAAGGCCAACATGCTGCGGATCTGGGAGTGCTTCTGCCGGTCGGGGAGGAACTGATCGACGACGTCCATGACGCTCCCGAAGAGGGCGGTGCGGATGGCCAGGCGCTCCTTTTCGTTGAACGCGCACGCCCACATGTCGTCGAGCGATTTGGGCGGCTTCCGGACGTCCAGCCTCCCGATCGCCCGGGCCGGCGCCTCCGCCCAGGCGGCCACCTCGGCCATGCCCAGCACGGCGTCGAGGCCGAGGGCGTCATTGAGATGGTCCAGAAGCCGGTCGGGGTCGCTGTAGAGCAGGATCGGAGGCTCGCCCGACGGCCCGATGCTGGCCGACTGCACCTCGGGCTCGTAGATCGGACACGCGGCAAAGCCCAGATCATCGAAGATCTCGGTGGGGATGGGGAACTGGATCGATCCGGCCAGTTCGAATCGTAGCCACGGGCGAGCTCGGTGGTCGTGGCCATCCCGCCGATGAAGTGGTTCTTCTCGAGGCACAGGACCCGCATGCCACCTCGAGCCATGACCGTTGCCGCGGTGAGGCCGTTATGGCCAGCTCCAACGACGATGGCGTCGTAGTCCGACATCTGCGACACGGTAGCAGTGCCAGCAGGCAGTGGGCCCGGCCGGTCCGATGTCCCGTCATCCCGGATCGTGGTCCCCGGTCCCATCCGTCATGCATCGGTGGAGGGATGGCGAACACAACCATCCCGTATCAGCGTTCACTTTGCCGTATCGCGAAGGTCATCCATTGTTCAGACGGCGGGTTGCTAGCGCCAGGACCGATTCCCCGCGCATTCGTCCAACTCGCATCGGTGGGCGCCGGGGTAGCTGGAGCAGCCCAGTGGTCTCTCAACGTGCATCGTCGGCCCAGAAGGAACGCCTCCATGAAACGACCGGCCATGTCGATCATTGCGGGCCTGACGCTCATTGTCCTGAGCGAGGGGATGCAGACAGTGTCCTCAGGCGCAGCGGGCGGCTCGGCGCCCGGCCGCCTCGAGTTTGATGATGCGGCGCAACAGCTGACCCTCACCATCCCGACCCCGGCCTGTGTTCCGGGTCACGAGGGCCGTAAGTGGGTGCTGTTCGTCAATGAACCGAGGGCGCCGGGCAAGCCCGTGGTCGGCTCGGTCACCGGTTCGACCGGCGTGCTGACGGTCAAGTACCCGCCCGACTTCTGTGGCGTCCTCCAGGCGGATGCCCGCACTGGCCCGCCCTACGTCCAGGTGTACGGGCTCCTCCACACCGTTGACGGCAGCAAATTGCCCACCGGCGACGACCACGACAACGACCTCCTCGACGACAACGACGTCGCTGCCGATCGGCACCACGGCGTCGTCGACCCCACCGAATGTGTCAGCGGCGGCAGTCTCACCGCCGGCCACTGGCTCACCGCCGGCAACCAGTTCTCTGCCGGTGACGGGCACCCCGTCCCCGAGCGAGCCGCCTGATGCATCGGGAACGAGCATCCCGGCCACCGGCGCACCGACTCAGCTGCCGTTCACGGGCGTCGACGTCACGCCGCTTCTCCTGCTGGGGCTGGGTTCGGTCGCCGCTGGCCTGGGCCTGCTCGTGCGACGGCGGAGAACCGCACCCTGACAGTCCCTGCCCCAGGAGTGGCTCACTCACCACTGTCCTCACTCACCGTTGAAGGCGGCGACCCACTTCTGGACAGGTCTGGGAGATCGAGGCCCGGCACGAGGCCGAGGCGTTGCGCCCCGCGAATGCGACCCAGCCCGGGAAGGGTCACACTCCGGATGCCGAGCACCTTGATCCACATAGGGAGGGACGCCGGCGGGTAGCCGACCGCCAGGAGCTCCTCTGGATGGGCAACCTGGCAAAGACGAGACGCCAGGTTCGTGGGCCGACCGATGTAGTCGTCTCCGTCCACGATGAGCGCCTGGCCGTGTGCAAACCCACCTCTGAGGGGCAGCGTCGACCCGTCATAGCGTCCGATCAGCTCGACAGCGGTCGCTAACGTCGGTCCCACCTCGACACCGACGATCATGGCGCCATCGCCCAACCACTTCGCCACCATGACGCCGCGCCGGACAGCTATGTCGTGGGCCAAGGAGCGGAACTGGGTCAGGGTGTCGATGGCGGCGTGCTCTCCTCGGGTGGCCATGAACCGAGTGAAGCCGCACAGATCCACAAACGCGAATGCCCGATCGACCAGCGCAATGGATTCGGCGATCTCCCTCGGCTCTTCGATGCCGCGGCTGGGCGAGGCCGTACCGACCGTTCCGGGACGGGCACTCCCGTGACCGGCCTCGACCAGTGGAGCGGTCCGGCTGACCATGTCATGGGCAGTCTTTCGGGTCCGATCGACCAGTCGGCTGGGCGGCAACGACGGTTGCTCGCCTCGATGTGGAGGTTGTTGATTCATGACGTCTCTTCCTGGATTGGCGGCGGGGCCAGTGCGCGCCAGATTGGCCTCCGTCCGGTGGACCTTCGGGGAGGCCGACATCGTTCTGTCCGGTCAGGTCGCCGCGTTCCGGTGATCGGTTGCCCGATGGTCCTGGACGTCTGTGGCCGGCTGCTCCGGGTATCAGCGTCCGACACATTCGGATCGCATCAACGGAGCAACTAGCGGCTTCTTTGGCTCGATGGGAGGCAAACCACCCAACGGACCAGTGGTCGACATTGCTCCGACCCGGGACGGCCAGGATTACTGGCTGGCGGCGGCCGACGGTGGCACCTCTCGTTCGGCGAGGCCGCGTTCCGCGGGGTCGACTGAGTAGATCGCCCGCCCTGACTGGCCCAACAGGGCCACCCGTTCAGCAGATCCCGGTCGACGTCGGACGGCCCGACGGTTATGGTGGCGGGACCAACCCCGGATGGCGTGGTAGCGGTCTGGCGCAGCCGGCAGCACGGCTGCTCCGTAGCCGCCGACGGGAAGACCGGCACCAATCAGAAAGGCGGAACCGATGCCAACCTTGATGATATTCCACGAGGTCGACGACGTCGAGCACTGGGTCAAGTCACCGAAGCGGGAGGAGTTCTTCGGACCGCTGGGCGTGACGGCTCGGACGTTCATCGATCCGGAAGGGACGAACCGGGTCGGATTGATCGCGCAGGTTCCCGACATGGAATCCTTCCAGCAGTCGTTGCAGTCTCCAGAGGCGGCCGAGGCCATGAAGCACGACGGGGTGCGGTCGGAGACGATTCTGGTGCTCGTCGAGCCGTAGCACCATCAGACCGATGCGACGGTGTCCGGAGCTGATCCAGAACAGAAGGAGCTGAGAGGTCATGGCGTTTGGAGTTGTGCATCATTTCCCAGGCGGGACGAAGGAGAACTACGACGCCTCGGTGGCGGCTGTTCATCCGAGCCCCTTGACGTTGCCCGATGGTCAGATCTTCCATGCCGCGGGGGCGTCGCCCGATGGGTGGACCATTGTCGCCATCCACGAATCCAAGGAGAGCTGGGAACGCTTCCGCGACGGCATCCTGATGCCCCGCCTCCAGCAGGGGATCGAGGGTGGATTCCCGACTCCTCCCGAGGAGACCGAGATCGATGTCTCCACGCTGATGCCGTAGTGGTCGTCCCCGGCACCGATCCCGGTTCGGGAGCCGACAGTCCCCGCACCAGCACCAAAGCGCCTCAGATCGACATCGAGAGAGAAACGGAGACTGCCAGCATGTGCGCACAGCTCATCACCACCCGCCTGAAGCCGGGCAAGGAAGGCAAACTGCCGGAACTGATCGAACAGTTGCGGGTGATCGAACAACGGGGCTCCGGCCTGCTTCGGTCAACGGCCATGCTGGACCAGAACGACCCGAGCCGTGTCTTCATGTTGGTCGTCTTCGAGAGCGAAGAGAAGGCCCGGGCGCGCGAGCAGGATCCCCAGCGCCAAGAGGGACTGGAGACGGCCAGAGCGAACATGTCGGAGATCTTCGAGGGCGCTCCGGACTTCGTCGACTTGACCGTGGTTGATGAGGTAACGCCATAGGCCGGCACGCCACCGACGGTCCGTGGGTGATTCCATGATCGGTGCATCCAAGCGGCCCCTGGCAATTCGGACGGGTGAGTTCCGATGGATGGTCCGTATTCGTCCCGCCACCCATGAGGCGGACATCACTCAAAGTCGGCGCTTCATCAGTTGGTGCGATGAGCTGACGGGCGTGCGGTTTGTCTGTCCGCGCTGCGGTCGGATGAAGGCCGTGTTGCGGCGATGGAGACCCGGCGGATGCCCGACGATCTACTGGCTTCTCTGCCTCTCGGTTGGTGACAGGCGCAGCAATATCATGTCCGAGGAAGTGTTCCGGGAGTTGTTGACCGAGTCGCTTGGCGCTGACATCGCATCTCAGGCACTCGGAACTCGAGCCCACCGTCCCGACAGTCCCAGATCCGGAGGAGATCCCACCTCGGCCTGAACCTGACCCCGATCTGGTGCCGGCCGGCCAATCGGCCGGTGGATGCCCACTGCTCGGCTCGGGTGGCACCCGGATGCGCTGAGTCTGTTAGAACCGGACCGTGAGCGAGTACGAGGTTGTCTGGCTCGAGGGTGCCGACCAGGTATCCCAGGCGGTGGGGGTGACAGCCCGGGCATTGCGGGACAATCCCAGTTCTGTCGCCGTCTCCGATGATCCCCTGCTCCGTCTCGAGATGCTGTACAGCACATTCGGCGGGATGCTGGACGGAGCCCGGGTAGCCGGAGTTCGCCGAGGGCGCTGCGTGCTCGGGGTGGCCGGTGCGGTCTCGCCGGGCCACTGCATCGAATCCATGCTCCCGCCGGAGGTCAGGACCCTCGACGCCCCGGCTTCGGACGCCACCAGTGCCGATCGGTTCCTCCACAGCGGCTCGGTCCTGGCCAGTCACGACCTACCCGAGCCTCACTGGCATGTCGGACCGGTCGGCGTCGAACCAGGCTTCCAGTCCATGGGCATGGGCCGGGCGGCCATGCGACTCCTCTGTGACGAATTCGATGAGCACGGTCAATTGGCGTGGCTGGAGACGGACAAGCCGGAGAACGTCCGGTTCTACATGGGCCTCGGGTTCGAGGTGGCCGAAGAGGTGCCGATGCTCACGGCGCGCTTCTGGTTCATGCGCCGTCCGCCGCGATGAGCGGGCCGATGGTCTGGATGGCCACCCTCTCCGACGCCGGGCCAATGAATTCTGACCGTCGGTAGCGTCAATTGATCATGAAGGCAACGAACCTCGACAACCTCTATGGGTCGCCCCAGCTCGACTGGACCCGCATCGAACGCCGCCTCGACCAGGGCCTGACCGAGGCACCGGGCACCGGCGGTCCCGACCGTCACACCTGTTGGTTGGCCACGATCAACCGGGACGGAAGCCCCCATATCACTGGCGTCGGTGCGCTCTGGCATGACTTCGCGTTCTGGTTCGAGACCGGCGACGGTACCCGGAAGGGCAAGAACCTCGCCCGCGACCCGCGCTGCACCCTCAGCGTCGCCGCCCACGAGTTCGATCTCGTGATCGAGGGCGAGGCTCAAAAGGTCACCGACCCGTCGACCGTCGCGGCTATGGCGGCACGTTGGGCGGCCGTGGGGTGGCCGGCCCGTGTCGATGATTCCGGTCAGGCGCTAACCGCCGAGTACAGCGCACCCTCCGCCGGCCCTCCCCCGTGGTCCGTCTACCGTCTCACGCCCCGCACCGCCACCGCCGTGGCGACGGTCGAGCCCGGCGGAGCGACCCGGTGGCGCTTCTGATGCACCCCGTTTCGGGACCCGCCGTCGGAGGGCCAGGCGGAATCAGGATGAATGAGGAAGCGAATTCGGCGGCGGTCGTGCGATGAGATCTACCTAGCGCCGCCGTCCTATGTGTGAACACCTACGAGAAGGAGTTGGGCCATGCCGAAGATCACACACCTCGGTCGGGTAATCGTCCCCGTGTCCGACCAGGATGAGGCAATCAGCTTCTACACCACGAAACTGGGGTTCTCCGTAGTGGCCGACGTTCCGTTCGGCCAGAACGACCGGTGGGTCGAAGTGGGTCCTCCCGGAGGTGGCGCGTCCATTGCGTTGGTACCGCCACAGGGCGAGTACCAACCCGGCCGGATGACCGGCATCGGCCTCGAATCGCCCGATCCGGCTGCGGACCACGCCGAACTTCGGGACAAGGGAGTGGACGTCGACGAGCAACTGGTGGGTGGGGACGGTGAGGTGCCGCTCCTGTTCTTCTTCCGGGACAACAACAACAACCAGCTCATGATCGTCCAGGCCCAATAGCGGTTCGACCGATGACGACCGATCGGCATCCTCCGCTGGGCGCTCGCCGACCACGGCCTCTCCCGGCGCGACGACACCTGACCGCCTCCGACCTCGGTCGGTCCCTCGGCCTCTCCCCATCCCTCGCCGCTTACGGCGGTGGATCAGGTTTCCCGGCGTGACCGGACGGAACGAACCCTGGCGCGTCCCTGCCCTGCCAGAGCGCGCGCATCCCGCAACAGCTGGTGAGCGAAGTGCCGTCCGAGTTCTGACGTGGTCATTGGCGGCCGCTCGCCAGTCGTCATACCGGTGGGCGTCGCAGCCAACCGGGATTTCGCCCTGACCCGTTCGGTGAGGGTAAGGGTCGGGAGCTCGGATCGGAGGTAGGGGCGGCCGGTCCCTTTGCTGAAATGCACGAGAAAGCTCTTGGACGTCTCGTCATAGATGATGTCGAGATCATCCACGCCGATGACCTGTGAGAAGAGTACGAAGAGCTCGTCAAAAGAATAATAGTGGTGCCAATGGGTCGGGACGTTGCGCACGTGGTTCCAACACTCGTCGCGATATGCGGTTACCGAGTCGGGGATGTGGTCCACGGCAAGTAGATGGATGACCGCATGACCGCCGACAGAGAGAATCCTGTACAACTCTTCAAAGAGCAAGAACGCGACGTGCTTCTCGATGTGCTGCATGGCAGCCACCGAGTAGATGGTGCCGAGGTACCCGTCCTCGAAGGGCATGTGAAAGCCGTCGTACACCACGAAGCGCGCGTTGGGATGAGAGAATCGCTCTTGGGCTCGCTCGACCATATTGGCGGAGATGTCGAGACCGACAATCTCACGAACGGAAAAGCGTTCGAGTACCGCTTCCATGATCCATCCGACGCCACTACCCAGCTCCATGACCCGCGTTTCGGAGCCGGGCCGCGCCGCCGGGAATGTATCGAACAGCCAGTCGCGGTAGCCGCGCGCCCGATTCATGAGATCTTCGTCCGCCACGCCGTCGTGGATCCGGCGGCTGATCGACTCCAAGCTCTCGTCAGCGAGCCACGTCGTCGCGTAGGCGGTCGCCGCCATCACCGGTTCCTCGTCGGTTGTCCTTGTGTCAGGTGTGCCGGCCTGGGACATGATCAGTCAGACACGCCCTGCAGAGCGTCCAACCGTTCGCGCAGATCCGGACCGCTGTCGTCCTGGGTCGAGATCTGAGCCGGAAAGTCGATGATGTACGGCTCCAACGGGCTGTGGTCCGGCTCCTTCGGGCGATCGCCGGGTACGGGCAATGGTGGCTTGTAGATCCACCAACCGGTGGGACCGGGCCGGATGTCCCATGATGTGGTCTCGCAATCCGTCTGGGTCCAGTAATGGGTGACCAGGCTCTGACGAGTGAGCGCGGGATTGGCGATCTCGCTCCCACCATGGAGGAGCAGCGCACTCCAGATGAACAAGTCACCCTTGCGAGCCAGGAAGCGCTCCTCCTGCAGGCCGCGACGATCGACCTGTTCGGCCATGTAGTCAGACCATCGCGGCATCTCCGAGTCCACCACGTGCATCGAGCCGTCGGAGAACCGATACGGATCGATGTGGTTGCTTTCCGGGTAGTAGCGAAGGGGACCGGCGTCCGCCGAGGTGTCTTCGAGCGCAATCCACGTGGCGACCAGCCCCCGTTCCGATGCTGGAGGCGTCATGTACAGGGTGTCGAGGTGTTCGGGCTGCTGGCTGCCCTTGTCGAAGTTGAGCGTGTTGCAGACGGCCGGTTCATCGCCCAGCAACTCCTCGAGGATCATGGTCACCCGTTCGGAGAGGACCACGGATCGAAGCCCGGGCTCGGTCAGGTACAGGTCGTTGACCTTGAAATGGTGACGACGCTCCGCATCACCCAACTCCGCGATCCGGCACCGGCGGCCGGTCACAAGGTCGTCCACGACCACCCACGGAGGTTGGTCGCGCCAGGTGCGGTCGTAGGCCTCGGAGATGGCTGCGACCTCTTCGTGGCTGCAGAAGCCGGGGAACACGAGGAACCCGTGGTCCCGCCAGAACTGCCTTCGCTGCGACCCGATCGCCGACGTGCTCATTGGAGCGACTGGATTCAGGGTGCCTGCACGTCGGGACTCATACTTGATCCAGCCTACCATTGACCACCGGGGGCAACGATGGACAGGGAGGCTCGCATGGCCCCAGTCGGGTGGCAGGAACTGCCGAGAACCTTCGACGCCGATGACGACGCCACGGCGGCGCGTCTTGAGCGCCGCCTCCAATACGTGCTGCGCCAGCTCGAGTGGCGCATCAGGGAGGCCGACCGGCTCCGAGACCAACTGGACGATGAACGGGAACAGCTCGCCCGGCTGCGCCAGGAGCTCGATCGTCAGGATCGAGAACTCGCAGTCCGGAGCGGTGAAGCCGACGCCTGGCGGAACGCGCATGAGACGATGATGGCGACGAAGACCATGCGCGTCGCCCGCCTGCCCCGGGCGCTCTACGCTCGGATCCGAAGCAGGACATAGCCGGTGACCACCACTCGCGTGACTCTTGACGCCACCAGACCCTCCTCGTAGCGTTTCGGCTGGCGAGTAAGGGGGAGCGTTGGACCGAGGTCGGTCGTTGAGCCCGGGAGCCCCGCGCATGGTCCGCTCGCTCGCGACCATCGGTCTGGTCGCCACCTTCGCTTTTGTGATTCCCGTCATGACCCCAGTGGCGGCCGCGCCGGTGGGCACCGCTTTGTCGTCGGCACCCACGCCGTCGGCGGCTGCCGCGCCGGCCGTCCACAGCACCCTGCCCCATGCAACCCTCCCGTCGCGGTCGGCTGGGGTCGACAGCCGCCCGGCGTCGTGCCCCGCGCCCGGCACCGACCCCAACACCGGTTCGGGCACGGCCAGCCCGACCGGTCAGTTCCCGTGGCCGCCCGCCCCGGCCGGGACCCCGGCGTTGGCCTGGGTCACCAACCCCCACACCCCAGCCACCGCCGTCCCGCTGCGCCCGGCCAACTGGGGCCAGGGGGGCGGAGACGTGAAACTCACCAGCGCCCGCTCGAGCGACCCGGCGCTGTCCGGCAACCCCCAGGAGCTCTGTGGTGTCGAGGGCAACAGCGTCGACACCGCCTGGCAGACCACGACCGGTCGTCCTTCGACGGTGATCGCGGTGACCGACTCGGGCATCGAATGGTGCGACCCGGCGCTGGTCGACAAGATCTATCTCAACCGAGACGCCCTCCCCGTTCCCGAGGATGCCGGCGGGCGGACCAAGGCCCAGCTTGCTGCGGCCGGTCAGACCTTCCCCGACACGGATCCCTATGACCTCAACGGCACGGGCATCTTCAACGTCGAGCAGTACGCCTCCGATCCCCGCCTGCCCAAGCCCACCTTCTGTGCCGCCCACGGCGGCGACGGCTTCGACTACACGGGGATCTCCGCTGCCGACCTCATCGCCGCGTTCGGCACGTCAGGCGCCCCCCACGAGGTCAACCGGACCGGACCGGCTGGGTTCACCGACGCCATCGCCGGCTGGAACTTCGTCGACGACAACAACAACCCCTATGACGCCGTCCACTACGGCCACGGCACCGGCACCGCCGAGGATGCGACGGCCGCGGCGAGCACCCTCGCCCAGGAGGTCGGTGCCTGTCCGAACTGCATGGTCATGCCGCTGAAGGTCGGCGACTCCTTCATCACGTCGGGGAACTCCTTCGCCGAGGCGGCGCTCTTTGCGGTCGACTCGGGGGCGTCCGTGATTCAGGAAGCACTCGGGACCTACGACGTGACCGCGACCGACACCCAGGCGATCACCTACGCCGAGGACCACGGCGTGCCGGTGGTGGCCAGCGCGGCCGACGAGGAGTCCGAGCACCACAACCTTCCTGCGGTCCTCGAGAACACCATCGTGGTGAACAGCGTGACCCACGACAGCAGCTTCTCGCCGCCCAGCTACCTCTACCTCAACGGCTGCACCAACGTCGGCGCCAACATCTCGGTCAGCGTGGAGAGCACCTCGTGCTCGTCTGAGGCCACCGGCAAGACGGGCGGCATCGTCGGGCTGGCGGAATCCGCCGCCACTCTCGCGTTGGCCAACCACACCATCAGCGCCTACCCCGGGCTGCACACCGCCTCGGGCGCACCGGTCCCCCTCTCGGCCGACGAGATCACCCAGCTGGTCACCATGTCGGCCGACGACATCGACTTTGACAAGGCGGCCCCGCCCAACGGTCCCGCCCACAACACCGCAGTGTCCACCGATCTCCCGTTGGTGAGCACTCAGCGCGACCTCACCCACAAGGGATTCGACCCGACCAGCGGCTACGGACGCATCGACGCGGCACGGCTTGTGGAGTGGATCGCCTCCGGCCGGATTCCGCCCCAGACCGAGGTCGACAGCCTTCCCTGGTACCAGGTGCTCTCCCCGACCCAGTCGGTGACCGTCTCCGGGGTGATGGGGACGACCCGCAGCCCGTCGTGGCACTACGAGGTGCAGGTGGCCGCGGGCGAGACACCCCGGCAATCGGCCTGGCGGGTCGTTTCGAGCGGCACCGGGCAGGGGGTCCGTACCGGCACGCTGGCCCAGATACCGATGTCGGAGGTCGCCGCCCTGTTCCCGCCCTCGGTGCAGCTGGGGGGGACGCCGGCCACCCGCGACGGGCAGCCCAACCCCGACCGTTTCATGTTCACCATCGCGCGTGGTCGTGCAGGACGACGCCGGCATGGTCGGCATGGCGCGGCGGACCGAATTCCTCCATGAGGACCCGGGCCTGATCGGCGGGGCTCCTGTCCATCTGCCGAGCTCGGTGGTGGCCCCTCCGGTGCTCGCCCCGATCGGCCCTGGTGGGACGAACGCGCTGCTGGTCGCCGCCGCGGACGGAACCGTCCACGCCTACGACTCGAACGGCCAGGACCTCCCGGGCTGGCCGGTGCGGACCGGACCCGACACCGGGTTCCATCCCGGCGAGGAGGCCTACGGGCAGGTCACGCCACCCCGCGACGAGATCGTCGGGGGGCTGGCCGTCGGTGACCTGACCGACGCGTCCGGTCACGACGACGATGTGGTGGCCACCGACCTCACCGGGCGAGTATGGGCGTGGAACGCCCACGGGGACCTGCTGCCCGGCTGGCCGGTACGGACCGATGCCGCCTTTTCGGGTCCCGGGGTCGACGACACCCACAACGAAGTCCTGCGCGGGATCCTCGGCGCGCCCGTACTCGGCGACCTGCAGGGTAACGGGACCCTCGACGTGGTGACGGCCTCGATGGATCGCCACGTCTATGCGTGGCAACCGGGTGGCGAGCCGGCGCCCGGGTGGCCGGTCCAGGTGGTCGACCCGAAGGAGGTCCAGTCGATCGACCCGGCCACCGGGCACGTGACCTTCCTGCCCGCAGCCGGGGGCGACACCGGGTCCAAGCTCGTCGACACACCGGCCATCGCCCAGCTGGTGCCGGGCGGGCCGCCCCAGGTGGTGGTGACGTCGAACGAGCAGTACGCCGGGCCGCCCAACGCGTCGCTCGGGATCCTCGGGACGCTCTTCTCCCTGACCGGCAAGCTGGCGGACGCCGCCAACAGCCGGGTGTACGCCATCTGGCCCGACGGTTCGAACCATCCGGCGGCGACCGGCGCGCCCGACCCGCCTGGCGACCCGAACCCCGGCGCGTTCCTTCCGGGTTGGCCCGTGGCCATCGCCGACCTCGATCCCAATCTTCTCCCCGACATCGGAGACGGCGCGAGCAACGGCCCGGCGGTGGCCACCATTTCTGGCGGCTCCCCACTCGTCGCGGTCCAGAGCGACGTCGGTCCGGTGTACCTGCTCCGCGCCGACGGGAGCGGCGCGCTCGGGACGACCGGCGGCCTGCCCAACGTCATGGTGTCCGGTCCGGCCGGGGCAAAGTCGAATTCGACCGGCCTGCTCGGTACGAGCGTGCCGGCACTCGGGGCGCCGATCATCGCCCCTCTCGGGCCGGCGTCCGACACCGGCGGACCGCTCGACGTGCTGAGCGCGGCCGAAAGTGCCGGCGAGCTGCTCGACGTCTCCGAACCCGCGGAGCAGACACCCCACGACAGCCAGCTCGACAGCTGGGACGCGTCCGGTGGGTCGTTCGTGGCCGGATTCCCCCAGGTCATGGGCGGACTGCAGTTCTTCGACCAGCCCCTCGTGGCCGACCTGACCGGCCCCGGCGGCCAGGCCTACGCCGTCGAGGCGAGCTCCGACTCCGACCTGCGGGCCTTCGACGCCAACGGCCGGGAGGCGCCCGGCTTCCCCAAACTCACCGGCGGGTGGGTCACCGGTGGCGCCGTCTTCGGCCCGCTCGGGACACTGGCGGACCAGGTGCTTGTCACCGGCACACGCGAAGGGGAGCTCTTTGTCTGGCAGACCGGCGCGCCGTCCGGCGGACCACGTGGCGCCTGGCCCCAGGTACACCAGAACTTGCGCAACACAGGCGACTACGGCGGGCAGCCGTGATCGGGCATCGCCACCTTCCAGGGGGCGGTCGCCACCTGGATTGATGCTGGATCGACCCTGTCAGCGGCGCAGCCTGAATAGGTCGCGGCCCGAGTCACTCACCAACAGTTTCCGCGACACGGGGCTACTGGCCACCGCCTACGGCTCGAAGTCGTACGTCGCGGTGCCGTTGACGCCACCGACGTTGACAGCGATGGTCAGCGAGTCGACATTGCCGGTGAAGCCGGGTGACCAGCCGCCGCCGGCCTTGAGCCAGATCCCGCCGGCGATCGGTTGCCCGCCGCTCTGCTGGGTGATTGGACGGATCGACGCATTCGGGTACGAGGCGAGCAGCTGGGCGAACGAGCACGGGGCCGCCTGGGTACACGCCTTCCCGACGCTGACCCCGCCTACGATCGCGTTGCCGGTCTGCCACCAACCTGACGGCGCGGTGAGCGGGTCCCAGGTCTGCCACGTCTCGTTTGTCACTGCCGCCTGTCCGGACAGGCTCGGCTCGAACACGGCGCGTCCCTGGAACGCTGTACTGCTGTCGGTGGCGTCATAGTCCGCGTCGAACTGGAGCGTCGTCGCGTTGGGCCCGACGGCCGGCTGGTAGGTCTTGTACGACAGGAAGTTGATGTGATCGAGTCGCGTTCCAGCGTAGAGGTCGTTCGCCAGCGCCTCGCCGCCAGTTGCGTCGACCGTGAGCTGTGCGCTGCCCGAGCCGTCCGAGCCGTTCGGCCCGCTGACGAAGGTTCCACTGCCGTTCGGCGTCTCTTGCACAAAGCCGAAACCAAGGCTTGCCGCGTTCGATTGATTGACGACAACGTGCCCGTCACCGGGTTCGAAGTTGTTGTCGACCTCGCTGCTGCCAATCCCGATGATTACGTTGTCGGTCGCGCCCACGAACCCACCGGTGACCGGACCGCCGGCACGGATGAGGAACAGTCCCGGCACGCTACTCACGGTGGGACGGATACGCGCATTTGGATAGTCGCTCATAAGCGTCGCCCATGTGCAGTACGTTGTCTGGGTGCAGGGAGGGTTCGATTGCGCGACGCCGCCGACGATCGGGCGGTACGCGGAGCTACCGCTGCCCGAGGAGTACCACGCGGCTCCACCCGACATTGTGTCCCAGTTCTGCCACACGCCAGGCGTGACCACACCACCGGCCGACGGAACGTACACAAGCCGGCCTTGGTAGGCGGTGCTCGAGTCGGTGGAGTCGTAGTCGACGTCGAATTCCATTGCTGGGGTTTCGTTCGGTGAACCCGAGTAGGCCTGGTATGTCGAGTACTTCAGTTGGCTGAACCCAGCGAGTGTCTGGCCGGAATAAGTGGCTGTCGCGATCGCCTCACGGCCAGTGCCATCGACAGTCAACAGAGCGCTGCCGCGACCAGCCGGAGGACTGCCCGGACCGTTCACGAATTGTCCGCTGCCATTGGCTCCTTCGTTGAGGAAGGCCCATCCATTTGGCGCCGATGGTGTAATCACCAACTTGCACCCGGTCACTGCCAGAACGACCCCGACGACCAACCCAATCACGATCGACTTACGCATAAAGCACTCCCGCCTCTTTGGATCGGTCCCGCTTCCGATTCCAAATGCCTACACCCTGACCCGATAGAGGGCAAGCGTCATTGCGGTGGCCATACTCCGGGCGACTTACAGTTCCGTAGGTCAAGCCATCGCCGACCAGGTGGATGGGATGATCATGTCCTCCGATGAGGGCGAGGAACCCGACCGACGCGGACGGCAAGTGGTGCTTGGCGAAATCCGGTCGACGAACCGTTGACAAAGAAGCTGGGGGCACCACAGGAACGGGCGCCTTCAACCCTCTGACCCGTACATTCTCTGCGCGCTCGGAGGTGCCGGGACCGGACAGATAGTGGACACCCTCTCAGCGCGACATCCCGGACACCCTGAGGTAAGGGTGTGCCATGGACCGGGTCCGGTATCTGGTCGATGCCGTGGCGGTCGAGGGTCGGGGCAGCCGAGAGGTCGCCCGCTCGAACGGGGTCTCGAAGAGCTGGGTCTCCGAGCTCATGGCCCGCTACCGGGTGGGTGGTTACAAGGCCATCGAGCCCAGGTCGAAGCGCCCGCACTCCTCGCCCCACCGGATCGACGAGGCCCTCGAGGACCAGATCTGCCGGCTCCGCAAGGAGCTCGCCGAAATCGGAGCCGACGCCGGCCCCCGGACCATCGCCTGGCACCTCGGGGCGGCGGGAGGTCGACCCCACCAGGCTCTCCCAAGCGCCGATCGGGAGGTCGACTAGCCGCCGCGCAGGTTCGCGGGTCCGGGATGTCGCGCTAGATCACACTCGCGCGCTCGGAGGGATTCGAACCCCCAACCTTCTGATCCGTAGTCAGATGCTCTAGTCCGTTGAGCTACGAGCGCTAGTTGCTGCTCCGGCGCCTGGGACGGGAGCGCAGACCTGTGCCCGCGCCCGCTCCCGTGGTCTTGTCCGAAGCGGAGACCTACTCTATCCGACCCCACACCGGGCACCTCGGGCGGCGACCGGACCTGACCAGCCCCTCGGGAAGTTCTGACGGAGCGTCAGATACAATCGTTCACCACGGCGCGGGACGGACACCCCGTTCCACCCGCATCGAGACCCGGCGAACCTAGCCCGCCGTCCGTCAACCGACCCCCCCCAACCGCTCGAAAGGGGCCGAGAACCATGCCAGCCGACGCTCCTCTCCACGGCATCCGGATCATCGAGTGCTCGGCATTGGGACCGGCGGCCATCACCATGCCGCTCGTCGACCTCGGCGCCGAGGTGATCAAGGTCGAGCCTCCGTCGGGGGACTACATCCGGGAGATGACCTGGCCCATCGTCGACGGGGTCTCCCTCATGCACCTCCACATCAATCGCGGCAAGCGGAGCATCGTGATGGACCTCCGCAACGACGAGGACGTCTCGACCTTCAAGGAGTTGGCCAAGGCGTCCGACGTCGTGGTCGAGGCCATGCGCCCCGGCGGCCTCGCCCGCCGGGGCGTCGGCTACGAGCTGTTGCGCCAGCTCAACCCGAAGCTCGTCTTCTGCACCATCTCCGGTTACGGCATGACCGGTCCCTATCGGGATCTGCCCGCCCACGGGATCGCCTTCGACACCTGGGCCGGCATCGTCTCGCCCCAAGTCAACGAGGACGGGTTCGCCTACCTCCCCGAGCACGCCTCCATGGGGATCCATGCCGGCCCGCTCTTCGGCGCCCTCGGGATCCTGGCCGCCGTCCTCCGGGCCAGGACCACCGGCGAGGGTTCCTTCCTCGAGCTGGCCCAGGCCGACGCGGCGGCAGCCATGGACTGGTACCGGAGTGAGACCTGGAGGGCCTACGAGCGCCCGGAGTCCGAGGTCACCGGCAACAAGGCCGACAATTACGAACGCCGGGAGCCCGGCACGGCCGGCATGGTCGAGGGTGTGCGGTACCAGGTCTACGAGGCCAAGGATGGCCGCTACGTCCTGTTCATGGCTTCGGAACAGGCCTTCTGGAAGAACTTCTGCGCCGCCGTCGACCGCATGGACCTGTTCGAGCGGTGGCCCGGCTCGAAGTTCGCCGACCACGCCCGCAACAACACCGAGCTGCGTACCGAGCTGCGCACCATCTTCCGCACCCGCACGGCCGAGGAGTGGATCGACTTCGGCGTGACCGCCAACTTTCCGGTGAGCCCGGTCAACTCCCCGAAGACCATCGCCGAGGACCCGCAGTTCCGCGACCGTTTCCCCTGGTTCTCCCGCGACCGGCTGGGCGCCGACCAGCTCCCCACGCCGATCAAGTTCGTGGGCGAGGAGCTGCCCACGCCGTCCCACGCCCCGACCGTGGGTCAGCACACCGACGCCGTGCTGCGGTACGTGCTCGGCTGGGATGAGGAACGCATCGCCGAGTCCCGCGCCCGGGGCGGATTGGGCGCGGGGTCGTCCTGACCGGCGACGACCCGTGACCGACATCCTGGTCGCCCGCTACCGACCAACAGCGATGCCTGACCGGCCCCGGACCCCGGAACGACCGGGCGTTAGTATCCGGCCATGCCCCCGGCCAAGACCCGCCTGCCAGCCGTCGAGGGATGGTTCACCCTGGACGATCGGACCCCCGCATTGCTCGGCAGCAGGTGCACCTCCTGTGGGAACTTCGCCTTCCCCAAGGAGACCTTCTTCTGCCGCAATCCCGAATGCGCCGGAACCGAGTTCGAGGAGACCGAGCTGAGCCGGACCGGCACGGTGTGGTCCTACACCGACGCCTGCTACCAGCCCCCGGACCCGTACCGGGCGGCCGACCCGTACGTCCCCTTCGCCATCGCCGCCGTCGAGCTCGCCGCCGAGCAGATGGTGGTGATGGGCCAGGTGGACGGCAGCGTGGGCGTCGACGGCCTGCACATCGGCCAGGAGGTGGAGCTGGTGCTCGACACCCTCTATGAGGACGACGAGCACGAGTACATGGTGTGGAAGTGGCGGCCGAGGGGTCTCGCCGGGTTGGGCGGGCAGCGGGCCGGTGCTTGACGACCGGCGGATCGCCGTCCTCGGCGCCGGGATGCACCCCTGGGGCAAGTGGGGCCGCAATTTCGTCGAGTACGGGCTGGCCGCGGCGGGCGACGCGCTCGCGCGACGCCGGCCTGGCCTGGACCGACGTGCAGTTCGTGGCGGGAGCCGACACCATCCGCAACGGCTACCCCGGCTTCGTGGCCGGCGCCACCTTCGCCCAGGCCCTCGGGTGGACCGGCGCCCGGGTGTCCTCGGCCTATGCCGCCTGTGCCTCCGGGGCCCAAGCCATCGCCAACGCCCGGGCCCAGATCCTGGCCGGCCTCTGCGACGTGGCCCTGGTGGTCGGGGCCGACACCACCCCGAAGGGCTTCTTCGCCCCGGTCGGCGGAGACCGCAAGGACGATCCCGACTGGCTGCGCTTCCATCTGCTGGGAGCGACCAACCCGACCTACTTCGCCCTCTACGCCCGCCGGCGCATGGAGCTGTTCGGCGCCACCGAGGCCGACTTCGCCGCCGTCAAGGTCAAGAACGCCCGGCACGGTCTGGCCAACCCGAACGCCCGCTACCGCAAGGAGGTCACCGCCGAGGAGGTCCTCCAGTCCCCGATGGTGGCCGACCCCCTGCGGCTCCTCGAGATCTGCGCCACCTCCGACGGCGGGGCCGCCCTGGTGCTCACCAGCATGGAGTTCGCCCGGCGCTACGCCGGCGCCGGCCCGAGCGTCACCATCGACGCCGTGTCGACGGTCACCCCGCGGTTCCCCCAGACGTCATCGAGATGCCCAACTTCTCGACCGACTCGGCCGCCACTGCCGCCTCGGTGGGCCCGACCTTCAAGCAGTCGGTGGCCCAGGCCGCCTACGACGAGGCCGGCATCGGCCCCGAGGACGTCGACCTGGCCGAGATCTACGACCTGTCGTCGGCCCTCGAGCTCGACTGGTACGAGGACATCGGCCTGTGCAAGGAGGGCGAGGCCGAGCGTCTGCTGCGCGAGGGCGACACCGCCATCGGCGGCCGTGTCCCGGTCAACCCGAGCGGTGGTCTGTCCTGCTTCGGCGAGGCCATCCCGGCCCAGGCCATCGCCCAGGTGTGCGAGCTGGTCTGGCAGCTGCGGGGCGGGCGGCCGGGCGCCAGGTCGAGGGGGCCCGGGTCGGGGTGACCGCCAACCAGGGGTTGTTCGGCCACGGCTCGTCGGTGATCGTCTCGACGTAGGGCTGGTCCCGGCGGGGTGGTCAGCCGGTGGGGCGATCCGACCGCTCACTCGGTCAGCCGGTGACGAGGACGAGCTTCCCGAGCTTCTCACCGGCGGCGAACCGCTCGTACCCCTCGTCGGCGTCGGTCCATGGGGATCCGCTCGGCCACCGGGACATGCACCTCACCTTCGGCCAGCAGGGCCACCGCATGCTCCTCGACGGCCCGGGTGACGGCCGCCTTCTCCTCGTCGGTGCGCGCACGCAGCGTCGACCCCCGGACGGTCGAACGGCTGCCCATGAGGGCCAGCAGGTTGAGCTCCACCTTGGCCCCGGCCCCGACCCCGATCACCACCATCCGGCCGCCGGTGGTCAGGTGGCGGGAGGACAGCCGCCACGCCGGGCGCACCGACCAGCTCGAGGGAGACGTCGAGGGGCCCGTGCCGGGCGACCCCGGCGGGCTCGACCACCTCGTCGGCCCCGAGCTCGGCGCACCTGACTGCGTGCCGGTCGACCGAGCGGACCGAGGCCACGACGGGGCGCCGGCCGCATGGGCCAGCTGCACCGCCGCCGTCCCCACCCCGCCAGCCGCGCCCGGAGATGAGGACCCGTTCGCCCGACCGACAGGTGGCCTGGGCGAACAGCGCGTCGTAGGCGGTGGAGAAGGCCTCGGGGAATCCGCCGGCCTGGTCCCAGGGGATGTCCTCGGGAACCGGGAGGAGGGCGCTCTCGGGCACGGCGATGCTCGGCCTGGCGCCCGCCGCCGGCGAGGCCCATGACCCGGTCGCCGACCCCGAGGTGTGCCCCGTCCCCGACCGCCAGGTCAGCCACCTCTCCGGCGAACTCCATGCCCGGGATGTCCTGCCGGCCAGCCGGGCGGCGCCGGATAGAGGCCTTCCGGACTGCATGGAGGTCGGCCGCGTTGATGCCGGCGGCCACACCGACACCAGCACCTCACCGGCCGGAGCATCGGGATCGGGGTGCTCTCCCACCCGAGGTCCCCCTCGACGATGGTCACGGCGTGCACCCGGACCACCGTACGACGGGCCGGCCCGTGCGGTGCCGGGTACCGGGGCACCGGACGGGCCCCGGTAGTCTGGGCCCAGGAGGTCAGGGATGGGAGCCGAGCCGGCACCGGAGGGGGCAGCAGCCCGTTCCGGACGCCCGCCGCCGTCCGGCCGGGATTCGACCCCGCCCCGCAACGGGGGGTTTGCCCACCCGACCGCCGGCATGGTATTGCACCGGGTGCTGGCCGTGTCGGCCCGCACCTTCCTGCTGAACGACATCGGCACCGAGCTGACCGACGATGCGAGATCGTGTGAGACCGTCGACTCACTGAGCATCCGGATGAGCCCCCGCCCGTTGTGGACCCAGGCGGCGGCCACGCGCCCTCGAGCAGTCCCAGCGGCGCCCGACCGAGACGGAGCGCATCCACCAGAGCCGGGTGGCCATGCGCCGCATCCGGTCCAACCTGCGAACCTTCCGGCTGGCCTTCGACCCGAGCTGGGGCACCTCCCTCCGGGCCGAGCTGGCCTGGTACGGGCGCTCGTCTCGGCGGGTCGAGGGACCTCCACATCATCAGGGACGTGGTCGTGGGCAAGGGGCCCGGCGGTCATGGAGCCGGACCAGATCCTCCGCATCGAGTCCGTGGTGACTCGGCCCGGCTGGCCGACACACTGGCGGACATCGCCAAGCACCAGGGTGGCGCACGCCGCTTCCAGCTGACCGAGCAGATGATGGTGCTCTGGGACGGTCCGGACTTCAAGGCCAAGGCCAACCGGCCGGCCGAGGAGGTACTGCCGGTGATGTTGCGTCGCGCCTGGCACGACCTGCGGGGTGCGGCGCGCCGGGCCCGCAAGGAGCGCCAGCGAGTCCAACCTGCACACCCTGCGCATCCGGATGAAGGACCTGCGCTACGGCTGCGAGACCGTCGCCCTCATCGGTGACGGGCCGGCCCACAAGACGGCCCGGGCGGCAGAGCGGTTACAGATCAAGCTCGGGGACCTGCACGACGCCATCTTCTCGATCGCCTGGTTCGAGGACCTGGCCCACGAGCGGCCCGACCTGGCCGAGCCCCTCGGGCGGCTGGTGAGCGCGCAGCACGACGCGGCGGCCGCCGCCCGCAAGGGGTGGAAGCGCGAGCTGAAAGAGGTCGAGCGCCGGTGGAGGCGCTGGCACGCCTGAGGCTCGAGCGCGCGGCAGTTCGACCCCGGCACAGCTGGCCGGCAACCTATGTCTGAGCCTCGTTGACCCCGACATGATCCGACGTCCACAGCTTCACGCCCCCGAGGATGCCGGCCGTGTTGTCGACGATGGTCACGTCGTCGTCCAGGAGGTGGCGGTTGACCCGGCGTGAGTTGCCGCCGCCGATGTAGAGGTGGTCGAAGAACAGCAGTGCCCGCAGGGTGGTGATGGCCTTCAGCACCCGCTTGTTCCAGCGCTCCTCCCCGATCTCCTTGCGGGTCGCCTCCCCCAGTTGCTGGTTGTAGGTCTCGCCCTTGCGGAAGGGCTGGTGGGCGATCTCGAGGTGGGGCATGAGCTGCCCCCGGTAGAAGAGCCCGGTCCCGAACCCGGTCCCGAGCGTGATGGCGAGCTCGAGCCCCTGGCCGCTGACCACGGCCGCGCCCTGGATGTCGGCGTCGTTGGCCACCTTGGTCGGCAGGACGAACGCCTCGGTCAGCGCCATCGAGAGGTCGAAACCCGACCACACCTCGGCCAGCTCCGGGTCCGACCGTCGCTGCCCGGCCCGTGCTTCGTCGAGAAGTGCGGTGCCGAGAGGACCTTGCCGTCCCGCACCATGCCCGGGAAACCCACCGAGGCCCGGGCGGCCGCCGGCAACGGCGCCACCAGCTTGGTCAGCATCGGAGACGAGCTTGTCGGGCGGCATCGGATAGGTGGTCGGCACCTTCACCCGGTCGGCGACCATGACGGCGTCGGCGTCGACCACCGAGGCCTTGAGCCCGGTCCCCCCGATGTCGACCCCGAGGGTGAAGGGCCGGCGCGGCTCGGACTTGGGCGCCCCGGCGGTGGCGCCCGCCGACTGGACCTCGACGCTGGGATCGCCCATCGCCACGCCCGGGAGGCCACTGTGCTCGTCGTCGCTCATGGCACCCACGCTACGCCCGACGGCCTGTGACCGGGTCGCATCGCCGGACCGCGACCATTAGCGTCCCCTTCCGTGATCGATCAACCGTGGCTCGGTGATGCCTGCTCCCTCGTCGACGCGTTCCGGGCCGGAGCCCTCAGCCCCGTCGAGGCCCTCGACGCTTCGGTGACGGCCATCGACCAGTCCGGCCTCAACGCCTTCAGCCACCTGGACGTGGATGCGGCCCGGGCCACGGCGACGGCGGCCGACGTCTCCGCTCCCCTTCGGCGGGGTGCCCATGGGCGTCAAGGAGCTCGAGACGGTCGCCGGGTGGCCCTACACCGAGGCCTCCCTAGTCTTCAAGGACCGGGTGGCCGAGCACGACACGACCCAGGTCACCCGGCTGCGGGCAGCCGGCGCCGTGCTGGCCGGCCAGACCACCGCCTCGGAGTTCGGTGGGATCAACTGCACCTACACCAAGCTGCACGGGACCACCCGTAACCCGTGGAACCCCGAACGCACCCCGGGCGGGTCCTCCGGCGGGTCGGCCGCGGCCGTGGCCGGTGGGCTCCTCCCGATCGCCAGCGGCGGCGACGGCGGGGGCTCGATCCGCATCCCCGCCGGCTTCACCGGCCTGTTCGGACTCAAGTCGACCTACGGGCGCATCCCGAGGGGCCCGGGCACCCTGCAGCCACCGCTCACCGTGGTGATCGGGTGCGTGTCCCGTTCGGTTCGCGATGCCGCCCGCTGGTTCGACGTGTGTAACGGGTTCCATCCCCGTGACACCCTCAGCTTGCCCCGGGTCGAAGGGTGGGAGGCAGGGCCTCGACTCCTTCGACCTGACCGGGAAGCGGGCCATCGTCTCGATCGACCTGGGCTCGGCCATCGTCGAGCCGAGGGTCGCCGCCACGGTGGCGGAAGCGGCCGAGGCCCTCATCGCCGATGCCGGGCTCACCCGGGTCGACGTGGCCGTGCAGCTGCCCCAGGTCGGGATGGAATGGGCCATGTCCAATCTCATCGGGCTGGCCGGCGAGCTGGGTGACCGCTACCCCGAGTGCAACGACGACCTCATGCCCGAGATCCAGCTCGGGATGAACCTCGCCACCCACAACCTCGACGTGCAGACGGCCGGGGCCACCGAAATGCTGCGCATCGAGGTCAACGAGCGCATGGCCGACCTCTTCGAGCAGGCCGACTTCATCTTTGCCGCGGCCAACCCCGACGTGGCCTTCGGCGCCGAGGGGCCCATGCCCACCCGGGTCGGCGACGTCGACCTCATCGCCGAGCACGGGCTCGACAAGGCCATCGGCAACAACGGCGCCCTCACCATCCCGGCCAACCTCACCGGCAACCCGGCCGTCTCCATCCCGGCGGGGACCGTCGACGGCCTGCCCGTCGGCCTGCAGGTCATCGGCCGCCACCACGAGGAGCAGCTCCTCCTCGACCTGGCCCGGATCGCCGAGCGCCAACGACCCTGGCCGATGGTGGCCCCCGGCACACCCGCCTGAGGCAACCCGACATGCGCATCGACCTCTGGGTACCCACCGCCAGCCCGTTCAGCACGCCCGAGCTGCTGGCCGTCGTCGGCGCCGAAGCCGAGCAGCGCGGCGTCGGCACCCTCTGGGTCGGCGAGCACGTGGTGCTGTTCGACGAGTACGAATCGGCCTACCCCTACGCCGAGGACGGGCGCATCCCGGCCCCGCCCGGCACCGGCTTGCTCGAGCCGTTCACCACGCTCTCGTTCCTGGCCGCCCACACCGCCACCGTCCGGTTGGGCACGGCCATGGTGCTGCTGCCCCAGCGCAACCCGGTGTACACGGCCAAGGAAGTGGCCACCCTCGACTGGCTGTCCGACGGCCGGGTCGACTTCGGCGTCGGGGTCGGCTGGCTGGAGGAGGAGTTCGACGCGGTCAACGTCCCCTGGCCGCGGCGGGGCAAGCGCACCGACGAGTACCTCGAGGTGCTCCACACCCTCTGGTGCGACGAGACCTCCGCCTACGAGGGCGAGTTCTACTCGCTCAATCCCTGTTCGATGCTCCCGAAGCCGGTGCAACAGCCCCATCCCCCCTCCATGTCGGTGGGGAGAGCGACGCCGCCCTGGCCCGGGTGGCCCGGGCCGGCCAGGGATGGCACACCTTCAACCGCGGACCGGACGATCTGGCCGAGCCGTTGGCCCGGCTGGACGGGCTCCTCGCCGACCGGGGCCGTTCACGTGGTGACGTGACCATCACCGTCTGCCCCTACTTCCAGCCCCTCGACGCCGACATCGCCGGCCGGTATGCCGACGCCGGGGCCGACGCGGTGGCCGCCCTGTTGTTGCCCTTCGGCGTCGACGACGTCCGCCGGGCGCTCGACGACCTGCAACCGGTGTTCGACCGGGCCGCCACCACCTGAGCCCCCAGCACCTCGACGGGCTACCGCCTCGAAAGGGGTCAGCCCCGCATCGACACCGGCAGTGACTCCAGGCCTCGCAGGACGACGTTGGTCTTGTAGGTCACGTCGTCGACGGTGAGGGCCAGGGTGGGTGCCCGCTGCACAAGCGAGCTGAGCGCCACCTGGGTCTCCATGCGGGCCAGCGGGGCGCCGAGGCAGTGGTGGATGCCGAACCCGAAACCGAGGTGGGGGTTGGGGTTGCGGCCGATGTCGAAGCGCTCGGGCTCGTCGAACTGCGCCGGGTCGTGATTGCCGGAGGCGAGGAGCAGCATGGCGAAGTCCCCCGCCTCGAACTCCACGCCGCCGAACTCGCAGTCCTCGAGGATGGCCCGCCCGGTGAGCTGCACGGGCGACACGTAGCGCAGCATCTCCTCGATGGCACTCCGGTTGACGTCGGGGTCGGTGCGAAACCGCTCCCACTGCGCGGGGTGGCGCAGCAGGGCCAGGGTGCCGCCGGCGATGAGGTTCACCGTGGTCTCGTGCCCGGCCACCAGCAACAGGATGCAGGTGGACAGCAGCTCCCCCTCGCTCAGCACCGTGCCCCCGTCCTCGGCCTGGACCAGCCGGCTGAGGAGGTCCTCACCCGGTGCGCGCCGGCGCTCGGCCAGCAGCTCGAAGAAGTACTGGGAGAATTGCAGCACCGCCTGGCCGCGGGCCTCGATGACCTCGGGAGTGAGGAGGAAGTCGGGATCGAGGCCGCGAGCCAGGGCGTTCGACCAGACCTTGAAGCGCTCGTGGTCCTCGTGCGGGACGCCCAGCAGGTGGCAGATCACCCGGACCGGCAGCGGATAGGCGAACGCCTCCAGCAGATCAACCTCACCGGCGTCCAAGGCGGCGTCGATGAGCTCGTCGACCATCTGCTGGGTCCGCTGGCGCAACGACTCGACCACCTTCGGGGTGAAGGCCTTGGACACCAACCCGCGCAGCCGGGTGTGGTCGGGCGGGTCCCGGAAGAGGAACGGGCGCATCTCGAGCATGGCCTGGGTCACCGGGTCGTTCTCGTCGATCGGCGTGCGGAATCCTTCGGGCATGCGCTCGGTGGCCACGTTGAGGCTGTCCGAGCTCGACCTCCGGTCCCGCAGCACGGCCAGGCAGTCTGCGTGCCGGGCCAGCACCCAGAACCCGAGGTCGTTGCGGTGGATGGGTGCCCGGTCGCGGAGGTCGGCATAGAGCGGGAAGGGATCGCTCGACCAGTGGGGATCGAACGGGTCGAAGACCGGCCGGGCCGAGGCCGGGTCGGTGGTGGAGGAGGTCACTGCGCCGATGGTACCGATCACCGGGCGGGGGGTCGATCCCGAGGCCGACCTCGGCCGGCCGGGCGGCCGTCCCCCACCCATCCGGCCCGGGACCGCAGCCGGGGCTCCGAGTACCAGGGTCGCAGCCGGAGGCGGGCCGGTGGCAGGTGGCCGTAGACCAGGACGGCCTGTCCCGGCGCGATCCGCCGGAGGGCGTCGGGCGGGGCCAACCTCCTCGTCGAGGCCGAGCGGGTGGTGCCCGGCCCGGCCCGGCCGCCCACCGTGGTCACCGGCACCATCACGTCCTCCTCCCCCATGAGCTGGCTGGCGTGGTCGAGCGTGGCCGGGTCGGAGATGCCGGACAGGAAGAGCTTGGCCCGGTGGTTGTTGACCACCGTCGTCGCCCGCGGCCCGTAGCGGGCACCGATCTGGGCCAGGTCGTGCCAGATGGTCACCAGTTGGACGCCGTGGCCGGCGGCGGTGGCCGCCAATGCGTCGAGATCGGTGAGGGGGGCGATGTTGGCCGCCTCGTCGAGGACGAGGAGCAACGGTGGGTCGAGGGGGCGTCCGGTGCGGGTGACCCGGTCGTAGACGTGCTCGAGGACGTGGCGCAGCAACGACACGAAGAGGGGCGTGAGCCGGCGCTGATCGTGGGCCGGCGCGCAGAGGTAGAGGGTGTGGGACCCGTCGACGACCCGGGCAGGGTCGAGCACGACGGGCCCGGTGCCGGCGCCGTCCACCCGGGGCCGGCTGGCCTCGGCGAACGGCTCGAGCACCGTCTCGACCGTGGTGTAGATCGAGCTGCGCTGCCGTTCGTCCTTGCCAAAGGCGGACGAGGCCGCCTGCACCGCCTCGGCCACGCCGGCCGCCTCCAGCAGATCGAGCACCTCCGACTCCTCTTGGGTGCCCACCCACCGGACCACATCCTCCAGCCCGAGCCCGCCCACGGCCGCGGCGAACAGCAGCGGGGCGAGCATCCGGGTGGCGGTGGCGTACCAGAAGTCGCCGTCGCTCATGGGACCGGCACCCGCCTTGACCACCTCGGTCATCCCGGCCGCCGCCCGGCGCGCCCCGGGCCAGGTGCGGGCCGAAGGCAACGGGGACCAGACGGCCGAGCCGAGACCCGTCGAGGCGGTCGGGTCGAAGCAAGCGACCGGCCCGAGGGAGCGGCGGTGGCCGATGGTGTGGCGGAGGAGGTCGGTCTTCACGCTGGCGGCGATGACCGGCCCTTCCCACTCGAGCACGGCCGGGACGGCGAACCCGGAGGTCTTGTGCGACTGGGTCGGCCCGAAGACGATGACCGACTGGGCGGTCTCGGCCGCCACCGTTCGCCGCCCGACCCGGCCGAGGACCAGTCGACCAACGGTCGCCCCTTCCCGGCCTCCACCCCGGCCGCGCCCCGCCATCGAGAGCTGGGGCAGGTCGCGGCGGACGGGCTCACCGAGCCGAAGCCGGCCCGCCGGGGCGGACGTGTCGGCCGGGTCGGGGTCGGTGGAACTCCGACAGCGCCGCCCCGGCCATTGCGCCGAACCCGACCACACCCTCCACGGCGGCGCCCAGGCTCACCATGACGGAGCCGGCGTCGGAGCAGGCGCCTTCCCGTCCGCCATGGCCTGGTCGGTCTCGGTCAACCGGCGCTCGCCTCGGGCCAGGTGGTGGTCGACCAGCAACGAGCGGCGCCCCACTTTCCAGAGGGCCATGCCCCGGCGCAGCTGGGTCACCAGCTCGGCCTCGGTGTCGGTCAGTCCGAGCAGCTTCCCGGTGCGGCCGACCTCGCCGGGAGACTGGGCGTAGACCACCCGGGTCTCGGAGTCGGCCAGCAATCCTTCGGCCAGGTTGACCTGCATCGAGCCCTCGGCGCCGACGGCCCGCAGATCGGAGAGACGGTGCAGCACGGCCATGTTGGCCACGCCGTGGGCGCGCGACAACTTCCACGAGGTCTGCAGCCACCGGGCCACCCCGAGGTTCGAGAGGATGGCCCACGCTTCGTCCACCACCACGATGATCCGGTCGCGGTGCTCCGAGCTCACCGCGCTCTGCAACCAGGCGGCGGCACACGCCATCAGCACTCCGAGCGCCGGCGAGTGGTAGACGGCCGACAGGTCGAGGACCACCAGCGGC
The DNA here is from genome assembly GCA_963727075.1 of uncultured Acidimicrobiales bacterium. Lineage (GTDB taxonomy): Bacteria > Actinomycetota > Acidimicrobiia > Acidimicrobiales > RAAP-2 > Bog-756. Next base: position 167,533 of record CAVSET010000002.1, read on the forward strand.
CCGTCCAGCCGCAGCCCGGTGGTGGTCGGCCCGTCGAACATCCCGTTTTGCCCTATTCGGCCCTATGAATCTAGGCAAGCCTTGTGTCAACTGCCAGAACCTGTTGCGACTCACAGTTGCAATTGAGCGGCCGATACAGCAAGATGCGGCGGGGCGGCGGAAACCCAGCAGACAGGCTCGGCGCCTCTGGGGCGGACCAGATAGCGCCGGGCAGGTCGGCTTCTCAGGTGATGAACATCGCCCAGGGGGAGACCCAAGTGGACGTGAACGCACGGTTCGACACCAGCAAGGAACCGGCATTTGCTGATTCAATAGTCGGATCTTCTCCGAAATATCGGCTGCTAAGGGCCGGGCAGTGCACAATTGGCATCAAAAGAGGCTGAGCCGAGAGGAGTTGCGCAACGCGCTCTTGGAGGCGGGGTGTGCGATCCTGCACGAAGAAGGATTCGTAACCGGTTCGAGCAACCTCACCTTCAAAAGATGCTTCGAGCGGGTGGAGAAGGATACAGGCCTTCGAATCACCAATGCATCCGTGATCGGACGGGTGTGGGACAACATGGCGGACTTCCAGGCTGACGTGCTGGCATCCATAGCTCCGGAGGGGAGGCGTCCAGAGGCGGCTGTAACGATCGGTGCCATCAAGGATTTGTTGAGCCATCTCGACCTCTCGACTGCGGAGTCCCGGAGTCGTGCCCTCCATGAGGTCTGTCGGGTCGCTGGGGCTGCGAGTACCACTGCCATCACCGACACGACGAACTGGGAGCTATGGATCAGTGTTGTCGCAATGGCGAACACGACATCGGAGCCGGAACAGCGGCGACGCATCAAGGCATCGCTCATGGGCGGGTACAACAGGCTCGCCGAGTTCTGGAGCCAGAACTTCGCTGCGCTCATGCAGCTTCTTGGCCTACGGCTTCGTCAACACTTGACCATGGCCCAGTTCTCTATGGCCGTAACGTCATACGTCGAAGGGTGCTCGTTGCGGCAGCGCACGAGTGACCATGTCGAGATGATCATGCGCCCGACCGGTCCCAACGGCGAATTCGAAGAGTGGACGCTTCTGGCGATGGGGCTAGAAGCTCTCGCAGACGAGTTTCTTGAGCCGGATCCACAAATGACGCCGCCACAATCGTAGCTAATGGCCCATTTGCTCAGTTGGGTTGCCATCGGAGATCGTGTCCGTATCAGTACGGACCTCGTGGTCCCGTCGAACATCTAACTGACATGGAACTCCGACTCAGATAGCTGTACGGATGTCGGGGACAAGGTTCCTCATGAACACGACTGAACGTGCCGATAAGGCCGTCATGGGCGTTTCGCCGACACGGCTCCCACGGCTTCTAGTGGTCGTCGTGATGGCATTCGCTCCCTTTGAGGCTCGACCATTGCTTGGAGCCGCTGAACTGTTTCCCGGGATGGCGATGCAGCTTGCCTATGGGTGGGCGACTGGCCGGGTGATCGCAGACCCGAGCGACAAGGCGGTCCTCCTCTGGTCAGTGGCATCCCGCCGAGGTGCGCATCCTTCGATTTGGAGGGAGCTATTCGGAGGAGTGGCGGCCTTATCAGCCGCACTGGTCCTGGTGATCGTTACCAATGCAATCCTGCTACTGCCGCTCCGCATCGCTCTCGTAGCGGCGGGAGTCTCCACCAAGGTGATCCTCGCTGTCATGGTTTCCTTCGTCGGAGTGCGTCTGATGTTGACCCTTTGGCGTGCTCTGCGTGCCTACCGGAGCGACCGGGGGCTATTGGCTCGGCTGCCGTCCTCCTCAAGCCCCCCGGTGGTGCATTGACTTCCTGGCCGCGGTACCGGCCCGCAGCGGGTACGGCGGGCGGATGCTCGATGCATTCCTCGGTCACGCCGACGAATCCGGCGCAGAGGTCGTCCTGCATTGCGAACGGCGCAACGTAGCCTTCTACCGTCGTCATGGGTTTCAACTTCTCGCTGTCAAGGCTCCCGGCGACCAGCACCTCATGCTCCGTCAAGCACGAAGCATTCCACCCCGGAAATGTCAGGAACGTCGAATGTCTGCCTGAGTTCGATTGGGCGAGTCAGCCACTTCGGGTCTACTCATGCGATGCGCCGGGTTCTTCGATGATCGCCTACATGATCTAATCCAATGTCGGTCTACCTGCACTATGGCGGGGCCTGGTGGTCCCGTCGAACATCCCGATTTGCCCTATTCGGCTCTGCACCCTCCTGGGCAGGAAATCGGACCTCTTCAAGGCGACCAACGGTCTCGCTCAAGGGCCATCAGAGGTACCTGTGAATCGATCTCAGCTTGCCAATCGCCGGGCACGACCATCGGGCCCCCATCCGGGGACCTGAATCGCACACCATTTTGCGAATACTCCCTGTTCAAAGCACCTATTGGGATATGAGCTGGATGTTCCGCTCGGTGACGCTACTGCGACAGCAGTATCTGACCGGTGGTGTCGTTATACGTGATAGTGAAGTCGTAGAACGCTTGGACGCCGGTATTGACGAAGGGCCCCTGACCCATCTTCACAGTGACGAGGTCTGCCGACTTGGTAGTACCGGCCACAAAGGTCCAGAACGGGGTCTTGGCGCCACTGAGAGAGACTCCGACTGGTGTCCCACCCACCACGTGATCGGTTCCGGTGATCGTCGGTGCTTGATCCAGTACCGGGCCTGAAATCTGCATGGTGTAGGTCCCTGAGTCGAACAATCCAGGTACGCACCCGTTGTTCTGGCCCACGCTCAAACACAGCGGCAGCCTGCTGTCTGCCCAGAGGGCGCCTCCTACTGAAGACGACCGATCTGTGTCATTTGAATGGTGGTGGCGAAACGCCGGGTGGGAAGCTTGGCTCCGAGCGTGAGCGTTCCCGATGCGCCAGCCAAGTGGAGGCTCCACTTCTTTCCGAGGGATCCGGGCATGCCCAGAATCGGGCTGGCGATCCCGCCGCCGCTCGATTGGGTCCCAATGCCAAGGATCCCGTACATGCCCGACTGCTCAAATCCGGGAATGCCGCCAGAAGCAGGGCAAGTGGGCTTACTGGGAATACAGAATGCCTGTTCGACGTAGGCAAGCGACACTGGCATCTTGGTCGCATACAACCCGATCGTGACAACTGCGCTGGCCACGACGCCGGTGAATCTGTGACCTCCCGAATAGGTGATGTTTGAGGGTTGAGAGGTGAGTGTGACTCCCGAACCAGCACCCGTGTTGACCGCCGTGTCGAAAATGTGGAGGCCCGATGAGCCGGTGTCGAGAAGCACCGGAACGGGATTGGAGTTCCCGACGCGGACTTCCACGGTGGGACGCGCCCCCTGAGGGGATCCCTGGCCGTCCAATACGGTGACGGGCACGGTAGCTGGCACCTGTGCAGTTGCGGACGCTCCTGAAGTCCCACCAACGCTGCCAAGTGTCAGCAATCCAATGATGGCCATGCCGATCGGGACCTTCTTGAACATGGAAGCACCTTTCACACCGTCGTTGCCAAGTGACCAGTCAATCGTTCAGTTGTGAGGCCGCACTCATGGAGCTGGTGATGATTCCGTGAGGAGAGCAGGACCTTTTCCACAGACGCACGCTCAGCAGCCCGTCGGCGGAACGGGGCGAAAGCCTGGCCCGACTTCCGTGCGACCCTCACCGTAACGTCGGCCCCGGGCTTGGCGGCCTGATCCGCTGCGGCAAACCCCCTGGTAGGGGCTGTCGATCTCATCTCGACGAACGCCGCCCATCGATGCAGGAAATCCACTCCTGATCACGTGAGCCACTCGAAACGGGGTGGGCGTTTGCGGCTAGCCTCGCCGGTCTTGGCGACGTGCCAAACGCCGTCGGTGACGGCGAAGAACGCCCAGGCCGAACCAGATGAGTGCACCGAAGATTGCCGTAACGAGGGTGAAGAGCCACAGAGGCCAAGTGAAGTCCCACACTAAGAAGTGAAGTGTGATCTTCTCGGTGTTCTGGACCATGAAGATGACCAGCAGCCCGACTCCAGTGAGCGAGGCTATTGCTCCGCCACCCAGCTTTGCTCCATCCCTACCGTTTCCATCAGGACTTTTCTCAGCCATGAATATCTCCTGTTCGATGAACCGCAAGGAGGAGTGAGTCACCCCTCGAACGACCTGACCACCAATTGGAATGGCCATCTGACAAACCTGGGCCTATGGAACGGCGAAGTCGACATAGAAATAATCGTCGACAGCCTCGTAGCTCACTCCCACTGCTCCGATGCTGACCGGACTCTTCCAGTTGCCATCGAACTCCATCGCTACATGGGTATTCCCGTCAGCCTGGAACAGTTGTACCGGTGTCCTTGAAGTTGAGGTCACTGGCGTGCACGCCTGACTGGTCCTTGACCAGATGTGGGAACCGGGGCCTCCCGTGTCGACGGGGCATACCAGCAAGTCTCCACCAGCTGGAAGTTTCGACACCTGCAGCATGAGTAGTTGCGCCGTGGGATGGATCTCCACAACTGCTCCAAATCGACCCCCCGTTGGTACGTACACGTTCGTGAGTTCTAAATCACGGAGACTGTGCCCGTTCTCTAGCAGCGCAATGCTGTCGTCGCTTGCTTTGGGTCGCCTAGACACGGCCGAGCCGTTTGATCCGCTCTGGCTCGGTGCATCGCTTCGAGGGGAGGTCGGGTGATTTTCAGAGACAGTCGCACCGCACGCTGTCGTTAGGATCGTCATCAATCCGATATCCGATGAAGTAAGCCGTCCGCATTCTCACGAGACTAGAAGAGAGGCACCAGAAGGAAGGCCGGACATTCGCCAGACTGCCCCACAACACCGGATCGGAGCTACGGCGTTGCTGCTGCAGCTCGATCCATGAAGACCACCATGCGGCTCACGAGATTGTCCCTGAATGTGTACCGGTGGAACACCGTGGTAGGTGGTGCTAGGAGTTCACCTTCATGGTTGAGGAGTCGCTGTTTGATGACGGCAACCAACTCGCTACCAACGGGAAAGAAGTCGGCTGGGATCACCTTCGGATCAGCGACTGAAAACGGGCCTCCCAGTACGGACCAATCGCTGCCTTGCCTTCCATGACGGTTCCATTCGCAACATCGGGCCAAAGAACGTCACCGGTCATCATCGCCAACAGGTCATCGATCCGGCGCTCGTTGAAATGCTGGTAAGCGTGCTCCAAAAGGATGATCCTCTCAGCGACGCCCGATGTCGACACCATAACCTCGCAGGCTGTCCCCTATCGCTGCCGGGTAGGCGGCGGTTATTGACCGTCCCCAAACGTCACCGTCGAACAGTTGCCGGATCGGATGCGGCCGAGCACGTGAACCCGATGAGGCGTAGCGTTGCAGGTATCCACCGTCTGGCGGATATTCGAAAGGGGGTTGGAGATGACGGTACTTTCCGTTACAGCCTTGACCGTGAAGCCCGACCGGTACGAGGACTTCCTGGCTACGACCAAGAGGTCCCTGAAGCGCCCCCCACACGCGAGGTGACCGACGTTTGGAACTTCCGTTCAGCTTCGTCGTGGCCGCTTGAGCCAGTCGAAGTCAGTCCCGGAGGCGGATTCCTCTGCCTCCAACGGCACATCCGGGCTGCCCAGCGGCACTTTCTCGGGGCGCGCTTTGTGGGCGGCCTATTGGCCATCGTCCCACTCCTCGTTCCGAGCTGCGACGCGCTCTTGCCAATTCTCAGCGTCCACCCTCGTGGGGTATGGCCCCATCCGATCCACGTGGCTGCACTCGTCGAGTGTTTCGACCTTCGGTCTTTCGACCTTCTTGTGCACAAAGCAGTAGTACCACTCGCCCTGAGCATCACCGAGGCGCTCTGATTCGTCGACCATGCCTCCCGAAGACTATGGCCACAGATGCCATGGTGCAGACAATCCGGCAGTCTCCTGCGTCGGGGTCGAGCGTCTGGATGGCAACCCGTCGGGCTGACAGTCACATGCCGGGGGTGTCACTGATCACCGGTTGAGTGGGACACCTTCTGTCCCCACAGCGATGGACTGCTTCCGCTCGCGAGCGGTAAACCGGCACTTCGGATCTAAGCGGGGTGTGGTCTCCCGGCCATCTTCGGCGCTCGCGATAGTTACCTGCCCATGAACGGCACCTTGGGCGCAGTCGAGTCCCTACCTTCTTCGTGCAGTTACATCATTTGAAGGTGAAGCGGTTGCCTCGCTCATTACTCTCAGCCTGATACATATTCTGACAAGCCTCCCCATAGATGGGCCCACCGACTGGGATGCGACCAGTGGTATCGGCGGTGACCGTGCCCGACAAGATGTACTCCTGCTCACCGCTGGGGCAACTCTTCTTCTCCCTCTCGTCGCTCCCCGTCACCGGGGTGACGGTCACTGAGGTCGAAGTCGTCTTTCCGTTCGCCCATGTGATCGTGTTGTAGTCCCATGTTCCGGAGCCACCGGTGATTTTGGGCGAGCAGTTGCCCAGCTCAGGCGGCAAGGTCATCGGGAAAGGCAAGGTGGCGAATTTCCCACAGGAAACCCCCGAATGCGTCGCCGACGCGGGGCCTGCAAGGGACAAGGCAGTGACGAGGGTTACGGCCGGGAGGGCCACCCCGACGGCCAGGAAGAGTCGGACTGGGCGCATGAGCGGGCCTCCTTATTGTTGTGCCCCTTCGCCTCGTACCGGGTCGAAGCCCGTACAGTCACTCTTACCGTCGGCACCTCTTGCTGCTAGGGCCGTTCGCCCCTACTCTCGGCTGCAACATGCCCGAGCTTGCGCCATGAGTACCCACCGTGTGCCTGATGCCGGGTAGCGGAATTGACGTAAGCGTTGACGAGGCGTGTCCAGCGCCGATGGCGTGACAACTGCTCCACCTATTTTCGAAGACACTAAGGCCAGGAAGAAGACCACTAAGGCCAGGAATGAGCGTTTGTCACTGTCCCCGATCACCGGTAGCGGGGCGGTTATCGACCGTGGCACTGGCTAGCCCATGCGGGGCGATGTTCGGATACAGCCGGATCGGTAGGGCCTGGTGGTGCCGTCGAACATCCCGCTCAGGTCGCCGTGGACCAGCCGGCGGAGCTCCAGGGCGGTGTCGCGACCGTCCTCGAGGAGCTGGGCCGGGGTCGTCCGCAGGGTGGCCGAGGCGCCGGGGTCCGGGTCGAGCAGGGCCTCGACCACCTGGGGAAGGGTGGGTGCCGGCATGCGGGCCTGGCTGGCCCGCGTCGACGCCTCGATGATGGCCGCGTCGATCGCCGCCCGCTCGCGGGGCAGGAGGTCGCGCCCGAGGCAGGCCACCGCCAGGGACGAGGTCAGTGCCATCCGCCGTCGATGGTTGCCGTCGACGGGGGACCCCGCCCCTGGGTCCGCCCCGGCCACTCCGTGGGTTCCGCCGGTGACGTCACCGGTGTCGAGCGGATTGAGGCGGACCGGACCGCCCGGCCGCAAGGCGACCGGGATCACGCCGCATGCCTCGGCCAGGGGCCCGTACTCACCCTTGGGGTCGACGACCCAGGCGTGCCGGCCGAAGACGGACTGGCGCCAGAGGTACGACTTCACGAACGAGCTCTTGCCTCGTCCGATCTGCCCGACGACCACCATGTTGGGGTTGGTCACCACCCCGTGGCGGTACAGGGCGAACGGGTCGTAGACGAAGGAGCCTCCGAGGACGTCGCGGCCGACCAGCACCCCTTCGTGGCCCAGTCCGGCCTCGGCGACGAGCGGGTAGGCCGCGCCGAGATGGCGGGTGGTGGTCACGTGTCCCGGCACGCGCGGGCCGGGCGTCCTCACGACAATCCCCGGGCCAGGGGCAGGGTGCAGGCGAAGGCCGCGTCCTGCTCGCCGTAGAGGAGTCGCAGCTCGATCCGCGCCTGGCCGGCCGCCTGCTCGACGGCGGCACGCACCTCGGCGAGCTCGTCGCGACTGTCGGCGGTCACCGTCACGTACCCCGAGAAGCGGTACTGGGCGTGCCCGTCGGCCAGTTCCACGTCGCGGTCCTCGACGCACTCCTTCTCCCGGGTGTGCCGGGCCGTCACGAGGAACCCGCCCCGGCGGCGCAGCTCGCCGTCGGCCAGGTCCGCGGTGCGTGACTGGGCCACCTGGCGGGCGGCACGGCTGGGACTGACCGGCTCCATGGTCACCGCGATCGAACGTCGCAGCGGCGAGAAGAAGAGCGGGCCGAGGAAGTCGGGGGTCACGTCCACCCGCGGCCACTCGGCGATCCAGTACGTGGTGTGCCACGTGCCGTCGGTGCGCACCGAGTCCCAGTGGGGCTCGACGGCCATGGGCCAGGGCCAGTGGGGGGCCCGATCCCACTCATCCAATCCCCACCGGCCGGGGGCGCCCGCCCCCTGTCCGGGCCGACCGATGTCCCACCCACCGGCCCGCCCTCCGTCATCCCGACCTCCGGAGCCGGTGGAGGGAGTCCAGGCCACTCCGATGAGGCGGGCCAGGGCTCCAGGGCCGACAACACCTTCCACGTCGATCTCGGCCCCGTCGAGGGCGCGGTGCAATGACAGGACCTCGCGGGCCAGGACCGAGCCGGCACCGGCCGTCCCGCCCCCGGCGGCCCGGATGGAGCGGGACGATCGGGATGTGTGGACGCTGAGCGCGAGCAGCATCCGGTGCCGCCGGATGGACGGGCTGGCTTCGGCGATGAGCGAGCGGTAGGAGAGTCCGGCCGGCGAGTCGGTCCCGACGGCGCCGCGGTCGTCCCAGTACTGCCGCACTGCGCCACCGTCGTCGGGCAGGCAGGACTCGACCCACTGCACCCGGTGGACCTCGGACCCCTCACGGGCCAGGGTCGACAACGCCCGGGCCCAGGCTGCGACGCGCGAGTCCTGGTCCGCCGGGCCGAGGAGGGCGAAGCTGTGGCCGCGCACGGCCAACACGGCGGTGGCGGTGCGGGCCGGCGCGTCGAGGACCACGGCCATCTGCGGGCCGGCCGCGTCTCGCCCGAGTGGGATGCCGATGAGGGTGAGCCCGCCGAAGAGGCTGCGCCGGCCCATGGCCCACCGGCCGGCCGACCCGTTGTGCACCTCCACCTCGGGCCGGTGGTCCCGGGCCGGGGCGACCACGGCCCGATGGCCATGGCGAGGGCCGGGGGCCAGCTGGCGGCGATCACCGACCGTCCCCCACAGCCAACCGGTGGCCAGCGGCAGCCACTGCTCGCCCGTACGCCCGCGGATCGGCCAGAAGGCCACCGCCAGTCCCAGTCCCACGCTGACCAGAGCCAGGGCGATGCCGCCGATCGAGGGCCGCGAGCGCACGGCCAGCACCGCCACCACCAGGCACAGCGCCACCGCCGCGATCTGCCCGCCCCGCCACCCGGCGATCACCCCGCGCTTCTCGAGCGGTGGGAAGCGGTAGCGCACCCGGTCCGTACGTCCGGCCCGGCCCGGCTCAGCCATGGCCGTCCGCCGGCGCCGGGCGGCGCGGGGCGGTCCGGGTGGCGATGAGGCGGGGACCGAGCTCGTCAAAGCCCAACCCGTCGGAGACCAGCGCCCCGCTCTGGCGGGGCAACGGGGTCACCGCGTTGGGACGGTTCGGGCCGTTCGGGTCCGGACGAGCCGGCACGGCTGGCGACCCGGCGGGGTGGGACGCCCCCGCCGGGGGCGGGAGGTGCACGGCGGGCGGGAGCGCACCCGACTGGGGCCCGCCCTCCAGGTAGTAGCGGGCGGCCGCGGTGGCGGCCGGGTGGACCTCCCAGCTCGGGATGGCATGCCCCGGAGGCTCGGCCGTCCCAACGCCGCTGGTCTCGACGGACGACCGCCCGGGATCGGGGCGGTCTCCGGAAGGGCCGGGGGGCGCCGACGCGAGCCCACCCGGAGTGATGCCGGCCGGGGCCCGATGACCCCCCGAGCCGACCTGGCTCCCCACCTGGCCGGCGGCCACGCCCGCCGCGCCGCCGGCCACCGAGGCCCGCATGGCCACCTGGGCCAGGCCGCGTACCGGAGTGGCCACGGCCTGGTGGGCGCGACGACCGACGCCCTCGAGGTGACTGACGGCCCCCATCTCCACGAACGGGAGCAGGCGGAACAGGGCCCACGGGGCGAGGGCGGCCAGGAGAAGCAGGGCCGCGCCCCCGAGGACCGCCCCGAACCCGCCCCCGTCCGAGGCACCGGCCGCTCCCCCGGGGCTGGAGCCGGAACCGGCGCCGGCCCCGCCGGCCAGGGCCCCGGCCGACAGGCTGAGGACCGCCACGATGACGAACTTCCCGAGGATGAGCGCCACCAGGGTGTCGACCAGGCGCCGGCACCAGTGGGCGATGGCCGGCCAGGCCAGGCTGGCCAGGGCCAGCGGCAGGAAGAGCACGGCCACGTACACGGCTGCGGCGCGGAGCAGCAGCTCGATCCAGACCATCACCGCTCCGAACACCACGGCCAGGGCGCCGAGGAACAGCACGAAGGCCGGCGCCCCGCCCGATCCAGCGGCCGCTCCCGCCGCGGCAGGGCCGGACAGCGCGGCGGTAACCGAGCCCATGAAGTGCCCGGCATCGAGCCCGGCCCCTTGGGCCACTGCCGCGCTCATGGCGTCGGTCACGGCCACGCCGAGCTGCACGAGCTTGACCGCCACCGCCGTCAACAGGATGGCCAGCGGCACGTGGACGAGGGCCGACCGCACGAGCATCGAGGCGTTCTGTCGGTAGACGGACTGCATGATGCCGAGCAGGAGGAGCGGCGCGATGACCACGGCGCCGAGCGCGGCCATCGTCCTGTAGTGGCCGCTGAACCACGAGGCCCCGAGGTCGATGCCGGTGGTGGCCCCGATGACCCCGCCGATCTGCCCCAGCAACCAGGTGGATCCGGTGGCCACCCACGTGCCCAGACCGTTCAGGATGCTGTCGACCCCCGCTCCGGCGAGCTGGGAGACGGCCGAACCGGCCAGGCCACCGACCCCCGAGGCCGCCTGGCACACCGGCCCGAGGCCGCCGGTCCCGAGGGCGGCCGCGGCCGACGGGCAGCTGCTCGCCGGAATGACGGGCACGGCCGCCAGCGCCGTCACCTCAGTGCACGCCCGAGCCGGCGTTGAAGAAGAAGCTCACGATGCCCGGGCCGGCCCCGATGATCAGGGCGGCCAATCCCGAGATCAGCACGGCCCGGCGACCCACGAAGGTCTGCTGGTAGTTCTGCCCGTGCGACCCGAGCGCCCACGCGGCCGCGCCGATGACCAGCCCCACCAGGGCCAGCGCCAGCGCCCAGCTGTCCAGCCCGTTCATCAGGTTCTGCAGCACCTGCCCCCCGGGCAGGGCGTTCGGGTCGGGGTGCATGTTGACCACGTCGACCAACCGGCCGGCCGAGTGCACGGTGGCGAGGAGGGGTGCGGGGGACCGGTCCGGCCGCGGGCGGGACGGACGCCGGGGGCCCGATCGCAACGGCGGGCGGGATCGAGACCATGGTCGGCAGGATCGGGATCATGGTGGACAGCGTAAGAACGACCATCCGACATTTCAATAGTTTTTCTGTCTTTTCATGTTGTTTCCATCCGGAACGGACCGTCACCACCGCCCCACCACCGGCCTGTCATGCTTAGGCAGTGAAGTCGTACGAGATCGGGTACATCGCGCTGGGCGTGGTGGCCGTGCTCGCCGTCGTCATCGCCGCCCGGCTGGGCCGCCGGGCCGGCCGGCGGTCCCTCCAGCAACGATTGACCGCCCTGTCCAACCGGCTCGGGGTCGAGCCCCCCGACGAGGGAACCGTCGACTCGGTGCTCATGCACCTCGAACGGGTGACCGGGGAGGCGGCCGAGGCGGTCACCGAGGCCAGCTCCGACGCCATCCGCCTGCGGCGGGCTCTCGACACCCTCCCCCAGGGGGTGATCGTCTGCGACGAGGACGGGGACGTGGCCTTCCGCAACGCCCGGGCCCTCGGGCTCATGAGCAACCGCCACGGCGACGCCCTGGCCGCCCAGGCGGTGACCGAGCTCCTCGAGAATGCCTGGCAGGAGGGCTCGGCCGAGCGAACCCTCGATCTCTACGGCCCGCCCCGCCAGACCCTCACCGTGCGGACCCGGCTCATCGACGACGGGCGGCGGCCGCTCGGGGTCATCGCCATCATCGAGGACGTGTCCGAGCGGCGCCGGCTCGAGGAGATCCGACGCGACTTCGTGGCCAACGTGAGCCACGAGCTCAAGACCCCGATGGGGGCCCTCGGGTTGTTGGCCGAGACCTTGACCGTCGAGCCCGACCCCGAGGTGGCCCAGCGGTTGGCGTCACGCATCCACGCCGAGGCCTTCCGGGTCAGCCGGATCATCGACGACCTGCTCGACCTGAGCCGGATCGAGTCGGAGGAGGACCCGCCCCGCGAGCCCATCTACGTGAACCTGGTCATGGCCGAGGCGATCGAGCGGGTCCGTTCGGCCGCCGAGCAGCGGCGCATTACCATCGAGCTCCACGAGCCGAGCCCGCCCGTTCACGTCATCGGCGACCGGCGCCAGCTGGTCTCCGCCATCCACAGCCTCCTCGAGAACGCCGTCACCTTCTCCTACGAGGACGCGGTGGTCCAGGTGTCCGGCAGCCAGACCAACGGCGAGATCAAGCTGGCCGTGACCGACAGCGGTGTAGGCATCCCCACCCGCGACCTCGAGCGGATCTTCGAGCGCTTCTACCGCGTCGACCATGGACGCAGCCGCGACTCGGGCGGCACCGGGCTCGGGCTCTCGATCGTCCGGCACGTGGCCAGCAACCATCAGGGCCGCGTCGAGGTGGACTCGCGGGAGGGCGAGGGCTCGACCTTCACCCTCGTCCTGCCCAGCCCGCCGGAGTACTCGGCATGACGGAGTACTCGGCATGACGGAGTACTCGGCATGACGGAGTACTCGGCATGACGGAGTACTCGGCATGACGGAGTGCTCGGCATGACGGAGTGCTCGGCATGACAGTGGAACCGGCGGCTGCCGACGAGTCGCAGACCAAGGTCCTGCTGGCCGAGGACGACGAGTCCTTCATCGACGCACTGGTCATCGGCCTCGCACGCGAGGGGTTCGCCGTCACCGTGGCCCGCGACGGCAACGAGGCGCTCCGCCTGTTCGCCTCCGTCGAGCCCGACCTGGTGCTGCTCGATCTCATGTTGCCGCGGCTGTCGGGCATCGACGTGTGCCGATCCATACGGGCCCGGTCGTCGGTGCCGATCATCATGGTCACGGCCAAGGGCACCGAGATCGACACCGTGGTCGGTCTCGAGGTCGGAGCCGACGACTACGTGGCCAAGCCCTACCGTCTCCGCGAGCTGGTGGCCCGGATGCGCGCCGTCCTCCGGCGCACGCCGCCCTCCGAGGCCGGCCAAGGCAGTGACCTCGACGGCCGGTCGGGGTCAGGCTCCGACCACGACGACGAGTCGGGCTCCGGATCGTCCGTCCTCGAGGCCGGCGGCATCCAGATCGATCCTGACCGTCATCTCGTCTTCATCCGCGGCGTGGATGTCCATCTCCGGCGCAAGGAATTCGAGCTGCTCTCCCTGCTGATGGAGAACGCCGGACGCCTCCTCACCCGGGACGTCCTCATCGACCGCATCTGGGGGTCCGACTACTTCGGGGACACCAAGACCCTCGACGTGCACATCAAGCGGCTGCGCACCCACATTGAGGAGGACCCCTCCTCGCCCAAGCTGATCACCACCATCCGGGGCGTGGGCTACCGCTTCGACGCGCCCCCCGACTGACCGGCGGGTCAACGCCCACGCCTCCCTCCGGGCCGGGGCGATGTCTCAGCTCCGTTCGACGAGGAATCGCTCCAAGGTTCGGACGAGCAGGTCCGGGGCCGCATCGATGGCCTCGTGCCCGACCCCGGGAAGGAGGACGACCTCCGAGTCCGGGATGGCGTCGGCGACCATCCGAGTGACGTCGCCGGCCCACCGCGGGCCCGTCTCCCCGAGGAGCAGCAGGGTCGGGCGGGTCACCGATCGGGCCGAGTCGACCAGATCGGCCGTCAGGAGGGCGGTTCCCTCGCGCGGCAATGTGGCGGCCAGGACGGAGAGGATGTCGTAGGCCGGCGGGGTGCGCTTGAGCTCGTCGACCTCCTCGCTGGAGAGGCCGATGATCTCCATCAGGAAGCTCACCATGGCGCGTCCCGTCCTGCCGTCGGCGACCATCGCCGCCTGCCGGTCCAGCCATTCCGGTGACACGGTCTCGGGGCCGGGGGGCTCGTAGAGCACGATCCGCCTGAACGGCGCCGGGGTGCGGCTCACGGCTCCGAGCGTGCAGGTTGCACCGTAACTGTGGGCGAAGACGTCGACCGGCCCGCCCGCCTCCTCGGCCAGAGCGGTGGCCACCGAGGCCACATCCCCGAATTCGGCCTCCAGCGAGTATCGGTCGGCATCACCGCTCGATCCCCGGCCCCGACGATCCATCGCCGTCACTTGCCAGCGCTGGGTCAGGGCGGCCCACACCGGCTCCCACCGCTCGATCTGACCCACGCCGCCGTGGACGAGCAGCAACGAGGGCCCCGAGCCGGCGGTCATCAGCCCGATGGCGACGCCATTCGCCCCGCTGACCGAGGATCGCTTCCCCTCCACAGGACCACCTCCGTCGATTCGGTCGCCGAGTCCGAGTGTCGAATGCTACGTCTGTGCGGCGGCACCCGGTCGGCGGCGGAGCAGAGCGTGCCACCTGACCCATGCACCGACGGGGCCCCGTCACCCCGGCTGGCCGATGACCGTCTCGCCCCGCAGATAGGGGCCGAGGGCCTCGGGAAGCACCACCGAGCCGTCGGGTTGTCGACCAGTCTCGATGAGCGCGGCCCAGATGCGCGGCCAGGCCAGCGCCGAGCCATTGAGCGTGTGCACCAGTGTCGGCGGGCCACCTGACGGCCGGTACCGGATGTTGGCCCGGCGGGCCTGGTAGTCGGCGAACCAGCTGACCGAGGAGACCTCGAGCCACTGGTCGACACCGGGGGCGTAGACCTCGAGGTCGAAGGTGCGGGCGGCCGAGTTGCCCAGGTCGCCGGTGCAGAGGTCGACCACCCGGTACTGCAGGCCGAGGGCCTGGAGCAGCGACTCGGCCCGGCTGACCATATCGGCGTGCAGGGCCGGCGCCTGCTCGGGGGTGGCGTAGGCGAACAGCTCGACCTTGTCGAACTCGTGCACCCGGAGCAGCCCCCGGGTGTCGCGCCCGGCCGCGCCCGCCTCCCGGCGGAAGCAGGCGGTCACCGCGGTCAGGCGAACGGGGAGATCGTGCTCGTCGAGGATGTCGCCCCGGCACATCGAGGTCAGCGGCACCTCGGCGGTCGGGAATGGCCCACAGGTCGTCGCGCTCGACGTGGTAGGCGTCCTCCTCGAATTTGGGCAGGTGGCCGGTCGACATCATGGTCTCGGTCAGCACCAGGGTGGGCGGGCGAACCTCTTCGTAGGCGTCGGCGTGCCGGTCGAGGGCCAGCGAGGTGAGGGCGCGGAGCAGCCGGGCGCCGAAGCCGCGGAACAGCGGGAACATCGAGCCGGCCAGCTTGGCCCCGCGTTCCATGTCGAGCAGACCCAGCTCGGCGCCCACCTCGAAGTGAGGTACCCGTTGCGCCTCGGTGTAGGTCGGGGCGGAGTCGGGCCAGGTGTGGACGACCACGTTGTCCTCGGGGCCGGCCCCGTCGGGGGCGTCGTCCGACGGCAGGTTGGGCAGGAGCAGGAGGGCCTGGCGCAGCTCGTCCCGGGCGGACTCGGCCAGGACGTTGAGCGACCGTTCCTCCTCGCCGAGGGCGCGGCTGCGGGCGGCCAGCCCGTCGGCGGCGGCCGCGTCCCCGGACTTGCGGGCCGCGCCGACCTGCTTCGAGAGCGCCTTCACCTGTGACCGGAGGTCGTCACGCCGCCCGATCGCCGACCGGGCCGCCTCGTCCAGCTCGACCAGACGGTCGACCTCGGCCTCGTCCACGCCGCGCCGCTTGAGTGCGGCCTTCACCGCGGCACTGTCCTCCCGCACCAACCGGATATCGATCATGACGGGGACAACGGTAGCGTGACCTTCCGTGAACGAGGCCCGTGCGCCGGCTGACCCACCGGCCGTGGTCTGCGATGGCGCGGTGATCCGGTACGGCCAGAACGTGGCCGTCGATCGCCTGTCCTTCACCGCCCGCCACGGGCAGGTGGTGACACTGCTCGGGCCGAACGGCGCCGGCAAGACCAGCACGGTCGAGGCGCTCGAGGGCTACCGCCGCCTGGTGTCCGGATCGGTGCGGGTCCTCGGTCTCGACCCGCGACGCGACCACGCCGCCCTCGTCCCCCACCTCGGGGTCATGCTGCAACGGGGCGGCGTCTACCCATCGCTCAACGCCCACCAGGTGGTTCATCTCTTCGCCCGCTACTACGAGGACGCCGAGGACCCCGACCGCCTGATCGAGCTGGTCGGCATGGACGCGGTGCGCCGCACCCCGTGGCGGCGCCTGTCCGGCGGCGAGCAGCAGCGGCTGTCCCTGGCCCTCGCCCTCGTGGGCCGACCCGAGGTGCTCTTCCTCGACGAGCCCACCGCCGGGGTGGACCCGGAGGGACGCATCGCCGTGCGCGACACCATCGCCGACCAGCGCGCCCGCAACCGTTGCGTGGTGCTCACCACCCACGAGCTGGCCGAGGCGGAGCGGTTGGCCGACCACGTGGTGATCATCGACCACGGTCGCCTCTTGGCCGAGGGATCACCGGCCGCCCTGGCCTCGGGCGTAGCCGACGGCTCGGTCCGGTTCTCGACCGAGCCGTCCATCGACACCGGGTTGCTGGCCCGGGCCATCGGGACCGGCACGACGGTGGTGGAGGAGCGCCCCGGCTCCTACCGGGTGCACCCCGGAGGGGACGCCGCCACGCCGGCGCTGGTCGCCTCCCTGGCCGCCTGGCTGGCCGAGCGTGACCTCGCCCTCCGCGACCTGCGGACCGGCCAGTCGTTGGAAGAGGCCTACCTGGCCATCACCGGCTCGCCGCGCCGAAGCGGACGGCCCCCGCTCCCGCCGCCCGCGGCGGCCGGTCGAGCCGGTGAGACCGCTCACCGCCCAGCTCCGGGCCGAGGTCACCCTGATGGCCACCAACGGTGAGACCCTCTTCCTCACCCTCGGCATCCCCGTCCTCTTCCTCTGCTTCTTCTCCGGGGTGCACGTCCTGCCCACCGGCACGCCCCATCCCGTCGACTTCCTGGTGCCGGGCATCCTGGCGCTGGCCGTCATGTCGACGGCCATGACCGCCCTCGGCATCGGCACCGGGTTCGATCGCGGCTACGGCGTGCTCAAGCGGCTCGGCACCACGCCCCTCGGCCGGCCTCGGCTGCTGGCCGCCAAGATCGTCGCCATCGTGGCCGTCGAGCTGGTACAGGCGGCCGTGCTGGTGGGCGTCGGCTACGGCCTCGGCTGGAGCCCGGGGGGGCCCGGGAGCGGGGGCGCGCTGGTGGGCGCGGCGGTCGCCACCATGGTGCTCGGGACCGTCGCCTTCGGCGGGATCGGGCTGCTCCTGGCCGGCCGGCTCAAGCCCCTGGTCAACCTGGCCGTGGTCAACGCCCTCTTCGTGGTCCTGCTGTTGCTCGGGGGGATGCTCATCCCCCTCGCCAAGCTGCCCGGATGGCTGGCCGGTGTGGCCAAGGTCCTGCCGGCCTCCGCCCTGGCCGACGCCCTGCACGCCACCCTCGGGCGGGGGGTGGCGGTGTCCGCCCGCGACTGGGTCGTGCTGGTGGTCTGGGCGGCGGCCGCGCCGGTGGTGGCCGGGTTGACCTTCCGCTGGGAGTGAGGCCCCGTGCCGGTCGCCGTCAGTCGACTGCGGTCAGCTAGGGGTCAGGTCGTGGTCAGGCGCTGGAGCCACCGGTCGAGCTGACGCTGGTCGACGGCCCCGATGACGTGGGCCACCACCTGCCCCGACGAGTCGATGAAGAACGTGCTCGGCTCCCCGTTGAGCCCGTAGAGGGAGGCCGCCACCCGGAGCGTGGAATCGGTGCCCACCGGATAGCTGATCCCCGACCGCTGCACGAAGGGGACGGCGTTGGCCGCCGAGTCGGCCACGTCGACGCCGATGAACTGCACGGCGGAGTGCCTGGCTTTCGCCGCCGCGGCCGTGCGGGCCAGCAGCGGCGTCTCCTGCTGGCACGGCGTGCACCACGAGGCGAAGAAGTTGAGCACCACCGGGCGGTGGCGGGCCACGCCGAGGGCGTCGAGGTCGACCGGCCTCCCTCCGGTGAGCGACGGCACCGAGAAGCCGGGCGCCGTATCGCCCACCGCCACCACCCCGCCGGACCCGGGCCCGGTCCCCGACGTGGTGCCGAGGCCGACGAAGAGGAAGATGGCCAATCCGGCGGCGATGACCGTGCCGATCAACAAGGCCCGCCACCGTCGGGGCCCGGGTCGCTCCGCGGCCGGGGATGCCGGATCGGTCGGATCGGTCGGGTCGGTCCCGTCCGGTCCGGGGGGCGGGGTCGGTTCGCCGGTCACGGCCGGGTCCCGGTCAACGGGTGATGAAGACGGCCACCGCCATGAGCACGAACAGCAGGGTCAGGTAGGTGATCGAGTAGCTGAAGAGCTGCATGGCCACCTTGGGGGTGGTCCGGCGGAACAGCTTCACGGCGAGGGCCACGAACACCAGCCCGAGCACGGTGGCGGCGGTGAGGTAGACGGCCCCGAGGTGGGCGACGGCGGCCAGGAGGAGGGAGGTGGCGACCAGGAGCACGCTGTAGAAGAGGATCTCGGCGGCGGTGCGCCGCATCGTCGAGACGGCCGGCAGCATGGGGACCTGGGCCGTGCGGTAGTCGTCCTGGTACTTGACGGCGAGGGCCCAGAAGTGGGGCGGGGTCCAGACGAAGATGATGGCGAAGAGCACCAGGGGCGTCCACCCCAGCCGGTCGGTGACCGCCGCCCAGCCGACGAGGACGGGGACCGCCCCGGCGGCGCCCCCGATCACGATGTTCTGGCTCGAGGTGCGCTTCAGCCACAGGGTGTAGACGAAGACGTAGAAGAGGGTGGCCGACAGGGCGAGGACGGCCGAGAGCAGGTTGACCAGGGCGGCCAGCTCGACGAAGGCCAGCACCTCCAGGGTCAGGGCGAAGACCAGGGCCGCGGCCGGGGTGACCGCCCCGGTCACCAGGGGGCGGCCGGCCGTACGGCGCATGAGCTTGTCGATGTCCCGGTCGACGTACATGTTGATGGCGTTGGCCCCACCGGCGGCCAGGGCCCCGCCGACCAGGGTGGCGACCATCAGCCACACCGGCGGCAGCCCGCGTTGGGCCACGATCATGGTGGGCAGGGTGGTGACCAGCAACAGCTCGATGATCCGCGGCTTGGTCAGCGCCACGTAGGCACCCACTCGGGAACCGGCGGAGAGGCGGCGGGGCGGTGCCACCGCGGAAAGAGCCATCGGGCCGAAGACTCAGTCGGGCGAGGGCCCGGCGCAGGGACATTCGGGGCGGCCCGCCCGGTACCATTGGTGGCCGGTGTCATCCCTGCGTATCGGGCCCCGCCCCTTCCTCAACCTCTGCCGGTTCACCCTGGCCATGGTGGTGCTCAACGTGCTCACCGGGGCGGCCGTCCGGCTGTCCGACTCGGGGCTCGGCTGCCCCGACTGGCCGACCTGCTCGCAGCACCGGCTGACGCCTCCGCTCCGCCTCCACCCGCTGGTGGAGTTCGGCAACCGGGTGGTGGTCTTCCTGCTGGTGGTGGCCTGCGCCGTCACCATGGTGGCGTCGTTCCTGCGCCGGCCGGCCCGCCGCGACCTGCGCTGGCTGTCGGGCGGGCTGGTCCTCGGGCGTCGTCGGCGAGGCGGTGCTCGGCGGGTTCGTCGTCTACACCAAGCTCAACGCCTACGTGGTCCTGACCCACTTCATGGTGGGCATGGCCCTGCTGGCCGTGGCGGTGGTCCTCACCCTCGAAGCCGGTCACGCGCCCGGACGGGGCACGGTGGCGGTGGGCGGGTGCCGCCCTGTGGTTCGAGCCGCGCCCTGGTGGGCATGACCGTCCTCGTCCTGGCGGCCGGGGCGGCCACCACGGGCACCGGTCCCCACGCCGGCGGCAAGGGGGCCAAGCGCATCCCGCTCGGCCTCGAGGACATGACCCGTATCCACGCCGAGGTGGTACTGGCCACCGCCGTGCTGCTGGTGGCCGTGCTCTGGGTGCTCTGGAAGAGCGACGCGCCGGCCCGCACCCAGAACGCCGGCCGGGTCGTGCTCGGCGGTGATGGTCGTGCAGGGGATGGTCGGCTACACCCAGTTCTTCACCCATCTTCCGCCCGTGCTGGTGGGCCTCCACGTGCTCGGGGCCTCGACGGTGTGGGCGGCCGTGCTCTGGTTCCACCACGGGTTGTCCGACCACCGACCCGAGGTGGTCGAGCTCCCCTCGAGCCCGTGGGCCCGGACCGGCATCGGCCACCGGACGCCGCCCGGGGACGCGAGCCGTGGAACAGGCCGGCCGAACGATCCCTTCCGGAGCCGGTGTGAGCGACGTCGCTCCGGACCACGGTGCAGGCCCGCCAGACCGAGGTGGCGCCGGTCGAGTCCGAGCTTCCCGACATCGTCGAGTCCCAGGCCACCGACCGCCCCTGGTTGGTCATCGTGTGGAACGACCCGATCAACCTGATGTCGTTCGTGACCTACGTCTTCCAGAAGCTCTTCGGCTACTCCAAGGAGAAGGCCACCAAGCTCATGCTGGACGTGCACAACAAGGGGCGGGCCGTCGTCTCGTCGGGCACCCGCGAGCGAGCCGAGCTCGACGTCTACCGCCTCCACGAGCACGGCCTGTGGGCCACCATGGAACAGTCCACGTGAGCCCGACCGATCACGGCGCCGGCGTCGACGGGCGCTACGCGATCAAGCTCGATCCCAGCGTGCGGGCGGTGTTGGTGACCATGGCCGAGCAGCTCGTCCCCGCTCCTCGAGGACCACGACCCCATGACCAAGCGGCTCTTCCCGCCCGCCTACCCGGCGCATGGGCTTCGAGGACGCCGAGCGCGACTACCGGGCACTGGTGGACAGTGCGCTCGATCAACCACCACCGGGAGGCCTTCGCCGTCTGGTCGAGACGGCCAATGCCGACACCCTGAGCGAGCCGGAGCTCCAGGCCTGGCTGTCGGCCATCGAGCTCCGTCCGGCTGGTGCTCGGGACCCGCCTCGACGTGAGCCAGGACATGGAGGCACCCGATCCCGAGGACCCGACCGCAGCCGAGTACGCGCTCTACGAGCTGCTCGGACAGCTGCAGTACCTCATGGTCGAGGTGCTCGGCGCCGAACTTCCCGATGAAGGAGAGCCAGGACGGAGCGCTGTGATCGCTCTGCTAGTCTCCAAAAGCCCTGATCGGGTTGGAGCCCCCATCGTCTAGCGGCCGAGGACGCCGCCCTTTCAAGGCGGTAACACGGGTTCGAATCCCGTTGGGGGTGCGGCAATCCCCAGCGATGATCCAGCTGGTCTCGGGGACCTGTGGTGCAGTTTGGAGTGCACGCCGGCCTGTCAAGCCGGAGGTCGCGGGTTCAAATCCCGTCAGGTCCGCCACCCCGGTCCGCCGGGGCGAGGTCGGGTAGCTCAGTTGGTAGAGCGCGCGCCTGAAAAGCGTGAGGTCACCGGATCGACGCCGGTCCCGACCACCAGATGCCAGAACCAGAAGGGCCACGGTCAGATCGGTAGACCTCCGATCAGATCGGAACGAGCACTGGCTGGTACCACGCCCGCCTATCCACCTCCCCTCGCTTGGCGGACTGCGTCGGCAATGTACGGCCCGTCCACGTAGGCGATACCGACCGCCCCCGTCAGTTGGTGGGCCTGTCGCGATTCATCGTCTGGGACCCAGCATCCGGTGGGGTCTCGTGACCCCGTCGGGGTGCGGCCGGACTGGAACCAGATGGTCGTGGCACCGAGGGTCCGGGCCATGGCGATGATGCCCGGGAGCTCCGCCATAGGGCGGTGCACGTACACCAGATCGACCTGCTCGGGCGCGACGCCGACATGGCGCACCACGACCTCATCTCCGTCCCACTCGTACATGGAGTAGTCCTCGGGACCGGGTCCCCCATGGACGGTCACCTCGAACCCGACCCGAGCCAGCGTGTCAGGGACATCCCGGCTCGGCCAATCCACGACGAGCACGGAGTGCACCCCTTGCAGGATCTTCTCGACCTCGATCATCGGCCTCCCTCCGGCACCCCGCCGCCTCCGGCTCTCCGCCGCCCGGGCCCATCCAACCCATCGCGGCAGGCTCCCGCCTGGTCGAGCGCATTCTCCTCTCCGTCGGAGTGCCGAGGGCGCGTGGGGCGTCCGGGCCAATGGCGGGACAATGGACAGGTGCGCCTGTTCGTGGCCATCGCCCTACCCGACCCGGTCGCCGACCTGGTTGCCGCTCTGCCCCGGCCCGAACGACCCGGTGTCCGCTGGACCACTCCGGCGCAGTGGCACATCACGCTCCGGTTCCTGGGCGAGGCACCACCCGAGGAGATCGTCCCGGCCGTGCAAGGGGTCGTCGACGACCGGGGCCCGGAGGAGGCTCCAATCGCCGCGCTGGGACCGGTCGTCGCCTGGTTCCCGGGGCGGCGCGTCCTCCAGGTACCGGCGGCCGGGATCGACGGCCTCGCCGCCGCCATCCGCCCGGCCACCGAGGAATGGGGGCCGCGGGACGAACCACCATTCGCCGGCCACCTGACCCTGGCCCGCACCATCGGCGGGCGACGGGGACCGGCCGACCTGGCCGGCTCTCGGCTGTCCGCCCACTTTCCGGTCACCGAGATCGGGGTCTACGCCTCGCGACCCCGGCCACAGGGATCCGTCTACGAGCGACTGTCCATCCACGCAATGCTCGGGAGCGCCGGACCGGACTGAGCCGGGGCACTAGTGGATGTAGTGCCGCTCGATCTCGTTCGCGTAGCGGACTCCCAGCGTGTCGCCCTGGTCGGCCAGCCACTCCGAGATGCGGGTCGGGCCGGTGGCTGGGCCATCGGTGTCGGCCAGGCCACCGGCCATGGCGCGGTACTCGTCCCCGGTAAGCAGGACGTCGCGCAGCATGAGCCCGAGCAACCGGGACAGCGGCGCCACCACCACGCCCGGCACCCGGACGATCGGGCGCGTGGCTGCCGACCACGTCCCTGATCATGCCCACCAGCTCGACGAAGGTCGGGCGCTCCGGGCCGACCGCGTCGGTCACGCTGTCGCCCCGCTCGGTACCCTCGGCCACGCACAGCTGGGCCAGGTCGTCGACGTGGATGGCCCGGATGCGGTAGTCGCCCCTGCCCCCCACCGCGAAGGCGGGCAGGTGTCGGAGGAGCCAGGCGATGTTGTTGATGAGCACCCCGTCGCCACCGAACAGGATGGCGGGTCGGAGAATGGCGAACGACAGCCCGGACTCGGCCAGCGCCCGTTCGACGAGCGCCTTGCCCCGGAAGTAGGCGTAGGGAGACTCGACGCTCGGATGGGTGATGCTCACGTGGACGACCCGTTGGACCCCGGCCCGCTTGGCCGCCTGGAAGAGGGTGCGCGAGTTCACGACGGCCAGGTCGTGATCGACCTGTCGGCGGGGGAAGCGCACCCAGTACGTGTTGTAGAGGGTGGTGGTGCCCCGGAGCGACTCGACCAGGGCGAGCTGGTCGTCGAAGTCGAGGGGACGTACTGCTTCGATGGCGTGGTCACCGGGGGCCCGGTCAGGATGCCCGGTGATGGTCCGCACCCGGCGACCCCGTTCGGCGAGTGCACCGGCGATGGCCGCTCCGGAGTAGCTGAACGCACCGGTCACGACGTCGAGCCCGGTGTCCCGCCCGAGCGTGGTCTGGTCGGCACGGGCCGGGCTGGTCGTCATGGGTTCGCCTCCGGGGCTCGGGGTCCGGCCAGGCCCTCCAACAGCGCGGCCAACCGTTGGGCATGGGCGAAGAGGTCGAGGGCCGGCTGCCTATTCCCGTCGAGATGGCTCAGCATCTCGAGACCCAGGTACAGCGCCACGATGGCGTAGGCCACGTCGGCCGTCGGCACCAGGGCGCCCACCGAGGCGCCGGCCGAGCGGTCGATGGCCTGTCGGGCGAACTCCCGCCACGGGGCGATCCGGGCGGCCACCTCGCGGCCGAGATCGGGGGAGGACGACGCACCGGCGATCATCTCGACCAGCACCGTGATGTAGCCGGCATCGAGGTCGGTTCGGAACACGTCCGTGGCCGCCTCGACGAGCTCGGTCGGCGAGCCGGCCGCCGCCACCCTCTGGCTGTACTGCTCCAGCCGCTCGGCGCTCACCGCGTCCAGGGCGGCCAGCAGGAGATCGGACACCGAGCCGAAGTGGTAGAAGATCAGGCCCTGGTTCGAGCCGGCCTCGTCGGCGATGGCCCGGGCGCTGGCGCCCACGAACCCGTCCTTCTTGAGCGTTTCGACGGCCGCATCGATGAGAGCGCGTCGGGTCCCGGCCGACCGCGCCCCTCGCTTGCCGTGCACCGTGCTCGGAGCACCCGACTTTGCCATGCCACTCCCCTTGATTGAGTGATTGCTCAAACAATACGCCCCAATTTCAGGCGATCGCAACCCGAGGGCTGCTACCGGTGACCGGTCGAGGGTGATCCCGGGAACTTGACAGAGGTAGTATCTCGATATATCGTAACCGTACGACGAGCATTCAGGACAGGTGCTCACCTACTCGCCGGATCGGCCGGACGGCGACCCGGACCCCACTGATGAAGGAGAACAGCAGATGCACGGACACAGGAAGTTCCATCAATTCGCCGGGGAGCACGGCACCGGGCCCGGGTTCCCGCCCGACGACCGGTTCGACCGTCTCGGGGATCTGACCCGGGGACGGGGCGGGGGGCGGGGACGCGGCCGGGGCCGGTCCGACTTCGGCCGGCATCTCGGCTTCGGCCCCGGGTTCGGCGGTGCCATGTTCGGCCGAGGCCCGAGGGCCGGCCGCGGTGACGTGCGGGCCGCCGTCGTCGCCCTGCTGGCCGAAGAGCCCATGCACGGCTACCAGATCATCACCGAGCTCACCGAGCGCAGTGCCGGGGTGTGGCGTCCGAGCCCCGGCTCCGTCTACCCCACCCTGCAGGCGCTCGAGGACCAGGGCCTGGTCACGGCCAACCAGTCGGAAGGCCGTCGGGTCTTCAGCCTCACCGACGAGGGCCGGGCCGAGGCGGACGCCGCCGGGGACGGACCCGCACCGTGGGAGGATGCCGCCCGCGGCGCCAACCGATCGCTGGTCGACCTCAAGGGTCTGATGGTCGAGGTGGCGGCAGCCACCATGCAGGTCGGACGGGCCGGCAGCGACGGACAGATCAAGGCGGTGGGCGAGATCCTGGCTGACACCCGCCGGCGCATCTATCTGGTGCTGGCCGAGGGCAGCTCCACCTCGGAGCCCGACTCGGAACCGGAACCGGACGAAGTCGGTTGACCACCGAGCCGGGCCGGCTGGCCAAGAAGCGGAAGGCCGCCGCCCACCCCGATCGCCCCGGCGAGCGGTGCGCCGCGCCGACCGGGACCTACCGGCCGGTGATCGACCACGCCCGCTGCGAAGGCAAGCGAGACTGCGTCGACGTCTGTCCGAACGATGTCTTCGAGGTCCGCCGCATCGACGACACCGCTGCCGGTCGCTCGGGCACCTGGCCCGCCTCAAGGTCCGGGGCCCACGGGAGGCTGTCGGCCTACACCCCGGGGGCCGACGACTGCCGGGCCTGCGGGCTGTGCGTGGTGTCCTGCCCCGAGCAGGCCATCGTGCTGACCCGGCTGCGCTGACCGACCCCGAGCCGGTCAGCTCGAGGGCTCAGGCCCCCTCGTACTCGAAGCCCAGATCGGGGGCACTGAGCAGGGCCCGGAACGGCAGCCCCTCGGCCGCGGCCATGGCCTCGACGGTGCCACCCCGGTCGACCACGGCCACCAGCAGCACCGGCTCGGCCCCGGCCTCTCGGACGGCGCGGGCCGCCTCCAGGAGCGAGATGCCGCGGGTCACGGTGTCCTCGGTGATGACCGCCCGGTCCCCGGGGTCGAGCGCCCCGGCGATGCGTCCGCCGCCCCCGTGGTCCTTGGCCTCCTTGCGCACGCTGAAGGCGTTGAGGAACCGGCCCCTCGAGGCGGCCACCCCGGCAGTGACGAAGGCGACCGGGTCGGCGCCCATGGTGAGGCCCCCGATGGCCGTGGCGTCGTCGGGCAGCACCGAGATGACCGCGTCGGCCACCAGAACCATGGCCTCGGGACGGCAGACCGTCTGCTTCGAGTCGATGAACCAGTTGCTCCGCCGCCCGGACTTGAGCACGAAGTCGCCGCGCTTGACCGAGTGCTCCAGCAGATGGTGGCGGAGTGCCTCGAACTCGCTGGTCGGCAGCGACGTGGTCATGCCGACCGGGCCCCCCTGGCCTCGGCCGACGGCCACCCCGGCTGGCCGACCAGCTCGACACCACGCTCACCCGCCTCGACCCGGCCGACGGGCATCGCGTCGACGCCCGGCCTCCCCGAGGGCCGACAGGGCGGCGTCGACATCGGGACCGGCCACCACCGCCACCATGCCGACGCCGAGGTTGAACACCCGGGCCATCTCGTCGTCGGACACCGGTCCGAGCCGGCGGATCTCCTCGAAGATGGGCGGGACGGCCCAGGTCCGGCGATCGACCACGGCCCGGGCTCCGTCGGGCAGCGCCCGGAGCAGGTTGTCCTCGAGTCCCCCGCCGGTGATGTGGGCCACGGCATGGACGTCCGAGACGGCCAGGGCCGCCCGGACCGCCGGGGTGTAGATGACCGAGGGCCGGAGCAGCTCGTCGCCCAGCGAGGTGGCGGCACCGGTCCAGGCCGGGGCGTCGAGGGTGCGGCCGGCCCGCTCGAGCAGCACCTGGCGGGCCAGCGTGTAGCCGTTGCAGCGCAAGCCGGGGGAGAGCAGGCCGACGAGGGCGTCGCCCACCTCGACCCGGTGCGGTCCGAGGATCTCGTCTCGCTCGACCACGCCGACGGCGAAGCCCACCAGGTCGAAGGCGCCCGGTTCCATCACCCCGGCGTGCTCGGCCATCTCCCCGCCGAGCAGCGCCGCGCCCACCTGCCGGCATCCCTCGGTGACCCCGCGCGACCAGCTCGGCCATCCGGTCCGGGTCGACCGCGCCGACGGCCACGTAGTCGAGGAGGAAGAGGGGCTCGGCCCCCTGGCACACCAGGTCGTCCACGCACATGGCCACCAGGTCGATCCCGATGGTGTCGAACCGCCCCACCGCTTGGGCCACCAGCCCCTTGGTGCCCACCCCGTCGGTGCCCGCCACCAGCACCGGCTGACGGAAGCGGTCGCGCCGCAGCGCGAACAGGCCACCGAAACCACCGAGGTCGCCGAGCACCTCGGGACGTAGGGTGGAGGCGACGAGCGGGCGGATACGGTCGACGGCCCGTTCGCCGGCGGCGATGTCGACACCGGCACCGGCATAGGTGGCCGCGGCCGGATCGGCCGGGCTCGGAGGAGCCGGTGGGGAGTGGGTGACGGGGACGGGTCGGGGCTCGGGTCGGGGGTGACCCCGGTCACGCCTCGCGACCGCCGGCCACTCCGCTCAGGGCGGCGCGCTCACCGATCTGCACGGGCACCGGCACCGGGTAGTCCCCGGTCATGCAGGCGTTGCAGAATCCGGCCCCCGGGGCGTCGATGGCGGCCACCAGGTGCTCGAGGGTCAGGTACTCGAGGGAGTCGACGTCGAGGTACTCGGCCATGTCGGCCGGCGTCCGGATGGCGGCCAGCAGCTCACCCCGGTCGGGGGTGTCGAGACCGTAGAAGCAGGGCCACTTGAACGGCGGGGACGAGATGCGCAGGTGCACCTCCCGGGCACCCGCCTCGCGCAGCATGGCCACCATGGCCTTGGGCGTGGTGCCCCGGACGATCGAGTCGTCCACCACGACCACCCGCTTGCCGGCGATGTTCTCGCGCAGCGGGTTGAGCTTGCGACGTACCCCGCTGGCCCGCTCCGCCTGGGTCGGGGCGATGAAGGTGCGGCCGATGTAGCGGTTCTTCACCAGCCCCTGGCCGTAGGGGATGCCCGAGGCGACGGCGTACCCTTCGGCGGCCGGCACGCCGGAGTCGGGCACACCCATGACCATGTCGGCGGCGACCGGCCGCTGGGAGGCGAGCAGCTGGCCCATCCGTCGGCGGGCGCCGTGGACCTCGTTGCCGTAGAGCATGGTGTCCGGTCGGGCGAAGTAGACGAACTCGAAGATGCACAGCTTGGGATCGAGCCGTTCATCCGGGAAGGGCTGTTCCGAGCGCACCCCTTGGCCGTCGATCACCACCATCTCGCCGGGTTCGAGCTCCCGGATGAAGGTGGCGCCGATCACGTCGAGGGCGGGCGACTCCGAAGCCAGCACCCAGCCTGTGTCGAGCTCGTCGTCGGCTCCAGCCGGCCGAGGCACAGCGGCCGGAACCCGTTCGGGTCACGGATGCCGATCAGCCGGTCGGCATCGAGGAGCACGAAGCGAGAAGGCCCCCTCGAGCGTCGGGCACCACCGAGAGGAGCGCCCGCTCCAGGTCCTCGCCCCGTCCGGGCGAACCGCTCGTCGGACCCCTCGGGCGGGAATTCCCGGCTGAGCAGCTCGGCCACCAGGTCGCTGTCGGAGGAGACGAGGCCGGGCAGCATGCCGGCCGACTCGCCCAGCGCGGCGGTGTTGGTGAGGTTCCCGTTGTGGGCCAGACCGAAGCCGGCCCGGCCCACGCCGCGGAAGACGGGCTGGGCGTGGATCCAGTCGCTCGAGCCGGCGGTCGAATAGCGGGTGTGCCCGATGGCCAGGTGGCCGCGCAGGCCGCGGAGCTTGCGCTCGTCGAACACCGTGGTGACCAGACCCATGTCCTTCATCACGGTGATCACGTCGCCGTCGCTCACCGCCATGCCCGCCGACTCCTGGCCGCGGTGCTGCAGGGCGTAGAGCCCGTCGAAGACCAGGTGTGCGACGGACCGCCCCGGGGCATAGACCCCGAAGACTCCGCACGCTTCCTTGGCCTCCATCATCGGTCCGTCACCGCACACACCGGGGGTCGTCGGTTTCGTCTGGCGCCACGATTAGGCCACAGAACCACCTGACCGTGCCACTCCAGACTAGTGGCCACCCCCTCCGCCGCCGGCTCTGGTCAGTCCGGGACGGCCGGGGCCAGCTCGTCCAACAGGTCGGGCAGGCGCCGGCGCCACGCCTCGGCGGCCTCGGAGACGGCCAGGTCGACCAGCCCCTCCACCACGATCCGGTCGCCGCCGGCCTGGCCGAGCACCCGGAACCCGACCTCGGCCTCGGCCGCCCGGGAGACCACCTCGTTGAGGCGGGTCGTGCAGACCACCACCCGCGACGGGGCTCTCGGTGAACAGCTCGTGGTGGTCGATCACCCCGGCCACCCGGAGGCCGGTGCCCGAGCGCACGGCCAGTTCGGTGAGGGCCACGCCGAGCCCGCCCCCCGAGACGTCGTGGATGCCGACCACCAGCGGCTCGCCGCCGGCCACCCCCACACCGACCAAGGCTCGGACCAGCTCCATCAGGCGAGCGTGGCCCGGCAGGTCGATCACCGGCAGGGCGCCGTTGCGGTGGTCGCGACGCTCGACCGCCCAGCGCGACCCGGCCAGGGAGGGCGGGCCGAGATGGCCGGTGGTGGCGCCGACGCTGGCGTCGAGCAGGACCAGGGCCGCCCCGGCGGTCAGGTCCATACCCGGAGGCCGCTCGACCAACCGGTCGATGAGCCCCAGCACACCGATGACCGGGGTGGGGTCGATGTCCCAGCCGTTGCTCTCGTTGTACAGGCTCACGTTGCCCCCGACGACCGGCAGCCCGAGGGCCCGGCAGGCCTCGCCGATGCCGTCGACCGTCTCCGACAGCTGCCACATGACCTCTGGGTGCTCGGGATTGCCGAAATTGAGGCAGTTGACCACGGCGATGGGACGGGCCCCGGCGCAGGCCACGTTGAGGGCCGATTCGGCCACCGTGGCCGCCGCCCCGGCGCGGGGGTCGATCGAGCACCAGGTGGGGTTGGAGTCGGTGGCCAGAGCCAGGCCGCGCGGCGAGGGCGGCAGGCCCGGCGCGGCCAGGCGGAGCACCGCCGCGTCACCGCCCGGACCCTCCACCGTGTTGAGGAACAGCTGGTGGTCGTACTGGCGGAAGACCCACGACGAGTCCGAGAGCAGGGCCAGGACGTCGTCGCCGCAGTCGCGGGGTGCGGGCAACGCGCCGGGGTCGTCGAGGGCCCGCGCCTCGTGGTCGCCGGGCCGGGCCATCGGACGGTGGTAGAGCGGCGCGTCGTTGCTGAGGGCGCCGGCCGGCACGTCGGCCAGGATCTGGCCGTCGAACTCGTCGAGGACCCGGAGCCGCCCGGGCTCACCCGGCGGCGGCGTCGGTGACCCGCCCCACCACCGACGAGCGCACCTCCCACCGCCGGCACACCTCCTCCACCCGGGCCAGGTCCCCGGGCCGCACGATGGCGAGCATCCGCTCCTGGCTCTCCGAGGTCATGACCTCGTGGGGGGCCATGCCGGGCTCGCGGCGGGGCACCGCCGAGACGTCGACGTCCATGCCCACGCCACCACGGGCCGCCGTCTCGCTGGTGGCACAGACCAGCCCCGCCCCACCGAGGTCCTGGATGCCGACCACCAGCTCGAGGTCGAGCAGCTCGAGGCAGGCCTCGATGAGCCGCTTCTCCTCGTAGGGATCGCCCACCTGGACGCTCGGCCGCTTGGCCTCCTCGACCTCGTCGTCGCCCGTGCCGAAACCGGCCGAGGCCAGGACGCTCACCCCGCCGATGCCGTCGCGCCCGGTGGTCGAGCCGAGCAGCACGGCCAGGTTCCCCACCCCCGAGGCCTGGCCGAGGACCAGGCGGTCGACGGGCAGGAGCCCCATGCACAGCACGTTGACCAGGGGGTTCTGGGCGTAGCAGGCGTTGAAGGTGAGCTCCCCGCCCACTGTCGGTACCCCCACCGAGTTCCCGTACCCCGAGATCCCGCTCACCACGCCCTCGATGAGCCACCGCTGGCGGGCCTCGGCCGGGTCGCCGAAGAAGAGCGGGTCCATGAGGGCCACCGGCCGCGCCCCCATGGTGAAGATGTCCCGGAGGATCCCGCCGACGCCGGTCGCCGCCCCCTGATAGGGCTCGATGGCCGAGGGATGGTTGTGGCTCTCGATGCGGATGGCCACGGCGATGCCGTCACCGGCGTCGACCACGCCGGCGTTCTCGCCCGGGCCCGACCAGTACCTGGGGCCCGTCGGTGGGGAGCCGCCGCAGGTGGATCCGCGAGGACTTGTAGGAGCAGTGCTCGCTCCACATCACCGCGAAGAGGGCGAGCTCGAGGTGGTTGGGCGGGCGCCGGAGGATGGCCTCGACCTCGTCGCGCTCCCCGTCGGTGAGACCGAGGGCCCGGTGGATCGGCTCGCCCTCGGCCACCGGGTCGGCCTCACCTCGATGCGCGTGCATTGACTCCGAGCGTACCCGCCGGTCGACGATGCCCGGCTGAGGGACGGGACCTCGCCGGCGACGCCGGGACCCCGCCCCGATCCGGTCGTCGGTCGGTGCGGTCCGGGCCGCCTCGGGAGCAACTGGCCCCCTCCGTGGCTGATTTGGCCGAAATGCCGGCGTCGGCGGGACCCCGAAGGAACGGCCCGCCAGAGTCCAATGATTGCCTTATTCGCTCCGGTGACCGGCCAATGCCGCCGGCCTCCTATGTACCGATGGCCGGCGATGGAGGTCCCCGTCGACACCAAATCGGCGGTGACCGACGGATCGTGAACGGCGCGCCGAACCCAGCAATTTGCTCCAAATGACCATCTCTGGAATGCTCGCACCATGGCAGCGACAAGTGCAACGAGACCTCGCAAGAAGACCCCTATGTCGGCGGACCACAAGGCGGCACTGGCCAAGGGACGGGAAGAGGGTCGGATCGTGCGCCGGTACCTCGAGGCGCT
This sequence comes from uncultured Acidimicrobiales bacterium, assembly GCA_963727075.1. Taxonomy (GTDB): domain Bacteria; phylum Actinomycetota; class Acidimicrobiia; order Acidimicrobiales; family RAAP-2; genus Bog-756. Next base: position 199,193 of record CAVSET010000002.1, read on the forward strand.
CGAATCCGAGCAAGCCCCGACGGGGTCGAAAGCGGACCCCCGAATCCATCCGCAAACGGCTCAACACTATCGACTCCACCTTGCCCACCGTGGATCCGCTTTCACGGCTCCATATGGTGGAAGAGAAGCAGAGGCTTGAGGCCGAGCTTTCCCACACCGGCGAGACGGTGGATCTGGCGGCGCTCGAAAAGAGCTTCGTGAAGGTGGCCAAGGTCTACGGCGAACGCAAGGGAATCTCCTACTCGGCCTGGCGCACGGTGGGCGTCAGCGCCAGCGTGCTGCAGCAGGCCCGCATCCCCCGCACCCGCGGCTGAGCCGGCCCGAACGGTCAGGCCACGCTGGCCGCGGCCGGCTCCGGCCGCGGCAGCGAGCCCAGCAGCGCGCCGAGCAGGACCAGCCCGTCCACCGATCCGAGGAGCGGGTCCGAGGCCCGCTCGGGGTGGGGCATGAGCCCGACGACGGTGCGGCTCTCGCTGCACACCCCGGCGATCCTGTCGACCGAGCCGTTCGGGTTGTCCACGTAGCGCAGCACCACCCGGTCCTCGGCCCGGAGCATGGCCAAGGTCTCGGCGTCGCAGGTGTAGTTGCCCTCGAAGTGGTTGACGGGCAGGTGGAGCTCCGTGCCCACCGCCACGCCGGCGGTCAGTACCGAGTCCGACGACTCGACCCGGGTCGCCACCGTGGTGCAGAGGAAGCGGAGCCCGCGGTTCTTCTGCAACGCCCCGGGGAGCAGCCCGGCCTCGGTGAGCACCTGAAAGCCGTTGCAGATACCGACCACCGGGCCACCGGATGCGGCGAACTCGCTCACCACGGCCATGACCGGGGAGAAGCGGGCGATCGCCCCCGGCCGCAGGTAGTCGCCGTGGGCGAACCCGCCGGGCACGATGAGGGCGTCGTACCCCCGCACCGTCCGGTCACCGTGCCACACCAGGTCGGCGGTGGCCCCGAGACGCTCGAGGCCGAGGACGGCGTCGTGCTCGCAATTCGTCCCGGGGAACACGATCACCCCGATCCGCGGTGCCATCAGGTCTCCGGACCGGCGGGGCGGACCGACACCGAGGACTCCTCGATGACCGGGTTGGCCAGCAGCCGGTCGGCCACCACGGTGGCCTGGGCCAGGGCCGACGCGTCGTCGGCGGCGGCGATGTCGAACCGGAACGACTTCCCCGCCCGCATGCCGGTCACCCCGGTGAAGCCCAGGGCGGGCAGAGCCCGCTCGATGGTGGCGCCCTGCGGGTCGGCGATCCCCTCCCGCAACCGGACCTCGACCAGCACCGAGAAGCGCTCCGTGTCGGCCACGCTCAGGCACCGTACCAGTCGGACAGGCGGCGGCCGCACACCCGTTGGTAGGCGTCGACGTACCGGTTCGAGGTGGCCGCCACGATCTCGTCGGGGAGGGGCGGCGGGGGCGGCTGCTTGTCCCAGGGCTGGCCGTCGAGCCAGTCGCGCAGGGGCTGCTTGTCGAAGGAGGGCGGGTTGGTCCCCGGCGCGCAGTTGTCGGCCGGCCAGAACCGGGAGGAGTCCGGCGTCAGCACTTCGTCGCAGATGGCCAGCGCCCCGTCGATGAAGCCCAGCTCGAACTTGGTGTCGCAGATGACGATCCCCTGCTCCTCGGCCCGGGCGGCCGCCCGGGAGTAGGCGGCCAGGCAGAGCTTGGCCGCGGCGGTGGCCGCCTCCTCCCCCACCAGGTCGAAGGCCTGGGCCATCCCGATGTTGAGGTCGTGGCCCTCGGTGGCCTTGGTCGAGGGGGTGAAGATGGGCTCGGGCAGCCGGTCGGCGTGGCGCAGGCCGGCCGGCATGGCCATACCGTGCACCGTGCCCTCCCGCTCGTACTCCTTGTAGGCCGAGCCGGCCAGGTAGCCGCGCACGATGCATTCGATGTCCAGCATGTCGGCGCGGCGCACGAGCATCGAGCGGCCGGCCAGCCCGGCCAGGCCCCCGGGGAGGGCGGCCGCCCCGGCCGGGAAGTCGGCCGTGTCGGCACTGATGAGGTGGTTGGGGGCGAGGTCGGAGAGCTCCTCGAGCCAGAAGGCGGTCATCGCGGTGAGCACCCGGCCCTTGTCGGGGATCGGCTCGGCCATGATCACGTCGAAGGCGGAGATCCGGTCGGAGGCCACCATGAGCAGCCGGCCCCCGCCGGCGTCGTAGAGCTCACGCACCTTGCCCGACTGGATGAGGGGAAGCGGTCCGGCCTTCGGCGACATGGTCATGGGGCGAGCTCCTCCAGGGCGTCGGTGAATCGGTGGACATGGCGGAGAGTACGGTCGAGATCGAAGGCCTCGTCGAGCGCGGCCGGAGACAGCGTGACCTCGGAGTCATTCTCGAGGACCTGGCGGAAGGGCCGGGCCTCGTCCCAGGCCGCCCGGGCGTCGCGCTGCACGATGCGGTAGGCGTCGTCCCGGCTGGCGCCCCCGGCCACCAGGGCCAGTAGGACCGACTGGCTGAAGACCAGGCCGAGGCTCCCCTGGCGGAGCGTGGCGAGCGCCCGCTCCGGGTGGATCACCAACCCTTCGACCAGTCCCTTGGCCTTCTGCAGCACGTAGAGGGCGAGGGCCGAGGCGTCGGGGAGCACCACCCGCTCGACCGAGCTGTGGGAGATGTCCCGCTCGTGCCAGAGGGCCACGTCCTCCAGGCCGGCGACGAGATAGCCGCGCAGCACCCGGGCCAAGCCGCACAACCGCTCCGAGAGGACGGGATTGCGCTTGTGGGGCATGGCCGAGCTGCCCTTCTGGCCCGGCTTGAACGGCTCCTCGACCTCGCCGAGCTCGCTCCTCGCCATGTGACGGACCTCGGTGGCGATGGCCTCGACCGTGGCCCCGACCGAGGCACAGGCCCACAGGTACTCGGCGTGGCGGTCGCGGGGCACCACCTGGGTGGCCGGGGTCGGGATCAGCCCGAGGGCCCGGCAGACGTGCTCCTCGACCTCCGGGTCGATGTTGGAGTAGGTCCCGACCGCCCCCGACAGCTTGCCCACCGCCACCCGCTGGCGGGCGGCCCGGAGCCGTTCGACGTCGCGGCCGGCCTGCAGCGCCCACAGCGCGAACTTGGCCCCGAAGGTGGTCGGTTCGGCGTGCATCCCGTGGGTGCGACCGGTGACCGGCACGCCGATCGTCTCGACGGCCCGGGCCTTCAACGCCTCGACCAGCTGGGTCCCGGCCTCGATGAGCAGATCGGCGGCCCGGGTGAGCGTGGCGCAGAGGGCGGTGTCGACCACGTCGGAGGAGGTGAGGCCGTAGTGGATCCAGGACCCCTCCGGTTGGCCGATGGCCGCCTGGACCACGTCGACGAAGGCGGCCACATCGTGGTCGGTGGTCCGCTCCCGTTCGGCCACCGCCTCGACGAAGGCGGCGTCGACCTCCGGGGCGCGGGCCTCGCAGGCCTTGGCCACCTCGGAGGGGACGGCACCGATGGCGGCCCAGCCCTCGGTGGCGAGCAGCTCGACCCGCAGCCACATGGCGAACCGGGCCTGGTCGGAGAACAGGGCGGCCATGGCGGTGGGGGTGTACCGCGGGATCACCGGGACGCTCCTTGCGGCTCGGGCGCCGGCCACCGGGAGGCGGCGGGACCCACTCCCGACGCGGCCGCGGCGATGTCCGAGCGCGCCTGCATGCCGGGCCACGACACGGCCGACGCCCCGGCGTAGGCCCGGGCCCGGGCCTCGGCAATGGTCGGCCCCTGCCCGGTGACACCGAGCACCCGGCCGCCGGCGGTGACGACCGGCCCCCGGTTCCCCACGGCGACGGACGGCCCCGAGGGGACGGCGTCGGCCCAGGCCGTGCCGGCGTGGAAGACGGTGACGCCGTCCTGGGCGGCGGCGTCGTCGAGACCGGCGATGGGGTCACCGGTGCGGGGTGCCTCGGGATAGCCGGCCGAGGCACACACCACGCACACGGCCGCTCCCTCGGCGAAACGGGGCTCGGTCCGCAACGACCCGGCGGCCACCTCGGCCAGCAGGGCGGCCAGATCGCTCTCCAGCCGGGGCAGGACCACCTGCGCCTCGGGGTCGCCGAACCGCACGTTGAACTCGAGGACCTTCGGGCCGTCGCCGGTGAGCATGAGCCCGGCGTAGAGCACGCCGCGGTAGTCGATGGACCGGGCCCGCAAGGCGCCGACCAGCGGGGCGACGGCCTCGTCGACGAGCTGTCCGACCAGCCGGTCATCGACGGCGGGTACCGGCGAGTACGCCCCCATGCCGCCGGTGTTGGGGCCGAGGTCGCCGTCGTCCCGTCGCTTGAAGTCCTGGGCCGGGGCGAGGGGAGCGAGCCGCTCGCCGTCGCACAGCACGAGCAGGGAGCACTCCGCCCCGGTCAAGCCCTCCTCCACCACCACCCGGCGGCCGGCCTCGCCGAAGGCGTCGCCCGAGAGCTTGGCCTCGATGTCCGCCTCGGCCTGCTCCAGGGAGTCGGTCACGAGCACCCCTTTCCCGGCGGCCAGGCCGTCGGTCTTGACCACCCACGGCCCGGGCAGGCTCCGGCAGAACACCCTGGCCGCGGCGGGGTCGGTGAAGGCCCCGTACCGGGCGGTCGGCACGCCGGCCTCGGCCAGCAGCTCCTTCATGAACGCCTTGGAGCCCTCGAGCCGGGCCCCGTCGGCACCCGGGCCGAACACCAACCGCCCCGCCGCCCGCAGCCGGTCGGCCAGGCCGTCGACCAGCGGGGCCTCCGGCCCGATCACGTACAGGTCGGCCTCGATCTCCTCGACCGGCGAGCTCGTGCTGGAGAGGGTGTGGCCCTCGCCGGTCACCCCACCGATGCCGGGGTTGCCCGGGGTCACCACGACGTCGGCGGTGCGGCCGAGGGCGACGGCCAGGGCGTGCTCGCGCCCCCCGAGCCCACCACGCACACCGTCCTCACCCGGGGTGCCGGGTCGCCCCCCGGTCCCGCCCCCCGACTCTGGCCCGAGGGCCCGGTCATGCGGCGAAGCGCACGAACTGCTCGCGACCCGGCCCCACCCCGACCAGGCGAACCGGGGTGCCGATCTGCTCGCTCAGGAAGCCCACGTAGTCCCGGGCCGCCTGGGGGAGGTCGACCAGCTCGGTGGCGGCCGACAGGTCGGTCTTCCACCCGGGCAGCTCCTCGTAGACCGGGGTGACCTGGTGGAAGATCGACTGGTGGTACGGCGGGTGGGTGAATCGCTCGCCGCCCGCCTCGTAGGCCACGCACACCTTGACCGTGTCGAAGGTGTCGAGCACGTCGAGCTTGGTCAGGGCGACCTCGGAGAGCGAGTTGAGCCGCACCGCCTGGCGCATCATCACCGCGTCGAACCAGCCGGGGCGCCGGCGGCGCCCGGTGTTGACCCCGTACTCGTGGCCCCGCTCGACCAGAGTGTCACCCGTCTCGTCGAGCAGCTCGGTCGGGAATGGACCGCTCCCCACCCGGGTTACGTAGGCCTTGGCGATGCCGATGACCTCCTCGATGTAGCGGGGACCCACGCCCGCCCCGGTGCAGGCCCCGCCGGCCACCGGGTTGGAGGAGGTGACGAAGGGATAGGTGCCGTGGTCGAGGTCGAGGAAGGTGGCCTGGGCCCCCTCGAGGAGCACGTGGATGCCGCGCTCGAGGGCGTCGTGCACCAGGCCTACGGTATCGGCCACCATCGGGGCCACCCGCGGCGCCAGCTCGTCGAGGTACTGGGCGCAGATGTCGTCGGCCGACAGGGGCAGCCGGTTGTACACCTTGGCCAGCACGGCGTTCTTCTCCTTCAGCACCACGTCGAGCTTCTGGCGGAAGATCTTCCGGTCGAGGAGGTCCTGCACCCGCAACCCCACCCGCGACGACTTGTCGGCGTAGGCCGGACCGATGCCCCGCTTGGTGGTGCCCAGGCTGTTCTTGCCCAGATAGCGCTCGGTCAGCCGGTCGAGCTCGTGGTGGTACGGCATGATCAGGTGGGCGTTGCCGCTGACCAGCAGCCGCGAGGTGTCGATGCCCTTGGCGATCAGGGTGTCGACCTCGGCCAGCAGCACCTTGGGATCGACGACCACCCCGTTGCCGATCACCGGGGTGATGTGGTCGTAGAGCACGCCGCTCGGCACCAGCTGGAGGGCGAAGGTCTCGCCGTCCACCACGATGGTGTGGCCGGCGTTGTGGCCGCCCTGGTAGCGGACGACCATCCCCATCTCCTTGGCCAGGAGGTCGGTGAGCTTGCCCTTGCCCTCATCTCCCCACTGGGTCCCGACGACGACGGTTGCCGGCACGCGTTACTCCTCCGTGGCAAAAAGCGGATTGCACACCAGTGTACCCCGCAGTCGCTCCGGGCTCACTCGATGGCCGACCGCTCGCGCCGGAGCTCCTGGGCCACCGCCCGCATGAACAGGACGGAGGAGAAGACCAGGCCGATGAACCCGATGGCCTGCAAGGACAGCCGGACGTCGCGGGTCCCGGACATCCACCGCCCGGGGTCGGACCAGCCGGCCGACGGCGTCAGACCAGGGTGATGGCCCCGTCGGCCACGTCCACGGTCACTACCGAGCCCTCGGGGTAGCGGCCCTCCAGCAGGGCCATGGCCAGGGGGTCCTCGACCTCGCGCTGGATGACCCGGCGCAGCGGGCGGGCCCCGAAGTCGGGGTCGAAGCCGGCCTCGGCCAGCCACGCCTCGGCCGCGGGCGCGACCGTCAGGCTCAAGCGCCGCTCGGCCAGACGCGCCCGCAGCCCGTTGAGCTGGATGGAGACGATGCGGGCCAGGTCTTCTGGGGACAGCGCGTGGAAGCGCACGATCTCGTCGATGCGGTTGACGAACTCGGGCTTGAAGTACTCGATGGGCTCACCGGGGATGTTGGAGGTCATGATGAGCACCGTGTTGGTGAAGTCGACGGTGCGGCCCTGCCCGTCGGTGAGGCGGCCGTCCTCCAACAGCTGGAGGAGCGTGTTGAACACGTCGGGGTGGGCCTTCTCGAGCTCGTCGAGGAGCACCACGGCGTAGGGGCGGCGGCGGACGGCCTCGGTCAGCTGACCGCCCTCCTCGTAGCCGACGTAGCCGGGCGGGGCCCCCACCAGCCGGGCCGTCGAATGGCGCTCCGAGTACTCGCTCATGTCGATGCGGACCATGGCGCGGGCGTCGTCGAACAGGAAGTCGGCCAGGGCCCGGGCCAGCTCGGTCTTGCCGACGCCGGTCGGCCCGAGGAAGAGGAACGAGCCGATGGGACGGTTCGGGTCCGACAGCCCGGCCCGGCTCCGCCGGATGGCGTTGGCCACCGCCGAGACCGCCTCGTCCTGGCCCACCACCCGGGCGTGGAGGGCGTCCTCCATGCGGATGAGCTTCTCGACCTCGCCCTCCAACAGCCGGCTGACCGGGACGCCGGTGGCCCGGCTGACCACCTCGGCCACGTCCTCGGCGTCCACCTCCTCCTTCAGGAACCGCTGCTCCTTCTGGAGCTCGTCGAGGGCGTCGGTGGCCGCCTCGACCTGCCGCTCGAGGTCGGGGATGACGCCGTAGGTGATCTCCGACGCCTGGGCCAGGTTGCCGTCGCGGGTCAGCCGCTCGGCCTCGCCCCGCTGCCGTTCGAGCTCCCCCTTGAGCGCCTGGATGGTGGCGATGGCCTCCTTCTCGGACTGCCAGTGGGCCGTCATGGCCACCGACTCCTCCCCGAGGTTGGCCATCTCCTCGTCGAGCCGGGCCAGGCGCTCGGCCGAGGCGGCGTCGGTCTCCTTCTCCAGCGCCATGCGCTCGATCTCCAGCTGGCGCAGGCGCCGGGTGACCACGTCGAGCTCGGTGGGCATCGAGTCGATCTCGATGCGGAGCCGGCTGGCCGCCTCGTCCATCAGGTCGATGGCCTTGTCGGGCAGGAACCGACCGGTGACGTAGCGGTCGGACAGCACGGCGGCGGCGACCAGCGCGGCGTCCTGGATGCGGACGCCGTGGTGGACCTCGTAGCGCTCCTTCAGGCCGCGCAGGATGGCGATGGTGTCCTCGACCGACGGGGGTGGGACGAACACCTGCTGGAATCGCCGTTCCAGCGCCGCGTCCTTCTCGATGTACTTGCGGTACTCGTCGAGCGTGGTGGCGCCGATGAGCCGCAGCTCGCCCCGGGCCAGCATGGGCTTGATCATGTTGCCGGCGTCCATGGCCCCCTCGGCACCGCCGCCGGCCCCGACGATGGTGTGCAGCTCGTCGACGAAGGTGATGATCTCGCCCTCGGCGTCGGTGATCTCCTTCAGGACGGCCTTCAACCGCTCTTCGAATTCGCCGCGGTACTTGGCCCCGGCCACCATCGAGCCCATGTCGAGGCCGATGACCCGCTTGCCCTTCAGCCCCTCGGGCACGTCGCCCTCGACGATGCGCTGGGCCAGCCCTTCCACGATGGCCGTCTTGCCCACTCCCGGCTCCCCGATGAGGACCGGGTTGTTCTTGGTCCGGCGGGACAGCACCTGGATGACCCGGCGCACCTCCTCGTCCCTCCCGATGACCGGGTCCATGCGGCCCTGGCGGGCCAGCGCGGTGAGGTCGCGCCCGTAGCGCTCGAGCGCCTGGAACGTCTCTTCGGGGTTCTGCGAGGTGACCCGGTGGCTGCCGCGCACGTCGCGGAGCGCGGCCAGCAGCTCGTCACGGTCCACGCCGATGCGGTCGGCCATGGCCAGCATGAGGTGCTCGACCGAGAGGTACTCGTCGCCCATGTCGGCGCGCTGGGTGTCGGCCGCGGCGAGCACGTCGCGGAACGTCCGGCTGATGGCCGGCTCCCCGCCCCCGAAGGCCTGGGCCTGCCGGCCGAGCTCGCCCTCCAGCCGTTGGCGGACCAGCGCCGGCTCGACGCCGATACGGGTGAGGATGGGCCCGGCGATCCCGTCGGCCTGGTCGACGACCGCGGCCAGCAGGTGCTCGGGGGTGATCTCGGCGTTGTGGGCGGCACGGGCCCGCTCGACGGCCGCGGTGAACGCCTCCTGGGTCTTGAGCGTCCAGCGGTCGGGGTTGATGGTCATCGTGATCCTCCTGGGCCGTGCGTGGCCCGCCGGGCGGTCCTGGTCGGGACCGGCGTCTGTCTGAGGGGCACCAGCTCGCGCCGGTACTGGCGGTGGGTCCGGGCCAGTGCCTCGCGGGCTTCGGCCCGGGTGGCCTCGAGCTCGGCCCGTAGGCGGGCCACCTCGGCCTCGAGCTCCATGACCCGGCGTACCCCCTCCAGGTTCACCCCGGCGTTGGTGAGGCTCTGGATGTGGCGCAGCCGGTCGAGGTCCTGCTCGCTGAAGCGGCGGCTCCCCCCCTCGGTCCGGCTCGGGTCGAGGAGGCCGCGGCGCTCGTACACCCGGAGGGTCTGGGGGTGCACCCCGGTCAGCTCGGCGGCCACCGAGATGACGTACACGGCACGGGTGTGACGTTCGTCGGTCATTGCACGCTCCCGAGGCGACGCTCCGGCGGCTCGATGACCGTGGCCAGCGCCTCCACCGCCGCCCGCTGCTCATCGGTCAGCTGGTCGGGGACGTCGACGTCGACGGTGACCAGGAGGTCACCGCTCGAGCCCTTGCGGCCGGCCGGGACGCCGCGGCCCTTGACCCGGAAGGTCCGCCCCGTCGGGGTGCCGGCAGGCACTCGCAGGGTGACCGGATCGGTGAGGGTGGGGACGGTGAGGGTGGTGCCGAGCGCGGCCTCGGCGTAGGACACCGGCACGTTGAGGGTCAGGTTGCGGCCCCGCCGGCCGAAGATCCCGTGCCGGTCCACCTTGACCACCACGTACAGGTCGCCGCTCGGGCCGTTGCCGCGGCCGGAGGCGCCGCGGCCCTTGACCCGGATGCGCTGCCCGTCCTCCACGCCGGCCGGGATCCGCACCTTGACCGTCCGGTTGCGGTGCTCCACCCCGGTCCCGGCACAGGTCGGGCACGGGGTGGTCACGACCGTGCCCCGGCCGCCGCACTGCGGGCAGATCTGGCTCAACGAGAAGAGGCCCTGGTTGTCCTGGAGGGTGCCCGAGCCTCCGCAGCGCGGGCAGGGCACCGGATGGGTACCGGGCGCGGCCCCGCTGCCCGAGCAGGTGTGGCAGCGCACATCGGTGGTGAGGTTGACCGACGTGGTCACCCCCTTCACCGCATCTTCGAAGGAGAGGTGCAGCTCGGTCTCGACGTCGGCACCGCGCTCGAGGACCGCCGCCCCCTCCGCCCCGGCGACCGCGGCCGAACAGCCCGCCGAACAGGTCGCCGAGATCGCCCATGTCCTCGACCCGGAAGGTGCCCCCGCCGAAGCCGCCCGGGAAACCGCCGCCGGCCGCGGCCGGGCCCATGGCCCGGACCTCGTCGTACTCCTTGCGTCGATCGGCGTCACCGAGGACGTCGTAGGCCGCCGAGACCTCCTTGAACGTGTCCTCCTGACCGGGGTTGGCGTCCGGGTGGTGCTTCTTGGCCAGCTTGCGGTAGGCGCTGGTGATCTCCTTGGCCGTGGCCGTCGAGGGCACGCCGAGGGTCTTGTAGTAGTCCTTCTCGAACCATTCGCGTTGGGGCGCCACCGATGTCGTCTCTCGTTCCTCTAACCCGTCGTCTTCTCAGCCCCGGACCATGACCATGGCCGGGCGCACCACCACACCACGCCAGCGGTACCCGGCCCGCATCACCTGGGCCACCACCGGCTCGCCGTCACCTCCTCGGTCCCCGTTGGAGGTCGGCGTGGCCGGGTCGGCCTCGTCGTCGCCAGCAGGCCCCCCGTCGGCCGGCAGGTGGCCGACCGCCTCGTGGGCGTTGGGGTCGAACGGCTCGCCGATGGGGTCGATGCGCTCGAGGCCCTCCTTGGTGAGCACGTCGCGCAACTGGCCGGCCACGGCCACCAGGGCGCGGCCGTCAGTCGAGTCGGGGTCGCCCAGGTGCTCGATGGCCAGGTCGAGGGTGTCGAGCACCGGGAGGATCTTCTCCAGCAGGGAGACGGCGGCCCGCGCCACCTGATCGGCCTGCAGCTTGGTGACCCGCTTCTTGTAATTCTCGAACTCGGCCTGCAACCGGCGCAGCGAGTCGAGGTACTCGTCCCGCTGGGCGAACGCCAGGGCGACGGCGTCGGACTCGGGCGCGTTCCCGTCGATGATCTCGGTGCTCAACTCGAGGGGCTCCTCGTCGACCAGATCGTCGTCCGGCATGCCCGGAGCCCCCGCCCCACCCTCGGCGCGTTCGTCCCGACCGTCGGGCGCGCCGGGTCCGGAGGCCTCCCCGCCATCCGGACCCCCCTTGCGCTCGTCACGACCAGACCCGTTCCTGCCGGTCATCGACGATCAGCCCTTTTCGTCGACGATCTCGGCGTCCACGACCTCGTCGTCAGAGGTGTCGTCGGCCGGCACCTGGCCACCGGGAGCCGACGCCTCGGCCTTGGACGCCTCCTCGTAGAGCCGCTGGCTGAAGGACTGGCTGGCCGAGAGCAGTGTCTCGGTCGCGGTCTTGATGGCCTCGACGTCCGAGCCGGCCAGTGACTCCTTGAGCGAGCCGAGGGCCGACTCCACCTTGTCCTTCTCGTCGCCCTGGAACTTCTCGCCCTGCTCGGCGAGGAGTTTCTCCGTCTGGTAGACGAGGGTGTCGGCGTTGTTCCGCACCTCTGCCTCCTCCTTGCGGCGACGATCGTCCTCGGCGTGGGCCTCGGCGTCCTTCACCATGCGCTCGATGTCATCCTTGGCCAGTGACGACTGACCGGTAATGGTCATCGACTGCTCCTTGCCGGTGGCGCGGTCCTTGGCCGAGACGTGCACGATGCCGTTGGCATCGATGTCGAAGGTGACCTCGATCTGCGGCACGCCGCGGGGGGCGGGCGGCAGGTCGACCAGCTGGAACTTGCCCAGGGTCTTGTTGTACATGGCCATCTCCCGCTCACCCTGGAGGACGTGGACCTCCACCGACGGCTGGTTGTCGTCGGCGGTGGTGAACACCTCGCTCCGCTTGGTCGGGATGGTCGTGTTCCGCTCGATCAGCCGGTGCATCACGCTGCCCTTGGTCTCGATCCCGAGCGACAGCGGGGTCACGTCGAGGAGGAGGACGTCTTTGACCTCGCCCTTCAGCACGCCGGCCTGGACGGCGGCCCCGATGGCCACCACCTCGTCCGGGTTCACGCCCTTGTGGGCCTCCTTGCCGGTCATCTGCTGGACCAGCTCCTGGACGGCGGGGATGCGGGTCGAGCCACCCACCAGCACCACGTGCTGGATGTCGGACTTGGACAGACCCGAGTCGGCGATGGCCTGGTCGAACGGGCCCTTGCAGGCGTCGACCAGATCGGCCGTCAACTCGTTGAACTTGGCCCGGGTCAGCTTCACGTCGAGGTGCTTCGGGCCCTCGGACGTGGCGGTGATGAACGGCAGGTTGATCTGGGTCTCCTGCAGCGAGGAGAGCTCGATCTTCGCCTTCTCCGCCGCCTCCTGCAGGCGCTGGGTGGCCATCTTGTCGGCGGACAGGTCGACACCCTCGGTGTCCTTGAACGTCTTCACCAGCCAGTCGATGATCCGCTGGTCCCAGTCGTCACCACCGAGCTTCGAGTTCCCGGCCGTCGACTTGACCTCGAACACCCCGTCACCGATCTCGAGAAGCGAGACGTCGAAGGTGCCGCCACCGAGGTCGAAGACCAGCACCGTCTGATCGGCGCCCTCCTTGTCGAGCCCGTAGGCCAGGGCGGCTGCCGTCGGCTCGTTGATGATGCGGAGCACCTCGAGCCCGGCGATGGCGCCGGCCTCCTTGGTGGCCGTCCGCTGGGCGTCGTCGAAATAGGCGGGCACGGTGATGACCGCCTGGGTCACCGTGTCCCCGAGGTACGCCTCGGCATCGCGCTTCAGCTTGCCGAGGATCCGGGCCGAGATCTCCTGCGCGGTGTACTTCTTGCCGTCGACGTCGACCGTCCACGACGTCCCCATGTGCCGCTTGACCGAGCGGACGGTGCGGTCCGGGTTGGTGATGGCCTGACGCTTGGCCACCTCTCCCACCAGCACCTCGCCCGACTTGGCGAAGCCCACCACCGAGGGCGTGGTCCTGCCCCCCTCGGCATTGGGGATGACGACCGGCTCGCCGGCCTCCAGCACGGACACCACCGAGTTGGTGGTCCCGAGGTCGATTCCTACGGCCTTGGCCATCTTGTTTGCCTCCTGCTCACCGCCCTCTTCGGGCGCTGCTCTCGTTGCTCGACAGTTGGTGCCGGCCCTCGGCCGTCACGCCCCGACTCGATCTCCGCATTACCGTGATCGACTATACCAAACTTGAGTGTCCTTTACATAAGTTTTCTCTCAATTCCTACTGAGGCATGTCCGGACCGGCCGGGATTACGCTCGGACCATGCCCCAACTGGTACTTCTCCGCCACGGACAGTCGGAGTGGAACGCCGAGAACCTGTTCACGGGCTGGGTCGACGTCGGCCTGACCCCCCTCGGCGAGTCCGAGGCCCGGGCGGGCGGGCGGCTGCTGGCCGGGGAGGAGGGTCTCGACCTGCGCATCCTGCACACCTCGGTCTTGACCAGGGCCACCCGCACCGCCGAGCTCGCCCTCGAGGAGGCCGGGCGGAGCTGGTTGCCCGTGCGCCGGCACTGGCGGCTCAACGAGCGCCACTACGGCGCCCTCCAGGGCCTCAACAAGAAGGAGACCAGCGCAAGGCAGGGCGAGGCTCAGGTCAAGGAGTGGCGCCGCAGCTACCGGACGCCGCCGCCTCCGGTCGACCGGGGCAGCGAGCACGACCCGGCCGGCGACCCCCGCTACCGGGACGTGCCGGCCGAGCTGCTCCCGGCCACCGAGTGCCTGTCGGACGTGGTGGCCCGGGTCCTTCCCTATTGGTACGACGTCATCGTGCCCGACCTGTTGGCCGAGGGGCCGCGAGGCGGCGCCGTGCTGGTGGTGGCCCACGGCAACAGCCTTCGGGCCCTGCGCAAGCACATCGATCGGATCGCCGATGACGACATCGTCGACCTCGAGATCCCGACGGGCATCCCCTTCCTGTACCGGATGGACGACGACCTCGCAGTGCTGTCCGGCGACTACCTCGGCGATCCCGAGGATGCTCGGGCGGCCGCCGAGGCGGTCGCCCGCCAGGCCGGCTGAAGCGACGCCGGCGGGAGGAACGGCTCCGACGCCGGCTCGAGGAACGGGGAGCGGCGCGGACCCAGCGGACGGCCGACCCCTCCGGGAGCCGGCCGTCCGTCGTTCAGGTTCCGTCTGTCCCCACAAACGCCGCCGCAACCTGTCGACGGGGTGATGTGGCGAGGTCAGAGCGCGTCGGCGCCGCGCTCTCCTGTCCGCACCCGGATGACCTCCTCCACCGGGAGGACCCAGACTTTGCCGTCACCGATCTTCCCGGTTCCGGCGGTGTCGACGATCGAGGTCGTCACCTCATCGACCTGGGCGTCGTCCACGAGGACCTCGAGCCGGATCTTCGGCACGAACTCGACCTCGTACTCGGCACCCCGGTAGACCTCGGTGTGGCCTCGCTGGCGTCCGAAGCCCTGGGCCTCGGTGAGGGTCAGGCCATGGACCCCGAGGGCCTTCAGGCCTTCCTTCACCTCGTCGAGCTTGAACGGCTTCAGCACCGCTACGATCAGCTTCATTTTTTTACGTTCCTCCTCAGGGATCTTGTCGTAGTGGTCCTGTCAGCTGCCGGTTCCACCCGGTGGTGGTGACCCGTCGTCGGGTTTGGTCGAGGCTAGCGATGGAGCCCGCTCGTCACCGGCCATCGAGAAGGCGCCCACCCGCTCGGCAAAAGTCTCCTCGGGGAAGGCCTCCTCGCCGTGGATGGCCAGGTCGCCGACCTCGAGGATCTCGTCCTTGTAGCGGGCTCCTCTCAGCACCAGCCCGATCAGCTTCATCAGGATGAAGGTCACCAGGGCGGACCAGAAGATGACCCAGATGGCCGCCCGGAACTGCTCCCACAGCTGGTGGGCGGAGTTGGTGTACATCAGGCCGTTGACGGAGAACGGCACGCATTTCCCGCCCGATGCGATGTAGGTGTTCTGCGTAGTGGCGATGACCTGCCCGGAAGCGTCCAGGTGGCCGCAGCCGTACTGGATCATGTTCGGGTCGCCGAAGATGCCCAACAACATGCCGCCCATGAACCCGGCGATCCCATGGGTGTAGATGACCCCCAGGGCATCGTCCACCTTCGAGAACGGGCGCACCTTGGACAGGAAGTTCCACGCCACCCACACGACGGCCGAACAGATGGCACCGACGGCGATGGCTCCTCGACCGTTGACCCAGCCGGCGCAGGGTGTGATCCCGACCAGGCCGCAGATCATGCCGTTGACCGCACCGAGGAACGTCGGTTTCTTCTCCTTGGTCAGCCAGGCGTCGAGGGCGATCCAGACGATCACACCCACCGCCGTGGCCAGGTTGGTGTTGATCACCGCGGAAGCCGCGCTGGCCCCGGCGTAGTACGGGTCGCCACCGTTGAAGCCGTTCCAGCCCAGCCACAGGATGCCGGCACCCACCGCCGCCATGACCAGGTTGTTGGGCAAGGCGTGTTGTCGGTCACGTAGGAGCCGCGGTCCGAGGACCCAGGCCGCGACAAATCCCGACACACCGGCCGACATGTGTATGACGTAACCGCCCGAGAAGTCGAGCGAGCCCTCCTGGGCGAAATAGCCGCCGCCCCACAGCAGGAAGGCGTCGACGGCGTAGACGCAGGTCGACCACAACGGCACCAGCAGGCACCAGGCCAGGAACTTGATCCGCCCGAGCACGCTCCCGAGGAAGAGGAGGGGGGTGATGGCGGCGAACACGAACTGGAAGTAGGCGAGCGAGGACGTCGGGAAGTGGAACGGGATGACGGTGTTGGCCGCCGACACCGCCTGGCCTTGTTCACCCACGCTGTCGGTGATCCCCCCAGGTTTACCGATCAGGTTCTCGAAGAAGTGCTTGACCCAGCCCGTGCCGGTGAGCTGAGTCTGCACCCCGTCGTGCACCCCCCCTCCGACCGAGGTCGCGCCGAAGCCCATCTTGTAGGACCACAGCACCCAGGCAATGAGCACCAGCGAGAAACCGGCGAACATCATGGCGAGCACATTGACCGCCCATTTCTTCGGAACGATCGACGCGTAGAGGACAGCCAGTCCGGGGAGGCTCATGAGTCCGACGAACGTGGCGGCGGTTATCTGCCACGTGTTGTCGGCGGGGTTCAGCCAACTGGGGTAGGGGACCTGTGTCAATGCTGCGGCTAGCACGGGTTGAGTGCTCCTCTCGTGAGATGACCGCCGTCTCCACCACCGTCAACATTCGACTGAGGCACGAGGGGCGCCAAGGCCAAGACAGGGAGTTGTGTCCTGCTGCCGCAAACAATGCAGGCCGGGGATTACGGCACGGTCACGCCCGTGTTACCAGCGCGTGAACTGGCCCGAACGAGCAGCTCAAAGACGGTCGGCTCTCGGGAAGGGACACGTCGACCCGCCAAGAAGCCACCGGCCGGCGTGGTCCGGGCTCCGCCGCCGGCCCGTCGCCGAGGGGATCAGCCGGCTTTGCGTTCCCCGCCCGGCCTCGGTTTGCTCGAGCGGCCAGGAGGGGTGGTGGGAGGCGTGTAGCGCTTGTTGGTGGCGCCTCGGCCGGGGGCCGGTGCCGAGGCCCGGGCTTCCTTGAGCTTCTGCTGCAGCCGGTAGGAACGGACCAGGAGCCAGGCGCCGGCGAAGATGAAGGGGACGCCGAAACCCCAGAAATGCAGGTTGAAGAGGGAGAGCCCGTAGAGGGCCATGGTGATGGCGAGATAGAGGCGCTTGCGGAACCAGGCCATGGCCAGCATGACCAGGGCCAATGCCACCGACACCGCGCCCAGCTCGACGTACAGCGACGGGTTGACGTGCAGCTTGTTGATCTGACCGGTGCTGAGCAGGGCCTTCGGGTCGTTGGCCACGAGGCTGGCGGAGATCAGGAACCCGAGCGCCGCGGCGATCGGAGCGGCGATGAGCCCGATCAGGCGCTCCCGGTCATCAGCCCGCTTGATAGCCGCTTCGAGCTCCGGGACGGTCGTCGGATACTCGCCTCCCACAATCTGGGGACCGCCGTCCGCCGGACCGGTCGGCTTCACCATGGCGTCGCGCAGCCGCTCCCACAGGCTTCCGGGCATGGTGCAGGTTAGCCGCGCACCATCAGGCCGGGCGAAGGGCGAACGACCGGTTGGGCCGCCGCCGGCGGTGGCTCGACCGGCGATGGATCAACCGGCGCGACGCCGGCGAACCGGGACCAGCAAGAGCACGGCGACGGCCAGCACCAGGACGAACAGGAGGGCGGTCGGCAGGATGAACACCCGCCACGAGGCCTGCTCTCCCGCCACGGTGGCCACGGTGGCGAACAGGGCCGGGTCGCCCGGGACGGTCACGGCCCGGAACCTCGAGCCGGCGACCGGGGTCGCGTCGCCGACGAAGGGCTCGTTGTAACGGTGACCGCCGAGGGTGAAGCTCGCCCGGCAGTCGTAGCCGGCCAGGTTGCTCCCGCTGCCCCCCATGAGCCCGATGCAACCCGACACCGTGGCATCGACGATCACGCCCTGGTGGTGCAACCGGTTGATCTGCTCGTTCTTCTGGGCGCCGGCTGCGAAGAGGAAAGCGGTGGTCACCGCCAGGGCCACCAGGCATGCGCCGATGACCACGGGGACGACTCGCCGCACATCCACACCGACCCCGGCGCCCCGGAGGGTCGTGACCGGCTCCCCGGGTCGTTCGCCACCGGCTGTTCCGTCGCCGGCATCGGGGACAGGCCCCGTGGGAGCGTTCGGCTCCGTCATGATCATCGGCCCGTCCATCGCCCAAGCGCTGGGTGGTATGCGACCGGGTCGGCCTCCAGCGATCCGCAGATCGTAGCCGCGTCGACACGGAGGTCTCCGGCGTCCACGACCTCCCGGCGGGGCGCCGGTCCGGCGAACTCGGCCCGGGCAGGCGTCGACCGGCTGCGGTAATCTCGCCGCCATGGCGGCGCTCCCGAAGGACCTCGACTTGAAGAGCATCTGGCTGTTCTCGAGCTGCACCGGATCGGAGCTGCGCAAGATCCGCGGCTCACTCGACGAGGTCGAGGTGGCCAAGGGGAAGGTGATGGTCGAGGAAGGGCGGATCGGGCTCGAGTTCTTCCTCATCGTGAGCGGCAGGGCGGCGGTGACCCGCAACGGCAAGAAGGTGGCGACCCTGGGCCCCGGCGACCACTTCGGGGAGATGGCCCTGCTCGACCGACATCCCCGATCGGCCTCGGTGGTGTCCGAGACGGACATGGACCTGCTGGTCCTCTCGCAGCGTCAGTTCAACGGCCTGCTCAACTCGGTGCCCACCATCGCCCGCAAGATGCTGGCCGCCATGGCCAACCGGCTACGGGACGTCGACGCCCTGGCCTACGACTGACCACCACCCGGCACGGACTGGTCCATCGACTCCTCGAGCAGCTGGGAGAGGTCGAGGACCCGCACATCGTCCTCTTTGGCATTGGCCCGGACCGCGTCGTCGAGCATGATCATGCAGTAGGGGCAGGCCGTCGACACGACGTCGGCACCGGTGCCGAGCGCCTCCTCGGTCCGTTCCATGTTGACCCGCTTGCCGATGTTCTCCTCCAGCCACATGCGGGCCCCACCGGCTCCACAGCAGAAGCCGCGTTCGCGGCACCGACGCATCTCGACCTGGCTGGCCCCGGGGATGGCGTCGATGACCGACCGGGGCTCGTCGAACACCCGGTTGTGACGGCCGAGGTAGCAGGGATCGTGATAGGTGACCGTGCCCCGGTACCCGCCGCCCGGGGTGAGCCTGCCCGCCGAAACCAGATGGTCGAGGAGCTGGCTGTGGTGGATGACCTCGAAATCGCCGCCGAGGGCGGGGTACTCGTTGGCCAACGAATTGAAGCAGTGCGGACAGGTGGCGATGACCTTCTTCACCCCGGTGCTCCCGAGGGTCTCGATGTTCGTGCGGGCCTGTTCCTGGTACAGGTACTCGTTGCCCAGGCGGCGGGCCGGGTCGCCCGTGCAGCTCTCCCGGGGCCCGAGGATGCCGAAGGACACCCCGGCACGGTGCAGCATCCGAGCGGTGGCCTGGGCCCCTTTGCGAGCCCGTTCGTCCAGGGCGCCGGCGCAGCCCACCCAGTAGAGGTACTCGATGTCGTCGGGGATGGTCCCGCTGATCACCGGGACCTCGAAGTCGAGAGCATCGAGCCAGTCGGTCCGCTTGGATGACCCGAGCCCCCACGGGTCCCCCTGGTTCTCGATGTTCCGCAGCATGAGGCCGGCCTCGGTCGGGAACGACGACTCCATCAGCACCTCGTAGCGCCGCATGTCGATGATGGTGTCGATGTGCTCGATGTCGACCGGGCACTCCTCGACGCAGGCGCCGCAGGTGGTGCAGGACCACAGGACGTCGGGGTCGATGACCGTCGGGACCAGGTTGTCCACTTCGACCCCGGCCGCCCGGTTCTTGGCCATGACCCGCTCGGCCGAGGCGAACAGGTTGTCCCGCAGGTCCATGATGACGAGCTTCGGGGACAGCGGCTTCCCGGTGTTCCAGGCCGGGCACTGGGACTGGCAGCGACCACACTCGGTGCAAGTGGCCATGTCCAGCAGCTGCTTCCACGAGAAGTCCTCGATGCGGCCGGCCCCGAACACCACCTCGTCCTCGTCCCCCACGTCGTCCATGGACATGTCCGGGGTGGAGGCCAGCGCGCCGAGCGCCCGCGGGCGCCGGGAGGTGGCCACGTTGATCGGAGCCATGAAGATGTGCAGGTGCTTCGAGTAGGAGACGAAGACCAGGAACCCGGTGATGATGGCGATGTTGGCCAGCAGGGCCACCGTTTCGATCACGCTGTTCACGCCGGTGCCGAGCGGGGCGAGGGCCCTGGCCAGCCCGTGTGAGGCGAAAGCCCACCAACCGTAGGGGAAGTTGCCCGTGTTGACCTGGGCGGCCCGGTAGACCAGCAACGTCGCCATGACGCCGAAGATCATCAGGAGCACCAGCCAGGCCGCCCCGGTGTGGGAACCGAAGAAGCGCGAGCGCCTGTTCTCCCGTTTCGGGGAGTGCTTGACCCTGATGGCGACGAAGACCAGAAGCGCAACGATGACGGCGACGGCGAAGAAGTCCTCGAGGAAGCCGATGACTGCGGTCTGGCCGATGAGGGGAATGTGGAAATCGCGCTGGAAGAGGCAGCCGAACGCCTCGATGATGGTGAGGAGCAGGATGGTGAAGCCCCAGAAGGTGAAGGCGTGGGCCAGCCCGGGGACCGTCCACTGCAGTAGCTTCTTCTGGCCCCCCACCTCGACCAGCTCGGCCTTGACCCGCTTGGGCACGTCCTTGAACCGGGACGGCACGGCTGGCTGTCCGGCCGAGATCAGCTGGTAGAGCCAGAAGAACCGTCGGCCGGCGATGGCGAACATCACCGCGGTGATCCCAAGTCCTACGGCCAGTCTGAGCGGCACTGCGATCCTCCTATGGGGTTACTGACGAGTGACAGACGTCGAAACCCAGCCGGGCGGGTCCTCGGACCCCGGTCACGAGCTGAAGTTGTCGGCGTAGCGACTGGGCGTCGGCCCCCACTGCCCCTGGTACTTGGACCGGAGGCCGTCGGACCCGTAGGGGTGGTCGGCGGCGGTGGTCATCTGGAGGAAGCTGATCTGACCGATCTTCATGCCGGGGTAGACGGTAATGGGGAGGCTGGCCACGTTGGACAGCTCGAGGGTGAGATGGCCGTCCCACCCGGCGTCGACGAACCCGGCCGTCGAGTGGATGAGCAGGCCGAGACGCCCGAGGGAGGACTTGCCCTCGAGCCGGGCCACCAGATCGTCGGGGAGCGTCACCTTCTCCAGCGTCGAGCCCAGCACGAATTCGCCCGGGTGCAGGATCAGCGGGTCCTCGCCCGTGTCGACCAGCTCGGTGAGGTCCTCCTGGTTCTCCCGCACGTCGATGACCCGGCTGGTGTGGTTGCGAAAGAGGCGGAAGTAGCGGTCGACATGCAGGTCCACCGACGAGGGCTGGATGCAGCTGTCGTCCACCGGTTCGATCTTGATATGGCCTGCGGCCAGGGCTTCACGGATGGAGTGGTCGGAGAGAACCATGTCGGACAGACGATAGTGTGGCCCAGGCACGCGGGCGTAGTTCAGAGGCAGAACACGAGCTTCCCAAGCTCGGAACGCGGGTTCGATTCCCGTCGCCCGCTCCAGGCGACAGTGGACGGAGTGGGCCGATCCGAGCCGACGGCGGTCCCGTCCTGAGACAGAAGCCTCCTCCCTCACGCCGCGCCGAGGTGACGGTCGGCCGGCGAGGGCAGACGTTCACAGGAAGCGCCGGACATAAGGGGCGAATCGCTCCCGGAGCTCCATGGGATCGAGACCGACATCATCGGCCCGATAGTCGATCCTCCCGAGCCGACCACGCCTGTGCCCGGCGAGGTAACCGTCGAGAGCCCGAGCCGTGGCCCCGCCGTGGGGCTGGTCGGCCAGCGCATAGATCGATCGGGCGGTGGCCAGTTCGTCGGCCATGAACTCGTCGAAACGCACGTCGAGCGATCGATCGGGAGGCAGCACGTCGCGGTCTCGCAGGCAGGCTCCGAGCAGGCTCTCGATGCGATCCGCCCACGCCCGCCCCAGTTGTGCCGTGTCGACCTGGTCGGTGTACATCCGCGCCGTATAGACGATCATCGTCGCCATCGACACGACCACGTCGACGGGGTCCCGATGAGTCACCACCGTCGTGGCGTCCGGGAACACCTGGGCCAACACGGGCAGCTGCTCGAGATGTTGGGGCGATTTGAGCACCCACCGCTCCCCGCCCCGGGTGAATTGGAGCGCCTGCAGCATCGTGCGAAGGAACCGGTAGTGGGGCGTCTGGTCGTGCGATCGGTAGTACGCCCGCCACCGAGGCACCGGCGCCAGCGTCTCGAAGAACATCGTCGAGAAGTCGATGGCCAGCAGCTGGATCTCCTCGTGCACGTGGTCCGTCGTCATCTCGTGCATCAGCGGGAACAGCGGCATGGCCTGGTTGAGGAACCACACGCCCGCCTCGGCGCGTTGGCGCCGGGGGTCGGGCTCGACGCCGGCCTCGGAGGGCATGGGGATCGGCTCGAGGCTCTCCCAGTAGGGCAGCGAACGGAGAGCGGGGTCGGCGGACAGCAGGTTGTGCAGGTGGGTCGTCCCCGTGCGGGGCAGGCCGACGATGACGATGGGGGCCGCCAGTTCGATGTCGTGGATCTCCGGGTGACGAGTGAGCAGGTCGGTGAGCAGGAGCCGGTTCTTCAGCAGCTGCAGCATCTGGGAGTAGAAGACGACACGACCCGCCGGCGTCACCCGGTCGACGTCCAGCAGGGCACCGAGCAGTACCCCGAGGCGCTCCTCATAGTCCCGAGGTCCGAAGTCGACCAACCCGGTCTCCAGCGCGGCCTGCTCGTGCAGCCGGTCGGCAACCAGCGGGCAGCCGTC
The DNA here is from genome assembly GCA_963727075.1 of uncultured Acidimicrobiales bacterium. Taxonomy (GTDB): domain Bacteria; phylum Actinomycetota; class Acidimicrobiia; order Acidimicrobiales; family RAAP-2; genus Bog-756. The sequence continues at coordinate 221,465 of CAVSET010000002.1, forward strand.
GGCCATCAAACCCATGCCGGCTTGCATCTCGGCCACCTCGGGCGTGAACCTCGGAGAGGCCAGGTCATCGATGTGGACGGCGTCGGTCATGGGTCCCCCGGGGGCGTCGCTTGGTACCGTCGCTCTCACACGAGAGGAATCCTGGCATGCCACAGCCGACTTGGGAGATGACCAGGGCCTGGAGGGAGTTGCTGGACGGGCTCGCCGAGCTCGACCAGAACTTCCTCGAAGGGCCTCGTGCCGTCGGAGACGAGCAGTCCGTGGCCGAGGGCTACCGCATGCTCACGACAGGCCTGGCGGTGGCGCTCGACGTGTACCTCTACGCCGACGCCAGCCGCCCGGCCTTCGTCGACGTCAACACGCCCTTCCGGCGGGATCGAGCCTGGGGCGGGGACAACACCGATGCCTACTACTCGTTGGCGTCCCTCGACCCGGCCCGTCGGTACCGCGTGAGCGGACAACGCGGGGACAGTGCCTACTTCTCCCTCACCGTCTACAACGAGCCGGCGCCGGGGCAGTGGTCCAACCGAGTGGTCGGGATCGTCAACGACACTGATCTGGACCTCGACGACGACGGGCGGTTCTCGTTCCTCATGGGCCCGAGCCGTCCGGCCGGCCACACCGGGCCGTTCATCGGGCTCAGCGAGGACACCCACGTGGCCTTCACCCGTGACTATCAGCTCGACCCGGCCGTGGGCCGGCGAGTGACCTGGGAGATCGAGGCCCTCGACCCACCTGATCCCCTCAACCGGAGCGACCAGGCCACCGCCGCCGGCCTGCGAGCCGCCCTGCAGTGGGTCCGGACCCTCTTCGTCACCGTCCCGCTCACCGTGTCTCCCCGCGAGGCGGTCGAGTCCCTCGGGCACAACGCCCCGCAGCTCGCCAACCGGTTCGCCGACCCCTACCAGGTACCCGATGCCAATTTCGGGTGGTCGGCGCGAGACGCCTGCTATGCGTTCGCCAGCTACCGCATCCAGCCCGACGAGGTCCTCGTGGTCACCCATCGACCTCCGCAGTGCCGGTTCTGGAACCTGGTGGTGTGGAATCCGTTCCTGGCCACCGAAGTGCTCACCGATGCCCACACCTCGATCAACAGCGGCTCGGCCGTGCCGAACCGGGACGGGACGGTCACCGCCGTGATCGCCCACGACGACCTGGACCACCCGAATGCGGTGTCCACCGCCGGCCACGCCCAGGGAGCTCTGACGTTCCGGTGGTTCCTGGCCGACCAGGTCCCCCACCGCCCGACCGTCCAGGTCATCAGGGCGGCGGACGCCCCATCGTCACCGTCGTGAGTGCACCGGCGCCGGTGCCCCGGCGGCCCCATCGGCGAAGACGGGGGTGAACCACCGCGACACCCGGGAGGGCGCGGTGACCATGCGGCCGGTGGCAGTGGAGGCCGCCGCCACCGTGCGGGCCGGCCCGGGGACCGCCCCCTCGAGCAACTCGTTCCAGAAGATCCCCCACCCTCCGGCCAGTGCGTCGCCGACCACCGGAGCGGTGAGCAGACGACCCACCGCGGCCACGGCCCGAGGTCGCCGCACCAATGCGGCGTGCATCGCGGCGGTGATGCGCTGGTACGGAAGGTGGGCCCGAGCCAGCTGGGCCCGGTAGCGCGCCGCCGCCTGTCCGGGAGCCCGGAGGATGGCCTCGGCCGCCGACCGGCCGCTGGTCATGGCCTGGGCGATGCCCTCGCCCTGCAACGGGTTCACCAGCCCGGCCGCGTCCCCGACCAGTAGCACCGGGCCGGCCGCCGGGATGGTACCGACCATGCCCATCTTGAGCCACCCTCCCAGCCGGCGGGCCGCCCGGTGGTCGTCCGGTCGCGGCCCGAGCAGCCCGAGCCCGACCAGATGGTCGAGATAGGCCGGCATCACCCGCACCGCGCCCGAGCCGGCCTGTCGGTCGGCCAGCGTCCCGATCCCGACGCCCACATTGGCCATCCCCCCAGCGCCCGGGAAGATCCAGCCGTACCCGGGGAAGGCATGCCAGCTCTCCTGCTCCCAGAACGTGATGACCGGCAAGCCGACGGCCTGCTCGAAGTAGCTGCGCACGGCAAAGCCCCACAGCACGCGGCCCTCGTCGACCAGTCCCGCACACTCGGCCACGTGGCTGGTGGCCCCGTCACCTCCGATGATGAAGTCGGCACGGAGCTGATGGCCGTCGCCGACCACGAACCCGGCGATGACCCCGTCCGAGACAAGGGGGCGGTCGGCCCGACCCTCGAAGGGGACGGCACCGGCATCGAGCGCGGCAGCGCGCAGGGCGTCGTCGAACACCGTGCGGGTGACCGCCCGGACCCGCCCGGGGTACGAACGACCGTCGAAGCACGGCAGCCGGACCCGTCGGCCCGTCGGCCCGACCACCACCATGTCACCGACATCGAGGCCGGGCGGCTCAGGCAGGTGCAGATCGGCCAGGACCTGAAGGCCCCGCGGCCCGATGAGGTCACCACAGGCCTTGTCCCTCGGGAAGCGCGCCTTGTCCACCAGCGCGACGGTCGCCCCGGCCCGTGACAACACCAGGGCGGCGACGCTCCCGGCGGGCCCCGCTCCGACCACCAGCACGTCGAAGCGCCTCGAATTCATTTTCGAACCTCCCGGGCGGTCACCGCCTACGGTGAGATCTTCGCACCCCAAGGAGGAGCAATGGAGACCCTGGAACCCGTCGATCCGAACCGGTTCGCCCAGGACCTCTTCTCACCGTTGCCCGACCGCTACGACCGGTTGGCCGAGCTGCTGTCCATGGGGCAGAACGGCCGCTGGCGCCGGGCCATGGTCGACCACATCGTGCCCGGGCGCCCCGGGCTCGTCCTCGACGTGGCCTCGGGGCCGGCCGGGGTGGCCCTGCAGCTGGCCGATCGCACCGGGGCGCAGGTGGTCGGCGTCGACCTCACCCTCGACATGCTGCGGCAGGGCCGGCGCAACGTGGCGGAACGGGGGAAGGCCGACCGTGTACAACTGGTGGCCGGGCGGGCCGAGCAGACACCGTTCGCGGACGGGACCTTCGACGCGCTCACCTTCACCTACCTGTTGCGCTATGTGGAGGACCCCCAGAAGACCCTGGACGAGCTGGCCCGCGTGGTGAAACCGGGCGCCGCGGTGGCCAGCCTCGAGTTCCTGGTGCCGAAGAGCCGCTTCTGGCGCTTCTGGTGGTGGGGCTACACCCGGCTCGTCCTGCCCCTGGGCGGTCTGCTGACCGGCGGGAAGGCGTGGTTCGACGTGGGCCGGTTCCTCGGGCCGAACATCTCGGCCCACTACCGCCGGTACCCGGTCGAGTGGACCGAAGCCGCCTGGAGGCGGGCCGGCTTCGTCGACGTGGGGGTGCGGCGCATGAGCCTGGGCGGTGGCCTGGTCATGTGGGGGCGGCGCGCCGGTGGCTGAGGCGGCGGCCGGACCCCCGGCCGACTCGCCCGATGAGCGGCGCCCGGCGTACTACGCCGGCGCGCGGGCGGTGGTTGGCGAGACTGGTGGACGCTGCTGCATCCCCCCTACACGGCCTGGCACCTGGCCTACGTGGTGATCGGTGCCTGCCTCGCACCGATGGTCGACGCCACCCGACTGGTGGCCACGTTGCTCGCCTTCTTCCTGGCGGTGGGTCTGGCCGCCCATGCCCTGGACGAACTGCGCGGCCGGCCGTTGCGCACGCACATCCCCGCTGGTGCCCTGTTCGCCGTGGCTGCGGTGGGACTGGTCGGGGCGGTGGTCCTGGGCATCGCCGGCGTCGGGCAGGTGGGAGTGGCGCTGATCCCGTTCCTCGTCCTCGGTCCGGTACTGGTGATCGGCTACAACTTCGAGCTGTTCGGCGGTGCCGTCCACAACGGCGTCGGGTTCGCCGCCGGTTGGGGTGCATTCCCGGTGCTCACCGCCTACGTGGCCCAGACCGGGACCCTGGCCGTCGCCCCGTCGATCGCCGCCGCCGGCGCCTTCGCCCTGTCCGCCGGTCAGCGGGCACTCAGCACGCCGGCCCGGCTGCTCCGGCGTCGAGCCACCCACGTGGAAGGCTCCGTCGTGCTGTCGGACGGCGACTCGGTGCCGATCTCCTCGGCCACCCTGCTCGGACCGCTCGAACGGGCTCTCCGCACCACGGCGTGGGCCGTAGTGCTGCTGGCCACGGCCATGGCGGTGGCCCGCTTGACCTGAGGCGGCGAGGAACGCAACTGGCACCCGGCCGAGGTGCCGTCCGAGGCACCGCGACGTCGGTCGAGGCTACGTTGACCAGGTGGGCAGTGATCGGTTCGGTGCCGTCGACTTCGACAGATTCCACCGGGAGGAGCTCCCCGCTCTCCTCCAGACCCGGGGCCCGGTGTTCTCCGGTTCCGACCTCTCGGTGGTGGAACCGCTCGCCTTCCGTCTGGACGACGGGCGGGCCTACACCTATCTCCCCGCCGGCCGCTCGTTCTCGCGTCGAGCCAGGCGTCGACCGGGCCCACACCGTCGTCGAGATGGCCGGTGACCCGTGGTGCGCCTTCCGGTGGGAGCTCCGCTCCTCGTTCGCCCTGCTCTACGCCAAGGAGCTGGCCGTCACGCGAGGCCGCTTCGGGCAGCTGGTGCGGTGGGAGCCCGCCCTGCGGGGGGCCTTCGACGGCCAGGAGTCCTATGACATCGACGACCCACCGCTCGTGCTGGACGACGATGGCCGGCCTATCGACATCGATCGAACCTTCACCCTCGACGAGCCGACGGGCGTGCTGGGTGACTTCCTCGGAAGAGCCGGCTATCTGCACCTGCGGCAGGTTATGGACTCCGACGAGATCGAGGGGCTGCGGGCCGACGTGGCCATGGCCGTGGAGCGGGCCCGCTCCGACGACCGGCGCTCGTGGTGGACCGTCGTGGACGGCCACGAGGTGTGCAGCCGGGTCAACTACCTGAACGAGCAGTCCGAACGGGTGGCCGGCCTCGGCTCGGACGAGCGCTTCTCCCGCATCGCACGGCTCGGGGGGCCCGACCTCCGGGATGCCTGTGACCGGTTGGACGGCAACGGCGTGGTCATCAAGGTGCCGGGCGCTGCCGAGGGTCTCGCCGACCTGCCCTGGCACCGCGACTGCGGCATGGGCGGGCACCCGGTCAAGTGCCCCATGCTCAACGTCGGCATCCAGTTGGACCCGGCCACGGCCGAGAGCGGCCAGCTGCAGATGATCCCCGGCTCGCACCGGGGTACCTCCCGGCTCCCCGGTCCCCGCGAGTCGGGCCGGCTGCCCACCGTGGCCCTGACCACCGAGCCCGGCGACGTCACCGTCCATTTCGGCCACACGCTGCACGCCGCCCCCCGCCGACCGATCGGCACGCTCGCGGCCGGCGCGCCCTCTACCTGTCGTTCGTGCCACCCATCACCTTCGAGATGGTGGGGCCCGGGCAGGGCTACAACGACGTCCTCTTCACCAGGGATGCCGGCCACGTGCAGCACGTCGACCAGCTGGGGACGCACCGTGGTGGATGACGGCGAGCGGGAGAAGACCTGACCCACCCCACCACAGCCCCGGGCCCGGGCCCGGGGGACGGACCCTCCCCGCCGGAGGATCCTCGTCAGCCCCAGCCCAGTTCCTTCAGCCGGCGGTCATCGATCCCGAAATGGTGCCCGACCTCGTGGACGACTGTCTTGCGTACCGTCTCCACGACCTGGTCCGACGTGCGGCAGCTGTGGCAGATGGTCGCCATGTACACGGTGATGCGATCGGGAACGGTCGCCGTGTAGTGGTTGCCGCGCCGGGTCAGCGGGACTCCTTCGTACAGGCCGAGGAGTGAACCGGGCGGGCTGGTGTCGTCGACCACGACGGCGACGTTCTCCATGTGCCGGCGGAGGCCGGACGGGATCTGGTCGAGGGCATCCGATACCAGCTGCTCGAAATCCTCGACCGGCATCGTGACCATCCCGGACATCATGCCCCGCCGTCACCGGGATCAGGGATCGAACAGGATGCCCGGATTGAGGATTCCCTCGGGATCGACCACCCGCTTGGCCTCGCGGAATTGGGCGGCGAACAGCCGGGGGCGCTGGCGGTCATAGCCGGACCGGTGGTCGCGGCCCACGGCGTGGTGGTGGGTGACCGTGCCACCTTCGGCCGAGATGGCGTCCATCACCTGGTCCTTCACCGTCGACCACTGCTCGAGCCGACCCGAACGCCGCGCCGGGGCGATGACGGTGAAGTAGGGCGCCGCCCCGTCGGGGTACACGTGGGTCAACCGACAGGTGACCAACCCGGGCCAGGCCTCGACCGTTCGGAGGGCCTGCTCGGTGGCCGAACCGATGCGCTCGACGAACGGGGCGAAGCGGTTCCAGGTGACGGCGGTCTCGAACGTCTCGCTGATGAAACCGAGCCTGACCAGCTCGTCACGGATGTACGGCGCCCGGAGGAAGGCCGATCGCCACCGGTCACCGGCATCGTTTCCGGGCTCGGCGTTCCCGCCCGGTCGCGGGGGGCGGGCTTCGAAGGTCCCGCCGTGGTCGCCGACCAGGGTCGCAGCCCGCGACAGGTCCCCATCCACCGGGTGGTCCGCCGACTCGAAACCGATCAGCAGGAGATGGAGGGCTCCATCGCCCGCCCCGGTGATCAGCGCCTCGGTGGCATCGAGCAGCCGGCAATTCGAGGGCCAGAGTCCGGATTGGGCCAGCCCCCTCGCCGCTTCGGCCCCGGCGCCGAAGGAGTCGAAGCGGCCCACCCCGCTCGCCCGGAAGCGCGGCTGGTCCTGCAACCGCATCCAGGCCTCGGTGATCACCCCGAAGATCCCCTCCGACCCCAGCATGAGCCGGTCGGGCGACGGTCCGGCGCCTGAGCCGGGCAGGCGGCGCGACTCCCATAGGCCCTGCGGCGTCACCGCCCGGATGGACTCGACGAAGTCGTCGATGTGGGTGTGCAGGGTGGCGAAGTGCCCCGCCGACCGGGTGGCGAGCCATCCGCCGAGGGAGGACACCTCGAAACTCTGCGGGTAGTGCCGCAGCGTGAGGCCGGACGGTCGCAGCTGGTCCTCGAGCGAGGGTCCGAGCACACCGGCCTGGATGCGGGCCGCCCGAGACGTGCGGTCGAGCTCGACCACCCGGTCGAGCCGCCCCAGGTCGCAGCTGATCACCGGTCGGTCGTCGTCGGGCGGTGCCTCCACCCCCCCGACGACCGAGGAGCCGGCGCCGTAGGGAATCACCACCGCCCCGGCATCGGAGGCCCAGTCGAGGACGGCGACCACGCCGGGCTCGTCGGGTGGTACCGCCACCACGTCGGGCGGTCGTTCCCAGCGGCGTTCGAGGGCGCGCACCACGTCGCGGTACGACTTGCCGTAGGTATGCCCGGCTCGGGACAGGTCATCGACCCGGCACCACCCGGCGAGGACCGAGGGAGGCGCGGTCCGGGGAGGTTCGAGCCTGAGCTCGGCCGGATCCGGCGGTTCGACGGGTTCGAGTGCCGCACCGCCGAGCAGCGGCCGTACCCGCTCGGCCAGGCCGAGCCGCTCCCCCTCGGTCAGACCCCGGTCTTCGTAGCCCCAGCCCCAGAATCGTCGCACCCTGGCCACGGCAGCGGATGCTAATGGGATCGACCACGGAAGAGACGGTGACGACGATGGATCGCATCCGGGCCGTTGGCTCGAGCCTGGCGACCCCCGCCCCGAGACCGGGAAACGGGCCGACCACTGTCATCGGCCCCCGTCGGGAGGCGCGACCTGTGGCTGCACGGTTTGGGATCTTGGGACCCGTCGAGTTCGGGGGGGCGTCCGGACCCGTCGTCATCCGAGGTGCCAAGCGCAGGGCGCTCCTCATCCGGCTGCTCGTGTCGGCCAACCAGCCGGTGCCGATGGACCGGCTGGCCGAGGACATCTGGGACGGGTGCCCCGGACCGGGAGCGGCCTCCACCCTGGTGAGCCACATCTCCCTGCTGCGCAAGCTCATCGGTGCCGAGCGGATCGCCAACCACGGTGGGAGCTACTGCCTGGGCGTCGCCCGCGACGAGCTCGACGCCGAAGCCTTCGAGTCGGCCGGGACCGAAGGCCGACGGGCCCTCGAGCTCGGCGATCTCCGCCGGGCCGCCGATCTCTTCGCCGAGGGACTCGGGCTCTGGCGGGGCCCGGCCCTGGCCGACGTGGCCGGCGCGTCCTGGGCCCAAGGAGCGATCGCCCGGCTCGAGGAGCTCCGCCTCAGCGCGGAGGAGTCGCTGCTCGACGCCCGGATCGGCCTCGGCATGCACCGCGAGGTGGTGGCGGCGGCCGAGGCGGCAGTGGATACCCAGCCCCTGCGCGAGCAGCGTTGGGCCACGTTCATGCTGGCGCTGTATCGCTCCGGTCGCCAGGCGGACGCCCTTCGCACCTACCAGCGGCTCCGCGCCCTGCTCGGTGAGGAGCTGGGCCTCGAGCCCTCCACCGAGCTGAGCGCCCTGGAAGAGGCGATCCTGCGCCACAGTCCCGAGCTCGACCGTCCGGACTCGCTGGCCATCCCGAGCGCCGAGGTGAACAGGGCCCCGGCGGGCTCGCCCAAGGCGCCGGCCCACGCCGAGATCGGCGCATCGGGCACCGCCATCCTGTTGTTCACCGACTGGGTCGACTCGACGGCCCTGTCGGTGAGCATGCCGGTCGAGGAGGCCGACGCGTTGCGCCGAACGCATTTCGCCCTGCTCCGCGAGGCCCTGGCCCAGCACGCCGGGCGCGAGGTGAAGAACGGCGGTCGACGGCCTGATGGCAGTGTTCTCCAGCCCGTCCGCCGCCCTGACCGCGGCCGCGGCCATGCAGCAGGCCGTCGACCGCCAGAACCGCCGGTCCAAGGTGGCCGTCGGTCTCCGGGTCGGGCTGTCCGCCGGCGAGGTGGGTATGGAAGGCGGTGACTACTACGGGGACCCGGTCGTCGAGCGAATCGGTATTGCCGGGCCCGGAACGTGGCGGCGGATCCTCGCTCAACGGGCCCTGCAACGCATGTTACCGAGCCTCCTCATGCATGGTGGTTCGCCTCGGCGGCGAAGGGCGGCGGAGTCCGGGGTCACTCAGTCGAGTATGTCCGTCCACCCCTCGGCCGTCGGGGACCAGAAGACGGTGGTCAGCCGCATGGTGCGGTGCAGCCATCGCCCCTCGGTCCGGGCGTACTCGTCGTCCTCGTACCCACACATCCAGTAGGACGTTCCGTCCATGGCGCGGCAGGGGCTGAGCAGGTCCCAGCGCCCACGGGCCCGGTCCCCTTCGACCTCGATCCGGGGCTTCACGAACAGATGGCGCGAGAACGCCAGCGTGGGCCGGCGCAGGCGCTCGGCGATGGCCCGGCGTCCGGTGACGGCTCCGAGCCGCGGCCCACCGTCCCACACCCCGTCCTCAGTGAACAGCCGCGCGATCTGATCGGCCAGGACGGCCATCGCTTCGTCGTCGACGGGCCGGCCGGCCGAGAACCGGTCATCCACCAGTTCCCCGTAGCGCGCCTTGAGGGCATGTATCTCGAGCACCGCCTCGCAGTCCTCGAGTCGCCGCTGCAGGCGGTCGACCTCTGTGGCCAGCTCCTCGATGGTGGGCATCACGTTCCTCCGACCGGCGTCCGCTCCACCCAGTATGGAGCGGACCCGGCCTCGACGAACACCCGACGCTCAGTACCCCCCGGTGCAGCCGTTCTGATCGGGTGCCGCGTTGGGGTTGCCCCAGTAGCGGGTGGCGAACGCCACCGCTACCCGGATCTGCTGGTCGGGGGTGGCCGCGGCAGCATCGGAGGGATAGCCGAACGTGTTGAACTGGTCCCAGTTGGCGTGGCTGAAGCCGAGACCGCCACTGAAGACCGCGCCACGGACATCCCAGACGCCGCCCTCCTCGCACATGTTGACCCGGTACCAGGCCGCCCGCTGGTAGTCGGTGATGCCGTCGCCGACGGTGCTGGTACCCGAACCGGGCGGGCTGTAGACCGTGCTGCCCCCGAGCGATCCGAAGAACTCGGCTCCCCCGAAGGTGAAGATGCCCCCGTCGGAAGCCACTGTCAGGTACCCGAACCCGGTCGGCGACATGCCGATCACCGGCTTGTTGAGCGGTTGTCCCCCGGTCGAGCCCAAGAACGGAGCACCGCCGAAGGTGTAGATCCCACCATCGGCCCCCACCAGCCGGTACCCCGTCCCGGCCGTAGTGATCCCGACCACCGGCCGACCGAAGGGGGCGCCGCCGGCGTAGGGGGCGTCGCCGAAGGAGTACACGTCCCCGTCGGCGGCCGCCTCCCAGTACCCGCGACCATCCGGAGTCGACGCCACACCCACGATGGGGCTGGCGGGAGACATGCCGGTGGCCGAACCGTAGAACTTGGCGTCGCCGAAGGCGAACACACCTCCGTCGGCTCCGACCACCCAGTAGCCGGACCCGTCCGGGGTCGGCTGTATGCCCACGACGGGCTGGTTCAGCGGGAGGGAGCCGGTCGAGCCATAGAACGTGGCGTCCCCGAAGGCGAACACCCCTCCGTCGGCGGCCACCTCCCAGTAGCCGTCCCCGTCGGCGGTGGAGGCCATCCCGACGATGGGTCGATTGAGATGCATGGCACCGGTCGAGCCATGGAAGCCGGCATCCCCGAACGAGAAGATGCCGCCATCGGCGCCGACCTCCCAATAGCCGTTTCCGTTGGGCACGGCGGCGGCGCCCACGATCGGCGCGTTGAGCACCAGTCCGGCACCGGTCGGGAGCGCAGCGGCGGAAGCCGGCTCGGTCTGGGCGGCCAGAACCGAAGCCACCGATGCCGCGCCGACCGCCAGACGGCCGACGGGCTTGCGACGGAGCGGGATGGGAAGCAGGTGGCCATGTCGGGTGGCCGTATGACGTTCGCGACGAAGAGCACGACGAAGACGCGTCGCAGAAAGCACTGTGGAAGACCTTTCCTTGGTCGGTCAGTGCGGTCGCGTGGCGTCCGCACTGACTCTCTTTTGGTTGGGTGGACCCCACATCTGTGCATTCAACGCCCCAGCCGATCACCGGGCAGGGTGGTACGGCCTAGCTACAAGAGCCGGGTGTGCTAGCGGGTGTTTGCGTCCAAAGTCAGTTGGTCGTTACGTCTGTGTCTCCCATCGACCGGCGGCGGCCGATCGCCATGGGGAAGCCCGAACGAGCTTCCCCATCTCCACGAAGGCGGGGGCAGATGCAACGCCCGCGTTCAGTCGGGGGACTGTAGCGGTCGACGCCACCGGACGGTAATCGACGCGGCTCGCTCCGGGAAGGCTGAGTACCATGGGCCTTGTGATCCTGATCGGACAGACAGGCCTCATACGCTGGGCAGATAGCCGGATCGTGGCGGAGCCTCCGCCCCGGTTGCGCTCGTTTCCGTCATCCATCTGCGACCACAGTGCGCGCGCACACGGATGCGCGGCGTAAGCGAAATGGGTTCGGTGACCCACGTTGAGATCCGCTTCACGGTCGACGATCCGGCCCGCGCCGACGCCATCGTCGGCTCGCTCCTGGCCGAGCGGATCATCGCCTGCGGCCAACGGGTCGGTCCCATCGTCAGTCGCTACTGGTGGTCGGGTTCGATCGAACGGACAGACGAATGGCTCGTGCTGCTCAAGACGCGATCAGAGCTCGCCACCCGGGTGATCGACATGATCGTCGAGCGCCATCCCTACGACACGCCGGAGGTGGTGGCCCTCCCGATCGTGGCGGGTCATGCGGGCTACCTCGAATGGATCGACGACGTGACCGTTGTCTCCGATGGCGCGACCCGTGACACGCCCGATGGCGCGACTCCGTGACACGCCCGATGGCGCGACTCCGTGACACGCCCGATGGCGCGACCCGTGGCACGCCCGATGGCGCGACCCGTGGCACGCCCGATGGCCGCGTCCGATGACCGCGTCCGATGAGGGCGTGGCGGTGTGCACCCGGACCACACCGGCGGGTCGGCACCGAACTGCCTTAGCATGAGCTCGGTGGGAACGGACCTGATGCCGGCCGCGGTCTACGTGGGCAACGGTCGGCTGGAGGTCGAGGAGGTGCCGGTGCCCGAACCGGGGCCCGGTGAGGTCCTCGTCGAGGTGTCGGCCTGCGGCATCTGCGGTTCGGACCTCCACCTGGTCCTCGAGCAGTACGCCCGGCCCGGCGCCATCCTGGGCCACGAATGGGCGGGTCGGGTCGTGGCCGGAGGCGCCGGGGCCCCGAGCACCGGCGACCGGGTCGTCTTCGAGCCGACCCCGGGGTGCGGGCGCTGCCGCCCCTGCCGGCGGGGGCGTCCCTCTGTCTGCGTGCGTCGACCGGTGTCGGACATGCGCGACATGCGCGGCGCCTTTGCCCGATACGTGACCGTGCCCGCGCCCAACATCCTCCGGCTCCCCGACTCGCTGAGCACCCGGGCGGCGGCCCTGGCCGAGCCGACCGCCATCGCCCTCCACGCCGTCGAGCTCGCCGACATCACCGTGGACGACCGTGTCCTCGTGACCGGCGCCGGCCCCGTCGGGCTCATCATCATCGCCGTCCTCCGGACGCTCGGTGTGACGGACATCACGGTCAGCGAACCGGTCCCGCTCCGACGCGACCGGGCGCTGGCCGTCGGCGCGAGGTCGGCCGTGACGCCCGACGAAATGGTGGACCCGGGCATCGGGAGCAGGGTCGAACGGCCGTACGCGGCCGCGTTCGAATGCTCCGGCCGAGCCGCGGCTGCGGAGCAGGCCCTCGGCCAACTCGACTTCGCCGGCACGCTGGTGTTCGTCGGGACGGGATCGGCCCCGACCCGGGTGAACCACAACCGGATGATCATCATGGAGCTCGAGGCGATCGGGACGTTCAACTACAGCCATCGTGGTTTCGGCCCGGCCGTCGAGCTCCTCGACAGCGGCGCCCTGCCCGTCGACCTGCTCGTCGAAGCCGGTGATGTGCCACTATCGGGCGTGATGGAGGCCATGACCCAGCTGGCGCAGGGTGAGATCGCGGCCAAAGTGCTGGTCCGGCCCGAGGTCTCCTGATGGCCCGGTCGGGGCTGCGACCGGTCTTCAACCACGTGGCCATCAGCGTGGACGCCGCCGTGATGGACGATGCCGGTCGGGCCGACCTCATCGCCTTCTTCGGGGAGGTGTTCGGGTGGATCGAGGGGGACAACAGCACCGAGACGGGGAACCCGCTGATCCTCTACACCGGGGAGATGCGCCAGTTCCTCTACCTGCTCCCGGCCACCGGCCAGTACCTCCAGGCGCCCCGGCTCGACCACTTCGGACTGGAGATCTCCTCACTCGAGGAGCTGCGGGCGATCCTCGACCGCGCCAAGGCCTACCGGGAGAAGGACCGGCGAGTCACCATCATCGATCTCGATGAGCGGGTGACCCACGGCCCGACCTCGGACTACACCCTCACCAATGCCTACATCGGGTTCCTCATCCCGCTGATGGTCGAGCTCCAGCACATCGCCCAGCGTCCAGCGCGGTGAGGTCGACGGCCCAGCCACACAGGCTCAGCGGAAGTCGAAGGCGACCTTGATGGCGTTCGACTCGGTCTGGGTGGCGAGCGCGGTGAACGCTTCGCGCCACTCCGGCAGGCGGTAGGTGTGGGTGAGCATCCCCGAGAGGTCGATCCGGCCGTCGGCCATCAGCTGGAGGAAGTGCTCCATGGCGTGGCTGCGCACGCCCTCCACCTCCTCGGTGCCGAAGGCGTTCGACCCCACCCACGAGATCTCCTTGAAATAGAGCGGTGACCATTCCCAGCGGGCCGGCGGGTTCACCCCGCTCTTGACCAGGGTGCCCCGGGTCCGGAGCAGGCGCACCGACACCTCCGAGCTCTCGGTCGTCCCCACCGTGTCGTAGACGACGTCGATCCCCCCGGGGTGGGCCATGGGAAGCCCGTGCGGCGTCCGCTGGAGAACGCCGCCCGACCACGAAGCAGCTCCCTCGATGACCGCGTCGGCCGGCTCCCAGTGCACGACCTCCGCCCCGAGCGACCGGGCCAGGGCCGCCTGGGCCGGGTGGCGGGCCACCACCAGGACGTCGACATCCGGGTAGAGGGCCCGGAGGACGGCGGTGGCCGTGATGCCGAGCGCTCCGGCGCCGTAGACCATGGCACGGCCCCCTGACGGTGGCGGGTGACGGGTGACCGAGTGCAGCGAGACCGAGAACGGGTCGGCCAGCACGGCGATCTCGTCCGGGATCTCGTCGGGGACGGGGAACAGCATCGAGTCGTGCGCCGAGAAGTAGTCGGCGAAGCCACCGGGGGCGTCTTTGCACGTCCCGATGTGGATCCCGGCCGACAGCGGTCCCTCGGTGAAGTGCCAGCAGATGCTCAGGTCGCCGGCCTGGCAGGACGGGCAGGGCGGATCGATCCCCCGGGGCAGGCACGACAGCCAGGGATTGAGGATGACCCGCTGACCGACCTCGAGGCCCACGGCCGACGGCCCCAGTTCGGTCACCTCCCCGACCACCTCGTGGCCCATGACCATGGGGAAGGAGAACAGGTTGGCCAGGGCGCTGTCCTGGTACTCGTCGGTGAAGTCACCAAAGACCTGCTTGGCCTCGGACCCGCAGATGCCCGTGACCCGGGTCTTCGCCACCACCCAGTCATTGCGGAGGGGCCGGGGCTCGGCCGCCTCGACCAGCCGCATCGGCACCTTGGCCAGCCCCTCGAGCAGGGGGTTGGACGGATCGGGCGGGTCCCACCGGTCGGGCCGAACCCCCCACAGCAACGCCTGCATATGGCCTCCCCCGATGATTGGCGGTCTCTGCCGCCACGGTAGCCGTGTCGCCGCGTGACAGCCCGACCTGCCCGTTGTCCCGACCGCCCCGCCCTTCGGCCCACAGCGCGGCGCGGCGGGTTGCGCGATGCTGACCGTGGGGAATGCGTGGCGCATCCGGCGAGGAGGAGGGCCATGACCACGGTCGGGAACCGCTATCTGGAGGGCAACTACGCGCCCGTGTCGAACGAGTGCACGACCGGGGAGCTCCCAGTCACCGGCTCGTTGCCTGAGGAGCTGGCTGGGCGCTACCTGCGCAACGGGCCGAACCCGGTCGAGCCCCCGGAGCCGTCGACCTACCACTGGTTCTCCGGAAGCGGCATGGTGCACGGGATCCGGATCCGCGACGGCCGGGCCGAGTGGTACCGCAACCGGTTCGTCCGCTCGGCCGACGTCGCCTCCGCCCTCGGTGAGCCGGTCCGGCCCGGTCCTGTCCACGCCGATATGGACTTCAGCGCCAACACCAACGTGATCGGGCACGCCGGCCGGACCTTCGCCGTCGTCGAGGCCGGGGCGCGACCCTACGAATTGAGCTACGACCTCGACACGATCGGCCCGTCCGACTTCGACGGGACGCTCCGGGGCGGGTACACGGCCCACCCCAAACGCGACCCGGCGAGCGGCGAGCTCCATGCCGTCTCCTACTACTGGGGCTGGGGCAACAAGGTGCAGTACACGGTCACCGGCGTCGATGGCCGTGTCCGCAAGGTCGTCGACGTCGAGGTCGGCGGCCCGGTGAGCGTGCACGACATGTCCCTCACCGAACGGTTCGCGGTCATCTACGACCTTCCGGTCGTGTTCGACGCCGAGGCCGCCATGTCGGGCGCCCTCTTCCCGTACCACTGGGATCCCGACTATCGACCGCGCGTCGGACTACTGGAACGCGAGGGTGGGTCCGCCGACGTCTCCTGGTTCGACGTCGAGCCGTGTTACGTCTTCCACCCCATGAACGCGTATGACGATGGGAACCACGTGGTCCTCGACGTGATCCGGCACCCGAAGATGTTCGACACCCACCGTCTCGGTCCGGACGAGGGCCCTCCGACCCTGGACCGCTGGACGGTGGACCTGGCAACCGGCAAGGTCGTGGAGGAGCGGCTCGACGACTTGGGCCAGGAGTTCCCCCGGGTCGATGAGCGTCTGGTCGGGCGACGTCACCGCTACGGCTACGCCGGCGCCTTCCTCGGGGGCGAGGACGGGTTGGTGAAGCACGACCTCCACCAGGGGACCAGGGAGTTCCGACCTCTCCACGCCGGCGACGGCGCCTGCGAGGCGGTCTTCGTCCCGGCCGGACCGGACGCCGAGGAGGACGACGGCTGGGTGCTCTCGCTCACCTACGACGTCACCGCCGGCACCAGCCAGTTGATGGTGCTCAACGCCAGGGACTTCGCCGGCGAGCCCCAAGCGGTCGTGCACCTTCCGCAGCGGGTGCCCTTCGGTTTCCACGGGAACTGGGTGCCGGACACTCCCTGACCGGTAGCCCCGTTCCTTCGCCCCGGCGCGCACCGGTTGTCGGCTCTGTCTCGGTTCACTAGATTCTGCTCCTCGGCGCCGCGCCGACGATGTGGTACCCGTTGACAGGGAGCAAGGCCATGACTGCGGTTCGTGGGGGGATTGGGTCGCGGGGGCACCGTGCCTGGCAAAGGCGCTCGGTCCGCGTTCGAGCCTTGGCCGCGGCGGGCGTGATCCTGATCGGTGCGGCCGGCTGCAGCAACTCGAGCTCATCGAGCACGTCCTCCACCGCGTCGAGTGGCAGCCCGACCGGCTCGCCCTCCTCGGTGAGCACGGCCAGCACCTCCAGCCGGGGCGTGACCAAGGACAGCATCAACGTGGTCTTCCCGGTCGTGTCGCTCAACTCGCTGGCCGGACGCGAGGGGTTCGCCCAGGACCCAGAGTTCGGGGAGCAGAACCAGGCCATCAACTTCTATGTCAAGCAGATCAACGACGCCGGCGGCATCAACGGCCGGAGGATCAACCCCATCATCACCACGTTCGACCCGACCAACGAGTCGAACATGCGGGCGCTCTGCAAGACCTGGACCGAGGGGTCCCCGGCTGCCTTCACCGTGCTCGACGGGATCGGCGACTGGACTGGCGACAACCAGCTCTGCGTCACCCAGGAGGGCCAGACCCCCTTCATCGGGCAGTGGACCACGGTGACCACCTGGACCAACCAGGGTTCCCCCTACCTGTGGTGGACCGGCCCTGATCAGGCGGTGATCCTGCAGGCCGTCGTCAACTGGGGGCTGAGCTCGGGCCTGCTCACCACCACCAGCAAGGTCGGGCATCCTGGCCGGCGACCGGGCCTCGGACCAGGCCGCCCTGCACAACTACCTCCTGCCGGACCTGAGCAATGCCGGCATCTCGTCGGTGGTCAAGACCATCGCGTCGGACCCCTCCAACACCGCCACCACCGACGCCCAGGCCCCGCTGGCCGTCCAGCAGATGCGCAGCGCCGGCGTCACCTCGATCATCCCGTTGATCCCCTTCAACGTCTTCTACCCGGTCCTGCAGGCCGAGACGTCCCAGAAGTACTTCCCCCACCTGCTCCTCAGTGACTACGAGAACAGCATCACCGCCGCCCTCGGTCTCATCCCCACCCCCTACGAGCAGGCTCTCGACGGCCAGCAAGGGTTGACGACGCTGACCCTCGGTGGCGTCGACGACGACAGGCCCGAGAGCCAAGGCGGCTACGACGCCGGCGTGCGCAACTGCTGGACCCCCTGGCACCAGGCCTATCCCCAGGTCCCGTCGGGCAAGGTCACCGACTTCATCGAGGAGCAGGGCCCGGTCGTGGGGTGGTGCCAGGCCATCCAGCTGTTCGCCACCGCGGCCAAGGCGGCCGGACCCGACCTCAACCGCCGGACGTTCGTCACCGCCATGTCCAAGATCTCCAACTTCCCGGGCACCTACGCCCCGGTCCTCAGCTACGGGCCCGACAAGCGTTACGGGCCGACCGAGTACCAGGTGGTGAAGCTCCACAACAACGTCCCGCCCTCGAGCCAGTGCCAGCTGACCTCCCAGGGCAAGCCGCAGGGGACCTGCTGGGTGACGGTGCAGCCGTTCCAGCCGCTGCCCACCGGCTGATCCCTTCCCGCTTCGCCCGCCGCTGATCCATGGCGGCGCCGATCGACGGGACCAGCGGCCGGCGCCGCCTCCGCCCGGTCGGGCCACGGCGATCATGGCATCGTAGGACGGCACAAGGAGGGGAAGGCATGGCCGGCCCATTCGACACCCACGAGGTCTTCAACCAGGTCCCTCCGCTCGAGGACTACGACGTCTTCTCGGCCGATGCCGCACTCGGCGAGGCGGTCGAGCGCGAGGGTGCGAGCTGGGCCCGACCAGAGCTCGAGAGCCTCGGCGCCCTGGCCGGCTCGGTCGCCTCCCGGGAGCTCGGGCGCCTGGCCAACGAGCACCGGCCGGTGCTCCACACCCACGACCGCTACGGGCGCCGGGTCGACGTCGTCGAGTACCACCCGGCCTACCACGAGCTCATGACCACCTCCCTGCGCCACGGGCTGCATGCCGGGCCCTGGGCCGACCCGCGCCCGGTGCGCACGTGGCCCGGGCGGCCAAGGTCATCGTCTGGTACCAGGTCGACGCCGGTCACATCTGCCCGGTGTCGATGACCTACGCGGTGGTACCGGCCATCCGGCATCAGCCCGAGGTGGCCCGGGCCTGGGAGCCGATGATCCGCTCGACCACCTATGACCCTGCCGACGTGCCCCCGTCACAGAAAGCCGGGGTGACCTGTGGCATGGCCCTCACCGAAAAGCAGGGCGGCTCCGACGTGCGGGCCAACACCACCCGGGCCGAGCCCGCCGGCGGCGCCGGCCGGCGTTACCGGCTGACCGGGCACAAGTGGTTCTGCTCGGCCCCGATGTCCGATGCCTTCTTGATGCTGGCCCAGACGCCCGGCGGGCATCAGCTGCTTTCTGGTGCCCCGCTGGAACCCCGACGGCAGCCGGAACCCCGTCCGCATCCAGCGGCTCAAGGACAAGCTGGGCGACCGGTCGAACGCGTCGAGCGAGATCGAGCTGCTGGGCGCCACGGGCGAGCTCATCGGTGACGAAGGGCGGGGCATCCGCACCATCATCGAGATGGTCAACCACACCCGGCTCGACTGCATCCTCGGCTCGGCCGCCATCATGCGCCAGGGGGTGGCCGAGGCGACTTGGCATGCCGCGCACCGCGTCGGTGTTCGGGACGGTCCTCGCCGAGCAGCCGCTGATGGCCAACGTGCTCGCCGACCTGGCCGTCGAATCGGAAGCGGCCACTGCCGTCGGCGCTCCGCCTGGCCCGCGCCTACGACTCCGACGGCGACGGCGACGAGCACGAGCGCCGGCTGCAACGGCTGCTGACCCCGATCGTGAAGTACTGGACATGCAAGCGGGCCCCGCAACACGCGGCCGAGGCGCTCGAATGCCTCGGCGGCAACGGGTTCGTCGAGGAGTCGGGCATGCCCCGGCTCTTCCGCCAGAGCCCGGTGAACGGTGTGTGGGAGGGCTCGGGCAACGTGATCTGCCTCGACGTGCTCCGGGCCCTGGCCCGCGAGCCGGAGGCCCTCGACGCCTACTGGGCCGAGGTGGCCCGGGCCGACGGCGGGGACCGGCGGCTGACTCGAGCGGTGGACGATCTCCATGTCGACCTGTCCGCCACCGAGACCCTCGAAGCCCGGGCCCGGTCGGTGGTGGAGCGGATGGCGTTGGTGTTCCAAGCCTCGCTGCTGGTCCGGTTCGCGCCCGGCGCCGTCGCCGACGCGTTCTGCCGCGTCGCGGCTTCCCGGGGTGGGAGGCGGGGCCTTCGGCACCCTTCCGGCCGGGACCGACACGAGCGGCATCCTGGCCCGGCACACCCCGGTCTGATCCGGTCAGGCGGGGCAGGACCCCCCGACGCCCATCCCGGCCCACACCATGTCGACCGCCCGCTCGGCCCACCCGGGAGTCGAAGGGACGCCGGCGACGCGGCGGGCGAAGACCGAGCCGGCCAGCATCTGCAGGGCCAGATCCAGATCGGCGTCGGGGTGCAACTGGCCGAGCTGGCGTGCCCGCGCCAACAGCGACCGGGCGTGACCCATGCGCGGGCCGACCACTCGTTGGCGGTGGAGGTCGAGCGAGCCGGGGTCCTCCCTCGAACCGATGAGGGTCCCGACGACCTCGAGACACCCTCGGCGAACCGCTCGTCGAATTCGTCGAGGTAGGCGATGAGGTCGGCGCGGGGGTCGGCGCTCGGCCCCGGCGCCCGATGGGTCGTGCTGTTGGTGGCGATGGCCGCGGTGATGAGATCGGCCTTGTCCCGGTACCGCCGGTAGATGGTGGTCCGGGCCACCCCCGCCTCACTGGCCACGCTCTCCATCGAGATCTTGGCGTACCCGACCTCGGCCAGTTGGCGAAGGGCGGCGTCGGTGATGGCCGAGGTGGCGCGTTCGTTGCGGGGCCGGCCCGGCCCACGGCCGGTCCGGCGGTCACCGGGATCCGGCTGGTGGTCGTGGGCGACCGGGGCGGGGACGCCGGCGGTGGTCACTGCGGCGCCCCCACCGGGGTGGCCCGGGCCTCGGGCTCGGCCACCGGTGTCACGCTCGGCACGAAGTCGCTCTGGCGCACCAGGGCAAAGGCGCCGACCGAGCCGATGAAGGCGACCACCGCCCCGATGACCAGGACGTGGTCGAGCGTGGCCGAAAACCCCACCCGGTAGGCCTGGAGCAGCGCCTGGCGCGAGGCCTCCGACGGGATCGCCCCGAGCACCTGGCGCACGCCGCCGCCGGCCAGCGCCCCCCGCAGTGCCCCACCGCCATGTGACACCACGACCTGCCCGGCCGGCGTGGCGGACAGGGCGGACAGGGTCCGGCTCTGGATCTGGCTCTGGAAGACGGTCCCCAGACCGGCGATGCCGGTAGCGATGCCGACCTGTCGGAAGGTGTTGTTTGCGCCGGAGGCCATCCCGCTGCGTTCGGGAGGCACCACCGAGATGGCCGACGACGCCAGCACCGGGTTGGTCGTCCCGATCCCGATGCCGGTGACGATGAACCCGGGCAGCAGGACCGTCCAGCCCGACGAGGCGTGGGTCGTGGCCATCAGCAGGCAGCCCGCTGCCACCAACAACATGCCCAGTCCGAGCAGGTAGCGGGCGTGCACCCGGACGGTGAGCTTGCCGGCGATGGGGGCGATGATGAAGGCCAGCATGGTGATGGGCAAGAACCGCACGCCGGCGGCCAGGGGCCCGAAGCCGAGGTCGTCCTGGATGTAGAGGGTCAGGTACAAGAACATCGAGAAGATGGAGGCGGCGATGGTGAAGGCCACCAGCGAGACGCCGACCATGGCCGGACGCCGGAACAGCGAGAGGTCGAGCATCGGGTCGGCCTGACGCCACTCGGCCATCAGGAAGACGACCAGCAGGAAGCCGGCCCCGATCAGCAGGCCCGAGATGAGGGTGCTGCCCCAACCGTCGTCGTTGCCCCGCACCAGGGCGAACACCAGCATGAAGAGTGCACCGGAGAACGACACGAACCCGATCCAGTCGACCCGCCGCCGGTGCATGTCCCGCGATTCCCGCACCCGGGTCAGCGTGACCACGACCGCCAGCACGCCGATGGGCACGTTGACGAAGAAGATCCACCGCCAGCCGATGCCGCTGGTGATCGCCCCGCCGACCAACGGCCCCACCGCCACCGCGCCCCCCACCACCGCGCCGTAGATGCCGAAGGCGGTGCCCCGCTCCCGGCCGGAGAAGGCCTGGGCGATGAGGGCCAGCGAGGTGGCGAACATGATGGCGCCCCCCACGCCCTGGGCGCCCCGGGCCAGGTTCAGCATGAGGGAGGTGGTGGCCAGCCCGCACACCAGTGACGAGACGGAGAACACGCCGAGCCCGATGGCGAACACCCCGCGCCGGCCGAACATGTCGCCCACGACCCCGGCGGTGAGGAGGAACGCCGCCAGTGTGAGCGAATAGGCGTCGACGACCCACTGGAGGTCACTGAAGGAGGCGTGCAACGACCGCTGGATGTCGGGCAGGGCCACGTTCACCACGGTGATGTCGAGCAGCAGCATGAAGGTGGCCGTACAGACGGCGATGAGGGTCCACCACTTGCGATCGAGTGCGGGCATGCGGCCGTCCTTCCTCGGGTGGGCGCTGCTCGGGATACGAGCAGGCAATCTGCCTGATTTAGAAATCAACCCGTATCGTATCGTATCGTACCCCGGACTGGCAAGCCTCGGTCGCCCCGAGCCTGGGCCGGCGCCCCGGGCCGGACCGGCCCGCCGGGGGTAACGTGGCCCATGCGTTGGCTCCGGTCAGCGACTCTGGTCGTGCTTGTCTTGACCGTGATCCTGCCGGGGTCGACCGCGTTGGCCGGTCCCGGCGCCACGCCGGCATGGGCCCAGAGCGCCTCAGGCAACGGCGGCCCGACGACCGTCTGGCTGTGCCGCCCCGGTCTGGCGGCCGACCCCTGCTCCCCGTCGCTCACCACCACCCGGACCACCCCCTCGGGCCAACCCCTCGGTGTCGACGACACGCACCCCGCCGCCCACCCGAAGATCGACTGTTTCTACGTCTACCCCACGGTGAGCGACCAGAAGACGGCGAACGCCGACCTGACCATCGACCCCACCGAGCGGTCGATCGCCCTCTACCAGGCGGCCCGGTTCTCCGCGCGACTGCCGCGTCTTCGCCCCCATGTACCGACAACTCACCATCTCCTCCATCGCCGGTCAGCCGACGGCGGCCGAGGCGCAGCTGGCCTACGACGACGTTCGGGGGGCCTGGGCCACCTACCTCCGCCGGTTCAACGGCGGGCGGGGTGTGGTCCTCCTCGGCCATTCCCAAGGCGCGTTCATCCTCCGGAAGCTCATCGCGTCCGAGATCGACCCGAACCCCGGGATGCGTCGGCGGTTGGTGTCGGCCGTGCTGCTCGGGGGGAACGTCACCGTCCGGCAGGGCGCAAACGTTGGGGGCGACTTCAAGCACATCCGGGCCTGCCACGGTGCCAGCCAGACCGGTTGCGTGATCGCCTTCTCGACCTTCGACGCCGTCCCCCCGGCCAATTCTCTGTTCGGACGGACCACGGCTCCGGGCCTGCAGGTCCTCTGCACCAACCCCGCCGCCCTGGCCGGGGGATCCGGGTCCCTCGATCCCGTCTTCCCCACCCGGCCGTTCGCCCCCGGATCGAGCATCGCGGCCGGGATCCAACTGCTCGACTTCACCGTGCCGAAGGTGAGCACCCCGTGGGTGTCGTCCCCCGGTGCCTTCAGCGGGCGATGCTCGTCGGCCGGCGGCGCCAACGTTCTCCAGATCACACCCCAGCAGGGGGCACCGCTGGTCCACCCGAGCCCCGATGCCAGCTGGGGCCTCCATCTGGTGGACGGCAACATCGCCCTCGGGAACCTGATCGGCGTGGTGCACAGCCAGGCCCTCGCCTACCACCCCGCCCGCTGAGCTGCTCGAGGCCCGAGCCCCGGCAGACCCCGACGCCCCGGTCGGGTGGTTCGATCGACCCACTCGAACCGACCAGTCACTCCACCGTCAACGGGGTGTCGGGCAGCCCGAGGAAGCTGAGCACCGCCCGCGCATCTCGCGCCAACTCCTGCTCATCGGCCGCCCCGACGGGCTCCAGCAGTCGCAGCCGGATCCGGCCGTCGGTCAGGCCCCAGGTGCCGACCACCCGGCCCCCGACCAGCGCCGTGGCCCGGAAGAGGCCGTTGGTGGTGATGATGCCTCGATGGGGGCCGACCAATACGGAACGGTCCGCCCACCCGTGGAGCACGGGGTCGAAGGCGCCGAGCAGTCGGGGCGGCGGCATGCGTCGGCCGGCGGCCGGGTCCCGACGGACTTCCAGTTCGACCAGGCCGCCGGGGTGCGGACGGCACTCTTCGCCGATGGCGTCGAGGCCGGCACGGGCGCGGCGCAGGGTGATACCCGCCCACTTGGCCAGGTCGGCGGCGGTGGCCGGCCCGTGTCCGGACAGGTAGCGGCGGGACAGCCGGGCCAGGGCCTCGGGCTCGTCGAGGGGGTCGGGGGCCCGGCCCAACCAGGCTGCCACCTCCACGAAGGCCGCCTGGCCGGACCGGACCGGCCCTCGCACGATGTGCCCCCGGAGGGTGGCGGCCACCAGCAGGTGGACGAGCGCCTGCCCCTCGGTGGGGACGCCGGCCGCATCCAGGGCGGCCCGCAGCTCCGACCTGGTCCGGGTTCCGTACGCCGCCACGGCCCCGACGATGACCTCCACTCCCCGCTCGACGGTCCTCGGCTCGAGGCCCAGCTGCCCGAGGCGCCGGTTGTTCGCCGACCACACCTGTGGGGTGGTCAGGGGATGCAGCCACCAGTAGTCGTCCGCCGCCACCAGGTGGAGCGTTCCCCGGTTGAGCCAGCTGACCACGGCACTCCGGCGGCGGGTCAGCGCATCCTCGACGTCGGACACGTCAGTGAGCCGGCTCCGGGCCCGAATGGCCAGTCGGGCGCCGCGGGGATCCTGGGCCTGCACAGCGAGCATCCGCTCGAGCACCTGCTCGGTGCTCGACGCCTGGCGCGTTCGCAACAACTGGGCGTCCAGCCGGGCCGCCCAGAGGCGGGCACCGGGCTCGGGTGGGTCGGGCACCATCAGGCTCAGCTGATCGGGTAGTTGCCGCCGTCGGCCATGAGGGTCACGCCGGTGACATAGGCCGCCTGCTCGGAGAGGAGGAACCGCACCACCGGGCCGATCTCGTCCACCGGGTCCCCCAGGCGGCCGAGGGGATGGCCCCCGAGGACCCGTTCGGCCATGGTCGGATCCTCGGCCATGGCGACGTCCACAGCCGGCGAATGGGCGAGCGGAGCCACACAGTTGACCCGGACACCGTCGGGCCCCCACTCGCGGGCCCAGGCCCGGGCCAGGCCGCGGAGCGCCCCTTTGACGGCGGCATAGGGCGCCAGCCGCATCTTCCCCTCGAAGCCCGCCTCCGACGTCAGCAACACCAGGCTGCCCTGGCTGGCCACCAGATGCGGGTGGGCGGCCCGGGCCAGGAGGTAGGCCCCCCGCAAGGAGACCGCCACGTGGTCGCGGAGGTCGCCCATGCTCACCGTGGCCGGATCCACCGGCCGGGGCGACAGCCCACTGGTGGCGTTGTGCACCACCCCGTCGAGCGAACCGTCCAACTCCGCCGCGGCGGCCACCGCCGCCGACACCGAATCGCCGTCTCCCACGTCGCAGGGGACGAAACGGCCCCGGCCCCCGGCCCTGGTCACCTCATCGGCCACCCGGCGCCCTTCGGTGACCCGCCGGGCCGCCACCCACACCGTCCACCCGGCGGCCCCGCAGGACACGGCGATGCCCCGCCCCACCCCTCCACTGGCCCCGGTGACCAGCACCACCGGCAGACCCGGAGGCGCGGTCACCGCGACCCCCCGATGCGGACGGTGTTGGCCGTGACGCCCGCCGAGCGGCCGGCCAGCAGCATGGCGACCGCCGTCACCACGTCCTCCGACCGCTCAGTGGCTCCGTTCCCCGTCCGGTCGGCGGGGCCGGTCAGCCGCGTCGGGGTGGTGACCGCGTTGACCCGTACCCGGCGGGGCCGGTGGGCCTGGGCCAGCGAGCGGGTCATGACCTCGACCGCATCCGCCACCGCCGCCGGACCACCCCAGCCCGCCGAGCCCCGGGGGTCGGGACGGTCGACCACGGCCACCACCTGACCCCCGGCCGCGCACCGGGCGGCCGCGACGGCCAGGGACGCGAACCACAGGGCGATCGGAGCCTCCGTCGTGGCGAGCCAGGGGTCGAGCCCGAGCTCGACCAACGGTGTCGGCTCGAGTCCGTCGGGCCAGACCGCCACTACCACCGAGTCCACCGGGCCGCCGGCCGCGGCCTCCGCCCGCCACCTGTCGAGCAGCACTCCCTGTGACCAGTGGGCGTCGAGGGTCAGGTCAGGCACCAGGGTCAACTCGACACCGAGCGCGGTGGCGAGGGGCGCCGAGGCCCTGGTGCCGAGGAACCACGCGTCAGCACCCACGCCGGTGCCTCGTCGAGGGCTCCTGCTCATGGGCTCATCGCCCCATGACGCGGCGCCGACGGATGGAGGGTGGAGTGATGGGCCGTCCTCGGGTCGTGCTCGCCGGTCCTTCGTCTCCCCGTCGGTCCCGGCGCACCGGTCAGGGTGGCTCAACGGTACCGCCGCCGGCCGGGAGCGTCGTCCCCCCTCCCCCGGTCGGGCTCACGCGGTCATCCCGGCCAGCACTCCTCACAGAGCACGTGTTGGAACGTCGGCTCGATCCATCCGCGCTGGCCGGGCGGGACCATCTCCCCACAGTTGACGCACGGGCCGCCCCAGCGCAGGCGCCCGAACCTCGAGCTCGGGCCGAGCGGACGCACCAGGGCCCACGCCCGCACCCCCCCGGGCGCCCGGCCACCGGCGACCGGCGGCAGCTCGGTGACGCCGCAGCCGCCGCCGGCTGCGCCTTCCTTCGACTGCTGGTCGACGATGTGCACCGGTGCTCCTCCCTCCCGCCGGCGGGCTCCACCCGTTGTGGGGTGAGCATCGGCACGAGCCGGTACCGCCTTGACCTCCCCCAGCCTGGCCAGGGGTCGAGCCGCGCCGCCGACCGGCCCGTAGACAGGGGCGGGCCCGACCGTTACTGTCAGGTGAGGTGCCACAAACCGCCCGCCGAGCTGCCCCTGGGCTCGGCTCGGTGGTGGACGGCGCCCATCCACCGACGATCGAGAAGGACCGACCATGCGGAGCTACGAGGAGTTCGGCGGAGTGATCGAGCCCACCCAGGCGGAGTCGACGCCCTGGTGGCCGACACCTGCGCACCCGGGACAGGGCGCGCCCGACGTGGTGCTCATCCTGTTGGACGACACCGGCTTCTCCCACTTCGGCTGCTACGGCTCCGATCTGGTCACACCCACCATCGACCGACTGGCCGCCGGCGGTCTCCGGTACACCAACTTCCACGTGACCCCCCTGTGCTCGCCCACCCGGGCGGCCCTCCTCACCGGGCGCAACCACCACACCGTGGGGATGCGCTCGCTGTCCAACTTCGACAGCGGCTACCCCAACATGCGGGGCCACATCACCAACCACGCCGCCACGGTGGCCGAGGTTTTGCGCGACGAGGGCTACGCCACCTTCGCCGTCGGCAAGTGGCATCTGTGCGGCATGGAGAACGCCTCGGCCGCCGGACCCTACGACCAGTGGCCGTGCCAGCGCGGCTTCGACCGGTACTACGGGTTCCTCGAAGGCGAGACCGACCAGTTCCATCCCGAGCTGGTCTACGACAACCACGCCGTGGAGCCGCCGGGCACCCCCGCGGACGGCTACCACCTGAGCGAGGACCTGGTCGACCACGCCATCCGCTTCATCCACGACTCGACGTCGATCCGGCCCGACCGCCCCTTCTTCACCTACCTGGCCTTCGGCGCCATGCACGCCCCCCATCAGGCTCCCGAGGCCTATCTGCAGCGGTACCGGGGGCGGTTCGACGACGGATGGGACGCCGCTCGTGACCGGTGGTTCGCCCGCCAGCTCGAGCTGGGGCTCCTCCCGGCCGACACCGAGCTCGCCCCCCGCAACCCCGGCGTCGAGGCCTGGGACACGCTGCCCGACAACCACCGCAGGCTGGCCTGCCGGTTGCAGGAGGCCTTCGCCGCCTTCCTCGAGCACACCGACGCCCAGATCGGTCGGCTGGTCGGCGCCCTGGAACGTCTCGGCCGCCTCGACAACACACTGTTCGTGCTGCTGTCGGACAACGGGGCCAGCCAGGAGGGCGGGCCCTTCGGCGTGATGCACGAGATGAAGTACTTCAACTTCCTCGTCGAATCCCCCGACGATGGCCGTCGATCGCCTCGACGATATCGGCGGCCCGCACAGCCACTGCAACTACCCGTGGGGCTGGGCCCAGGCGGGCAACACCCCGTTCAAGTGGTACAAGCAGAACACGCACGAGGGAGGCGTGCACGTGCCGCTCATCGTGCACTGGCCCGACCGCATCCCGGACCGGGGCGGGCTTCGTGACCAGTTCCACCACGTGAACGACATCGTCCCCACCATCTACGAATGCGTGGGTGTCGAGCCGCCGTCGGTGTACCGCGGGCTGGAGCAGATCCCCCTTTCGGGCGTGTCGATGCTCTACACCTTCGGCGCGCCCGACGAGACCAGCCGCAAGCGCGGTCCAGTACTACGAGATGATGGGGCACCGGGCCATCTATGCCGACGGCTGGAAGGCGGTCACCCGGCACCAGCCCGGGGTTCCCTTCGACGCAGGACGACTGGGAGCTCTACCATCTGGCCGAGGACCGCTCGGAGTGCCACAACCTGGCCGCCGAGCTGCCGGACAAGGTCGAGGAGCTGGTCGCCCGGTGGTGGAGCGAGGCCGAGGAGTACGGCGTCCTGCCGCTGGACGACCGGACCATCGAGCTCTTCTTCACCCGCTATCGCGACCACTCGCCGCACCCCGACGAGCCGCCGGTACTCCTACTTCCCGCCCATGTCGCCCCTGCCGGGCCAGGTCGCACCGTCACTGGGCGGCCGCGGCTGGGACATGACCGCCGCCATCGACCGGACGGCGGGGGCCGGCGGGGTCCTCTACGCCTCGGGCACGGAGAACTCCGGAGTGAGCCTGTTCGTCCAGGACGACCGGCTGGTGTTCGACTACAACTGCTTCGGCGACCACCACGTGGCCGAGTCCGAGCAGCCGGTCCCGGTCGGATCCTCGGCCGTCGGGGTGCGGTTCCGCCGCTCCGGCAAGAGCGGCGAGGCCACGCTCGTCATCGACGGGCACGACTGCGGCACCCTGTCGGTCCCGTTCGCCATGACCATGATCTCGAGCGTGGGACCGAGCATCGGCTACGACCACGGCTCACCGGTCAGCCCGCGCTACCGTGGCCACTTCCCGTTCGAAGGCCGCCTGATCCGGCTCGATGTGGCCCTCCTCCGGGGGAACGACCCCGACCGCGCCGCCGGGGAGGAGCGAACGGCCATGGGCCGCCAGTGACCTCGGGCGAGGACCGGGCCCGGCTCAGCCCGTGAACCGGGCGGACGCCCCGGCGTCCACGTCCACCACCGAGCCGGTGATGTGCCGGGCCGAGTCCGAAGCCAGGAAGACGACGGCCGCGGTGACCTCCTCGGGCTCGATCCACGGCACCGGCTGGACGTGGAGCGAGGCCATGCCCGCGGCCACGTCCTCGCGGCTCGGGTGCTCGAGATCGGGCCGCATCAGCCGGTAGAGCACGTCGTTGTGGATCATGGCGGTGGACACGTTGCCCGGGGCCACGGCATTGACCGTGACCCCGAAGGCGGCGAGCTCGTAGGCCGCCGACTTGCACAACCCGATCACCCCCCATTTCGAGGCCACGTAGGCGGGGATGCCCGGGTTGGACGAGCGGCCCATCATCGAGGAGATGCCGATGATCCGGCCCCAACCCTGGCGGCGCATGTGGGGGGCCACGGCCCGCATGGCGTTGAACACGCCGGTCAGATTGACGTCGAGGGTCTCGCTCCACTGGGTGGCGTCCAGCGTGCAGATGGAGCCCATGGTCGATACGCCGGCGTTGGCCACCAGGATGTCGACGGATCCCAGCCGGTCCCGGGCGCCGTCGACGAAGGCCGTCATGGCATCGAGGTCCCTCACGTCGGCCACGGCTGACACGCAGGCCCGGCCCTGCTCCTCGACCAGTCGCACCGTCTCGGCCAGGTCGTCCGCCGTGGCCATCGGATAGCCCACCGTGTCGAGATCGTGGCAGAGGTCGCAGACCGCCACCTGGGCACCGAGCCGGGCGAACTCGACGGCGTGGCTGCGGCCCTGGCCGCGCCCGGCGCCGGTGATGACGGCCACTCTGCCGGTGAACGGCAGTGCCGCCCGGGTGGTCGGGGACTCGTCGGTCATCGCGCCTTCCTCTGGTCCGGGAGATGCCCGCCCCTCCGTCAGCCGGGCGGCCATCCTGGTCGGCCGATCCT
The DNA here is from genome assembly GCA_963727075.1 of uncultured Acidimicrobiales bacterium. GTDB lineage: Bacteria > Actinomycetota > Acidimicrobiia > Acidimicrobiales > RAAP-2 > Bog-756. Next base: position 251,008 of record CAVSET010000002.1, read on the forward strand.
AACGGGGGCCACACCTCCGCCCCCGGGGCGTGGTGATGGTCCGGACGGGTGGCACAACCCGTCAGGCGGAGCGGCCCCAGCGAACGAGCACCCGTCGGTAGCACCGGTCCCACCCGTCGTAGGTTCGGCGCAGGTCCGACCCCGGCCAGTCGGCAGGCAGCAGCTCGGCGGGCAACAATGGGTCGGCCTGCAGATGCCGGAGCACGGCGGCCGACAGCTCGAAGCCGGGAGCCAGGTCCTCGGGGACGGTGGTCGGGAGCTGGTCGAGCCGGCGCACGAGCTCCTCGGCCCGGCGGGCCCACCCCTCGACGTCGAACAGACCGGCGGCCAGCGCGGCCCGGTCGCCGTCGGGCGACGCGGTGTAGACAGCCACGCCGGGCTCGTCGGCCGGATCCGGACGCAGGTCGATGTTGTCGGGTCGGAGCCACACTCCTTCGCGCTGCTCGGCCAGTCGGGCCCGTGCCAGTCGGCGGCGCAGGGCCGAGCGGTCCTCGGCTGCCCGGCCGGTGGCGGTGACCACCACCAGGCGCCATCCCCCGGTCCAGGGAGGGGTCTCGCCCCGGCGACTCTGGTTCTGGCGCTCCTGGCGGGCGAGCAGGTGGCCACCCAGCCGGTAGCGGCCCGATCCGTCGGTGGACGCCTCGCCGGCCGACACCATCCGGCTCAGCGCCACCCGGGCGCGGTTCTCGTTGATGCCGAACAGTGAGGCCAGGTGGACCAGGTGGGCGACGGGCAGCTCGGGCGGATCCTGGCCCAACAGCGCGCTGGCCAGCACCGATCGGGCGGTGAGCGGCGGGGTATTACGTAGTTGTTTCATCTGTATGGCTTCTGTAATATCATAGCCATGGCACTCACCATGGTGGCCGAGCCGGAGGCTCGGCCGGCGGTGCTCCCGACCGAACGGCTGATGGCCAACGGCATGGCCCTCCCCGAGCTACGCCGGGATCTCCGCCGGATCTCCAACGTGCGCAACGCCGTCACCGTGGTGTCGGTCTGGTTGTGGGTCGTCGTCATCATCGGGGCCGCCGTCTGGATCGACCACCCCCTCGGCTACCTGGCCGCCTTCATCCTCATGGGGCCCATGTACGCCCGGTTCGCCATCCTCATGCACGAGGCGGCGCACAAGCTCCTCTTCACCGACAAGCGGGTGAACGACTGGGTGGGCACCTGGCTCATCGCCTACCCGACGTGGACGCCCATCTCCATCTACCGGCGCGGCCATTTCGCCCATCACAAGGAGGAGTTCGGTCCTCGTGAGCCGGACATGGCCTTCTACGGCGGGTATCGCTGTGACCGCCGCACCCTCTACCGCCGCCTGCTTCGCGATGCGGTGGGAATCTCCGGCTGGAAGAACTTCACCCCGCTGTTCAAGTCCCTGAAGAGCCGTTCGTTCCGGTCGGTCTCGCTCTCGATCATCGGCATCCAGGTCGTGTTGTGGACGGCCATGTGGGCCACCACCGGCCGCTGGTGGATCTACCCGCTCCTCTGGTGGCTGCCCTGGATGACCCAGTGGCGGGTCATCAACCGCCTGCGGGCCATCGCCGAGCACGGTGGGCTCGAGGCCAGCGCCGACCGGCGCGTCACCACCCACAACGTGCGCCAGTCGTGGCCGGCCCGGTTCTGGTTCGTCCCGTACAACACCGGTTGGCACCTGGCCCATCACGTGGACATGGGGATCCCCTTCCGCAACCTGCCGGCCTTCCACGCCGAACTGGAACGGGCCGGCTACGTCACCGATGCCCTGACCTATCCCAACTACCGCTCCTTGTGGGGGGCGTTGGCCTCGGTCTGAGGCCCGCAGGCTGACCGGCCGGTCAGCTGGGCCTCCGGCGCCCGGAGCGGTACTGGCGGACCAGGGCGGTCGTCGAACTGTCGAGCCCGCTCAGGTCGGGCGGCTCCGTCCCGCCCAGGGCCGGGGCGAGCTGCATGGCCATGACCTTGCCGAGCTCCACCCCCCACTGGTCGAACGAGTCGATCCCCCACACCACGCCCTCGGTGAACACGGTGTGCTCGTAGAGGGCCACGAGTTGGCCGAGGACCGAGGGCGTGAGCTTCGGGGCGAGGATGGTCGAGCTCGGATGGTTGCCCGGCATCACCTTGTGGGGCACCAGCGCGGGCGGCGTCCCCTCGGCGACCACCTCGTCGGCGGTGCGGCCGAACGCCAGCACCTGGGACTGGGCGAAGCAGTTCGACATCAGCAGATCCTGCTGGGTGCCGGTCTCGTGGGTGGATTCGACGAACCCGATGAAGTCCGCCGGGACGAGCTTGGTGCCCTGATGGATGAGCTGGTAGAAGGCGTGCTGCCCGTTGGTGCCCGGCTCGCCCCAGAAGATCTCCCCGGTCTGCCCCCACACCGGTGAGCCGTCCCGGCGCACCGACTTCCCGTTCGACTCCATGGTCAGCTGCTGGAGGTAGGCGGGGAAGCGGGCCAGACGCTGGCTGTAGGGGAGCACGGCGTGGGTCTCCGCCCCGAACAAGTTGTTGTACCAGACGTTGAGCATGCCCTGGATGACCGGCATGTTGGCCTCGAGCGGGGCGGTGATGAAGTGCCGGTCGATGGCGTGGAAGCCGGCGAGCATCTCGGCGAAGGCGTCGGGACCGACCGCGACCATGAGCGAGAACCCGATGGCGGAGTCATACGAATAGCGGCCGCCGACCCAGTCCCAGAAGCCGAACATGTTGTCGGGGTCGATGCCGAAGGCCCGGACCGCCTGCTCGTTGGTGGAGACCGCCACGAAGTGGCGGGCCACAGCTTCCTCCCCGGAGCCCAGTCCCTCGAGCAGCCACTGGCGGGCCGCCGCCGCGTTGGTGAGGGTCTCCAGGGTGGTGAAGGTCTTGGAGGACACGACGAAGAGCGTCTCGGCCGGATCGAGGTCGACCGTCTTGGAGTAGAGGTCGACCGGGTCGATATTGGAGACGAACCGGCACTCGATGTCCGGCGAGGCGTAGTCGCGGAGAGCCTCATAGGCCATGGCCGGGCCGAGGTCCGACCCGCCGATGCCGATGTTGATCATGGTGCGGATCCGCTGCCCGGTGTGCCCGGTCCACTCACCCGACCGCAGGCGGGAGGCGACCACCCCCATCCGGTCGAGCACCTGGTGCACCTCGGCCGTCACGTCGTGACCGTCGACCTCCAGCCGGCTGCCCCGGGGCATCCGCAGCGCCACGTGGAGCACGGCGCGGTCCTCGGTGGTGTTGACGTGATGGCCGGCGAACATGGCGTCGCGCCGCTCCTCGACACCGGCCCGCCGGGCCACCGCCATCAGCCGGGCCAGGGTCTCGCCCGTGGCCCGGTGCTTGGAATAGTCGAGACGGAGGTCGCCGGCGGTCACCGACATGGCGTGTCCCCGATCCGGTTCGTCGTCGAACAGCTGGCGCAGGTGGCGGTGGCGCAGGTCCTCGAAGTGGGCGGCCAGGAGCCGCCATTCCTCGGTCCCGAGGATGTCCACTGTGCCGTCCGGCGTGCTCATGGCGGTTCTCCTCCGTGGACGCTGGTATGGCCCATCCGACCACATCCGCCCTGGTCGAGCTCGGTCCGGAGAAGATTACCCACCATTCACCTTTCAGTGACATGGTGATCGCGTCCCGTTCATCTGGCCTTCTTAGGGTGGACGGAGATGGTCGCCGCCCACCACCCGCTCTGCACCCGCCCCCGGGATCCCGGAGGACTCGGGGCGCCCGCGGCCGGGGAGCTGCGCCGTCCGGAGGCCTGGCCTCCACTGCCTCTCACGGCATCGGCACCATCTCCGGCCCCGCCGGTGAGGTGGTTCAGCAGCGGTGGCAACGCCCGGGGCCGCGGTCGGGCCCGCGACGTCCGGGCGTGCATCCTGTTCCGGAGAGCCTCGGCTCGGTCATGACCTTGGCTTTCCGCGAAGTCGACAACGGGGGCCTCCCGCCGAGGAGCCACCCGACCATCCTGATCATCGACGACGACACCCAGTCCCGCGACTGGCTGGCGGCCACGCTGTGCGTGGAGGGGTTCGACGTGGTCACGGCGGCCTCCGGTGACGAGGGCGTGACTCTGGTGCCGTCGGTTCGCCCCTCCCTGATCCTGCTCGACATGATGCTCGCCGACGCGCAGGGTCTGTCGGTGTTCCGTCGGATCGCCAGGGTCTCGAGCGTACCGGTCATCATGATCACCGCCCGCGACGACGAGCTCGACGCCGTGCTGTCCCTCCAGGCCGGAGCGGCCGACCACATCACCAAGCCTCCAAGACCCCGGGAGTTGACGGCCCGCATCCGGGCCGTGCTCCGAAGGGTCGGCAACCAACCTGGTGTCGAGGCACCGCCCACCCCCGAGGGCGTCTACATCCTCGGCCCGGTGTCCCTCGACGTCTCGCGCCGGGAGGCGATCATCCGGGGACAGTCGGTCGGGCTCTCCCGGAAGGAATTCGACCTCCTGGCCCTGCTGATCTCCGAGGCCGGCACGGTGGTCACGCGGTCCCGGTGCATGGACCGCATCTGGCGGGGCAGGAAGATGGGGGACAGCCGGACCCTCGACACCCACGTCAAGCGGCTCCGCAAGAAGATCGAGCTGAGGGCGGCCGATCCCCAGCACGTGCTCACCGTCCGCGGCATCGGCTACCGGTTCAAGCCGTAGGGGTCTACCCGACGCCTCCCTCGTCCAGGCCCCTCCCCCCTTGGTCGACGAGGGGTGCGGGTGGACCCCTACGACTTGAGCCGGCGCACGAGCCGATGTGCGCCGTCCCGGTGCCCTACGCTGTCCCTGGCGATGGGGCTCGCCATAACCGTCGTGTTCGACTGATGGCTCCTACCGGCACGAGAGTGCGAAGCGCGACCGGAAGGAGCGACGGTGACACCAGTCAGGTCCGGCCCCGGCGCCCGGGTCCCCGAGCGCCCGCTGCGCATCCTGGCCATCGCCATCGGTGGGTCCCTCGGCACCCTCCTCCGCTACGGCGTCGAGCGGGTCTTCGCCCCGCCTCCCCTCGGGTTCCCGTGGCCCACCCTCCTGGTCAACGTGGTCGGATCGCTGCTGCTCGGGCTGGTCGTCACCCTGGTGGTCGAGCGCTGGCCCCCGACCCGGTTCGTGCGGCCGTTCGCCGCCATCGGCTTCTGCGGGGGCTTCACCACCTTTTCGACCATGGCGGTCGAGGCCGTCCAGCTGGGTCAGCACGGTCGCCCGGGCCCGGCCGCCGCCTCTCTGGCGGCCACCTTGGGTGCCGGCCTCATCGCCGCCGTCCTCGGCATCAGGCTGGCCCGGTGGGGGCTCCCGGCGGTGACCGTCCGACGGCCCATCCCCGACCCCGACGACCTCGGGTCGCTGCACGGCGAGCCGTCATGATCCTCGGTGGGCTGGCGGTGGCCGGTGCGGTGGGAGCCGTCCTGCGCTACCTGGCCGACCATGTCGTGCAGCGCCGCGCCGGCTCCGACCTCCCGGTCGGCATCCTGGCGATCAATGTCACCGGGTCGCTCCTGCTCGGGCTGCTGGTGGGGGTCGGGCACCACCACGGCCTGACCGCCGCCTGGGAGACCGTGGTCGGTACCGGTCTCATCGGTTCGTACACCACCTTCTCGACCTTCACGTTCGACACGGTGCGGCTGGCCGAGGACAGCCAGTGGTCGCTGTCCGTCCTCCACGCGGTCGGCGGAATGGTCGCCGGCATCGGGGCAGCGGCCGCCGGCCTGGCCCTCGGGTCGCTGACCTGAGGATCGTCACGCACTCGGCTCCTTGCCCCGCCGACCGTGGGGCCGCCGGCGGTTGCCGCACAACGTTCACGGAACGATCACCCCGGCGTATCCCACCAGACGACTGGCGTTCACCTCCGTTTTCTAGGGTCATGCAGGAGGTTCGGGTGAGCGTGGTGCCTGTCGGCGAGAGCATCTGTGTGCTCGTGGTGGAGGACGAGGAGTCCTATCGCCAGGCACTCTCCTCGGGCCTCAGCCGGGAGGGTTTCGTCGTCGACGTGGCGTCCGACGGGGCCGAGGGGCTCCGGCGCTTCGTCGACAACCCGCCCGACATCGTCCTGCTCGACGTGCTCCTACCCGGCATGCACGGCACCGAGGTGTGTCGCAAGATGCGGAACCTCGCCCCCATCCCCATCGTCATGGTCAGCGCCGTCGGCAGCGAGCTCGACGTCGTCCTCGGGCTCGAGCTGGGTGCGGCCGGCTACGTGACCAAGCCGTTCCGCCTCCGCGAGCTGGTGGCCCGAATGCAGGCGATCCTGCGGCGGGTGTCCCCGCCCGAGGTGCCCGCCCTCGTCCCCGCGGACCCCGGGCCGCCGGACGCCGACGACCACGACGACCACGACGACGACGACGTCTACGCCGAGCCGCCGGCCGACATCGCCTTCGGAGCGGCCACCGTCGACTTCGTTCGCCGGGAGGTGACCGTCGACGGCCAGGCGGTCCATCTGTCCCGCCGCGAGTTCGACCTGCTCGCCGTGCTGCTCACCCCGGTCCGCCGCGTGCGGACTCGGGAGGAGCTGATCGACCTGCTGTGGCCGGACCGGTTCCTCTCCGACAGCCGCACCCTGGACACCCACATCCACCGCCTTCGGGCCAAGCTGGAGCCGGACCCGGCCGAGCCCCGGTTCATCGTCACCGTCCGTGGCGTGGGCTTCCGTCTCGACCCCGAAGGCTCACGCCCGGTCCCGCCCGCCCGGCGGGGGGGCGACCCGACCATCCCGACCAGCCCATGGCGGCCGTCGGGTGACGCGCGTCTCCGACCGGTCCCTAGCCGAAGCGACCGTTCACGTAGTCGAGGGTTCGGGGGTCGCTCGGCTCGCTGAACAGGCGGGCGGTCGGTCCGAACTCGATGAGCTCCCCGGCCTTGTCCTCCCCCATCAGCAGGAAGGCGCACCGGTCGGAGACCCGCATGGCCTGCTGCATGTTGTGGGTGACGATGATGATCGTGACCCGGTGCTTGAGCTCACCGATCAGCTCCTCGATCCGCTTGGTGGCGATGGGGTCGAGGGCCGAGGTGGGCTCGTCCATGAGCAGCACCTCGGGCTCGACGGCAAGGGCCCGGGCGATGCACAATCGTTGCTGCTCGCCGCCGGAGAGGGTGCTGGCGTGGGCTTTCAACCGGTCACGCACGCTGTCCCACAGGGCGGCGGCGATGAGCGCCGACTCGGCCGCCTCGTCGAGCAAGGCCTTCTTTCGCACGCCGTTGAATTTGAGGCCCGCCACGGCGTTCTCGTAGATGCTCATGGTCGGGAACGGGTTGGGCCGTTGGAACACCATCCCGACCCGGCTGCGCAGCAGCGTTGGGTCGGTGGTCGGGGCGTAGACGTCGGTCGGTCCGAGCTTGACCGTGCCGGTGACCGCCGCCGACCGCACCGTGTCGTGCATGCGGTTGAGCGCCCGGAGCAGGGTGGTCTTCCCCGAGCCGGACGGGCCGATGAGGGCGGTGATCTCGCCCTCGTGGGCGTCGAAGGTGACGTTGCGGACGGCCTTGCGACCGGCGAAGGTGACGGTCACGTCCTGCAGCCGCATCACCGGCTCGCCGACCGGCCGGTCGACCAGGACTTCGGCGGTGTTCACGTTGAGCCCTCCGATGGGGGTGGGAGGAACGGGTGTCGGATCGATCATCGTTTCTCCCTTTGCAGAAATGACGCCAGGACACGGCTCCCGATACTGAGGACCAGGACCACGACCATGAGCAGCAGCGCCGCTCCCCAGGCCACCTGCAGGAGATCAGCATACGGCTGGCTGCTGTTGTTGTAGATGACTAGCGGTAGCGCCTCCATGGGCTTGGTCGGGTTCCACTGTAGATATTGGTTGCCGAAGATGGTCAAGAGCAAGGGTGCGGTCTCACCGAGGCCGCGGGCCACGGCCAGGAGCACCCCGGTGATGATGCCCGGGAGGGCGGCCGGCAAGACCACCCGGGCGGCCACGGTGGCCCGCCGGGCCCCGAGGGCCAGGGCGGCTTCGTTGAGGTGGAGGGGCACGCCGCGGATGGCGGTCTCGCTGGCCCGCATGATGACCGGCACCATGATGATCCCGATGGCGAAGGCACCGGCCAGCCCGCTGAAGTGGCCCGTGTTCTTCACGATGGCGATGTAGCCAAAGATGCCGATGGTGATGGAGGGCACCCCGGTCATCACGTCGGCGGTGAACCGGATGGCCGATGCGATCCGGCCGTCGGACTCGGCCAGGAACAGTCCGCACAGCAGACCGATCGGCACCGAGACGGCCGTGGCGACGGCGCCGATGACCGCCGTCCCGACGATGGCGTTCCAGACCCCGCCGCCGGGGATCCCCTCGGGGTAGGTCGGCTTGGTGAAGAAGTCGACGCTCCAGGCCGGGAGCCCCTTGATCACCACGTAGGCCACCACCCCGATGAGCGGCACCACGGCCACCGCCAGGAACGCCCAACAGATGCCGATGGCGATCCTCGAATACACCTTGCGCCGTCCGAGCGACGCTGCCGCCTCGGACTGGATGCGCCGACGCCGCTCGAGGATCGGGTCCACCGAGGTGTCGAAGGCCAGTGTGGTCATCAGGCCACCGCCACCGAGGCGGTCGACACGGCGCCGGCCCGGGTCGTGGATCGGACGAGGGCGCGGGCGACGGTGTTGACCGCCACCCCGATGACCAGCAGGACCAGGCCGGCACCGAACAGGGCACTGAGCTCGGTCCCGGTGGCCTCACCGAAATTGTTGACGATCAGGGAGGGCAGGGTGGCCGCCGGCGACTTGATCGAGTGGGCGATGAACGGGGTGTTGCCGATGACCAGGGCGACGGCCACCGTCTCGCCGAGGGCCCGGCCGGTGGCCAAGGTGAAGGCCCCGAGCAGGCCGGTGCGGGCCCCGGGCACGACCACCTTGCGCAGCACCTGCCAGCGGGTGGCGCCGAGGGCCATCGCCCCCTCGACCTGCTCGTTGGGCACGACGGCCAGCACGTCCCGGGAGATGGCCACCATGGTGGGGAGGATCATGACGAAGAGGATGATGCCGGCCAGGAGGAGGCCGACCCCCTGGTTGGGGCCGTTGAACAGCCCGGTCCACCCGAGCACCGAGGTGAGGAAAGGCTCGAGGTACTCACGGCAGAGGGGTGCCAGCACGATCAGACCCCACAGCCCGTACACCACGCTCGGCACCGCGGCCAGTAGCTCGACCGCCGTCGAGAGCGGCGGGCGCAGTCGGTGCGGCACCAGGTAGGCGAGGGCGAGGGCCGTCCCGAGCCCGATGGGCACGGCGAGCACCAGAGCGATGGCGGTGGTCTCGATCGTTCCGAGGATGAAGGGGAGGAGGCCGAACTGGTTGTGGGACGGGTTCCAGACCTTCTCGAAGATCCACGAGAACCCGAGGGTCGAAAAGGCCGGCTTGGCCTGGACGACGAGCGAGACGAGGAACCACGCCACCAGCCCGACGAACACCGCCGCCACCAGAGCGAGCAGGGCCCGGTACACGCTGTTGGGCAGCGCGAGGCGTCCGCCTCGCCTCGCGCCTCCCGGCAGTGATGAGTCAGCTGTGGGCACAGCCACCTGTTTGCCCCCCATGGCCGCGGTGGTCCCGGGTCACTTGGTGAGGAGCACCTGCCCGCTCGGGCCAGTGACCGTGAGGAGCGCCGTTCGCACCTGGTTCTGGACGGCGGGCGGCAGGGACACGTAGTCGAGACCGGCAGCCAGGTTCTGGCCCCCACCGGTGTGGGTCGTCCAATCGAGCACCTTGACCGTGCCGGCGCCGGTGCTGGCGTTGGTCTGCTTCTCGAGCAGGATGGCCCAGCTGTAGCCCGAGATCGGGTAGCTGTTGGCCCCCGGCTCGTTGACGATGGAGAAGTCGGTGGACGAGACGTTGGTCTTCTGGTCGGCATCGGCCGCCACCGTGGTCAACGAGGGGGACACGTAGTTGCCGGCCGCGTTCTTGATGGCCGCGTAGGTGAAGTTGTTCTGGATGGCGTAGGCCAGCTCGACGTAGCCGATGGAGTAGGGCGTCGACTTGATGCTGCCGGCCACGCCCGAGTTCTTCGGCGTCTGCACCGCCGAGGACGGCCAGGCGATGGTCTTGTTGGTGCCGAGCGTCCACGCCGTCCCGGCCGCCTTGGCCAGGTAGTCGGTGAAGATGTAGGTGGTGCCCGAGCTGTCGGCCCGCACCTCGGGGGTGATGGCGTTGGACGGCAGGCTGACCCCGGGGTTCAACGCCTTGATCTGTGAGGCGTCCCAGGTCTTGATGGTGCCGTCGAAGATGCCGGCCAGGGTGGCGGCGTCGAGCTTGAGCTTGGTGGTCACCCCCGGCAGGTTGTAGGAGATCGTGACACCGCCGAGGATGTCCGGCACCTGGACGACGGGCCCCGAGGCGGCGGGCACCTTGGCCAGGTCGGACGAGGACATGGGCACGTCCGAGGCGGCGAAGGCGACGGTGCCGGCTTGGAAGTCGCTGATGCCGGTCCCGCTCCCCACGCCCGAGTAGTTGACCTGCAGGCCCTGGTTCTGGCTGCTGTAGGTGAAGAAGGCCTTGGTGAAGAAGGGCTGCACGAAGGTGGAGCCGGCCGCGTTGAGGGACCCGGCCGGTGCTTGCAGGTCGGCCGACAGGTACGAGGAATTGCCGGCGGCGACGGTTCCACCAGGCTTGGTGGTGGTGGTCGCCGGGGTGGATGACGAGCTGCACGCGGCGAGGAGCACTCCAGCGGCGACGAGGCCGGCGGCCAGCGCTCGTGCCGTCCAGCGTCGCGGCCCCGTGTCCGCCTGGGGGGTCATGTCTGAGTCCACTGGTGCGCCAACCTCCGTGTCGTCGAGCCGATCTCGCCCGGCAAGCACCGGACGGAAGACGCGTCGGGCGTCCAGCTGTGACGGTATCGGCGCGAGGTAAACACCCGGCGAACCCCACGTGAACGCCACACGAACAGATGGTGCTCTTGCGATGAATTCGCCGGCCGGCGGCGCAAGGAGCGACAGGGCGACCACTCCCCGTCCCGTCGGCGCCCCGTCGGAGACCATGTGCCTGTTCAGGGTGTGGACTCCTGCGATCGGCCCAGCCAGGGGAATATACGTTCGCCTCACCTGTTGAACCCTCGAACGGCCTCGACGCCGTGATGTTCGGAGGATCGATGGACACAACGATCGACACAAGGACCGACAACCTGCCCCTGCTTCCCCTGACCTCGGGGGTCGTGCTCCCCGGCATGGTCTTCACCATGGCCCTGGAGTCGTCCGAGGCCAAGGCGGCGGCCGAGGCCGCCGAGGCGGCCGGCGGCCATTTCGTGCTGGTCCCCTTCATCGATGGTCGATATGCCTCGGTGGGCGTGGTGGCCGAGGTGCTGGAGCAGGGTGACCTACCCGGTGGCATGCCGGCGGTGGCGGTGCGCGGCGTCGAGCGGGCCCGCCTCGGTACGGCCGTGCCCGGGACCGGCCGCGCCCTGTGGGTCGAGGTCGAGGTCCTACCCGAGGGGGAGCCCACCCCCGAGGCCGAGGAGCTGGCCCGCGAGTACCGGGCGGTGCTGGAGAACATCCTGCTCGGTCGCGGCGCCGGGCGGCTCGCCGAGAGGCTGGCCGATGTGACCGACCCCGGTCGGGTGGCCGACATGGCCGGCTACTCGCCCGACCTCTCGTTGGCTCAGAAGGTCGAGGTGCTCGAGACGCTCGACGTGGCCGCCCGGCTGCGCCTGGTCATCGCCTGGGCTCGCGAGGTCCTGGCCGACCTCACCTTGCGAGAGCGGATCAAGAACGACGTCGAAGAGGGCATGGAGAAGACCCAGCGCGAGTTCCTGCTGCGCCGCCAGCTCGAGTCCATCCGCAGGGAGCTGGGAGAGATGGGTGCCGGTGACGCCGACGACCCCGACGACTACCGCTCGAAGCTGGCCGAGCGCGACCTCCCCGAGGGCGTGCAGAAGGCCGTGGAGCGAGAGATCGACAAGCTCGAGCGCATGAGCGAGCAGAACCCCGAGCACGGCTGGATCCGCACCTGGCTGGACACGGTGTTCGAGGTCCCCTGGGGTGAGCAGTCCGAGGACCGGCTCGACGTGTCGGAAGCGGCGCGCATCCTCGACGAGGACCATGACGGCCTCGATGACGTGAAGGACCGCATCCTCGAGCATCTGGCCGTCCGCAAGCTCCAGTCCGAGCGCGGGCTCGTCCCGGTGTCCGGCCGCGGCTCGGGGGCCATCCTGGCCCTCGTCGGGCCCCCCGGCGTGGGCAAGACGTCGCTCGGCGAGTCGGTGGCCCGCGCCCTCGGTCGCTCGTTCGTCCGGGTGGCGCTCGGGGGTGTGCGAGATGAGGCCGAGATCAGGGGACACCGTCGCACCTACGTCGGTGCCCAGCCCGGGCGGCTGGTCCGCGCCCTGCGCGAGGCCGGAACCATGAACCCGGTCATCGTCCTCGACGAGGTCGACAAGCTCGGGGCCGACTACCGGGGCGACCCATCCTCGGCACTGCTCGAGGTCCTCGACCCGGCCCAGAACCACACGTTCCGTGACCACTACCTCGAGGTCGAGCTCGACCTGTCCAAGGTGCTGTTCGTCGCCACGGCCAACGTGGCCGACACCATCCCCGGGCCACTGCTCGACCGCATGGAGGTCATCCGCCTCGACGGGTACACCGAGGAGGAGAAGGTGGCCATCGCCCGCAACCACCTGGTCGGGCGCCAGCTGGAGCGCGCCGCTCTCAGCCCGGATGAGGTGAGCATCAGCGACGCCGCTCTGCGGGTCGTGATCGGGGACTACACCCGGGAGGCCGGTGTGCGGTCGCTCGAGCGAGAGCTCGGCCGCCTCCTGCGCAAAGTGGCGGCGCGCATCGCGGCCGACGAGGCCGACCCGCCGGTGGCCGTCGACGCCGACGACGTGCGAGGGTGGCTGGGCCGGGCCAAGTTCTTCTTCGAGGCCGCCGATCGCACGGCGGTCCCCGGGGTGGCCACCGGCCTCGCCGTGACCGGTGCCGGAGGTGACGTGCTCTACGTCGAGGCGTCGATGATGGACGGGCCGGAGGGGCTGACCCTCACCGGCCAGCTGGGCGACGTGATGAAGGAGTCGGCGGAGATCGCGCTGTCCTATGTGCGCTCGCACGCCGAGGAACTGGGTATCGATCCGACCCTCTTCGCCGGGAAGCGGTTCCACCTGCACGTCCCGGCCGGCGCCATCCCGAAGGACGGACCGTCGGCCGGGGTCACCATGACCACGGCGCTGGTCAGCCTGCTCCGCGACGTGCCGGTGCGATCGGTGCTCGGCATGACCGGGGAGGTCACCCTGCAGGGGCGGGTACTGCCCATCGGTGGGGTGCGCCAGAAGGTGCTCGCCGCCCACCGGGCCGGGCTGACCTCGGTGGTGCTCCCGGTCCGCAACGGTCCGGACCTCGAGGACGTCCCCGAGGCGGTGCGGGACGAGATGACCTTCCACTTGGCCACCGACATCGGCGAGGTGCTCGAGGCCGCCCTCGCCCCCGGGGAGGTGGCCGGTCCGCCGGTCATCGAGGACCACGCGGCGACCGCAGCCGCGGCGTAACCGCACGGTCGGGTACGGTCGGGCCGGGTCGGTGCCGGAGAGCTCCGGGCCGGCCCGGCCTGCCCTCAGGACGGACTGGAGAGGTAGTCGGTGAGGATGCGGGCCAACTCGAGGGGTTGATCCCCCTGGATGCTGTGCCCCGCCTCCTCGACGACGACCACTCGGTCCTCGGGCCGGCGCCGGTGGAACTCGGCCTCGTCGGCGTCGTCGACCACCGGAGACAGGGATCCCCGCACCAGCAGGACGGGGACCTCGATCCGTTCGAGCACGTCCCACAGCCGGCTGAAGTCCACCGAGCCGACATGCAGGCCGCTGGCGCCGGCCGGGCGCCCCAGTTGGTGGCGCCAGGTCCAGCTCCCGTCCTCCCGCTGCACCGCGTTGTGCAGGACGCCGCGACGGAGCGAGGACAACGAGCGGGTCGGATTGAACTGCACTGTCCGCTCCAGGATCTCGTCGAAGGAGGCGAACGACTCGGGTCCCGACAGGAAGGCGGCGATGTCGGAGCTCTTCTCACGGGTGACGCCCGGGGTGATGTCGACGAGGGCCAGCTTGGCCACCGCCTCCGGATGGGCGCCGGCCAGGGCGATCGAGGTGGCGCCACCGAGTGACATTCCGACCACCAGGCGGGCCTCGGGAGCCAGCCGGGCGATGGCCTCGGCCACGTCTTCGGCCATGGCCGACGGGTCGAGCACGGCCGAGTCGCCGGGCCAGTCGGAATGGCCGTGCCCGGGGAGGTCGACGGCCACCAGCGGCCGGTCGAGGGCCAGGGCCACCGTGTCCCAGGTGTGGGCGTTCTGGCCGCCACCATGGAGGAACACCACCTCGGGGGAGGCGGTCCCCCACACCAGCGCGCTCACCGACCGGCCGGGAGCCACCCCGACCGACGCCCGTCGCACCGTCGGCGGGCCCGCGCCAGGGGAGGCCGACCTCGGCGGCGTTCTCCTCGAACATCGAGAACTCGTCGTAGGTGGCGCCGCTCGGGACGCTCACGACGGCTCGCCCGGTCCGGGCCGGTGAAGCTCGCCCACCAGCTCGCCGAGCGTCGCCGGGACCAGCGCCTCCGGGGTGTAGAAGGCCGTCCGGTCCACCTCGTCGCCGAACCGTTCGAGGATGGCCGCCGCCACCTGCTTCGGTGAACCGACCACAGCCAGTGTGTCGAGCATGGCGTCGTCGATCATGTGCGGCATCTCCTCCCAGCGGCCCGACTTGGAGAGCATATTGAGCTCGGGTTGCACCTGCTCCCAACCCTCCACCTCCAGGACGGGGCGATAGGCCGGTGTCGATGCGTAGAAGGCGACCAGCCACCGGCCGGCGGCGCGTGCCGCCTCCAGCTCCTCCTCGTCCCGACCACAACACACGATCACCTCGCCGGTCACGGTGAGCTCGGACCGGTCCCGCCCGGCGCGGGCCAGGCCCTCGACGATGGCCGGGAGCGTCCGCTGGCGGAAATGGCGCGGTCGAATTGAACGGCATGACCAACAACCCGTCGGCTACCTCAGCCGCCAGCCGGACCATCTGGGGGCCCAACCCGCCGATGGCGAGCGATGGCATGCCGAAAGGGTTCGGACCCGGGTTGAACGTGGGCGGCATCAGGGTGTGGGAGCTGAACTCGCCACGGAAGTCGAGCCGCTCGCCGAGCTCCCACGAGGCGAAGATGGCCCGCAGGGCGGCGACGAGCTCGCGCATCCGGGCGATCGGCCGATCGAAGGACGAGCCGTAGCGCTTCTCCACCTGGGCCCGGATCTGGGAGCCGAGGCCCAGGGTGAAGCGGCCTCCGGACAGCAGCTGGAGGTCGTAGGCCTGGTGGGCCAGTTGCACCGGGTTGCGCGGGAAGGCGATGGCCACGTTGGTGGCCAGCTCGAGGGAGGACGTGGCCGGGGCAGCCAGGATGAGCGGGGTGAACACGTCGTGGGGGCCCTCGAAGGTGAACGCCCCGTCCACACCGAGCTCCTCGAGCGTCCGGGCCTCGGTGGCCGCGTCGGCCAGAGCGGACAGCCGGGTGTCGATCTTCGGGCGCACCATGGGCCCATGCTCCCACCCCCGAGCCCGCCCCGTCCGAGCCGCGACGGGGCCGCGACGGGGCCGCGGCCGCGCCCGGTACCACCAGACGCCGCCCCCGCATGTGACCGCTGAGGAGCGCGGGGGCGGTGACACACTGGGGCGATGGCACCCAGGTTCCTCACGCCGGACGAGGCCGTTCAGCTCATCCGGCGCCGCGACACCATCGGGTTCGGGCTCGGCCCGGCCAACCCCGATACGTTCCTCACTGCGCTCGGCCGGCGAGACGACTGGGAGGACCTCGTGCTCGGCGGGGCCCTGCTGCTCGGGTACTACCCGGTCCTCACCAACCCGAACGTGTCCTACCGTTCGGGGTTCTTCGGGGCGGCCGAGCGAATCCTCGTGGCCCAGGGCGCCCGCGTCGAGCTGGTCCCGGGCGGGTTCCGCCAGTTCGTCCCCATCCTCCGCCGGTTCGCTCCGAGGGTGATGGCCGCCCAGGCTGCGCCGCCCGACGGCAGCGGCACGGTCAACCTCTCGCTGCACATCGGGGCCACCTACGACGAGCTGATGCTGGCCGGCCGGGACCCCGAGCGACTGCTGGTCATCGAGGTCAATCCCAACCTTCCCCGTACCTGTTCCCTCCCCCCCGACTACACCAACGCCCTGCCGCTCGAGGTCATCGACGTGGTGGTGGAGGCCGGGGGGATCCCCTACGCCCTCCCTCCCAACCCAGCCCGACGACATCGACAAGGCCATCGCCGAGCTGGCCGGCTCGTTCGTCACCGATGGGGCCACCCTGCAGATCGGTATCGGGGCGGTGCCGGACATGGTCGCCTCCCGCCTGGCGTCGGGACCCGGAGGCAACTACGGAATCCACAGCGAGATGTTCAGCGACGGGCTGATGCGGCTCCACGAGGCCGGCAAGGTGACCAATGATCGCAAGGGCGTGTTCGACGGGGTGTCGGTCACCACCTTCGCCCTCGGCTCCGCCGAGCTGTACCGGTGGCTGGACCGACAACGACCAGGTGGCGTTCGTGCCGGTGCAGGTGGTCAACGACCCGACCATCATCGCCCGCAACCACTCCTTCGTCTCGATCAACAGGGCGCTGAGCGTCGATCTCTACGGGCAGGTGGTGGCCGACAACGTCGGCGGGCAACAGATCTCCGGGGTGGGGGCCACGAGGACTTCGTGGCCGGCGCCGAGATGCGCGTCGACGACCACTCGCTGATCTGCCTGCGGTCGACCGCGGTGGTCAACGGTGCCACCCGCTCCCGGATCGCCGGTCTGTTGCCCGAGGGATCCGTGGTGTCGACACCGCGCCACCACACCGGCGTGGTCATCACCGAGTACGGGGCCGCCGACCTCACCGGCCTCACCGTCCGCGAGCGGGCGGAGGCCCTGGTCGGCATCGCCCATCCCGACTTCCGCACCGGCCTCGCCGAGGTGGCACGCACGCTGGGTCGGCTACTGACGGCCGTGGTCCACCGGATCCGCGCCGGCGTCACTGACGCTCGCTACCTTCAACGTCCACATGGGGGTGGACGGCTGGGGGCGGCCCTACGACGTGGTCGGCCAGTGCGCCCGGCTCGGCGCCGACGTGCTGGTCCTGCAGGAGTCGTGGGAGCCCGACGACGGGAGCCCGAGCACCGCCGTCCGGGTGGCCCACCAGTCGGGCTACGACGTGGTCACCGAGGTGGCGCTGGCCCGTGGCCGGTTGTACTCCCCCTTTCCCACCGACACCGCCCGGTGGGGACCCTGGCTCACCCAGGTCCGCACCGCCCTCCATCTCGACGAGCAGAACTACCGCGGCCAGGGCGGGCCCGTCCGATCGCGCCTTCGCCCGGGGCCAGTGGGGGATCGCCCTCCTGTCCCGGGTCCCGACCGCCACACCGAGGTCGTCCCGCTGGGGCAGCTCCGCCGCGACCCGGCCCGGCGGGCGGTCATCCGCGGCACCGCCGAGCTGGCCGGCGGTCCCCTGGTCATCTGCGGCACCCACATGTCGCACATCACCCACGGCTCGCACGCCCAGTACCGGCGCCTGGCCAAGCAGCTGCCCGGCAGCGACGAGGCCGCCTGCCTGGCCGGGGACATGAACCTCTGGGGCCCTCCGACCAGCTCGTACTTCCGCGGCTGGCGACGGGGCGTCACCGGGCGCAGTTGGCCCGGCCGCCGCCCGCACAGCCAGCTCGACCACGTGCTGGTCACCTCGCCGGTCTCGGTCGTCGACGGGCGCATCGGCGACTTCGCCGGCTCGGACCACCGGCCGGCCGTGGTGACCCTCGCCCTCGCGTCCCCGCCGGAGAAGGCGGCCCGCCGAGAGCCGCGTTCGCCGGGGCGCCTCACCTTCCGCCGCCCCGCCGGCCGGGCCCGACGGTCCCAACCCGAGCCGCGGTCCGTCCCCGGGGACGAACCCGCTGCACCCCGATAGCGTCCCCATCGATGGCCGATGCACTCGAAGGGTTCGAACCCACCACCTTCACCGCCGAGGGGAAGGTCCGGCCCATCTACCGCGCCGGGTCGGGGCCGGCGGTCATCGTCATCAGCGAGCTGCCCGGTATCACGCCGCGGGTGGCGGACTTCGGGCGCACGGTGGTCGGTTCCGGCCTCACCGCGGTCATGCCCCACCTCTTCGGCCAGGACGGCCGACCCCCTTCGGCCGGCTATATCACATCGTCGATCGCCCGAGCCTGCATCTCGAGGGAGTTCACCGTGATGGCCGCCGGGCGGACCAGCCCCATCATCGGCTGGCTGCGGGCCCTGGCCCGGGACGAGCACCGGCGGTGCGGCGGACCCGGGGTGGGGGTGGTGGGCATGTGCTTCACCGGCGGCTTCGCCCTCGGCATGATGGTCGACGACGCCGTGGTGGCGCCGGTCCTCAGCCAGCCGTCGTTGCCCTTCCCCCTCAGCCGGAGACTCCGCACCGACGTCGGCCTGTCGACGCCCGACCTCGCCCGGGTGGTCGAGCGGGCCGCCGCCGGGACCTGCGTGCTCGGGTTCCGGTTCACCGGGGACCGGGCCAGCCCTCCCGAGCGCTTCGCCCACCTCCGCGCCCTGCTCGGCGAGGGGTTCATCGGCGTCGAGCTCGACTCCTCGCCGGGCAACCCCTTCGGGCACCGCAAGGGCGCCCACTCGGTGTTGACCGAGGATCTCGACGACCGGCCCGGCACCCCCACCCGGGCTGCCCTCGATCAGGTGCTCGCCTTCTTCACCGAGCGGCTCCTCGGGTGAACCGGCTGGCCGAGGCGTGGCGGGGGCGAGGGCGGTTGCGCGCCCTGTGCGGCCGGAGTGTCTTCACCGTCGAGATTCCGGCCCGCCGGCCGGTCGGTCGCCCGCCGCTGCTGGTGCTGCACGGGTTCCCCACGTCATCGTTCGACTTCCACCGGGTGGTGGACCGACTGGCCGACAGGCGACCGGTGGCGTTGTTCGACATGCTCGGGCTACGGGCTGTCCGACAAGCCCGATGTCCCCTACGACATGAGCCTGCAGGCCGACCTGGCCGTGGCCCTGGTCGAGGATCTGGGCTGGGACCGGCTCGGTCTCCTGACCCACGATGTCGGGGACACCGTGGGCGGCGAGCTCCTGGCCCGCCAGCTCGAGGGGGGATGGGACGTCGACATCGTCGACCGGACCCTCACCAACGGCAGCATCTACATCGACCTGGCCCACTTGAGCACCGGGCAGCTGTTGCTGCTCGAGCTCCCCGACGCCCGGCTGGACGGCCCGGCGGCTCCGGACGAGGGCACGGTGGTGGGTGGGATCACGGCCACCTTCGGTCCCGGGACCCGCCTCGACCAGGAGGAGATCACGGCCCAGTGGCAGATGCTGGCCCACGCCGACGGCCACCGGCTGCTCCCGCGCCTCATCCGCTACATCGAGGAGCGTCGCCGCGACGAGTCCCGGTTCACCGGGGCCATCGAGCGCCACCCGTCGCCGCTCGCCGTGGTGTGGGGCCGGGACGATCCCATCGCCGACGTGGCCATGACCGAGCGTCTCCGCCGCGCCCGGCCCGACATCCGGCTCGAGGTCCTCGAGGGCGTCGGGCACTACCCGATGGTCGAGGCCTCGGACCGCTTCGTCGAGGCGGTGCTCGGAGCGGGCTGACGGCGCGCCCCGGGTGGCCGCACCGGACGGGCGACGCCCGGCCCCTGGGGCGGACAGAGAACGAAAGGGCCGGGTCTGGAGCAGGACGGAAACTTGCGGATGGGGGGGATTGCAGGTTCCCTGCTTCACAGACCCGGCACCCACACCATCGGCACGTCCCGCGCCGGACTTGAGAGAAATCTCGAACAAATGTGAAAATGCGATCGGGCGGCTTGTGACCGGGTTCACAACCGCTCACCGGATGGACGGCTCGCCCCCGAAGAAGATCTTCACCTTGTGCGGAGCACTCACCTGGTGCAGAGCACCTCGCCGTGCAACACGGCGAACCAGCCGTCGGGGGATGCCGCCCAGCGCCGCCAGGCGTCGGCGAAGCTGTCAAGGTCCCGCCGGTCGGCGAACCCGTGGTCGAGCAACTGCTCGGCCAGGGCGGACCGGGTGAACCGGTCGGCCCACAGCCCGCCCCACCAGGCCCGGTCCTCGGGCGTGGCGAAGCACCAGGTCGAGGCCAAGGGCTCGACGGTGGTGAATCCGGCTTGGCGCGCCCAGTGCAGCAGGCGGCGCCCGGCATCCCAGTTGGCTCCGTTCGCCCTGGTCAGACGGCCATAGGTGGCGATGGCCCGGTCCAGCTCGGGCACGTCGGGAAAGAACCGGAAGGCCGGGTAGTCACCGTCCCGCGCCGCCACCGTCCCGCCCGGTCGACATACGCGGCGCATCTCGCCCAGGGCGGCCACCGGGTCACCCACATGCTGGAGGACCTGGTGGGCATGGACGACATCGAAGCTCGCCTCGTCGAAGCGCAGGTCGAACAGGTTGCCCACCTCGAAGGAGACGGTGGACGGGCCCGACCGCCCGACCTCGGCCCGCGCCTCGACCAGGACGGCCTCGGATGCGTCGATGCCGATGACGGTCCCGGGGGCCACCCGCCGGGCCAAGTCACAGGTGATGGTGCCGGGCCCGCACCCCACATCGAGGAGGGTCGTGCCCGGATGCAGGCGGTCGAGCAGGTAGGCGGCCGAGTTTGCCGCCGTGCGCCAGCGATGGGACCGCAGAACGCTCTCGTGGTGGCCGTGGGTGTAGGGCACATCCTTCATCCGACCAGCATGCGCCCGATTTCGGCCATTAGCAAACAAGCAATGTGAACGTCTCATATAAGATAACCGAATGGCTGGGGCCGACTGGCTGCGCACCTTCGTGGCCATCTACCGGGCGGGCTCGGTGAGCGGCGGTGCCGCCCACCGGGGGCTGTCCCAACCGGCGGCCAGCCAGCAGTTGACCGCCCTGGAACGGCGGGTCGGCCTCCCCCTGTTCACTCGTACGCCCGATGGCGTCGAACCCACCCGGCGGGGCCGGGAATTGCTCGCCGAGGTGGCCGACACGCTCGATCGTCTCGAACCCGTCCTGGCCGGGCTCGAAGGCGGGGCGGTCGGTGCACCGCCGGCGCCGCTCCGCCTCGGGTCCTCTCCCGAGTTCTTCTCGTCCGCCGTGGTGCCCCGGCTGGGACCGGCCGACCCACCGCTCGTGGCCCGGTTCGGCCCTGACGCCAAGTTGCTCGAGCTGCTCGAGCAGGACGAGCTCGATGTGGCCGTGACCAGCACGTCGCCCGGTCGGCGATCCCTCACCTCCTCCCCCATCGGCCTCAAGCGGTTCGCCCTCGTCGGCACCCCCGACGAGGTGGCGGCCGCCCCGTCCACCCTCGAGGAGCTGGGACCGTGGCTGGTCGGCCGGTCCTGGGTGGCCTACAGCACCGAACTGCCCATGACCCGGCGGTTCTGGCAATCGGCGTTGGGACGACCGTTCAGCGGCGACCTCCGGCTGGTCGCCCCCGACCTCCGGGCGGTGGTGGCCGCGGTCGAGCACGGCCTCGGGATGAGCCTGCTTCCCGAGTTCGCCTGCGCCAACGCCCTGGCCCGCGGCACGGTCGCCGAATTCGGGCCGGTGACCGGCGTCGTGCCCGCCGAGCCCTGGTTCGCCTGCACTCGCCTCGCCGACGCGGGCCGCCCCGGGGTGGCCCGCTTCGCCGCCTCGCTGCGGGTCCCGACCGGGCCACCGCCGACCGGCACCACACCGTCCGACGCCCCGGTCAGCTGATCACCCCGGGCACCGGGCGACCATCCTCGAGATAGACGGTGTGGTCGGCGGCCAGCGCCTGGGCCACCCGGCGCCCGACCGGCCCGCTGAGCAGCCGGGCGGCTTCGTCGGGAGCGGCCCAGCGGTAGTCGGCGATCTCGTCTTCCTGCAGAACGATGCGGCCGGGCTCGCCCGGAGCGAGGGAACCGCAGTCGAACAGGAACCGAAGTCCTCCGGATCGGCCCGCCTTGGGACGGAGGTAGTCGACACAGGCCAGCCGCCCGGTGGCCACAACGAGGCCCGTCTCCTCCAGGGTCTCGCGGCGGCACCCCTCCCAGGGGGACTCGCCGTCCTCCATCTGCCCGCCGGGGATGGTCCATCCCTGCTTGTAGGTGGGCTTGAGGATCAACAGGCGGCCGGTGCCGTCGCCGATCAGCCCGCCCGCCGATGCCGGTACCCGCGGGAGCTCGAACTCGGCCACCGGCCCATCATCATCGATTTCGCCCGGCGGGTCCTCCGCTACACGCGGGCCATGTTGTCGAAGCGCGCGTGATGGCCGATGAAGGCCAGCTGGGTCGAGCCGGTCGGTCCGTTCCGGTGCTTGGACACGATGATCTCGGCCGAGCCCTGGCTCTCGGTCGAGTCGGGGTTATAGATCTCGTCCCGGTAGATGAACAGCACGACGTCGGAGTCCTGCTCGATGGAGCCCGACTCTCTCAGGTCGGCCAGCATCGGACGTTTGTCCTGGCGCATCTCGAGACCACGGGACAGCTGTGAGAGGGCCACCACCGGCACTTCGAGCTCGCGGGCCAGGATCTTGAGGCCCCGGCTGATCTCGGACACCTCCACCTGCCGGTTCTCCGCCCCACGCCGACCGGTCATGAGCTGGAGATAGTCGACCACCACCAGTCCCAGCCCCGCCCGGCTCTTCAGCCGGCGGGCGCGGGCGCGGATGTCCATGACCGTGAGATTGGGATTGTCGTCGATGAAGATGGGCGCCTCGCTCATCCGACTGATCGCCTTGCCGATCTTCGCCCAGTCCGCCTCGAGGAGCCGGCCGGTCCGCATCCGGTTGGCGTCGACCCTGGCTTCGGAGCACAGCAGTCGTTGGGTGAGCTCCATGTGGCTCATCTCGAGCGAGAACAGCAGCACTGGCTGGTTGAGCTTCACGCCGGCGTGGGCCACCATACCGAGGGCGAAGGCAGTCTTCCCCATGGACGGCCGGGCGCCGACCACGATGAGGTTCGACGGCTGCAGACCGGACAGCTGTTCGTCCAGATCGGTGTAGCCGGTCGCCAGCCCGGTGATCGAGTCGCCCTGGGCGTAGAGCCGCTCGAGGTGGTCGAGGCCCTGGCCCAGCAGCTCGTGCAGGGGGGTCATCGAATCGACCACCCGGCGCTGGGCCACGTCGAAGACCAGGCTCTCAGCCCGGTCGAGGACGTCGGAGACGTCTTCGGGGACGCTGTAGCCGAGCTCGTTGATCTCGCCGGCCGCGGCCACCAGCCGGCGGAGCAGGGCGTGCTCTTCGATGATCCGGGCGTAGTGCTCGGCGTTGCCGATGGAGGGCGTGTTGGCCTGGAGGGACACGAACACCGACGGGTCGCCGATGGTCTCGAGCAGCCCGCGGCGCCGGAGCTCCTCGGTGACGGTCACCCAGTCGGCCGGCTCCCCCTGACTGAACAGCGAGGTGATGGCCTGGAAGATGTGGCCGTGCGAGGACTTGTAGAAGTCCTCGGGCTTGCACAGCTCCATGGCCGAGGCGATGGCGTCCCGCGACAGGAGCATGGCCCCGAGCAGCGACTCCTCCGCCTCCAGGTTGTGGGGGGGCACCCGCCCGGCGGGCATGCCACTGCCCCCGCTCGAGGGGAGAAGGCGTCGGGGTCGCGTGTCGTCGAAGGCCTGAACCATGCTTCGTCAACCCTCCCTGAGAAACCCTGTGGAGGGTAAGACCCTCTTCCTGGGGAAATAGCCGCCGACCGGTGTGGACGAGAGGTGGAGAAGCCGGGCACGACTGCGGAGAGACCGGGTCACCCGGTCATCATCCCCGAGGGGTGATACGGACTCACCCGGTCATCATCCCGGGGGGTCGTACGAAAGGGGTGGATGCTGGCGGGCCGAGTGGGTCGGATCAGGACTTGACCGACAGCACCCGAAGCTCAGCCTTCGGCGACGATCTGCACGGTGAGCTCGAACACCACGCCGCCCACCAGCTCGACCCGCACGCTGTGGTCGCCCACCGTCTTGATGGGCTCACCGAGGACCAGGTCCTTGCGGTCGACCACCGCGCCGGTCTGCTCCTCCACCTTGCGCACGATGTCGGCGGCCGACACCGAGCCGAACAGCCGCTCGCCCTTGGCCCGGGCCGGGAGCGTGATCGCCGTCCCCACCAGGGCACGGGCCACCGTTTCGGAGGACTCGCGGTCGCGGGCATCCCGCAGGTCCCTCGACCGCCGCATGGCCTCGGCCTGGCTCGCCATCCCCTCGGTGGCCACGATGGCCTTGCCGGCCGGCAGGAGGTGGTTGCGGGCGAACCCGCCCGACACCTGGATGATGTCGCCTCGCTTGCCCACCCCGTCGATATCGCTGCGCAGGAGGACCTTCACCTCATGCCCCACCCTCGTCGGGGGCGACCCCCTCGTCCACCACCTCGGTCACCGCACCGTCACCGGTCCCGGTGACTTCGACGACCTCCTCGGCCACCCCTGCCTCCGCCTCCGGGGCGTCGCCGCCACCGGGCGAAGCCACCGAGACGCTGTCGGCGGACAGCGAGCGTTCCTCGTCACGGCCCCGGCGGCCCCCCGAGCCCGCGTAGCCGTCGCGACCGCCGCGTCCGCCGCGACCGCCCGGCCGCTCCGTGGTGGTGCGCTGGGTATAGGGCAGCAGCACCAGCTCACGGGCCGTCTTGATGGCGATGGCCACGTCGCGCTCGGTGCTGGGTGCAGTTGCCCGACACCCGCCGGGCCCGGATCTTGCCGCGGTCGCTCATGTACTTGCGGAGCATGCCCACGTCCTTGTAGTCGACCCACTCGACCCGGTCCTTGCACAGGGCACAGGGCTTCTTCTTGATGCGACGCCCGGCGTCCTTCGGTGCACGGCGGCTGGTGCCGCCGCGATCGTTGTTGCGAGCCATGTCAGAAAGGCTCCTCGCTGTAGCCGTAGCCGGCGTCCCCGCCTCCGCCTCCGGCGCTTCCACCCGTCGGGGCCCCCGCCCCACCGCGACCGGACCAGCTTCCCTCCCCGGGACCGCGGCGCTCGTTCTTGGTCACCTGGGCGGTGGCCCAGCGGATGCTCGGGCCGATCTCGTCGGCCACCACCTCCACCTTGGACCGCTTGTCCCCGTCGGGGGTCTCCCAGCTGCGTTGGTCGAGGCGTCCGGTCACGATGACCCGTGAGCCCTTGGTGAGGCTCTCGGCCGCGTTCTCGGCCATCTCACGCCAGCACACCACGTCGAAGAAGGACGTGGCCTCCTCCCACTCCTGGGTCTGGCGGTTCTGCCAGCGGCGGTTGACGGCCAGCCCGAAGGTCGAGGTGGCCTGGCCCGTGTTGGTGAAGCGCAACTCCGGGTCGCGGGTGATGTTCCCCACCAGCGTGACGACGTTTCCATTGGCCACGATCAGCTCTCCCCACCAGTTGCGGCCGCAGCTGCGGCCCGTCGGCCGGCCACCTTGTCGGGCAGCCGGATGACCTTGTGCCGGATCACCTCGTCCGCCAGGACGAAGATCCGCTCCATGTCCGCCACCGCCGGGGGCTCGGCCATCATCTCGATGACCACGTAGTAGCCCTCGCGCTTGTGCTGGACCTCATAGGCGAACGTTCGCCGGCCCCAGCGCTCCACCCGGTCGACGGTGCCGTCCTTGGCCTTCAACGCCTCGACGGCACGGTCCAGGACGCCGTTGACGGCCCGTTCGTCGGCCGCGGTGTCGAAGATCACCATTGTCTCGTAGGGCCGCATGGGCGGCTCACCTCCCTCTGGATCGGGCCCCGAAGGCACCCGAGCCCCACCGGGTGGGGCAGGTCGGAACGGTCGGCCGCCACAGAGACGGCTACACAGGACGCCCTACCCTACCGGCAATCGGCGGGCCGTCGGAAGCGGGCGGTCTCGACCCGGGCTCAGTGGTACGACTCGGCCTCGGTGGGGAAGGACCCGGCTCGCACGTCGGCGGCGAAAGCGGCCACCGCCGCGGTGGCCTGCACCCCGAGGTCGGCATAGCGCCGCACGAACTTGGGGGTGTCGGCGTTGAAGCCCAGCAGGTCGTGGAAGACGAGCACCTGGCCGTCACAGTGGGGCCCGGCCCCGATCCCGATGGTCGGCACATCGAGCGCCTCGGTGATCGCCGCCCCCACCGACTCGGGCACGCCCTCGATCACCAGGGAGAAGCAGCCGGCGGCGGCGAGGGCCTTGGCGTCGACGGCCAGGTCGTGGGCGGCGGCGTCGCTCCGGCCCTGGACCCGGTAGCCGCCCATGGCGTTGACCGACTGGGGCGTGAGCCCGAGATGGCCCATGACCGGGATCTCGGCGGCCACCAGGGCCTCGATCATCGGGGTCCGCCGGACACCCCCCTCCAGCTTCACGGCCTGGGCGCCGGCCCGGATGAGCCTGGCCCCGTTGCGCACCGTGTCCACCGGGTCGAGGTGGTAGCTCATCCAGGGCAGGTCCCCCACCACCAGCGGCCTCGGCCGGGCCCGGGCCACCGCGGCGGTGTGACGGACCATGTCCTCCATGGTCACCGCCAGGGTGTCCTCGTACCCCAGCACGTTGTTGGCCACCGAGTCCCCGACGAGGATGAGGTCGACCCCGGCCGCATCGGCGATCCGGGCACTGGGCGCGTCGTAGGCGGTGACCATCACCAGCGGATCGTGGCCCGCTCGTCGCTTGGCGGCGCGGACCGAGGGGACCGTGACCGGCGCGGCGCGGGTCTCTGGCATGGGCAATCCTCCTGATCGACCGTCCAGCGCATCGAGGCTGCCGGCGGCATGGTCCGGTGGGCTGGCCACCGAGGAGCACGACATGGTGCCGATGACCAGGATAGTGGGCCGCCCCCCGAGCGGGGCGAACGCGGCGAGTGGCGCCCGTCTACCGGCCGGGCTGGTTGGCAGCCCGGTCCCGGAGGGTCTTGCGGGAGAGGCCGTCGACTCCGGCCCCGGCCGGGTACATCCGGGCCAGGTGGTTCCACGAGCACTCGGCGCACACTTCGATGACGTAGCAGACCACCGGATCCTTGCGGCGCCAGTACCGGGCCAGCTCGGCCTGGCTGGTCACGCACCGGCCGCCGGGAGGCAGGCGCGCGCCGAAGACGAAGGTCACATCGACCAGGTCCGCCTCCTCGCAGATGGGACAGGGCTCGCCGGTGGGCCGGCCGAGGTTACGGGCGGCCCTGAGCAGCTCGGGATGGGCGTCGCACACGTCGAGGCGCGAGAGCCGGCCCCGTTTGAACTCGCGCACCACGGCGTTGCGGGCCAACAGGAACTCGACCCGGCCTCCGGTCGGGGAGGTCGGCACGCCGTCGAGGACCCCGGGCCGGAAGCTCACAGTGCCAAGGGTAATCCTTCGGTGCTCCGGCGTCCGCGTTGGGCCGGGCCCGCTCTCCGGGCCCGCCGGCCGGTGCCCGGTGGGCCCGGCGCCAGGACGAGACGGCCGACCTATTGCATTGATATATCGATTTGATATATCGTCACAGACATGCCGCCAAGTGACGTCGACCCCATCCCGGCCATCTGATGCTCGATCTCGCCATCCTCGGCCTCCTGCACGAGCAGGAGCTCCACGGCTACGAGATCCGCCGTCGGCTCCGTGACGAGCTCGGCCTCTTCGCCAACATCTCGTTCGGATCGCTGTATCCGGCCCTGTCGCGCCTCGAAGCGTCCCGGGCGGTGGCCGTCACCGAGTCGGGTGAGTCACACCGCCCAGCGCCGCTCCCCTCGACCGGCTCCCTCGGCGGGGAGCGAGCCGGCCTGCGGGCCCGTCGGGCCAGTGGCCCGCGCGGCACCAAGCGGTCGCGCAAGGTCTACCGGATCACCGATCGCGGCCGTGAGGTCTTCGAGCAGCTGCTCGACGCCGACGAGCCCGCCGGCACCGACGAGGACCGCAGCTTCGGCCTGCGGTTGGCGTTCGCCCGGCACCTCGCTCCCCAGGCCCGCCTGGCCCTGCTCGAGCGGCGCCGGCTCCAGCTGACCAGACGCCTGGCCACCGACCGGGGGCGGGCCGCCACCAACAGCCTGGACGTCTACACCCGCTCGCTGGTCGAGCACAGCACCGAGGCAACCGAGCACGACATCGCCTGGCTCGATCGGCTCATCGAGTCCGAACGGCAGAAGCAGTCACCCCGATCCGACCATCGCGATCCCCGCAACGGGCGCGCCAAGACAGCAGCGAAGGGAACCCGTTCATGAGCACCATCCGTGTGGCCATCGCCGGCATCGGCAACTGCGCCAGCTCTCTCATCCAAGGCGTCGAGTACTACCGGGACGCCGATCCGACCGAGACCGTCCCCGGGCTGATGCACGTGGTGCTCGGTGGCTACCACGTTCGCGACCTCGAATTCGTGGCCGCCTTCGACGTCGACACGGCCAAGGTCGGCACCGACCTGGGCAAGGCCATCTTCGCCGGCCAGAACAACACCATCCGGTTCGCCGGCGTGGGCGAGTTGGGCGTGACCGTCGAGCGCGGCCCGACCCTCGACGGGCTGGGCCGGTACTACCGCGAGACCATCGAGGAGTCCCCGGCCGAGGCCATCGACGTGGTGTCGGCATTGAAGGACAGCCGAGCCGACGTCCTGGTCAGCTACCTGCCCGTCGGCTCGGAGCAGGCCCAACGCTTCTATGCCGACGCCTGCCTGCAGGCCGGCGTGGCTTTCGTCAACGCCATCCCCGTGTTCATCGCGTCGGACCCCGAATGGGCCCGGCGCTTCCGGGCCGCCGGTCTCCCCATCGTGGGTGACGACATCAAGAGCCAGGTCGGCTCGACCATCGTCCATCGCATCCTGACCCGACTGTTCGAGGACCGCGGCCTCGCCCTCGACCACACCTATCAGCTGAACGTGGGTGGCAACATGGACTTCAAGAACATGCTGGAGCGCGACCGCCTCGAGTCCAAGAAGGTGTCGAAGACCCAGGCGGTGACCAGTCAGATCGAGCACGGGACCTTGCCGGCCGACGACGTCCACATCGGGCCATCGGACCACGTGCCCTGGCTGCACGACCGCAAGTGGGCCTACATCCGGATGGAGGGGCGCAACTTCGGCGACGTGCCCCTCAACCTCGAGCTCAAGCTCGAGGTGTGGGACTCCCCCAACTCGGCCGGGGTCATCATCGACGCCGTGCGGTGCGCCAAGCTCGCCCTCGACCGGGGCATCGGCGGCCCCCTGCTCGGTCCGTCCGCCTACTTCATGAAGTCGCCGCCCGTGCAATACCACGACGACGTCTGCCACCAGATGGTCGAGGCCTTCGCGGAGGGAGACCCGGGACCGGTCTGGCCGGAGGACTGACTCCCGCCCCTCCCGCCGATGGCGGGGCCGCCGTTCAGGCCTGCTCGCGCCACCACGCCGCCAGGCGCTTGCGCGCCTCGTCCTCGCCCAACGGTCCTTCCTCCATGCGGAGATCGAGGAGGAAGGCGAGGGCCCGACCCACCTCACGTCCGGGTGGCAGTCCGAGCTCCTCCATCACCTGAGTGCCGTCGAGATCGGGTCGGATGGCATCGAGCTCCTCCTGCTGGCGCAGGTCGGCGATCCGTGCCTCGAGCTCGTCCATGCGACGAGCGAGCGCCCGGGCCTTGTTGGGGTTGCGGGTGGTGCAGTCGCACCGAGTCAGCTCGTTGAGACGGTCGAGCAGCGGGCCGGCGTCACGCACGTACCGGCGGACGGCCCGATCGGTCCATCCCAGCCGGTAGGTGTGGAACCGCAGGTGGAGGTTGACCAGCTCGGTGACCACCTCCACCTCGTCGCTCGGGTAACGCAGTGCCTGCATGCGTTGGCGGGTCAGGCGCGCCCCGACCACCTCGTGATGGTGGAAGGTCACCCCGCCGTCGACGAAAGCCCTGGTCTTGGGCTTGCCGATGTCGTGGAACAGGGCGGCCAAGCGCAGCAGTCGGTCGGGGCTGGTCTTGTCCACCACCGCCAGGGTGTGCGCGAGCACGTCCTTGTGGCGGTGGACGGGATCCTGTTCGAGCGCCAGGCCGGGGAGCTCGGGGAGGAACTCCTCGGCCAGGCCGGTCCGCACCGCAAACCACAGCGCTACCGACGGGACGGCCAGGGTGACGATCCTGTCCAGCTCGTCGCGGATGCGCTCCGCCGACACGATGGCCAGTCGCTCACGCCCGGTCCGGACCGCCTCCACCAACTCGGGAGTGGGCTCGAGGTCGAGTTTGGCGACGAACCGGGCCGCCCGCAGCATCCGCAACGGGTCGTCACCGAAGGACACCTCCGGATCGAGCGGGGTCCGGAGCCGGCGGGCGGACAGGTCGGCCAATCCGCCGAATGGATCGATCAGCTCGAGCTCCGGCAGTTGGAGCGCCATCGCGTTGACGGTGAAGTCGCGCCGCGACAGGTCCGCCTCGACCCGGTCACCGAAGACCACCTCCGGCTTGCGCGAGTCGGGCCGGTACGCCTCGGCCCGATGGGTGGTGATCTCGTAGGTCCGCCCGCCGCGCCGGCATCCGATGGTGCCGAAACGCTTCCCCTGGGTCCAGACGGCGTCGGCCCAACCGGTCACCAGATGCTCGATGGCGTCCGGCGGCGCGTCGGTGGTGAAGTCCAGGTCCCCGTCGTCCACCAGGGCGGGTCCGGCGTCGGCGATGATGGCGTCGCGCACCGAACCACCCACCAGATAGAGGCGGTGGCCGGCCGACCGGAAGCGGTCGGAAAGGTCGGCGGTGGCATCGACCAGAGGCTGCAAACGCTCGGGGAACACGCCGCCGAGGGTACTGCGACTGGCGTAGGCTGCCCTCCGAAGTGGATCGGGAACGCGGCAGCCTCTGCCCCACGGGCAGCCACCCCCGGGCCGGCGCGCCAGTCGGGGACCGGCCCGCCCCGATCATCGGGGTGGGCGGCCGCACCCCCGTCGTCGACCCCACCTGACCCG
This sequence comes from uncultured Acidimicrobiales bacterium, assembly GCA_963727075.1. Taxonomy (GTDB): domain Bacteria; phylum Actinomycetota; class Acidimicrobiia; order Acidimicrobiales; family RAAP-2; genus Bog-756. The sequence continues at coordinate 281,645 of CAVSET010000002.1, forward strand.
GCGGGCCGGAACCGATGCTCGCCGTCGCGGTGGGCCGGGCGGGCCACGCCGGAGGGCGGCGTCGGGGTTGACCGCGCTGGCCGCAGTCCTGGTGGCCGGAGTGGTCGCCCTTCCCGAGGCCGCGGCGGCGTCCCCGGCGCCCGGCCACGGTCAAGCCCGGTCGCCGGCGGTGGTCGTCTCGGCTGGGTCGGCCTCGTCGGCGCCCCTCACCCTGCTGGCGCAGACCTCGTTCGTGACCCCCGGCCAGCCGGTCTTCGACGTCCGGCTGCGGACCGGCACCGCCTCGCCGCCCGCCGCCGACCTCGGCCTGACGGTGGCGGTCTACCCCTGCCTGTCCAGCATCTCGGCCTTCGACCAGTCGGTGGACTCGGCCTCGGGGCCGTTGGGCGCGCCGATCTCGTCCACCCGTTCGCCGCTGGCCTTGGGTGGATTGCCGGCCCTCACCGACCCGGGCGGAGGATTCGACCTCTCCATGCCGGTATCGGTGGGAGGCACGGCCGCCGGCGCCCCAGCCGGTGGCTTCGCCATCGACCTCACCGCCACCGGTGGCCAGTGCGGGCTGTACCCCTCGGGCGTCTATCCGGTGCGGCTCGAGCTGCTCGACACGGCGACCGGCCAGGCCCTCGGGGGCATCACCACCCACCTCGTGTACAGCAACGCCGCCTCGGACACTCAAAAGCTCAGGTTCGCCCTGGTGCTGCCGGTCCAGACCACCCTCCGCCCGGCGGCGGCACCGACACCGAGCGAACTGCGGGCTCACCCCACATCGGCGCTCGCCCCGCCGACCGCCGCCGCCACCGATGCCGTTACCGGCACGGTCAACGTCGTCGACAACCCGCGTACCTTGGTGCCCGTCACCGTGGCGGCCAGCCCTCAGACCGTGCTCATGCTGGGCTCGTCGGGCCACCAGTCGACCGTGAACGAGCTGGCCTCGTTGGCGGCCAACCCCGCCGTCGAGGTGGCCGCCTCACCCTTCGTCCCGGTCGACGCTTCGCGCCTGGTCGACGCCGGCCTGCAGAGCGAACTGGGACTCCAGGTGGCCCAGGGAGCCCAGGTGCTCGACGCCAACGTCACCCACCCCGCTCCCGCCCAAGTGGCCGACACCAGCCCCGGCCACCTCGGCACCTGGTTCGCCGACGCCGGCCTCGACACCGGTACCCTCGCCCAGCTGCAGGCGTACGGCTACGACCAGGTGGTGCTGCCGGCCAGCAGCGTCTCCTCACCGCCGACCAACGGGTCGACGGCCCAGACCTTCTCCCTGCCCTCGGCCCGCGGTGGGGCGATGACCGCGTTGGCCGCCAACGCCGATCTGTCGGCCCGGTTCGCCGACGCATCCTCCGACCCGGTGCTCGCCGCCCACCAGCTGGTGGCCGAGCTGGCGCAGCTGTACTACGAGAAGCCCAACGACACCACGTTGCGCGGCGTGGTGGCCCTCCCCCCGAGCGGGTGGTCCGACAATCCCGCCTTCGTCGGCGCCCTGCTGAGCGCCCTCGTAGCCAACCCGATCGTCCAGCCGGTCACCACCGCCACCATGTTTTCCACCCTCGGCCCCGCGGTGAGCTGCCGCGGCGGGTGCCGGCTCACCCCCGCCTCGGGGAACAACGGCCTTCCGGTCACCGCCATCCGCACCGATCGTGAGCGGATCAACGGGCTGGCCTTCGCCGCCCCCGGGGCCCGTGACGTCACCGTCCAGCTGAGCGAGCTGGTGCTGTCCGGGCAGGCGGAGGACCTCCGTCCCGGCCAGCAGGCGGGGGTGGTGGCCAACGCGTCGGCCGCCATCAGCGCCCAGCTGTCCCAGATCGCGGTGGCCGGCGACCGCACCATCACCCTCACCTCGCAACGGGGTCGGGTGCCGGTCACCATCGTGTCGGCTGCGCCGTACCAGGTGAAGGCGTCGTTGACGCTGACCAGCGACAAACTGTTGTTCGCCAACCACAGCACCAGCGTGACCCAGGCCATCACCCTCCAGCCCCGCACCAACGTGATATACGTCAACGTGCAGGCCCGGGCGTCGGGCCTGTTCAAGGTCGGCATCGTGTTGCGGGACCCGGTGACCCACGTGGTGCTGTCGAGCGGTCAGGTCAGCGTGCGCTCCACCGCCACCTCCGTCGTGGGCATCGTCCTCTCCCTCGGCGCGGTGGCCGTGCTCGTCGTGTGGTGGATCCGCACCTCGAGGAAGCGTCGGCGCGCCCGCCGCATCGAGGGCCACGTCGAGTCGCCGGTCGAGCCGGTAGTGACCGGGACGAGGGTGTGACCGGCGTGGCGATCGACGGGCTCCCACCGGCGGCGGGAGGGGGCCGGCGCCGCCTGGCCGGGGCCACCCTCGGTATGGCCATCGGGACCACCCTGTCGAGAATCACCGGGGTGGCCCGCATCATGGCCCAGACCACCGCGCTCGGTGGGGCCGCGTTCGCCGACGGATACAACCTGGCCAACACCACACCCAACATCGTGACCGACATCGTCATCGGAGGCGTGCTGTCGGCCACCTTCGTGCCCGTCTTCGTGGACCACCTGACCACGCGCCGCGGCGAGGAGGCATGGGAGGCCATCTCCGCCGTCGTGACCGTCACGGTGACCGTCCTGCTGGTGGCCACGGTGGCCTTCTTCATCCTGACCCCGGAGATCGTCCATCTCTACACGGTGACCAACCACAACCCCGGCGTGCAGGCCCAGCAGCGCGAGGCCGTCTTCCTGCTGCGCTGGTTCGTGCCCCAGCTGACCTGCTACGGGCTCATCGCCCTGTTCACCGCCCTGCTGAACGCCCGCGGCAAGTTCGCCGCCCCGATGTTCGTCCCCATCGCCAACAACCTGGTGGTGATCGTCGTCCTCTTGTGGTTCCACGCCGCAGTTCCGCACCCGAGCCTCGACTCGCTCACCACCCACCACAGTGCCCTGGTGGTGCTGGGCATCGGTACCACACTCGGTGTGGTGGTCCAGGCCGCGCTGTTGACGCCGTCGCTGGTCCGCGCCCGCTTGCACGTCCGGTTCCTGTGGCGCCCCGCCCACGAGGCGATGCGCACCATTACCCGGCTGGCCGGGTGGACCTTCGGGTGGGTGGTGGCCAACCAGGTGGCGCTGGTGCTCATTCTGGCCCTGGCCGACGGGGTCACCACACCCGGTGCGGTCTCGTCGTACACCTACGCCTACACGTTCTTCCAACTTCCCTACGGCGTGGTGGCCGTGTCGGTGATGACCGCGGTCACTCCGTCCCTGGCCGCCCGCTGGGCCCAGCGCGACGTGGTCGGCTTCCGCCACCGCATGGCCTTCGGGTTGCGGGGCATTCTGGCCATCATCATCCCCTCGGCGGTGGGCATGGTGCTGCTCGCCCACCCACTCATCAACCTGGTGCTGGCCCACGGGGCCGAGACGTCGGCGCAGGCCGACTCCACCGCGGCGGCGCTGGCCATGTTCTCGCTCGGGCTCCCGGGCTTCTGCACCTTTCTCTACATGGTGCGTGTCTTCCAGGCCATGCAGGACACCCGCACCGCCTTCCGGCTCTACATCGTGGAGAACGGGACCAACATCGTCTTCGGTGTGCTGTTGGTCGGCCCGCTCGGCGTGCGGGGGCTTGCCCTCTCCCTGTCGATCGCGTACACGGTGGCGGCGGTGTTGGCCATGGCCGTGGTCCGCCAGCGGGTCGGGGGCCTCGGAGGGGACGATCTGACCACCCCGATCAAGCGGGTGCTGGCCGCCTCAGCGGTGATGGGGGTGGCCACCGTCATCGCCCTCAACATCTCCGGCGCGCCGTCCGGCTTCGGATTGCTGGCCCGGGTGCTGGTGGCCGTGGTGGTGGGCGCCCTCGCCTACGTCGCGGCCGCTGCCCTCCTGGCCGCTCGGGCGGAGCGTCGCCAGCTGGCGACCCACCCGCCGGCCGGCGGCCCTCGGCGCGGGATGGGACGGAGTGCCGACCACCCATCCGGCCGGAGAGCCCCCATCGTCCCCCGATCCGTTCCATGGCAGACTCGACGATCACCCTGCGCCGGTGCCCTTCCGCCATCTGCGCCCGGTGAGCAGCGAGCCGGCGGGCCATCGCCCGCCGGCAGACGAGGAGGACGCCGATGGCCCGGATCCGGGTGATAACCGATAGCGCATGTGACCTGTCCCCCGGGCTGATCTCGGCGGCGGACATCACCGTCGTCCCCCTCTCCATCCGCTTCGGAGCGGACGAGTTCGTAGACGGCACCACCCTGTCGACCGACGAGTTCTGGGCCCGCTGCGCCAAGACCGACGTTCTCCCCGAGACCTCGGCCCCGTCTCCCGGCGCCTTCCAGGATGCGTTCGGCGGCGCCGCCGATCAGGGGTACGACGGGGTGCTTTGCATCAACCTGTCGGGGGCGGTATCGGCCACCCACCAGGCGGCGGTCACCGCGGCCAAGGCGGTGGCCGAGCGGATCGAGGTCCGGGCCATCGACTCGCGGTCGTTGACCATGGGGCTCGGCCTCATGGTCCTCGACCTGGCCGATCTGGCGGCCACCGGAGCCACCCTCGACGCCCTGGAGGCCCGGGCCCACGAGCTCATCGGCCGCAGCCTGGTGTTCGGTGTCGTGGACACCTTGGAGCACCTGGAGAAGGGGGGTCGGATCGGAGGTGCTCGGGCCCTGCTCGGCTCCCTTCTGTCGATCAAGCCGGTCGTGACCCTGGTGGACGGGGTGGTCGAGGAGGAGTCCAAGCAGCGCACCCGCAGCCGTTCCCTGCGCTACCTGGCCGACAAGGCCATCGAGGCCCCCGCCCTCCACCGGCTGGCGGTCTGCAACGGCGCAGCCAACGACATCGAGGAGTTCCTCGACATGATCAAAGGCGTCAAGAGCGAGCACCCGGTGGTGGTGACCGACCTCGGTCCGGTGGTCGGGACCCATACCGGCCCGGGCACCATCGGGCTGTGCATGATCACGACCGGCTGAACCCCTCCGTCGGCGCCGGCGGGGCGTTCAAGCTGGCCAGCGGGGCGTGCCGACTATTCTCTCGCCATGGACCCGAAGCCCGAAGGACCCGCCACTCCCCTGCCGGGCACCGGCGTGCTGGCCGACCTGCCCACCCGGAGCGCCGATCTGGTCGACACCCTGGTCGAGCTCCTCCGCGACCGGGCCGTCCGCCCGCTCACCCTGGCCACTCGAGCGGTGGTGTTCGGGATCATCATCCTCGCCGCCAGCCTGGTGTCCCTGGTCCTCGTCTCGATCACCCTCATCCGCCTGCTCACCGTGTACGCCTTCGACGGCCGGGTGTGGCTCTCCGACCTGGTGGTCGGCGCCGTCTTCGTCATCGCCGGCCTGCTCGCCTGGCGCCGGCGCGCGGACCGGAGCGTCGGCGCCAAGGACGCCCCATGACCGAGCCGCGCCAGCTGGTCGTCCTCGGGTCGGGGCCGGCCGGGCTCACCGCGGCCATCTACGCCTCGCGGGCCCAGCTCGCTCCCCTGGTCATCGAGGGCGAGCCCTCCTCCACCAGTGATCAGCCCGGCGGCCAGCTCATGCTCACCACCGAGGTGGAGAACTACCCCGGCTTCGTCGACGGCATCATGGGTCCCGAGCTCATGCAGGCCTTCCGGGAACAGGCGGCCCGGTTCGGAGCCGAGTACCTCACGGCCAAGGCGTCACGGGTCGACCTCTCCCATCGTCCGTTCGGCATCTGGGTGGGCGATCCCGATGCCGAGGAGCCCACCTACGCCGCCGAGGCCCTGATCATCGCCACTGGGGCCCAGTCGTTGATGCTCGGCCTGCGCAACGAGGAGCGACTCCTCGGCTACGGCGTGTCCACCTGTGCCACCTGCGACGGGTTCTTCTTCCGCGAGCGGGAGATCGCCGTGGTGGGCGGCGGGGACTCCGCCCTCGAGGAAGCCCTGTTCCTCACCCGGTTCGCCACCAAGGTCACGGTCATCCACCGCCGCGGGGAGCTGCGGGCCTCGAAGGTGATGCAGCAGCGGGCCTTCGCCCACCCGAAGATCACCTTCGCCTGGAACACGGTCGTCACCGACGTGCTGGGCGACACCACGGTCACCGGACTCCGGGTGCGGGACACCATGAGCGAGGAGGAGTCGGTCCTCGAGGTCAACGGGCTCTTCGTGGCCATCGGCCACCAGCCCAACACCGCGCTGTTCAAGGGCCAGCTCGAGATGGAGGAGAACGGGTACCTCCGGACGTTCGACGGGACCCGCACCAACGTCGTCGGCGTGTTCGCCTGTGGGGATGTGCAGGACCACGTCTACCGCCAGGCCATCACCGCGGCCGGATCCGGTTGCATGGCGGCCATCGACGCCGAACGATGGTTGGACGCAGAGCGGTCCCCCGCCCCCTGACGCTCGAGCGGGAATGCCGCCGCCGCGGGCCGGGTTGACATAGCGTGTCCCCGACCATGGGGCGAACGAGCAGCCCCATGAGGAACGGGCAGGAGGAACAACCCCCGATGAGTGAGAAGATCGCAATCCTGAGCGACGCTAGCTTTGACGAACATGTCAAGTCCTCGGACGTCCCCGTACTGGTGGACTTCTGGGCGGAATGGTGCGGCCCGTGCAAGATGATCGCCCCGGTGCTCGAGGAGATCGCGTCCGAACAGGCGGGCAAGCTCGGCGTGGCCAAGCTCAACATCGACGACAACCTGGATATCACCCGCCGGTTCGACGTCATGAGCATCCCGACCCTGATCCTGTTCAAGGACGGGGAGCCGGCCGCCCGCATCGTGGGGGCGAAGGGCAAGGGGCAGCTCCTCCAGGAGCTCTCCGCCCACCTCTAGGTCCCTGTCGCCCCTCCCGGGGGCCCGGCTCGCCCCGGGGCCGAGGCCGGGAGTGAGCACCGATCGCCAGATCCGCCTCGAACCGGGCGACAACGGGCTGGCCGTGGCCGACGTGCAGCGTCGGCTCGAACAGCTCGGGTTCTCGACCGGCATCGACCCGATGGGGTCGTACCAGGCGGGTACCCGGGCCGCCGTCGAGGCCTTCCAGTACCGACGGGGGCTGCGGGTGGACGGGGTGTGTGGCCGTCAGACCTGGTCAGCCCTGGTGGAGGCGGGTCGCCAGCTCGGGGACCGGTTCCTGTATCGGCGCACGCCCATGCTCAGGGGCGATGACGTCGCTGAGCTCCAGCAACGCCTGAGCGCCCTCGGCTTCGATACGGGTCGGGTCGACGGCATCTTCGGTGACACCACGTCGGCCGCGCTGGGCGACTTCCAGCGCAATGTGGGGCTGCCGGTCGACGGCATCGCCGGCGCCGCCACCGTCAGCCAACTGCTGCGGTTCGGGTCGCGTCACGACGACACCGAGCTCGTGACCTCGGTGCGCGACCGTGAGCGCCTCCGCCAGGCCCCGCGCACCCTGGCCGGCCGCCGGGTGGCCGTCGGGGAGGAAGGCGGGCTGGACGCCGCCGTGGCCAGCCTGCGGCGCCTGCTCGTGACCGAGGGGGCGGTGGTGAGCACCCATCATCACCCTGACGGCTCGATCCAGGCGGCCGAGGCCAACGCCGGCGGGGCCGAGGTCTACATCGGGCTGCGTCTCGACACGGGCAGACCCCATTGCTCCACGGCGTACTACGCCGTGGAGCGTTACTCGTCCCCCGGGGGACGGCGCCTGGCCGAACTGCTCCAGGCGTCTCTCCCCGCCTCCCTCGACCTGCCCGACGGCGGTAGCCGGGGTATGTCCCTGTCGGTCCTCAGGGAGACGCGCATGCCTGCCGTAATCTGCGAGATCAGTCCGGCCGCCGTTGTGGTCGAGCGGGCGGCGGCGCTGGCTCGGGCGGTCGTCGACGCCCTGGCCGAGTGGGTCAGCACCCCCTGGGACTAGCGGGACCGTGGAGCCGGACCCCGGGGAGTAGCGGACCGGAGGAGCCTGACCCCGGGGACTCGGCCGAGCCCGCCCGAGCAAACTGTCGGCACAACTGTCAACATATGGTTCACCTCCTGGCCCGGACGTAATCCACAACGTCATGCACAGGTTGTGGATTACGCTCTACCAAGGGTTCAGGGATAGAAGACCACTGACAGTAGTGGAGTTACCTGGGGTATATTTGTTATGTCAAGTAGTCACCACTCTCCGTGAGACAACTCAGGAGGGCCCGGCGGTGGCCCGTCCCAGCATGAGGGTGTAGATGCGCTCCAGGTCCTCGAGGGTGGCGAATTCGACGACGACCTTGCCGCGTTTCGACGTGAGGTCGACCTTGACTCTCGTGTTGAGATGGCTCGAGAGCAGCTCTTCGAGCTCGAGGATCCCGGGTGGCGGGAGGCGCCGACCCTGGGTTTGATCGGCTGGACGGTCCCCATTGGCCCCTCCCTTCTGCTCGGCGCCCTCGGCACCCGTGGCGTGCTCGCGTACCAGGTCCTCGACCGCCCGGACGGTGAGCCCTTCGGCGATGGTCCGTTTGGCCAGGGCCTCCTGGTACGCGCGATCCGGGGTGCCAAGGAGCGCCCGGGCGTGACCCGGGGTGATCTGCCCTTCGGCCAGCAGGCGCTGTGCCCCCGCCGGCAGCTGGAGCAATCGAAGCGTGTTGGTGACCCCGGTCCGGCTCCGGCCGACACGCGCCGCCACCTGGTCGTGGGTGTAGCCGAACTCCTCGATCAGCTGCTGATAGGCGGCGGCCTCCTCGAGGACGTTGAGGTCCTGCCGATGGAGGTTCTCGACCAGCGCCTGCTCCAGGCTCCGGGTGTCACTCGACGTCTGGACCAGCACCGGTATGGTCTGCAGGCCGGCCCGCCGGGCCGCCCGCCACCGGCGCTCGCCGGCGATGAGCTCGAAGTCGTCGGCGGCCTCGCCTCCGATCTGGCGCACCAGCACCGGCTGCAATACGCCGAGCTCCTTGATGGAGGCGGCCAGCGACGCCATGGTGTCCTCGTCGAAATTGACGCGGGGCTGCCGCGGATTGGGCTTGATGCTGCCGATGGGGACTTCGCGCAAGGCCGATGATCGGTCACCCACCACCTCGGTGGGAATGAGGGCGCTCAGTCCTTTGCCCAGTCCGCTACGCCGTGCCACCGCTGACCTCCTTGGCTAGTTCCCGGTAGGCGACGGCTCCGCGTGAACCCGGGTCGAACGCGGTAATGGGTTGCCCGAACGAGGGCGCCTCCGAGAGCCGGACGGTCCGCGGGATCACGATCCGGCATACCTTCGACCCGAAGTGCAGACGGACTTCGTTGGCCACCTGATCGGCCAGCTTCGTTCGGGCGTCGTACATGGTGAGCACGATGGTCGAGATGTCCAGATTGGGGTTGAGGTTGGAGGCCACCAGGTGGACGTTCCGCATCAGCTGGCTCAGGCCTTCGAGCGCGTAGTACTCGCACTGGATGGGCACGAGCACCTCGTCGGCGGCCGCGAGGGCGTTGACGGTGATGAGCCCCAACGACGGGGGACAGTCGATGAGGACGTAGTCGAAGTCATCGATGACCGCCTCGATGGACTTCTTGAGCTTGAGCTCGCGACTGAAGGCGGGGACCAGCTCGATCTCGGCTCCGGCCAGGGCAATGGTGGCCGGCGCCACGAACAGGTTCTTCATGCTGGTGGGCTCGACACAGTCCTCCAGCGACGAATCCCGCATGAGTACGTCGTACATCGAGATCTCGAACGTGCGCGCGTCGATCCCCAAACCGGTGGTGGCATTGGCCTGGGGATCGAGGTCGATCACCAGGACCCGGAAGCCGAGCTCGGCCAGAGCGGCCCCGAGATTGACCGAGGTGGTCGTCTTGCCGACTCCGCCCTTCTGGTTGGCCACCGCCATCACCCGGGGGAGTGAGTTACCCGAGGCGGCCTGCGGTTCCCAGTCCTCGTTCGACTCCTCGCCGGCTGCCGTGGTCGTTGCGGGCTGCTCAGTCCTGCTCGGTTCCGCCCCGTCGCTCGCCGGTGGAGGTTGAGGCTCGGGGCTCGTCTCGGCCTGACCGTCGACACTCGGCCCATCGGCCGGCTCAGGTGGGGCCAGAGGGGAGGTGGGAGGGGCCACCGGGGCCGTGGCGTCTGCACCGTTGTCCCGGTCACCGGGCTCAGGACCGCGGTCCGGCGACGTGGTCACCGTCGGCGGTAAGACGTTGTCGAGCTCGGCGTGAGCGGTGGCCACGTCGGAGATGGTCTCCCTGAGCCTCGTGGGCGGAGGTGTGGACGCCAACACCTCCCAGTCGGTGACCGGCGTGGCGGTGGGGGGCAGAGGGGGTTCCAAATCGGCCTCGTCTCCCGGGGGCTCGGAGGCAGGAGGCTCGGGTGCCACCAACCTGACCGTTCCGGTACCGTTCGGATCGCCACCTGATTCGTGGTTGGGACCCTGCTCTGGCGGGGGAGAGGACTTACGACTTCGTCGAAGGCCGCGCACTATCGTCTCTTCGAATCGGCAGGTATCAAGGCCTTCATCCTCCCCTGAGCCGAGACCACGGTCAAGCATTTGCCCCGATGTTTCACGTGAAACCCCGCCCGGAGCCATCCCGGACGACCGTCGCTCCACCACTCGAGCCGTCCGAATATGTTCCACGTGAAACAAAGCCGCTCCCAGCTCGCGCCAGGACGGGTCGTTCAGAACAGGGGCCGCTTGGTCGGAATTCCCGTCCGCCGGGGGTAGCGGTCCGGGGTTGGTCCCACCTTCCGGAGGAGCTGGTAGCCGTATCTCTGGTCCACTCGAACCCGGTCCAGGCTCTCCAGCCCCAACAACGCCAAGCCCTCGTGTGGCCATCGTTCGATCCCGGCCGTCCCGACCTCCTCAGGAGGTTCGGACACCACCATCATTCCGCCGGGGACGAGGAATGGAGACCCGCACTCGGCCGTGACCGCCGGCGGGCCGAACGAACGCGAGGTGACCACCTCGAATTGCTCACGCAGGTTCGGCTCTCGGGCCAATTCCTCCGCCCGCCCACGCACCACTTGGAAGGGACCAGACCCTGAGCCATCGGCGAGCTCGCCGATGAGGAACTCGGTCCGCCGCTGGCTGGCGTCGACGAGGACCGCTCGGCTGGCCCTCCAACACGATCCCAGGATCAGCCCCGGGACTCCCCCACCGGTACCGAGATCAAGTACCGTGGCCGGCTCGCCCGGCCCCCTCTGCTCCAAGGCCACGACGAATCCGAGGCCGTGGTCGATCTGTTCGCCGAGCTCCATCGGACCGAGCAAGCCGAGAGCCGCCGCCCGCCGCAGGGTGGCCTCGACCCCGTCCGGTATCCGGGCCCGAAGCCGCTCCCAGTCCGCGGGCAGATCCGTTGTCCTGCTCACGGAACCCTCAATGTCTCAACTTGGGGTTGCGCCCTTCCCACGACGGGACCCCCACCGGGTCGCGTCGGTGGCGGGAACGAAGCTGTTCGACAGCCGCCTCAATGGGACGGCTGGATCACCACGTACCTCGAGGGTTCGGTTCCGTCGGACCTCGTCTCGACGCCTTCGATCTCGTTGACCGTGTCGTGGACCACCTTGCGGTCGGCGGGGGACATGGGCTCGAGCGCCCGCTCTTCACCGCTGGCCTTGACCTCGACCACGATCCCCTCGGTGAACCGGCGCAGCGCGGCGGCCCGCTTCTCGCGGTAACCGCCCACATCCACCAGAATTCGGTCGGTGCGGTTCTCCGACTGGCGCTGCACGAAGGTTCGGGTGAGATCCTGGACCGCGGCCAGGGTCGCCCCGCGTGGACCGACCAGGAGCCCGAGGTCGTCGCCGGTCGCCGAGACCTGCACCGTGTCTTCGTCGACCTCGGCGAAGGTGACCTCGGCGCTCAGGCCGAACTCGTGGACCAGCCCGACCACGAACTCCTTGGCGGCCTCACCCTGCTGCTCGAGCGTCAGAGACTCCTCCATCGTGTCCTCGCTATCCCCGGAACCTGTTCCGGTGGTCTGTTTCCCATGCCTCGACTGCCCGTTCACACCCGCGCCACCGGCACCACTTTCACCCCGTCGAGAGCGACCCGAACGCGCCGGGCCCTCTGCTGGACCACGATCGGCGTTGGCCCGAGGTTCGCTCTTCTCGCCGCCTCGCCCTTTGCCATTGGACCCCGAGGACTGCCTGGCTCGATCACCGCCACCCGACTGGCCGTTGGTGGCGCTCCTCCGAGCGCCGCTGTCTCGGCTACCCCGGGCCCGATCCGACCGCTGGCGCCGTCCCCGCTTCGGTCGGGGAGCCACCGGTCGCACCCGGGCCTGCACCCGTGCTTCCCCGCGCACCCGCCCGAACAGCCCCGCCTTTGGTTCACTGAGGATCACGAACTCCGCATCGTCCTCGGCGACACCTAGGAGGTCGAGCACGATCTCCTTGGCCTCGGGCAGCGTCTTGCCACTGGCTTCGACCCACTCCACTTCTATCGCGCCTTTCGCTCGCGCTTGGCTTTCGAGCGCGGATGCGCCTTGGGCGGCGGCGCCCCCGCCGCGTCGTCCGCGGCCCGGCCGCTGCTCCCGTTACTCCGACCGCCCGTACCCTTGGCCCGGGTCCGGTTGGGGCCCGAGCCGTTGGTCCCCGTCCTGCTCCCGTTGGCACGGCCCGTTCCTCCGGTCGGTTTGGCGGTCGAAGACCCCCGAGTCGGAGACTTCGCCCCCGGTTTGGCCGTGGGCGGTCTCTGGCCTCCCGCCGCTCCCTTGCTCCGGTCGCCTCCGGAGGCACTCCGCGCCCCGCCGACCTGTCCCGTGCGTCTCGGTTTGGGCAGGGCGCGCTCTGTCCGGTCCACCACCGGGGTCTTCGGCCGCTTCTGGTCCAGGCCGTCCGAGTCCGGGGTGGGAGGGGGTGGAGGCCCGCCGACGATGCCTTTCCGGAAGAGCACTTCTTGTGTACCGATGCGTATGGCGCTAGATACCATGAAATAGACGTTCAGAATTGCCGCCACATTTATATAAATAAATCCGAAGATGAGTGGCATATATTTCTGCAGCATGGCCGCTTGCGGATTGGCTTGAGCGGCCTGCGGGTTTCTGGCATTGAGCCTGGCCATCTGCAGGTACTGAAGACCCACCGACGCCGCCACCAGCACGAGGTAGGGGATGGCGGCCCAGATGGAGCTGTGGTGGGAGAGCAGCTTGTCCGCGAAGTTCATCCCGAAGGAATTCAGTTGCCCGTGAGCAGCCACGATGTCCTGGTACATGCGGCTGTGCACGGGGATGTATCGCGGATCGGCGACACTGACGGAGACCGGTACCTTCTTGCCGGTCAACGTGATGTGGTACACCGTGTGGGTGACCACGTTGGTCATACCTCGAATGACGCTGTAGAGAATGAAGAAAGCCGGCATCTGTAATAGCATTGGAAGACACCCAGATGCCGGGTTCACATTGTGCTCTTTGTAGAGCTTCATCATTTCTTCATTGAGCTGGGTTCGGTTTTCCGCGCCCTTGTACTTCTGTTGCAACTTCTTCATCTCGGGCCCGAGCGCCTGCATCGCGGCCATGTTCTTGGTGCTCTTCACCGTCAGCGGGGTGAGGAGGGCCATGATGAGGATGGTGAGGAGGGCCACGTCGATGGGGTAGTTCGGGACGATCGAGTAGAAGAAGGCGAGGATCCCGCCCACCGCATCGAGCAGCGGTTGGAAGATCTTGCCGATGCCCTTGATCAGTGATTGCATGAGGCCCCCTCATCGGGAACGGGGTCGACGCCCTGCCCACCCCACGGGTGGCACCGCGACAGGCGCCTGGCCGCCACCCAGGCTCCCCGGCCCGCGCCATGGACCTCGACGGCCCGAATGGCGTACTCCGAGCAGCTGGGGATGAACCTGCAGCCCGAGGGTCGGCCGGCCCGCGCCAGTTGGTACCCGCGGACGGCGGCGATGAGCCAGCTCGCGGCCCAGCCCCCGAGCGCGGGGGCGGCGCGGATCAGCCGCTCGGTCCGGAGTGGTGATGGTCGTGGACGCCCGGGTCACCGGTTGCTCCCGGCCCGCTCGAGGGGCGACGCAGGGGGGCGCCGGCCGGCCGGTCCCGCCGTGGCTCGCTCCAGTGCTCGGCCCATGGTCACCCTCAGTTCGTCGAATCCCAACGGCGACGCCTCCGGCCCCGCCCGTACTACGTAGGCCCCGGCCGGAAGGGATGAAGCGCGCTCGGCCATGACCGCTTTGAGCCGTCGCCGGAGCCGGTTCCTCGTCACCGCGGACCCGACCCGCCGGCCGATGGCATACGCAATTTCCATCCTTGACCAGGACTTTTGTTCAACGTAGCTTACGGCGATCGGTCCACTCCGTCCGCGGTGCGGGCTCTGCCGCAATTGCTCGAACGTGCGGCGGCGGCGTACCGGCCCGACCGTGCGGACCGCCAGCTCACGCTCAACCGGTCCGGCGGTCACACCGACAGACGATGGCGACCCTTGGCCCGGCGCGACCGGATGATGGCCCGTCCGGCCTTGCTCGACATGCGCTTGCGAAACCCGTGGGTCTTGGCTCGCTTGCGCACGTTCGGCTGATAGGTGCGTTTCATCCATCCACTTCCTTCCTCGCCCTGAACCGGGATCTCGGGGTCGCCGCATAGGCAGGGGGACCCGGTCACAGGGATCGGGGCATACCCTCACATGCTAGGCGCGAATTCTCCCCGGGCTCTAGTCGACCCGGGGGAGGCGCGGCCGGTGGGCACGGTGTACCGTTCCGAGCACAGCAAGCGGTTGTGCCGGTGCCCGAGACGCTCGCCCGGTACCGCGGTTTGCCGACGAACGCCGCAACCACTGAAAATCGCAAGTGCGTCCCGTCCCTGAAGGTGCAGGATGGTGCGCCACCGACATCGATGCTCATCCACAACTGTGGATATCTTTGTGGACCGATCGAGCTGTCCAGGGGCGGAGGCCCACGTGAACGACACTGAAGGCCTGTGGATGTTGTGCTCGGAAGCCTTGCGTGAGCAGGTCTCCGACGCTATCTGGCAGGCCTATCTGTCCGGGATCACCCCCTTGGCCGTCAAGGACACGGAGATCGTCCTCGGGGTGCCCAACACCCTCATCCGAGACCGGGTCGAGTCCCGGTTCCTCGGACTGATCCAGGACACGGTGACCGGTACGGTCGGCCGTGACCTGGTCGTCCACCTCGAAGTGGTGGCGCCGGCCGTCGAGGTGACCGACGAGATCCCCACGGGAGGCGAGGCCACATCCCCGAACGCACCGGCCGTCCCCGCGGTCACGGCCACCGGGGACAACGCGGCCACCGGGCCCTCCGGGCGGGGTGAGCGTCCCGGGCCGGCCATCCTCGATCGCCGCTACACCTTCGACACCTTCGTCATCGCCTCGTCGAACCGCTTCGCCCACGCGGCCGCCCAGTCGGTGGCCGAATCGCCGGCCCGCTCGTACAACCCTTTGTTCATCTACGGAGACGCCGGTCTGGGCAAGACCCACCTCCTGCACGCCATCGGCAACTACGTGCTCGAGAACTTCGGCGGCCGTCACGTCCGCTATGTGACCACCGAGACCTATATGAACGAATTCGTCGACGCCATTCGAACCAATGCCACTACCGCATTCAAGCGCCGTTACCGCGAATGTGACGTGCTGTTGATCGACGACGTGCAATTCATGGAGCGTAAGGAGTCCCTGCAGGAGGAGTTCTTTCACACTTTCAACTCCCTGTATGGAGCCTCCAAGCAGATCGTGCTCACCTCGGACCGCCCGCCCAAGTCCATTGCCACTCTGGAGGACCGGCTTCGCAGCCGTTTCCTCTCGGGCCTCATCACCATCGTCGAGCCTCCGGATCTCGAGACCCGTCTGGCTATCCTGCAAGCCAAGGCCGAGCACGATCACATGGACGTACCCGACACGGTGCTCGAGTTCATCGCCACCCATGTCAAGGACAACATCCGTGAGCTCGAGGGCGCCCTCATCCGGGTCACCGCATTTGCCAGCCTCAACCGCCAACCCATGAGCTTGGAGCTCGCCGAACAGGTGCTTTCGGACATCGTCTCGGCTGACCAGCCCCGTCGGATCACACCACAGGTCATCCTCGACGCCACGTCACAGACCTTCGGATTCACCGTGGACGAGCTGTGCGGGCCGAACCGCCGCCGACCGCTCGTCACCGCCCGCCAGGTGAGCATGTACGTGTTCCGCGAACTCACCGACTTCAGTTACCCGGCAATCGGCCGCGAGTTCGGTGGACGCGACCATTCCACCGTCATGCATGCCGTCGACAAGATCACCGCCATGATGAAGGAGCGCCAGCAGATCTACAACCAGGTCACCGATCTCATCGTGCGCATCAAGAGTGGGTCTTGATGGAACCTCTCGCCCGACGCATCACCCGGATAGACCCGGTCCTTCCCGCTTCCTTCTTATATCCAGAGGTTGTGCACTATCTGTGGATATCCCCCGTTTACCCTGGGGTAATTCTGTGAACTTAGATGAACTTGTCCATAACCGGTAACCGCCGGCACACCCGGCCGCGACCACGGTGGGGACGCGGTGGATGGGCGGTTGATACCCAGACACGTCCTACGCTGGGACAACGCTCTGTCATCCACAGTCCCCAGGGCCTATTACCACCGTTATTTCAATTGAAACATAGAAGACAAAGACAAGAAGGGAACGCCTGGTGAAGTTTCGGTCCGAACGTGACTCCTTGGTGGAAGTCCTGACCACAGCCGGCCGTGCCGTCAGCTCGCGCACGTCGACCTCGATGGCGCTCGGAGGAGTCCGGTTGGAAACGACCGGGAACCATCTGAGTGTGGTCGGAACCGACCTCGATCTCACCGTGCACGTCTCGGCCGAGGCGATCGGGATCGATGACGGCGTCTGTGTCGCCCCGGCCAAGCTGCTCGCTGACATCGTTCGGTCGCTCGAACCGGGGGCAGTGACCATCGATGCCGAGGCGGAGAAGGTGGAGATCGGCGCGGCGAGATCGCGTTTCAGCCTCCGCACCTTTCCCGTCGACGACTTCCCGACCCTGCCGGAACCGCCGCCGCCGACCACCTTCCTGCCGGCGGCCGAGATCGGTGGGGCCCTGCGTCAGGTGGTTCGGGCCGCTTCGAGCGATGATGCGCGGCCGCTGCTGACCGGAGTCCTGATCGCCCCGGAGGGGAGCGGGGTCCGATTGGTCGCCACCGATTCCTACCGTTTGGCCATGCGGGATATCGACGGCAGCGACGCCTTCACTGACACCTCACAGATCCTGGTGCCGGCCCGGGCACTGACCGAACTGCAGAGGCTCTCGGCATTGGGCCCGTCGGGGCGTGGCGAGGGGAGCGAGGTGACCGAAGGTTCGGCGGAGGGACCCACGATCGGGCTCTCCATCGGGGAGCACGACGTGACCTTCGCCGCTGGCAACGTCAAAGTGAGCACGAGGTTGCTGGACGGGAGCTACCCCGACTACCGGCAGCTCATCCCGGCCGAGTACCCCAACCGCCTTCATGTGGGAAAGGACTCGTTCCTCGATGCGCTCCGCCGGGTGCGGTTGCTCGTGCGCGACAACACCACACCGGTGCGACTGTCGATGCGACCGGGAGGCGTGGACCTGACTGTGGTCTCCCAGGAGGTGGGGGACGCCAGCGAGACGGTGGACGCCGACTTCGACGGGACCGAGCTGACCGTCGCATTCAACCCGACCTACCTGATCGACGGGGTGGAGGCGGTGGCCGGTGACGAGGTCCTGTTGGAGACAGTGGATGCCACCAAGCCGGCGACCGTGCGCTCGGCCGAGGAGTCGAACTTCCGGTACCTGTTGATGCCGGTGCGGGTGTCCTAGCCCAGTCGTCCGCCATCCAGCTCCGTGAACCTCATATCGTTGACCATCACCGACTTCCGCAACATCGAGCACGCGACAATCGAGCCCGACGCTCGAGGCACCACGGTGATCACCGGGCTCAACGGGGCAGGTAAGACGAGCGTGCTGGAGGCGGTCAACTACCTCTCGACGCTGCAGTCGTTTCGCGGGTCACCCCGGGAGGCCATGGTGCGTCGCGGGGCGGATCGGGCGATTCTCCGGGCTGAGACGCTGCTCGACGGCCGGATCCAGACCATCGAGGCGGAGCTGTCCACAAGAGGGCCGTCACGCACCTTCGTGAACCGTCAGCGAGTACGCCGCCGGGGTGATCTCCACGAAGCGCTTCGCACCACCGTTTTCACGCCAGAAGCCATCCAGGTCGTCCGGGGGCCGCCGGGCGAGCGTCGGCGGTTTCTCGACGAGACCGTGGCCGTGGTGGAGCCGAAGGAGGCTCGTCACAGCGAGGAGGTGGACCGGATCCTTCGTCAGCGATCGGCACTCCTGCGAACCGGCCGTCGCCGGATCACTCCCGAGGCGGCCAGCACCCTCGACGTCTGGGACGCACGTCTCGATGCGGCCGGAACAGCCCTCGCCGACGCCCGGACGGCCCTGGCTGTGCAGCTCGCCCCCTTGGCCGAGTCGCACTACGTTCGGCTGGCCGGCCGTCCCACTCGAGTGGCCCTCGAATACCGACGATCATGGTCGGGCTCGCTGCTCGCCGCGCTGGCCGAGGCTCGACCGAGGGACCTCGAGCGGGGTGCCTCCTCGGTCGGTCCCCACCGCGACGAGATGGACCTGTCGCTTGACGGGTTGCCAGGCCGGACCCACGCCTCCCAGGGCGAACAGCGCACGCTGGCGCTGGCGCTGGAGCTCGCCGCCCACCAGTTGGCCACCGAACGCCTGGGGACACCACCGGTGTTGCTGCTGGACGACGTGTTCTCCGAGCTGGACCCGCGCCGTTCGAGAGCCCTGCTCGCCGGCCTTCCGCCCGGGCAGACGCTGATGACGACGGCCTTTCCGGCGCCGAGCGAGGTGCCGGCGGACAAGATCTACGCCATGGAGGCGGGAGGCCATGTCACAGCCGCCTCCGGGGAGGGTGCGCCCTAGTGGAGACCCCACGGGAGCGAGGCACCGGCCCACGGCCGCTCGGCGCCTCGCTCGATGCGGTCTCCAAGCAGCTGGGCATCGGGGACTCCCGAGGTCTCGGTCGCCTGTTCGCCCATTGGGGCGAGATCGTCGGGCCGGCGATGTCCGAGCACGTCCAACCGATCCGTATCGACCGTGACGCGCTCGTGGTGAGCGTGGACCACCCGGCCTGGGCCACGCAGGTACGTCATTTGGGGTCGGAATTGCTCGATCGGGTGGTCGAAGAGGCCGGTCTGTCACGCCCGGGCCGCGTGGAGGTGCGGATCCGCCGATAGGCGTCGCGGGAATGGCCCGATCCGGCTCGATTTTCGCGCCAACCATCGGTCGGGAGGGCCTCTCTCCGAGGTACACTGGTGGTCTTGGAATCGGTGCAGCGCCGCCGTCTACAGAGCCCATCGGTGTTCTGCCGGCAGTCCTGTTGCGCTGGTTCCCGCTCAACCAATCGATGTTGGAAAGGGCGCGCCTGTGGCGCTGAAAACTGAGACTGATCGGGGCGTGGAGACCTCCACGTACAACGCCGACGACATCACCGTCTTGGAAGGTCTCGACCCGGTCCGGAAGCGGCCGGGCATGTACATCGGGTCGACGGGGCCGACGGGTCTCCACCATCTGGTGTGGGAGGTCGTCGACAACGCGGTGGACGAGGCCATGGCCGGCCACTGCACCCAGATCGACGTGACCGTGCTGGCCGACGGGGGGGTCAGGGTGGCCGACAACGGCCGGGGCATCCCCACCGGGCCCATGCCCAAGTACAAGGGCCGCTCCGCCGCCGAAGTGGTCCTCACCGTCCTCCACGCCGGCGGGAAGTTCGGGGAGGGGGGCGCCTACAAGGTGTCCGGCGGGCTCCACGGCGTGGGTGTCTCGGTGGTGAACGCCCTCTCGGAGCGGCTGCTGCTCGAGATCGACCTGGACGGCGACCACCACACCATGGAGTTCGCCAACGGCGGCAAGCCCAAGGGGAAGCTGGCCGTCACCGGGCGTGCCCCCCGGGGACGGAGCGGCACGACGGTCACCTTCTGGCCAGACCCGAAGATCTTCGAGGACATTGAGTTCCGGGCCCAGACCATCGTGGAGCGCCTGCAAGTCATGGCCTTCCTCAACAAGGGCCTCGAGATCCGATTCGTCGACGAGCGCCCCGAGGCCAAGGCACCGCAGGTCTTCAAGTACAAGGACGGGATCGTCGACTACGTCCGGCACCTCAACGCCTCGAAGGAAGCCCTGTTCCGCAAGGTGGCGTCGTTCGAGCAGCGCGAGGAGTCGATGGAGGTCGAGCTGGCCCTCCAGTGGAATACCGGCTTCTACGAGAGCATCCACTCGTTTGCCAACGGCATCTCCACCATCGACGGCGGTATGCACGAAGAGGGCTTCAAGAAGGCGGTCACCAATGTGGCCAACAAGTACGCCCGGGCCAAGGGCACCCTGAAGGAGAAGGACGACAACCTGCTCGGCGAGGACATCCGTGAGGGCCTGACTGCCATCATCTCCGTACGGCTCCAGGACCCCCAGTTCGAGGGCCAGACCAAAGGCAAGTTGGGCAACGTCCCGGTCCGGTCGCTGGTCGAACGGGCGACCAACGAGAAGCTCACCAACTGGTTCGAGGAGAACCCGAGGGAGGCAGGCCAGGTCATCCAGAAGGGCCTGCTCGCCGCCCGGGCCCGGGTGGCGGCCCGTTCCGCCCGTGACCTCACCCGCCGCAAATCAGCCCTCGACGGGGCCGGCCTGCCCGGCAAGCTGGTCGACTGCTCGTCCCGAGACCCACGGGAGAGCGAGCTGTTCATCGTGGAGGGGAACTCGGCCGGCGGGTCGGCCAAGGATGCCCGTAACCCGAGGACCCAGGCCATCCTCCCGATCCGGGGCAAGATCCTCAACGTCGAGCGGGCCCGCATCGACAAGATGCTCAAGAACGCAGAGATCCAGGCCTTGATCTCGGCCATCGGCGCGGGGCTGGCCGAGGACTTCGATGTGGCGAAGATCCGCTACCACAAGATCATCATCCTGGCCGACGCCGACGTCGACGGATCCCACATCCGGACCCTGCTGCTCACGTTCTTCTTCCGGCAGATGAAGCCGCTCGTGGAGGGCGGCTTCGTCTACGTGGCCCAACCCCCCCTCTATTCCACCCTGGTCGGCAAGGAGAAGATCTACCTGAAGGACGACCAGGCCAAGGAAGCGTTCATGGTGGAGCATCCCAACCACAGCAAGGACTTCCAACGACTCAAGGGTCTCGGCGAGATGGACTTCAGCGAGCTCCGGGACACGACCATGGACCCGGCCCAGCGCTCGCTGTTGCAGATCGCCGTCGAGCAGGCCGCCGTGGCCGACGAGGTCTGCTCGGTGCTGATGGGCGAGGACGTCGACCTCAGACGTCATTTCATCCAGACCAACGCCAAGGACGTCCGGTTCCTTGACTTCTAAGCGGACAAACGGAGCGGCGGGCGCGAGCAAGGCGCAGCCCAGCGCGGGACCGGGGCGAGGAACGGGGACGGTGCATGCCGGCGTCTGACGGCGACGGGACCAGAGGCCAGGGCACCGACGAGGAGGTCTCGGGGGCCATCGAACCCATCGAGATCCAGGAGGAGATGGAGCGCTCCTTCCTCGAGTACTCGATGTCGGTCATCGTGTCGAGGGCGCTGCCCGACGTGCGCGACGGGCTGAAGCCGGTGCACCGGCGGATCCTCTACTCGATGTACGACCAGCGGCTGCTGCCGGACCGGCCCCACACCAAGTGCGCCAAGGTGGTCGGAGACGTGATGGGCTCCTATCACCCGCACGGGGACTCGGCCATCTACGAGGCGCTGGCCCGCATGGTCCAGGAATTCTCCATGCGCCACCCGCTCATCGACGGCCACGGCAACTTCGGCGGTACCGGACCGGACGAAGGCCCGGCCGCCATGCGCTACACGGAGTGCCGCTTGGGCCCGCTGGCGCTCGAGCTCATGAACGGCATCGACCAGGAGACGGTCGAGTTCGTACCCAACTACGACGCCACCTCCGAAGAACCGGCCGTCCTGCCGTCCCGCTTCCCCAACATGCTGGTGAACGGGTCCCAGGGCATCGCCGTGGGCATGGCCACCAACATCCCTCCCCACAACCTCGGGGAGGTCATCGACGCCACCGTCCACCTTCTCGAGCATCCCGAGGCCACGTCTGATGACTTGATGGAGTTCGTCAAGGGCCCCGACTTCCCGACCGGAGCCCTCATCCTCGGGCGCCAGGGCATCCTCGACGCCATGCGCACCGGCCGCGGCTCGATCAAGCTGCGGGCCGTCGCCGAAGTGGAGGAGGGCCGGGCGGGAGAGACCCGCATCATCGTCTCGGAGATGCCCTACCAGACCTCGATCGCCGTCGTCTCGAAGAAGATCGAGGACCTGGTGCGGGCGGGCGACCTCGACGGCATCGCCGAGGCCCAGGACGACTCGTCGGGCGGCATGACCCGGCTGGTCATCCGGCTCAAGCGCGACGCCAACGCCAACGTGGTGCTGAACAACCTCTTCAAGCAGACCCCGCTGCAGACCTCGTTCAGCGTGAACGCGGTGGCCCTGGTCGACGGGGTGCCGCGCACCCTCAACCTGGCCCAGATGCTCACCCACTACGTGGCCCACCAGGTCGACGTGGTGACCCGCCGGTCCCAGTTCTTGTTGGACAAGGCCCGGGCACGGGCCCACGTGGTGGAGGGGCTCCTCAAAGCCATCGACATGCTGGACGCGGTCATCGCCGCCATCCGGGGCTCCGACGACCGACCGGCGGCCCTGGTCACTCTGCAGGCCGCACCCTTCGAGTTCTCCGAGGAGCAGGCCAACCACATTCTCGACATGACCCTGGCCCGGCTCACCCGGCTGGGGCGCACCAATCTCGAAGAGGAGCTGGCCAAGCTGCTGGAGGAGATCACCGAGCTCGAAGCCATCCTCGCCGACCCGGCCAAGCTGCGCGGCGTGATCGCCTCGGAGCTGGGCGAGGTGCGCGAGAAGTTCGCCAACGAGCGACGGACGGTCATCACCCACGATCCGGGTGACATGAACGTGGAGGACCTCGTCGAGGACGAGGAGTTGGTCGTGACCATGAGTCGCGCCGGCTACGTGAAGGCGGTGTCGGCCGACGCCTTCCGCACCCAGGGCCGCGGTGGCCGGGGGGTCCAGGGCGCCAGGCTCAAGGAAGAGGACCTCATCGACGACGTGGTGCACACCACCGCCCACGCCCACCTGTTGTTGTTCTCGAACCGGGGTCGGGTGTTCCGGTTGCGGGCGCTCGAGATCCCCATGAAGGAACGCACCGCCCGGGGCACGGCCATCGTGAACCTCCTGCCGCTGGCGCCGAATGAGGTCATCCAGGCCATCGTCGGCACCCGTGACTTCTCGGCCGACAACTATCTGGTCTTCAGCACCAAGCTGGGCCAGATCAAGAAGACCGCCTTCAGCGAGTACGACAAGTCCCGACGGGAGGGCTTCATCGCCATCAACCTCCGGGAGGGCGACGAGTTGGTCCGCGTGGTCGAGACCCACGGCGACGACGACCTGTTCCTGGTGACCGCGTCGGGCATGACCATCCGGTTCTCCGAGGAGGACGTGCGGCCGATGGGCCGGGACGCCGCCGGGGTACGCGGGGTCCGACTCAAGGAAGGCGACCAGGTGGTGTCCTGCGACGTTGCCCGGGACGAGGCTGACATCCTGCTCGTCACCGACGCCGGCTACGGCAAGCGCACCAAGGTGGAGCGGTTCAACCGGCAGGCCCGAGGCGGCCAGGGCGTCCGGGGCATCAGACTCACCGCCAAGCGTGGCCGGGTCGTGGCGGCGTTCATGGCTGGGCTCGACGACGAGATCCTGCTCGTCTCCACCTCCGGGGTGGTCATCCGCACCGCGGTGCGGGAGGTCGCCTCGCAGGGCCGGGACGCGACGGGGGTACGGGTGATGAACCTCGACGGCGGGGACGCGGTGGCGGCCGTGGCACCGGTCGCCGGCGAGGTGGCGGGCGAGAGCTGAACCGGCGCCGGAGCGTGTCGCCCGGCGAAATCGGACAATGACTTCGGTGCGTAGGCGTGGTGTAGCGTCGTGCACCGGTTCTGGGGCTATAGCTCAGTCGGTTAGAGCGCAGCACTGATAATGCTGAGGTCGCTGGTTCGATTCCAGCTAGCCCCACCAGGAGCTTGTAGACACGGCTGATCTGTGTCCGAGAGAACGCCTGATCAGTGATGTAAAGCGTGATCGCGAATGACGGTTTGAGTGCTGACAGCCTCGACCCACCATCCTCTGCTCTACTCAGAGCAGAGGAGGTGGCCGAGTGAACAGCTCAACCGTTATCAAACAGCCCCACGTAGGAGCTCAACTGGTAACCACTGGTACGGCGTGTCAGTGATGCGCTCGTCGGGCTGTGCTCGGACCCGGCCCGGGCCCGGAGTCAGCGCCTCGGGACCCGACGGACGAGCCAGCGAAAGCCGACAGCGACCGAGTTGAGGTGTCCGAGCCGTGACACAACGTGTGTTCGCTGGCGGGTCAGGGCACCCCGGAGACCAGCCCGGCGACGGCGTAGGTCAAAGCCTGATCGGGAGGCCGGCCGCCGCGTAGGTGACCACTTGACCGGGCAAGGTGTCGACGGCAGTCAGTTGAAGGTGGATCCATCCCGGTCTCGCCGATCGTCGAGTTCTGGGGTCGCTGGGGTCGCCATGGTGATCGGCTGCCAGCAACTGGTCGGCGGCAAGAAGATGGGCGAGGTCACCACCGGGAGATTGGCCGGAGGGTTCACCAGAATGGTCGGATCGTTCGGGTCGGTCGGGTCGTTCGCCCCGCCCAGGTGTTCCCGCAACCAAGGAGTGCACCGCGTTCGGGCTTGGTGCGCGACGCCCTTTCGCCACCGGCCCGCATGTCGAAATGGTAGAGGTGGCCCTGGGTCCAACCTGGTCGCATTGGCCGCATCCGTCCTCGTGGATGAAGTGGCGCGGAGTACGGGACGTAGATGACCGCGGACCACGGCAGTTCGGTGACATCGGTGGCGAAGGTGATCGGATCGCTGTAGGTCCCGGTACCGCCGGCCAAGCCGTGGAGGCAGGGGTGCGCGATCAGTGGGCCCGGCGGTGGTTGTCGACGAACCCGTACATGGTCATGTACGCCTGGACGCTCGTCGACGGGGACAGCGGCCTGGCCGCGTTGGCGCCACTCCGGCCGCGGCTTCCCGCGACGGGATGGCCACGACCGTTACCAATGCCACCATGCCCATCACCAACCGGGCGAGGCCAAGGCCGGTCGAATCGGCCCGAGGTCTGAGGCCGGGTCTGCGGCGAATCACCGAGTTCTCCTCTCGGCGCAGAAGTATCCGCATCCCAGTCGCCGGTCTCCATCCAGCGAGATGGACAGCCCGGGCGGTCCCGTCCGGCCCCTAGGACGGCAGTTTGGCTGTCGCCGGGTTGACAGCCTCGGCATGGTGTTGACATCCAGCGCACCTGAGTCGGCGAGGGCCACGATCATGAGGCTCCGCCACCGCGGGACCAGAAGGGAGCCTTGATCGATGGTTCTCCGGCGACGGTGAGCACGGCGACGTAGGTGGCGCTCATGTCCCCGTGACCGGGCGAAGGCACGGCCCCGAGGGTGCCGCTGATCGTCTCCGTGTTCACCGTCTCGGAAAAGCTCTTGCAACCGTCGAGGGTTCCCTTGACGATGCCGAACCCGGAGGCAGCGGATCGGGTCGACGTGAACTGCGCCAGCTCCTCGGCCACCTGCGGGAGCCCGCCGGCACGAGCGAAAGTGACGCGGGCGTAGGACCGGGACGGAACCTTGGTCAGCGGTTCGTAGTAGCAGCTGTCCGATGGCGTCCGTGGGACATTGTCGACGGTCCATCCCGGTGGCAGATCACCGATCCGGAGCAGGTACTTCTGGGCGCCCGGTGACGCCGGCGGAGAGCCGCCGAATGCTGCCGCTCGAGGAGCAAGCGGCAGCACAGAATGACGACTGCAGGTGGAATGGCCCCGAACGCTCGTCGCCAGCACATGCCCGTCCCCGTCTCGGCCGATCAACCGAAGGGAAGTCTGACCACAACCTCATCTCGGGTCAAGGGACCTATTCGGCGAATGGACGGGCACGACCGAAGGCCGGCGCCGATGGCTCCAGTAGCGGCGGCCGCCGGGCGATGAGCCGTTCAAACCCACTGGTCAGGGCACCGCCGACGGACTCATCGGCCCGGTCGTGCGGAGAGCTACCGCTGATCTGGGTGTGGCCCGGCTCAAGATGGCCGGCCACTCGGTCGATTGCCTGTCATGGGAGTTCGGCGGCTGCGCACGTTGGTCTGGGGCGAAACGAGGGGCGTGCATTTCGCGGCCGTGCTGTTCATGGGCCCGCTCGCGGCCGTCGCCATCCTGGCGCTCCGCCAGCTGCATCTCGTGGCCCCGTCGCCGATCTGGCTGATTCCGCTGATCCTCGTGGGTCGGCCAGCTGGTCACCACCGCGACCGGGCTCTTGTGGAACCAGCCATCGCAGCCGCGTCCGGCTGCACGTGTGGATCGCGTCCCAGGCGATCCTGGTGACGGCGACGATCTACGCGACCGGGTGGGGCCCGGCGCTGGCCATCGGCCTGGTCCTCGTCGGTCAGGAGACGCTGGCGGTGGCGGGCCCTGCTTCCGAGCGCGTCATCCTGGGATGGACGCTGACCTGCCTGGCCGCCGGCGAGGGACTCGATCGCGCTCGGTTGGGCCCCGTCGCTGGTGCCGGTGCCCGAGGTGCACGGGCTGGCGGTGCTTGATGGGGATCGGGATCGTCTTCTCCTACCGGTCGCTGCGCGCGGCGCTCGATCGAGCAGGAAGAGGCGGCTGCGCTCGACCGAGAGCCGCGAGCGCCGGTTCCGGGCGCTGGTGCAGAGCTCGTCGGACCTGGTCTTCGTCGTCGACGCTCCGAGGGCCGGGTGACCTACGCGAGCCCGTCGTGCACCAAGGTGCTGGGCTACGAGCCGGAGGTGCTGCTCGGGCGCGGAACACGGCACTATGGTCCACGAGGACGACCTCGAGGACCTGCGCGCCACCCTGGTCGAGCGGATCGAAGGACTTCCCGGGGAATCGGTCGAGTTCTCGATCCGGGTCCGCCACGACGAACGGATCGTGGCGCTGGCTCGAGGGGCTCGCGACGAACCTGCTCGACGACCCGGCGGTCGACGGGGATGGTCATCAACGCCCGGGACGTCACCGAGCGTCGGCACGCGACTGGAGCGGCAGGCGGCCCTCTCCGATCTGGGCCGCGAGGTGCTGCGGGCGACGACCCTCGAGGAGTCGGTCGAGTCGGCTGCCGAGGTGATCACCGCGTCGTGCGCGGCACGCGTCTGCCGGATCGTCGGCGTCTTCGGCAGCACGGACAACGGCCGAGCATCCCGGTCACCGGCTCGGCAGATGCGAAGGCAGCCGACGACCGGAGCTCGGCCGACGGTACTCCGAGCCTCCGCGTGTTCCGGTCGGTGATCCCGAGCAGCCGCTCGCATACATCGAGGTCTACAGGGACGGTCCCCCGACCGCCGACGACGAGCAGTTCGTCGAGAGCGTGTCGCGGGCATCGTGTTGTCCGTCGACCGTGCGCTTCCGCGCCGAGGACGCCATCCGCCACCAGGCCATGCACGATCCACTCACCGGACTGCCGAACCGGGCCCTGTTCAACGACCGGCTCGAGCACGCCCTGCGCCGACAGGCCCGCGTCGCGGGCTATGTCGCGGTGATGATCGTCGATCTCGACGGATTCAAGAACGTCAACGACAGTCTCGGCCATCTCACCGGCG
Organism: uncultured Acidimicrobiales bacterium; assembly: GCA_963727075.1. Classification (GTDB taxonomy): domain Bacteria; phylum Actinomycetota; class Acidimicrobiia; order Acidimicrobiales; family RAAP-2; genus Bog-756. The sequence goes on from CAVSET010000002.1 coordinate 309,112, forward strand.
ACGCGCTGCTGATCGCCGTCGCCGAGCGCTTCGCCACCCGCCTCCGAGGCTTCGACACCATCGCCCGCTCGGCGGCGACGAGTTCGCCATCCTGTTCGACGAGCTCGATGCGGCCGACCAGGCCGGGCGGGTCGCGCAGCGGGTCCTCGACGCACTCGTCGACACCGCTGCCGCTTCGCCGACCGGGAGGTGGCCATCGGCGCCAGCGTCGGCATCGCCGCTCACCGACCGACGCCGACACCAGGGCCGACCGGCTCCTGGCCGACGCCGACGCCGCCATGTACCGGGCGAAGCGGGAAGGAAAGGGCTGTTACCGGGTCTTCGAGGCGGCCATGCACACCGCCGCCGGTCGAGCGGATGACGCCTCGAGCAGGAACTCCGCATCGCCATCCGGGACGGCGGGCTCACCGTGCACTACCAGCCCATCGTCGACACGCAGCACCGGCCACGTGCGTCTCGTTCGAGGCACTCGTGCCGTTGGCCCCACCCGACGCAGGGGATTCATCCCCCCGAGCACCTTCATCCCCCTCGCCGAGGAATCGGGCCTCATCATCGAGCTCGGCCGCGCGGTGCTCCTCGAAGCCTGCCAACAGGCCAGGCAGTGGCACGCCACGGCTCCCCGGCCTGCGCCCGAGCATCTCGGTCAATGCCTCGCCGCCTGCAACTCGCCAACCCCAGCTTCATCGAGCACGTCATCGACGCCCTCGGGCGGGCCGAGCTCGACCCGTCCGCCCTGATCGTCGAGGTCACCGAGTCGATCCTGGCCTCCGAGTCGGGGACGCATCATCGCCACACTCGACGAACTGCGCCGCATCGGGGTCCGGGTCGCCATCGACGACTTCGGCACCGGCTACTCGTCGTTCGCCGCGCTGGCCGAGCTCCCGATCGACATCCTCAAGATCGACAAGCGATTCATCGACAACCTCGTCTACGACGCCCAGGGTCGCGGTTTCGTCAACGCCATCATGCAGCTCGCCCACACGCTCGCACCTCGAGACCACCGCCGAGGGTGTCGAGGAGCCCGAACAACGCGACGCACTGGCCGCTCCTCGGGTGCACCCACATCCAGGGCTACTTCTTCTCCGGCCGATGCCCGGCGACCAGACGCACGACTACTGAGGGAGGGGGCGAGACATGGTGTGACAGGCACCGGACGGCGGAAACGGTCCGTTCGGGCTAGACGAGGTCGGCGTCTCGATCGGGCGCCGATCCGGAGATTCCAGTGGTGTCGGAGCCAAGAACGGTAGAACCGGCGGCAAGTACCGACCACCTAGTACCGTGGTAGCAAGATCTTGATGAGATGTCACCTGCGGCCTGGTGAGCGTTGTAGGCGCGATGAAGAGTGATCCCTCACCGACGAAGCGAAGGACGACAGGTTGAGGTGATAGACGACGCCCTGAGCGGTTGTTTTGCGCGCTACCGGGTGAGCTTCAGATCCTGAGGAGCGTGAGGATGCGAGGACGTAGCGATGGACACGATGGCCCGGGCGCTTCGTGACTGGGAGAAGTTGGACACTGCGGCCGACGCATGGGTGGCCAAGGTGGCCACTCACCGATCCATCGATCTGTGGCGGCGGTCCCCGCTCGCGACGCACGACGAGCTGCTCGGCCTCGGCGGGATCCACTTCCCCACCGACAAGACCTCCGGCCTCCCGGAGGCCCTCATGTCGTCCCCAGGCGGCAGTGAGAGTCGCTTGCCCGGGACTTGATGGAGCGAGCGACTTGAGATCGAGACGGCTCGGGTGCTGCGAGATCGAGCAAGCAGCATGCATACGGGGTCGCGCCTGCGACGACAACTGCGGGACGTGGAGCTCGAGGGGATCGGGGACGAGGAGCTGGAGATCGGCGATCGCTAAGCTACTACTAGGTCATGGCCGGGATTGATAGACAGTGTCGGCTATGAGGCGTAGCTCACTCCGCTCCCAGCTCTATCGAGGTTCCGGCTAGAGATGTCGGCAACGTCTTCCGGCGCCGCCAGCGCTTGGGGGTTGGTGTGGTTTGTGCATGGTGATGGCCTGGTGGCGGCTGGACGGGGCCATCCCGGCGCTCACCGGACACGGCGGGCAATGCACACTACCGGGATCCGGGCGAACCTTCGGCCGAGCCTACTGGGGCCCACCGGGGTGACGCTCCGACAGCAACCCAGCAGGTCGCGGGAGGCACCGCGTCGGACGCGGTGCAGAACGTAGGCCCGCGGAAGTGCGCCACGGCTGGTAACCGGGGAGGAAGCAACCTTGTGTTAGATCCCCCGACGGCCGATTGAGGACACGAAATGACACCCGGCGAACGGGCCGAGCAGGGTTGGTGCGGCAGGCGTCGAGGGGGGCGGAGAAAGAGCCACGTGAAGGCCGTGGACGACGGGGTTGCCGTCGTGAAGATCCACGTGTGGATCAGCCGCTATGGCACGGCACATCGAGGTGAACGGTTGATGTGATCGGCTGGGCGAGCTCGACGGACCAGGGGGCTGGACGGCTCCTATAGGCGGAGCCACTTCCCAACGGGACGGGGTGAGGGTGAGAACAGCAACGTGCGGCGTGTATCGCGCCGGCACGAGCGCAGGCAGGCTGACCTGCTCGGCTAGCGGATTGGCGGCGGTCCCCGTCGAGGCGGCCGGACCTGATGGTGGTCCTGCTCGCGCTGATGGCCGCTGCGCTTTCGCCCACGGCAACGTGCTCCAGCAGAAGGGGACCCTGGAGGCGCCGCGGCGGCGACGACCGCGGTTCTGGTCCAGATCCTTGGGCGTCCGGTGTGGTTGGTGGGGGCGGGTTGACAGGCGGTGGGATGGGTCTCCAGGCCGCCGCGCTCGACCGTGGCTCCCTGGTGGTAGTCCAGTCGCTCACGGCTACGAGCCTGGTCATCGCCTTCCCTCGGGGCCGCTCACCGACCAGCAGATCGACGGCGGGTGGGGCGCGCTTGGCCATGGTGGTCGGCATCGTGCTGTTCCTGTCGGTCGGCCCCCGCAGGGGGGACGTCCATCCCGACGCCGCCGCCTGGTGGTGGGCCGGCATGCTCAGCCGCCGTCGGTGATCGGCGTGCTCGCGCGCCTGGGCCGCGGCCGGAGCGCCGAGCACCAGGGCCCTGCTTCTTCGGATCGGCGGCCGGGGTGGGCTTCGCGCTGCAGTGCGTCGGTGACCAAGGAGTTCACCACCGTGCTGGGCACGGCCTCGGCGCCATCCTGCAGCAGCTGGACGGTCTACGTGCTCATCCTCTCGGCCATCGTCGGCTTCGTCCTGCAGCAGCTAGCGTAAGGCCCCGGCGTCCTGGCCCCGGCCATGGCCTCCAGGAACGCGGTCACGCTGCTCGCCAGCGTCATCTTCGGGATCGCGGTGTTCGGCGAGAAGCTGTCCAACGGAAATTTCCGGCTCGGTCCGGCGCTGATCGGCCTGGTTCTGGCGCTTGGGGGATCGCCGTGCTGGCCGCCACCCAACCGCCGGAGCACGCCCGCCCGGGCGTCACCGATCCGCCGCCGACCGGGCGGGCTACGTCTGAACCGGACGGTCTCAGCCCGGGAGCAGCTCGATGAGCTGGCCGTCAGGGTCGCGGATGCAGACGGCCAGTCCGAGGTCGGTGTCCTCGAGCACCGTCCCGCCGTAGTCGGCGACTTGGGCCACCACGGCGGGGATGTCCGGGACGTTGACCGACAGATGGGTGAGACCGGGCTCGTTCATCGGCCGGGTGCGGGACGGGGGATTTCCCGCCCGGTCGAAATGCAGCAATTCGAGCACGAAGCCGTCGAGCCTCAGGTAGGCCGCGGTGAGGTTGACCGGCATCTCTATCTGCAGCAGCTGGGAGGTCGCTTCGTCTGGGGGTGCCAATTGACGCTCATAGGTGAAACCGAGGAGCTCCTCGTAGAACCGCCGGCTGCGTTCGAGATCGGTGACGGCCAGACCGATCCAGTTGAACCCGCTCATCGACGCACAGGGCTCGACGTCGCGCCTGCGGCGGTTTCGCCCTTCACCACGGGTGGCCGTATCGCTCGCGGTGGGCGCGGTCCCGGAGGGGCAGCCGACGGGGCGGCCCCAAGGGGCGGCCCGGCCAACCGAGCGGGACCACGGCCATGGGCTGCACGGTCGAGGGGAGATCGAGCAGGTCGCGGAGCTCGGCCGCGTACTGGGTGGCCAGAGTGGTCATGGCCGACCCGAGGCCGAGGGCCGTGGCGGACAGGAGGAGGTTCTGGGTGGCCGGGTACACCGAGGACGGCAGGGTCGGTTTGAGACCGATGGCGGCGTCGCCGCACACCACGACGATCACCGGGGCCGATCCCATACCGCTCTCGGCCCCCTGCTCGACGTCATCGAAGAGAGCGTCGGACAGTCGGCCCACCGAGTGTTGGCGACCGCCCTCCTGCCAGGCCCGGCGGGTGAGCTGGCTGATGCGGGTCCGGATGTCCGGGTCGCGCACCACGACGAACACCCACGGCTGGAGGTTCTCCGCACTGGGGGCATGGGTAGCGGCGCGAAGGCAGGCCTCGACGAGGTCGTCGCCCACGGGCTCGTCACTGAACTGGCGACAGGCACGCTGGCGGAGGGCCACGTCAAAGAACGCGTGCCGTTCAGCCTGCCGATCTGCGTCAGCCATCGTGCTCAGTCGTCGTCACGACACCCCGATCACGGCAACGGTGCGCTGCCGGTCGGAAACCTAATGCATCGGCCCGGATGGACGGCGTCGTTGTCCGCCGCAACCCGGGGTTCCGGGCCGGAGCGTCGCCGGCGGCCGGTCGCTACAGTTGCCCAGCACCAGGGCGGCCGCCAGCCAGTGCCACCTGAGCGCGGTGTTCGCCGCCGGTCCCGTAGCGGGACGACCCATCACCGAGGAGTACGTCATGGTCATCGATCTCTGGGTCAACGCCCTCTCGAAGGAGGCGGCCCAGGCCTTCCTCGGCCAGCCGGGGTTCGGGGCCATCGAAGGCTTCTTCGGCAGCGACGTCCAGGGCGGGCTGACCGCCGGCGGCCTGGTGGCGGAGATGGACCGTCTGGGCGTGGACCGAGCCGTGCTCACCGGGGGACTCTCCCGGGTGGAACCGGAGACCATGACGTTCGTCGCCGAGCACCGGGACCGGCTGCTTCTGGCCGCGACGGTGGATCGCCCCGACCGACCACGCCGGCAGAACGTCGAGGTCCGGGCCCGAGTGGCCGACGGGACGCTGGACCTCATGCGGGTCACCCCACTTGTGCACCAGTACCCGCTCAACCACGCCCTCTACTACCCGATCTACGCCACCTGTGAGGAACATGGCGTCCCGGTGTCGATCAACATCGGCATCCCGGGGCCGAGGGTCCGTTCTCGCTGCCAGGACCCGGTCCTCCTCGAGGACGTGCTCATCGACTTCCCCGACTTGGTCGTCATCGGGGCCCATATGGGCCATCCCTACGAGGATCTCCTCATCGAGTACATGTTGAAGTGGCCCAATCTCTACCTGTCGAACTCGGCCTACCTGGCCAAGTACATGGATCCGTCGTTGGTGAAGTTCATGGGGTCCCGGCGGGGCCGGGGCCGGGTGCTCTTCGCCTCGGACCATCCCTTTCTGCCCATGGAACGAGCCTTGGCCGCGGCGCGTTCGTTGCCTCTGGACGACGAGGCCATGGACGAGTTCCTCGGCGGAGCGGCCGCACGCCTTCTCGACAAGGCCCGCCGTGGTTGACCTGCAGACCGACCAGCTCCGGTGGATGGCCTCGGCCTACCCGAACGAGGTGGCCTATCGGAACCTCGGCGACGGGTCGTCGATCACCTTCGGCCGATGGGATCGCGAGTCGAACCGGCTGGCCCGAGGACTGCGCCAGCGGGGGACGGTCAAGGGGGACCTGGTGGCCATCTACCTCGAGGCCGAAGACATCCTCGACTTCATCGTCACCTACAGCGCGGTGCACAAGCTCGGGGCGGTCTCGGTGCCGATGAACAACCGGCTGTCCCCACCCGAGGCGCGCGGCATCCTCGAGCACGCCGAGCCCACGGCCATCGTGGCCAGCGGGTCCCTCCAGCCGGGCATCGCCCCCCTCCTCGGCACGCTCCCGTCCCTGACCCTGGTGGCTACGGTGGACGGAGCGGGCTCGGAGGAGGCCCTCGACATCGAGGAACTGAAGGCCGCCGATGACGCGCCCATCCACGAGCCGCTCGCCGACGAGGACCTGGCCGACGTGATGTACACGTCGGGGACCACCGGAAGGCCGAAGGGTGTCACCGTCCGCCATGGCAACGTCGCCCTCCTGCCCAACACCCGACCGGAGTGGCACGGGTCTTCTTGGCTGACGGCGACACCGGTCTTCACCTTGGCCGGCCTCGGGTTCATCTACAACCCGATGAAGGCCGGCATGACCGTGCTCTACTTGCCGAAGTTCGACCCGGGCCGATGGCTCGACATCGTGGAGCAGGACCGCCCGGTCATCGCGTTCGTGGTGCCGGCCATGGCCCAACTGCTCATCCACCACCCACGATTCGACTCCGCCGACCTGACCAGTCTCAAGCGGGTGATCCTGGGGAGCGCCCCCCTGGCGCCCCCCACCCTGCAACGCCTCCAGGCCCGGTTGCCCGGTGCTGCCGTGCTCAACAGCTACGGCATGACCGAAGGCGGGCATGCCACCTTCTCCATGGATCCCGAAGGGGCGCGCACCCATCCCGGGGCAGTCGGCAGGCCGAGGCCGTCGGTGGAGGTCCAGGTGGTGGATGAGGACGGTGTCGCCTGTCCGCTCGGCACCGTCGGCGAGGTCGTCACCCGCAACCCGAGCGGGCATCGCGAGTACTACAAGGACCCGGAGGCCACCGCCCGCATGTGGGAGGGTGGCTGGCTGCACAGCGGTGACCTCGGCTATCTCGATGCCGACGGGTACCTGTACATCGTGGGCCGCAAGAAGGAGATGATCGTCCGAGGCGGGATGAACGTCTACGCCGACGATGTGGAGTCGGCCCTCCACGCTCATCCGGCAGTGGTCGAAGCGGCCGTGATCGGTGTGCCCCATGAGGTCCTGGGCGAGGATGTGGCGGCCTTCGTCGTTCTCCGACCTGGACGATCCCTGTCCGGCGAGGAGCTGCAACGCTTTGCCGGGGAACGCCTCGCCGACTACAAGGTGCCCCGACAGATCATCTTCCTCGCCGGGCTCCCTCGGAACGCCGGCGGCAAAGTCCTGAAGTCGCAACTGGCGGCCTCGGCCCCGAGCCGGGCGAAGTGAACGAGAGGAGAGGCCCATGCAGGACCACCAATTCGATTTCGTGGTGGACGGATCACCCCAGGAGGTCTGGGATGTGATCTGGAAACGGACGCGTGCCGGCGTCGATACCGACACCTACACGATCGAGATCTACCACCAGGGCGACGAGGAGGGCAACGGGCTGGTCCGGCACTGCGTGTTCCCGGTCCCGAAGTACCTCCTGTCCGGAGGCAGAGCGCAGTCCTGGGAATGGATCACCGAATCGCAGCGGCCGGTGTCCTGGCGGTACGACGCCATCGGTAAGCCGCTCTGGTCGCGGGCATCGGGCTGGACGAGGTTGGAGGACCTCGGCGGGGGCCGGACCCGGGTCCACTTCCGCGAGACCTACGAGGTGTTCAACCCGGTGATGCGCACCCTGCTGGAGCGCCGGGTGCACGAGTTCATCTCCAAGGACAACGACAAGCTGATCGAGGCCTCGATTGTGAGGTCACTCCGGAAGCTCCGTGAGCAGGAGGGGAACGTCGCCTGAACCGGCCGCTCTCCGGGTCCGCCGGCGAGTCCGTCTTGCCGCCGCTGTCAACCGGAGGGCTCCGTCGCTCGTAGGGATGGGCGAACGGCAATTCGCCCGTTGTCTTTCGAGGAGCGGCCGTGCCCAGCGCCATCCCCCCTTCATCCGGCGGCCCACCGGGTCCCGTCATCGCTCGGTGGACGGCCGCCCGTCGCCGGCCGGCCCGGACGGCGGCGCGGCTGGCGGTCGTGGTCCTGGCCGGTGGCCTGGCCGCCTGCGGCGGCGGGGCGACCGCCTCCACCACGCCGTCGATCGGCCCTCCTGACTGTGCACCGTCGGCACCGAGGATCACCGTCGCGGCGAGCGGCCAGGCCGCGGCCACGCCCGACACCCTGACCATCAGCCTGGGCGTCCAGGTCACCGACAGCACGGCGGCGGCGGCCCTGTCGGACGCCAACGGCCAGGCGACGACGTTGACGGGGTCGCTCGGCGCGTCCGGCGTGGCGCCCAGCAATGTCCGGTCGACCGACTTCTCGATCGTGCCCACGTTCACCCTCACCGGGAGGATCTCCGGCTACCAGGTGTCGAACGTCGTCCTCGTGACCCTCCACGATCTCTCCCACGCCGGCCAGACCATCGACGCCGCGGTCGCCTCGGTCGGGAACGCCATCCGGATCAACGGGCTGACCTACTCGGTGAGCAAGACCGGCAATGTCGACGGCCGAGCCCGTGCCGACGCCGTCGTGACCGCCGACGCCCACGCGCACTCGATGGCCCGGGCCGCAGCCGCGTCGCTCCACGGCGTCTGCTCGATCAGTGACACCACGATCAGCCCGGCTCCCCTCACCCTGCCCGGCACCGCCTTCAACGCCTCGGCAGCCGTGCCGAACCAGTCCGTGCCGCTCGAACCCGGCACCCAGCAGGCCACCGCCCTGGTCACCGTGGTCTACGCCCTCGGCGTGAGCTGAACGGAGTTGCCGATCAGGTCGACGGGCCCAAGCGGTCCCAGTCCCATCTGACCACCGACTCGAAGGGGGCGGCCAGCACCAGCCGGACGGGCTCGGTGGCCGAGACCCGGGCCATCAACGGTTGGAGCCGCTCGCCGACTGCAGCCGGCTCGTCGTCGAGGTAGCACAGGGTCATCCGATAGGCGCCTTCGGTGAAGCTGGGCCGGCGGATGGCCGATGAGGTGGCGAAGGTCCACGCCCCGGCCACCCCCGGCACCGACACCAGCTCGGGGAGGAGCTCGGTGTGACGCCGCTGGAGGTAGGCGTCCTGGGCCGTGCGATCGGTCGGCTCCTCGACGATGAGGTAGATGCCCTGGTGGGGTCGGAAGGGGACGACTTCGTCCGAGACCAGCACCCGGGGGGAGGCGTGCGCTTCGAGGAGTCGGAGCGCACCGGCGTACTGGGCCGGCATGGAGTGGGAGAACCGCCCGAGCTCGGCCAGGTGGCGGCCGAGGGTCAGGAACTCGTCGATCGTCTCGTCCACCGGGTTCCCCATCAGGTAGCAGACCACGTGCTCGACGAGCGACCAGTCACCCGACTCGACAGCCCGGGCCGCCCGGCACGACGGGGTCGAGCCCCACCGTTGGCCGGCGACCAGGCCGGGCAGCTGGTACTGCTCGGGCATGTGGTCCAGTTGGTGCCACTCGAGGTACGGCCGGTCGTCACCGGTCTTCGAGTGGCGGGTCAACGAGAAGAACCCGACCTTCACCCGGTTCATGACACCTCCGTTCCGACCAGCTCGGCCATCGCTTCGAGCTGCTCGAGGTAGTGCGAGAGGGAGTGGTGGACGAACCGTAGCTGCAGACCGGTGGCTCCGGCCCGGACCAACCGGTCGACCATGGTGCGGGTGCCGTCGGGGTCGGCGACCGGGTCGGCGGGCCGGCCGTTCTGGAGCACCACCTCGAGACCGCTCTGCCGGGCGGCCCAGGCGTCGGTGGTCCGGGCACGTTCCATCATGGTGCTGATGTCAGCGGCGCGGATCCCGAACGGGACCCATCCGTCCCCGAGCTCCACCGCCCGACGCAGCGAACGGGCGGTCCGGCCACCGATCCACAGCGGTACCGAGGCCTGCAGGGCGCAGGGATCCATCACGACGTCCGAGTACCGGTAGTAGGGGCCGTCGTAGCGGGGGTGGCGCTCGGAGAGGGATGCTCGGAGCGCCGACAACGCGTCGTCGGCCCGCGGGCCGCGGTCGGTGAAGGGGGCGCCCAGTAGCTCGAACTCCTCCTGGAGGGAGCCGACCCCGAGGCCGAGGATGAGCCGGCCCCCGCTGATCTGGTCGAGGGTGCCGTAGCGCTTGGCGATCTCGAGAGGATGGTGGTAGCCGAGCACCAGCACGTTGGTGGCCAGGCGGATCCGCGTGGTGTAGGCAGCCAGATGGCCGAAAGTGGCCAGCGGGTCCCAGTAGCGGCTGCCCCGTACCGCGGCCACGTCGGTCGGGATGACCACATGCTCGCTGCAGGTCAGATGGAAGTACCCGAGCCGGTCGGCGGCCTGGGCCACGGCCACGACGTCCTCGACGGAGGCGTCCAGTTCCCACCGGGCGTGCGCGTCAGGCAGCATGGTGAGGACGGGGGTGGTGATGCCCAGCCGGAGGGCCGGCGGTCCCGGGTCGCGCCGGCGTTCGTCGGCATTGTCTCCCTCGGGGGTCACGGCAGCTCCTTCGGGCGGGGGGTGGGCCGGGAAACGGTAGCACCGCCACGCGGCGGCCCATCGTGGACTCGATCGTCGCCGACGCCGCAGTCAGTCGAGCAGCTCGACCACCCGGTCAGGCGGGCGACCGATGACGGCCCGCTGCCCACGGACCACCACCGGGCGCTGCATCAGCTCGGGATGCTCGGCCAGAAGGTCCACCACCCGCGCCGGCGACGAGAGAGAGGCGTCATCGATGTGCAGACCCGCGAACCCGGTATCGCCCGTCCGGACCAGCTCGGCCGGGGAGGTGCCGAGACAGCGCACGATGGACTCGAGTGTCGGGCGATCGGGTGGCGTCCTCAGGTACTCGACCACGGTGTGCGGCGCCTCCGCCGCTTCGATGAGGGCGAGGGCCTGGCGGGACTTGGAGCAACCGGGATTGTGGAAGACGATGATCTCGTCGGTGTCATCGGTCATAGGCTGAGGCTAGTCAGCGCTGGCCCGACCCCTCCTTGGGCGAGCCCGACCAGGCCTCAGGTAGCATCCGCGACCGGTCGCTCCCGAGGGTATCGGGGAGACCCGGCCGGCCAGGGAGGGCTCGGGAATGGGTATGCCGAAGGAGGTGGGTGTGGTGGACACCATGATCGGGTTCCCGCACCCCGACATGAAAGAGGCGTACCGCTTCATCACCCGGCATGCGAAGGACGTCCAATCACGGGAGGAATTCGGCTTCCCGGTGGAGTACATCTTCAAGGACGTCCCCGGCAAGGAGCTCGAAGGCTCGGCTGATCCCATCGCGGTCACCCTCGGGGAGATGGACCGATGGGGGGTCGAACGAGGGTTGATCGGGGTGGACGCGCACTCGGGCACCGGGGCCGAGGCACTGCGCCGCTACCCCGACCGCTTCATTCCGTGCGCCAACGCCGACCCCAATGACGGCATGGAGGGGATCGCCCGGCTGGTCCGCGAGCACGAGACCTTCGGCGTCCGGGCCGTCGGCGTCTTTCCGGCGGGGACCTTCCCGCAGGTCCCCATCAACGACAAGCTGATGTACCCGATCTATGCCAAGTGCGTCGAGCTCGGAATCCCCATCTTCTGCTGCGCTGGCATCCCGGGGCCGCGCCTCAAGGCGGCCTGCCAACACGTCGAGCTCATCGACGAGGTCATGTTCGACTTTCCCGACCTGGTCTTTGTGACCAGGCACGGGTGTGAGCCGTGGACCGAGCTGATGGTGAAGCTCATGCTCAAGTGGCCCGGGTTGCACTTCTCCACCAGTGCGTTCGCCCCCCGGTACTACTCGCGGGACATCATCGACTACGCCAACACCCGTGGTGCCGACAAGATCATCTACGCCGGCTACTTCCCGATGGGCCTCTCGCTGGAGCGCATCATGACCGAGTTGCCCGAGGTCGGGTTCAAGGACGACGTCTGGCCCAAGTTCCTCCGGACCAACGCCCTGCGCGTCCTCGGGCTCGACTAGCCCGTCTGTGACGACGGGGGGACCAAGAGCCGCGGATCGGGCCATGAGACCCGGATCTTAAAGGGCGTTCCGATGAGGGTCCGGGGATCTCCCCTTGGCGGAGTGACCAATGCACGGTCGCCACACTTCCCTTTCTTCGACCGGTAGAACGATTGGGCCGGCTCGTTCTGCTCTTGGACCCAGAGGTAGATGCCGGAGCCCGGCCGACGGTCGATGACGGCCCACGCCGAGGCGGCCAGGAGCCGACTTCCAACGCCGTTTCGCTGGAGTGAGTGGACTACGTGGAGGTTGTCGATCAGCGCCCCCCAATTCGGATCTGCGTCGAGCACCAAGTGCACGAAGCCAACGATGCGGGATCCATCGTCGGCAACCAGGGTGCATCGATCTGGGTCGAACTGACCTAGGCGCTCCGTCCATGCGGAGAGGCGGTCGGCATCCAAGTCACCATCCAGGTAGAGGTCCGAGTAGGCGCCCCGGTAGTGGCGACGCCAGCTGTCGGCGTGTACTCCGGCGATCTGCGGTGCATCGGCCCTATCGGCGGACCGGATTCCGACTTCTGCGGCACCGAACACCTGTCCTCCTTCATCGATCCTGGCATCGGCACTGCCCCGGCGTGGCCGGGTGCCGGATCGTCATCGGACCGGTCCCGTGGTCTCTGGACGAGAAGCCTGACGGTACCGGACACGCTCGGACGGTGCACCTTTAGGCCCCGGGGAGTACATGCAGGCATCCTGGTGACCGCCGTGTGTGCCTCTCAGGCTGTCGGCAACGGCCAGGTGGCCTCGGTGATGCCCCCGCCGGCCACCTCGGCGTCGATGACCGGCGCGGTGTCGGAGCCCCGGACCCGCAACTGGTAGCGACCGGCCACCAGGGTCCCGAACACGCCGGCGAATCGGCGGCCGACGCCAAGGTCACGCGGCCGGACGGCCGTGTGGTCGCCGCGCCACTGGCCGTCCAGCGGTCGCAGCTCGAGCTCGGCGCCGTCGAGTGATGGCGGTACCCACACCACCAAGGCACCGCGGTCGTCCCCGATGTCGAGCATCACCGTCCCTCGCCGCTTGGTGCCGACGTCGGTTCAGGAGTGGGCCCGGTCGCCACCGGTCAGCCCGCCGGAGTCAGGGCGAGGAACCCCGAGATGGGAGTGCCCAGGTAGGGGAACTCGCGCGAAGTAGTGCTCGGTACCCATGGCGGTGAGGTCGGTCGGCCCGGAGGTGAGCCCCATGGAGACGGCGGAGGCCGCCGCATCGGGCGTGAAGGAGGGGTCGACCAGCGGAAGGGTGGCGCCGGCGATGGCCCGGAGCTCGATGGTGGTGACGTCGTCGAAGACCCTTCTGCCGTTCGGGAACCCGGCCGGGTCGCCGCCGATCAACCCGAGATTGGAGATACCCGTCGTGGTCGGCGGGATGAAGACGTTGAGGCGCAGCATGTCGGCCTGGTTGGGACCGGTGAAGTTCTGGAAGCCCGGGACGATGCCGGTCGGGATGCCGGTGAGCAGCACGGCCAACAGGTCCGCCCGCGGGGCGGATGTCCGGTTGAAGGCGGCCAGCTGGGGGAAGACGCCCGGGTAGAGGACCGGGAGCAATCCGGCCAGCTCGGGGTTGGCTACGTATCGGGCGAACTGGCTGTCCAGGTTGGGCGGCTGGGCGTTCCAGAAGTCCTTGGCGGCCAAGGGCACGAGGACCTCGTTGAACAGGGGGTTGCCCAGGCGTGAGATCTGGGTGAACGGCCCCGAGTTCACGTTGGCGCCCGGACTTCCCTCGAACACCCGGGCCTTCTGCCGGCTGGCCGTGGTCCAGATGCCGAGCACGGCCGTGGGGCTGGTCACGCTCTTGGGCTCGAGCCCGTCGGCGGTGAGGTCGCGGATCGGGACCTGGATGGCGATGCTGTGGACGTTCACCCCAGCAGTCGAGTTGACCCCGGCCGCCATCTGCCCGAGACCGGTGTTGGCCAGCCCGAAGGTGTTGTGGTCCTGCTCGAAGGGCCTGAGGTCACCGAGGTCGAAGACGGCCCCGAGGTCGACATAGAAGCCCTCGGCGCGTTGGCCGGCGAACACCTTGGTGCCTGGAGCGATGCCCGTGGTGGCCTGGTCGACGAGATGCAAATAGTCAGGCGTCGAGAGGGGCCCGATGTTGCACGGCGGGCAGGGGACTCCGGAAGCCAACAGTTGCGGGGCCTGGCCGGCGGCCACCCGGGTCACCGAGTAGGTCTGGCGCCGGTTCCATGTCGGGTCGTCGAGGCGCTTGATGGGGCCGGTGTTGTAGAGGAACGTGTTCGGGTTGGTGATCTCGCTGGTGAACTGGAACTGGTAGCTGATGTCGGCGATGGCGTCCCCGTCATTGTCGATGTGGATCTCGTAGAGCACGTCGTCGCCGAACTCGTAGAAGTTCGGCCCACCATCCGGAGCCTGCAACGGGATGTAGTTGGCGATGAGCGTCACGCGGTCGGGATGTTCGGGGCTGACGAAGGCATAGAGGTCCGTCGAATCGGCGACGGGGTCCTTCGAGATCTCTGGGGCTTCACGATGGGATGACATGGGGCACCTCTGGTTCTGGTTGGGTTCGGACAGGGTTCGACGAGTGGGCCGCGGGCCGGGTGGGTCGTGACCCGCTGCATCGACCGGTCATCGAATGGCCCGGAGCAGGCGGGCGGCCAGTGACGGGTCGAGCACGGTGATCTCCCTGGTGCCGGAGAAGAGCCCGATCTCGCCGGTGGCCAGGTCCCGCACGTGGGCGATGAGCGGCTCGGCGAGCGAAGTGGCTCCGGCATCGGTGCCGACGGCATCGGCGGCCCCCGCGTCGGCCGACCCGGTGGTCTCGAGCGCGCCGACCGCGGCCGGGAGCGCCGGCACCGCGGACAGGGCGCCGGCGGCCACCACCGCAGCCGAACCGGTCTTCAGGAAGGCACGACGGGTGAACTCGCTCATGGAAACCTCCCGGGCAGGGAACGGAGGGCCACACACTCTCTAGGGCTATACGACGCCGCCCAACTCCTGGATGATCGGCCTTCGGGATTTCTGTCCACCGGCGCGCCCGTGATCCGCTCGTCCCTCGATGTCGCACCTGGAGCCGCTTTCGGTGTCGCTGCTCACGCGTCGGGTCGTCCGACGTGCCGATGATCGCCGCCCTCTGCCATGCTTTCGCCATGTTCGAGGACATCCTTGGAGCGAACCAGCAGTACGCCTCGCGGTTCTCACTGGCCGGACTGCCGGCCCGGGCCAAGAAGGAGCTCGCTGTGGTGACCTGTATGGACAGCCGCATCGAACCGTTGGCCATGCTGGGCCTGGGTCCTGGGGACTCGAAGATCCTGCGGAACGCCGGCGGCCGTGTCACGGAAGACGTGCTGCGCTCGCTCGTCCTGGCCACCAACTTTCTCGGTGTGTCCCGGATCGCGGTCATGCAGCACACCGACTGCGCGCTGGCTCTTCGCACCGACGATTCGATCCGCGCCGACCTCCCGGCCGACTCCCGCGGCGAGGCCGGGACGTGGGAGTTCGGGGCCATGCCCGATCCGGACCGGGCCCTGGCCCGAGACGTGGACACCGTCCGTCGATGCAGCCTGCTCCCACCCGGGGTACTCGTCGAAGGGTGGCGCTACGGGGTGGCCACCGGCCGCATCGAGCGGCTGATCCGGTCCTAGGGGCCCGGGCCCCGCACGCCTCACTACCAGGGCCGGCGGTGTGCCGAGCCGAATGGGTGGCCGTCGGTTCGCTCGGTAGTCTGTGGGTCGTGCCGGAGATGCCTGGGATGCACGGCGTGGGACCGCTGGCGTTCAACGTGCACAACGCCACGACCCAGTGGGTGTTCGGCCCCTTCGCCGTGCTGGTGCTGGTCATGGTGATCGCCGCCGCCGTGTGGTACGTGCGGGCGCAGGCCAGCCTGTCGGCCCGGGGCCGACACTGGAGCGGCAAGCGGACGGTCTCGTTTCTGGTCGGCCTGGCGGCCGTCGACGTGGCGCTGCAGTCGCCGGTGGCCGCCTTCACCGCCGACTACTTCCAGGCCCACGTGATCCAGCACCTGCTGCTCATGGTGGTCGGCCCACCCTTGCTGGCCATGGGGGCGCCGATGACGCTGGCGCTGCAGACATCGAGCCGCGCCGGCAAGGTCCGCCTGCTCAGCTTCCTGAACTCGCGTCCCTTCCAGGTGCTCACCCACCCCCTTCCGGTGTGGCTCCTCTACTACTTCTCGATGTTCGCCTTCTTCCTGACCTTCGCCCTGGGGTTTGCCATGAACCACATGTGGGTGATGGACCTGATCAACCTGAGCTTCTTTTTCGCTTCCACGCTGTTCTGGTGGCCCATCGTGGGGCTGGACCCGATCCCGCACTGGCAGATGAGCCACGGGTTGCGGATGGCCAACCTCATGGTCGGGATCCCGATCGAGTCGTTCCTCGGCCTGGCTCTCTTGTCCAGCACCCGCCCGGCGGCCTCCATGTACACCTTGTCGAGCACCCATGCCGGCGGCTCACTGCTGTGGATCGGCGCCGAGCTCCTCACTTTCCTGGCGTTGATCCCGGTGTTCGTCCAGTGGGTCCGGTTCGAGGAGCGCAAGGGCCTGCGCTACGACGCCCAGCTGGACGCGGCCGAGATAGCCGCCGGTCGGCCCCCGGCGCCGGCCGCCGAGCCGTCGGACCAACGCTGAACCTGTCTGAGGCCTGGGTGGTCCCGGCCTGGGTGCTCAGCCCGAGGCGGGGGCGAAGACGTAGGTGAACGGTGTGGCCTGGGGGGCGTTCAAGAAGACGCTCTTGCCGTTGATGAACACGCCGACGACCACGGCCGACGATCCCACCTCCACGGTCATGGTGCCCTTGGCCGGGAACGTGAGGCGCTTTCCCCCCGGCTGAACGCCTGAGACCAGAGGGATCGGGGAGGACGAGCTGATGACCTGCACCCAACAGTCGCCGGAGGTGGCCAGCGCCACGGTGAAATGGCTGGTGTCGACGGCGTAGGTGGCGCTGGTGCCGGCCGTGGTGGTCACCGTCACCGCCGAGGCCCGGTGGTTGTTTCCGGCCGAGGGGGGTGCGGAGGGATGTGGGGCGCCCGAGGCGCTGGTGCCGGGCTGGGTCACGCGCAGGATGTGGGACTGGGCCAACCACTGGGGCCGCCACTGGTAGACGGCGAACCCGGCGACCACGGCGACCACCAGGACGGCGACCAGCCAGGTGGTCACCTTGAGGGCGGCCGGGGCTCGCAGCCTCCTCCGGGCCCGGGCCACCGCCCGCTTGCTGTCTCGGATCTCCTGGTGGGGTACGACCGGGAAGCTGCCGGTCGGAGGGCCGGGTGTCACGCCGAACCCGTACCCGCCGGGCGCCACCGTTGATCCGGCCCCCACCTTTGGGACCTGGCCCGTCTGGGTGAACGCCCTCAGGTGGTCGGGGCCGGCGCTGACCGCCGCCACCACGTTGGTCAGGGCGGCCGTGCCGTCGCTGGAGGGTGCATCGGCCGGGGGCCGTGCCGACCAGGCGTCGATCATCCGCAGGGCCAGGGCGTCCCCGTCGAGACCGAGGAAGACGGCATAACGCCGGAGGGTGGAGAGGGCCAAGGCCTGATCGGGGAGCCGGGCCAGGTCACCGCTCTCGAGGGCCTCGAGCTGGGTGATGGGCCGGCTCAGGCGGTCGTGCACCGCCAGCAGATCGAGGCCGCGCTCCTCCCTGGCGTCCCGTAGCAGTCGTCCGATCTCCTCGGCGGAGGACATCGTCTCCTCTTGGTCGTCACGCCGGCGTGTGGTTCCGCCGCGTTGCCGGATCACCTGCTGTCTCCTGACTTTGCCCTTGGGCAAGCGTACTTGTTCACTGATCTATCTCGTCACAATGCCGACCCCGGTTGAGCCGTCGGCGGACGCCCGTTCACTGCGGTGGCCTGGGCGGCGAGGAATGTTGCGAACGCAACTAATGTTGTATGGACAGGAAGGAGCCGCCGGAGCGACGATGGCGAAGCGGGGTACGAGCAGACACGGGAGGATGCCATGCCGGCAGTGATGGTGGACGACGTCTCGGCGCTGCCCAAGGTAGCGCCGCCCGGCTCGGCGCAGGCGGCCGGAAGGCCGGTGGTCTCGGTGACCACCGCTCCGTCCGGGTTCGAGGGCGAGGGGTTCCCGGTGCGCCGGGCCTTCGCCGGTGTGGACCGTCGGTACCTCGACCCGTTCATCCACATGGACCAGATGGGCGAGGTGGAGTACGCGCCGGGCGAGCCCAAGGGCACGCCCTGGCACCCGCACCGCGGGTTCGAGACGGTGACCTACATGATCGACGGCACCTTTCAGCATCAGGACTCGATCGGTGGCGGCGGCTTGATCACCAACGGTGACACCCAGTGGATGACCGCCGGAGGCGGCATCCTCCACATCGAAGCCCCGCCCGAGGAGCTGGTGGCGAGCGGCGGGCTGTTCCACGGCGTCCAGTTGTGGGTGAACCTGCCCCGGGCCGACAAGATGATCGCGCCTCGTTACCAGGACATCGGGCGCACCAGCGTGGTTCTCCTGGCGTCGCCTGACGGGGGCGCGCTCCTCCGGGTGATCGCCGGTGACGTGGGCCGTCACGTGGGCCCCGGCTCGACCCATTCCCCGATGGCCATGGTGCATGCCACCGTCTCGCCCGGTGCCCGGGTGGAGATCCCGTGGCCTCCGGAGTTCAACGCCCTCGTCTACGTGCTGGGCGGCGATGGCACCGTCGGTCCGAGCGGGCAGCCGGTGACGACGGGACAGCTGGCCGTGTTCGGGGATGGGGACTCGGTGACGGTGGCCGCCCGTCCCGAGCAGGAATCTCGGACCCCGAACCTGGACGTCCTGGTGCTCGGTGGGAGGCCCATCGGCGAGCCGGTCTTCGCCTACGGCCCCTTCGTGATGAACACCAAGGAAGAGGTGGCCCAGGCCTTCGAGGACTACCAGGCGGGCAGGTTGGGGACCATCCCGGCGGACCACATCGGGTCCTGACCGGCCCCGGCGCCCGGCCGGTGCCGCCCGCCCGGTCCCTATCAAACCGCGCTTCCGTCGCCGTCAGACCGAGACCGTCTGGCGCGGCGCGGGGTCGCCGACCTCCGTCCCGACCGTCGAGGACTCGGCCGCCAGGGCCGAGATGTCCGCCCGGGTGGCTTTGACCAACAAGGCGGCCGACAGCGCCGACACGGAGAGACACACCGCACCGACCAGGAAGCCGACCGTGTAGCCGTGGACGGTGGCGGCTTGCACATGGGCCGGTGTGCGGATGCGGGTGGCCAGATAGGTGGCGGTGGCCGAGGCGGCCACGGTGTTGAGGAGCGCCGTGCCGAGCGACCCTCCCACCTGCTGGGTGGTGTTCACCAAGGCGCTGGCCACCCCGGCGTCGTGCTGGCCCACCCCGAGCAGGGCCGTGCTGCTCATGGGGACGAACGCCAGACCCATCCCGAGGCTGATGAGCACCTCGGCCGGCAGCACGTGGACGGCGTAGGCGGAGTGAGGCCCGATGCGGCTCAACCAGACCATGCCGAGGGCGGCGGCTGCGAACCCACCGGTCATCAACGGACGCGGTCCCGTCCGGGGCAGGAGGCGGCTCGCCACCGTGGCGGCCACGATGATCCCGGCCGAGAAGGGCAGGAAGGCAAAGCCGGACTTGAGCGCCGAGTACCCGAGGTTGCCCTGGAAGTAGTAGGTAAGGAACAGGAACATCCCGAGCAGGCCGGACCCGACCATGAAGGAGCTGAGGTACGAGCCTCCCCGGTTCCGGTCGAGGATCACCCTCATCGGCAGCAGCGGGTGCTTGGTGCGCAGCTCGATGGCGATGAAGCCGGCCAGGAACACGGCCGCGATGGCCAGGCACACGAGCGTCGGTCCCGACGCCCATCCGTCCTGGGCGGCACGGGTGAACCCGTAGACCAGGGCCACCAGGCCCGCCGTCACGCTCACCGTGCCGGGGATGTCATAGCTGGTGTTGCCGTGGGCCTTGCTCTCCCGGACGACCGGCACGGCGGCCATGGCCGTGAAAGCGGCGATCGGGATGTTGACCAGCAGGCACCAGCGCCACGAGGCGAACTCGGTGAGCACTCCGCCGAGGATGAGGCCGATGGCAGCACCCCCTCCGGCGATGGCGCCGTAGACGCCGAATGCGGTGGCCCGCTCCTTCACTTCGGTGAAGGTCACGGTGATGAGGGAGAGCGCGGCGGGAGCGAGCAGCGCGCCGAAGGCACCTTGCAGGGCCCGCGCCCCGAAGAGCATCGGTGCGTTGACCGCCACGCCGCCGAGGGCGGAAGCCCCGGCGAAGCCCAACAGCCCGACGACGAAGATGCGCTTGCGCCCGACGTAGTCGGCGATTCGGCCGCCGAGCAGCAGCAAGCTGCCGAACGACAAGGTGTACGCCGTCACCATCCACTGCCGGTTGGCCGTAGAGATGTGGAGGGCGCGCTGGGCTGAGGGAAGGGCGATGGTCACGATGGAGGCATCGAGCACCACCATCAGCTGGGCGATGGCGATCACCGCCAGGGCCAGCCAGCGTCGGGGATCGGGTCCCTCGGCCTCGGCGCGGCCGTGGAGTCGACGGACTGAATTCGGTGATGGTGGCCATGGAGGCTCCTCGCGGAATTGGGTTCGGGCGTTCGGGGGTACTGGCGGTGGATCAGTGGGTCGGGGGTACCGGCGGCGGATCAGTGGGGTCGGGGTACTAGCGGTGAATCAATGGGAGGACGATGTCGTCCACCATGTGTACGGCGAAGGCCTCGTCGAGCGGCTCGCCTTGGATGACCAACCGGTTCATGAGCATGGCGGGCATCACCTCGTCCACGAGGTCCGCGGTGCTGCCCTCGGGCAGCTCCCCCCGGCGGACGGCGCGTTCGATGATCCCCTTGAATTTCCCCCGCTTGCTTTCGATGACCTGGGTGCGCACCAGGTGGGCCAGCTCGGCGTCGGTCCGCATGGCGCACATCACGCCGGCGACGATGGCGGCATCCTCGGTGGTCATCGAGGTGCACATCTGGGTGAGCTCGCCGAGCAGGTCACCCCGCAGCGAGCCGGTGTCGACCGGCACGGCCAGCACGTCCATCTTGAGCCGCCGGACGGCCTCGGCGACGATCTGGGCCTTGCCCGACCAGTGCCGGTAGATGGTGGCCTTGCCGGCCTTGGCCCGTTCGGCCAGCGCATCCATGCTGAACCGGTCGTAGCCGACCTCCATGAGCAGCTCCAGGGCGGCGTCGAGGATGGCCTGCTCGCGGGCTTCAGCCCTCGGGCCGCTCGGGCGCTTGGCCCGGTTGGCGCTCTCGTTCTCCAGCGTGGTGCCCATCTGCTCGACTCTCCGACCGACGCTCGGCATCGGCCCAAAACGGAACGGTTCCGTTCATGAAAACTGTACAGATTCACCGTGCGGAACGCAACCGTTCCGTTCCGATTAGCCCATGAGCTGGGACGCTGTGAGTGAACGAGGCCCGCTCAGGGTCCTTCGCCGCCCGACGGGGTGCACGACCTCGGGTCCCAGGGTTGGAGCGGTGAGACGGCCGTGGTCGGAGGCTGGAAGGCGCTCGTACCGGGGGAGCCCGCCGTCGTGGTGGGCGCCGAGCTGGTGGTCGGGGCAGTCGCCGGAACGCTGCTCGTCGAGCCGGCGGTCGCCCCGCCCGGGACGGTGGAGGCCACTGGCGGAGGGTTCACGGCGAACTGAGAGCCGGTGACCACGGTCACCTGGGCACCGTCGGCCGTGGGCCCGAGGGCGGTGATCACCGCTCCCGAGAGTGAATGGGCCACGGCTTCAGCCGCCGCCTCGGCCGCGGGGGTCTTCGAGGAGTAGTACACGACCGTCTCGGACTGGGCACCCACCGATGGGGTGTCGCCGGCAGCGACCATTTTGAACCCGAGGGCGGCCAGCGCGGCGGAGGTGTCGGTCGCCTGGTTGTAGGCGCCGGTGCCGTTGAGCACCGAGACCGACACGCTCGAAGGGACGGGGAGCTTCTGCCCGGTCATGGTGTCGATGTTGGCTCCGATATGGAGGAACTGGTCGATGACCTGCTGATCCTGGGTGATGGAAGGGAACTCGATGCTGCCGTAGTTCCCGCCCTTGTAGAGGTACGACCCGAACTGGTCGACCTGCACCGGCAGGGTCAGCTGCGGCGCCGAGTTGACGTTGACCGAATGGAAGTTGAGCACGAGGCTGATCATGTCCGAGCTCGGAGAATTGCTGGTCGACCTCGAGCTGGGGCGCCACTCCGCTGACCAGCTGCTCGTCGGTGATGGGGTTGCCCAGGCCCTGTTGGGACACGGCTGTGCCCAACACCCGCAAGAACTCGTGGTTGCGGCGGATTCGGGCCAGGTCGCTCAGGTTCTCGGACGGCCAGTACTGGGGCAGGTTGGTGGTCACGCCGGGCCCCTTGTACTGGAGGTGGCGGGCCCTCACCACCTGCAGGGCGTGGAACCCGTCGAGCGAGACGCACCCGGGGGTCAGCTGCTGCAGGCCCGAGTAGGCGTCGAACACCGGCTCGGGGAAGTACATCTTCACGCCGCCGAGGTCGTTGACCACGTTGGCGAACGTGTCGAAGTTGAGGACGACGTAGTGCTGGATCGGGATGCCCAGGTTCTCGTTGATGGCCGCCACCAGCTGGCTCGGCCCCTGGTAGAGGGCGGCGTCGATCTTGTTGGCCCCCGTGGTCCGGGCGTTGGGGACGAAGAGGTCGCGCGGCACCGACAGGATCGACACCGAGTGCCGCGATGGATCCAGGTGAAGGAGCATGACCACGTCGCTGTTGACACCGTTGACGCCCTGCGAGCACAGCCCGTACGCAGCGTTCTGCACGGCCAGGGCGCAGCGGTCGGTCGAGCCGACCATGAGGATGTTCTCGGTGCCGGCGTCGGCCCCGCTGGTCGGGACGTCGGTCAGCCCGCGCACGTCGATGCGGTGGATCTCGTGATTGAGGTACCAGGCATAGCCCAGGGTGGCGCCCACCAGGACGACGATGACCATGGCGAGGGTCCCGACGATCCACTTGGCCTTGCGGTGTCGGCCCTTCGGCCGACGACCTGCCGCTTTCACTTGCTCGCCGAGGACTCGCAGCCCCGACTCGTCGAACGTGCTCACGGGTGCCCGGCCGGCCGAGTGGGCGTGACGCCGCTTGGCTGGCTGCAGTGCGGCCAGACCGCCGGTCGCTCCGGACCCACTCCCGTCGCGGGGCGGAACGTTCCCGTTTCCGGTGCCGGCGCTCCCGTTCGCCGCGTTCACCCCCCCATTCGCCGCGTTCCCTTCGCCGCTGACCGTCGGCCCGGTGGGCGTCGGGCCCGGCGCGCCGGGACGGGGCGGGTAGGTCCGGCCGAGCCGAGGATCGGGTCCCGAGACGGCGGTGGGCGCGGGCTCGGAACCGCCTGGGCTGCTACGAGCCATGGCTCGCAACGGTAGCAAGAGCGCTGGTCATCCTGGGGTCGTTGCGCCCCGCCGGTCTCCACCCGGTCCGTGCCCGTTGTGGCTCGCCGGCGCCCGCCGCGGGGCGACCGGCGAAGGCCGGCCTTCGTCGGCCCGCACCAGACCCCATCGATGCGGGCGCAGGCGTAGCGTCTCGTACCAGTAGCGCACGGTCCATGTCGGCCAGTTGTTGACGACCCGGCCCGAGGCGTCCTTATACCAGCTCCGGCAGCCGGCCACCCAGGCGGTGCCCGCCATCAATCGCTGGGTCCGCTCGTCGTCCTGGCGGTAGACGTCGTCGGCCACCACGGCGAGGGGTGGCCCCGCCGGCCCCGCCGGCTCGGGTCTGGAGGGCCATGACTTGGAGGATGAGGTTGATCTGGCGTTCCACCATGAACAGGATCGAATTGTGCCCCAGATTGGTGTTGGGGCCGTAGAGGAAGTAGCAGTTCGGGAAGGGTGGCGCCGCCAGGCCGAGGTAGGCATGCGCACCCTGCTCCCATTCGGTGGCGAGTGAGCGCCCACCGATCCCGATGACATCGATGTGCGAGAGGAAGTCGGTGGTGGAGAAACCGGTCGCGAAGATGATTGCGTCGGCCGGATGCCTCAGGCCGTCGGTGGTCACGATGCCGTCCGCCTCGACATGGTCGACGGCCTGGTCGACGACCTGCACATTCGGCCGCATGAGTGTCGGGTACCAATCGTTGGAGATGAGGATGCGTTTGCACCCGACCGGGTAGTCCGGGACCACCGTTGACCCGGGCAGGCGATCGGAGACCACCCGGCCGCGGATTCCCTTGACGAACGCCTCTGTGAGCTTTCGACCGGGCCAGCTGTCCTTGCGGAACCACAGCCAGCGCAGCTCGAGGCTCCAGTAGATCCACCACCGGTAGGCCGTGGCGGCCGCGCCGACGTGCTCCATGAGCCACCGGGTGGGAGTGCGGTAGGCGCGGTCCTTCTTGGGGGCCACATAGTTGGGCGTGCGCTGGATAGACGGTGAGCTCGGCCGCCGACTCGGCGACGATCGGAACGAACTGGATGGCGCTCGCCCCGTTCCCGATGACTGCGACCCGCTTCCCGGCGAGGTCGCGGGCGTGGTCCCACCTGGCCGAGTGCCATGTCGGGCCGGCAAACCGATCGAGACCCTCGAGATCGGGGATCTGGGGCCGATTGAGCTGGCCGCAGGCGAAGACCACGACGTCGGCCTCGAGCCTGCGGCGGCCATCGGTGGTGGACAGGTCGAGCTGCCAGCGCCTTCTCGTCTCGTCGAAGACGGCACGGCGGACCGAGGTGCGCAGGAGTAGGTGCGGACCGAGGTCGAAGCGCTCGACGCAGTCGTCCACATAGTCCAGGATCTCGGGCTGCTCGGCGAAACGCCGGGTCCAGTCCGACTTCGGGGCGAAGGAGAACGAGTAGAGATGGGACGGGACGTCGCACCCGCTCCCCGGGTAGGTGTTATCCCTCCAGGTACCGCCCACCCGCTCGGACTGCTCGACGATGGTGAAGCCGCGGATGCCGGACCGGACGAGCTGCATGCCCATGGCCAGGCCGGACAGACCGCCGCCGACGATGACGACACTCGGGACGGTCCGGCCTGCGGTCCGGGCGGCCGTGGTCTCCCGCGCCAATCGCCTGCGCCCAATGTCCAGCGCCACGTCCGCTCCGTTCCGTTCCTCAGGCCTCAACGGCCGGCGCGCCCGGCCGTCGGGCACCTCATTCAGGCCGACCCGATGGTAGGTCTCCTCGGAACTTGGCACGACACGGGATCGGTCGGACCGGATGTCCCGTCGTCGATGACCGCCACCCCTTGCGGACGGCGGGTGACGGTCATCAGACTTCTGGGACGTGACCGAGGAGCCGTCCGTACCACCCGAGCGGGGCGGCTGGCAACCGACGGCCCGGTCATCCCGTCTGGCCCGGGCGAGGGCCAGCTTCGGGCAGGCGCTCCGCACCCTGCTCCGGCCCGAGGGCCTGCCGCCCGAGGCGGCGGCCGAGCTCGAGGCGGCGTTCGGCGGCATCGGGTCGCGAGGTCGTCTCGGGAGGCCCCGGGCGCCTCGGCAGGGTCCGGGCCCAGGTGCGGTCCGCACCGCCTCGTCTGCTCGACTGGATGTCCGGCCAGGTGCTCGACCACCCGGCCGTCCTCTACGACCTGGAGGGCGTCGAGATGCTCGTCCTCCCGCCAGAGCCCGCTCGATCACGGCGGCCGTGGGTGGGCTGCAGGTGGCCTTGGTCGCGGCTGCGGCCGCATCAACACTCGAGGGCGGCCCGGTCCTGGCCCTCGCCATCGACGGGGTGGTGGGCCAGGTGGCCTCCATCGTGCACGGGTGCTGCGACTGGTACAACACCGGCTCGTACCTGGTCGCGCCAGCTGCACGACCGGTCGATCACCGTGGACCGGACCGAGATCCGGCGGCTGACCAACGCGGCCCTCATGTCCAAGGGGCGGGTCGTGGATGAGCGGGCCCTGAACCGGTCCACCGAGCTCCGGCTGTTCCGCCACTGGGTGGCCCGTGGGCTGGTCGACGCCCTGCCCCTCGGCTCGAGCCTCGGCCGGGCCTCGGTGCGGGCCGCCGAGCGGATCGACCACTCCGACCTGGGCGGGCTGGTAGAGCGGCTGCGGGCCGATACGCGGAACGAATGAGCCGGACCGGCCTCGTGCCCTCCTGAAGACGGGACGGCCCGCTCAGCCCGATCCTGTCCCGTACAGCGTGGTGAGCGCTCGGCCGATCTGCCCGAGGCCGAGGCGGATCTCGGGCGGGTCGACTACCTCGACACCCGGTCCCAGGCCGGCCAACTCCCCGATCAGGCTGCGGTGTGACTGGCCCCGGATCTCGACCTCGACCCGGCCACCGGGTGCAGCTGGGCCGATGCTCACCCGGTTGCCGAGCACCCAACGGCAGAGGCCCACCATGTCCGGATCGACCAGTGCGTGGACGGTGACCGGGCAGCGCATCCGCTCGACCTCGCTGATGATCGCGGCCCACGCTTCGGCCAGGTCGAACCCGGCCGGCCGCTCCGCCCGGAGGCCCGTCGGCTCGACCGAGGTCATCCGGTCGACGCGGAACGTGCGCTGGCCGGCATCGGTGTCGGCCACCAGGTACCAGGCCGAGCCCTTGGCAGCCAGCCCGAGCGGGTTGACCACCCGAGAGGTGACCGAGCCGTCCCGGGCCACGTAGCCGAGCGACAGCTGTTGACCGTCGATGACCGCCTGCTGCACGGCGTCGAGGTGGGGTGGGGCGGGACGTTCCGGTACCAACCGGTCCCAGCCGTTGGCGTCGATGACCACGGCCATCTGGGCCGCCTCGGCCTGGGTGCGGAACGATTCGGGCAGCGCCCGCACCAGTTTGCGCAGGGCGGCACGCAACTCCGGGGTGGCCGAGGACGAGGGCCCGGCCACCAGGAACAGTGCCCGCGCCTCGGCAGCCGACAGCCCGCTGAGGTCGGTCCGGCCCCCGCCGGCCAGCCGCCAGCCGCCGTGACGGCCCTGGAGTGAGTAGACGGGGAGACCGGCCATGGCCAGGGCCTCGAGGTCCCGCCGGGCCGTCCGTTCCGAGATCTCCAGCTCGGTGGCGACCTCGGACGCGGTCACCCGGCCCTTGGCCTGGAGCATGAGGAGGATGGCCACCAGCCGATCGGCGCGCACGACCCCATCTTCGCAGTTGAACCGGCCATAGGTTGTCCGGTTTAGGAGCACATGCTGTCAGGGCAGGCAGATCGCCTGGACACAGCGTCGGGGCCGGCCTCCATCGGCCCCGAGAAAGGTGGCCACCATGCCCGGACTCACCACTCCCGTCGCCGATGAGCGCCACGGACTGCTCTCATTCCTGACCCAGCAGCGCGCCGCCCTCGACCGCTGCCGCCGGTCTCACCGACAGCAGGCCGGCTCCCGACGCGGCTCCAGCACGTGGCCGACGAGCGATGGGTAGCTCGAGGCGGGGTCGGCGGAGTACTGGCCAACTTCGATGAGCCCCTGGGACCGCGGGGATGTGCTGGCCCTCTACGACCAGGTGGTGGAGACCGAGGCGGCCATTGGCGGCCTGGACCTCGACCAACCGGTCCCCGTCCCCCGAGGGGTGCGTTGGTTCCCCCAGGACGTCGAGGCCTGGTCGGTGCGCTGGGTCCTGCTCCACCTCATCGAGGAGACCGCCCGCCACGCCGGCCATGCCGACATCCTCCGCGAGTCGATCGACGGGGCGACGGCCGTCTCCCTGGTGGCGGCGGTGGAGGGCTGGCCGGCCTCGGACTGGGTGGAGCCGTGGAGCCCGGCCGCGGCCTGAGCTGGGCCCCTGCGGGGTTACGCCGTGGCGGATCGGATCCGGCAGACCGGAACGGTGGGGCCGACGACGAAGCGCCGGGGACGGACGTGCCGGGTCGCTAGCTCCTGGCGTCCCGGCTCCAGACGTCGGCGACCGTCGCCAGGAACCACTCGCTGACGGCGAAGGCCGGGTCCCCACCGAGGATGATCCGGTAGCGCCGGCTCAGCGGCGCTTCCGCCAACAGGTGGGCGATCGCGTCGTCGACGTCCCCGCCCGTCGCCGGCCCGGGCAGTGGTTCGCGGCGGACGGCGAGACCGTGGTCCCGGAGCACCCGCCCGATGGGCTCGCGGCTCTGTTCGAGGCACCACCGCACCGATGCGGGGATCCTGGCCGAGGCGATGACCGATTCCGCGTAGGCATAGGCCTGCCCGGTGGCCCGTCCGACCAGGAACACCGACCGGTACAGCAACTCGGCCCCGGCCGCCAGGTCCAGCGGGTTGTCCCGCCAGGCCGGGACGGCCCGCTGGGCACGGATGTCGGCGTCGATCGGCTCCCGGGCGATCCACTCCAGGAACTCGGTCACCGTGCCGGTGCTCCGCTGCAGTGCAGCCGCCACTCCGGCGGCCGATCGGGTCGCCCGGGTCACCGCCCCGGGCCGCCCGACGGTCGAACACGTGCTGACACCTGGCCGACCGTACTCGGGTCGAGCGGCCGGTAACACATGGCGCCAGGGACGACGGACCGACGGGGCGATGGCGCCCCTAGCCTTGGCCAGGTGGCAACGCCCGTGATCGACTACTGCGGCAGCGTTCCAATTCGGTCTTGTCCCCGAGGACCTGTGGGACCGCCTGGAGGAGGTCGACCAGTTCGAGTCCTGGTGGCCCTGGCTCACCCAATTCCGTCTCGACGGAGAGGGTCTGAACCCCGGATCGGTACTTCACGGGGTGGTGACCCCGCCCCTGCCGTATCGCATGAGGCTCCGCGTCGAGCTCGTCCGGTGCGAGCGGGCATGCGCCATCGACGCCCAAGTCGACGGGGACCTGGCCGGGTCGGCCGCGCTCAGGCTGCATCCCGAGGGCACCGGCACGCGTGCCGAAGTGACGTGGACGGTGGTGATGCGACAGCCGGCGATGCGGCTGGCCAGCCGGATGGCCCATCCACTCCTGCAGTGGGGGCATGATCGGGTCGTCGAGGTCACCGTGGCCGGTTTCCGACGGCGGCTCGAGGGATCCTCCCGCTAAGTGGTCCCTACAATGGTGCGGCCCAGCGCCGAGTGGGAGGTGAACCGTGAGCGAGACGATCGCACTGGTTGAGCCCGATGCCACCGGCTTGCTCTCGCGGCGTCGGGTGTTGGTGGTCATCGGGGCGCTCCTTCTCGGCATGTTCCTCGCCGCGCTGGACCAGACGGTGGTGGCGACCGCGCTGCCCACCATCGTCGGCGACCTTCACGGCGCGTCGCATCTGACCTGGGTGGTCACCGCCTATCTGCTGTCCTCCACGGTCTCGACGCCCCTGTGGGGCAAGCTCGGCGACCAGTACGGGCGGAAGTTCTTCTTCCAGGTGGCCATCGTCATCTTCCTGGTCGGCTCGGCGCTGTCGGGCCTGAGCCACTCGATGCTCGAGCTCATCGTCTTCCGTGCGGTGCAGGGTCTCGGCGGCGGCGGGCTGATGGTCGGGGCGCAGACCATCGTGGGCGACGTGGTCTCACCGCGCGAACGCGGACGGTACATGGGGCTGTTCATGGCGATGTTCGGCGTCACCACGGTGATCGGTCCACTCATCGGCGGCGTCTTCGTCGACTACCTGAGCTGGCGGTGGATCTTCTACATCAACATCCCGATCGGGGCGGTGGCTCTGGCCGTGACGGCGGTCGCCCTTCCCGGGTCGCTCAGCCGGGTGCACCGGGTGATCGACTACCTCGGCACGGTGCTGCTGGCGCTGTCCGCCACCTCGTTGGTGCTGTTCACCAGCCTCGGCGGGGCGACCTACCCGTGGGGCTCGCCGTTCATCATCGGGCTGGCGGTCGGCGGGGTGGTCCTCGCCGTCGCGTTCCTCTTCGCCGAGCGCCGTGCCGTCGAACCGGTGATCCCGCTCGGCCTCTTCACCAACCCGGTGTTCGCCGCGGCCAGTGCCATCGGCTTCGTGGTCGGGTTCGCCATGTTCGGAGCCCTCACCTTCCTGCCCCTCTTCTTCCAGGACGTGAAGGGGGTGAGCGCCGATCGACTCGGGAGTGCGCCTCTTCCCGATGATGGGCGGTCTTCTGGTCGCGTCCATCGGCTCGGGACAGCTGGTCAGCCGCTACGGCCGCTACAAGGTCTTTCCGGTGGTCGGCACGGCGCTCATGACGGTCGGCCTCTACCTCATGTCGCTGATCGGAGTGACCACCGGGGCATGGACCATCGCCGGCTACATGGCCGTGTTCGGTTTCGGCCTGGGTCTCGTCATGCAGGTCCTCGTGGTGGCGGTCCAGAACGCCGTTCCCTACGAGGAGCTCGGGACCGCCACCTCGGGGACGACCTTCTTCCGCATGATCGGGGGGTCGTTCGGCACGGCGGTGTTCGGTGCGATCTACGCCAATCTGGTGGTGACCAACGTCCTCGCCGCGCTGCACCTGTCCAAGCGCCCCACCGGGTTCAGCCTCAACGCCGAGAACCCGGCGGCCATCCACCAGCTCCCCGGTACCGGTGCAGGCCGCGGTCATCAGCGGCATCGCCCACACCATCCAGACCATCTTCCTCATCGGGGTGCCCATCGGCCTGGTCGCCTTCGCTCCTCAGCTGGACGCTGCCCGAGATCGAGCTGCGCAAGTCCATCCGCACCTCCGAGCCGGCCGAGCATCTCGGGTTCCCGAGCCGCGCACGTCGCTCGGCGAGGTGCGCCGGATCCTCGAGCGGGCCGCCAGCCGCGAGAACCGTCGCGAGCTGTACGAGACCCTGGCCGTCGCGGGCCGGCCTCGACCTCGAGCCGCGGGGGGTGTGGATGCTCTACCGATTGGCCGATCGGCCGGGACTGCACGCTCGAGCAGGTCGGGGCTCGGCTCAAGGTCGAGCCCCGGCACCTCGAGGAGTCGATCGAGTCCCTGGTGGCGGCGGGGCTGCTCCGCCAGGACGGCCAGGACGGCCAGGACGGCCAGGACGGCCAGGTCGGCCAGGTCGGCGGGGCGGGTGGGGCGGGCGGAGCCGGAGGGGCGGGCGGAGCCGGAGGGGCGGGCGGAGCCGGAGGGGCCGGCCGGGCTGACGGATGCAGCCTGGTCCTGACCCCGTCGGGGCACGAAGCGATCGAGCGCCTCACCGCGGCACGCCGGGCCTCCATGACCGAACTGCTCGAGGGATGGGACCCCGATGCCCACCCCGAGGTCATCGACATGGTCCGCCACCTGGCCCGGGCCCTCATGGCCGACGACGACAAGCTGCTGGCCGACGCCCGGGCGGCCGGCGTCTGACGCCGGTGACCCGACGGCTCGGCGAGTCAGGCCCGGGCCGCCCCCGGTGTGACCGAGACCCGGCTGACGGTGGTGAACGTGCACAGGTAGAGGCCGAGTTCGGTCGCGGCCGGGAAGAGGACCCCCTGGATGGGACTGCCGGTGTCGGCCCGGGCCCGCTCGCCCCCGGCGACGATGTCGAGAACGACCACCTGCTCGGCCGAACGGGCCTCGTCGTAGTCTCCGGTGACCAGCTCTCCGCTACCCGGATAGAGGACCATGTGGCCGGCGTGCTCGTGGCGGCGCTGCCAGCGGGTGGTGAGGCCGCCGTCCTCGGCGATGTCGAAAGCCCGCACGACACCGTTCCCGCTGTCGTAGGCCACCGCGATGGACCGGTCGACGTCGATCACCGGAGGGTTGGCCACCAGGCCACCGGGTCGGTCACAGACCTCGGCCATCGAGCACCTGCCGGTCAGGAGGTCGACCCGCAGGAGATGGAGGGGTGACCGGGACACACCGTGGCCGTGCAGCGTGCCCGAGTAGGTCTCGCTGCCCTCCCCGTTGTCGAGGAACCAGGCCGCCCCGAGGGCGATCACGCAGTCCCAACCGTACGTCTGGCCCTCGAGGGTCCGGTAGGGAACCCGGAAGTCGGCATCGGGACGGAGGCGGCCGTCCCACCGGACACGTTGCAAGCCGGTGTCCCCGACGACATAGATCATGTCGCCGTCGGCGGACAGCCGGGCCACCGACGGCTCCTCCAGCCGGCACCGGTCGACGACGTCCAGGTGCTCCGGCTCGAGCACGACCAGCTCGCACGGTTCCCGTGCTTCGGCCGGTACCGGCCTTCCCGGACGTGATCCGGCGAAGTCCTTGGTCACCAGATGCCCGTCGGGCAGGATCACGAACCCGTTGTACGGCCGGCGGCGGGGCAGCACGGTGGCAGCGAGAGGGGAGAGATCGGCCGCCAGGCGGTGGGCGTGGTTGCCGAAGACGGCGTAGACGGAGCCGTTGGCGTGCACGCCGATGCTTCCCGGCCAAGTGGGGCCGCCGGCCAGGTCCGGTGATCGCAGCTGCGGATCGAGGGTCTCGGGGTCGACGCGTTCGACGAAGCAGACGGCGTCGTCCCCGGCCGTGTGACGCAGCAGATAGACCTCGCCCGGGTCGCGGGTGACCACCATGGTCGCCGCCGGGGCCGGGCGCGAGACCACCCGCAGATGGGCATCGGGGCCGGCACCGAGTGCGGCGGCCGGCGCGACCTGGCGACGCCGCGGTCCTCCGTCCTCGCACGGCCAGGCTCCCGGCCAGTACCCGGGCGCCACGGCCCGTTCGGGAGGCTGACGGTTCGCCGGGCCCGGCGCGCTCAGCGGGAGGGCCCGAGCAAGACGGACAGGGCGTCGGACACGACGGCGATCGCATCTGGCGGCGCCATCGACCGGTCCTCGGTCAGCAGCGTGTACGACTCGAAGGAGGTCAGGATGTCGATGGCGGCCAAGGCCCCGGCGCTCGTCTCCTTGTTCATGGCGGCCAGCTCGGGAGCGAACAGCGAGCTCACCTGCGAACGCAGGAACCGGCGATTCTGGCTGAGCTCGGCGGCGAGGAGGGGCTGGAACGGAGACCGGAGCCGGGTCACGGCGGCGGCGTGCCCGAAGGCATCGAACAGCTTGAACCGCTGCTCGACCAGGGCGGCCACCTTCCGTTCCAACTGCTCCTCGGGCCCGGCATCGATGGCGACCAACGGCATGACCCGGGCCTCCTGGCGCATGATGGCGGCGCGGGTGAGATCGTCCACGTCGTCGAAATAGCGGAACAGGGAGCGGGGGGACAGGCCGGAGCGTGCCGCGATCTCCTCGGTGCTCGGCCGGAGGTTGCCGTCTCGGTACAGGTCGAGCAGCGCCTCGACCACGGCTTCGCGGTTGCGCAGGCGCCGCCGCTGGCGGCCGTCGACGGATCCGTCCTCCGGGTTGTCGGCGGCCAGATCCTCGGGCGCGTCGGGCACGCGATCGGCGTTCGTGGCCATAGTGAGCGCGAGGCTAGCGCCCTCCGTCCCGATCACCGACCACGGTGTCCGCCGACGAGGAGGCCGGGCGGGACCCACTCAGCGTGCAGATGTCGCCGATGCGAGGGTCGACCCGGCCGTCCACCAGGTCGCGATAGGCCCGCTCCACCTCGGCGGCACCGAAGGCGTGCCGGAGGGACATCCACCGGTCGGTCCAGGGTGCAAACCGATCCCAGGCGCCAGCTACCTTCTGCTCGAACCCGTCCCGGCCCCAGTCGCGCCGGCGCTTGGTGATCTGGTCCGGAGCGAAGAGGAAGGTCGGGTTCGGACCGGTCAGTGGCGAGGCGGGGGCCGTACCGTCCTCCCAGTGGGTGTCGCCCACCACCATGCTGTAGCGCAGGCTCTCGCCGAAGTGGTCGTGCACGGCTCCGGTGACATCGCGACGACCGGCGAGGTCGATGTAGCACGACCGGCGGACCGGTAGGGAGGTGACGTCCTCGTAGGTACACGTCCGGTCGTAACAGCCGAGCTCCGCGACGAAGTCGATGTTGGCCGCGGACGTGAGCCCGACCACTTCGACGCCCTCACGTTCGGACAACAGGAACGCGGCGGCGATCGATGTCTTGGCCGAGGCGCTGGAGATGACCACTTGGGCGCTGTCGAACATGCCGTGGTCATCGAGGAAGTCGTCCATCACGAACGAGGTGACGAACAGAGGCCACAACAGCATCTGCTGTGGCTCGCGATCTCGGCGGTAGATGGGGTCCGAGCCGGTGACGGAGTAGCGGTTGTAGACGCTCGGTAGCGCCTCCCGATGGGGGACGACGTCGGTGAAACCCCGTGCGTCCACCCGGCCCGGCCGGACCAGGAGCTCCTCGGCCATGGGGAAATAGCCGTACACCCGGGTCGCTTCCGTGACGTCGGTGACCGTCGACTCGACGACGTCGGCGAACCCCCAGACCGGGACCCGCCCCCAGAGCTCACCCTCGTCGTCGGCGTCATCGTCGGGAACCGGAAAGAACTGCCAGTACCCCATGGTGTCGCCGAACACGGCATAGGTGATGTTGTTGGCGGTGAGGCCGAAGGAGTCGATGTGCAGCCGGGCCTCGCCGGGGTGGAGGGCTCTCGGTGTCCGTTCCACCGCCCGTACCCGGCGTAGCTCTCTGCGGTCGACTTCAAGATCCATGGCGTACCTCGTGGCTCGGGCGCGAGGCTGGGCGGACACACCTATCGACCCGGAGAGGCCTCTCCCCAGGATAGGGCTCGGGGTGCGAGGGTCTCGTCCCGGAACTCGGGAACAGCCAGCAGGCTAACAGTTGACAGTAACACTGACGAGTGTTTGGGTGGGACCATGAGTCACGACCTCATTCTCGATTCCCTGCAGCGTCGGATGCGGGCCCTGCACTCGCTGTACCGGGACGCGGTGGCCACCATGGATCTCGACCAGGTCAACCACTTCGAGCGCGAGGGGGTGCTGCCCATCGCCTTCAGCCTGTTCCACATCGTCAACATGATGGATGCCTCGTTCATGCTGATGACCGGCGAGGCTCCGATCTGGGACGGGGAGTGGGAGGCCAGGGTGCACCCGGCCATACCCGACCATGGCAAGCACCGGACGGTGGCCGAGATGGTCCACCAGCGCATCGGCGACTACCCGGCCTTCCAGCAGTACATGGGGGAGGTCTTCACCCGGACCGAGGAGTGGCTCGACAAGCTCGACCCCGCCGAGCTCACCCGGGTGGTCATCGCCCGGCCGTTCCCGCCCCAGGTGGCCACCACCTACAGCGCCCGGGTGGCCGGTCCCGAGGGCATCACGCTGCTCGATGCCGCCGAGTGCTGGATCTACCAGCACGGGCTGCGTCACATGGGCGAGATCGAATTGGCACGCGGCCTGGTCGGCCTGGGCGGGATGACCTCGTAGCCGCTGGTCCGGCGACACGTCGACGGCGCCGACCGGCACCGTCGGCCCTCATGTCACCGGCGTCCGTCGGTCGAGCCCGGTCGAGGGGACCGACGGCCATGCCCGTTCGAGCCGGTGCGGTGGCCGTCGGCGAGGAGGGCACGCTGCTCCCGGACGGCGGGGGCCAACCGCGGGATGGTGGCCACCGCCACCGTCAGGACCAGCAACGGGAGGGTGGCGAAGAACCAGTTCATAGGTGTTCGAGCAGCGCCTCCGATGTGTCTGCTCGCCTCCTTCCACCCGTACCGTACGGACCCCAGCCGTGACAGACCTGGGCCCTCCCGTAGAGGATCCTGACAATCGCGCCGTTACCGTCGACAGACCCGGTCGCGGCCGGCGCCGACGACAGCGACGGTGCGCCATCCGACAGGGCGAAAGGTCCGTCGGGTTAGCCTTCGCCGACGGCCGCCACGAGGGAGGCGACGTTGTTCGAGCGACTGGGATCACCGGTCATCGCCCATCCCTGGAGGATCATCGGCGCCTGGGTCATCGGCGCCTGGGTCATCGGCGCCTGGGTCATCGGCGCCGCGGTCGTGCTCGCGCTCTCCCCCAGCTCGTCACCTTCACCTCCAACCACAATTCGTCCTGCCGAGCACCTACGAGTCCGTGCAGGCGCAGGCGGTGGCGACCAAGTACTTCCCGTCGGTATCGGGAGCGTCGGGCGTCATCGTCGTATCGGCCTCCGACGGGAGCCCGCTGAGCGCCACCGACCCACGCCCTGGTTGCCGCCGACCGTGACGAGCTCCTCGGGCTCGAGGCCGACGAGCGGGTCTCGGCGCGCCCTACTGCTCGGACATGATGCGCTCGAACTCGACCATCGGGTTGACCGGCACGTGCTCGCTGAGGGTGACCGTGGCCGAATGGATGGTCGCCGTACACGGGAACGGCGCCTCGTAGTCGCCGCCCACCGCCGGCCCGAGCTCGTACCCGCAGGTGAGCCCGGCGCCGGTGGCGCTGAAAGCGGCCACGGTGAACGTCGGGATGGTGCCCGTGGCCACCTCGGTGCCGTCGACCGACAACACCGCCGATCCGCCACCGTTATCGGCGCGCTCGAACCGGAGCTCGATCCGGTGCTGTCCAGTCGGCACCGGGCGCGAGGCGACGACGACGTGGCACTCCTTGCCGTAGAGATTGTGGACGTAGCGCGGGCACCCGTCGCGGAGGTGGAGTGAGAAACCACCGAGGACCGAGCCCTGGGCCAGCAGCACCCCCTCGACCGGTCCGTCGGTCGGCACGGTGAGGTCGACTTCGATGGTGTGGCTCCGGTTCTTGACGTTGGCGGCCACCGGTTCGGGGACCGGGGAGGCACCCGGGTAGTAGGTGGTGCGCAGGTGGGGGCGCCTCCAGTCGGGCTTGGGGTTGACCAGCGTGTGCAGGACCCGGTTGTCGAGGGGGAGTACCTGGTTGCGGCGGGCCTCCTCCCACCAGCGCTCGACCATGTCGGCCAGTCGGTCGGGGTGCCGGTCGGCCAGGTCGTGGATCTCGGCCGGGTCCTCGTCCACGTGGTAGAGCTCCCAGCGGTCGTCGGCGAAGGGGGCGTTCCAGTTGATGCCGTCGTCGTAGAGGGGTCCGATCGGCTTGTAGGTCACCGCCTTCCACCCCTCGTGGTAGAGGGCCCGGCTGCCGAACATCTCGAAGTACTGGGTGGTGCGGTGCCCGGGAGCCCCGGTGCCGTCGGGCTGGAGCAGGCGGGCGAAGCTGATGCCGTCGAGAGCGGTCTGGGGAACGTGGTCGATGGTGGCCGGAGCCTCGACGCCGGACAGCTCCAGCACGGTGGGCAGGATGTCGACGGCATGGGCGAATTGGCGCCGGATGCCCCCTCCCGGTCCGAGGCGTGCCGGCCAGCTCACGATGCAGGGGTCGGCCACCCCTCCCTCGTGGACCTCGCGCTTCCACCGTTTGAAGGGGGTGTTGCCGGCCATCGTCCAACCCCATGGGTAGTTGTTGTGGGCGCTGGGCCCACCCAGCTCGTCGATACGGCGGGTGAGCTCGGCGGGGCCGGCGGGGTCCAGGTTCTGCAGCCGGTTGTCGTTGATCGAACCGGAGGCCCCGCCCTCGGAGCTGGCCCCGTTGTCGGACACCAGGATGACCAGGGTGTCGTGGCGGTCACCGGTGCGTTCGAGGAACGACAGGACCCGGGCCAGCTGCTCGTCGGTATAGGAGAGAAAGGCGGCGAAGCACTCCATGAACCGGGCGGCCACCCGCTGCTCCTCGGCAGGCAGGTCGTCCCAGGCCGGGACCCAGGGTGGGCGAGGGGACAGCTCGGTGCCCGGAGCGAGCAGGCCCGTCTCGAGTTGCCGGGCGAAGATCTCCTCCCGCCAGCGGTCCCAGCCGCGGTCGAACCGTCCCCGGTAGCGCTCGATCCATTCTCGCGGGGC
The DNA here is from genome assembly GCA_963727075.1 of uncultured Acidimicrobiales bacterium. Classification (GTDB taxonomy): domain Bacteria; phylum Actinomycetota; class Acidimicrobiia; order Acidimicrobiales; family RAAP-2; genus Bog-756. Next base: position 346,231 of record CAVSET010000002.1, read on the forward strand.
GTGATGGGGGGAGTGGCAGGCCCCGGTACAGAAGTAGAGGAAGAAGCGGCGGTCGGCATCCACAGCTCGGAGATCGGCCAACTGGGTGATGGCCTGGTCGGCGAGATCGGCGCTCAGGTGGTAGCCCTCGGCGATCGACCGGGGCGGGAGGATCGAGTGGTTGTCGTGGTACAGGGCCGGCACGAACTGGTGCGTCTCCCCGCCGTGGAAGCCGTACCAGCGGTCGAACCCCCGGGCGAGCGGCCACGAGTGCCGCGGGGCGGCCATATGGGTCTGGTCGTCGGGGGTCAGGTGCCACTTGCCGACCGCGTAGGTGGCATAGCCGCGCTGGCGGAGGATCTCGGAGAGGAACCCGTTCTCCTTGGGGATCTCACCGTTGTAGCCCGGGTACCCGACAGCCAGGTCGGCGACCCGGCCCAGGCCGTTGCGGTGGTGGTTGCGTCCCGTCAGCAGGCAGGCCCGGGTCGGCGAACACAGCGCAGTGGTATGGAAATTGGTGAGGCGGATCCCCTCCTCGGCCAGTCGGTCGATCGTCGGGGTCGAGAGGTCCGACCCGTAGCAACCCAGCTGGCCGAAGCCCACGTCGTCGAGGACCACCAGCAACACGTTCGGGGACCCGTCGGGTGGAGCGGGCGAGGGTGCCCACCATGGGGTGGAGCTGTGCCAGTCGTCACCGATGACACCTTGGAATGGTGGAGTCTCCACGACGACCTCCGGTTCGCGTTCGCTCGATGCGGGCGGGCAGCCGCTCACACCTGATTCTGGCGCGTCGGCCGCAGGCGGCGCGCTTCCGCCTCCTGGACCAGACGACCCGGGGGTCACCACCGGGGCCCAGTCACCGCCTCTCGCCCTCCGCCAGCGGCACGGCGCCGCGGCTCGGGCTGCGCCAGGCCGGAGCTCCCTCCCCGGTCGTCTCCCTGCTCACCGCCCGTCGGACCAGGCGGCACGGGCAGGTGGAGGCGGACGGCCTCGAGCACTACTGCGAAGGGGGATGAGCAACGACGGTGTGCGTATTCACCCGAGCCGGATGAGTGCTCCCTCACGGGGTGTCAAGGTGAGACCCCCCTCGACGACCTCCCCGTCGCGTCGCCGGTCGGTCCCGAGGCTCACCGACCCGGTGAGGCCGTCGACCCGGCAGGTGTCCTCGCCGAGGTTGAGAGCGGTGGCGAACCGGCCGCCGCGCCGCCACACCCAGGTGCCGGGTGGGCTGGGAAGGCTCTCGTAGGCGCCGCCCCGGAGGTTGGGGCTCTGGCGCCGTCGGGCGATGAGATCCCGAGTGAACGTGAGCACCGAGTCGGGGTCGCCCCGTTGGGCGGCCACGTTGCAGTCCGGTGGGGTGCCCATGGGCAGCCAGGGCTCCGCCCCGGGCGCGGTGAACCCACGTCCGGGACCGTCGTGCCAGGGGACGGGGGACCGTTCGGGACCACGCCCGGCGGCGTGTGGCCAGTACCGGCGGCCCACCGGGTCGCGCAAGGCGTCCTCGGTCATCTCGCCGTCGGGCAGTTCGATCTCGTCGCCCTGGTAGATCACCGGCGTGCCTCGCAAGGTGAGGAGGGCCAACAGCACGCAGCGGATCAGGCCGGGCTGGCCGTCGGTCCATCGGGTGGCGAGCCGGGAGTTGTCGAGGTTCGACCCGGTCCACACCGGCCAAGCGGCCGGCGGCAGGATCCGCTCGGTCTCCTCCACCACGGCGCGCAACACGTCGGCTCGGAGATCGGAGTGCAGCCACGGGAGGCTGAAGGCCAGGTGCAGCTCGTCGTTGCCGCCGTAGTAAGGGGGCAACATCGACAGGTGGTGTGCGTCGGTCTCGCCGAGCAGCGGACGCGGAGGGTCGTAGGTGTCGGCCAGGGCGCGCCATGACTTGAGGATCCCGTGCACCTCTGGCCGGTTGGCGTTGTAGGCGAAGCGCTGGCCGAAGATCTGCTCGATCACCGCGTCCTCCGGAGTGGCCGGTGGGTTGTCGCGCAGGGCTGCGTCCTTCACGATCATGTTGCAGACATCGATGCGGAAGCCGGCCACGCCGCGGTCCCACCAGAACCGCATGATCTCTTCGAAGGCCTCCGTGGACGGCGGGGTTCCACCAGTTGAGATCGGGTTGCTCCCGGGTGAAGTTGTGCAGGTAGTACTGACCCGTGGCCTCGTCGAGGGTCCACGCCGGGCCGCCGAACTGGGCGGCTCAGTTGTTGGGTGCGGAGCCGTGTGGGCCGGGGTCGGCCCAGACGTAGAAGTCTCGGTGCACCGACGCGCGCGACGACCGGGCGTCGACGAACCACGGATGCTGCTCGCTCGTGTGGTTGGGCACCAGGTCGAGGAGCACCCGGATGCCTCGTCGCCCCGCCTCGCTCACCAGGGCGTCGAGCGTCCCGAGCGTGCCGTAGTCGGGATCGACGTCGCAGTAGTCGGCCACGTCGTATCCCCAGTCGGCATTGGGGGAGGGCGAGACTGGTGAGAGCCAGAGCCCGTCGATGCCGAGCCATTCGAGATGGTCGAGATGGTCGATGATGCCCTGCAGATCGCCGATGCCGTCGGCGTCAGAGTCGGCGAACGAGCGCGGGTAGATCTCGTAGAGCACACCCGACTCCCACCAGGGTACGGACGGCCCCGCTGCCGATGCCGGGGTCATCGTTGGCCACACAGCCTGGCGCCGCACAGGGACGTCCCCCCGACGCTCATGCCGGCTCAGCACTGGCGACGGAGGCTCGGCCGCCGGTCGTAGGTGGGCGTTGGTGCGCGACTGCGGCCCGCAGACGCTTGTCGGACCCCGGCGCGCCGATCGCGTCGAGGCCCAAGAGCGCGGCGCCCAGCACGGGTGGCGCGTCCAGCCGGCGGAAGGCGGCGCGCGGTGCCGCGGCGGACACCCCGGATGCCACCCGGTCGGTGAACCCGGGATAGTCGCAGTCGAACAAACCACCCCCCAGCACCACCTCGACGTCGTCGTCGGCGACATCGAGACGCCGGATGACCGCCGTCGCCATGGCCACTACCTCGTCGGCCAGCAGGTGCGAGGCGTCGATGGCTGGCCCGTCGCCGGCCGCCGCGGCGTCGAGGCACACCTCGGCCAACTCGAAGAGGCGGCCGTAGTCGAGCTGGCCCGTATAGACCGCGCTCAACACCGACTCCGGATCGGGGAGTGCGAACCGGGCGGGCACCAGCTCGGCCAGCACGGTGGGTGCGCCGCGCCCGTCCCGTGATCTCAGGGCCAACCCGAGGGCGCGCACGCCGAGCCACGAGCCGCCGGGCGCGAAGTCACCGGACAGCTCGGCAAGGGACGGGAAGCGCTCGATCGTCCCGTCGGGTCCCATGCCGACGCAGTTGAGCCCCGACCCGCAGACGATCCCGACCCCCCACCCCGAGCGCGACCCGGCTCGTAGCACGGCCATGGTGTCGTTGCGGAGGACGTCGACCGTGCTCCAGCCGCGGGCGGTGATGGCCTCGTTGAGGCGCTCCTCGTCCACCGGCAGGTCCACGCCGGCCAGGCAGTAGACGCCCGTCCCGGCTACCGGCCGGTCCCCGGCGTCGAGACCCCCGGCGACCATGGCCGTCTCGATGGTCGAGCCGAGCGCGTCCATGGCCGCCTCGAGCCCGAAGAACTGATGGTTCGAACCGCCGCCGCGGGCGGTGGACAGGACCGAGCCGTCCGTCGCCACGACCCAGACGTCGGTCTTCGAGGCGCCGCCGTCCACGGCGAGGATCCGGTCTCCCGCCGCGCCGGCCGTCAACTGGACCTCGGGCCGGCGCTCATCATCTGATGTTACGTTCGGATGCATGGCGACGAAGGTGGCCGTGGTGGGAGGGGGGAGCACCTACACCCCGGAGCTGGTCGACAGCCTGTGCTCCCACGAGGACCGGATGGTCGTCGACGAGTTGGTCCTGCTCGACCCGGACCTCGACCGACTCGAGGCGGTGGGCGGTCTGTCGGGCCGCATCCTCGAGCACCGGGGCTGGAGGGGAGAGCTGGTCACCACGGACGACCGGGCCTGCGCCATCGACGGCGCCGACTTCGTGGTCGTGCAGCTCCGGGTGGGCGGCCAGGCCGCCCGGCACGTCGACGAGACCCTCCCCATCGGCTACGGCTGCCTGGGTCAGGAGACGACCGGACCGGGCGGGCTGGCCAAGGCACTGCGGACCGTGCCCCTGGTGCTCGAGATCGCCGAGGAGACCGCGGCCCGGGGTGCGACCGGTGCCTGGCTGGTGGACTTCACCAACCCGGTCGGCATCGTGACCCAGGCGCTGGCCGACGAGGGCCACCGTGCCGTGGGTCTGTGCAACGTCGCCATCCACGTCCAGCGGCGCATCGGGCACTATCTCGAGATCGATCCCGACACCGTCGAGCTCGAGCACGTCGGGCTGAACCACCTCACCTGGGTCCGGTCCGCGGTGGTCGACGGGATCGACCGGCTGCCGGAGCTCCTCGAGCGCTTCAGTCCCGAGCTCGAGCTGGAGAGCGGCGTCCCATCCGGGCTGCTGCACCTGCTCGGAGCACTGCCCTCCTACTACCTGCACTACTACTACTGCCTGGACCAGAACCTCGCCGAGCAGGCCGGGCCCGGATTTCGCTCTCGGGCCGAGGTGGTGGCCGAGCTCGAGGCCGAGCTGCTCGTCCAGTACCGTGATCCGGCCCTGGTCACGAAGCCCGACAAGCTCTCCTACCGGGGTGGGGCCTTCTACTCCGAGGCCGCGGTCCGGCTGATGGCCTCGCTCCATGCCGGCACGGGCGACACCCAGGTCGTCGACGTCCGCAACCGGGGTGCGCTCTCCGGGCTGGATGCCGACGCCGTGGTCGAGGTCCCCTGCACCGTCGATCGCGACGGCGCCCACCCGTTGCCCCAGCGGTCACTGCCCCCCGACATGTCCGGCCTCGTCGCCCACTGCAAGGCCTACGAGCGGCTGGCGGTGGAGGCAGCTATCTCCGGGAGCCGCCAGACGATGATCCGCGCCCTGGTGGCCAACCCGCTGGTCGGGCAGTACCCGCGGGCCGAGCAGCTGGCCGACGCGCTGCTGGCCGCCAACCGGCACTTTCTGCCCCGGTTCTTCCCGGTCACCCGTTGACGATCGGGGAAGTCGGAATCGGCGCGGGCACCGGCACCGGAGATCGTGAGAGGAGCGTCATGAAGGTAGGCATCCATTTCGTCAACTTCACCCTGCCCGGTGGACCGTCCTCCTTGGGCCCCACCCTCGCGGCGACGGCCAAGGCAGCCGAGGAGGGTGGCTGCTCGACCTTCACCCTGATGGACCACTGGTTCCAGATGGAGCACTTCGCTGCGGCCGAGGACCCGATGCTCGAGGGGTACACCTCCCTCGGCTACGTCGCCGGTCAGACCGAGCGGATGACCCTCGGCCTGTTGGTCACCGGGGTCACCTACCGCCACCCGGGTCTGCTGGCCAAGATCGTGACCACCCTGGACGTCCTGTCCGCTGGCCGGGCCCGGCTGGGCATCGGGGCCGCCTGGTACGAACGCGAGCACCGGGGCCTCGGTGTCCCCTTCCCCCCGGTTGCCGAACGGTTCGAGCGGCTGGAGGAGACCCTCCAGATCTGCCTGCAGATGTGGAGCGACGACAACGGGCCCTACGAGGGGCGTCACTACCAGCTGGCCGAGACGATCTGCTCGCCACCGGCGGTCCAGCAACCGCGGCCGGCGATCCTCGTCGGCGGGAGCGGCGAGCGGAAGACCCTCCGCCTGGTGGCCCGCTACGCCGACGCGTGCAACCTCTTCGCTCCTGATCCCGAGGTGGTGGCGCACAAGCTCGAGGTCCTCGACCGGCACTGCGAGGCCGAGGGTCGCGACCCGGACGACATCGAGCGGACCATCCTCGGCTTCGCCTCCCCGTTCGACGACGGGGATGCCTTCGTGGCCGGGATGGAGGAGTACGCCAAGCTCGGGGTCGAGACGGTCGAGCTGATCCCGCCCGGCCCGGACCCGCTCGGTTGGGTCACCCGGCTCGGGGAGGAGACGGTCCCGAGGCTGACGGACCTCGGGCCGAACTAGGGGTGCGGTGACTCAGGGAGCCTCAGTGGGATCGATGACGCATGGCCTTCTGGTAGGACACCGGCGCCAGCGTGCGCCCGATGGGGGCCATCAAGGGAAGCGCCGCCGCGTTGATCTCCATGCGCGGCCCCCCCATGCGCCCGAGCACCAGGGAGGAGACGTCCGACTCGCTTCGCCGGACGAGCTTCGGAGGGAGCGACCCGCCGTCCTCGGTCCCCGACATGCCCATGGCGGTGGGCACCCAGGCCGGATAGAGCACATGGACGTGGACCCCCCGATCGGCGACCTCGTGGGCCACTGCCTCGGTGAAGGCGGCGACGGCCGCCTTCGAGGCCGAGTAGGCCCCATGGCCCGGTTCCGGTGCCCGTGCCGAGTCGGACGAGACATTGACGACGATCCCCGACCGCCTCGCCACCATGCCGGCGAGGACGGCCAGGGTGCCGGCCATGACGCCGAACACGTTCACGTCGAATATCTGGCGGTAGGCGTCGGTGAACCCTTCCGTCGCCGGCGTGAGCTGTTCGATCCCGGCGTTGTTGACCAGCACATCGATGCGCCCGTGATGGTTCTCGATCTCGGCCAGCGCCTGTTGGTAGGTGGCCGAGTCGCCGACGTCGCACACCCTGGTGGAGCTCGTCGCCGTCTTCGACCGGAGGAGCCCCTCGACCTCCGCCAGCAGGTCACCCCGCCGGGCCAGGCCCACGACAGTGGCGCCCCGGCCGGCCAGGTCGAGGGCGAGCCGCCGCCCGATGCCCGACGACGCTCCGGTGACCACGGCGATGCTTCCGTCGTAGCGCTTCGATGCCGAGCGTCGGTCCCGTCTCATCGATCCAGGATATGCCGGAGCCGTCGAGCATGGCGCAGGTGGCACGTGCCCCGGTGATCTGGGAGGCTGCGATGAGATGAGCCGACCGGCACGAGCGAAAGGCGGACACCATGGCCTCTGAACTGATCCTGGAATTCGAGGGCGTGACCACGAAGGAGTACGACGCGGTCAACGAAGAGCTCGGTATCGATCCGGCGACCGGATCGGGCGAGTGGCCGGACGGCCTCGTAGCCCACTCCGCCGGTCTCAACGAGAACGGCCACCTGGTGGTGATCGAGGTGTGGGACACGCCCGAGCACCAGGCCAACTTCATGGACGAGCGGCTCGGTGAAGCACTGGTCAAGGGCGGCGTCAGTGGCCCGCCGTCCCGGGTCACCTGGATCGAGCTGGTCGCGCACCACCTTCCTGATCGCTGAGCCGGTCGCCCACCGCGCCGGGTGCAGGCGACTCGGGCCGCCCCCCGGTCCGGCGCACTACCGTTCGGTTCGATGGATGAGCACCTCCACGCGCTCCGCGACCGCCGCGAGATCGACGACCTCCTGGTCCGATACGCCACCGCCATCGACGCTCGGGACTGGGCTCTACTCGACACGGTGTTCGCCACCGACGCCCATCTCGACTACCGCTCGGCGGGCGGCATCCGGGGCACCTATCCCGAGGTTCGAACCTGGCTCGCAGCGGTGTTGCCCATCTTCACCTGGACCCAACACCTGGTCGTCAACCGCGCGGTGGAGATCGACCCCGGCGGTAAGACCGCCAACAGCCGCTCGATCTTCCACAATCCGAACGGTTTGGTGGTCGACGGGGAACCGTGGTTGTTCACCGTCGGTGGCCGCTATCACGACCGGTTGGCACGGACGCCGGCGGGGTGGCGGATCACCCACCGGGTAGAGGAGACAACCTGGTGGGAACACCCGATGCCCGGCCTGCCGCCCACCCCGTACCCGTTGCCTCCCGACGGCCTTCCCTGACCGGATCTGGACCCCGTCCCCGATGACCGGTAGATTCCTGGGGACCTCCAGGGGGGAGTTGTGCGAATTCGCCGTCACATCATGTTCAAGTCGGTGCTGGTGGCGACGGCTGCCATCTGCGTGGCGATCGGCCCGCTGCCTGCCGGGGGAGCCGGGGCGGCCAGCACCGCGTCGCCGCTCAGCACCACCCTGCATGGCCGAGGGTCGGTCGACGAGGCCTGGCTCACCGGAGCCAACCCCGGAGACCAGATCGTGCTCAGGCAGCACGGTGCCACCGTGTCCAACCCGGCCAACCCGGGCCGGGCGGATTCCCTCGGCACGCTGATCATCCGGGACCTCACCCCGGGTTCGGGGTACGGCTGGTTCGACACCACGACGGGCCAGCGCTCCTCGAGGTTCCCGGTCCTCGCACCGGGCGACAACCCGGTAAGTGGCTCGGCCCTCTACAAGGGCCAGCCCCTGCATCAGGGTCTCAACTACATCACCATGCGAGACGGCGTCCAGCTCGCGGCCACCGTCCGCTATCCGTACGGCGGAACCTGCAGCGACACCAGTCCGTGTCCCACCGTCGTCGAGTACTCGGGCTACAACACTGCCGCTCCGACCGATCCCATCCCGGCCCTCATCTCGCAGGCGCTCGGCGTGCCGTGCAGCGGCTGCGGCGATCCGAACCTGCTCCCCGACACCGCCACCGCGGTGGGCTCGGTGCTGGCCCGGGTCGCCGGATTCGCCACGGTCAGCCTGCAGATGCGCGGCACGGGTTGCTCGGGTGGCGCGTTCGACCTGTTCGGCTACCCCTCCGACTATGACGCCTATGACGCCATCGAGATCGTGGCCCACCAGTCCTGGGTGGCGCACCACAAGGTCGGCATGGTCGGGATCAGCTTCTCGGGGCTCTCGCAATTCCCGTCGGCCGGGACCAACCCGCCGGGCCTGGCTGCCATCGCGCCCCTGAGCCCCACCGATGACCTCTTCTCGACCGGCTACCCGGGCGGCATCTACAACGACGGTTTCGCCGCCAGCTGGATCGCCTCACGCATCGCCGACGCCAAAGCGGCCGCGTCCTACGGCGCCGGCCGGCTGACCCAGCTCTCGCCGACCCCGGTGGCCGGCGTCGGCCAGGGATGGACCTACTACGAAGTCGACGCCGAGCTGGCGGCCAGCGGCGGCACGTCTTCGACCTGTCTCGCCAATCAGGCCCTCCACAACCAGTCGGAGAGCCTGGCCAGCCTGACCGGGCCCCAGGAGGTGACGCCGGGTACGGGTGCGGGACGGGACCCGTTCCTCTTCGATCGCCGGTCGATGGTGGTCGCGGCCGGGCACGTCACGGTGCCCGTCTTCCTCTCCGGCGCCCTCCAGGACGAGCAGACGGGCCCGCAGTGGCCGGCATTGATCAGCGCCATCCCTCGGACCACTCCCCTTTTCGCCAACATGGTCAACGGCGGACACATCGACTCGACAGACCCGCAGATCTTCAGCCGTTGGCTCGAGTTCCTCGACATCTATGTCGCCGGTCAGGTCCCGACCCAACCGACCGGGTTGAACGCAGCCATCCTCGGCCAGTTCACCGGGTTCGCTTCCGGTGCACCTGTGGCGCCGCCACCCGCCATCCGGTTCACCAACGCTCCGAACGTGGGCGTGGCGCAGCAGGAGTTCGCGGCGCAGACCCCGCTGGTCCGAGCACTGTTCGACAACGGGGCCGGGACAGCCGGTCCCGGGGCGATCCAGTCGACCTACTCGGCCGACTTCCCGGCCTGGCCACCGGCGGGCTCGGTCGAGACGCTCTACCTCGGCAACGACGGCCAGCTGCAGACGACAGCCTCCACCGAGTCGGGGAGCACTTCGTTCACCTTGGACCCTGGGACGCGACCCCTCACCAGCCTGCCACCCGGTGGGAACGCCTGGGCGGCCAACCCCGGCTGGAACTGGACGACCGTCCCGTCCCATGACGGCATCGCCTTCCAAACCGCTCCGTTCTCCCAGTCCACCACTATCGCCGGTCCGGGCACCCTCGGCCTCTGGGTCAAGGCGGCCGCGCCGGTCGAGGACTTCCAGGCCACCATCACCGAGGTCCGGCCGGCCGACGGCCAGGAGGAGTACATCACCTCCGGCTTCCTGCGGAGCTCGAACCAGATCGACCGGGGCGACTCGACTCCCCTGTTCACCGACCCGACCTACCAACGGGCAAACGCCCCGAACCTCAGCCCGGCCGCCTACTCGTTGGTCAAGATCCCCATCGATCCCATCGTGCACACCTTCCGTCCGGGGACCGAGCTGCGGGTCGTGATCTCGGCGCCGGGTGGCGACCGCCCGATCTGGGAGTTCGCCACCCTCGACAACGGCCAGAGCGCCACGGTCGGCCTCGGGGGCGTGGCCGCCTCGGCCCTCGTCGTCAACACCGTGAGCGGTGTCAATGCCACACCCACCGTTCCGGCGTGCGGCGCTCTTCGCGGTGAGCCCTGCCGGGCCTATCAGGCCGAGGACAACCAGACCGGCTCGACGAGTTGACGCCGGACCTGCCGATCGCCTCCTGAGCTCCAGCGTCGTCGGGGTACGTTGCTGCCATGTACGCCGCCGAGCACGCCGAGCGCCATCCTGACAAACCCGCCATCGTCATGGCCACCGGCGGCGAGGTCGTCACGTTCGCCGAGTACGAGGCGATCGCCAACCAGGTCGCGCACGTGTTGCGCGAAACGGGGCTCCAGCGCCGAGACCACGTGGCGGTGTTCATGGACAACGACTACCGGATGCTCCTCTGTGAGGGAGGTGCGGAACGGAGCGGGCTGTTCTACACCTGCGTGAACTCCTTCCTGTCGGCAGAGGAGGTGGCCTACATCATCAACGACTCGGAGTCGCGTGTGGTGATGACGTCGGCATCCAAGGCCGAGGTGGCGGCCAAGCTCCCCGCCCTGTGTCCCAACGTCGAACGTTGGCTCATGACCGATACTGGGGGCGGAGCTGACGGTCCCTTCGAGGACTGGGCCACGGCGATCGCCGCCTTGGATAGTGGGCCCGTCGCCGACGAGCAGCTCGGAGCCCCGATGATGTACTCGTCAGGCACCACCGGGCGGCCGAAAGGCATCCTGCGCCCGCTTCCCGAGGTCCACCCTGGTGAGCACCTGGCCGCCCGGGAACGGCTCTGTCAACTGTGGCGCTTCGCGCGAAGGCATGGTCTATCTCTCGCCGGCCCCGCTCTACCATTCCGCTCCCCAGGCCAGCGTGGCACTTGCGCTCCGCCTCGGCAGCACCGCGGTGGTCATGGAGCATTTCGACGCGACACAGTTCCTCGGGCTGGTGGAGCGGTTCCGGGTGACCCATTCCCAGATGGTGCCCACCATGTTCTCCCGGTTGCTCAAGCTGCCTGGCGAGGTGCGCCATGCCGCGGACGTGTCGTCGCTGGAGGTCATCATCCATGCCGCCGCGCCATGTCCGGTCTCGGTGAAGGCGCAGATGATCGAGTGGCTCGGTCCGATCATCATCGAGTACTACGCCGCCACCGAGGGCAACGGGCTCACCTTCTGCGATTCCGAAGACTGGTTGGCGCACAGAGGAACGGTCGGGCGCCCGCTGCTGGGTGAGCTGGTGATCCTCGACGACAGCGGGGATCGGTGCGAAGTGGGCAAGCCGGGAACGGTGTGGTTCCGAGGAGCCACAAGCTTCGAGTACTTCAACGATCCGGCCAAGACGGCAGAATCTCGCCTACCCGACGGGGAGACCAGTACCGTTGGGGATGTCGGCTACGTGGACGAGGAGGGCTACCTCTACCTGACCGACCGAAAGACCCACATGATCATCTCAGGTGGGGTGAACATCTACCCCCAGGAGACCGAGAACCTCCTCATCACCCATCCGAAGGTGATGGACGCGGCCGTGATCGGTGTCCCGGACGAGGATCTCGGGGAAGCGGTCAAGGCGTTGATCCAACCGAGCCCCGGCATCGTCGGCGACGCCACCCTCGAACGCGAGCTCATTGGCTTCTGTCGGGACCATCTGGCCCATTTCAAGTGTCCCCGCACGGTCGACTTCGTAGATGCGCTGCCCCGACTACCCACGGGCAAGCTGTACAAGCGGCTCCTCCGGGACCGGTACTGGGGCGAGCACCCCACCCGTATCGTCTGACCTCGCAAGGGTGCGGTCGTCGTTCGCAGCCCATCGGCTCTTACCCGGCAGGTTGCCGGTTCCTTCAAACGGGAAGGCGACCGCGGGAAGAGCCCGATGACCGGCGAGCCGCGATGGCGATCGCATCAGCCAGGGCGAACAGAGCGGCGTAGGCAATCTCTCGTGGCATCCCGTCCGCCGACTCGTTCTGCACGCGGGAGTGCAACCGTACAACCACTGGCGGAAACGGATTCACTCCGACGAAGTACTGACAGGGCTTGTCGAGATCGAGGAGTACGGCGCCGGCTATGGCGGCAACGGTGGCCAGCCGATCTCGCTTGTCCACGGCGGCAAGAGCAGCGGCGATAGTGGCCAGCCCGGCCAGACCATCTCGCTTGGCCACCTTGAGGAAGCCCTCGTGGCCACCGTCTTCCCACTTGTCACAGCCCCAGTGAGGGATCGAGTCCAGAGCCAGGTGCGATCCGACTCCGGCGGCGAAGGCGAGCGTCGGCCTGCCGCCCGCGGCGCGGCCGATGAGCACTCCCGAAAGGACATGGGTCGTGACGAACACCGGCCCCACTCTTGCAGACGGGCCGGGCAGAGTTCCGTCGCGCGTGGCGGTGTTCGGCCGGCGGGCCGGAGTCTCGTCGTCCAACTGGTCCCGGTCCGACACCTGATGTGAAGACCGGGCCCGTTCCCCGCTCCCCACGGCGCCAGACCCAGCTCCGCCGTCGCCATCGAGCAGCCATACCGTAGCCGCGGGTATGGCCTTTCTCAGCTTCTGGGGAGGCGGAAGGTACGGCTGGAAGGGACGGTACGATGGCTCGAAAGCTCCGCGTCGCCATTGGCGTCGGCTGCGTGACAATCCTTGGCGTGGTAGGCATGCAGAGTGTCGCCTCGGCAACCTCGGCGACGCCGCTGGTGTTGTCCCAGGGCACGGCCTTCGCCATTCTGGGGTACTGGTGCGGAGGCATTCAGGAGCAGGACTTCGCACCGGATTCGACCCGACGAGCGGCTTTCCGACGGGTGATGTGTTTCTGAAGGTGACCTGCAGCGGCAGTGGTCGCGGAGGTCGTCCCACGACCCACACCACCTGGGCCGGCGTGACGCGGGCCTTCACCGGCGTGGTGGTCTCGAGCGCCGCGGTCTCCCGGCTCCGACCGTCAACCCGACCTTCTCGGCTTTCGACACGCACGGCGATCAGGTCTACAACGCATCGAACAACGGAACGGTCACGGGAGGTACGTCGACCTACATGTCAGCGGGGGACGTCATCGCCGCTCGGACCTGTGTCACCCGGCCGGGAAGACTGTCGCTCGTACCAGGCACGACGTTCAGCCTGTGAGACCGAACGGTTGCCGTTGACGGTCGGCTGGAGGGCGTGGTCGGCCTACCCGTACTCGAGCCGGCCTCGAAGAGCGAGCAACGCCCACCGACCCGGAGCTCCACCTGCCGCAGGGCACTTAAGCCGATCGGCTTGTCTCCGTGGAACTGCACGTTCATGATGGACCGTAGACGTTTCGAGGGAGTCGACATGACCGAACAGAGCTCGGGTGACAACGGCACGAGTCGGGCCCGGTTGGGGGGTGGGGCGATCGCCTCCCTTACCGGAGGTGGGCTCTTGCTCATCTTCATGATCCAGAACACCGAGAAGGTCACGCTCCACTTCTTGGTCTGGAACTTCACCTGGCCGCTGTGGCTGTTCACCCTGGTCACGGCGTTCGTCGGCGCGCTGCTCTGGCTCGGTCTCGGGGTGATGCGTCGCCATCGACGCCGTAGAGAGCGCCGGGCAGCTCGACGGGGCTGACCGACGATCCGTGCCTCGGGGGGACGACCGCGTCAGGAGCAGCCACCGCCTCAGGCGGAGATGGCGCGAACCTCGGTGATGAAGCCAGTGAAAGCGGGCTCCCATTCGTTGACCCACAACTCCTGGAGGGGCACGGGCATCCCAGCCAGCGCCTGAGACCTCTGTTCGTCGGTGAGTCTTTCGCGGACCAGGCCGAGGGCTAGCCAAGGCTTGTCACCGGAGAACAAGCGTAGGGAGTGGCCTGGGAGCTGAGCCCACTCGTCGGGCGACATGTAGGCCGAAGCGAGGGGGAGGACCTGGTCCTCCTCGTCAACAAGGTGTGGAGCCAGCGTCTCGCCAACGGTCGAGAGGGTTCGGATCAGGTCCTCCCCGGTGGGCCGCGGTCGGGTCCGAGCGCCAGGAATCGATGGCGGACCGCGACGCGGCCATCGGATGGTCCAGCAGGCTGTGCTGGCGCTCGATACAAGAGACCAGTTCGAGGTGTTCAGGACAGCGCTGTTCGAGAACGGGATAGATCAGGTCATCCTCCCCCTGGTGATGGACCCGGAGGAACTCGATCACATTTTCGAAGAACGACGACGCGACAGCGACCGATATGGGATCGCTCCGGGTCCCGGTGACCAGTGCGTCGGCCAAACCGAGCGACGACTGCAGGGCACTGTGCACGGCACGCATGTCGTTGGTGTTGGTGGTGTACTCCCCGGGAACGGTCACCCCTGTCCCTCCTCGCCTGTCTGTCACGATGGTCCGGCGATACTGACATGGTTCGGCCCGGTCGTCATGTTGACGGGGAGCTGAGATCCCGAACGGGGTACTGAGGAGCGGGTGTCACCCGGTGAGGCCACTACCCGCCGGTCGCCTGGAGGGCAGTGGCGATATCGTTCAGGGCTGCCCGCTCGCCTTCGCTCACGTCTTGACCGTGCTCACGGTGAGCAGCAGCCACCTTCTCAGCCAGCGTGACGATGAACCGCCGGTACTCGTCCACCTCCCCCGGGGTGGCCTTGCGCTCCAACAGTGCAACCGAGTCGCGTAGATGTTGAAGCCCGTGCTCTTTCAGTTCCTCCGGAGAGTGGTAGTGAGTGTGGTCTCGCTCAGGCTTAGCTGCCACGATCTCATCCAATAGCTCGCTCTCGCCATGGTGCTGGCGCGCCTCCACGTAGGCCTTGGCAATGGCGATCGCCTCGCGAAACGAACCCCCTCGTTGGGACGTCACTACGATCATGCCGGCACTCGGGGGTGCTTCCAGGATGAGCTGCCACTCCTCGCCTGAGAACTCAGCTTTGGTCGTCATTGCCACTTCTCCCATCGTCGGCTCATGGCATCCCGCTCCCGTACACCGTAGCGACTGGCCCGACGCCGGCGCGGCCTGCGCCGGGACGTGCGGCCGGAACGAAGACGTCGTCGATCAACCCGGTCCCGCATCCCTCTTCATTCCTGTCACGCCGCGGCGATCCAGCTGACACCGATGATCCCAGAACCACCATGAGCGCCGATGACAGCCCCCAGCTTCCCGATCCGGAGCACCTCCCGGGGGAAACCGGGAGCGATGAGATCAAGGAACTCGCCGAGGTCGGGTGCCCCACCGTGCATGACCGCTATGTGTTCGATCGCGTCGGCCCGAGTCATGCGCTCGTAGAGCACCTGCATTGCCTTCCTGCGGGTCCGAGGTTTGTCGGCTTCTTTCACCGCCCCGTCACATATCTCGATGACTGGCTTGATTGACAGGATCGACCCGACCATCGCTTTGGCCCCGCCGATCCGCCCACCCTTCTTCAGATTCTCGAGCGAATTCAGTGCGGCGAACACACGTGTCCGAGGGATGAGGTCGTGGACCAGGCGAAGTATCGAATCGGCGTTGGCACCGGACCGGGCCGCATTGGCGGCCTCGAGCACGAGCGTGCCCAGCCCACTGGACACGGATCTGCTGTCGATCACGCTTATGGGGATTGCGCCGTGACATGCATCGGCTCCCACTTGGGCTGACTGCAACGTGTTCGACAAATCGCTCGAAATGGCCAGACACACCACAGCATCGGCTCCGGCATCGTCCGCATTTCGGAATGCTCGTTCGAAGGCACTCGGTGAAGGGCAGGCCGTTTGGGGAAGATCCTCGGAGCTTGCCATCCTGTCGTAGAACTCCTCGACGGTCAGGTCCTGTCGGTCGGTGAACTCCTCACCCCCAAACCGGATGCTCAGAGGCACGATCTCGACGTTGAGCGTGTCCAGCTCGGCCTCAGCCAGGTCGCACGAGCTGTCGCTCACAACATAGACACCGGACATCGGGGCATCCTCCTCGTTGTTGCCGCCCATCGCTGCATCCTGGGAGCGCTGGGATCGATCTCACGATTCTGACATCCGAGAGCGACCGGCGAGCGCCGTTCCTCGGCCGTGGACCCACACATCCGTCAGCCAGAGCCCGGGTGGCCAATGGTGATCGGATCCGTCCCTTGCTCAGCGTTGTCGCTCAATTGGCGAAGGGGGAACGAAATGCGCCGGATGGGACGCTTTGTGGTCATAGCGCTTTGACGGCCTCCGGCTTGACGTGTTCTGCCGGAACAACCGACCTGGCACTGGCTGCCCCGCTATGGCACGCCCCTCGAATTCCGGGCCCTGCTCCGCTGCGACCCGGTGCCGCATCTGTGAGCAACTGGACCTCGACGAACTGGTCGGGCTATGCAGTCACGGGTAGCGGGTTCACCAGCGCCACTGGCAAGTGGACTGTTCCGCGGGTTGGCACGCCGGCAAGGACCAGGCCGGCGCGCTGTTCTCCTCCCCGTGGGTTGGTATCGACGGCTTCAACAACGGCAGCCTGATCCAAGCCGGCACCGAGCAGGACTGGATCAATGGCGCTCCGTTCTATCAGGCATGGTGGGAGATCCTGCCCGCTCCTGAGACTCCGATTCCATCCATAGCGGTCCACCCCGGCGATTCGATGGCGGTCTCTATCAGCCAGGGTTTCCCGAATTGGACCATCACCGTTTCCGACACAACGACGAGCCAGTCGTTTACGACGCACCAGGCGTATTCCGGGCCCCTGACCTCCACCGAATGGGTTCAAGAAGCTCCGACGGTGGGCGCCCGCGTTGCGAGACTCGCCCCGGATAGCACGGTTGTGTTCGACACCGGGACGGCCAGCGGAAAGAGCCCAGGTCTGGTGAGCTCTGAGTCCGGGGCCATGTCCCGCGGCCGCAAGCAGATCTCGACACCCTCGCTGCCGGATAGCGATACAGCGGCCGACGAGTTCGCGGTCGCTTATGGAAGTCATGCACCCCCTTCACCAAGTTCGTAGCCAATTCTCGGCGGAGATCGACACGACCGAGACAGGCCGAGCGACAGAGGCGCTTGCCGGGGAGGAGGCCTATCGTTTTCTGGATGGGCACACTCGACGACGCCCTTACACTGCGCTCGGACGGGCCTGACCGTTGGCTGGCCTACGCCGATCCCGATCACGAATCGATCAGTGCGATGTTCGGGGGCTGGACCGCGGCGATCTCACTCGAGTCGATCGTCCGATCGGCCGCCGGAGGCGCTTCACCCTCGGCGATGACGGTCAACTTCATCGAGGCGATCCCCCCGGGGGATGACGTGGCAATCGAGGTCCATCGCCTCGGCGGAGGCCGCTCCGTCGAGCATTGGCGGGCGAACCTCCGACCAAATTCCGACGCCCGAAATTCTGGCTTCAGCCATGGTGGTGATGGCCAACCGGAGAGCCACCGACGGCCATTGCCAGAAGGCGATGCCACCAGCGCCGGACCCTGAGTTGCTGGAGGAGATCCATGCGCCGGGCCGACAGGGCCGGCAAACGACGGTCCGACCGATCTTCGGTGAGTTCGCCAGCGGTGACACATTGAGCTGTCAGTGGGTGCGCGAGATCTCGGGACGGCTGCTCGATCAACCCCAGCTCGCCTACCTCGCCGACCAGTACGCGCCGCGCTCGTTCTTCTGGGGCCTTGGGCCTCGCCCGACTGCGACGCTCACGATGTCGGTCTACTTTCACGCCAATGACGACGAGATCGCCGTCGCCGGTGATGACTTTGTGCTTGTCGAGGCAACGGGCACCAGAGGAGAGCAGGGGACCTCGGGCCAGCAGGCGGCCTTGTGGAGTCGCCATGGTGCGCTGCTGGCGACGACCGAGCAGCTCAGCTGGTATCGGTGAGTGCCCGGTCCATGGGCACTCACCAAAGAGCCGAGGGGAGCGGACTGGCCATCTCGGTTCCGACGACAGATCCACAATCGAGGGGAATGCCGGTCGGCGACAGGCGGTGCCGTCCATCGCCGCGGATGCCGATCTAACATCGCCCGGCCATGCCGCTTCTTCGCCCGCGAGGTACGTCTCCGGTGGGACCGGATTGGATTCGGAGGCACGGACGTCCGCATCGGATCCGGGTCTTGCTGGCCGGTGGTGCTCTGGCCGTCACGGCACTAGCCGCACTGCCATCCACCGCGGCAGCCGGGCCCTTGGAGGCCCATCGGGGCCAACCTCATCCGCGCTCCTATGTGGCTCTGGGAGACTCCTTTGCCTCGGGCCCAGCCATCAGTGCGCAGCTGGGACCGGAGAGCACTCCGAGTGCGCCCAGCGGCTGTCTCCGCTCGTCCAACAACTACCCATCGCTTGTCGCAAGAGCCCTCGGGATGACGCTGCGCGACGCGAGTTGCGCCGGTGCCACCACGCGGGACCTGATGAGATCCCAAGGGCAAGGAATACCACCCCAGCTGGCTGCGGTTCGTCCATCCACATCGCTCGTCTCGATAGGCATAGGTGGCAACGATGTCGGCTTCTCGAGCATCGCCGCCAACTGTGTAGCGGCCACTCCTTGGGGTGGGACCCGGACGGGATGGAACTGCACCTCTCACTACACCACCGGTCGAGTCGACCAGCTGGCCCTGGCCGCCCACGAGGCAGGCACCAAGATGTTGACTTCCCTTGAGGAGATCAGAGCCCGGGCACCTCACGCCCGGGTACTCGTCATCGGCTACCCCGATATCGGTTCGCCGACGGGCTCTGGGTGCTGGCCCAGGCTCCCTTTCTCATGGCACGATCTCGACTACCTCAATCGCACCGAGAGTGAGCTCAACGCCACCTTGGCTCGAGATGCATCTGCCGTCGGCGACATCTACGTGGATATGGCCACACCCAGTGCATCACACAACGCCTGCACTGATGACGACACCCGCTGGGTCGCTCCGATCACCGTATCGGCCGGGAGCTTCCCGCTGCACCCGAGTGCCGCCGGCATGGCCGGCATGGCCCGGGTGCTCGAAGAGGCCATTGGAGAGCACAGATGAGCTCCAAGGACCCAGTCATGCCTTGGCTGTGACGCCCGCGTGGTCGGCGACGAGCTGGGCCCAACGGTCCCAGTAGGCAGGCGGGTAGTCGTGGCCCATGCCCTCGAGCACCTCGAAGCGGGCTCCGGGAATGCATTCCGCGGTGCGTCGGCCGCCACTGATGTCGACCAGCCTGTCGGCATCTCCGTGCAGGATGAGGGCAGGCACTCTCACCTGTCGCAGTAAGTCGGAGCGACTCCCCGATGCCATCACCGCGGTCATCTGCCGGGCGACGCCTCGCGGATTGAAGCAGCGGTCGTAAGCTTCCCCGGCGACCTGGGCGAGGCGAACGGCGTCGTAGTGAGCGGGGCTTCCGTAAATGCGGATGCCCTCTTGGTAGCGGGCGATGGCCGAGTCACGATCGGTAGCGGGCGGCCTGATGACGAAGGCCAAAGCCTCCGATGACGGCTGGCCGACGTCGGGGTCTCCGGTTGTAGACATGACGGAGGTCATCGACAGCAGTCGCTCCGGATGCTCGATGGCCAGCTGCTGAACGATCATGCCGCCCATGGATGCCCCTACGACGTGGGCTCGCTCGCGACCCAGATCGTCCAGCACGGCCAAGGCGTCAGTAGCCATGTCGGCCAAGGTGTAGGCGACGGTTGGCTCCGTCCCCGCACTGAGAGCCAGGGCAACCGCGCCTACATCGGGAATGACCTCGTCGAAGGTGGTGGAGAGCCCGACGTCGCGGTTGTCGAACCGAACGACGAAGAATCCCCGCGACACGAACCGCTCACACATCTCTGGGCGGTAGTTGATGCATTGGCTCCCGAGACCGTTGATCATCAGCAGGGCCGGATTGGTTGGCTCGCCGAAGGTCTCGTAGTAGATGTCCACCGAGCCGCGGTGGGCGTAAGGCATCTCGTCCTCCTTGCTGCATGCGGTTTCCGTGAATGGCTGTGGAGCCAATGGTGCCACCGAACCGGCCGCCGGTGAGAAGCTGGTTGACCGGCAATGATGGGCCGTTGATCCGACGGCCCGGGCGTCCGAGCTCGGGCGCGCCACCGCCCGTGGCAGGCGGTGCCTGGCCACGGGCGGTGAACGCTGACCCGGGTGCGGTCAGAAGGTGTGATTCACGACCTTCGTCACCCGACCGGGGATCTTCGCCTCGATCTTGCTGGCTTGGGTCGAGGTCAGCTGGTGCGCGCCGACCGCCTGGTTGACCCGGCTATCCGCCGCGCTGACCAGGGCATTGATGACGGTCTGCGGATTCACATTGTGCTGGGTCGCCACCCCGGCGATCGAGTTTCCCGCCTTGAGGTCGGCCCGGAGTGCTTGGGGGGTGATGCCGATCGTCTGGGCGCTCAGATCGAGGCCGGCCTTGCGGATCTCCTTGCGGTGGGCGCGGATCCAGGCCTTGATCTGACCCTTGCCGGCATGAGTCGGGGTCGCGGTCGAGGCCGTCGGGGTGACGGCATAGGCCGCGCCGGTGGTGGCGACACCGCCGAGGAGCGCCCCTCCGATGACGACGGGGGCGATGATCTTCTTCAACACATTGACTCCTTGGATTGGGGTTCTTGGTGACACCATGGTTTCAGTCGGTCGTATGTGCGGGGTTAGGAATGTGTGAGGGTCCGGTGAAGACTAGATCCGTGCCTTCCGTGTTCCTACCGGGGAGATACCCGACAAATTCTTCCCGGGAACAGGTCTGACGCTCCGGACAGACGCCTGACGCCCCGGTCGTGTCGGGCTCGTCGTCTTTGCACGGTGACCACCGGTTGAACGGTGACCACCGGTTGAACCGTTTTCACCGGTTGCGTGGGCTTGGTCCGTTCCATCTCACAGCCGGGCCGCTTCCGGCCTCCCATTTTGTTGCGTACGCAACAATCAGGGATGGGAGGGTTGAAGGGTGGGGGGTCCCGGCACCCCGGATCGTCAATATCGATGAGGAGGGCGGAGGAGGTTCCTTGCTAGGTTGGCCGTCATCCGGGGCCACTAGGGGGAGTAGGAGTCACGCGAACGAGGGGGCTGGTGAGCACCTGGCGCAGACAGGCGCCATCGTGCGCCGGGAGGGAGGCGGGAGTGCGACTCCGAGTGCGATCGTTGGGTGGTTTCATCGCGGGGGTACTGGCTCTGACTGTCCTTGTCGCGGTTGGTGGCCCGGCCGGAGCCACAACCCAACACAGTTTGAGTTCGATCAGGCACATCGTGGTGTTCATGCAGGAGAATCGATCGGCTGACAGCTACCTCGGTCAGTTGCATGCACTGCAGCCCGCGTACGAGGCGGAGCCCACCACCGGCAACCCCAACCCCATCGGACCCGGCACGGTCGTCCCGTTCCACAAGACGATGCTCTGCGAGACCTCGGATCTGAACCACTCCTGGAATGGTGAGCACCAGGCCTGGGACAACGGCGCCATGGACGGTTTCACCGCCGCCAACGACATCAGCTCGGCCAACTCGGATCCTTTGGATCCGACGGGGTCGCGGACGATGGGCTACTACACCCAGGCTGATCTTCCCTACTACTACTCGTTGTACAACACCTTCGCCACTGGCGACCGCTATTTCCAGTCCGTGCTGTCGCAGACCTTCCCCAACCGCTTCTACCTCTTGGCTGGAACATCCTTCGGCCACATCGCCAACGACGGCCCGCCGCCCGGTGGGTTCCCCAACAAGACCATCTTCGAGCTATTGGGGAATGCCGGCGTCAGCTGGAAGATCTATGACTCCCAGTTCGCATTTGGAACCTTCTTCTCCTACGTCCAGAAGAACGCGAGACACCATGTCTTTCCCATCTCCCAGTACTACAAAGACGCCCAGCAGGGGACATTGCCGGCCGTGAGCTTCGTCGACCCGATCTTTATCGCCGCCAAGAACACCGAGACGGACGAGCACCCACCCAGCAACGTCCAAGTCGGTCAGAACTTCGCCTACAGCGTGATCACCGCATTGGAACAAAGCCGCGAGTGGGGTAACTCGGCGCTGTTCCTCACGTACGACGAGAACGGGGGATTCTATGACCATGTCGCCCCGCCGGCGGCAGTCGCCCCCGACGCAATCCCACCGATGCTCCAGCCCGGAGACACGGTGGCCGGTTTCAACCAGCTCGGGCCGCGAGTGCCGGTCGTGGTGGTGTCACCGTTCGCCAAGCCGCACTATGTGTCACACGTGGTGCACGACCATACGTCCATCACCCGCTTCATCGAGACGCGGTTCAACCTCCCATCGCTTACGGCCCGAGATGCTGCCGCCGACCCGATGCTCGAGTTCTTCGACTTCCCCAACGCTCCCTTCATGAAGGCGCCGAGCTTCCCGGTACCCCCAGTTACTCCCTGCTGAACGGGCACACGCGTCGGTTGGCCAGTGATTGACTGGCCAACCGTGGCATCGCTCCGCGGAGCGCCGGCATGGGAGGGCAGGAACGGGCTGACGTTGGGATCACCAGCCGCGCAGATCCACCGGCCAAGACTCCAGCACGGTGACGCCTTCCAGGAGATGGAGGTGTTCATGGTAGGCGACGGTTGGATCGACGTGGGCCGGCAGCACGTTGATCCGATCACCGACCCGCAACGGGCGCTCCGGCACGAACGTCACGTGTTCGTCGGAGCAGAACAAGACCTCGCCTCGCTCGATCGACGGATTCCCATGGTCCATCCCTAGGGCCTTGAGGCCACAGTCGGCGACCGCCCAGTCGCTCGATACCGAGATCACTGTGGCGAGCACCGATAGCGCTTGGCCAAATGGCAGACCGAGCTTGCCGTACGCAGTGTCCATGAGGGCATATGAACCGGCCTGTATCTCCGTGGCCCAGTGGTTGATGTCGTAGGTCCCGGTCCCGCCGGCAGAGACGATCTCTCCTCCGGTCTGTCGGTGGGCGGCCATGAGCTGGCCCATGGAGACCTCCAGCATCTCGACTCGTGTGGTTCGCTCTTCCAGCCCGACAATGTGTCCTTCGTACCCCATGACGCCCCGGACTTGAAGGCCCCGGAGCCGTGCTCTGTCGGCCAGCCTCCCGGCGTCCTCGGGTCGGCAGCCACAGCGGGGCAGGCCGACATTGACATCGATCAGCACCTCGGGCACCCGGGCCGCTGCCGCTGCATCGATGGTCGCCTCAGAGTCGACGGCCACCGTCACCCGCGCCCCATCCTCGACGAGAGCACCGAGGCGGGTGGCATCGACCACCTCATTGGCCAGGAGGAGGTCCCTGCCCAGCCCTACTCGGGCCAGGCCCTCCATCTCGACAATGGTCGAGCAGGTGAACGCGACGTGACCCAGTTCAGCCTGGAGGGCCGCGAGCGAGGTGCACTTGTGGGCCTTGACATGGGGACGCAGACGTCGGCCTGGCAATGCGCCGGACATGGTGGCCAGATTGCCCGTGAGCACGTCCAGTTGGACGACCAACGCCGGAGTGGTCAGCTGTCCCGTCTCCACGGGGAGCAGCGTACCGACCGAACGGGCCACCGGCTCCCGTGGGCGGCGCGCGCGAATGTTCCAGGGACTACCGTCGACACCGATGGACATGCCGTGGATGGATGATGCCTGCAGTCTTGTGGACGCGTTTCGGGCCAAGACGCTCTCTCCGCTCGAGGCGCTCGATGCTTGTATCGACTCCATCGGGACGTCCCCCCTCAATGCCTTCAGCCACATCGACTTCGAACGCGCCAGGGACGAAGCCAAGAGCTCCAATGTGCTCTTGCCTTTCGGCGGAGTGCCCTTCGGCGTGAAGGAGCTGGAAAGGGTCAAGGACTGGCCGTACACGGATGCGTCGGTGATCTTCAAGGATCGGATCTCCGACTACGACCACACGTCCGTCGCGCGGCTCCGGGCCGCCGGCGCCGTGCTGGCGGCGCAGACTACGGCGAGTGAGTTCGGAGGTATCAACTGCACTTCGACCGAGCTGCACGGCACAACCCGCAATCCTTGGAACCTGGCCAAGACGCCTGGCGGCTCATCGGGAGGCAGCGCGGCCTCCGTGGCGGGCGGACTGTTCCCGATTGCCACCGGGAGCGACGGTGGAGGGTCGATCCGGATCCCCGCCGGGTTCACTGGCCTCGTTGGCCTCAAGGCCACCTACGGCCGCATTCCGAAAGGCCCGTGGGCGGGTATGCAGCCGATCACGTCGGTCATCGGTTGTCTGAGCCGGTCAGTACGGGACACGGCGCGCTATTTCGATGTCTGCAATGGATTCGACCAGCGAGATCCCCTGAGCCTGCCGGCCGTGGGCGGATGGGAGGCTGGCCTCGGTAGCTGCGATCTGTCGGGGATGACGGTGGCCATCGTGCCAGACCTCGGTACCGCTCGCGTGCGAGGCGAGGTTGCCGATCAGGTCATGACGGCAGCTCAGCAGTTGGCCGACAGGGCAAACCTGCGTGTGGTCGAGGTGACCCCCACGATTCCACCTCTGCGCGGGCAGTGGGCCATGGCGGGTCAGGTCGGCTTCGTCGCCGAGCTGGGGAGCGCCTATCCCGATCGAATCGACGAACTGTCGAGAGAGATGCGAGCCGGGCTGGAAGGAGCCATGGAGAGGTACACGCTCGACAAGGCAGCCTCGATCGAGTCGTACCGACGTCAGCTAAACGAGGCGATGGCGGATCTCTTTGCTGCTGCCGATTTTGTCATGTGCTCCTGCAATCCTGATGTGGCCTTCGCGGCCGAGGGTCCGCCGCCATCCACGATTCCAGGAGCCGATCTCATTCACGAACTCGGATTCTCCCGGGCCATCATGAACAACGCAGCGCTCACCGCACCCTCGAACCTCAACGGCAGCCCCGCCATGAGCCTCCCTGCCGGTCTCGTCGACGGTCTTCCCGTCGGCCTTCAGGTTCTGGCCGGCCATCATCGTGAGCAGCTTCTGTTGGGCCTGGCCTTGGTAGCCGAACGCGAGATGGCGTGGCCCATGGTGGCGCCGGGCTCACCGCTCGAGGCGTAGTCCCCGGGGGGCTATCCGCTCGGCCGCACCTACCCGTCGAGAGTGGCGAAGTCGCCCGGCTGGCCGCAGGTGGTTGGGGCCGGACTGTCACTGAGGCGCCCCTCCATCCATTGCAGGATCGACGGAGCCCCGATGATGACCACCGTCCCGTGGGTCGCGCCGGTGACGTGCAGGTACTGCACCGTGTCGCCGACCGGGCATGCCTTGCCCGTGACGAAAGTGTCGGTCAGAGGAGGGGGGACCGTCATGTCCTTGGTGCCCTGGAGGACAAGCAGGGGAACGGTCGTCCGGACTCGGCCAGGGTCGTTGGCCTGGGCGTGGGCGATCACCACCGGATTGGTCTCGGCACTGGCGGGGAAGACCTGAATCGGGGTCAGATGCTGCGTGCGGATGGCGTCGGCCACCGACGCCAGGCAACCCTTGGTCACCTCGGTACTGGCGAACTGCTCCCCGGACGGCGTGAAGACATCGCTCGCCGGCAGGTCGCGGTAGGTCTGCGTCCAGGAGTACGACGTCGGGATGCTGAAGGGAAGGAACTGCTGACCGACGGGAGTGCCGATGATGGAGATGAGAGTACTGAGCCCCGTGGCCGGCGCCGCCGCGACGACGCCGATCACATGGAGGTCAGGTGCATACGTCGGAGCCATCTCCCCAGCGAAGAGAGCGGCGTGGCCGCCCTGCGAGTGACCGTAGATGACCACGGTGTTCGCCGTCCGGAGTCCGGACAGCTGCCGGCTCGCCCGGGTGGCGTCGAGCACGGCACGACCTTCACTGGCGCCGAGGAGATAGGGATGGACACCGTCGGTCACGCCCAGGCCCTGGTAGTCGGCGGCCGCGACGACGAAGCCGGCTCGAAGGTAGCTGGCCAGCCCGGGGAGGAGGTAGGGACGGCTGGCTCCTCCCGCGTCGGTGAAGAGGGAGGGCGCACAGGGTGCGGCGAATCCGGTCGTGCCATGGGCCCAGGCGATCACCGGATAGCCGGCGGCTGGGGGAGACGAGCCGGGGGCGATGACGTAGCCCGACTCGGCCAGATCACCACCGTAGATCGTCGTGGAATGGAACAGGATCCGCCATACGGTTGCGCCGGAGGGCACCCCCGGAATGCCATTCACCCGAGCCGAGCGGATCAAGGAGCCGGCGGGGCCGGCCGGCAGCGGCCGGGGTGGCTGGTAGAACGCAGGAATGACGGTGGCCGTCGAGTTCGGGCTCGACGTCGTGATCGACCGAGAAGATCCGACGGACGAGCTGCAACCACTCACCACGAGTGCGATCGCCACGATCACCGGCATCCATCGGATCGCCCGTCGCCCCCGGCGCATCGACGGCAAGGTCATGGCATCCCCCCGGCTAGGCAACGGTGGTGAAGCTAGCGCAGGACCGCCTGGCGACACCGGGTCCGCTCGGGCTGCCCCGAGCCTGTTCGCATCCTTGATGTGGGCAGGTTATCGAGATCCACGGTCCCGGTCCTCGCGCTGGCCAACCGGGCCTGACGGATGTGGGTCAGTCCCGGACCGGTTGCTTCGAGGTCGTCGATCCATCGTTCGATCCAATCGTTCAGTTCCCGCTGGCCTTCTTCGACGCCGGAAAGCCCCTCGACGATGAGACCGAGCTGGTAGCTGGTCGGCCACGAGGACTTTGAGCGGGAACTGGCTGTCGTCGAGCCCGTAGTCGTGAAGAGCCTGGCCGAAGTGGTGTGGCTGAGCAAGGCCGCACACTCCGAGCAGGACGATGCCGTGACGCTCAGGCGAAGAATCCGTGGAGGGGTCCATTGAGCGCGGAGAGGGTCAGGCGCTCCTCTTCGATCGGCGCGTCTTTATCCAGTGCTCCCCGTCTCGGTCGGCGTTTACACTCTCTCCGAAGCGTCCGCCCACCCGATCCCGGCCAGGTCTTCGGACGCCACAGGGTTCGGGCCGGAGGGGAACGGGGTCTCGTGTCCGAACTGCTGAGCGTAGTCATCCCGACCCACGACCGACCGGACCGCGTCGAGACTGCCGTTCGCTCGGTGCTGGACCAGGAGTATCCCCACCTCGAGGCCGTCGTCGTGGACGACGGTTCGGGCCCGGCCACCGCCGAGGTGCTCGACCGGCTCGCCGACGTAGACCGGAGAGTCGTGCTCGTCCGGAACGACATCGCCGTCGGAGCCTCTGCCGCCCGCAACACCGGTATCGG
Organism: uncultured Acidimicrobiales bacterium; assembly: GCA_963727075.1. Classification (GTDB taxonomy): domain Bacteria; phylum Actinomycetota; class Acidimicrobiia; order Acidimicrobiales; family RAAP-2; genus Bog-756. The sequence goes on from CAVSET010000002.1 coordinate 373,286, forward strand.
GACCGCCCGTGGCGACCTCGTCGGCTTCTGTGACGACGACGACACCTGGCTCCCGGGCGCCGCCTCTGCCGCCGTCGGAGCCCTGACTCCGGCGACGGGTGTCGTCTACGGGTTCCACGAGGTGCTCATCGAGGCCAGCGGCCGCCTCGTGACCTTTAGGCCGCCGGTGTGCACCGGACCGGAGCTGATGCGCTGGATCAATGCGCCGGCCATCCTGTTCGGGGTGGCCCGGCGGGCCACGGTGGGCGACGAGCTCCGCTTCGACCCCCACCTCATCACGTCCGAGGATTGGGACATGTGGCTCCGGTGCGTCGACCTCGCACCGCTGACCCTGGTCCCGACCTCCCTCTACCGCTACGTCCAGCACGCCGAGACGAGGGTCACCAGCTCCGCGACCACCCACGAAGACGGCCACCGGCGGTTCCTGGCCAAGCACCGCTCCTCGATGACCGCTGCCTGCATCGCCCATCACGAGCTGGTCTTCGCCCTGGCCACCCGCGACCGCCGCCTGGGCCTCGAGCAGCTCGGCACGGTCTCCCGCCATCCGGCCAACATCGGATCGGCCGCTCTGCTGGCCGGCGAGGTCCTGGCCGCCCGGCTCGGGCCCCGGCGCGACGACCCGGGGCTCGCTCTCCGCTTCGCGGCCCGGGCGCTGGGGCCAGCCACGCGCCGGCGAGCGATATAGAACGATGGCTCGAATGCGGCGCCCGCCTATCGGGGCCCTGTGGGTCCGGGCCCAGGTGGCTCTGGCCCACAGAGCCACGGCCGGCTTGACGGAGGGGAGCGCTCTCGTGCTCACGCCGCACCCCGACGACGAGACGATCGGCTGCGGGCTGCTACTGGCCACCAAAGTGGCTCGCCATCAGCCGGTCGCCGTGGCCCTGGCCACCAACGGTGCGGGCGGGTGGTACTCGACCGATCCCGAGCCGACGGCCGGCGAGATCGTGGCCCTCCGGCACGCCGAGTGGCACCGCGGGCTCGACATCCTCGGGATACCGGCGGACCGCCGGTTCGAACTGGGATTCGCGGACGCGGGGTTGGCTGATCAGGAGTCAGCGGCGGCCGACCGGATCGCCGCCCTGCTGGACGAGGTGGCGCCGTCACAGGTGTTCGTGACCGCCCCAGACGATCTGCATGCCGACCATCGGGCCCTGGCCAGGGCGGCGGGCCGGGCGTTGATCGCTCTGTCCGGGGGGGACAGGGCCTGCCCCGCGCTCTTCACCTACCACGTCTACCCGGCAGCCGGATTGTGGCCCGATGGCCATCCCGGTGAGGCGACACTGGTAGGCACCACGCTCCAACTAGCGCGGTCGGTTCCGCGACTCGCCCGGGAACGGGCCCTCGCCTTCCGGGCCCCCGCGGCTCGGGTGGCCAAGGCACGGGCGATCGCCGCCCACGTCAGCCAGAAGGGGCTGCTCGACGGCGAGCTCCGCTACGTGTGGGGAACGGACGTGGAGCTGTTCCGACCGCTCGACCCCGCCAGCTGCTGACCGGACAACCGCTTCGGCATCGGAAGGTGCCGATGTCGACACCCCTCTCCTGTTGGGTGGGTTGGCTGGTGGCTATCGACGACGCCCCGCGCCCTCGGGGAGGACGGTGCGTCGGAACGATCCATTTCCCCAAGCCAGGACCCGTGATCTCCGTATTGTTGTTTGCGCAATCAGTGGAGAACACCTGGGTCACGGGCCAGGTGACGCCATCTTCAGGTCGCGCCTCGCCCCTGGCCCGAGACAAGGCGACCAGTGGTCGCCTACGGTGGACGTATTCGGGACGGCGGAAGGGTTCCGGTGACCACAGAGAGCGCGACGATTCTGTTCACCGACATGGTGGGCTCGACGGAGCTGTCACAGCGCCTATCGCCGGACGTCGCAGATGAAATGCGCCGGCATCACTTCTCTATCTTGCGCAAGGCCATTGCTGAGGTGGGTGGGAGGGAGGTCAAGAACCTCGGTGACGGTCTGATGGTTGTGTTCGGCTCGGCATCGGCTGCCATGACATGTGCTGTGGTCATGCAGCAGGACGTCGACCTTGACAATCGGAGTCGTGAGCATCCGGTGGGGTTGCGGATAGGTGTCAGCGGGGGCGAGGTGACTCGCGAGCAGGACGACTACTTCGGAGATCCCGTCATCGAAGCGGCCCGTCTGGCGGCTACCTGCGAGCGGGGACGAATTCTGGCGGCAGACGTGGTGCGCTTGATGGCCGGCCGACGCAGTCGCCAGGTTTGCCGATCGATCGGGGAGCTCTCGCTAAAAGGACTTCCCGACCCGGTCCCCACCGTGGAGATCGTCTGGGAGCCCCTCGGAGAGTCCCATTCCGTGACGACGGTCCAGCTCCCGGGTCGTATGGGTGTCCGCCCAAGGGCCGGCGTGCTTGCACGCGAGACCGAGTTGTCATTGTTGAGCGATGCGATCAAACGGGTGGAAGGGGGTGACGGACGTGAGTTGATGCTCATCTCGGGAGAGGCCGGCCAGGGGAAGACGACATTGATGGCCGAGGCGGCCCGGAGGGCGTTTGACGACGGTGCGTGCGTCCTCTTCGGACACTGCGAGGAGGATCTGGCCACCCCTTACCAGCTCTTCTCGGAAGCCCTCGGGCACTACGTCGCCCATGCTCCCGGGGACCAGATCCTCGCTCACGTCGAGGCCCACGGCTCGGAACTGTCTCGGTTGGTCCCTACTCTCGCTAGCCGGGTCCCAGGTCTCCCGCCGTCGAAGGCTACGGATGCCGACACCGAGCGGTACCTCCTGTTCGCGGCCGTCGTCGGTCTGTTGGCCTCGATCTCGATGAGTCAGCCCGTAGTGCTCGTCCTCGACGATCTCCAGTGGGCTGACAAGGGAAGCTTGCTTCTCCTTCGCCATCTCGTAGCGGCCGAGCAATCCATGCGTGTGCTCATCCTTGGGACCTATCGGGACAGTGAGCTGTCCCGATCCCGCCCGCTCCTCGACACCCTCGCCGCCCTGCATCGACAGCAACGTGTCTCCCGCCTCGAGCTGGTTGGACTGGACGATGCCGGAGTGCTGGCGCTCATGGAGGCACTCGCCGGGTACACCCTCGATGACGCAGCCGTCAGTCTCGCCCACGCGGTCTATCGGGAGACCGACGGCAACCCGTTCTTCGTCAGCGAGCTTCTGCGCCACCTGTCCGAAACGGGAGCCATCTTCCAAGATGTCACCGGACGGTGGGTCACCGATGACGCCATGGACCGCGCAACCCTGCCACAGAGCGTGCGGGAGGTGATCGGCGCACGGGTCGGGCGACTCGGAGAGAAGGCCGAGACCGTACTGTCGTTGGCCGCCGTCATCGGTCGGGACTTCGATCTCGACCTCTTGGCAAAGGCCTCAGAGACCTCCGAGGAAGAACTGCTGGACATCCTGGATGCCGCGACCACAGTTGCCCTGGTGCGCGACCTGGGCGAAGTCCAGGGATATTTCAACTTCGCCCACGCCCTTATCCAACACACGTTGTACGACGACCTTGGCCCCAACCGGCGGGCAGCCGCGCACCGAGTGGTTGCCGAAGCCTTGGAAGACATCTGCGGGCATCGACCCGGAAACCGGATCGGCGAACTGGCCCGACACTGGTTCAACGCCACCCAGCCTAGGAACCTGGTCAAAGCGCTGGAATACTCTCGCCAGGCGGCGGACGCCGCCCTGAGTGCGCTCGCCCCCGCCGACGCCCTTCGCTACTACACCCAGGCCCTTGATCTCTACGCCCGGAGTGATGACCCGGACGCGGTCCTCGGCCTCGATCTCGCCATCGGGCTCGGCACCGCTCAACGACAGACGGGTGACCCGGCCTTCCGCCAGACTCTCATCGACGCCGCCCGCCGTGCAGCCTCTGACGGAGATGCCGAGCGACTCGCCGCCGCCGCCCTGGCCAACGACCGGGGCTTCTACAGTGCGGTCGGCGCCATCGATGTCGAAAAGGTGGAGATCCTGGAGATGGCGGCCGATCTGATCTCCGCCAATACCGCTGAACGGGCACTGGTGCTTGCCACCCTGTGCTCGGAGCTCGCCCACGGCAGCCCGCTCGAACGGCGCAGAGCACTGGCGGATGAGGCCGTGGCCATCGCGGACTCATTAGGTGACGATGGCGTCATGGTGCGTGTTCTCAATCACATTCACGTCGCTCTGCAGGTACCGTCCTTGCTCGAGTTGTCGTTGAGCCGAACGGCGGACGCCCTGGCGCGTGCCGAGCGGATCGGTGATCCGGTACAGGTATTCTGGGCCGCGCAATGGCGCGCCGAGGCTGCCGCCAGGGCCGGGGACATCGACGAGATGGACCGTTGCATCTCCTTGAACGGGGCAATGGCCGAATTGCTGGATCAGCCGATGTTCACCTGGGATCACACCTTCGTGAGCGCACTACCGGCGCAGATCGCCGGGGAGACTGATCGTGCCGAACAGTTGGCCACCAAGGCACTTGAGATCGGTACGGGCTGCGGTCAGCCTGACGCGTCGATCATCTTCGGAGCACAGTTCATGATCGTCAGTGGACAACGTGGGACCATGAATGATCTGGCTCCACTCATCGAGGAGATGGCAGCCAAGACCCCCGATATTTCTCGATGGCTGTTCTCTTCACTGCTTGCCAAAGCACACGTGGAGGGAGACCGTACTGATGACGCCAGGGCCCTGTTGGAACAGTTCGCCGCGGCTGACTTCGACCTTCCCCTGGACCAAACCTGGCTGACCGGCATGGTCGACTTCGCCGAGGCGGCCATCGAGTGTCGAGACCCGAAATATGCAGAAGCGATCTTCGAGCAACTCGCGCCGTGGTCTGATCAGCTGCCCGCAACCGGGGGCTCAGCCCTTGGTCCGGTCAGCCATTACCTCGGCGGCCTGGCCACGGTCCTGCGCCACTACGACCAGGCGGACACCTACTTCGCCCAAGCTGCTGAGTTCAACGAGCGAACGGGAGCCAAGTTCTTCGATGCCCGCACGAACCTCTTGTGGGGCACGATGCTCGCCGAACGAAGTAGACCCGGTGATGCCGAGCGGGCCCGGGCCTTGCTCACCAAGGCGCACACCGCCGCAGCTGCCCACGGATACCGGACCGTGGCGCGGCGTGCCGCTGCTGCTTTGGTAGGTTTCGACTGAGCCTTTCGTGGTTCCGTGGAACGCGGTTCGGATGGGGCGCCAGGTAGGCGGGTACGAGCGACACGGTCGCTACGACGACGCCGGCGCCTCGATCTTCATCCCCCAGGCCTGCTTCAGCTCGTCGGTGACCTGGAACGCCGGCCGTTGCCCGTCCCGGCCGTACAGTTCGAATCCCCGCCACACCCGCCGGCCAAGTGTCGAGGCGATGGGCCCCGTCCCGGGGAGGCGAATCAAGGCGAGCTCGTAGAGCCAGTCGGTCCGGCGCATGAGCTCGAAGATGATCCAGGTCCAGTCTGACTTCGGTACACCCAACATGTCGGCCGTCTCGTTCCCGAGATAGTGCCGGATCCCTGTCGCCGGCAACCCGGGCAGATGGGCGAAGGCGAAGAGTTCCTGCATGCACTCGATCGCGGCCTGGGTTAGCGCTCTCCCTTCGGGTGTCGGTCCGTACTCGCGTCGCTTCGGTCCTCCCAGAGCGTCTTCGAGTCCTCCCAGTCCAGTGGGAGAAGGTCCTCCAGGATGCCGATCTGATGTCCGACGAGATTCCAAACATGGATGTACGCCTCGGTCCGGTACTCATTGAGTCGGACGCCCGATCGGCGCAGTGACTTGATTCCCTCGACGCCGAAGGAGAAGAGGGTTCCGAGCAGCTGTAGTTGGCTGATGGGTAGGCCGAGTGCGACGTCCCAAGGTGCGACGGGGGCAGCGCCTTCATGCTCGATCTCCTCGACGTGGAGTAGAAGATGGCGCACGGCGGCATGCATCAAACGGACGTGGCGAACGGTTCGATAGCCGACACCACCAGGTACGAGGGCTCCCGGCGTCATCGCGTCGATGATCATCTGACCTGTCTCGACGTACCTGCGTTTCGGATTGCGGGTCAGGCGGGTGGTCCGCGCCAGAACCTGCACCCCCTTGGCCATCGCGTAGTCGGCAGGAAGACTGGCCATGAACAAGCCCATGCCCAGCTGCGGGCCAAATTCTCCGAAGACGCGTCTGTCCATCGCGAACAAGGTCGGGATCGGCCCATTCGGGCCAGTCCTCCTCTCTCCTTGCGAACGCCCCGATTCCTGGGAGGTCCTCGTCGGCAACCGCCCCAGCTGGGGCCGACGCCAGCCGTCGGAAGAGCTCCGAATGCGGGCCCTCGGTTGCCTCCATGAACTCGGTCACCGCGGTGTCGGCCGGTGGGTCGCCGGTGGTGCGTAGCGTCTCGACCAGCGAGTCGGTGAAGGGGTCGACGCCCTTGGACGGCGGGATGACCGCGGTTTTCGATCCGGTAACAGCAACTCTCGTCTCGTCTCCCCGGACATGCATCCCTGAACGGTCGTGCCCGGCCGGTTGGTGGCGTGGCGACCGAGGAGCCGGATCGGGAATATGTCCGCGTTCGATCTCGGCGAGCACGGCGGGCCCGAACGGTGGCTGGAACAGCTCCTTGCGGTGGTGGCGGGATCTGAACAGGTTGGTGATGAAGTTCATTCGGTCATCGAGGTTGACCCAATCGATAGCCCGGCTGCCGTGCCCATCCCTCTCAGCCCGGTTGAAGCGCTCGAGGAGGATCGCCAGATCGTCGACAACCACGGGCTCGAGATCAGAGGGGACGAAGGCCTTCCCCGGAATGGGCGGAACATCGTGGTCGAGGCGCAGGGTCCCGTCGGGCATTTGGATGGTGCCCAGTAGTTCGGTCATGAGCGATCCCCAGACGCCGCTGATGGAGTGGACGAGGGGGTGCAGCAGGGCGGCGACGGACTCCATGATCGCGGGCGGGACGGGCTCGTCCTTGACCACGCGCCGCATCAGCCGCTCGACCGACTGGTTCATGCCCATGTCCATGCTCCCGGCGATCGGCCCTTGGAGATGATGCTGCTCGTGGGCTCCCAGCTGGAGGGATCCCGCGAGGATGAGTTGGCTCCGCCGGGCGGGGTCCGACTCGGCGACTGCATCGCACCAGTGGGTGAACCCCGCCTGTAGCCGATTCCGGCCCTCGAACTCCGGCGCTCCCTCACAGACCCGGAGCACGTTGGCACGGGCAGACGGGAGGTCGAGGGGATGGGTGTCGAAGGACGAGATAAAGACGGCGGCGGCGGGGGCGATTTCGGCGAAGACCTCGGTGTTCCCATCGGAGAGGTTGGTCGCACAAGCCCCGAAGAGCTCCCGGACGACTTCGCTCACGTGCTCGGGCACGATTTCGTAGAAGCTTCGATCGGGGTGCACCGTCTGAAGCGCTTGATTGACCTCGCGTGCGGCGCCCATCATGCCGTCGGAGAGCACGACCCGTTGGCGCAGCCAGTCGGGGAGGTCCTCACCCCGGAGGTTCCGCCCGACGGTGCACGAGGCCCAGGTACCAAAGGTGCACCAGTTGGCAGTGTCTGGATCGAGTATCGCAGCCAACCCCGAGGCGAGGTCGGCATAGGTCTGGGTCACCCAGTAGTTGCGCAGCACTCGGTCCTCGATGGCCAAGACTGCCTTCACGTGCTCGGTCGAGTTCCGCCGATCCATGGGACACGCTCCGTCTTCTGGGCTCCCGCCGCCGCCATCGGACAGCAGCCATTGTGGCAAGAATTCCGAGTTCTCGCTGCCGACCCGAGGGGCGGTGCTGGTGGGGCCGAAAGCGGTAGCCGCGTGCCTCACGCAGCTGGTGCGGTCTACCTGCCCTCGACCTCCGAGCTGGACCGGCGCGCTCCGTCTCGGGACAGGGAGGATTCACACGAATTCGCTGCACACCAGGGTCTTCTCAGGCTCGCCCGAGCTCGCCGCCGCCCCTTGCCCATCCGGCACGCTTCCTGGGCCTTGATTCTCCTTCAGGATGATCTATCGGACGAGCAGCATCTAGGTGGGTCTACCCCGACCTAGGGTGCCGTTCGGTGAGGAGCGCCGGGCGGAGGCGAGCCGGGCGTCCAGTCGTGGATGATGGCATTGGCGTCTCGAAGCCTGACGGCCCCGCACGTGGCGGAGACGGTGATCACGGCATGGACGAATACACATGACGAGGCGTACCTAGCAGCGATAGACGCGCTCGGCGTTGCCGGCGAAGAGCTTCTCGCGGGATTCGCCGTCGAGGCCGGCCGTCACGGCGCTGAACGTCGTCGTAGAGCTCGTCGAAGGTGCCGTACATCGAGTCGACGGGGAAGTTGCTGGCGAACATGCAGCGGTCGACGCCGAAGGCCTCGATGGCGTACTCGAGCCACGGGGCGAAGGCATCGACGCTCATGGACCCGAACGGCATGGCCAGGCCCGAGAGCTTGCACACGACGTTGTCGCCGAGGCCGGCCAGCGCGTCGATGCCGGCCCGCCAGAGGGCGCGCTCCTCGTCGGAACTCGAGCGGGGCCATCCGGTGTGCTCGACGACGACGATCAGATCATCGAAGCCGGCGAGCTGCGCCGCCGCCACCCGAAGCTGATCGGGATGGGTCATCAGCTCGAACAGCAGGTTCCGCTCCTGCAGAGCGTGGAGCACTCCGGCGTCGGGGAGCGGGCCCGTCGTAGGCGCCCATCGGGCGGACCCCACGGAAGCGTGAAGCCGTCATCTGCCGGTCGAGGAGCTCGATGGCCTCGGCCACCGTGTCGGTCGGCGGGAGGCCGCCGATGATGGCGTCGGGACCGCCGCTGGCCTGCGGCGTTGCCGTCGAGCTCGATGGTCTCCTCGATCGAGTGACGACCGGTGGCGGCGGCGACGTTGACGAACTTCTCGACGTTCCACCCGGCCGACTCGGCCCGATAGGTGTCGACATCGAAGCGGCGGTACATCCTCGACGCATCACCGGCGCCGGGCTGCCTGAGGATGCGAGAGGTACGGGTACCAGTCGGTCCGGGCGGGGTCCCAGAGGTGCACGTGGGCGTCGACGACGCGGGTGGGCTGGGCGGTCATCAGGCCTCCTCGTGCGGTCGGTGGCCGGTGGCGCCGACGATCTCCCGGAGCGTGGCGTCGAGCCAATCGGGGACGGCGGGGCCGCCGTAGGTGATGCTGCCGATCGGTCGGGGGTGGCTGCGAAGGCCGAGCCAGCCCGCGCCGACCACCAGCTCCGCACCGGCCAGCGCCGTCGCCTCGGGGTGGCCGAGCAGGTGGGCGACGAGCTCACCGGCCGGTTGGCCGGCGGCCTCCTCCGAGAGCCTCGATGCTCGCGGCGAAGGCCGTGACGCGCCCGTCGGTCGCAGCCGGCGGCCACCCGCGCCAGCTGCGCCGAGGCCTGGGCTCGACTGCGGCCTCCCGTGGTGGCGGCGTCGGTGAGGGTCACCAGCTGGACCGGGCGGGCGGCGCCGGCGGCGTAGTCGGCGGCCGCCCGGGCCCATCCGGCGTCGGTATGGATGTGCTCGACGATCCCGCGGTGCTCGGCGAGCACCCGCTCCCAACCGTCCGTCGAGGCGGCCGTCGGCTGACGACCGGCGGGCGCGACGACGATGGCGTCGATCGGCCCGGCGGCTTCGACGACGGAGCGCAGCGCGTCGGCGGCGTCGCCGAAGCCGTGAGCGACCTCGACGCGGTGGCAGGTGATGGACCGGGCCTCGAGCGCGGCGGTGAGCGACGCGGCCAATCGCGGGCGGTCGGTGACGACGGCACAGGACCGCACCTGCGCCGATGCCACCTCGGTCGGGGGCCGGCTCGTCGAAGATCGGCCCGAACCGGGGGTTGCCGCCGCCGCTCGCTCGCCTGGCTGGCCTCGGCCGTGGCGAAGGCGCGGGGGATGACGGCCTCGAGCACCCGGGCGAGGGAGACCACCTCGTCGCTGCGCACCACCTCGAGGAGGCGGGGCTCGTCGATGACCGCCACCTCCGAGCCGCCGGCGAAGAGCACCCGGCCGTTGCACCACCCGAATCCGTCACCGACGAGGTAGGCGCCGAGCGGCCCGAGGTCCTCGGGGCCCGGCATCGACAGGAAGGAGATTCCGCCACCGCCCGACTGGCCCGCCTGCCGAGCGCGCTCGAGGGCAGGCGGCGACCATCCGGGTGGCCGCGATGGGCGACATGGCGTTGACGGTCACGCCCGGCGGCGCCTGCCGGCCCAGCTGCCACGTGAGGGCGGCGACGGCCCGCTTGGCGCAGCTGTAGGCGCCGGCATCGGCGGCCCGCCACCCCGAGCCGGAGGTGACGCCGAGGACGCGGCCGTGCCCGGCGGCGGCCATGAGCGGCAGCGCGGCGTCGAGCACGTTGAGGTAGCCCCCGAGGTGCACGGCCAGCACCGCGAGCCAGTCCTCCTCGGTGCCCTGGGCGAAGTAGGTCTGCCGGGTGATGCCGGCGACGTTGACGACGGCGTCGAGCCCGCCGTGCTCGTCGACCAGCTCCCGGAACAGGCCGCGGACCGCCTCGCCGTCGGTCACCGACACCGACGAGGCCCGGGCCGAGCCACCCGCCGCCACGATGCGGCCGGCGGTGGTCTCCTCGGGCTCCGGGAGCCGCTCGGAGCCGTCGAGGGTGACGAGGGGGTCGACGGTGACGACGAACCAGCCGCCACGGCCGAGCTCCTCGGCGATGGCCGCTCCGATCCCGCCCCCGCCGCCGGTCACGACGGCGACCCGCTGACGCGCGCTCACGACGCCGTCGACCGGACCTCGAGCTCCAGGCCCTCGAGGCTGCCGGCCTCGAGCCACTGCTCGAGCAGCTCGCGGTAGCCGAACCAGTCGCCCAACCCGCGGCCGTAGTTGCCGTTGCGGGGGTTCATCGCTTCGGGGTGGCCCTCGTTGTTGATGCGCGACGGCGTGCAGGCGGACATGACGGCGCTGCGTCGACGAAGGAGTCGACGATCTTCTCGCGTCCACGCCTCCTCGGCCTCGGCGCTCACGTCGAACACCTCCACGCCCTGCTGCTCGAGCAGCCCGACGGCGCCGCCGATGAACTCGGCCCCGAGCACGGCCAGCTGCGTGTAGTTGACGGTCACCACCGCCTGCTGTCCCGGCGCCGGCATGACGAACAGGTTCGGGAAGCCACGGCTCATCATCCCGAACAGGCTGGCGGCACCGTCGGCCCACTTCTCGGCCAGGGTGACACCGCCCCGACCGACGATCTCGTGGCCGGCACGACGGAAGAGCGGGGTGAGCTCGGCCTCGAAGCCGGTGCCGTAGATGATGCAGTCGACCTCGTACTGCTGCCCGTCGACGACCGGGCCCTGCTCGGTGATCCGCTCGATCCCGGCGGGGCAGTCGATCAGCGTGACGTTGGGGTTGTTGAACGCCGGCAGGTACTCGTCGTGGAAGCACGGCCGCTTGCACAGGTACCGGTAGTACGGCTTGAGGATCTCGGCCGTGGCCGGGTCGGCCACCAGCTCCTCGACCCGGCGCCGGTGCGCTCTCCATGATCCGGTAGTCGAGCTCCTCGGCGCTGCGCAGGTACTCGGCCATCGTCATGCCCTCGTCTCGCGGGGGGTGCTGGACGGCGGCGTAGTGGTGCGTCCACCCGTCGTCCACCTGGTCGACCTCGACGGGCCGGCCCATGATGATCGCCTGGAAGTTGTCCATCCGGGCCCGCTGCCAGCCCGGCTCGAGCCCGTGGGCGAAGTCGGGATCGGTGGGCCGGTTGCCCCGCTCGCCGATGGCCGACGGCGTGCGCTGGAACACGTAGAGGTGCTTCGCCGACTCGGCCAGCGGCGGCACGCACTGGATGCCGCTCGCCCCGGTGCCGATCAGGCCGACGACCTTGTCCGCCAGGCCGGTGAGGGGCTCGTGCGGCCCGCCGCCGGTGTACCCGTAGTCCCACCGCGCCGTGTGGAACGAGCGCCCGGCGAAGTCCTCCATGCCCGGGATGGTGGGCAGCTTCATGAGGTTGAGGATCCCGACGGCCAGGACGTACCAGCGGCAGCTGACCTCGTCGCCGCGGTCGGTGCGGATCCGCCACCGGGCCACGTCCTCGTCCCACTCGGCGCGGGTCACCCCGGTGTGGAAGAGGGCGTCGTCCACGAGGTCGAACCGCTCGGCGATCGCCTCGAGGTGGTCGCCGGATCTCCTCGCCGAAGGCGTACCGCTGGGTCGGGATGTAGTCGAGCTCCTCGAGCATCGGGAGGTAGATGTACGACTCGACGTCGCACATCACGCCCGGGTAGCGGTTCCAGTACCAGGTGCCCCCGATGCCGCCCGCCTGGTCGACGATGCGGATCCGCTCGATGCCGGCCTTGCGGAGGTGGGCGCCGGCGAGGACGCCGGCGATCCCCCCGCCCACGATCACGACATCGACGTCGTCGGCGACCGGGTCGCGCTCGATGACCGGCGTGAACGGGTCGTCACGGTAGCGGGCGAAGTGCTCGTCGGTCCGCAGGTCGCGGATGTCGGCCCGGCCGGGGACCAGCCGCTTGTCGCGCTCGGCGAGGTACTTGGCGCGGACGGCCTCGGGGTCGTAGCTCGCGGCCGTTGGATGGAACCCAGGCATGTCGCAACTCTAGGCCAAGTCTGGCGATCGGCCTCGGGGGCGGGGAGCTCCCGAACACTGAGGCTGGTGCGTCTGGACGAGAACGTCGGAGCCGTGAACATCGAGCTCGGGTTGGACGGCCAGATCGAGGCCGGCGCCTCGAAGATCCGGGTTCACGGGGCTGCAGCATGGGTTGTGGTGTACGCGAGCCGCGAGCTGATCGCCCTTCATCGTCCACGGACCCCGATCATGGACCGACCGGGGCGTCACGATCGATAGCGATCCGAAGCTGGTCCAGCGAGTCGTGTAGGGCGTCGATGATCAGCCACGGGTCGGGGACGCTCGTCGGGCAGGCCAGCAACGAGACGCCAAGTGCGCCCTCGTAGCTCCATGCCGTGATGTTGAGGCCGATCCCTTCAAGGATCGGTCCCACCGAGTAGAGCGCTTCGAGTTCGATAGGGCCGAAGAAGATCCGGTCTCTTGGCCCAGCCACATTGGACAACACGACGTTGAGTGGTGGGTTCATTCGGTCGGCGAGGTGTGATCGACTCCAGATCCTCACTGCGGAACGGTAGATCTGAGGTGGGACGACATCCGCCCGTTGGGCTAGGACATCGTGTCCGAGAAGTCCCCGGACCTCCTTTGACGCCTCCAACCCCTCGTGGATCTTGCGGAGACGCACGAGCGGGTCGGCGATGTCGGTGCCTATGGATACGTAGAGAGTATCGACCCGGTTCCCCGACATTCGGGCCACATTCGGATCGGTGGACACGGGGACACTGGCCACAAGCGGGCGATCGGGTAGTTCTCCTCGGCCGGAGAGGTAGGAACGCAGGGCACCTCCGCACACCGCCACATAGACGTCATTGAGGGTGGTGCCGGCGGCTCGCCGGATGGCCTTGAAGTCCGCGAGCGGCATGTTGCTCATGGCAAAGGTCCGCTCGGTCGTAATGGAAACATTGAAGGATGTCTTGGGGATGTGGTGTAGTGGTAGTGGCGGCTTGGGTGTGAAGCTCCGTCGGCGGTGCTCGGAGGTACGGGCCTGCTTCATCGATTGCCGCAGCAGGTGGGGCACGCCCTTCCAGCGTGTTACCTGTTCGTGTGCGGCCGCCGAGAGCAGTTGGCGTCTCGTCGGGATCGGCTCGGGCCGCCATGGATCATCGATGTGCTCCGCCGACGGTTCGACGGTGGCACCTTGTACCGCGTTCTGGAGGAGTGCGACGGCAGCCGACCCGTCAGCCACGGCATGGTGGATCTTCACCACGACGGCGATCCGGCCCTTGGACAGACCCTCGAGTACGAGGAGTTCCCAGAGCGGTCTGTCTCGAGCCAGGGGGGTACTTGCGAACGCGGCCACCGCCGCGGCGAGCTGTCGATCGTTGCCAGGTCCGTCGAGTACCTGCCGACTGAGGTGGCGCCTCAAGTCGAACCCGGGGTCCTCAACCCAGACTGGGTGACCCAGGCCACCGGGCACCGGAACGACCCGCCGGCGGAAGGGGGGAAGCCTGACGAGCAGCTGCTCGAGTACCTCGACCAGCGTCTCGTACGAGAACCCGCCCTCGAGGGCGGACACATTGGATACCGCCACCTTGATCGTGTGCATGTGGGCGGTGGTGGTCTCTGAGTACAGGAACTTGGCGTCGAGCCCCGTCATCGTCTCCACGGTTCAGTTCCCGACGACCTCGGCGGCCTGGGTCACCGAACCTTCGCGAAGAGACTCGACCAGAAAGTCGGCCACCTGCTTGGACCAGACGTAACCGACGTGATTTCCCGAATACCATGAGATGCGGGGTTTGTCCCAGTGTTCCCACAGCCGCTGTGCCTGGTCGGGACGAGCCAATCGGTCACCGAAACCCGCAAAGATGAAGCGACGATCATGCCGTACGTTCGCCTCGAATCTCAGAGGGGACACGACCCGGTAGACGTTCTCGGCTGCGCCTCCCATGATCTTGTGCTCGATCGAACGAGCCCGGATGTGACGAGGGCTGTGGAGGTGGAAGAGGCCGGGGAAGTCCGACACCGGAATACCGGCTACCACCGCATCAAGGCCGTCTTCGATACCGGCCAACAGGGAGACGGTGTAGGCACCCAGCGACACCCCGTAGAGACTGATCGAGGTCGCCCCTTGCTGGCGAACCCAGTGGATCAGCCGCCGTATGTCCCAGACGGCCTGGGTGAGACCGTGCACTGCGTTCATCAACTCGAACGAGAGGAACGGTTCACCACTCACCAGCGTGACTCGGCGCGGCCCGTGCAATGGCAGAGCCGGTAGCACCACATTCATCCCCAATTCGCGATGGATCCGGGCGACCTGAAGACCCTGGAAGTCCATGAACGGGAACCCCATGCAGAACCCGTGCACGGCGACCACCCACGGCCGAGGGCCGTCGGTGTGACGGAGGACGACAGCCGAGGCGGTCTGATTGGCCCCGAATGCCATCCACCGATCGCGCCCAGGCTCACCGGTACGAGGTTCGAAACCACTGTCCCAGCTCAGCCGGTCGTAGTCGAGACCCATCGCCCAGCCTCGGCTCTCGGCCACCTCCCGACGGACAAGGGGAGGAGGCGTGCGGTGGTAGGAGCGCGGGTCCTCGATCCAGCCATTCCGGGTGTACAGGGTGTCGGCATGGGCGAGCTCGACCGCCACCCTGGCATAGTCCCCCGGAAGCGGGAACCGACGAGGGGTCAGGGCCATGGCCAGGAGGGCCTCGTCCATGGCCACTTGAGCGGCGAGGCCGACGGAGAGGTGTGGAGCGGGCAGTGAGTCGGCCACCTCCCCCCACAGCAGCGCGGATCCGACGAACTGGAGCGTGCGCGGTATGGCCCGGGTGGCTCGGATCAGGGCCCGACGATGGAGAAAGTTGGTGACAGCCCGGATTGGTCCAGCGAGGAGGCGGTCGACGGCCGACGGTGAGGGAGATTGCACGGTCCCGTCATGCGTGTCGGCGATCTGACCACCGGACTCGGTGACAAGTTCGGCCTCCCCCATGGGCGCCCTTCCCCAACTGTGGTGCCTCGCCGATCCAGCGGGGCTCGCCACCTGGGATACTAGCTCTTGTGTTCGCATATGACAGGTGCATGTAGAACCATCGATCATCGAGGAGGGCTGTGGCGTTCAATCTCGCTGATCTCTTTGAGAGCGTCGTCGACCAGGTGGGTAGTCAAACCGCGATGGTGTCTGGTGCTCGAAGGCTCACCTACGCCGAGTTGGACCAACGGGCCAACCGCCTTGCCCACTACTTCGAGGGCAGGGGAGTCGGCCCAGGCGATCACATCGGTCTACAGCTGGCGAACGGAACCGAGTACATCGAAGGCATGCTCGCCTGTTTCAAAGCTCGTGCCGTGCCCATCAATGTCAACTACCGCTACAAGGTGGGCGAGCTGGAATACATCTACCAAGACGCGGCGCTGGCCGGTCTGATCTTCCACAGTCGATTTGCCAGGGCAGTGACCGGTGCCCTCGGTGCTTCTTCCGGGTCTCCTAGCCTTCTGGAGGTCTCCGATGGAAGTAGGTCATCGGGCGTCGCCGAGGACTACGAGGCGGCGCTCGACAAAGCCCCCGCCACGCGGGGGTTCCCGCTACGGCGATCCGACGATCTCTACTGCGTCTACACCGGCGGGACGACGGGCATGCCCAAGGGCGTGCTCTGGCGACACGACGACATCTTCTTTGCCGCCATGGGAGGCGGCGATCCACTGTCGCTCGGCAACCACATTGTCGCTCCCGACGAGCTTGCTGAACGGGTCCTGCGCCCTGGCATCACGGCCCTTGCCATACCGCCGTTTGTGCATGCAGCCGGGCACTGGTTGGCATTCTCAACCATGTTCGGCGGCGGGAAGATCGTCACTGTCGAGAGGGGCATCTTCGATCCATCCGAAGTGTGGCGGCTCGTCGAACGTGAGTCAGTCAACGTGATCGCAGTCGTCGGCGACGCCATGGCCCGCCCGCTGCTCGACGTGTTGGCGGCCGATCCCGACCGGTACGACC
Organism: uncultured Acidimicrobiales bacterium; assembly: GCA_963727075.1. Classification (GTDB taxonomy): domain Bacteria; phylum Actinomycetota; class Acidimicrobiia; order Acidimicrobiales; family RAAP-2; genus Bog-756. The sequence continues at coordinate 389,702 of CAVSET010000002.1, forward strand.
TCTCGTCTTTGATGGCCGTGGGGTCAGGTGGCGCGTTGCTGTCACCTTCTACGAAGGCCCAGCTGGCTGAGCTCTTGCCTGGACGCGTTGTTGCCGACCGCTTCGGGTCTTCCGAGACCGGACAGGTCGGTGGCGAAGCGCCAACCGGGAATCCCTATGGACCGCCCCGTCTGCGTGTCGACGACCGAACCGACGTGCTCGATGCCGATCTCGAACCGGTTAAGCCTGGCTCCGGTGAGATCGGGCGCCTGGCCAGGGGCGGCCATGTGCCCATCGGCTATATCGGTGATGCAGCCAAGTCGGCAACGACTTTTGTCGAGCGGGATGGCCAGCGCTGGGCGTTGCCAGGGGATTTGGCGACGGTGGAGACCGACGGGACGATCATCGTGCTGGGCCGAGGGTCGTTGTGCATCAACACCGGGGGTGAGAAGGTGTTTCCCGATGAGGTGGAGGCGGCGCTGAAGGACCACCCGGACGTCCGTGATGCAATCGTTGTTGGCATGCCCGACGCCCGCTTCGGTGAGCAGGTCGTGGCATTGGTGCAGCCCAGGACCGGACGCCGGGTCGACACAGGACTACTCCGCCAGTGCGTTCGAGACCGGTTGGCCGCGTACAAAGTTCCGAGAGTGATCGTGGTCAGAGAGGAGATCCTCCGGTCACCGAGCGGCAAGCCGGACTATCCGTGGGCGCGATCGATAGCCGAGTCGGTCAGCATTGACGGTGGCAACGATGGTCAAGACCGGAAGAGTTGAGGTGGTCCATCGGAGCAGGCTGGTCGTCTCGTGATGTCGGTGGACCTTCGGCAGCTGCAGTGTCCGGATGTGGTAGCGGAACGCCACTCGAGACAGGAACTCCACTCCCAGCTATCCAAGGATGGGAAAGCGGCGTTCCGCTGCCAGTCGGTCGAGCGTTGCCTGCATGGTCTCGGTGATCTCCTCATAGCACTCGCGGACGATCCCGTCGTCTTGGGCGGCGTCAGGACCGTACTTGGACCAGTGGATTGGTTCGCCCAGTTCGACGGTGATCTTCGCCGGAAGCGGCCATGTCGGTATTCCTCCTGGAACGAGTCCGAGTGGCGGCCCGAACACCAGGGGCATGACCTTGATGCGGAACACCCGATCGAGCCCGAGGCGCCTTGCGACCTGTTGTCCCCGGGCCAGGACGACAAGGGTCTCATGGGAGCCCACGGAGACGGCGGGAACGACCGGAGCCTGAGTGCGGAGGGCAAGTCGGATGAAGCCGAGCCGATCCCCAAATTGGATGCGGTTCCGTTGCCACCAAGGTCTGAAGACCTCATAGTCACCACCTGGGTAGTCGAACAGGATCCCCCCGTCGTTGAGGATCGCCTCCGCGGTCTGGGGCCCGGCTTCGACCGCGCCGGCGCGTTCCAACAGGGGACCTATGGCCGGAATCGCGAGCAAGAAGTGGTGGAACAGCGCGTACACGGGCTCGTCTTCGCCTCGCTCCCGCCACCAAGCAGTGAGTAGGACAGGTATGTCAGGCGGCATCTGACCGCCCGAGTGGTTCCCAATCACGAGAATGGGTCCGTGTTCAGGAAGTCGCTCGAATCCTCTGACCTCTGACCTGAAGTACGCCGCATACAGTTCGAGAATCGGTCGGACGGCGCGAAGGAAGGCGGGGTCACGGGCGGAACCCGCCCGAGCAGATGTCACGTCGCGTCTGTCGACCACTCGTGAACTATGCACCACACAGGAGCTGTTCGGCACTCAGAGGGTCCCGTTCCTCGCCCCTAGCCGTTTGGCGAAGGAGCCTGCCCGGGGAAACCCGGTACTCACGGCACCTTCGATGTCTTCCACTCGAGGCCATAGGCCGGAGTCGAACCCCTGTCTATCTCCGCAACCTGGGGTGCACGAGCGGAGCGTGGCTCCACACACGACGGGAGCATGGCTCCAGGCACCATGCAGTGACCCCTGGTTGAGTTTGTAGTCGCAATAGATGGCGCCGTCCGCGATGATGAAGGCCATGGCGAAGACCAACGGATGGGTGGCACCGGGTTTCGAGACCGTGCGCGAGGCGTTCACGGCCAACTTTGATGATGGATTGGAGGCCGGTGCTGCTTTCAGCGCGTATCACCGAGGGCAGAAGGTGGTCGATCTGTGGGGTGGTGTGGCCGATACGAGAACGGGGCGCTTGTGGGATGAGGACAGTCTCGTACTCGTCTACTCGACCACCAAGGGGATCACTGCCATGTGCGCGAACAGACTCATTCAGGAAGGGGCCATTGACGTTGCTGCGCCAGTGGCGAACTACTGGCCCGAATTTGCTCAGGCTGGCAAGGAGGAGGTGACTGTGGCCGACCTGCTGTCCCACCGGGCCGGGCTTGCATGGACGAACGATCCTCTGTCCTTCGAAGAGGCACTGGCCTGGGAACCTGTGATCAAGGCACTTGAGCGCCAGGCACCCTCATGGCCGCCAGGGACCGCCCATGGCTACCACGCCACAACGTACGGTTGGCTGGTTGGCGAGGTGGTGCGCCGGGTCAGCAGCCGTAGCCTCGGGAGCTACTTGAAGGAGCAGATTGCCGGTCCCCTAGGCGCGGAGTTCTTCGTCGGCCTCCCAGCTTCCGAAGAGCACCGCGTGGCTCGTCTGGTCTCGTTCCTCGAGTCTTTGGAATCGGGACACACTCTGCAGTCGCTCGATGCACTCGGCGCGACTGGATCCGACGCCGGCAAATACTTGGCTCCCGACGGACCGCTCTTCAAGGCTCTCGGGGCGCCGGGTGGGGCGTTGTCCGACCCAGGCGTATGGGACGACCCCCGCCTGCATGCGGCCGAGATACCGGCGGCCAACGGGATCTGCGACGCCCGATCCCTTGCCTGTCTCTATGCGGCTTGCGTGAGTGAAGTGGCGACCCCTTCCGGCGAAACATTCCGGATTCTGACCCCAGAGCAGCTCGATCGAACGCTGCTCCCACAAACCGAAGGGCCGGACGTCGTGCTGATGGGGCTGGACATCCAGTGGGGTCTCGGCTTCATGCTCAACCGGGGGGTCATGGGATCGGCAGGATTCGGTGGCCCACGCTCGTTCGGGCACTTCGGGATGGGTGGCTCGGTCGGTTGGGCGGACCCCGACCTCGAGCTGGCGATGGGCTACGTCATGACTCAAATGGAGATCGGCACGACAGGGGACAAGCGGAGCTTCCGTCTGTTGCAGGCTTCGGTCCAAGCAGCTCGTCAAGCTGCTTGAGAAGCCGACACTCGATCCCGGGTCCAACAACAACTATGCCAACGGGACCCGGACGCCTATGGCGGATTGCGGTGGCGCCACGAGCTGAATGCAATGGCGACCGTCGCCAGGCTTCCCTGGGCCTTACCCGCGCTCCAGCCGAAACTGATCTCGCTGAGCCTCGTCGGCGAAGAGCAGGATTGTCCAGGCATGATCCGCGCCACTTCGGCGCAGCGTCTCGTAACGGTGATTCCCGTCTTCGAGGAAGTACTTGCCGTCGCGGTATGACACCAGCAGCGGTGGCGGGTGCCATCCATGTTCGATGCTGTGCTCCATCGCCTCGACGTCAGACTCCCAGTCCGCCGGTGCCACGGGGACGACTGCTTCATCCTCGTCCGGGCCGGCCATTGGCGTAATCCGATCGAGTTCGAACCGAATCGGTCCAAGGTAGGTCGCGCCGCCGAAGGCGAGGGCGGCAGCGAGGGGGGCGTTGTCGCTGCCCGGACTGGCGAGGAAGTCGACCACCCAACTGGACAGCCGGCCCTCGTCCGCGGCGCGCTGGGCTGAGGCAAGTGAGAACTTGGTGGCGCCGGTCACGCAGGCGCTCCCCCGAGACGAGGCCGCCGCGATGACATCGGCGAGTGCGGCCAAGGATGGAGTTCGTTCGTAGCTGGCATCGAGGTGTAGCCCGAGTGGATCCATGAGGAATGGCCGGATCCCGGCCCGCCGGGCACCGGTGACGTCGATCGCGGGCATGTCGCCGACGTACCAGACCTGGTCCACATCGAGGCCGAGGAGGTCGACGGCAGCCTCGAAGATCCGAGGATCGGGCTTCATGACGCCGACGTCGCCGGAGTCGACGACGCACTCGATATCAACACCGACGCCCGGACCCACCTGGCAGAGCTCAAGTTGGGCGAGTCGCTGGGCCATCATGCCGTCGGCGTTCGAGACGATGCCGAGCCGGACTCCGGTGTCGGCTAAGGCTTGCAGGCCTTCGCGGCTGCCTGGGACGGGTTCGACCCACAGCGCGGCATCGGCGAACTCGCTGTCGATGTGTCGATGGGCCTCGTCACGCCAATCCTCCGGTATGCCGCACTCGGCGACGTAGGTCTGGAGATAGTCGAGCCACGCCTCGGCCCAGGTCACCTCGACGTCGAGGTGGGTCCCGAACCGTGCTGCAGCGCGGTAATGCGCATCGGTCAGCACCTCTGGGTCGACTGAGCACTCGGCTCGGGCAAAGGCCCCGAGGATCCGCTCGGAGTCAGGAAGGACAAACACGCCGCCGGCGTCGAGGAGCACGGCCGCCGGAGGATCGCTAGTAGAGGCCATACCCAGAACGTACCCAGAGCCGGCCTATGCGCACGAACGCGACCCGATCTGCTCGACCGAAGGACACTGCACCTCACGAGATGATGGATCGATTCTCTATTGGCCGGTCGATCCACAGAAGTCCTCGCAGTTCGTGACCCAGCATGTCGGGGGCTGTCCGGACAGACGTTCTGTCGGCACTGGCTGGCGGCCCGATTCTGTGACCTTCGGCCCTATCCCGGGGAGCGGACGCCGACGATCATGGGGCCTATGGCACACCAGGTAAGCGTGATCGATCGGACCGTCGCCAAGACGAACGAATGGCTCGAGCGACTGTGTCGGGAACTGGAGATCGATGACCGGCAGCATGCCTACGGCGTCCTGCGGGCAGTGTTGCACGCACTGCGTGACCGCATCGGCCCCGAGGTCTCGGTCCATCTGGCCGCCCAACTGCCGTTGCTCGTGCGAGGGATCTTCTACGAGGGCTGGGACCCCGGTTCGACCCCGCAGAAGCTGACGCTCGACGAGTTCATCGTGCGGGTCGAACGCGAGGCCACCCTCCAGAGCTCGGCCGAGGCGGCGAGTTCCACTCGAGCCGTCATGCAGGTCTTGTGGGATGAATTGGCCCCAGGCACCATGGACCACGTGATCGCCGTCCTTCCCGACGAGTTTGCTGTCGTTCTCTAGTACCGAGGGCACGAACTGGAGCCGGCCGGACGCCAGCCGGTGAGACCGCTCGATTCCAAAGACCGGCTGGCTGATTCCATTGTTCGTCAGTTCGGTGGTCGGTACTCGAACGAGCTCGGTATCGATGTGGACGCTGGAGATGCCGAGGTGGAGCGCTGGTTTCTTGCATCGTCGCTGTTCGGCACCCGGATTTCGGCACGGATTGCCGAACGGACCTTTCATCAGTTGACCCGGGCCGGAATCAACCGGATCTCCGATGCTGGAGGGTGCACATGGGAAGAGCTGGTCGCGCTGCTCGACGCTGGCGGATACGCGCGATATGACTTCAGGACCGCCACGCGCCTCCAGGCGCTGTCCGAGCTGGTTGGCCTGCAGTTCGGCGGCGATATCGGTGAGATCGGTCGGCGCTACACCGACCCGGCAGCCCTCGTGGCACTCCTTGATGATCTGCCGGGCTGGGGACCGGTGACGATCGGGCTCTTCCTGCGGGAGCTTCGTGGGGTCTGGCCTGGTGCTCGAGTGCCCCTCGATCCGCGGGCAGCCGAGGCAGCCCGTCACCTGGGGTTGCTCACCGGGCGCGAACGAGACGAACTCGCCCGTATCAAGCGCATCGCAGTGCGGGCTGGACACGACGAACGGGACGTCGAGGCAGCCCTCGTTCGGTTCGGGCTGGCCCATCGACGAACGACAGGATGTCCAGGAGGAAGCCGCTGCGCCATTCTCGGGCCGGCTCCTGGCCGTGGCCCCGCAGCGACGTAGCAAGTTGTGGAGCCGAATCCACGGAGATGCACCGGCTCGATCGTGGCTTCCAAGCGGTTCCCATCCTGCCGATCCGCGACCGCGCTTTCTGATCAGGCGCCTCGGCGGCGCCAGGGAGGGCTGTGAAGCGGGACCGGTGGCGCTTGATGCGGAGGAGCTTGACGTTGTTCAGGGTGCACGGAGGTCACCGTCCTTCGATCGTCGAGCGCGAATCGGTGACAGTGCCGGCACAGGCCCTCGTGGAGGTGCGTACTTATACCACAATTCCCGCAAGTGTCTTCATGGCGCGAACTCCCGTCCTCTCGCTGTCCCACCTCTTCCGGCTGACGTCGAGCGAGATGCTGTTCCCTACGCTGTCCCATGGCGGCTCCTGTCATCGCTGCACATTGTCATTCGACTGGCAATGCCGTCCTCGGTATGAGGGGTGATGTGGACCTTGAGGAGGGCCAGAAGTCCCAAAGGCACAAGATTCGAGAGGCCCATCATCCAGAAGCAGACCACCGCTCTTGGCGGAGGACCTCACGTGGTCTTTGCCGATCTCAGCCGCCTTCGAGAAGCTCACCGATGGGCTCGTCGCGGTGGAGCCGACCGATTGCCGTGGTCAACAGGGGTACGATCGACGCCACCACCACCGGCAGCGCTGGGCTCCCGGCCCCGCTCAGGCTGTCAGTGACGACCAGTCGCCGCACTGGAAGACGGGCGAGTCTCTCAGCGGCGTCGCCGACAAAGAGGCCGTGGGTTGCGCCCACCACGACGTCCGGTCGGGCACCTTTGTCGAGGAGCACTCGTATCGCGGCTTCGATGGTGGCGCCCGTGGTGATCATGTCGTCCACGATCACGACTGGCCGCCCGTCAACCTGGCCCATCAGCTCCTCGGCTCGGACCGTGTTGCCGGTCACCCGGGTCTTGTGCACGATGGCCACCGACAGGTCGAGCAGGGATGCATAGTGTTCGGCGAGCTTGCCGGCCCCGAGGTCGGGAGCGACGAGCACGGCGTCCGGGGTGATGTAGGGAATTAGGGCGTTGGCGATGACAGGAGCCGACGTGAGCGTCTCGACCGGGATAGCGAACATGGCCTCAAAGGCTGCAGGATGGGGATCGACGACCACGAGCCGGTCGATCGCGGTAGCGATGATCGCCGCCACCACTCGTGCCCCGATCGCCTGCCCGTCTTCACGACGCCGGTCTTGGCGGCCATAGCCAAAGTAGGGCACGACCGCGGTTACACGGCCGGCGCAGGCGCGCCGGCAGGCGTCGATCAAGAGCAGGAGCTCGACAAGGTGGTCGTTGACCGGCGGGCCGGTGGGCTGGACGATGAAGACGTCATCACCACAGACACTGGGGACAACCGGCCGCAGCTCGCCGTCGGGGAATCGCTCGACCTTGCCCAACACCGGGCCGGCACCCAACGCCGATGACAGTTTCGCGGCCAGCGGCTGGTTGGCGGTGCCGCACACGACCCGGAGGCTCACCGCCGTTCCAGACCAGGTTCGCCCTCCCGGGCCTCCTCAGGTCGGGATTGGTCGGCCAACCGGCTCCTGAACCAGTCGCGGGCCAATTCGGCCGCGATCTGAAGAGTTCCAGGCTCCTCGAAGAGATGGGTGGCGCCGGGGACGATAGCGAGCCTGTTCTCACAGCGGAGCTGCGCCTGGGCCTGGCGGTTGAGGTCGAGCACGGCGTGATCCTGGCCGCCGACGATGAGCAGCGTGGGAGCGGTCACCGCGGCGAGCGCCGGGCCGGCGAGGTCGGGTCGGCCGCCTCGGGACACCACGGCGGCGATCGGGGCGTTGGGCACGGCGGCGGCACGAAGGGCGGCGGCGGCCCCTGTGCTGGCGCCGAAGTAGCCCACCGGAAGGTCCCGCGTCTCGGGCTGGGTGCGCAACCACGAGGTGACCTCGCCAAGCCGGCGAGCCAGCAGCTCGATGTCGAACACGTTGACCCGGTCGGACTCCTCGTCGGGGCTGAGCAGGTCGAACAGCAGTGTGGCCAACCCGGCCTGGCTGAGCACGGCGGCGACATACCGGTTGCGGGGGCTATGGCGGCTGCTCCCACTGCCATGAGCGAACACGATCATGCCGCCGGCCTCTTCGGGGACTGTCAGATGTCCCCCCAGTCGTACCGACCCGCTCAGTATGACCACTTCCTCGTCGTGTACCGGCGGGTCGTCGGCCTGACCGACGACTGTCATTGCCACGGCGGGTGGATGTCCCCTGGCCAGGCACGCAATGACGTCATCGTCACTGGTTTGAGAGAAGTCTGCATAGAACTGGCCGACACCGAAGAACGGCTCCGGTGTGCCCACGCAGGCGTACTCATCGGCGACGCCAGCGAGCCGGCTGGTCCAATTGGGTGGAGCCACCGGAACAGCCAGGACGACGTGGGTCGCGCCGATGTGCTCGCGCGACCTGGCACGCGGCGTAGGCGGTCGACCCGGTGGCGATCCCGTCATCGACTATGACGACCGTCCTTCCCGTGAGTGGGAGGGGTTGCCGGTCGCCTCGGTACCTCTGGGCCCGCCGCTCCAACTCGGCTCGTTCACGCTGCTCCACAGCCGCGAGCTCCTCTGGGGACACACCCGCCAGCCGAACGGTCTCGGCGTTGAGAACCCTCACGCCGTCCTCACCGATGGCACCCATCCCCAGTTCCGGCTGGAACGGCACCCCCAGCTTTCTGACAACGATGACGTCAAGTGGCGCATCTAGCGCTTCCGCCACTTCCGATGCGACCGGTACTCCGCCCCGAGGAAGGCCGAGGACGACAACATCCTGACCTACCAAGTGCTCCAGTCGTGCAGCCAGCCGTCGACCTGCGTCGACGCGATTTGCGAAGTACATTCCACCTCCTCCCTCCCTTAGTCCAGTATCCGCAGAGTCCTGCCAGGGCACCAGGGCCAATAGTCCCGCTGCGAACACATACCTGCGGGTGCCCAGTCGAGCCGCTGGGTTGCGTTGTTGGCCCAGCCATCGCTGGGATCAGCGCCATCTGCCGACGTGCAGAGGCGTTGTCAGTACGGGGTGCGAACGCGGCGTCGGTACGGACCCGGTCAGGGGGTACTACCCAGATCCATCAAGCGAAGGAGCCGGACACAGCGCCCGAGACGAGCAGAGGAACAACCCGCGCCGTGTCAATGAGACCTGCCGACACCCCGGCAATCACGATCGCCAAGCCCGGGAACCGAAGGGCCGAAATGACACATCCGCATGGGGATCAATAGGGTCTTTCGACCCTTCTCAGGGGATTGGTTGCCGGGTAGAATGATTCATGAAGGATCCGAGAGGATCCGGAAGGAGGCGCCTATGCAATGCAAGCCAGGTGGCCCATCCTGAGAATGGGTGGCAGAGGATTGTACGGGAGAAGTCCCGGTAGGCCCCATAGATCACAGGCAAGCGGCTCGAAGTAGGAGCGTTGCAACGGCAAGGAGCAAGAAGGCTCCTCTGGGTGCCATTTCCTCGGAGCGATCCGTTCTCAGAGCACAGATCACGTTGAGCGCCCGATCCCCGTCGGTTTGTGGGACGGGCGTTTTTCGCGTTTCGCGCCAACGACGCCAGTCACCTGGCCACGGTTTCGTTATGGACCAGCTGCTGGCTGTGTTCGATATGACTCATTGAGCCTGCAGTCTCACGCAGCATTGCCCCGGCTCAGGGTCCAGCTTTGCATCCAGACCAACACCGTCGAGGCGATCAAGCAGTCCATGCATGGTGTCGAGGTTCATCCCACAGACCAAGTCGGTGTATTCGACGGCTAGCGAATGAAATGGGCAATTGACCATGATGATGTCAGCCGATTCGCGGTGTGGCTCGTAACCTTGGTCTTCGAGCTCGGCGATCACCGCCGCTTGGAGCTTGGCCCGGCCCGCTTTGCGCCCCGTCCTCTCAAGGATCTTCTCTCCGAGCGAGCGCCCAGTTGCCTGGGCTGCCTTCTGTAGGCCGCTGACGACCGATTCATCGTCGCCCCGGGACCGGATGACGGCCTCGGCCAGGAGTCGAGCCACCAACTCATAGTGGCGTTCGGGCAGGCTTACTGTCACTTCGCGCTGCGATCGACGGTAGACCTTCGATGGCCGCCCCGCACCGGGTCCTCGACGATCGGGTGGGCGTCGATACTCGAAATCGAGCAGCCCATCGTCCACCAGTTTGTCCAGGTGGAACTTGGCCACGTGGCGGGCAACTCCGACACCTTGTGCGGCACCATCGCGGCTCACCGCCTCGGATTGGGCAACGACGAATCGGTAGAGGTCACGGCGGACCGGCTCGGCCAGTGCCGCGATGCTGCTCACCCGGGCATCGAAGTCGCCTGGGACCAGGGTTGATCCGATGTCGTCGGTGTCACGGTCCTCCACGCCCGCCTTCTAACGGAGAACTTGGTTGACGAAATGGCTCACCATGTCTATAGTCTACATGAGCATCCGATAGAAGAGGAGTCAACCATGGCCAGCACTCTCGCCACTCCGTCGACCGCACCTTCCGAGACCGGATCCAGATCCAGCCCTCGGTTGGACGATCCCGTCTATCAGGCATTCTGGCTGCTGCGACTCGGTTTCTTCGTCTTGCCAGTGCTCTTTGGGATCGACAAGTTCTTCAACTGGTTCGCGTTCTGGCCGAGATATCTGTGGATCGGCTTCCCGCACCTTGTGGGCATCTCGCCCCAGCACGCGATGTACGTCGTCGGAGCCGTTGAGGTCGCGGCGGGAATCGGCGTGCTCCTCGTTCCCCGCTTCGTTGCCTACGTCATCGTTGCCTGGCTAGCCGGGATCATCACCAATCTGGTGATCATCAGCGCAGCCTCGGGGCACGTGACCTACTGGGACATCGCTTTCCGGGACTTCGGCCTCCTCGTTGGAGCGCTGGCCCTCGCCCGACTGGCAGCCTTCGTCCACACCAAGGCACTTCAGTCGATCGGCAAGGGCTAGGTATGGCTAACCCCTGCGTAGTCTCTAGCCGAGAGAGTCTGAGTACGGCCCAAGACAGTGTGGAGCGGGACAATATGACGCCCCTGCTGAGTGCGACTGAGTCCATCCGCGCCGACCGTGATGCCGAGCTCCGCGGGCATCGGGGCCTTCGGGTCGTTGCCGGCGACGAGGGTATCGACCTTGACGCGGCCGAAAGGGCGGTACACGCGCTCCTGGTCGCCCTTGGACGCGATCCCGATTCTGGACATCTGGCCGCAACGCCTCGGCGGGTTGCCCTTGCGTTCGCCGAACTGCTGTCCTCCGAGCCGTTCGACCTCACGACGTTTCCCAACGAGGAGCACTATGACGAACTGGTGCTCGTCCGACAAATTCCATTTCGTTCGCTGTGCGAACATCACCTCCTGCCATTCAACGGGGTAGCCCATGTCGGCTACATGCCTGCCGACCGCATCGTCGGCCTTTCGAAGCTGGCCCGGGTTGTCGATCAGTTTGCGGCTGATCTTCAAACCCAAGAGCGCCTGACCATGCAGGTGGCTGGTTGGTTGGACGAGCATCTCCGACCGAAAGGTGTGGGCGTGGTCATCGATGCGGACCACACGTGCATGGCCTTGCGAGGGGTATGTGCTGAAGCAGCCCGCACCGTCACGTCCGCCCTGCGTGGACAACTTCGGCACGACGAGCGCAGCCGCGCCGAGTTCCTCTCCCTTGTGCGGTCGGCGGCTGAGCAATGAGGTGCTCAGCCGGTGAACTCGTATCTCCACCAGCGCACGCAACTCGGTGGGCTCAAGATGCATCTCACTCGGGAGGCCATGAGTCCAACAACCCGGCTCCACCCCGAGAAGGGAGTGTCTGATGAGTGATGGCCGCACCTTCGCGATCGTCGGCGCCAGCCTGGCCGGGGCCAAGGCAGCCGAGACCCTTCGCTTGGAGGGCTTTGAGGGAAGGGTCGTACTTCTAGGGGAGGAGCCGCAGCGTCCATACGAGCGGCCTCCGTTGTCCAAGGACTATCTGCGGGGGGAGGCCGGAACGGACAAGGTGTTCGTGCACAGCGACGTCTTCTACGACGACAACGACATCGATCTACGCTTATCAACTCGGGTCGAGGCCCTCGACCTCCAGAACGGTGAGGTCGTGCTCAGCTCCGGAGAGCGGCTCGGTTATGACGCCGTCTTGCTCGCCACCGGGTCGACACCCCGACGGCTGTCCGTGCCCGGGGCTGACCTAGCCGGCGTCCACTACTTGCGGAGTCTCGAGGATGCCGATCATCTACGAACAGCGCTCCGAGGGGGTGGTCGGGTCGTGGTGATCGGTGGGGGATGGATCGGCTGCGAAGTGGCGGCCTCCGCCCGCCAGTTGGGTGCCGACGTTGCTTTGGTGGAGGTTGGCGAACTCCCGCTACAACGGGTCCTCGGCAGTGAGCTGGGCCGGTTCTACCGCGACATTCACGTCGAACGAGGTATCGAGCTGCATCTCGGTGTGGCGGTGGAGTCACTGCGCGGCGGGTCGACTGTCGAGGAGGTCAGTCTGGCCGATGGCGTGGCCCTAAGCGCAGACGTGGTGGTGGTTGGGGTGGGCGTCGTCCCCCGAGTTGAACTCGCCGAAGCAGGCGGCCTGGCCATGGACAACGGGATCGTCACTGACGAGCACCTGTCGACCAGCGTTCCAGGTGTCTTTTCCGCTGGGGACGTGGCGAACGCCTGGCATCCGTTGCTCGGTCGGCACGTCCGTCTCGAGCACTGGTCCTCGGCCCTCAATCAAGGCCCGGCGGCGGCCAAGAACATGCTCGGCGTCCCGACCCCCTACACGCGCATTCCCTACTTCTTCTCCGATCAGTTTGAGATCGGCATGGAGTACTCGGGATATGCCACCGATTGGGATGAGGTCCTCTTCCGAGGCGATCCCGCCAGCCGTGCGTTCATCGCCTTTTGGGTCAAGGACGGTCGAGTCACAGCCGGAATGAATGTCAACGTCTGGGACGTGGCAGAGCCCATTGCCGCCCTGGTGGCCTCCGGACGCCAGGTCGACTCCGCTCTCTTGACCAACCCTGACGTCGACCTGGTCGACCTGGTCGAATGACCGAAGTGCCGGCAGAGAAGAGACGTGCCGCATGCTGAAGCGCGAGTCCGAGCCGCTGCTCGCCCGGCCGCGGAAAGGATCGCAATGACGAAGCTCCAAAGGCTCTATGAGGACTGCGGTCAGAGCCCCTGGCTCGACAATCTCACCCGCACGTACCTGCGGGACGGAACGCTGGCGCGCATGGTGGCCGCCGGTATCCGCGGCGTCACTGCCAACCCGACCATCTTTGCGAGAGCCATCGAGGGTTCCGCCGCCTACGACGAACAATTCCTGTCTCTGATCGCGATGGGATGCCCGGTGGTCGATGCCTACTGGGAGTTGGCGATCGACGACACCATCGACGCGCTCGGGATATTGCGAAGGACATTCGAGGACAGCGATGGGACCGACGGCTTCGTATCTCTTGAGGTCTCACCTGACCTCGCCCACGACACCGAAGCCACCATTGGGGCCGCCAGTGACCTTCATCAGCGGATCTCACTCCCCAACCTGTTCGTGAAGATACCCGCGACCCTCGAAGGAGTCCCGGCCATCCGGGCCATGATCGCCAAAGGGCGAAGTATCAATGTCACCCTCATCTTCTCGTTGTCCCGCTATTCCGAGGTGGTCGAGGCGTACCTCTCGGGTCTCGAGACGTTGGTCGAAGAAGGTGGTGAGCCCAGCCGGGTCCATAGCGTCGCCTCGTTCTTCGTCAGCCGGGTCGACACCGAAGTCGACCGACTACTCGACACCATCGGCACCGAGGAGGCCCAGGCCTTGCGGGGCCACGCGGCCATCGCCCAGGCCAAGCTCGCTTACGGGCTCTTCGCCGACCGTTTCGCCGGTCCACGCTGGGAACGACTGTCTGCGCTCGGAGCCCATGTCCAACGTCCCCTGTGGGCTTCGACCTCCACCAAGGACCCTTCGTATCCGGACACTCTGTATGTGGACAGTCTGATCGGCCCCTATACGGTGAACACCCTGCCCGAAACGACGATCCACGCCTTTGAGGAGCACGGCACGATCGCCCGGACCATCGATACCGGCGTCGACCAAGCGAACCATTTGATGGACAATCTCGGCGTCATCGGGATCGACATGGATGCAGTCGGCCTCACCCTGGAGGAGATGGGTGTGGCCAACTTCCATGAATCCTTCGCCGGGGTCCTCAACGCCCTCGAATCGAAAGCCCAGCAACTGGCGCCGCACTGATATGGACTGGACCGGCTGGGCGCTGTTCGGATTGATGGCAACTGCCGCTCTCACCTCGGTCATGATCGCCGCGCAGCTCGCCGGCCTAACCCGCCTTGATCTACCGCTCCTGCTCGGTACTCTCGTCACGGAGGATCCAGACCGAGCCCGCGTGGCTGGTTTCTTCATCCACCTTGGAATCGGAGAGGGCTTTGCCCTCGGGTATGCGGCAACCTTCGCGTTGCTCGACACCGCAACCTGGTGGCTTGGCGCGCTCCTTGGCCTCTTACAGGCCACTGTGGCCCTCACCGTTCTGGTCCCCTTGATGGCCGGCGTCCATCCTCGCATTGCCTCGAGTCGCGCCGGTCCTTCGTCCACCGCCGTGCTCGAACCTCCCGGACTACTCGGCCTTAACTACGGCGTTCAGACCCCGATCGTGGTCCTCGCCGCCCATCTCGTCTACGGCACCGCTCTGGGCCTACTACTGACGGTCCATTGAGATGCCTTCGCCGGGCCTGACTCATGGATCTCGGGCACGATGAAGGCCGCTGACCCCGTCGAACAGTTCGATCGGACGCTGCCACCGATCAGCGAATACGGATTGATCGGAGACACCCGAACGACGGCTCTCGTGTCCGCCGATGGCGCGATCGACTGGATGTGCATCCCTCGCTTCGATGGTGACCCACTGCTCGGGCGTCTGGTCGGGGGCGCACAAGCCGGCACCTTCCGGATCAGTCCGTCGGAGTGCGACAAGCCGAGCTCGCGCCGCTATCACCCCGGATCCGCCACCCTGGAGACGACCTGGGACACCGAACCCAGCCGACTCACCCTCACCGAGGGCATGGTGGCCGAACTCGGTGGTCGGCTCTTGCCGTCGACGCTCCTCGTGCGTCGCCTGTCCGCGGAAGGCGGGTCCGCTCAGGCGATCGTCGAGTTCGACCCCCGCCTCGGCGAAGCACACCGGCGACCGCGGGTCCGCAAGCATGGCGGGATCCTGGTGTGCGACTGGGGGTCTATCGCCGTGAGTATCCACGCCACGCCCTCCTTGTCCATCGAACCTGGCCGCCCCGTCACGGTGACCGTGGGCCCGGGCCGCCCGGTGACCATCGTGCTCGCCGTAGCGGACAGCGAACCAGTGGTTGACGTCGATCCGGAGATGGCTTGGGAGCTCCTCCTCGAGGACCAGGCTCGCTGGCAGGCTTGGGTGAGCGCCATCCCCCAGGACTTGCCGTACCGAGATGCCGTGGCTCGCAGCTTGATTACCCTTCGGCTGCTCACGTACTCACCCTCAGGGGCACCTGTGGCCGCTCCAACCACGTCGTTGCCCGAGCAGTGTGGTGGCAACAGGAACTGGGACTACCGCTTCGCCTGGCCTCGAGACGCCAGCATCGGTATCGGTGCATTCCTCGGTGTCGGAAAGACCGATGAGGCCCGCTTGTTCATGGCGTGGCTGCTCCACGCCAGCCGACTGGACCGACCCCGACTGCCCGTCTTGTTGTCTCTCGACGGAAGGCATCCTCGGTCTGAACGGGAGCTCGAAGGCTGGCCCGGCTACGCCGCCAGTACGCCCGTGAGAGTGGGAAACGGGGCAGCGAACCAGCACCAGCTGGACGGCTACGGGTGGGTGCTGGACGCGGCGTGGCTCCTCACCCAATCCGGTCACCGGCTCTATTCAGAGACCTGGCGGGCGATGCGCGGCTTTGCCGATTGCGTGGCCAGACGATGGATGGAGCCTGACGCTGGGATCTGGGAGATCCGTGGCGATACCGACCACCACGTGCACTCCAAGCTCATGGGATGGCTCGCCCTCGACCGGGCTCTCCGGATCGCCGACGGACTCGGTGCACCACGTCGACAAGCCCGACGCTGGCGAACCAGTCGGGACGCCATTGCCGCCGAGGTGACCCGATTGGGCTTCGACGAGCGACGGAGTTGCTATACCCGTTCGTACGGGTCGGCGGACCTCGATGCCGCCGTGCTCGTGCTCCCCCTCTTGGGCATTGAGCCCATCGAATCAGCTCGTACGACTGGCACGATCGATGCCATCCGAGCTGAGCTTGGTGCCGGAGGCCCCCTGCTCTACCGCTATCCACCCGGTCGAGACGGGCTCGAAGGTACCGAGGGCGCATTTCTGCCCTGCTCCTTCTGGCTCGTTCAGGCGCTGGCTAAGACCGGACAGATACGGGAGGCGACCCGCGTGCTCGACGAGCTGGTGGCATTCGCTACCCCTCTTGGGCTCTACGCCGAGGAGATCGACCCGACCACACGGCGCCACTTGGGCAACTTCCCTCAGGCCCTCAGTCACGCGTCCTTCGTGCAGGCGGCGTTGGCGGTCCGGGACGCTCTCAGGTAACTCGCCACCTCAGCATGGCTTGCCCTGATTCGTCGTACCCGTGGGCGGTGGTTGGTTGGTTGATGGGTCGGGAACCGACAGAGCCCATTGGCCTGGTGAGACCACACGGCGGATCCTGGTCGTCGCGGAAGTCCCAGATGGGGCACCCGGATGACATTCTTGCCACCGAAGGTACGGGTCGCAGACGCCGATTTCGGGTCCGAGAGAGTCGGTCGACCCCTTGTCGAGGCGCACCACTAAGCTGGATCTAGATACCCACGGGGGTATCGTGTTAGAGTGGTCGGATACCCGCCTGGGTATCCGCGACTGCGGTCATTCAGGCGGGTGCGAACACTGGACCGATCAGAAGGATTGCGCCACATGACAGCCACCTCACGGACCGGTCTCGACTCGTCCCCGGCGTCGAACACGGCCGAGGCCGGGGATCTGGGCCCGTCAGCCGAGCCCGGGAACGGGACTCCAACGGACGGAGGCGAGGCCCAGGTGAGTCGCCCCACCCCGTTCGCCCGACTCGGCACCTGGGCTGCAACCCACTTTCGCCGTGTACTCATTGCTTGGCTGCTGGTGCTGCTCGTGTCCATGTTCTTCGCCGTCCACGTCGAAAGCGCGCTCGCCGGCGCCGGGTGGCAGGCTTCGAACAGTCAGTCCGTCGCGGCCCGGGCCATCGTCGAAAAGGACTTCTCTGGCCTCGGCGCCACCGGCCTCCAAGTGGTCGTGGTCGACCACCACGGCCCCATCGCGTCGGATCCGCAGGCTCAGGCCATCATGGCCAAGGCGACCACGCTGCTTCGCAACGACCCACGGGTGTCGGCTGTCGTTCCCCCTGAGCCCGGGGTCTCCCTGTCGGGCGACGGCCGAACGGCGGTCGTCACCGCCGGATCCGCTGCCGACTCCAACAAGATGGTGCAGGCCGCCGATGCACTTGCCAAGCCCGTCGGAGCATTGTCAACCTCGGGTGTCTCGGTCACCCTGACCGGCGACAGTGCGTTGTGGGCTGACTTCAACACCGCCAACCGCTCGGCCATGCTGCGCTCGGAGATGCTGTCCTGGCCAGTGACGATCATCATTCTGATCATTGCCTTCGGGAGCCTGGTTGCCGCCGGGCTGCCTCTGCTCCTGACCATGGTGGGCCTCCTGGTGGCGGCCGGGGCACTGGTGATCTCCACGAAGTTCACCCCGGTGTCAATATGGGCCCTCAACTTCGCCCTGATGTTCGCCCTCGCCCTGGGCATCGACTACGCCCTCTTCTTGGTCATGCGCTTCCGCTCCGCCCTCAAGCGACGAGGAGCCCGACCGGGTGACCAGAAGGCCATCGTTGCTTCGGTGGCCGAGACGGTCGACACGGCCGGCAAGGCCGTGGCCTTCAGTGCACTCACCGTGCTCGCCTCCCTCGCTGCCATCCTCTTCGTGCCGAGCCCGGCATTCCGATCCATGGCCTTCGGGATCATGCTTTCCGTGGTCGCCGTGCTCGCCGCCACGCTGACCTTGCTGCCGGCGGTGCTGGGTAAGCTCGGGACCAACATCAACAAGGGCAAAATCCGGCTACGTCGCAAGGCCAACTCCGAGGGCGAGGGCCCGCTCGATCGGATGCTGCACTCGTGGGGGAGGTTCCTGTGGCGCCATCCCTTCCCGGCGGGGGCCGCCGCTCTGGTCCTGCTGCTCCTGGCCGCCGCGCCGATCATTGGCATGCGGACGAACATGCCCTCGATCACCATCGTGCCGACCAGCGCCAACGCCCGCGTCGGGTACTACCAGGTGACCGGGGCGTTCGGGCCGGGTGCGCCCGGGACCCTCCAGGCGGTGGTACCCGAGAGCGAGCAGGCGCGAGCGCTGGCCACCCTGGCCCACACGCCCGGAGTGGCCGCTGTGGTGCCTGGCCCCACCAGTGCCGGGTGGACGCTCGACCAGGTGGTCCCGACCACGGGGCCGTCGACCACCATGACCGGAGCCACGATCGACCACCTTCGCCAGGTGTTGCCGGCGGGGACCTTGATCGGCGGTGCGGCAGCCGAGAACCACGACCTCCAGCAGTCCCTGGCGTCCCACACCCCCTTGGTTCTCGGCATCCTTGCCCTCCTTGGGTTCCTTCTGCTCCTGATTGCCCTTGGCGCCCCGTTGATCGCCGCCCTGGGGGTGCTGATCACGGCCCTCTCGGTGGCGGGAGCTTTCGGCATCGGCCGCCTCATCTTCCAGAACGGATACCTCGCCGGTCCGCTCGGGTTCCAACCACAGGGATTCGTCGATGCATGGGCACCGCTCTTCTTCGGGGCGATGGTCTTCGGGGTGGCCATGGATTACACCCTGTTCATGCTGTCGGCAGCCAAGGAGCGTTACGAGACACACCCGGACCCCGAGCACGCCATGATCGGCTCGATGCGCACGTCCGGGAGGGTCGTGCTCTCGGCCGCCGCCGTCATGATCGCCGTGTTCCTCACGTTTGCCCTGTCCGGGCCGTTGGCCCCGAAGGAGATGGGAGTGATCCTGGCCATCGCGGTCGCACTGGACGCCCTGGTGGTGCGGCTGGTGGTACTCCCCGTCCTGCTCCGGGTGGGAGGTCACCGCAGCTGGCACCAACCGAGCTGGCTCGGTCGGATACTGCCCAAGGTGAAGTTCTCGCACTGACACGGGGGACGTGAACTGGACGAGATCAACCGCGATCGCGAAGGAGAAGCAATGCAATTGCCCGATGAGGTAGTCGAGGACCTCCGCAAGCGGCTGCGTCGCGCCGGGGGCCAGGTGCAAGCGGTGGAATCGATGTTGGCCGAGGGCCGTGAGTGTCGTGACATCGTCACGCAGTTGAGTGCGGCCAACAAAGCCCTCGAGCAGGTGGGCTTCCGGCTCATCGCCAGCGGGCTGACGTACTGCCTCGAGCATCCCGACGAGGCGGCCGACTCCGGGTATCCCCTTGATGAGGTCCAAAGACTGTTCACCAAGTTGGCGTGAGGGACGGATTGTCAGACTCGGGCTCCCGCTGGTTCTGATGGGGACACTATGAGCGGAACGACGGGTCCGGTTGTCGAGGTCTTCGCCGACATCTGGTGTCCCTTCACACACGTCGGGCTCAGAGGATTCGAGGAGCAGCGCGTCCGGACCGGTCGAACCGATGTCGGGATCCGGGTCCGAGCGTGGCCCCTCGAACTGGTGAATGGAACGCCGTTGGATCCGGACGCCACTTTGGAGCATGCGCATGACCTACGGGAACAGGTTGCCCCGAACTTGTTCCGGAACCTCGATGTCGACCGGTTCCCGAGCTCCACCCTGCCGGCCCTGGCCCTAGTCGATCGGGCCTATCGGACCGAATTCCAGGTGGGTGAGCGAGCGAGCTTCACGCTCCGGGATGCCCTCTTCGAGGAGGGCCAGGACATATCCGACCCGGTGGTGCTGGAGCGGGTCGCGGACGAACTCGGGGTGGGCGGCCAAGATCAGTCCGACGTCGCCGCCGTGATGGCGGACTGGCACGAAGGACGGCGGCGTGGAGTACTTGGTTCCCCACACTTCTACTGTGGAGCGACCGATGTCTTTTGTCCGTTGCTCGAGATCACCAAGGATCCCCGCCGAGGAGTGTCCATCGTCAAGGACACGTCACGCTTCGCCGAGTTCCTGGACCAGTGCTTCGCTGGGCGCCGGCAGACATGAGGGCTCCGGCGCCGGGAATCCCGTCCGGCCAGTTGAAGCGAGATGGTGTTGTTGTTGTTTGTGGTGGGTGGGTGGGTACACCTGCCGGAACGTTCCGTAATCCTTCGTGCCAAATGGCGCGCTCAACGGAGAGCTAAGTAAAGTGAATCGGGTCGGTCGCCGTGTCCGGAGTAAGGCGGCGGATCCTTCGCTCAACGGACACGGCGACTGACGCCCACATGCGATCGTAACCGCAACTCAGATTGCATGCAATCGCGGTTGCCCCCCTAGTACTCCTCGCGTGCTTCTTTCGCGTATCGAGACGCCATCTGCCGCGAGAATCCCCACACTCGGGCCAGCTCGTTGATGGAGACGCCGTGATCCAAGGCCGACCGGAATGAGGCGATGCGAGATTCCCGTCTGGCTTTGTCAAGCAGAAACAGCGCCTCGTTGAGGTCCTCGCGATCCTCGGTGATGTGAGCGTCCTTGAGAGCCGCGGCATAGTCGGGTGCTGGCTCCGTGGCGCTCACGGCTTGGCCAAGCGCCTTCTCTCGCTTCTCAAGCAATAGACGCAAGTTTCTCATCGCCACGATGACCTGCTCGGTACATCGAATCGCTTCCCGATCACTTCTCGACAGCATGCGCAATTCTATCGTCTGGTGGCAGCGTTGCATTGAGCGTGGTCTCGCCTGGACGCCGTGCGGTTCGTGCCCAGACTCTTGGTGGATGATGTGAGAATGAAGCATCGACCTCTGGTGCGACCCATCCAGCCGCCCAGGTCAGTGATGGCGGTGCGCTCCCGGTAGGGCCCCACCAACTCGGGCAGCGGGTCAACCCGGGGTGGACAGAGGCCCCGATTCACTCCCGCACACCAACCGACGCAGTCTTGTCGACGCGAACGTCCCGTTCTGTGGACATCCCTGAGTTGGCTGGTGGTGGGTGAGTTGGGTCGGTTGTGTGCGCCGATTGTCTGCGTGCGTGGGCTACCGACGCATTGTCGCGGCTGCCACTAACCGCACGAGGCCCAGGTCAGGCGGGCGCTGTCAATCCCGTAGGGCGAACAGCGTCCAAGATCCTGGCACGCCTCTCAGTTCGTGCTCGCCGCGCTCGATCAGCTCCAGGGGGGACCCCACGAGAAGGTCCTTCACGGTGCTCGATACCAGGATCTCTCCCGAACTTGCCAAAGCTCCCACCCGGGCAGCGATGTGCACCGCCAACCCAGCCAGGTCGTTGTGGCGGACTTCGCACTCACCGGTGTGCAACCCCATTCGTAGGTCGATCCCGAGCTTCTCGGTGGCCTCGCGGATGGCTTGCGCACAGCGAATAGCCCGAGCCGGGCCGTCGAAGGAGGCCAGAAAGCCGTCCCCTGTGTGCTTGATCTCCTTTCCACGTAGCCGATTCAGCTCTATGCGGACTGATCGGTCGTGATCGTCGAGCAAGGTTCGCCACCGTTGGTCGCCCAGCGAGGCGGCCTGCTCGGTCGACTTCACGATGTCGGTGAAGAGGACGGTAGTGAGGATTCGATCGACTTCGACGGTAGGGCGCTCGCCGGTCAAGAACTCGGCGACCTCGTCGGCGATGATCCGGCTGTCTTGGGTGACCACCACGTCGCCCCCGGGAAGTTCGACAAAGGTTGCTCCCTTGATGTGCTCCGCGAGATAGCGACCGTGTTCGATCGGAACCAAGGGGTTGTCCCGGGCATGGAGGACCATGGTCGGCACCTGGATCAGGGGTAACGCCTGCCGGACATCGAGGCGCCGCTGGATGTAGTTGTACTGGGCAGCCGCAGTACGAGGCGTCGCCGCCGCACGGATCCGTTTCGCCAGTAGGTCCAGGGTCTCTGGGTCGTTGGCCAGACTCGGGGCTGCAGCGCGTGCAAAGCCGGGAGTGCCCCACCCGGTACGGACCATGTCTTCGAAGGTATCGACGACGTCGGGTGGCACCCCGATCGGATAGTCGTCAGCGTGCATTTAACGAGCCGAGGTGTTGAGGAGGACAAGAGAACTCACACGCTCGGATCCGTTGCCGCGAACAGTACGGCCACCGGTCCGGCGTCGACCACCGCGAGGATCGCCACTCGTTGCGATCCCACTGCGTCCAGCACAGCCCGGACGTCCTCGGTCCATTCCTCCCAGGTCGGGATGGCGTTGCGAGGAACCCCATCCGATGCTCCCGTCCCCCGGCGGTCAAAGAGGATCAGCCGGCTGAACGACGCCAAGACGTGCAGATACTCAGCCATGGATGGCGTGTCCCAGAAGAGATCGATATGACTGCCAAGGCCGTAGAAGTACAGAAGATCGAGCGGGCCGTCACCAATGACCCGGTAGGCGACGTCGGCGTCACCAACGGCGACATATCTGGTCTCGGGACTTTCGATAAACGAGCAGACCCGAGGATACGAGGTGGGCACCAGCTTCGGTGCTCGCGCCTGTGAAGGCGTGCTGACTACCATCAGGTCAGCCCATCACCATCGGTCGGTACTCCGTTGTTGTCCGCGTCATGGTCACCACCGTTGGCCTGCGGGCCGCCACTCGGTGGCGATGTTGTCGGGGGAGTCTGGGTCGGGTGGGGAGGCGAGGACGGCGGGGGTGGCGCCGAGGTTGCAGGAGACGGCGAGGATGGCATCGATGTAGGAGGTGGGGCCGTGGTCGGTGGAGTCGTCGTCGGTGGAGTCGTCGTCGGAACGGTGGGGGACGGGGCCGGAGGCGCAGGGATGGTTTGGGTTGTGGTGGATGATGGAACCAAGCGATGAATCCACGGGCGGCAGGTCTCCCTGCATGCGCCCCCGAGGAGCTTCCGGAGATCGCCAGGGTGACCCCAATGACGGCATTGAGTGCGGCGATGCCAATCGCACCCAGTGCGACGCGCTTCGTTCTCATGACACGCTTCTTTTGAACACGTTGGGTTGGCCGGATGTTGGTGATGACTGTTCTTACGGATGGCAAGCCTCAATGGATTGCCATTGGCCAGAGAAGCCCGATCGGGAAAGATCTGACCGAGGATGCAGTTGGGGAGCGGGTCTCATCGAAGAGAGCCCGTGACGAGAAGTTGTGGGAATGTTGGATTGATCTTCGGTACCCGCCTTGGCACTGCATTCGGGCCAAACGAGGATTCTGGACCCCACGTTGATCCGACTCAGTAGTGCACGTCCAGCCACAGCTGACGGACGCCAGACCAGCCCGTACGGAACCGCCGTTGGGTGCGAGGTTCGCCGGCTGGTGGCCAGCATGTCGGGATGCTCAGCACCGGTCCGAATCCGTCCGGGCAATCCGATTACTCCGGCGGTGCGTACATCTCTCGTGCTATCGCTCGCGGCATCTGCAACCAGGTCCACACCGGCAACCTTGCGTACGCCACCGACGTTCCGACCTGGAGTGGCTCGGGCCTGGCCGTCTGATATCCGGGCAGTAATCGCCATGATGCGACGTTGCTCGAGGATCAGCCTCCAGCACCGCTTTCACGTCCGATCGATGGCATCGCCTTCACAGCTGATCAGCTCAAGCGCAACGTCGACATGCTGACCCTCGTCTGGGAGGGACCGTTGTGTGTGGGCATGGGGGCCCTGGCGCCCGACTCGGGAGGCGCATTCCACCTCGGTGTGCTCGTGCAGGACGACCGGCAGCGACGGGGAATCGGCACACGGATTGTCAGATCCCTGACAGAACGGGGTCGGCACTGTGGCGTGCGGTCGGTACACGCCGACGTGCTGGGCGGCTCGTCGGGGCCCTTCGATACCTCGGGCTGACGAGTGTCGTGTTGGAGCACGGGACCTTCTCGGTGGACATAGACCATGTGCAGGCGGATCGCTACGAGCTTCTCGACGGCGTCGGGGCTTGTCGGCGGTGATCCGGCAGCCGTAGTGAGGTCAACCGGAGGGCTTGGTGCCGAAGGCGGCCAGGACGACGTCGACCGTTCTCTCCGGCATGTCCGGTGGAGACGGTTTGCCAAAGACGACGCTCTGCATGAAAAGGGGCCCGATCAGCAGGTTCAAGATGAACTCGAAGTCGGCATCCGGTCGGAGTTCGCCCCGGTCGATGCCGCGTTGGAGCGCCTCAGCCACCGAAGTCCGACGAGGGCTGACGTACCGGGAGACGTAAACATCGGCCAGTTCGGGATCTGCAACGAGGTCGGCAACCAACCCCGCGGTGATCTGTCGAGTCTCGGGCCGGGTCAGACTGACCTGATGACGCTGGAAGGCGAGGAGGTCTTCGCGCAAGCTTCCCGTATCCGGTGCTGGGGCGAGGCCCGTGCTCTGCCCCATCGCCGCAACGGCCAGGGCCGCCTTGGTCGGCCACCGACGATAGATCGTGGGTCTGCCCACTCCCACCTTGGCCGCCACCGCATCGATGGTGAAGCCTGAGTACCCCTTCTCGAGAAGCAACTCCTGAGCCACCCTCAGGATCTCGTCGTCGTAACGGGCGATCCGTGGGCGGCCCGGCCGCCTCGGGGAATCGCTGCTGTCCTCTTTCACCGCATCCTCACTCGCCATCTGCTCAGGGACCTCCCTAAATACATTACAAGGGTTGCGTAATAAAAGTATCTCCTTTAGGATGCCAGAGTAACGATACTCGCGTCCGAAATGATCTGCCATGCCTCACAACGCCAACTGCGGCGCCCTTTCTCCAGGCGATCTCCGGGGCTTCGACCGGCCATCCGGCGAGCGATCAGGGGGCCGAACCCGCCACACGGCGGGCCGGTTTCCTGCTCCGATCCATGAGCTTCCCGCCTCATCGGGGACGGATGCCGTCCCCGATGAGGCGATGCTCGCCGGCTTCCGAGACGGGGATCTGGAACGGGCCCGGGCCTTCGTCCGCCGGTTCCAGGGACGTGTCTACGGCCTCGCAGTCAAGATGACGGGCGACCCGGTCTGGGCCGATGACATTGCCCAAGATGCCCTCCTACGGGCCTGGCGCGGCGCGAGCTCTTTTGACCCTGCTCGCGGCTCGGTCACGACCTGGCTCCTCACGATCACGCCGGAACGCAGCTTTGGACGCGTTACGCCGGCATCGTCCCGAATCGGTGAGTCCACACGCTGAAGCCTTCCTCCAAATGGTCGCCGCCGATCCTCTTCCAGCCGATGTCGCCGTTCTCGAGGACGAGATGGGTACTGTGCGGGCCGCGCTGGGTCGAATTCCGCTCGAGCAACGCAGGGCGGTCGTCTTGGCCGCTCTGTTCCGTCTCACCGCACCCGAGATCGCTGAGGCCGAGGGAATCCCCCTGGGTACCGCCAAGACGCGCGTCAGGTCCGGGATGCTGAAGTTGAGAGCCGAGCTACATGTGACCGAGCATGCCCGTCCTGCTGAGGCAGGCGACTGACCACGCACACGCTCACGGGGCTGTCGATGGTACGTGATCCGGGCGTTGAGCTCGCCCTGGTCGGTCAGGTGCCCGTTTGGTTGGTGGGTGGGTGGTGGGAGCGTGGGTGGGTGGGTGGGTTACCGACAGAACCCCTCTGACCACCTCGGATGACGAGTACTCCCGCGGCACTTTCCACGTTGACGACCGAGATATCCCCCCATTGTTTCTGGCGCAACTAATTGTGGACAGACCTGCTCAGCCATGCCGGATCACTTTGCTGGCACCTACCGGTTCAGGAATCGCCGACGTGAGTGGGTGCACCCACATCGTGGTCGACCCCGGGCCCAGGCGGCGCTCCCTCGCGTGGGCGATCCTTGGTCGCCTGTAGGGCGACTTCGTAGACGGCTAAGAGCACTCCGATGATCAGGAAGCTCCACCAGGAGATGGCGACGACGAACAGGAGAACCCCGGCAACGACTGCCCCTACCAGTTGGAGGCCGTCTGCATGCGCCCTTACCCAGGCTCCGGATCGGGCCCGGCGCTCGCCGCTAGCGGCCTCGACACCTCGACGCCAGGTCCGAGCCACGAACCGACGCAGGGCCACGGCCCACCGGTAGGGCCCGGTCACCAGGGCCACCACCAGGATCACCAGTGCGATGGCGAGGAGCCAGCCGGTGAGGATGAAGAACCCGTGCAACAAGTCCCCGAGCACGGTTTGGGCGACCTGGGGGTTGTTGGCACCGTTGGCCAGGGCGCCCTGCTCGTGGATGACGACCCGCCGCAGGACGATCAGCAGCAATGAGCTGGTGACCAGGAGCTGGACCAGGGTGCGACGCCGGGAGACAGAGAGCCACAGGGTGAAGGCGATCAATGCCAGCGTGATCAGGGGCAAGGCGATGGTCAACCGGTCGAAGGCCTTGACCCCGCGCTGGGCGACAGCGAGATTGGTCGATCGCACCAGCGTGATCTGGCCGTAGTTGGAGGGCAGCTGGACGCCGAGCGCCTTTGACAGCTTGTCCACCGCCTGTTTGGGCGGCTCCGCCGAGGTGATGGTAGGCAGGGAGACGTTTTTGCCGGTGAGGTTGGAAGCGAGCCCCGACACCGATCCCAGGGCCTTGTTGATCACCGGGACGGTGTTGAGAACGATATAGCCGTTCGCAGTGGAGACCGTCGCGGATTTCTGACCCCGGAGCACCGCCACCACCGTCTCATGGGTGGAGGTGAGCGTCTTGATCCAGATGGTCTGAAACCGGTCGGAACCCAAGACCGTTGCCAGTTGGTCCGTGACGTAGCTCTTGGTCGCCCCAGTGATGGGCACAGCAGCGAAGCTGACCTTGTCCGGCAACGCCTCTTTGAGGCGGGTTTGGAGCTGCAGCTGAGTGAACAGCTGATCCGTGGCCCGAGCGGCGACGGCCGAGTCCACCTCCGGGTGCTGGAAGACGGGGCCGACGGTGCCCACGAAGGTATCCGTGTTGAGCACGGTACGGTGCGCCCACACGACCATGGTGGACAGCACGACCAATATGCAGGTCAACGCAACGAGAATACCCACGACCCCTCGCCGGAACCGCCGCGTGCGGGGGGCCTTCAGCCTCTCGACCTCCCGGGCCAAGGCATCCCGTTCCGTCTGGAGGTGTTCGAGATCCGCCTCGGTGTCGTCGACGGTCGGCTCGGGCTCAGGCCGGGGATCCGTCATCGGGTCTCGACCTCGGGCCGAGGAACGATCCTCATGTCACCGACACCTGCGTGGACACCCGGATCGGCAATGGACGTTGCGGAAGCGATCCGTGGACTCCTGATCCAGTTAGGCATGAGCCTCCGCCGAAGACGGTCACGGTCAGAGATTACCCCGTCAGCTTCCGAAGCCTGACCGGTCTCCGGAACGGAGCAACCGCGCCAGCCATCTCCGGAGTAGTGCGAGAGCGATGACGAGCGCGGCCACGACCCCGAGGCCGACCAGGCCAGCCATTAGGGCCATGAGGCCGACTCGCTCGATGACAACCTCGTCCCTTTGGACTCTTGACAGCCCGCGTTCGATGTCGTCGAGAACCTCTAAAGCGACTTCTCCTGGACCTTCTCTGTGCCCATACTCTTCACTGGCGACTCTCATCATTGTGATTCTTCGCCGACTCCGCTTAGTCGTCTAGGGCCGAAGGTCCCGGGCTCGTCCCACTGGTGAGGCACTTTCCGGTCCGCTGCCATCAGCCCCCGGAGACCACCACATAGATGCTGTTCCCGATCAGCCAGAATCCGAGTACCAGTGACACGATCATGATGACCTGGTCTGTGTGGCTGTCCAGCCACGAGCGGAGCCGGCCGAGCAGGGCCGCGCCCTTCGCGGGCCAGAACCCGACGTAGATCTCCATCGTCAGGTAGGTGGCGGTTGCGACCAGGCAGAACATGATGAGCGCGAGGGAGGACTGCCACGAAGAGAGCTTCGCCTCGGTGATAGTGGCGACGCCGGCCGCTACGAGCCCCCAAGGTTGCGTGAGAGGGCCAAGGGCGATGGCGAACCACATCGACATGTTGTCGACACCCGTCTGCCACTTTGGGACCTCCTTGGGTCCCTTGGGTTGATCCAATCGTCGAGATCGGCGGTAACCAATGACGACAAGCACCACACCGATGGCGATCTTCACGGCTAGCGCCGCCAAGGAGGGCACGGTGCTCGGCTTGGGAGGGTTGTTCTGGGTGACGACCAGCGTGAACGCAATGACCAGGGCCAGTGACACGAGCCAGCCGACTATGAACGCGGCACCCTTCCGGACCCCGCTCTTCGAGGCGAGAACCAGAAGGAACGCCGTGAGCGGGATCGGCTCGAGTGTGATCACTAGGCCAATGAGCAGAAGGTTAAGGACCACGATGCTTTCCGATCCCCTCTCCGTGGTCCGACGGCGACTGCGAACCCGTGCCGTTGCTGAGGTACCGAAGACAGATCATGGTCGTCGTGTCCGCAACCTCGGCCAGCCAGCGTCGCCACCAGTGGTCCCCATCACACGTCGGTCCGTCAGCCGCGGTCCTCATCGCCCACCTTCCCGCCCGCTGATCCCACGATTCGAGCGGTACAGACCGGCGACCTTGGTGAGTGCCGCAGTGACGGGGATCAGCTGACCGACCAGCATCTCCAAGGCGGCTAACGTTCCACCAGGATTACCGGCGGCACGAGGTTCCCTTGGCTGGTGGCGGTGAGCGCGTAAACGAAAAGAAGTGATCTTGTGGGAGGGAGCCGTCGCCTTGGGTGTCAAAGAACGGGCTCGGGTCATTCACTCCCACCGATCGTAGAAGGGCTTCTTGTTTCACTGGGCCCAAGGATTACTGGCATGAGAGCAACCGGCCAGGGCCTAAGGTCCCTTCATCGTCCGATACTTCCTGTTGGAAGGTGGATGACATGACGTCGATCGCGTTGTGGAGATGATCACGCTTTCCACTTAGTTGCGGGATGACTACAGATGAAAGGGCAGCTCACCGGCATCGGATGGCATATCCGGCACCTCACCTGTCGAAGCAGAGTTGCTGGCACACCGCTATAGGATGCGGTACGACATGAACCTGTGTTGACAATCAGACTTCCGACGGATCCCCCTGGACCGAAGTGAGGAACACAGCATTGCCGAAGCACTACAAGGGGAAGATCGCCCTCGACATCCGGGACTCCGTCCCCGACTGGTCGACCTTTACCGCGCCGCAGGCCACCGAAGGCGCTCCCAATGTCCTGTTCATCGCGTGGGACGACGTCGGCTACGGCACGATGGACGTGTACGGGGGTCCCGTCGAGACCCCGACCATGCGCCGCATCGCCGACCGGGGTGTACGGTTCTCGAACTTCCACACGACAGCGCTCTGCTCGCCGACGCGCTCGTCGCTGCTAACCGGCCGCAATGCCACCTCCAATGGCATGGCTACGATCGCCGAGTTCGCCAGTGGGTTCCCCGGGATCTCGACACGGATCCCGTTCGAGAACGGATTCATCTCGGAGGTGCTCGCCGGGCGCGGCTACAACACCTACTGCGTGGGCAAGTGGCACCTCGTTCCCGGCGAGGAGTCCAACATGGCCGCCTACAAGGGACGCTGGCCGCTGGGGCGCGGTTTCGAGCGCTTCTACGGTTACCTGGGCGGGGAGTCCAGTTCGTGGTACCCGGACCTCGTCCACGACAACCACCAGATCGAGGCACCGGGGACGCCCGAGGATGGCTACCACCTGAGCAAGGACCTGTCCGACAAGGCCATCGAGTTCATCCGTGACGCCAAGGCGGTCGAGCCGGACAAGCCGTTCTTCATGTACCTGGCCCCCCAGGCGGGCCATGCGCCGCACCACGTGCCGAAGGAGTGGGCCGACAGGTACACGAGGAATTTCGACGAGGGGTACGAAGCCATCCGGCCGGGCATCCTCCAGCGCCAGATCGATCTCGGACTCCTCCCCGAAGGTACCGAGCTGTCGGGGATCAACCCCCACGGGGGGAGGACCGCCACCGGGCCGGACGGGCAGCCCTGGCCCGTCCTCGACACCGTCCGCCCCTGGGACACGCTGTCCGACGACGAGAAGCGGCTCTTCTCGCGGATGGCCGAAGTGTTCGCCGGCTACATCTCCTACGCCGACGATCAGCTCGGCCGGGTGATCGACTATTTGGAGAGTGCCGGCCAACTGGACAACACCCTCGTCGTCGTCGTCTCCGACAACGGGGCGAGCGGCGAGGGCGGCCCGAACGGCTCCTTCAACGAGTGGAGGTTCTTCAACGGCGTGGCCGACACCACCGAGCTGACGCTCCCCCACATCGACGAACTGGGCGGCCCGGCGTCGTACAACCACTACAACACCGGATGGGCCTGGGCCTTCGACACGCCCTTCCCGTACTGGAAGCGGTGGGCGGGATACGAGGGCGGCGTGGCCGACATGTGCCTGGTCTCCTGGCCGGCGCGAATCGAACCACAGCGAGCGGCGCTCCCGCAGTACATCCACGCGGTGGATGTCGTCCCGACCGTCTACGAGCTCCTGGGCATCGAGCCGCCCGAGGTCATCAACGGCTACACGCAGAGCCCCATTGAGGGCGAGAGCTTCGCTGCGGCCCTGTCCGACGCCGGCGCTCCAAGTAAAGAGACCCAGTTCTACGCCATGCTTGGCCAGCGCTCGCTCTACCACCAGGGGTGGCTCGCATGTGCCCTTCACCCACCGATCTCCGGTTGGGGCAAGTTCGAGCACGACGTTTGGGAGCTCTACCATCTGGAGAAAGACCGGGCCCAGACCAGGAACCTCGCGGACGAGGAGCCCGAGCGGCTCGAGATGTTGAAGAGCCTCTGGTTCTACTACGCCGGCATCTACAAGGGGTTGCCCCTCGACGACCGGTCTGCGATCGAGCAGGTGCTGGCCGAGCGGCCACGCGCGACTCCGGACCGGGACCACTACGTGTACTACCCCGACTGTGCCGACGTTCCGGAGAGTGCGGGTGTGGCCATCAACGGTCGGTCGTACACGATCGCCGGTGGGGTCCAGGTGGATTCGCCCGACGCCGAAGGTGTCCTTTACGCCCACGGCGGTGTAGCGGGGGGCCACAGCCTCTACGTCCAGGACAAGCGCCTCCGGTACGCGTTCAACTGGATCGGGACCAAGCTGCAGTACGTCGTGGCCGATCGGGACCTGAGCCCGGGGCAGCACGTCCTCGCTGCCGACTTCGCCATGACCGGTCCGAGTGCCGATCCGGACCTGCCCGGCTTCGAGGGCACGCTCTCCCTTTATGTCGACGACGAACAGGTCGGCTCCGGGCAGATCGTGACTCAACCTGGCTTCTTCTGTCTGGTCGGTGACGGCATTTGCGTGGGTCGGGACAGTGCCTCGCCGGTCACCCCGGACTACCGTTCGCCGTTCACGTTCAACGGTGGCACGATCCACAAGGTGGTCGTCGACGTTTCCGGGGAGCGCTACGTCGACCACGAGGCCCAGGTCCGGGCGTGGTTGTGGATCGACTGACACCGGCAGGACGGTTCCGGATGGAGCCCCGTCCGGACCTAGTCGTCAGCGGGAGCTCGGCCGGCTCACACCTGTCGAGCAAGGGACCATCCTGTGGGCGCCAAGAACGTCATCCACATCACGCCACCAGGCGCTAATCGTGGAGAGGTCCGCCGAAGCGATCCGAGCGCTGAGTCGTGAAGGTCGAAACTCCTCATTGACGGTGACCGACGCATCATCCGGCGCGATGTCTGAACGTCCATTCGTGGCTTTCATGTGTCGCCGGACATCCCCCATAGCGCTCGGGCCTCTACGCCTGATCCGAGCCGCAGGCGACGACGCCTTGAGAGGTGTACTCAAATCGTGCCGTACGAGCGATCGACCAGTCCATCTCTACGGGCTGGCGGACCTCCAGTGCAAGTCTGGCGCCAACATTCATCGAGTCAGACAGCCGCAACACTCCATAGGAGTTCGGTGTCCCCCTGGTTCGTCTGCTGGTTGCCGTACCCGCCACCACGGCCAAGGCCGAGTGCCGGCCCTCGAGAGCGTTGAGAGACACAACGTCTATTGACGCGGTGTGCGTGTGCCCGGACATCAGCACCGCCACACCGGCCTGTGCACAGGCGTCGACGAGGAGCCCGCGACCGACCAGCCCGGACAGGCCCGGAGGTAAGACCGGATGGTGCGTGACCAGAAGCCGCCATAGGCCAGCTGGACTGTTGCCGAGGGCATCCCGGACGATTCCAACTTGACGGGGCGACACGTGCCCGGCCTTCCAGCGCCACGCCGGCATGGTGTCGAGCCCGACGACGGCCAGACCGGGAACGACGACAACTGGGTCGAGTTCCGTGCTGATGTATCGCTCATACCGCCGAGTCCGCGACACCAGCCGCTTTGGAAGATTGACTAGTGGGAGGTCGTGGTTTCCCACGACAGTGAGCACAGGGCCAGGCATTCGTTCCAGGTAGTCCCGCGCTCTGCTGAACTGTTCGCGGCGTGCCCGCTGGGTCAGGTCACCGGAGACGACCACCAGATCAGGTCGCTGGGTCGCCACGTCAGTGAGCAGCGATTCAGCGAGTTCCTCCCGATGGGCACCGAAATGGATGTCCGACAGGTGAACAATGACGGGCATTCCCCACTATCGCAGGTCGGTGTCCCGATGCCCGGGAACCCCGATCGAAGCGATCATTTCGCGGATCGGGAATCGGTAGCAGCCTCCAGTTCTGACCGGTCAGACCATTCAGCAGACTCCTTCACCGGAGACGAATACGAGGGCATTGGAAGGTAAGGGGCGAAGAGACAGGCGGTGGCCGCCAGCCATGCGCCAACAACAAGAACGCTGGCGATCACGTCGGTCGTCCAGTGCACGCCGAGTTCCGCACGTGAGAACCCCACTGCTGCCACAGCGAGCACCGCCCCGATGGAGGTAGCCACCCGAGCTGTTCGGAGACGGATCAGCAGGAGCGAAACGAAGGCCAGGTTGGTGAACACGAGTGTCGCGTTGGCGGCATGCCCCGAAGGAAAGGAACCTCCGTGCGCGCTGACCAACCAGACGATCTGGGGCGGTCGCTGACGGTCCACCAGGCCCTTGGCGATGTTCACAGAGGAAACCTCACCGACCCAGGCCACAGCGGCCAGAATCAGGACGGTCAGTGGCAACCGTCGGATGGCCACCAGTACCAGGAAGATCCCCCCGGTGACCGCCACGGCCACCCACGAACCTGCCCATGTGATGATCTTCATCATTGTATCGAGTGCAGGAGTGCGGTGAGCTACGACCGAGGACGTGATGTGAGCGTCGAAGTGTGCAATCGCTTCCGAATGCGCGACGAGCTCACCGCTAGCGATCAGCAGGCCGGTAAGCAGTATCCACGTGAGTCCCAGCAGCAAGGCGCGGACAGCAGTGGCCCGGCGAGCAAGGGGGTCCGACGACACCCCACCACGATACCGGTGTCGATCCGGTCCTTTCGGTCGATCCGACCGTGCCGTGATCCGTCGAATCGGTCCAGGGGAATTGGGGACGACGTCGGAGGGGATCGAGGGTCTTTGGACCCTAGCGCCTGGGCCACCGCAGCCCTAGCGTGATCCGAGGAGGTGCTGATGAATACGACTACAGCGGGGGATTTGAGCAGAGTCAGCTGGCGCGAACGTGGTTTGGCGCTGGGTTCGCTTGGATGCGGACTGGTGCTGACCGTAGCGCTCTTGGCATTTGTGGCCCGAAATCTCTTCTTCCTCGTTGTCGCTCTGGTTGGATTCGCACTCACGGTCGGTGGGTTGTGGTGGGCGGTTACTGAGCGGATGCCACGTCGGGCTGTCGGTATCGCCGGGAGCGTCGTCGGTGTGGTGCTGATAGTCCTGGCGACGTTCCGGGCGACTCCTCAGGCCGATCGTCCTTTGCTGCGGATAGCGCTCCTGGCGGTACTGCTGGGTGCTGCTGTAGGGCTTGGTCGAGCCGCTCTCATACGCGACCTTCACGAGCATGACGAGCGTCAACCAGCCTCGGTCAGACGACCCCAGCACCCGGTGTTGATCTGCAACCCCTGGTCAGGGGGGGGCAAGGTGGCAGAATTCGGTTTGGTCGATCTGGCAAGGGACCTCGGAGTCGAAGTTGTCATGCTCGATCACGGTCTTGACCTCGAACAGCTGGCACGCGATGCCATCACCCGCGGGGCCGACTGCCTGGGGATGGCTGGTGGTGACGGATCCCAGGCACTGGTCGCCTCTATTGCTATCGAGCACAATCTCCCGTTCGTGTGCGTGTCGGCCGGCACGCGAAACCACTTCGCCCTCGACCTCGGGATCGATCGGGAGAATCCCCGTCTCAGCCTCAATGCTTTTCACGATGGCATCGAACGCAGAATCGATTACGCCACCGTTGGGGATCGCCTGTTCGTCAACAATGTGTCGCTCGGCATCTATGCCACGATCGTGCAACAAGAGGGCTACCGGGAGGCCAAGTCCGAAACCACCAAGACGATGCTGCCCGAGATGCTGGGCCGAACGGACGAGCCCTTCGACCTCCAGTTCACCGAGCCCAGCGGCGTTGAGGTCGACGGCGCGTTCCTGATTCAGGTGTCAAACAACCCCTACGTCCTGGGTGCCACCCTGGATGCGTCCCAACGCCGGCGGCTCGATACTGGAAAGCTGGGCGTCGTCGCCATCTCCGCCAGCACTGGGAGTGAGGCGGCCCAAGTGTTTACCCTTTCGGCGCTCGGGCAGCGTCGCCGGAGCAAGTATTGGCACGAGTTCACCACAGAGCACTTCGAGGTTCGGTCTCGGTCCGGCAAGGCCTACGCTGGCATCGACGGTGAGGCTCTGGAACTTGCAACCCCTCTAGAGTTCCAGATTTATCCGGGGGGTCTGCGGCTCCTTGTCCCCGAGGGGAACCTCACGGCCTCCGAGCGTCGCCGGGCCCGGGATATCTCAGTCGGCGACTTGGTCGCCATCGCCCGTGGCATTGACCCGATCGTAGAGTCCGATCCTTGATCCGGTGATTCACTATGGCCGAACGAACTGAGATAGGCAGGGTGGCATCGATAGCTCAGTACCGTGCTGGGACGTAGTGAATCGGGGCGTTTGGCTCCCGATAGTTGCCCGGCTTCTGCCGATCGGGAAGCTCGACGTGGTGGTGCCCGATTGGCTCATAGGGGATCCTGTCGAGCAGGTGGGAGATGATGTTGAGCCTGGCCCTCTTCTTGTCATCGGAGTTGGCTATCCACCAAGGCGCCCACGCGGTGTCCGTGGCTGCGAACATCTCGTCACGGGCGCGGGAGTAGTCGAACCACCGTTCGTAGGACCGCAAGTCCATGTCCGATAGCTTCCAGATCTTGCGGGGGTCGTCGATTCGGCTTTGCAGCCGCCGCGTTTGCTCGTCGGGGCTGACCTCTAGCCAGTACTTGAGGAGCAGAATTCCCGAATCGGCCATCGCCTTCTCCACCCCAGGCGCCAACTCCAGAAAACGCTCGCTCTCTTCGGGGGTGCAGAAGCCCATGACCGGCTCGACTCCGGCCCGGTTGTACCAACTGCGATCGAAGATCACCACCTCACCCGCCGCCGGGAAATGCGGAAGGTACCGCTGGATGTGCATCTGCGACTTCTCGCGCTCGGTCGGAGATGGTAAGGCGATGACTCGGAACACTCTCGGACTCACCCGCTCGGTGATGGCCTTGATGGTCCCACCCTTGCCCGCGGTGTCGCGACCTTCGAACACGACGCAGACCTTTGCCCCTGAGGCCTTCACCCACTCTTGAACGGCAACCAGTTCACCATGTAGGCATCGGAGTTCACGTTCGTACTCCTTCCGCTTCATCTTCTGGCTGCGCTCCGGTGCAGGTATCTGATCGGCATCCGGGTGAAGGGCGTCAGAGTCAGCACGACCGCCCTTCATTGCCTTCTTGCCCTTCTTCTTGCCCTTCTTCTTGCCCACAGCTTCGCCTCCCTTCCAGTACCGTGACCATGCAGCGTGTGGTCAACGGAAACCAACTTCACGCCCAATTCCATCTTGCGCAGTCGGGCCTTGGTCGAACCAGGGACTAAGGACCTTTTTCCCCCAGAGCCATCGAAGGCGAAGCATTTGCGATCGCGCAGTCTGAAGTCTGGGGGTGGACATAGCCTCGATTGTGCGTGTGCCAACAAATCATCGGGTCAGGAGCCTTCGACGGACTCGGTCGTCCAGCATCTTGTGGCTATCGGGATCCATCTTGTGCCCTCATGCTCACCTGTGGTGCCTCTGGCTGCGCGGGCCCCTCGGCGACTCCACGGCGCCACGCTCGCCTGGGGAACCTCGTTGGCAGAGTAGACCGCTACGAGCTGCCGAAGCGGTCGCGACCTCGCGGAACCCCCACCCGTGGCATTGAGCTGCGCCGATCACCTCCCGCTGGGCGCCTCGTCAGCCACAGCCTCCGCGTCGCCATGTCCTCATCTCGTCCTGCCCACGCACCGCCAGGAGCCCGTCGCCCATCCCTCGTCATCGAGATCTCACTGGTCGGTCAGCGGCCAGGGAATGCCGCCGATATGCCGATTGAGGGCGGTCACTTCGTCGTGCAGCACCTCAGGGCCCAGTGCACCGAGGTCACCTGCGACGATGAGGTAACGCTCGAACAGGCGCCATCCGAGGGCCAGTGCGGCGACCTGGGCGGCTCGAACCCGGGCGCCCACGGGGTCGGCTCCGAAGTGATCGACGAACACGTCGGCCAGTGTCTGGATCGGATTCACGTGCTCGACGGCAGCGTTGATGTCGGCTCCGCTCATCACGAGGTGGAGTAGCACGACAGTCCACCTGCCCATAGTCGAGTACTGATCGAAGCTGATCTGCTGGAGCGGTCGTTCAGTGAGCTCGATGGCCAGAGAATTGCTCACGTCGTCGAACACCGCCGAGATGAGGTCCGTACGAGAGCCGAGGTAGCGACGGATCAGGGCCAGCTCAACGTCGGCGTCAGCTGCGATGTCACGAAGGGAGACGCTCGCAACCCCGTGTTGGACGAACAGCTTGATAGCGGCATCGAGCACAGCCCGCTGAACAGCAGCGGGACCCGACGGTGCACCCTTCTTGCGACGTGGCCCCGGACGCTTGCGCTCGACCTCGTCCGTCACTTGCTCAGACATCGCGCTCCTTGGACGATGGCTCGAATGACTGGTTGACCGGCCTCGCTGATCCGAACTCACCGCAGAACCAACTCTGGTTCCAGGGTCGTACTTGCACCGCCGGCTTCGCAGCTACTCGGCCTCGAGATGACCTCACCGTAGTCAGGGCCTCATCGACGTTCAGGACCTTTGGCCCTAGTTCCGTATTTGGATCAGTCGTATGGTGAAAACCAGATCGTCTACTATCGTAGACATTAGGAGGTTCGACAATGGTCGGGTACGTCTATCCCGTGCTCAGCATCTTTTGGTCGATGCTGATGTTCGCAGGTTTGGTTTTGATGGTCTTCCTGATCGTCTGGTGCTTCATCGACAATTTCAGGCGCCATGACCACCACGGGGGGGCGAAATTCGGCTGGACGGTTCTGATCTTGTTCATCCCGGTGGTCGGGTCCCTGATCTACATCATCGCTCGTCCGGCAGACGTCGGACGGTAGTCCAAGGAATACGGAGGAATTGGTCGTGGCCGATGCCGACATCGATGAACTCGGACCTGTCGACTACTTGGTGGTCGAGTTCCCACCTGGCGTGTCCCACTTCACCGGGGAGATGGCCACTGAGCTTGCCAGATTGGTCGACGCAGGGGTCATTCGCGTTCTGGACCTTGTCGTTCTAGTGAAGGACGAGAACGGGGAGATCGATGCACTGGAGATCGAAGACCTCGACGAGGTCGATGAACTTCGAACAGCAGAGGCGCAGCTTGCTGATCTCCTGGCGGCAGACGACGTCATCAACCTGGCCGCTGCCATGGAGCCAGGAACGACAGCCGGTGTGCTTGTGTGGGAGAACTCCTGGGCGGCACCGTTTGCTTCTGCAGCCCGCAGGTCGGGTGGCCAGCTTGTCGCCAATGGACGCATTCCAATCCAAGCAATCCTTGCCTCACTTGAGGCCGACGACGAAGAAGGAGACTGATATGCCACTTCGACCAGGACGTAGAGGCCGTCGCGGCGTCATCGGGGGCCCAGTTGCCCGAACAGCAGCGGTAGCCGGGACGGCAGCAGTTGTCGCCCACGGTGTCGGCCGCCGTAGCGATCGCCGTGGAGGCCGCCGGGACGATCGCGGGGACCGACGCGACGACCGGCGAGACCGGCGCTGAGTTGGGAAGTCCGGGGGGACTCGAATCAGGGGTTCGTCGAATCAGAGCCAGTGAGACCGAAGCACATCGGGAGCCGGCAATCAAGTATGCGAAGAAGCCAAGGTTCTCGAGAGCTGTTGTGGAACGTGGAAGATGGACCTGATGGAGGAGTCGCCATGTTGGTGTCACTAGCGCACAAGGTCTGCCTTGGGAGGCCAGGGGCATCGTGAGCCAGCGTCTGAATATGCAGAGTGCGGCGGCTCCCTCACCCTTCCCACCGATCGCCGATTACGCCTTCCTTTCAAACTGTCATACCGGCGCCCTTATCGGGGCGGACGGAGCCATTGACTGGCTGTGCGTCCCGCGCTTCGACTCTCCCAGTGTGTTCGGAAGCCTGCTGGACCGAGGGGCTGGCGCGTTTCGCGTCGGACCCTTCGACATCAACGTGCCCACAGCCCGATGCTACGAGGCGGGCACGAACGTCCTCACCACGAGTGGCATACGCCCAGCGGGTGGCTCGTCGTCCGCGATGCTTTGACCATAGGTCCACCCTCCGCAGAGGACCGCGTGACGCCGCACACCCGCCCACCTGCGGATGCCGATGCCGACCACCTTCTGGTGCGAACGGC
This sequence comes from uncultured Acidimicrobiales bacterium, assembly GCA_963727075.1. Classification (GTDB taxonomy): domain Bacteria; phylum Actinomycetota; class Acidimicrobiia; order Acidimicrobiales; family RAAP-2; genus Bog-756. The sequence continues at coordinate 428,354 of CAVSET010000002.1, forward strand.
TACTTGCATAAAGGGGAGCGTGCAGATCGAGCTGGTCTGCGAGCCCGTTTTCGACTACGGCCGCACACCAGCGGACTGGACTCTGGGCGAAGGCGAGCGACACGTCGCCGATGCCCGCGGGGCAGGCCAAACCATCCGGCTCCAGACCGACATGAACTTGGGTATCGAAGGTAACCGAGCCCGGGCCCGTCACACACTCCGGGAGGGTGAGCAGATCTACTGTTCGCTGTCTTGGGCTGAGGATCTCACCTCTCCTCTCGACCGGGAGGATGCCGAGGCTCGGCTGGAGATGACGGTTCGTCTTTGGCGTGAGTGGCTGGGAACAGCTCGCATGCCCGACCATCGCTGGCGCGATCCGATTGAGCGTTCGGCCCTGACCATCAAGGGCCTTACCTACATGCCGACCGGAGCGACGGTGGCGGCGCTCACCACCTCACTACCCGAGACACCGGGCGGCGAACGGAATTGGGACTACCGCTACACATGGATGCGCGATTCCACGTTCACGCTCCAAGCCCTGCACTACCTGAACTTGGGATGGGAAGCTGAAGAGTTCATGCAGTTCGTGACCGACCTCGAGCCTAATGAGGACGGTGGTTTGCAGATCATGTACGGGATCGACGGCCGGCGGGACCTGACCGAGTCCACCAGGGACGACCTGTCCGGCTATGGAGGAGCAAGTCCGGTGCGGCTCGGCAACGGCGCCTTCGACCAGCGTCAGAACGACGTTTACGGAGCAGTGCTCGATTCCATCTTGCTGCACACGCGACGCAGTCAACGCCTGCCACGGGCGTTGTGGCCGGTCGTGCAAGCCCAGGCCGAGTGCGCAACGCGGGTATGGCAGGAACCTGACCAGGGAATCTGGGAGGCTCGAGGCAAACCACAGCACTACGTGTCATCGAAGCTCATGTCCTGGGTGGCGCTCGAGAGGGCCGCCAAGCTCGCCGGAATTCGCGGTGCCCCCGAGCTCGAGAGCAAGTGGCGGGCCACGTCCGAAGAGATCCGGACCGACATCCTGGAACATGGAGTGAGCCCCAGGGGAGTGTTGCGCCAGCACTACGGCACGGACGCACTTGACGCATCGACACTGCTGGCTGCCGGTTTCGGATTTCTACCTGGTGAAGACGAGCGGATGCGGGCGACCGTGCTGGCCGTCGCCGGAGAGCTGACGGAGCACGGGTTCGTGCTCCGCTACCGAACCGACGAGACCGACGACGGACTCTCCGGTAAGGAAGGCTCCTTCCTCATCTGTTCGTTCTGGCTGGTGTCAGGACTGACCATCATCGGCGAACGACAACGGGCCTGTGACCTGATGGAACGACTCTTAAGGGTTGCCTCACCGCTCGGACTGTACGCGGAAGAGTTCGACACCGAGACGGCTCGCCATCTGGGGAACTTTCCCCAGGCGTTCTCCCACCTCGCTCTTATCGAGGCTGCCGGTCGCATCATCATCGCGGAGCGTGAAGAGGAATTCTCATGACCGCGTCCCCCGAGCTCTCCACTATCGGACCGGCGGACCTTCGACTCGACGGAATTGTCTAGACCCGGAGGACTTGTCATGGCACCGGCTGCGAAGGTGGAAGATCGGCAACTGGAGTGCGACGCCTTGGTGGTCTTCGGGATCACGGGTGACTTGGCGAGAGTGATGACCTTCCAGTCGCTGTACCGTCTCGAGCAGCGGCGTCTGCTGAACTGTCCGATCGTCGGGGTGGCGGTCGAGGATTGGACGGTGTCGCAGCTGATCGAGCGGGCCCGCACCTCGATCATCGGAACGGGGGAGCAGCTCGACGACACGGTATTCGACCGCCTCTCGGAGCGTTTTTGCTATGCGCAGGGGGACCTTACCGAGGCGGCGACGTACGACCGGGTGGCGAGCCAGGTCGCTGACGCCGCGTGTCCGGTCTTCTACCTCGAGATCCCACCATTCCTCTTCGGGCAGGTCGTGAAGGGTCTCGCTGGCGCGGGACTGACCAAGTCCGGGCGCGTGGTGATCGAGAAGCCGTTTGGCCATGATCTCGTCTCGGCACGCGCCTTGGCCGAGGAGCTCCATGAGTACCTCGACGAGTCGCAGCTCTATCGGATCGACCACTATCTCGGGAAGATGGGGCTCGAGGAAATTCTTTACCTGCGCTTCGCCAACACGATGTTGGAGCCGATCTGGAACCGCAACTACATCGAGTGCATCCAGATCACCATGGCCGAAGATTTCGGCGTCGAGACCCGCGGGCGCTTCTACGACCCCGTCGGCGCACTGCGTGATGTCGTCGTCAACCACCTCCTGCAACTGCTGGCCGCGGCGACGATGGAGGCGCCGGCCCGGGGCGACCCCGAAACGCTCCGCGCGGCCCAGACCGCGGTGCTCCGGGCGACGGTTGAAGCCGACCCCAGCCGGTACGTCCGCGGCCAGTACGACGGGTACGGATCGATCGAGGGAGTGGCCCCCGGGTCGACCACCGAGACCTACTGCGCCCTGAGGCTCGAGATCGAGAACTGGCGGTGGTCCGGAGTCCCGATCATCATCCGGACCGGCAAGCGCCTCCCCGTCACCCAGACCGAACTGCGACTTGTCTTCAAGCCCGCGCCAAAGCTCGGCTTCGGGCTGCGGCAAGCGCACAGCGAGCCCAATCAACTCATCGTGAAGCTGGATCCGTCGACTGGTGTGCGGCTCATCCTGCAGGCACAACGAGCCGACGCTCCAAAGCCGGAAGCGATCGAGCTCGACATGGAGTTCGCGTCCGAGGGCGGCGAGGGGCCGACACCGTACGAGGTGCTGCTATTGGCGGCGATGAACGGTCACACCGCCCGATTCGCTCGCCAGGACACCGTTGAGGAGGCGTGGCGAGTGATGCAGCCGCTCCTCGACACGCCCACGACCGTCCACCCCTATGCGCCCGGCACCTGGGGGCCGGAAGCCGCCGATGCGCTCGTCGCCGACGTGGGGGGTTGGCGAGGCCCGTGGATCTGAGCGAGTGGCAGTCATGATGTTGGACGAGAAAGTGAAGAGGTAGAGCCATGAAGGTGATAATTGTCGGTGGGGTCGCGGGTGGTGCATCGTGCGCAGCGCGCCTGCGGCGGTTGAACGAAGAGGTCGAGATCCTCATGGTGGAGCGTGGCCCCTACGTCTCGTATGCGAACTGTGGCCTGCCCTACCACGTCGGAGGTGTGATCGAACACGAATCGAGTCTGCTGGTCGCCAATGAGCGGGTCTTCCGGGAGCAGTTCGCCGTGGACTGCCGGACCGGCTGCGAGGTCATCGGCATCTCATCGGCGGACAAGACCGTCGAGCTGCGCGACGCCGCCACGGGTGCGGTGACCAGCGAGACCTACGACAAGCTGGTGCTCTCCCCCGGGGCGGCCTCAGTTCGCCCACCGCTGCCCGGCATCGACCTCCCCGGCATCTTTCAGGTCCGCACCGTGCCCGATTCGCGGGAGATCCGCCAGTGGATCGAGCGGGGGACGAGCTTCCTCGCCGGAATGGAGCACTATTCCGGGTTCCAGACCGTGCGACCCCGGAGGCGGGCCGTCATCGTGGGCGGCGGGTTCATCGGCCTCGAGATGGCCGAGAACCTCGTCCACCGGGACTTCGACGTGACCGTGATCGAGATGGCCGACCAGGTGCTGGCGCCGCTCGATCGGGAATACGGACGCCTCGTCCAGGACTTCCTCGGACTCCACGGCGTGAATGTGGTGGTCGGCGACGGGGTGGCCGGTTTCGAGCAGGCGGATGGCGAGTCTCTCGTCGTCTCGACCCACTCGGGCGAGTCGTACCCGGCAGACCTGGTCATCCTCGCCCTCGGCGTGCGACCCGACGTCACGCTGGCCAAGGCGGCCGGTGTCGAGATCGGTGAGCTCGGTGGTTTCCGCGTCGACGAGCACATGCGCACCAGCGATCCCGACATCTTCGCGGTCGGTGATGCCGTCGAGGTCCGGGACTTCGTGACGGGCGAGTGGAGCCTCATGGCACTGGCCGGCCCGGCAAACCGACAGGGCCGCATTGCGGCCGACGTCATCGCTGGCCGCGACTCACATTTCCGAGGCACACAGGGAACCGCCATCGTGGGACTGTTCGGATCGGCGATCGCCTGGACCGGGGCCAACGAGAAGACGCTCCAGCGGCTCGGGGACGCGGACTACGAGAAGGTGTACGTCTACCCGAACTCGCACGCCGGCTACTACCCGGGCGCCAAGCCGATCGCCATGAAGGTCCTGTTCCGCAAGTCAGACGGGCGTCTGCTCGGGGCGCAAGCCGCGGGCGAGGACGGCGTGGACAAGCGGATCAGCCACATCGCACTGGCCATCCAGCTAGGGGCGACGGTCTACGACCTGGAGGAGGCGGAGCTCTGCTACTCGCCGCCATTCGGGAGCGCCAAGGACCCGGTCAACTTTGCCGGGATGGTCGGCGCCGATGTCATGCGGGGGGACATGTCATTGAGCCATTGGAGAGCGGACGACGAGGCCTTTCTGCTCGACGTGCGCGAGGGGGTCGAGCTCGCGGTCGAGCAGGTACCCGGCACCATCAACATCCCGCTCGGTCAGCTGCGCTCGCGGCTCGACGAACTGCCCCGAGACCGTGAGATCCATGTCGTGTGCCGCTCTGGCCAGCGTGCGTACTACGCGACGCGCATTCTGGTCCAGCATGGTTTCGACGCCAAGGTTCGCGCTGGGGGGATGCTCTCCCACGCCATCCTCGCCGCAACTTGAGCGCAGAAGCGGCTGCGTGCTGGCATGACTGAGCCGTCGACCGCTCCCTCGCAGAGCGCACCCGAGGCAGTGGCCTGCACCACGGAGCAGTCGCTGCTTGGCGAGGGTGTCCGGTGGGATGCACGACGTGGTGAGCTGCTGTGGGTGGACGTCCTGGCCGGGTGCGTCCATCGCGACCTCGTCGACGAGGATGGTGACCTGATCCCGGTTCGCGTGTACGAACTCCCTGGGACCGTCGGGGCGATCACTCCCATTAGCGGCGACGACGGCTGGCTACTGGCGGCTGAACGGGGCTTCGTCCATCTGCGCCTAGACGGCTCGTACCGCTCGATCGCCGAAGTGGCCGGCCATGGCACTCGCATGAACGATGCGGCATGTGATCCCGAAGGTCGGTTCTGGGCTGGGACCCTGGCTGACGATCACCACGACGGCGCCGCCGCCCTGTACTGCCTCGACGGCACCGGCTGCTGCGAAATGGTGTTAGAAGGGCTGACCATCTCGAACGGGCTCGGTTGGAGCCCCGACGGGCACACGATGTATCTGGTCGACAGTGGACCACGCGTGATCTACACATTCGCGTTCGACCCGGGTACCGGGGACCTATCGGGCCAGCAGGTGATGGTTACACTGAGCGAGGAGATCGGAACGCCGGACGGGCTGACTGTCGACGCCGCCGGTGATCTGTGGGTGGCGATCTACGGAGGCGGGTGCGTCCGTCGCTACTCGCCAGACGGCCAGCTGCGTGAGGCGTTGGTTGTCCCGGCGGTGCAGGCGACCTGTTGTGGCTTTGCCGGCCCGGGTATGAACAGGTTGTACGTGACAACTGCTACCGAGGAATGGGATGACGAGCAGCGTCGGGCAGAGCCCGCGGCCGGGCTCGTCTACCGGATCGACACGGAGGCCACGGGACGCCCGGCACAGCCATTCCGTCCGGATCCGAGCTGGTGGGCGCATGTCACCCGGTGACCACACGATCGATGTGGGCCGCCAACCTAACGAGCGAGTCCTCCGCGACTTCGGTGACCGAGTGGAGGGCATCCCCGCACTGAAGCCCACGGCCCGTGGGTGCCGAAAATGTCATCTGAGTGGGCTGACTGGGATATTCGTCGAACGGCCCTGGGCGACGAAACTGGGCCACGGCCCTCTCGTTTCTTTATGTTGCCTTCGTCCGAATCCTCGAACTGCTCCCCCTCTCGCGGGACAACAACAGAGGCTGGCGGTCGAGGTCGTCATCCTTCGCTACGAGGTGGCGGTCCTCCGTCGCCAAGAGGCCCGCCCAGCCCTGCGACCCACTGATCGAGCGCTGCTCGCCGGGCTGAGTCAGAGACCTTCGGCCCTAGACCAGTGAAGAGAGCCGGCGAAAAGTCATGGTATGTCGTCAATGTGGACCCGATGGCACACCAGGTGCCTCGCCAAGCGACAGGCGGGACTGGGATGGGAGCGAGGGAAGGCGCTGGTTGCCATGCTGACCAAAGCAACTGCAGCACCGCCATGGAGTCAGAGCAGGATTCGATCGGAGCCGTACAGAATTGCCGGAAATGCGGTTCGGCGGATTCTCCGGTCTTGATCGTGCGTACAGCCGGCTCCGGCAATGGTGGTTTGTGCTGGCGTTGTCGCCAATGCCACTATGAATGGGCTGATGTCGGCACTGCTGCCCAACTCGGGGAGCGTGAAGTGTTGGGCCGGGCTGCGAACGGATGAGAAACAGAAGCAGACGACACAAGCATGGGAAGGGTGCAGGGGAGGCGGTCTTGGAGATCGTCGATGGCATCGAGCACGGACTGGCAGAGGTGCAGAGGGACGAGATTGTCGTCGAGCGTGTCGGTCTCCTGGTCCTCATCGCAGGTGCCGTCGCCCTGGGAGGAGTGGTTGCGCTGGCTCTTACGGTTGCGCTAGTCCGTCGGCAGCTGGTGCAACGCTCGGTTCCCGAGACAGGCCAGATCTCCGAGGACGATCGAACTGCTGATGAGGAGACCGGAGATGCACGGCAGCCAGCAGGCAGTAGATGTTCGATCCCCGGCGAGCTCCCGAAGTAAGGCAGAAGAACCTCATGACGACCGCATCCGGCGCTCGAGCGCATGGGCACGGTTGCCTTCCTGGCCTGTGGTTTTGCATTGGGCATCACTGCTCTGGCGGGCCTTGTAGTACTGGTCCGCAGATCGTCTGGGGCCGGGGTCTCACTATGACCAATAGTCGCCCCACCCAAGGGCGAGGAGACCGCTGCCACGTCTCCAGAGGTTGCCTGACCTTGAGTCGCTGGCAGCACTAATGGCGGTAGCGGCGTGAATCTCGTCCTGAAGCGTTGGGTCCCAGGATTGGTGACACTTCGGGACTACGAACGCGGGTGGCTTCGGCCGGACCTCGTGGCTGGGGTGGTGCTGGCGGCAATTCTGGTTCCCCAGGGCATGGCCTACGCGGAACTGGCGGGGCTGCCGGCAGTGACCGGTCTCTATACAACGATCGCGTGTCTCGTGGCCTACGCGGTGTTCGGACCGTCGAAAGTGCTGGTGCTGGGGCCCGACTCGTCGGTCTCGCCGCTAATCCTGGCGGCAATCGTACCCCTCATGGTCACCGGAGACCCCGCCAGTGCGATCGCGCTGGCGGGCATGTTGGCGATCCTGGTCGGGCTCATCGAGATCGGACTGGGGGTGGCCAAACTCGGATTCGTCGCCGACCTCCTCTCCAGTGAGGTCCGCGTGGGCTACCTCAACGGACTGGCCATCACCATCATCGTCGGACAGTTGCCCAAGCTCTTCGGGTTCTCCACCAGTGCCGACAACTTCATTGACGAGGTGCGCGCCTTTGTCAACGGACTCGATCAGACCAACCGAACGGCGTTGGTGACCGGCCTCTGCGTCCTGGCGGTGCTCCTCATCCTGCCGCGGGTCACCCGTCAGGTCCCGGCCGTCTTGGTGGCTGTCGTCGGAGTGACGGTCGTTTCCGCCGTGCTCGACCTCGCCGCCCATGGTGTGAGGACCGTCGGCTCCCTTCCCCAGGGTGTCCCCGTACCGACGTTGCCGTGGACCAAGCTCTCCGATGTCGGTCCCCTGCTGGTCGGCGCAGTGGGCATCACGTTGGTCTCGCTGACGGACACCATCGCCACCGCGACGAGCTTCGCCGCCCGGCGGGGTGAGGAGGTAAACCCCAACCAGGAGATGGTCGGCATGGGGACCTCGAACATCGCGGCCGGGTTCTTCCAGGGTTTCGCCGTCTCCGTCAGCGGCTCCCGCACAGCGGTAGCCGATCAGTCCGGGGCGAAGACGCAGATGACGGGACTAGTAGGGGCCGGCCTCGTCCTGGTTCTGCTCCTCTTCCTCAACGGGCTCCTGGCCGACCTGCCGCAGACCGCCCTAGCCGCGGTGGTCATCACCGCGGCCATGTCGCTCACTGACCTGGGGGCCCTCCGCCGTTTCGCCGAGGTCCGCACCTCCTCGCTCGTCGTCAGCCTGGTGGCGACAGCCGGTGTGATCCTCTTTGGGGTCCTCCAGGGGATCATCATCGCAATAGTCCTGATCGTCCTCCTGTTTTTTCGCCGGGGCTGGTGGCCCCACGGTGCCGTCCTAGGCAACGTGCCCGCACTGGGGGGATGGCACAGCACGGCGAGGTACCCGGAGGCCACCGAGCAGCCGGGCATCGTCGTGTTCCGCTGGGAGGCGCCACTCTTCTTCGCCAACAGCGGACAGTTCCGGGACCAGGTCCGGAAGCTGGCTCGCCAGCGGACCCCCGCGTGGATAGTGCTGCAGTGCGAGGCGATCACGGACATCGACGTCACGGCGGCCGAGATGCTCAAGACCTTGGACGAGGAGCTGAACGGGCACGGCATACATCTGGCCTTCGTGGAGTTGCGCGACCGCCTCCAGGAGTTGATCCGCCGCTACGGCCTCCACACCACGCTCGACCAAGAACACTTCTACCCAAGCCTTGATCTGGCACTCGATGCGATCAGCAACGCGGCCGGGAACGATTCTGGATCGCCTGATGAAGGGATGACCCCCTGATGAGCAACGCTTCCGACCCCGTCGCGGAAGACCAGGGCGAGGGAAACCCGCGCTTGGCCCTCCTGTTGGCGATGGCCATGTTCGTCCTGGTGGTGGACACATCACTGATGAACGTGTCGATCTCCGCTGTCATCAAGGACTTGCACACGACAGCAAGCGGGGTCCAGTCGGCGATCGCCCTGGAAGCACTCGTCTCCGCGGCATTTATCCTGACCAACTCCAAGCTGGGCGACCTTATGGGACGCCGTCGCGCCTACGTGGTCGGCCTACTTGCTTATGCCGTCGGCGCCGTGGCCATGACGCTCGCCCAGAATCTGAACACCATCATCATCTTCTGGGCGATCATCGGTGGGCTGGGCGCTTCCCTGTTGCTCCCGGCGATGCAGTCCCTCATTCACGGCAACTTCACTGGGAGCGCGCAAAAGCGGGCGTATGCCCTGGTCGGCGCATCGGCGGCCATCGCTGCTGCCGTCGGTCCGCTGCTCGGCGGGTTCCTCACGACCTACCTGTCGTGGCGGGTGGGGTTCGGGCTCGAGGCACTCATCATCCTCGTGGTGCTGACCCAGATTCGCCTGGTCAAGGATGTCCCCTACACCGGTCCGCGGCAGATCGACCTCGTCGGCGCCGTCCTGTCCATCGTCGGCATGGGCGGCCTCGTCCTCGGCATCCTCGTGTGGCAGGAGGGCGGTCAGTACGTCGGTCTGCTCATGGGGCTCGGCGCAGTGACGCTGGCCGCCTTCGCCTACTGGCTGATGTACCGCAAGCGGCAGGGGAAGCCCACGCTGTTGGACCCGGCCCTGTTCGAGCACCTGAACTTCCGCATCGGTATCTCACAGCAGATGCTCCAGCAGGTCACCTTGGGTGGCGCCATGATCGTCCTTCCGCTCTTCCTGCAGATGACGCTCGAGTACAACGCCATGCAGGCCGGGCTCTCGCTCGCGCCGCTATCGCTGTCGATGTTCGGCATGGCGATGCTCGCCGGCCGCAAGGCTGGCAAATGGCGTCCTGCCCAGATCGTCCTCGCCGGCTTCGCCCTGAGCGCCATCGGCATGGGAGCGATCATCCCTCTCGTGCCAAGAGTCGACTCGGGGTGGTACCTAGTGATCCCGCTGATTGTCGCCGGGTGCGGTCTGGGCATGCTGGTCTCCCAGCTGAACAACTTCACGCTCGCGCCCATCAGCGAAGACCGGGTCAGCGAGGCGGCGGGCGTGAACTCGGCGGCGGGCTCGTTCGGGCTGTCCTTCGGGCTCGCCGTGGCCGGTGGCGTCATGCTCTGGGCGCTGGCGCTGAGCTTCACTCATCAGACCCAGGCAAGCGTTGCGATCCCACCGGCCCAGCAGCAGCAAATCTCCGCGGAGATGGAGCACGATGCCGAGGTCATGAGCAACACCGCACTGCAGCAACAGATCGCTGATCAGCCGAAGGCCGTCCAGAACGAGGTCCTGGCCATCAATACCCACGCCCGGAACCTGTCCCTCCAGATCGCGCTGCTCATTCCCGCGCTCGCGTCACTCCTCGGTCTGGCCAACTCGTTCCGGATGCTTCGACTCCCCGACATCACTCCTCAAGCAGACATCGAGGGTGCCGGCCTCGGATAGCCACAGGTGCGCCCTGGCGAATTGCTTGCCGCCCACCAGGACAGCGACCTGGACACAGGCTCCTTCGGAACCGCTCTTCACGTGGATACCCACATGGGCCGTGCCAGGGTCACTCTGCGGTTCGTGTCGATTCGCTCAGGCACATGCCGAGTCGCTATCACTGCTACGGGTCGGCCGTTCCAGGGATTCGAACATCACCATCTGCCAATTCACAACGGTCGTGTGCCGGAGTCGACGGGAATTCCAACGGGTTGCAGTGGCTTCCGGTACCAGAGGACGTCCGTTCCTGACGGGAAGTCCTTGACACGACTCACCAATTCATAGCCGCTCTGCTCATAGAAAGCTCGAGCCTGAAATTCGTAGGTGAAATGGACCGTCTGAGTGCAGCCACGAGCCGCCGCTTCGGCTTCAGCTGCGGCGAGGAGCCGACTGGCGAGACCGCGACCTCGGAGGCCTGGGTCCACCCAGAGGTTCTGGAGCTCGCAACAATCGCCCCAGGTCCATCCGCTAATTCCGGCCACGACCGTGCCAGCGTCGCGGACGAAGATCGCCAGGTCGACTTCGTCGCCGAGTCCCATGGCGGCGGACGCCTCACGACGGATCTGCGTTTCGAGGAACTCAACATCGAGCGGATCTGGTTGGTCCTCGACGCGGAACTCCACTGTGATCGACTCGTCAGACGTCGACTATCTGCTCGATCAGGGAGATGTCGTCGAAGTACGTCCGGTATGACCTGATCTTCCCATCTCGGAAGTCGGCCACGGTGACGCCGGCCAACTGGACACGCCGTCCGGTCGGCTCCAACTCGGCACCTTCGCCGAGGATCAGAGGCCCCGTGTGATCGGCTTCAATCAGCCATTCGGCATACGCCTTGTTGCCTACTTCATCGAGTCCGCGGAACAGGATGACGACATTGGAGAACGCAACCTCACGAAGGGCAGCGAGGGCAGCGAGTTCCGCGAGCCCCGACACCGAGGCATATGGTGACCAACCCACGAGATCCTCGGTGAACAGAGTGCTTAGATCAACCGGTGCGCCCCCAACCTCGGCCTCGAGCGCCTTGAGCAGCACGTCTTTACGAGATTCACTCATCACATTCCCTACTTCTGTCGTACCGATAGATTCAAACGAACTCTGGCAATCCGACCTGGCGCTCAGGATCCGAGTACCTTCGCCTTGGCCGCCGCGAACTCTTCGTCCGTCAGCGCGCCCGAGGAGTGCAGCTGCGCGAGATGCTCGATCTCGTCCGCCGAGTCTGCTGGTGGGGGCGCATACTGGCCCTGGCTGTCGTCGACGGGCACCTGATCGGCCTGCTGTTGTCTGTTTCGGTGGTGAGCTATTGCTCCTCCCGCCACCGCTCCTGCAACAAGTCCTCTACGTCGTGTCCGTCGCCTCATGCCCATAGGGACTCCCTTCGGCCTCTTGGCTCACTCTTACCGGTCGCGTCAGCTGTCAATCGGGATACTAGGTGTCGGATGTGTCAAGCGCCAGAAGTTCCAGACCAACAGTCGGAGAGATCGTCCATGTGGTTCAGGATCGCCGATCGACACCTGGCTCGTCTCCAGCGCTAGGGGAGCCAGGTGCTCAAGGGAGCGATGTGGCCGGTGCTCGTTGTAGTGGGCTGCGTAAGAATCCAGTACCTGCTCGAGATGGCGGCGACCGAAGATCAGCATCCGGTCTACACGCGGCGCCTCTGGCCCGCCTGGCTCCGCGCCCCCCTCTCCCCCCCCCGACAGCTAGGGGGATAGGTGATAGGCGCTCCCAAACGTCCGACCATCCCGGAGCCACTCCTTACCCCTGCCTGGGCAGATAGACAGAAGCACACGCGCCCCGGGCGGCCTCTAACGCGTAAATCGGGCCCATGACTTGACCTACGAACTGCGTTGCCAGTAGCGCGGCCTGGCGGCTGCCGCTGGTTTCGTGCGCGATCTGTGCGCGATCGAACGGAATACCGGGGTGTCTCGCGGTTGAGCGTGAGCACGTCGTGGCAGGTCAAGCCCGGGACGGCGTAGTTGGACCCTTCAGGCTCCGGCAGTCAAGGTGGTGGATCAATGCCCACGAACGATGACGGTCAGGGCACTAGCCCAATTAGGGGGCGACCCCGTTCGATCCGGTGCCCGTTGAGCCGACCACTGGGGCGTTAAGGCGGGTACCGCCCATGGAGCCGAAGAATCCGGCGTCGCCGAAGGTGAACACACCTCCGTCAGAGGCCATGAGCCAGTAGCCCTTTCCGTCCGGGGTGGGGGCCATGCCCACCACTGGCTTGTTCAGCTTGTGCCCGCCGGTGGAGCCGAAGTAAGAGGCGTCGCCGAAGCTGAACACGCCACCGTCCGATGCCACCAGCCAGTAGCCCTTCCCGTCCGGGGTAGGCGCCATGCCGACCACCGGCTTGTTGAGCCTCATCCCGCCGGTGGAGCCGAAGTAGGCGGCGTCACCGAAGCTGAACACGCCCCCGTCGGAGGCGACGAGCCAGTAGCCCAGCCCGTCCGGGGTGGGGGCCATGCCCACCACGGGCTTGTTGAGGTGGGTGCCGCCCATAGAGCCGAAGTAATGGCCATCGCCAAAAGAGAACACACCGCCGTCGGCAGCCACGAGCCAGTAGCCGAGGCCATTGCTGCCTGGTGTGCCCGGGGGCCCGCCGGCGGCCGGTGTCATGGCCACGCCGACCACCGGGGCGTTGAGCGGTGTCCCTCCCAGGGAGCCGTAGAAGTTGGCGTCGCCGAAGGTGAACACGCCACCGTCGGAAGCGGCGAGCAGGTAGCCACCCTGGTCACGGGTCTGCGCCACCCCGACCACCGGGGCGTTGAGACGGATGCCGCCCGTGGATCCGTAGAAGCCGGCGTTGCCGAAGTTGAAGATCCCACCGTCGGACGCGGTCATCCAGTAACCGCCGCCGGGAACGGGCTGGGTGAACAGGAGAGTCGTCCCGGTGAACGTATTACCGGACATCGTGGTGCCGGTGACCTGCCAGCTCTGCCAGACGCCCACGTACTCGCCCATGGTGTTGCCGGTGATCGTGGTCCCGGACAGCGTCGGTGTGGCCGGAGGCGGGATGGGGTTCACCTCGAGGGCGATGGCGTCGGTCTGGGGCGCCCCGTTGATGCGGCCCCAGTTGTTCCCGCTGAAGGTGTTGCCCGTGACCATCGTGCCGGTAATGGAGTCACCCGGCGCGTTGGAGTGGACGGTGAGCCCACTCAGGAAACTGCCCGTGACCGTGTTGCCGGAGACCGTGGTGTTGGAAACGGTGGCACCGGGAGCGTCGGTGGCCACGATGATCTGGCCGATGACCGGGCCGTTGGGCCCGAACATGCCCGGTGCGCCGATGACGTGGTTGTTGCTCACTGTGGTCCCGCTGACGCCCGCTCCGGGGACCCACCCTTCGACGATGATGCCGCAGCCCTTGAAGTTGCCCGACACGGTGTTGCTGTCGATCGTATCGTTGGTGGACGCCACGGGCGTTGTTGGTCCGTTCGGCGCCGCGGGGTCGAATCCGCCGCCCTCGTCGGTGACCGAGATGCCACCATCGGCCACGTTGCCCGTGACCGTGTTGCCGGTGACCATCGAGCTGGACACCCCGACCAGCTGGATCGCCTTGTCGGTGCCCAAGTTGGGCGTGGGGTGCACGCCGTTGCCCTGGACGGTGTTGTTGTGGATCGTGAGGCCCGTGACGTTGTCTGCCATGATCCCGTGGTCGCCCGCTCCCGACACCGTGATGCCGCTGATGGTCACGTTGTTCGCACCCGGAGCGACGTAGATTCCCAGGTTGCAACCGGTCCCGTCGACGTTCGAGCTGACCGTCGTACCGCTGGTGTTGACCACCAATGCGGCGGTGAATCCGGTGCTGCCCGCCGGGGTGCACGCCACCCGAGCGGCGGCGCCAGCTTCGGCCGATCCGAGCGCGATCGGCGCCGACCATCCCAAGCCGGTCGCCACAATTGCCAGTGGCACTCCGGCCAGTAGCGCGCGCCTCATGGAGCCCTTTGGTGCCATGGTTCCTCCCATGGATAGCGGGATCGGGAACGGACCGATCGCATCTTGCCGGTGATACCGGCCTCGCCGAAGAATGTAGGGCCGGCTCCGGCGTTCTGCAACCGCGAATTGGCGGTCGCAGTCGACCGGCCTCACGTTGGGCCCCCGCAAGGCCGATCCGCGGTTGCTCCGACTCCCTTCGCCGTCCGGCACGGTCGTGGTCACCTATGTCGAGCGGATCAAAGGTTGGGGGCAGCCGCGCCTACCTGACCCGGGACCCGTCAGTTACTTACGATGGAGCACATGACGGTGGTATGTGATGGCCTTCTGGTCGAGTACGACGAAGGCATCGGTGAGTGCGACCTTGGCGATGCCTGCCAAGCGCTCGGATCACGAGACGACTATCCGGCCTATCGCGCTGCGCATGGCCGCGTGATCGATAGCGGGCAGTTCGAGAACAAGGACGAGTATGGAGGCGAGGCCTGATCCCGGGCGGCGGGAGTCGATGCTCAATCGAAGGGTGTTGCCGGTGTCGAGGCCGTTGCAGTGACCTTCAAGGAACGACACGCCGACCTCCCCGTGACGATTCGGGTCCAGCCGAACGGGTGAGGCTCGACATGCCCCCGATCGCCGGGAGCGGGCCGGTTATTGACTGTTGGACTGACAAGCACAAGTGACGGCGACCGAAGTCGATGACCGTCAGTCCCCGGGCTGTTGAGTTTGGCTTCATGATCGAGTCAACTATCCCGTTCGGTCTGATCACGAGAACCGACTCGCTGCCCGACCTACTCGGACACGATGTTCGGCACCGACGCCCCGATCTGTTCTAGGTCCATCGGCTATGACGATCGGAGCACGAGCCCGGCCAAGCGGAAGATCCGGCGATCGCCTCCGACGGGGGCCTGGATGAGCCTGAGCTCGTTGGTAACAAATCCGAAGGACAGTCCGGTGGCCGGGTCTGCCCAACCGCCCGAGCCGCCGAAGCCATAGTGCCCGAAGGCCGAGCCGCCCCGATACCGCTGCGCTCCGGCTCGGTGATAGCCCATGCGCCAATTCATCCGCATGCCGATGACCGCGTCGTGGGCTCTGGTCTGGACCTCGCTCAAGGTGCGAACCGTCTCCGGTGACAACAGCCGTACGCCCTCCACCTCGCCGTCGTTGGCGATGACCGCGTAGAGCTTGGCCAACCCATGGGCGGAGAGGAGGCCGTTCACCGAGGGCATCTCCGTATTCAGCAGCGACGGTGACGGACCGGTGAAGAGCTCGTCGAAATGCGGGACATACAGCGCCTCGAGAAAGCGGCGGGTGAACTCCACCTTGCGGAGCGTGGGCATGGACCGGGCACTGGCGCCGGCAAAGAGGGCCGGCGTCGGGCGAACAGGCGGGGTCCGGCCTAGGAGCGGCGCAACTCGCCGCAAGCCGTCGGACGGCATCCCGATATACAGGCCGTTGGTCTCAAGAGGCTCGGCGAGCTCGGTGCGCACCAGGTCGGCCATGCCGAGCCCGGTGACCCTCCGGGCCAGCCCGGCCACGAGCCATCCGTAGGTAAGTGCGTGGTAGCCCGGATGCCCTGGCCAAGGGTCGGGCGCCCGGGCCGCCAGCTTCTCCTCCAGAGCGAGGTGATCAAGCAGGTCCTCCGAAGAGCCGGCGAGGTCGGTCATCGAATGCAGGCCCGCCTGGTGGCTCATCAGCTGCCGCACGGTGATGGACCCCTTACCGGCGGCGGCGAACTCCGGCCAGTAGCTGGCCACCGGAGCGTCATAGTCGATCAACCCGCGATCCGCCAGGCGATGCACGGCGGTCGAGGCCAGGCCCTTTGTAGTCGAAAAGGAGATGGCGATTGTGTCTCGCCTCCAGGGGCGCGACCGGCCGACGTCGGCGAACCCGGCCCACACGTCCACCACGGGCTGGCCGTGCAATCGAACGGACAATGCTCCGCCACCGCTGCTGCCGGCATTGAACAATCGGCCGAAATACGACACCACGGGAGCGAATGCCGGATGTACGTATCCGTTTACGTCCCCCATGGTCACCCAGTGAGCTTGTCCGTTTGAGGTCGCCCTCGCCAAACCACCGTTGACAGTCCGAGGTCTGTGAGTGATCGGGGCACACGATGGCCCAGTTTGGTCGCCATCAACCGATTCGCGAAAGTGCTGTTCAGGCAACCTGGTTTTGCATTTTCGGCACCCACAAGTCCAACAGCGAAACATTTGACCATGGTGCTGGGCGACAGGCTGCATCCCGTCCGGTTCTTGATCCGGACTGGACCGCCAGACCAGTGGCACACGGGCTGGACCACCACGTCCCCACACGCAGGATCAGACCCCTCCAATGCCGACAACCCGGGAGCTCGACGGCTCATCCGCTGATCTCAATCAGAACGGAAGCTGTTCGGCCTGAAGGCCCATCAGTTCATCGAACATCCTGCGGCACGAGACCTCATCGGCTGGTGAGTTCGGGTCCTGGCGAAGCGCCTGGAATGCCAAGTTCGGGTCCCTGTTCAACGCGGCGTCGACGATGAGGTCCTGGAGCTCGACCTGGGTCGCGATCCACCCGGCAAGGGGTGCACCGAGCGGGGGCATCGTGTCCGGGTGCACGCCGTTACCATCGACGGTGGCGCCCACCTCAACGATCGCACCGTCGGCTACGTCGGTCAGGTAACTCCGGTTGGGTATGTTGACGGCCATGATCCGTGTCGGGTCGTCGCACCAGATCGCCGCGACGATCGGGACGACCTCCTCGTGAGAATGCCCCATCGCCTGAAGGGGCAATGGCACCTTGGTCGCCGCGGCCCATGCGGCAATTCTCTCGGCGACCTGGATGACAGGCTCATGGAAGTCGAGAGGAATTGGCATCCACTCGGCAGCATCGAGGGCAAACGGCAGGTACTCGCCGATATGGCTATCTACGGAGCACGGCACCAGGCCGTACTCGCGAACGATGTGCGCCACTAGCGGGACGTAGTTGAACTCGATCAGCAACGCGCCGGGCAGCACCCGGTCGAGCTGCCGTGCAAATCTCTGGGTAGTGGGCGAGAAGTCGAAGAACCGTTTCGAGTAGAACGCGCGGATCAGTGGAAGCAGGTCCTTACCGGTCCTCGAGTCACGGAACTCGGTGAAGAACGTGAAGTGGTTGATGCCCGAGGCCTTCGCGTCGATGTGGGACCGCCTGATCCGGAGTCGCCGAGCCAAGCGGTAGATACCCAACGGCATCTCGTGGCACATTCCCACGTTGCGGACCTTCGTCGCCTTGTTGATCGCCAACGTGACACGGCTCATCGGATTCGTCAGGTTGATCAGGAACGCGTCAGGGCAGTACTTCTCGATGTCAGCGCAGATTCCCAGCGTATTCTTGATGCTCCGGAGTGAGTGGAACAACGCACCCGGACCGCCGTTCTCCCCAGTGATCTGGCGGGCGCCGTACCGGTTCGGGATCTCGTAGTCCTGGCGCCAGTAACGGAACCGCCCGAACTCCGCGCTGCTGAGCACGAAATCGGCGCCATCAAACGCCACACCCGGGTCGGTCGTATAGTCGAGGACCACTGGCGCACCGGCCGCAGCGTTAAGCTTCGATGCGAACTGATATGCGCGTTCCAGACGCTCCGCGTTCACGTCATGCAACACCAGCCGGGCACCGCGGAGCCGGCTGGTGTGGACAACGTCGTTCACCATGGCCGGACCGAACGACATCCCCCCAGCGCCGACCATCGTGATCATCGGTGATTGCGCCATCACACCCTCCACAGCGGTGTACGACCTCAGAGGCTAACGACGCCCATCGACCTTCGCCACATCAGTACCGAGCGCGACGTATCAACCGATGATCTGGGTGAGGGCTGCAGCATCGTCCTGGACGGCCGACAGGGCCCGACCCCTTGTGAGTGCCGAAAATGTCATCCGGGGGCCCTGAGCGGGACTTTCGTAGCTTGACTGAGCCATGGCTCGGTCAGGACGCTTACAGGTGACGGCGACCGAGGATCAGCATTCGGTCGAGACATTCACGACGCACGGTGCCGACGAAGCGCTCGGCGAACGCATTGGCCCGTGGAGCCCGGATCGGTGTGCGGATGATTCGGATGCGCTCAGACCGGAAGATCCCATCGAAACTCGAGGTGAACTTGGCGTCTCGGCTCCGGATCAGGAACCTGACGGAAGGTGACCGCTCGGCAAGCACCATGGTGAGATTGCGGGCCTGCTGGACGACCCACGCCCCAGTCGGGTGCGCCGTGATCCCCATCAGGTACACCCTTCGGGTGTCGAGTTCGATGAAGAACAGCACGTAGAGTCTCTTCAGTAGCACCGTGTCGATGGTGAAGAAGTCGCAAGCCAGCATGGATGACGCCTGGGTTCGAAGGAAGTCTGCCCAGTTGGGACCGGTCCGCATCGGTGAGGGATCGATGTTGTGCCTGCGAAGCATGGCCCACACGCTTGAGGGGGCGAAGACAACACCCATCCTGGCCAGCTCACCCTGGATCCGGCGGTAGCCCCAGGTGGGATTCTCCCGGCCTAGTTGGACAATGACGGCAACGGTGCCCGCCGGGACGCTCGGCCGACCTGGACGGTGGGGATAGGCCCAGCGGCGCCGGACCAGATCCCGATGCCAGCGGAGCAGGGTCTCGGGCTGGACGAAGAACCTCGTCAGGCGCCGGCGACTAAAAAGCCGACTCAGTCCACCCGATTATGTCGGAACCCCAGCAGCAGTCAGTCTCAGTGCAGTGGGTGGGTGGGCTACCGACAGAACCCAACTGACCACCACTGATGGCGAGTCCTCGAGCGGCATTTTCCATGCTAACGACCAAGATCTTCCATACTGTTTCTGGCGCACCTAATGGTGGAAGGACCTGCTCAGCCATGCCGGATGGGATTGTCGGCACCCACAGGTCCAGATGATGACTTTACGTTCGGAATGTGGAGCCACAGAGGTGGGCCTCGCCGAGTGCGTTTCGGCTGGCCAAGCCGCGTCGGGGCGGTTCGCTTCGGGTCAGGCTGAGCGCAGCTCTTCGAGGAGTCCGGCGGGATACGGCGAGTCGTAAGCGGACACGCCCAGTGTCGCGCGGATCTCGCTTACAGGGCGGTCCCAGATCGACTCCCACTGCACCTCAAGCATCGGCGGTGACTCTCGACCGTGGGAGTAGGCGCTGAGGATGGTGTCGAGGAGGAATCCGGTGGCTTCGAAGGGCTGTGTGAAGGCAGCCTTGGTCAGTACCGTGCCGAGGAACATCGAGGAGTAGTGGTGGCCGAACTGGGCCATCTGAAACCCCGAGATGGCCACTTCGTGGAGCCCACTGGTCTCATATCCGCCGACCAGGTGCCAGATGTCGTGGCATTGGAGGATGCGCACGTTCAGGTAGTCGAGTGGTGGAGGGAGCGCGGTCAGGCCCAGCGCGTCGCGGTCCAGCACTTCGAGGTCGAAACCTTTGTCCACCACGAGCGAGTGGAGGTGGCCTCCGAGTGAGTCAGACGGACAGCGGGCCAGGTCCGCCAGCTGGAAGCGGGGTGGGATTCCGTAGGCCGCTGCCTCGGCCGTTCCGGGATACCGGAGTGCCATGGCTGCTAGCCGGTCATGGAACGACTCCGGAAGCAGTCCGGCCAACGCGGCGGTCCGCACGGTGATGTCGGCTGGGTCGCGTCCCACGTCTGGGTCGTCGATGATGGCCCAGATGGCGTCCCACAGCTCCGGGGAGACCTCTCCCACAACAGGATCGCCGCCGACTGGTCGAGCGTCGGGTGATCGTCCCAGCCAGCCGTCGGTGAGCCCGTCATAGATCTCGACCAGGCACTCCGGGGCGAAGGTGGCGACGCCGAGGCAGGCTGCGGCGATCCCAGCCGGCGCCTCCGGGTCGCCGGCACGAAGTGCATGAGCGCGAGCGCGAGCCCCGGCCCGGTCGTTTCCGGCCATCACCAGAGCTGCGAACATGTCGCGCTCGTTCGTGTCGTCCGACATCGGACCCCCTTCTCGACGCCCCGCCCACGTTAGCGCTCCGGCGGTGGCGTCAGGCAGGGTGCGCCCGGCCGGACGAGCGTTTTAGGACCGTACGGGGAACGTGGGTGCAGCCTCTACGGACCGAAGGGCGATCACGGCGGGCAGTGGGCTGGGATGGCGCGCCGGCAGCTCAACGGTGATGCCCGCTGCGGTGGACGTCCAGGGGATCTGGGCACCGTCCACCGTCTCGGCCTCCGTGGTCGGAGTGGCCCGCACTTCGGCCAGTGTCACTACGGGCGGTGCATCCCGCAGGAAGGCGAAAACGGTGTCGCCGCGAGATGTGTAGCGTACGGCCTGCTTCCCTGGGATGTCGCTCCCCGGCAGGACCCAAGGCCGGGTTGCCGCCAGCGCCTCGCGGTTCGGCGTGACCCAGTCGGCCAGCCATCTGAGACGGGTGGCCTGTTCGTCGGGGAGCTGGGCATCTATGCCCCGGGGCCCGACGTTCAACAACAGATTGCCCCCCTTGGCCACGATGTCGGTCAACATCCACAGCAGCTCGTCGTGGGCCAGGAAGTCCTCGGGGCGGGATTGGGCGTTGTAGCCGAAGCTCTGGTCCATTCCCCTCACGCATTCCCAAGGGAAGCGCTGGACGTCGGGGAAGACGGAGTACTCCGGGGTGCGCACGTCCCAGTGAGGCGGTCGGGGAGGTACCAGCCCTCCCTCGCGTTTGAACTGCAGCTCCATGGCCGCGTCGATGGCCCGGCGGCCCGGGGCGGTCTTGACGAGGCCGAGCAGGGCGCTCCAGGGCATCCAACGATCGTTGACCACGCCGTCGGGCACCTCGCGGTAGTAGTGCTCCAGCAGGGACCAGAGCTGCCCGCCCGCTGTTGGCCAGGCGATGTCGTTCCAGAGGACGCTCGGTCGGTAGCGCTCGATCAGTTCGCGAACCTGCGCCTCTGCGTAGGCGGGGTACTCCCCGCGGGGGATACCAGCCACGACATCGGCCATCGAGCCCATGGGTCGATCATCAAAGGTCCAGTCCATTCCGCCGCTGTAGTAGATCCCGAAGCGCATGCCTGCTCTGCGCACGGCTTCGCGCAGCTCACCCACTACGTCCCTGTTGCAGTTCCATCCCGGACGGCGCGGGTTGGCCACTCTGGTCGGCCACAGGCAATAGCCGTCGGCGTGCTTGGAGACCAGCACGACGTAACGGGCGCCCGTGGCGGCGAAGGCAGATGCCCATGCATCAGGATCCCACTGCTCGAGCCCCGACTCCCACAGCTCTCTGAACGACTCGTAGGGTCGATCACCCCAGATCTCGCGGTGGTGGCGGCTGGCCGGGCTGTCGGGGAAGCGCAGCGAGTTCTGATACCACTCGACGTACGGAGACGATCCGAATGCCTCCCGCCTGCCTGACCCGATAAGGGAACCGAAGTCGACGTCCACAGGAGCGAAGGCCGGCACCGAGGCCAGCGTCCAGTGGACGAAGATCCCTAGCTTGGCGTCCTGCCACCAGGTGGGCAGCCGACGATGCCGCAGGCGGCGGAGCTGCCGGTTCCGAACCTGCATGGCCGAGCCTCCCGTTGCTGTCGCGGCCACCCTGGACCGTCGGCGCTTGTCTCCTCAGCGCCGTACAGTAGAGCATCCCTCTGGCCAAGCCCCCGACGGTCAGGCGGGACGGTGGGTTGCCAGCTGATCGAGAGCACCGAGCGGACTGGGCACAGCGGGGAAGGGCAAATGGCTGAACCTGACACGATCGATCGCCGGTCCTTTCTGGCTCGAGGCGCCGCCGGAGGAGGGGCCCTGCTGCTCAGTTCGACTGTTTCGGGGGCGTTGGCGGGTTGTTCGTCGTCGGCGCAGACCTCGGCTCCGCACCGGCAGACCGGTTCTCCGGTGCGGGGAGGGTCACTTGTGTTCGCAACGACAGCGGAGATCGACGGCTTCTACCCTCCCAATAACCACTGGGACACCAACGGATACCTCTACGCCAATGCCGTCTTCGATCCGTTGCTGGCGGTGACAGCCGACGGCACAGTGCAGCCCTACCTCGCCGAGTCGATCTCGGGCAATGCCACAAACGACGTGTGGACCGTCACGCTCCGGCCCGACGTGCACTTCTCCGACGGCTCCCTCCTCACCTCCGGGGTGGTCAAGGCCAACGTTGACGCCCTGCGCGCCTCATCCTTGTCGGGTGCCCTCTTCAAGTTGGTGGGCACGGTGGACTACCCCGACGAGCGGACGGTGGTGTTCCGCCTGACCGGGTCGAGCTTCGCATTTCCGGCCTACCTGACCTCCCAGATCGGCTACGTGGTCGGCGAGGCGATGGTACGCGCCAACGGCCTGGGGAACCCGATCGGCACCGGTCCGTTCACGTACTCGGACTGGGCACCGAACGACCACTTCACTGCCGTCCGCAATCCTCACTACTGGCGTGCCGGCCTTCCCTACCTCGATCAAGTGATATTCCGGCCGATTCCGGACACGACCCAGCGGGAGTCGACTCTCAAGACGGGCGCCGTCGATGTGATCCTGTCTCTCGATGCAAGCACCGTCCGGGATTTCACGGGCCGGTCGGACTACCAACTGGTCGATAGTCGCACCGGGGCTATCGGTCAGCCCACAATGGGCTTCCTCATGGTGAACACGGCAGTGGCGCCGACCGACGACTTGCGCGTCCGTCAGGCTTTGGCCAAGAGCCTCGACCAGCGCGAGCTCCAGAAGCTGTTCGGGGCGGGGTTCTCCCAACCAGTGAACGGAATGTTCCTGCCCGGCTCCCCGTACTACAACGACACGGGCTATCCCTCCTTCGACCAGGTCGGAGCCCGATCGTTGGTGTCTGCGTACAAGGCTTCGCACGGGACGCCGTCCGTCCAGATCTCGACGGTCGCCTCGCCGTTCCTGACACAGGTGAGCCAGGTGGTCCAACAAATGTGGCAGAGCGTCGGGATTAGGGTGTCGATCAAGAGCCTCCAACAGGCCGACCTCATCTCAGCCGCCGTGATGGGCGAATTCCAGGTCGCCACGTGGGCCCAGTTTGGTGCGATTGACCCCGATCTGAACTACCTGTGGCTGAGCTCGACAACGGTGGCTCCGGTGGGCAGCATTGGCTTGAACTTCCCACGCAATGACGATAACCAGCTTCAAGCGGCACTGGCCCTCGGTCGGGCCAGCAGCAACCCGGTCACTCGGCAGGAGGCCTACCGGACCGTCAACGACCGTCTGGCCCACGACCTGCCTTATCTCTGGACCGGGCAGACCCTCTTTTCGATCGTGGCCGAGCCGAGAGTGCGCAACGTCGGGCATCTGAGTCTTCCAAGTGGCGCGCCGGGCTACGGCTTCAACGAAGGCGTCGTCCACGTCTCAGAGATGTGGCTCGGCGGCTAGTGAGGGTCATCTGGACAGCGCCCACGACTGGCTCAGCGCGCCCTGACGTCGAGCTGACCTGCGTCCCCGATATGACCGGGGCGTCATCTAGCGAATTTTCGTCGCAACCAGTGTGCGGCATCCCACAACTGGAGCCCCAGACTCTGCGTCGGCCTAGGTTTGTCGACATGGACAACCCAGTTCTGTCGATATCCC
>CAVSET010000003.1:0-195120 GCA_963727075.1 uncultured Acidimicrobiales bacterium
CCTCTCCCTCCGCCAGGTGCTCCGACTGCTGCTCCTGGCATGCCGGTCGTCTCGTTCGAAGGATCTTCAGCTGCTCGTGTTGCGCCAGGAGCTGGTCGTCTTGCGCCGCCAGGTCCCCCACCCGAAGACACGTCAGGAGGAACGTCGTGTGCTCACGGTTCTCCAACGGCTCCGTCCAGCTCGCGAGCGGCTGTCGAACCTGTTCACTCCGGACACCCTTCGTCGCTGGCACCGGGAACTCGTGAAGGCGAAGTGGCGCTTCTCCCCATAGGGTCGTCTCGCGCCCGAGGATCTCCCTCGAGACCCAAGTCATTGTCTGGCGGATGTCACGGGAGAACGACAACTGGGGCTACAAGCGAATCCAAGGCGAACTCCAGAAGCTGGGCATCGAGATCTCGACGACGAGCATTCGCCGCATCCTGGCGGACAAGTCCCGTCCTGGTCCGCACCGGGATACCTGGCGCCAGTTCATGCGAACCCAAGCCTCCTCGATCATCGCCTGTGACCTGTTCACCGTCGAGTCGATCCGGCTGAAGACCCTGCACGTGCTCTTCTTCATCGAACTGCAGAGCCGGCGGGTGCTGATCGGCGGGGTGACCGAAGGTCCGGCCAACCTGGCCTGGTGCACCCAGATCGCTCGCAACCTCTCCGAGGCTCGAGAGGACCGATCGGAACCGATCCGCTCCCTCGTCCACCACCGGGACAAGCGCTTCGGAGCGACGTTCGACGAGGTCTTCAAGGCTGAGGGTGTCAAGATCATCCGAACACCCTGGCGAGCTCCGAAGGCAAACGCCTATGCCGAGCGATGGATCCGCACCGTACGGGCAGAATGCCTCGATCGCGTCATGGTGCTTGGCGCTCGTCACCTCGAGCGGCTGCTTTCGACCTACGTGAAGCATTACAACGAGGAGCGGCCGCACCGCGGCCTCGGACTGAGACCGCCAGGAGGTTCACCACCCCTAGCGGTCCTGAGCTCCGAGCCGAGCGAGATCAAGCGCCGCGATCTCCTCGGCGGGCTCATACACGAGTACTACCGGAAAGCTGCCTGAGCCAGACGGATCGTGGTTCAGCCGGTCGGCGGGCCAGCCACATCGGCGTATTTCCCGGAGAACAGAGGAGCGAAGCACGTCTGCGCGCAAGGCTCCTTCCTTCGCGGCTCCCGGAGCGGCGCGTGAGCGCCCATTGGCGGCGCTGGGACCGTTGCGCTCGGCGCCGTTACATAGGTGGCACCCTTCAGGTATGGATGTGGTACATCCCGACATCTGGGACCCCCGCCAGGCGCCGATTTCAGCGCCTTGCACCGCCGTAACCTGCAGTTCTGATTGGAGCGGACGACGGGACTCGAACCCGCGACCCTCACCTTGGCAAGGTGATGCTCTACCAACTGAGCCACGTCCGCGTCGGGCACTACCCTAGCAGTCGATCGATATCAGCCCCGGGGGCAGTCACGGAGCGAACCCCACCTCCGATCGGCCGGCGGACCCTCTATCTGAGCACCTGCGGCCCACCCCGGAGGAGTCTCTTGAGCCGGACAGAACGTGGCTCAGGCCGGTAGTTCGGCGTGCCACCAGGGCACCGGCCGGACCTGACGATTGGTCGCGCTCACTAACGCCCGAAGTGAGTCGGTCATGCCCTTGGCGATGGTGGCGATATCTGGAACGAGGTCCCAACAACCCTGCACCCCCACGTACATGGTGTCCAAATAGGAGAAGACCGTGATGTTGACACCGGCTCCCTCGATGATCGGCCCGAGCGGGTACATCGACAACAGACGAGCCCCGGCCAGATAGAGGGGGAAGTCCGGGCCGGGGACGTTCGAGACGATGAGGTTGAACACCGGCGGCACGCGGTCGAACAGCCGCAGATTGCTCGCCAACCTGGTGACGCGGGCGGCCACTGCGGGGAGCACTGCCTGGGCCCACCCGGTCAACACGTCCGATCCGAGGAAGTGGCTCTGCTCCTTGGCGGCACGGACATCCTCCCGGATGCTGCGCAGACGGTCGGCCTCGTCCTCCACCCCCGTGGCCAGGGAGACGAGCATGGCGGAGAGCCGATTTCCCAAGGCCTCCCGCTCCGCTTCGGCCCGAACCGAGATTGGCACCAGGGCAACCAGCGGGCTCCCGAGGTCCTCACCGCGAGCGGCGAAGAACCGGCGCATGGCCCCGGCCGTCACCGTGAGCACGACGTCGTTGGCCGTGCCCCCGAGGATTTCCCGGACGCGCCGCACATCGCTCATCGGCAGTTCGGCCCAGGCCACCCTTCGATGAGACGAGATGGCCCGGTTGATCGACGTGGCCGGGGCCTCGAACGGCGATGGGGGCACATTGCCCGCCACCTCGCGATTGTGCCGGCTGAGACCCCGGGCGGCCTGCACCGTCCGCGACACGGTACGCACCAGCGCGTCCGCATGGGCCGGCAGCGATCCCAGTACTCCTCGCCACCGTTCCACCTCGCTCGGGAGGGGATCGCGCCGTCCACCTCGGGTCGTTGCGGGCCGCCCCCTCCGGGGACCGAGCCGGCCCGGCCTGCGTCCGGGCGTCACAGCGGGGCCGGCCCACCTCGCGGGAGCCCACCGCTCTTCCGAACAGCGGATGCGGCCCGGGCTCGGGCGAGAGGTCGAAGAACGCCGCCAGCACCTCCGCACCCGACACCCCGTCGATGATCGAGTGGTGCACTTTCGGCACCAGGGCCAGGTGCCCGTGGGCAAGCCCCTCGACCACATGGAACTCCCACAAGGGCCGCTGGCGGTCGAGCGGCCGCGAGGCGATGTCAGCCACCAGCTCGGCCAGCTCGTCGAGACCACCGGGTTCGGGCAGGCCCACCCGGCGCACGTGGTAGTCGATGTCGAAGTCGGGATCGTCGACCATCGACGGGTGCTGCAGCCCGAACGGCACCTCCACGATCCGCTTGCGGAAGGGCGGGACCAGGTGCAGGCGGTCGGCCACCATGTCGCGGACCCGCCAGAAATCAACCCCTCCGTCGACCCCGGACGGGTCGAAGATCAGCGCTCCGAGGATGTGGAGGTGGATGGTGGGCGACTCGAACGAGAGAAAGGCCCCGTCGAGGCCGGTCAGCCGCTCCACCCCTACCGGCCCGTCGAACCGAAGCCGTCGAGGCCCCGCTCGCTCGCCGGTAGCCGCTCGACCTCGACGAAGTGTGCCCGCTCCACCCGCTTGATCACCAGCTGGGCGATGCGGTCGCCCCGTCGGACCTCGTAGGGCACGTCGGGATCGGTGTTCACCAACAGGACGGCCACCTCGTCGCGATAGCCCGAGTCGATGAGGCCGGGAGAGTTGAGGCAGGTCACCCCGTGGCGCAGCGCCAACCCGCTCCTCGGCTGCACGAAGCCGGCATACCCCTCCGGAAGGGCCAGCGTCACCCCGGTCGGCACCATCGCCCGCCCGCCCCGGGGAGCGAGCGTGGCATCGGTCCGGGCCACCAGGTCGGCACCGGCGTCGCCGAGCCGCGCGTACTCGGGCCGCGGGAGCTCGGGGTCGACCATCACCACCGGCACCGAGGGGGTCGGGTCGGGGGCGCGGGGGGCCGCCCCGTCCACCACCGTGTCGACGCCGCTCCGTGGTCCCGGGGCCACCGGACTCCTCCGCTTCTCCCCGGCCTGACGCTATCGTCCGGCTGCGACTGTTGCAGGTCCCCTGGTCGGGCTGGTCCCATCGGACGGGCAGGTCCGACTGTCCAGCGCCCGGCCCCATCGGGCCGGGCCCACACCGGGGCGGGCCTGGCCGATTCCCGGGGGCCCGGGCGGTGAGCCCAGGTCCCGTCCGTCTTGACACCTCTCGGTCACCCGGTAGCGTCACCGTTCGTGCTGGTGTGGATGGACCTCGAGATGACCGGGCTCGATCCCGATCGCCACGTCATCGTCGAGGTGGCCACGCTCATCACCGATGACGATCTGGCCATTGTGGCTGAAGGGCCCGACCTGGTGGTCGCCGCCGCTCCCGAGCGCCTGGCGGCCATGGACGAGTTCGTGAAGGGCATGCACACCAAGAGCGGCCTGTTGGCCGCCATCGAGGCCTCCACCGTGTCGCTGGACGAGGCCGGGGCAGCCACCCTCGAGTTCATCCGCTCCCATGTCGACAAGGCACGCACCGTGCCGCTCGCCGGCAACTCGATCGGCACGGACCGCCGATTCCTCGCCGCCCAGCTCCCCGAGATCGAGGCGTACCTGCACTACCGGTCGGTGGACGTCTCCACGGTGAAGGAGCTGGCCCAGCGCTGGTACCCCGAGGCCATGGCCGCCGCCCCCACCAAGGCCGGCGGCCACCGGGCCATGGACGACATCCGCGAGAGCGTGGCCGAGCTGGCCTACTACCGTACCGCCGTCTTCCGGGAGCGATCCCCGGCCTAGGCGGCCATCGAGCACCACCACCGAGAGGAGTACCCATGGCCGGCCCGGCCGACCAACCTGACACGTCGGCTCCACTGTTCACCATCCCGACCCTGGCCGAGGTCACGGCCACGTTGACCGCGCCCGGTCAGGCGTTCGAGATGGAGGAGCTGGACATCCGGGGTATCCCCACTCGGACCTGGAAGAGCGCACCGAGCACCCTGCGGGCGGTGCTCGAGCTGTCGGCCCACCACGGGGACAAGGACTTCCTCGTCTACGAGGACGAGCGGATCACCTTCGCCGAGCACTTCCGCACCGTGGCCGGTCTCGCCCACGCCCTCGCCGACCAGCTCGGCGTCGGCAAGGGGGACCGGGTGGCCATCGCCATGCGCAACCTGCCCGAGTGGGTGATGGCCTTTTGGGCCTCGATCGCCGCCGGGGCGGTGGTGGTCCCGCTCAACGCGTGGTGGACCGGGCCGGAGCTCGCCTACGGGCTGAGCGACTCGGGCACCTCGGTCGTGTTCGTCGACGAGGAGCGCCGGTCCCGCATCCTGCCCCACCTCGACGAGATCGGCGGCCTCGGGGCCATGATCGCCTGCTGCGAGGAGCCCGACGCCGGCGGCGGCCGCCGGCAGTCGGAGGGTGCGGCGGTCGAGCGGTCGGGAGGTCGAGCCCCTCCCGGTGATTCCCTTCGTCGAACTCACCGCCGGAGTGCCGGTAGACGCCTCCCTTCCCGAGTTGGCCATCCATCCCGACGACGACGCCACCATCTTCTACACCTCGGGGACCACCGGGCGGCCGAAGGGAGCGGTCGGCACCCACCGCAACAGCGTCTCCAACTTGATGAACCTGTTCTTCGTGTCAACGGTCGGCACCATGCGGCGCAGTGGGGCGGTGGCGGACGTGTCCAGCGGCACCCAGAACGCCAACCTGCTGTCGGTCCCCCTCTTCCACGCCACCGGATGCCACGCCGTCCTGGTCTCCAACACCGCAGCCGGGGGCAAGCTGGTCATGATGCACCATTTCGATCCCGAACGGGCCCTCGAGCTCATCGAGCGTGAGCGCATCACCATCTTCGGCGGAGTGCCGGCCATGGTCATGCAGGTGATCGACTCCCCCAACTTCGCAAAGCGCGACACGTCGTCAGTGCGATCGATCTCTTATGGCGGGGCGCCGTGCCCACCCGATCTGGTCCGGCGCATCAAGGAGCACTTCCCGGCCGGGGCCCCCGGCAACGGGTACGGGCTGACCGAGACCTCGGCCATGACCACCATGAACGCCGGGGATGACTACGTGCGCAAGCCGGACAGCGTGGGGCCGCCCGCCCCGGTGTGTGACGTGGCGGTTGTCCCCGAGGAATTCGACGGGAGCGAGCCGCCTCCCGACCAGCCCTCCGACCCCGAGCGCACCGGCGAGCTGTGGATCAAGGGTCCGAACGTGGTCAGGGGCTACTGGAACCGTCCGGACGAGACGGCCACCTCGTTCACCCGAGGCTGGCTCCACACCGGGGACGTGGCCCGCATCGACGATGAGGGGTTCGTCCACATCGTCGACCGGGCCAAGGACGTCATCATCCGGGGGGGCGAGAACGTCTACTGCGTGGAGGTCGAAGCCGCGCTCTACGAGCACCCGGCGGTAGCGGACGGCGCGGTCATCGGGATCCCCCATCCCGTCCTGAGCGAGGAGGTCGGGGCGGTCGTTGTGCTTCGCCCCGGCCAGGAGGTGAGCGGCGATGAGCTGGCCCGCTTCGTCGGCGAGCGCCTGGCCGCCTTCAACGTGCCTTCGCGCTTCTGGTTCCGGGCCGAGCCCCTCCCCCGCAACCCGGCCGGCAAGGTGCTCAAGCGGCAGCTGCGGGCCGAGTTGCTCGGGACGGTGCCGAGCGCCTGAGCCGGCCTGGCGAGCGGTCGGCTCAGTCCGGTGAGGTGAGCCGGGCCCGGGTCTCGGCCACGTCACGTCCCATCTGATCGATGAGCGCCTCCACCGAGTCGAACGCCCGCTCGTCGCGCAGGTGGGCCACGAACGACAGGCGCGCCTCCTCGCCATAGAGGTCGCCGGCAAAGTCGAGCAGGAACGCCTCGACCAGCAGGTCGCCGTCGTTCCCGTAGAAGGTGGGTCGGTGCCCGACCGAGACCGCCGCCTCCCACCGGGAGCCGTCCGGCCGTTCGTACCACCCGGCGTAGATACCGGTGGCCGGCAGGCAGATGCCGTCCGGCACGGCGATGTTGGCCGTCGGAAAGCCCAGCTCGGTCGCGCCTCGGTGATCGCCGTCGACCACCGGTCCCCGGACCTGGTGGGGCCGGCCGAGCAGCGCGCCGGCCGCCTCGACCTGGCCGGCGGCCACCAGGCTGCGGATCCTGGTCGAGGAGATGGGCTCCCCCGTCTCACCGGAACGCGGCAGGTCGGCCTGGAGCGAGACCCCGTCCACCTCGAACCCGGCGGTCGACCCGATCTCCTCCAGCAGGGCCACGTTGCCTTTCCGCCCGTGACCGAAATGGAAGTCCTCCCCCACCACGACCAACTTGGCGCCGAGCCCGCCCACCAGCACCTCGGCCACGAAGTCCTCCGCCGTCTCGTTGGCCCGATCGTGGTCGAAGGGGACGACCACCGTGCGGTCCACCCCCGCCGTCTCGAGGAGCTCCAGCTTCTGGGCCAGGTCGCAGAGCTGGCTCGGGGCCGACTCCGGTCGGACCACGGTGGCCGGGTGCCGGTCGAAGGTCACCACCACCGTGGTCAGCCCGTCGGCCTCGGCCCGGGCCCGCAGCTCGCCGAGCAGCGCCCGGTGCCCGAGGTGCACCCCGTCATAGGCCCCGATGGTCACCGCGCTCCCTCCCGACGGTGGTCGGCACGCGGCGAGATCGGTCACGATGTCCATCGGGAGGAAGGTTACCGCCAGGTCAGTGCCGATCGATGCTGGGTGTTCGGGGCCGGCTGCCCACCCGCCGGGCCGGGACCCGGCGTCAGCCGGCCGCCTCGATCACCACCGCCGGGCGGATCCGGTCGGTCTCGGTGGCCTCGTAGACGGCGAGGAGCCGATCGCCCTCGTCGAGCAGGCCCCAGGGGCCGTCCCCGGTCACCCCGAGCGGAACGCGGTCGAGGGCCAGGCCCCTCGCCACATGGCGCTGGACCTCGGTACCCACCACCACTTGGTCGAGGTCGCGCAGCGCCTCGGCCGGCGTGAGCACGACGGAGGCATCGAGCTCGTCGACCAGGTGGGCCTCCTCGACCGAGAACGACCCGACCCGGGTGCGGCGGAGGTTCCGGAGGTGCGCCCCCCCGTCCAGCGCGGCCCCGAGGTCGGAGGCGAGCACCCTGACGTAGGTGCCCGACGAGCACTCCACCTCGATGCGGAACACCCCGGGCGTGAGACCGGGGGAAACCTCGAAGCGGTACACATCGACGGGGCGGGGGGCCCGCTCGACCTCCACCCCTTCCCGAGCCAGCGCGTGCAGCCGGCGGCCGCCCACTTTCACGGCGGACACCATCGGCGGGACCTGGTCGATGGGGCCGGTCAAGGTGCGGGCCGCCCTCCGCACGTCGGCCAGGGTCACCCCCTGCATGTCCCACGTCCCGGTCACTTCACCGGCGGCGTCGAGGGTGGAGGTGGCCGTGCCCAGGACCACCTCGGCCTCATAGGTCTTCGGCAGGGCGGTGAGGAACCGCATGAGCCGGGTGGCTCGACCCAGACCGACCAGCAGGACGCCGGTGGCATCGGGATCGAGGGTGCCGGCATGCCCCACCCGTCGCTGGCCGAAGATCCGCCGGCAGCGGGCCACCACGTCGTGGGAGGTCCAGCCGGCCTCCTTGTCCACTACGGCGACACCCGTCACCTGGCCGGTGGGGGTCGGGCTCACCGGTCCGGGGCCGACCGGTCGCCCGGACCGGCGACCGGTCGGTCGCGGATCCGGCGCAGGGCCTCGTCGACCCGACCCCCGGCCACCACAGCCGGGTCGACGGCGAACTCCAACTGGGGGGTCCGCTTCATACGCACCTGGCGCCCCACCTGGCGCTGGAGCTGCGGTCGGCGCTCGGCCAGCGCTTCGGCGGCGTCATCGGACAGCGAGCTCATGTACACGCGGGCACGTCGGAGATCAGGGGCCGTCTCGACCCCGGTCACGGTGATCATACGTAGCCGCTCGTCGGCGTCGGCCAGGCGCTCGAGCTCCTCGGCCAGTATCTGGCGGAGCACCTGGTTGACCCGAAGCGCTCGGGGATAGGGGGCTGTTCCCCGGTTGTCCTGGCGACGATTGGACACTGCTCCTCCGCTCCCGCCGCGACACGTGTGCCGACCGAACCGTCCCCCGGACGGCGATCGACTAGGTGCGGGGGATCTCCCGCTCTTCGAACGTCTCTATGACGTCGCCTTCCTTCAGGTCCTGGTAGTCGGAGAGCCCGATCCCGCACTCGAACCCGGCCTGTACCTCCCGGGCGTCGTCCTTGAACCGGCGGAGCGAGGTGATGGTGCCCTTCCAGATGACCGCACCGTCGCGGAGGAACCGGACCTTCGAGCCCCTGGTGATCACACCCTCACGCACGTAGCAACCGGCGATGGCCCCGACCCGGGGCACGCGGAACACCTGGCGCACCTCGGCCTCACCGGTGACGACTTCCTCGAACACCGGGGACAACAGGCCGAGCATGGCGGCCTCGAGGTCCTCGAGCAACTTGTAGATGATCTCGTAGGTCCGGATCTCCACGTTGGCCTTGACCGCCATCTCGCGGCTCCGGCGGTCGGGTCGGACGTTGAACCCGATGATGGTCGCCGCCGACGCCTGGGCCAGCTGCACGTCGTACTCGGTGATGCCGCCCACCCCCCGGTGGACGAAGCTCAGCTTCACGTCCTCGCGCTCCAGCTTGCGCAGGCTCTCGGTGACCGCCTCGAGCGATCCGCGCACGTCGGCCTTGAGGATGAGGTTGAGGGTGGCCGTCTCCCCGCGCTGGATCTGCTCGAACAGGTCCTCGAGTTTGGCCCCGCCGAGAGCGGAGGTGGCGGCCGGGACGTGACCGGCCACCCGGTACCGATGGGCCCGGGCCTCGCCAATGGTGCGCGCCTGGGCCAGCTCCGGGGCCACCCGCAGCTCGTCCCCGGCGTCGGGCGGCTCGGAGAAGCCGAGCACCTGGACCGGGGTGGACGGCGGCGCCTCCTTGATCTGGTCGCCGTGCTCGTCGACCAAGGCCTTGACCTTCCCCCAGGCCGCCCCGGCCACGATGGGGTCGCCTATTCGGAGCGTGCCCCGCTCCACGATGACCGAGGCCACCGGCCCGCGGCCGATCTCCAACTCGGCCTCGAGGACCACACCGCGGGCCCGCCCTTCAGGGGTGGCCACCAGTTCCTCCAGCTCGGCCACCAGCACGATCTGCTCGAGCAGGTCGTCGATGCCCAGCTTCTCCAGGGCCGAGATCTCGACGGTGATGGTGTCCCCGCCCCACGACTCGGGCACCAGCCCGTGCTCGGAGAGCTGCTGGAGCACCCGGTTCGGGTCGGCCTCCTCCCGGTCGATCTTGTTGACGGCCACCACGATGGGCACGTCGGCCGCCTTGGCATGGTCGATGGCTTCGATGGTCTGGGGCATGACCCCGTCGTCCGCCGCCACCACCAGCACCACGATGTCGGTGACCTCGGTGCCCCGGGCCCGCATGGCGGTGAAGGCCTCGTGTCCCGGCGTGTCGATGAAGGTGATCGGGTGCCCGTTCCAGTCGACCTGGTAGGCCCCGATGTGCTGGGTGATCCCGCCGGCCTCGCCCGAGACTACGTTGGCGGACCGGATGCGGTCGAGCAGCAGCGTCTTGCCGTGATCGACGTGGCCCATCACCGTGACCACCGGTGGGCGCGGTCGGAGGTCCTCTTCGACCTCTTCCTCGTCGTCCTCGTCGAAGAACTTGGCCAGGAGCTCGGCCTCCCGTTCCTCGCCCGGGTCGACCAGGCGCACGTCGGCACCGAGCTCCGCGGCGAACAGGAGGATCATGTCGTCGGTCAGCGACTGGGTGGCGGTGACCATCTCGCCCTGCAGGAGCAGGAAGCGGATGACGTCGCCGGCCGAGCGGTTGAGCTTCGGTCCGAGGTCGCGAGCGGTCGACCCGCGCTCCACGATGACCTCGGTGTCTGGCACCGGCGCGGTCGATGGGGCGTAGGCGGTGAGCTGGGTCGGCTCCAGCTCCTCGAGATTGCGGCGGCGGCGGCGCGGGCGACGCTGGTTGGGCCGGCCTCGGCCCACGCCGGGTCCGCCACGGCCTCCCGGGCCGCCACCGGGGCCACCGCCCGGGCGACCGCCGTACCCACCGGCGCCACCACCGGGACGACCGCTGTAGCCGCCAGCGCCACCGCCGGGGGTGCCGGGGCGGGTCCCCGCCCCCGGTCGGCCACCACCGGATCCTGGCCCGCCCGATCGTCCGGCGTACCCGCTCGGACCACCCGGCCGGGCCCCGCTCGGGGTCGGACGACGGCCCCCCGACCCGGGCGGGGGCGGGATGGGCTTGCCCGTGACTGACCTCGGCGGTCCGCCCGGTGGTGGTGGGATCGGGCGTCCCGAGGCACTGGTCGGTGGCCGGGCGGGGGCAGACGACGGCGGGGGCGGGCTGCCCATGGTCGGGTTGGTCGCCGGAGGATGGGCCGGGGCCGACGAGGGGGTGGGCGCAGGCGGGCGGGGCGGGGCGGCCGGCGCCGCCGGGCGCCGGGGCGGCTGGAGCCGGGGCGGCACGGAGCCGGGGCGGCTGGAGCCGGGGCGGCTGGAGCCGAGGCGGCTGGCGTCATCGGGGTGGAGGCAGGCGGGGTGGCCGGTGGTGCCGGGGGGCGCGGAGGTGGTGCGCCGGCCGTCGAGGACGGGCCGGTGGAGCTCGCCACCCGGGTCGGGGTGGCGGCCGGCTGCTCGGACGCCGGCCGGCTGGTGATGAGGCGGGTGCCGGTGCGCTTGGCCGGTGGGGCGGGTGCCGGGCCGGTCGGCCGGCACCGGCACCGTCCGTCGGGGCGGGCCGCATCGCCACCGC
This sequence comes from uncultured Acidimicrobiales bacterium, assembly GCA_963727075.1. GTDB lineage: Bacteria > Actinomycetota > Acidimicrobiia > Acidimicrobiales > RAAP-2 > Bog-756. Next base: position 11,327 of record CAVSET010000003.1, read on the forward strand.
CGGCTCCCGATCAGAGCCCTGATCTTCGACCGACGCCGGGGCGGCGGCCACCTGCTTGGCTGCTTTCTTCGTGGCGGACGGCTTCGGGGCGGCCGGCTCCTCGGGCTGGACCGGCCGGCGAAGGCCCTCCCGGTCCGCCTTCCGACGGGCGCGGTCGGCCTGCGCGTCCTCGATGGACGACGAGTGGCTCTTCACGCCCATCCCGAGGGAGAGGCAGAGGTCGAGCGCCTCCTTGTTGGTCAGTCCCAGCTCGTGGGCGAGCTCGTAGACCCGGATCTTCTTCGGCAACGCCAGTTACAGCCCTTCATTCACGTCGCAGTGCCGGTACGCACATACGACCCTCTATCCTCGCACATCACGGAGCCGAGCCCTCCGAGCCCCTTCCCACCCCGCCGGCCGGCGAGTGACCGAGCACCAGGCGGTCCCGGTCCACCTGGCCGTCGTCCAGGCGGTCCCGGAACGCCCGGTCGAAGGCCTTTGTCCGAATGGCCCGATCCACGCACTCCGGCGAGCTCCGACACAGCCACGCCCCCCGACCGGGGCGCTGGCGGTCGACCACCAACGAACCATCGTCGGCGCGGGCCACCCGGACCAGCTCGTCGATCGGACGCCTCCGCCGGCATCCGACGCACGTCCGTAGGGAGCCTATGTCGGGCTCGCCTCCGCCGAATCGCCGGTGGCGGGCTCGGTGGCGGGCTCGGTGGCGCCCTCATGGGGGGCGACCTCCGGCGGAGCCTGGGCTTCCGGGGCGGCCGCCACCTCGGCCGGGTCGCCGTCCTCCGGCCCGGGGTCGCCCGACTCCGTCGCCTTGGCCGCGGTGGCCTCGGCCCCGTCGACCCCCTGTGACCATTCGGTGGCGGACACCGCCGTGCCCCCTTCGGCCGGCTGCCACACCATCTCGCCGGCCTCGTTCTGGATCCACTCCCCCTCGGCCCACTCCTCGCCGGCGTAGCCGGACTCCTCCTCGGCCAGCTGGGTCTCGCTCTTGATGTCGATGCGCCATCCGGTCAGCCTGGCGGCCAGCCGAGCGTTCTGCCCCTCCTTGCCGATGGCCAACGAGAGCTGGTAGTCGCTGACGATGACCGTGGCCGTCCCGGTGTCGTCGTCCAGCCGCACCTCGCGCACCCGGGCCGGGGCCAGGGCCGACTGGATGAGCTCCACCGGGTCGTCGGAGTAGGGCACCACGTCGACTCGCTCGCCGCGGAGTTCGTTGGTCACCATTCGGACCCGCGAGCCCCGGGCACCGACGCAGGCGCCGACCGGGTCGACATTGGGATCGTTCGACCACACCGCGATCTTGGTCCGGTGCCCGGGCTCACGGGCAGCAGCCTTGATCTCCACGGCACCGGAGGAGATCTCGGGCACCTCGAGCTCGAAGAGCCGCTTGATCAGGCCGGGATGGCTGCGGCTGACCACGATCTGGGGGCCCTTGGTCGTCTTGCGCACTTCCACGATGTAGGCCTTGAGGCGGGCCCCGTGCTCGTAGCGCTCATAGGAGACCTGCTCGGCCTGGGGCAACAGCGCCTCGACCTTGCCCAGGTCGAGCAAGGTGTAGCGGTTGTCGGTCTGCTGCACGATGCCGGTGACGATGTCCCCCTCGCGCCCGGCATACTCCTCGTACTTGAGATCGCGTTCCACCTCGCGGATCCGTTGCAGGATGACCTGCTTCGCCGTCTGGGCGGCGATCCGTCCGAAGTCGTCCGGCGTGTCGTCCCACTCGCGGATCACGTTGCCCTCGTCGTCCAGCTCCTGGCCGTAGACGCGGATCTCGCCGGACTCGGGGTCGATGGTGACGACGGCTTCCTCGGCCGCATCGGGCCGGCGCTTGTAGGCGGCCACCAGGGCGTTGGCCAGCGCGTCGAGCAGTGTCTCGACCGAGATCCCCTTGTCGTGGGCGATCTGGCTGAGGGCGTCGAGGAACTCGAAGTTGGGCTTGCTCATCGGGATGCGACCTGCTTCCTCTTCTCCGTCCCGGTCGACGCCGCCCCCTTCTGGTCGGCGGGCCGACGGCGCGCCCCGGGGCGCGGCGCCGGGCCCCACTCGAACACCGTGCGCGCCCGGTCCACCTCGTTGTACGCCAGCCGTACCGGTCCCTCCGCACCCTCTACGTCCAGATCGAACCCGCCGTCGTCGGCCGACAGCAAGCGGCCCCGAACGCGACGGTCACCAGCCACCTGCGGCCGGGTCTTGACCGTCACCGTCTCGCCCACCGCCCGGGAGAAGTGGGCCGGCGTGCGAAGCGTGCGCTCGACGCCGGGACTCGAAACCTCGAGTGCGTATCTACCCGGGATGGGGTCGAGCTCGTCCAGGACGGCCGACGCCACCCGGTTGGCCTCTGTCAGCGCGTCCAGGTCCACCCCGCCGGGCCGGTCCACCGTGACGAGCAGGACGCCCGAGCGCAGCTCCACGTCGACCAGCTCGAGGCCGGCCGCGCCGATCACCGGCTGGAGCGTGGCATAGAGATCGTCCATGTGCGCTGCCTCCTCCCTGGTGCCGGCGCTGCCGTGTCGTCGTCGTCATAACCTGCTCTGCACCTTCTTCGGAAGCGTTTCTGACCAAAACAAAAGCGTGGGCTGTCCGCCCACGCTCTAGCAGCGTCACCTCACTCCAACCGAACGGCAGGCGCGCAAGTATAGCAGCGGCCGATCTGGGCTGTAAACGCCGCGACGTGGGGATTCGTCCCTTCCTCAGCCAGCGGCGAGCTCGTCGACGGCCGACGCCAGCGGCAGCTCGCGCTCCTCGCCCGACGCCCGCGATCGCCACTCCAGCACCCCCCGGGCCAGGCCCTTGGCCCCGACCACCAGCCGCACCGGCACCCCGATCAAGTCGGCGTCGGCGAACTTGACGCCGGGCGACACGTCGCGGTCGTCGTAGAGGACCTCCACCCCGGCTTCCATCAGGCCCCGGTAGAGCTGGTCGGCCGCCGCGGCCACCTCCGGGGCCCGGCCGGCGCCGAGGGCGGCCAGGTGCACCTGGTAGGGGGCGACCGCCGTCGGCCAGGCCAGCCCACGCTCGTCGTGGTGCTCCTCGGCCACCACGGCCAGCAACCGGCTGACCCCCATCCCGTAGCAGCCCATCGAGAAGGGCGCCTCGTCGCCGGCCTCGTTGACGAAGGTGGCGCCGGCCATCACCTGCGAGTACTTGTACCCGAGCTGGAAGGTGTGGGCGGCCTCCACCGACCTCACCAACTCGACCGCCCGGCCGCAGCGGGGACAGGCGTCCTCGCCGCGCACCTCCGCATAGGAGCCCCATTCGTCCACGGTGAAGTCGCGGTCGAGGACCGCGCCGGTGACGTGGTGATCGGGACGGTTGGCCCCGGTGATCCATGGCCCCCTCGCCCTGACCTCGAGGTCGCCGACCACCCGGAACCCGTGCTGTTGCTGGCCGGCTGGCCCCACGTAGCCCTTCACCAGACCGGGATGGGCGGAGAAGTCGTCGTCCTCGAACAGCCGCCAGCCGCTCGGCAGCCGCGCCTCCCGGTCCCCGGGCACGAGGAGCAGCGTGGGCCGGCCCCGTTCGTCGAAGACGGCCATGCTCTTGAGGAAGTCGGCGGCCGTGACCCCACGGTCGGCGAAGACACCGACCACGTCGCTGATCCCCGGCCGATCCGGGGTGTGGTGCTCGACCATGGGGTCCGGATCGGCCCCGTCGTCGGCGGCGGGCGGGTCGGGGATCCCCCGGGCGGCCGCCTCGACGTTGGCCGCGTACCCGCAGGAGGGGCAGCGCACGAACTGGTCCTCCCCTACCGCCGAGGGCACCATGAACTCGTGGTTCACGTCGCCGCCGATGGCCCCCGGCTCCGCCTCGACCGGGACCGCATCGAGGCCGAGGCGCCCGAAGATCCTGAGGTAGGCGTCGAAGACGGTCCGGTACGAGCCCTGCATGGCCTCCTTGTCCACATCGAAGGAGTAGGCGTCGGCCATGATGAGCTCCCGGGTCCGGAGGAGGCCGAAGCGCGGCCGGGCCTCGTCCCGGAACTTGACCTGGATCTGGTAGACGGTGAGGGGCAGCTGCCGGTAGGAGTCGACCTCGGCCCCGACGGTGATCGTCACCACCTCCTCGTGGGTGGGGCCGAGCACGAAGGTCCCGCCCCGGGCCTCGACGGTCATGGCCGGCAGGGTGTCCGTGCCGAAGAGGGCGGCCCGACCCGACTGCTCCCAGAGCTCGATGGGGTGGAGGGCGGGGAGCAGCAGTTCCTGGCAGCCGGCGGCGTCGAGCTCCTCCCGGACCACCTGCTCGACGCGGGCCAGGACGCGCTGGCCGAGGGGGAGGAAGGTGTAGACACCCGAGGCCAGCCGCCGGATGTACCCGGCCCGGACCAGCAGTTGATGACTGGCCACCTCGGCGTCGGCCGGTGCCTCGCGCAACGTGCGGACGAGCAGCCGGGACATGCGCATGATCGGCGATCCTACTGTGGGGCCGCCGCGGCCCTCGGTCCGGACTCGGTCGTCCGGAGGCTTAGCCGGCGTCGACGGGGCCGTACTTCTTGCGGATGAGCTCCACCTTGGCCTCGGAGGCGTTGGCATCCTCGCCCTTGGCCTCGATCAGGGCCCGCCGGTCCGAATCGGCCTCGGCCTCGGCGTCGGGGTCGGCCGCCGCCAGCCGGGCCTCGACCCCCTCGGCCACCAACCGCTCGGCCTCGGCCACCAACGCGTCGACCATCTCGTCCTCGGGGACCTTCCGGATGATCTTCCCCTTGATGAAGAGGTGGCCGCATTTGCGTCCCGCCGCGATCCCGAGGTCGGCCTCGCGGGCCTCGCCGGGACCGTTGACCACGCAGCCCATGACCGCCACCTGGATGGGGAGGTGCCGCTCCTCGAGGGCGCGCTGGGCCGCGCTGGCCACGGCGATCACGTCCACCTCGGCCCGGCCGCAGCTCGGACAGGCGATGAGGTCGAGCCCCTTGCGCTCCCTCAGGCCGAGGGCCTCCAGCAGCTGCCGTCCGGCTCGCGCCTCTTCGACCGGGTCGGCGGTGAGCGAGTAGCGGATGGTGTCCCCGATCCCCTCGGCCAGCAGGGTGGCGATGCCCGCCGTCCCCTTGAGGAGCCCGGCCGGGGGCGGCCCGGCCTCGGTGACCCCGAGGTGGAGGGGGTGGTCGAACGTCGCGGAGGCGAGCCGGTACGACTCGATCATGAGCGGCACCGATGAGGCCTTCACCGAGATCTTGACGTTCTCGAACCCGACCTCGGCGAAGTAGGCCAGCTCGATGCGGGCCGACTCGACCAGGGCCTCCGGCGTTGCGCCCCCGAAGCGCTTGTACAGGTCGCGGTCGAGCGACCCGGCATTCACCCCGATGCGTATCGGCACGCTCCGGTCCTTGGCCTCGCTGGCTACCTGCTTGATCTCCGCCTCCTTTCGGAGGTTGCCCGGATTGAGGCGCAGGCCCTGCACACCGGCCTCCAACGCGGCCAGGGCCATCTCGTGGTGGAAGTGGATGTCGGCGATGATCGGCACCGGCGAGCGGGGGACGATGCGGGCCAGGCCCTCGGCGGCCGCCTCCTCGTTGCAGGTACAGCGCACCAGGTCGGCCCCGGCGGCGGCCAGGGCGTAGATCTGGGACAGGGTCCCCTCGGCGTCGGCCGTCTTGGTGGTGGTCATCGACTGCACGGTGACCGGTGCCCCACCGCCCACGGCCACGTCGCCGACGTGGATCTGGCGGGTCACCCGTCGCTCGGTGGTGGTCCAGGACGTCCTCGCCATACCGCCATGCTACCGGTGACCCATCGCCGCCCTGGGGCCGGCCTCCGGCGGCTCGGGCTCAGCCGAACGGATTGGCCATCGGGTGGAAGACGTCGGTGAGGAAGGCCGGCACCACCAGCAGGGCCAGGAACATCAGGAACAGCCAGGTGAACGGCATCAGCTTGGCCACGTCGGCGTGGTACATGACCTTGCGCCGACCGGTCCGGATCTTCTCGTACACCGCGATGGCCACATGCCCGCCGTCGAGCGGCAGCATGGGGAAGAGATTGAAGATCCCGAAGAAGATGTTGATGACGATGAGGATGTAGAGAAAATCGCCGATCCCGGCGTGGGCCGCGTCGGTGGCCGTCTGCACGATGCCCACGATGGACTGCGCCCGGGTGCCGTTGGCCGCCGCCTGGTTGGCCGCCTTGGCACTCGTCACCTGATCGAGCCGCTGGGTCACCCCGCTGGGAGAGAAGAGGTGCCCCACGCCCGCCACCGAGGCCCAGGCGAAGCGCCCGAGCTCGGCTCCGGTCGATGTCAGGGCACTCAGGGCCGACCGGGTCTGCACCGGCGAACCGAGGCTGACCCCGATGAGACCGAATGGCGCCGTGCCGGGCGGCGGAGCCGAGTCCTTCTCGTGGAGCGAGCGTCCGTTGGCCGGCGTCACCGTGAGCGTCCTCGGGCGACCGTGGCGGTCCACCACCACGGTCAGCGGTTGACCGGGATGGTCGTGGATGGCGGTCGTGAGGGTGTCCACGCTGCCACCGATGGGCTTGCCGTCGACCGACACCACCACGTCCCCGGGCCGGATGCCGCCGGCTGCGGCCGGGCTGGCCTGGCCACCGACCTGGTTCAGTCCTTGGATCTGGACCTGGTTCGAGTTGGGCACGCCGACGAAGGCCAGCAGCACCCACAGCAGCACGAAGGCCATGAGGAAGTGCATGGCCGATCCGGCCACCGCCACCAGCAGCCGGGCGTGGAACGGCTTCTCCCGGTAGAGGCGATCCTCGTCGGCCGGGTCGACCTCCTCGAGGTTGGTCATGCCCGGGATCTTCACGTACCCGCCCAGCGGCAGCGCCTTGACCCCGTACTCGGTCTCCCCCACCCGGAAGGACCACAGACGCGGCCCGAAACCGACGAAGTACTCGGTCACCTTCATGCCACCTCGCTTGGCCGCCAGGAAGTGCCCGAGCTCGTGGAGCATGACGATGACGATGATGGAGGCGACGACGATCAGCAGATCGGTGTAGCCCGTGCCGACGGCCAGAGCCACGACAGCCGCGATGGCGGCGATCAGCTCGAAGGCCAATCGCCGCGGCGATTTGGCGTTGGCCGGCGGGCCGCGGCGGCCCTCGCGGGCTCCACCGCCCGGCTCGTCGGTGGGCCGGTGAGTCTCGATCAAGCTCACGCCGCCTCCCGGCCGGCCACAATGCTCCCGGCCACGCGCCGGGCACGACCGTCGGCATCCAGGACGTCGTCGACCGTGCGCACCGGATGGTCGCCCCCGGCCGGCCCCGGTGGTTCGTAGCGATCGAGCGTGGCCTCGACCACCTCGGCGATGGCGGTCCAGGCGATGCGGCCCTCGAGGAAGGCCTGCACGGCCACCTCGTTGGAGGCGTTGAGCCAGGCCGGGGCCAGGTCGCCGGCTCGCCCGGCCCGGTAGGCCAGGTCGAGGCAGGGGAACAGGGTGCGGTCGGGCGGCTCGAAGTCGAGGGTGGACAGCTCGGCCCAGTCGATCCGCCCGTAGCCGATCCCGAGGCGTCTGGGGTAGGCCAACGCGTACCCGATGGGCAGTCGCATGTCAGGCATCGAGAGCTGGGCGACGGTGGCCCCGTCGGCGAACTCGACCATCGAGTGGACGACCGACTGGGGGTGGATGACCACGTCGATGGCGTCATAGCCGATGCCGAAGAGCTCGTGGGCCTCGATGACCTCGAGCCCCTTGTTCATGAGCGTGGAGGAGTCGACGGTGATCTTCGGGCCCATCGACCAGGTGGGGTGGGCCAGCGCGTCGGCGACCTCGATCGAGGCCAGCTCGTCGGGGGCGCGGCCGCGGAACGGCCCCCCCGAGGCGGTGAGCAACAGCCGGGCCACATCGGCCCCGGAGCCGGCCCGGAGGCACTGATGGATGGCACAGTGCTCGGAGTCGACCGGCAGTATCTCGGCCCCGGGAGTGGCCCGGACGGGGCGGAGGACCGGCCCACCGGCGATGATCGACTCCTTATTGGCCAGGGCCAGGCGCCGCCCGGCGTCGAGGGCGGCCAGGGTGACCGGCAACCCGGCGAAGCCGACCACGCCGTTGACGGCCACCTCGGCCAGCGTGGCGATGGCGGCCAGTCCCTCGGTGCCGGTCACCACCTCGACTCGCGGGGGGACGAGACGGGCCAGGGCGGGGGCCAGGGAGGCGTCGCCGATGGCCACCACGTCGGGATGGTGGCGCCGAGCCTGGGCGGCCAACCGGTCCATCGAGCGGTAGGCGCCGAGGGCCACCACGTCGAACAGCTCGGGCGAGCCCTCCACGACCTCGAGCGCCTGGGTGCCGATGGACCCGGTGGACCCGATGAGGCTCAGCGTCACCGCGGTCGCTCCGGCCATACCCCTAGCCTGCCCGAAGTTCAGGCGATATTGAGGGCACGAACCAGGTAGTAGGTGGCGGGGAGCACGAACAGCAGCGCATCGACCCGGTCGAGGATGCCTCCGTGGCCCGGGAGCAGCGATCCCATGTCCTTCAGGCGGAGATCCCGCTTGAGCAGGGATTCACACAGGTCACCGATGGGCGCGACGACGGCGACCACCACTCCGAGGAGCGCGGCGTTGGAGGCGCTCCACGGATGGATCGACCCGACCACCACCGTCGAGACGAGGATGGAGAAGACGGCGCCGCCGAACAGCCCTTCCCACGTCTTGTTGGGGCTGATGTTGGGTGCCAGCGGCCGGCTGCCGAGCCATCCGCCGATGACCAGGGCACCGATGTCGTTGGCCACCGTGGCGATGATGGCACCGAGGAGGAAGGCGATCCCGTGCCGGTCGGGGAAGGACGAAGGCGCCAGGAGGAGGCCGGCGTACGAGCCGAGGAGCGAGACCCACCCAACCGTGAGAAGGGTGGCGGCGGTGCCGGCCACCGGCGAGCCCCGTTCGATGCCCAACAGGTACCAGATGAGCGTGAAGACGGTGATCAGCACGAGCACCAGCGGGAGGGCGGCGATGCCCTTGGTGTAGGCACCGACCATCAGTGACACCGTGCCCACCAGGCCGAGCAACGTGGCCGGGTGGTACCCAGCCCGACGCAGCACGCCGAAGCACTCGCCGGCGGCGAAGGTGCCCACCACCACGCCGAGGACCAGTGCGGCGACGGTGCCCACCTTGAAGGCGAGCAGCGCCACGACCGCGGCGGCCAGCCCCGTACCGATCCGGACCCCGATGGAGCTGGTGTCCTCGTGCGGTCCGGGGCCCGACACGCCCCGCTCCGCCCGGCGAGGCCGGCGCGGGGCGGGTGGACCGCCGCCGGTCGGCTCCAGACCACCGGGCCGGCGGCCCGGAGGGGGTTGACCTTCGGCGGGCGGGCGCCGGGTCAGGCGGCGCCTCGTCGCCCCGGCGGCCACACCGACCGCGGCCACCGCCGAGCGCGAGCGGCCCCGCCCGCCCTCGGTGCCACCACCCTCGACGGTGACGAGCTCGTCCTGTCGCTCGGCGGTGCGGTCAGCCGCGGCCAGGTCGGCCAGGCCGCGCCGCCGACCGGCGCCCGGGACATCGGTGACGGAGGCCCCGGGTGGCTCAGCCGCCAGGGGCGCCTCGGTGAGCTCGGCCTCGTCCGGCTTCTTGGCCCGCATGCGAGCCGGCCGCAGCCCGTTGCGCCGGGCGCGCCCCGGCCTGGTCGTCCCGGTCGGCCGGCGCTTCTCGCCGCTCACGACGTCCTCGGTGCCGATCGGCGCCTCGGTGGTCCCCGGAGCCGGACGGCCGGGCGGGTCTCCGGGCGGCCCGAGTCCGGATGCCGCCCCCACCGCGGCGGCCCCGAGGCCGAGCCCCGGCGTCTCGGTCCCGAGCGGCGGCTCGGCCCCTCGGTACGGGTGCGGTGCCGGACCGGCGACGGCCGGCGGGGCCTCGGGTGCCACCGTCTCCGGGGCCACCGCCTCCGGGGCCACCGCCTCGGTCTCCTCGGTGATGGGCGCCACGGTTCCGCCCTCGCCCGCCGCCGGGTCGTGGCCGGGGTCGGCGCGCCCGCCCGGACTGGGCGACCCGGGCTTCGCCGAGTCGAGATCGAACTCCCATGGCCGGCGCTCGGTGTCGGTGCGGTTGGATTCGTCCAGCGAGCCCAGTGCGGCCTGATCGCTCCCGAACATGGACGGCTCGAACTGGTCCTCGTGGGCCACCCAGTCGGCGTCCTCCTCGCGCCAGCTCGGCGCGGCCACACCCGATCCCTCCCCGTCGTCACCGATATCCCGGGAGAGGACGGCCGGCACCTGCCCGGTGGGAGGCTCGGTCCAGTGCGGGAGCTCGGTCGGCGAGGCCATGCTGCCGGGCACGGCAGTCTGGCCTGGTGTCACCGGATCGACACTGGGCCCGGTCCCGCCCGGGTCGCCGGGCTCGTCGGTGAGCCTCACCATCGGCGGCCCGAGGTCGAAACCCTCGGGTTCCGGGCCGAGGGCGGTCGGCCCGGACGGCGGCGGAGGGTCCGCCTCGGCATCAGGCTCGGTCGCCACCACCGGCAGCTCGGAGGTGATCTCGCCCGCCGGCTCGGCGCCCACGATCCGCACCCGGTCGGTGGCCGGGCCCGTCGTCTCGCGACGGGTGGCGGCGAGATCCGAGGGGTTCACCTCATCCTCCCGCCCCTCCGGGGCGTCGTCCACGTCAGTCATTTCCTCCTATCAGCCGGGCCTCGGCCGGGCCGGCTCTCGGTCAGATCTCGAGGAGCTCCTGCTCCTTGTGGGCGAGCAGCTTGTCGATGGCGGCCACGTGCTCCTGGGTGATCCGGTCGAGCTCCTTCTCCACCCGCTCGAGCTCGTCGCTCGAAAGGTCACCCTCCTTCTGCATGGCGTCGAGGTCGTGACGGGCCGTCCGACGGACGTTCCGAACGCTCACCCGGCCGTCCTCGGCCTTCTGCTTGACCACCTTGACCAGCTCCTTTCGTCGCTGCTCGGTGGGGGTCGGGAACGACAGCCGGATCACCGAGCCGTCGTTGGACGGAGTGATCCCGAGGTCGGAGCCCTGCAACGCCTTCTCGATGACGGGCAGGGACCCCTTGTCGTAGGGCGACACCACGAGTAACCGGGCTTCGGGCACGCTGAACCCGGCCAGCTGCCGCAATTCGGTCTCCGCCCCGTAGTAATCGACCTTGAGGTGCTCGACCAGCGCCGGAGTGGCCCGCCCTGTCCGGATCGACCCGAACTCGGATTGGGCGTGGTCCACCGCCTTGCCCATGTGCTCCTTGGCCTCCGTGACCACCAACGCGATCAGGTCGTCATCCATCAGCAATCCAGCGTAGCCAGCAGGGTCGGGCCCCACCGAAAGAATAGGCCACCTGGACCTTCATCTCACGAGAGTGCCGATGGGGTCGCCGCTCAACGCGACGCGGATGTTGCCCGGCTGCATGAGGTCGAACACCCGGATGGGCAGCCCGTTGTCCATGCAGAAGGTGATGGCGGTGAGGTCCATCACTCGCAGGTCCCGGGCCACCACCTCCATGAAGGAGACCTCGTCGTAGCGGGTGGCCGTCGGGTCGAGGCGAGGGTCGGCCGTGTACACGCCGTCGACGCCTCCATGGGTGCCCTTGCACAGCAGGTCGGCCTCGATCTCCGCGGCGCGGAGGGCGGCCGACGTGTCCGTGGTGAAGTACGGGTTGCCCATGCCGGCGGCGAACACCACCACCCGCCCCTTCTCGAGGTGGCGTATGGCCCGTCGCCGGATGTAGGGCTCGGCCACCTCGGCCATCTGTACCGCGGAGAGGACCCGGGTGGGTTGCCCGTGGTGCTCGAGGGCGTCCTGGAGGGCGAGGGCATTGATCACCGTGGCCAGCATCCCCATGGTGTCCGAGGTGGCCCGGTCCATGCCCGCCCCGGCACCGGTGGAGCCCCGCCAGATGTTGCCGCCCCCGACCATCACGGCCAGCTCGAGGTCGAGCTCGTCCCGGGCGGCGGCGATCTCGAGGGCCAGTCGCTCCACGACGGCGGCATCGATGGTCTCGTCCGAGGCCGAGGAGGCCAGCGCCTCCCCGGACATCTTCAAGACGATGCGGCGCCTCTCCCCCACTGCGCCCCTCAGTCGCCCACGACGACCTGGGCGAATCGGGTCACCGAGGCCGTCCCGAGCAGGGTGGCGATCGTCTGCTTCTCGTCCCGCACATAGGGCTGGTCGAGGAGGACGCGCTCCTTGTACCAGCCGCCCAGTCGGCCTTCGACGATCTTGGCCAGGGCCGCCTCGGGCTTGCCTTCGTTGCGGGCGATCCGCTCCACCGTCTGGCGCTCCTCCGCCACCTCGGCGGGGGGCACGTCCTCCCGCGAGATGTAGAGCGGGCGGGCAAAGGCGATGTGGGCGGCGACGTCGTGGGCCAGCTGCTCCGATCCACCTTCCAGGGCCACGATCACCGCGTTGACGCCGCGTCCGGCCTGCAGGTGCAGATAGGAGTCGACGGCGCCGTCTTCGGGGGCCTCGATCCTGACGACCTTCCCGACCGAGAGGTTCTCCTTGAGGGTCACCTTGAGCCGTTCGAGCTCGTCCTGGCGCTCCGCAATGGCGTCCTCCCCGCGTTCGGCCACCAGCTCGGCCATCGAGGTCACCAGGTCGACGAACTCACTCGACTTGGCCACGAAGTCCGTTTCGGACCGCAACTGGACGATGGCGGCGGCCCGTCCCGATCGCCCGATGGCCACCGCCCCCTCCGACGCCTCGCGGTCGGCCCGCTTGGCCTGGTTGGCCAACCCCTGCTCCCGCAGCCAGGTGATGGACTTGTCCATGTCGCCGTCGTTCTCCTCGAGGGCGCGCTTGGCGTCGAGCATGCCCACGCCGGTGAGCTGCCGGAGTCGCTGGACGTCCTTGGCCGAGAACGGGGGCACGTCAGGCATCCTCGTCGGCGGTCGGGGCGCCCGGTGCTCCGGCGTCACCCACGTCACCTTCGGAAGTCGTGGGCGCTTGTCCGGACGCTTTTGCCGCCTCGGGAGCCGGTGCATCGGCGGTGGAAGAGGCCACCTCGTCGGCTGGCGCGGTGGCCGCCCCGACCAGGGCGGGCTCTGGCTCGGCGGCCGGGGTCGCGGCGCCGGCCGGCGTCGCGGCGACGGAGGGCGCGGCGGGCGCGGCCGGGGTGGGGGTCGGCACCGCCGGCGTCCCGGCGGAGGGCGGGGCCGGGCGCTGGTCGGCGATGAACCTCCCCTCGACCACGGCGTCGGCCACCACCCGGCACAGGAGTGCGCCGGCCCGGATGGCGTCGTCGTTCCCCGGGATGACATGGGTGATGACATCGGGGTCGCAGTTGGTGTCGACCACCGCCACCACCGGCATCCCGAGCTTGTTGGCCTCGGTGACGGCAATGTGCTCCTTCTTGGTGTCGATGACGAAGATGGCGTCGGGAAGGCGGGCGAGGCTCCGAATGCCTCCGAGGTTCCGCTGCAGCTTCTCGAGCTCGCGGGTGTGGCGCAGGGCTTCCTTCTTGGGCATGGCGTCGAAGTCGCCGGCCCGCTGCATGGCCTCGAATTCCTTCATCCGGTTGACCCGGGCGGAGACGGTCTGGAAATTGGTGAGCATGCCGCCCAACCAGCGCTCGTTGACGTACGGCATGCCGCACGCCTCGGCATAGATGGCCACCGGCCCCTGGGTCTGCTTTTTGGTGCCGACGAAGAGAATGGTCCCGCCCCCGGCGACCAGGTCGCGGATGTAGCTGTAGGACTCCTCGATGCCCTTCATGGTCTGGCGCAGGTCGATCAGGTAGATCCCGTTGCGCTCGCCGAGGATGAACCGACGCATCTTGGGGTTCCAGCGCCGGGTCTGGTGGCCGAAGTGGACTCCGGCACCCAGCAACTGCTTCATCGTGACGACGGCCATGTCGCGGCTCCTTGACGGTTGATTTCCCGGCCGTGACACCCCGTCATGCGGGGCGACCGTGGACGCGACCGGGCACTGGTTCGATACCAACTGGTATGCCGGGCCGGATGGCCTGGCCCGTCCATGCTAGTGCCCCGACCTCCACCCCTCCACTCGGCCGGGCGGGCCAGCCGAGCCGCGAGCTCAGCCGGCGGTGGAGGTCGGCACCCGCTTGGCGGCCGGGCCGCGCCCGGCACCGGCCTTTGCCTTGGTGCCCTCGGACCGCCGAGCGGCCACCTCCGGGCGGTCGGCCAGCTTGGCCCGGAGCTGCAGCACGGCCTTGGTGTGGATCTGGCACACGCGGCTCTCGGTCACGCCGAGGATGTCGCCGATCTCGGCCAGGGTCAGGCCTTCGTAGTAGTACAGGGTGAGCACGGTCTTCTCGCGCTCGGCCATCTGGCTGACCGCCTGGATCAGCGCCTCCTTGGTCTCTTTGACCTCGAAGGTGTCCATCGGGCCGGCCGTGCTGTCGGGCAGCGTCTCCCCGAGGGTCGAGCGGTCCGACCGGTCCCCGCCCCGGAACACCTCGTCGAGCGCCACCACCCCCACGAAGGAGATCTTGCGCAGCGCCGTCTGGAATTCGGCGTCGGTCATCTCGAGGTCGGCGGCCACCTCGGCATCGGTGGGCGTGCGGTGCAGGGTCGCCTCGAGCTTGGCGTAGGACTGCTCGACGGCGCGGGCCTTGGCCCGCACCGACCTCGGCACCCAGTCGATCGAGCGGAGCTCGTCGATGATGGCTCCCTTGATGCGGGGGATGGCGTAGGTCTCGAACTTGATGTTGCGCAGGGGCTCGAAGCGCTCGATGGCGTCGATGAGGCCGATGATCCCGTAGCTGGCCAGATCGGCCTCGTCCACGTGGCGGGGCAGCCCGACCGACACCCGGCCGGCCACGTACTTGACCACGGGGGCGTAGTGGACGATGAGCTGGTCGCGGAGCGCCCGGTTGCCTGTCTTCTTGTACTCGGTCCACAGCCCGTCGATGCCGTGTCCCACCGTGTCAACTTGGCTCGCCAATTCTCCCCTTAGGCCCGTGGATGCGTTCCCGAATACACCGCAAGCAGGCGTTCCTTGCTGACATGAGTGTAGACCTGTGTGGTCTGCAAGCTGGCGTGACCCAGCAATTCCTGCACCACCCGGAGGTCGGCGCCGCCGTCCAGCAGGTGGGTGGCGAAGCTGTGGCGGAGGGCGTGGGGATGGGTGGGGACAGGCGAGCGCCGGTCGAGGAGGCGCCGGACGTCCCGGGGACCGATCCGCTTGCCCCGACGGTTCACGAATAGGGCTCCAGCTGGGCTTTCATCGGTGAGCATGGCACCCCGGGGGCCCCCCAGCCAGGCCCCCACGGCCTCGGCACACCGGTCGTGGATGAGCACCTGGCGCTGCTTGGACCCCTTGCCGGTGACCCGCACCACCAGCCGATCGAGGTCGACGTCCCCGACGTCGAGGCTGCACAGCTCGGCCACCCGCAGGCCGCCCCCGTAGAGCAGCTCCAGCACAGCGTCGTCCCGGCGCTCCACCTCGGGGGGGACGCCCGCCACCGGCTCGGCCGAGGGCTCCAGCAACCGGCCGAGCTCGCCGTGGCCGAGGACGCGAGGCAGCCTCGAGTCGGGCGAGGGGGCGGCCAGCCGGGCGGCGGGGTCGTCGGTGGTGAGCCCCCGCCGGGCGCACCACCGGAAGTACGAGCGGAGCGAGGCCGCCGTGCGTGAGATGGTCGCCTTGGAGTACCGGCGGGTGGCCATGAAGGACAGGTAGCGGCGGAGGACGAGCCGGTCGACGTCTCGTGGGCCCTCGGCCCCGCCTCGCCCGGCCCATTCGGCGAACCGCTCGACGTCGGTGGCGTACGCCCGCACCGAAGCCGGCGAGAGGCCACCCACCGACCGCCGGTAGGCCTCGATCTCCCAGGACACACGAGCACAGTACCGGGCCGGTCAGGGCCGGGGCGCCATCCCCTCCGGGCTGGGACCGGGCCGGACGACACCTGACGGATCCGCGACGACAGGGCTATCGTCAGGGCGACACAAGGCCAGACCTCGTCATGGACGACGGGTACCAGACCTCGTCATGGTCGACGGGTACATAGCAAGCGTTGTTTCGCCAGACCGACGACAGTGTTCGCTTCGGTCAACGACCCAAGGGGGACTATGGCTGATCGAATCGACCGTCGCTCGTTCTTGGCCCGGGGCGCGGCTGCCGGGGCCGGCATCGCCGTGGTGGGCACGTCCGGTGGCCTTCTGGCTGCCTGCAGCTCGGGGTCGAGCTCGTCGAGCACCACGGGTTCGGGAAGCCATCCGAACGGCATCTCCACCGCGTCCCCCAAGCTCGGCGGCCAGTTGATCTTCGGCACCGAGGCGGAGGAGAAGGGGTTCAGCACCACCCTCGGCACCTTCGACACCACCGGCATCCTCTACGCCCGCACGGTCTTCGACCCACTCGCCACCATCGGCGCCGACGGCACCGTCCAGCCCTACCTGGCCCAATCGATCACCGCGAACAGCGACTACACGGTGTGGACCGTGACCATACGGCCCAACGTGGTCTTCCACAACGGCGCCCCGTGCGACGCCGCCGCGGTGGCGGCCAACTTCGAGGCCCAGCAGGCCTCGGGCCTCACCGGGCCGGCGGTCACCACCATCGACAAGGTGACGGTCTCCAGTCCCCTGGTGGTGACCGTCTCCATGAAGTCCCCCTGGGTCCCCTTCGACTACTACCTGGCCGGCGGTATCGGCGGGCAGATCGCCTTCATCGCCGAACCGAACTGGCTCAAATCCCAGCAGCAGACCAACCCCGTCGGCACCGGGCCGTTCGTCTTCCAGACCTGGAACCCCAACGACCACTTCACCGCCACCAAGAACCCCCACTACTGGCGGAGCGGCTACCCCTACCTGGACAGCATCACCTACAAGCCGATCCCCGACAGCCAGCAGCTGCTGAACAGCCTCAACTCCGGTGTGGTCGACATCATCCACACCTCCACCGCCCAGATAACGGAGCAACTCCGGTCCAACTCGTCGCTCGGCTACGTCGACGACTCCCAGCATGTGGCGGGCGAGCCGGACATGAACTGCCTGCTCCTCAACCTGTCCAAACCGCCGTTCGACAACCTGAAGGTGCGCCAGGCGGCGGCCATGGCCATCAGCTCGGCCCAGTACGCGCAGGTGATCGACGGCGGCGTCTCCCCCACCTCGAACGGGCCCTTCGTGGCCGGGTCGCCCTACTACGCCCCGACCGGCTACCCGGCCCCCGATCTCAACAAGGCCAAGCAGCTGGTGCAAGAGGTCCAGCAGGCGAACGGGGGGCAGCCGGTCAGCGTGACCATCAACCACGTGCCCGACTCGAGTACCACCAAGATCGCCGAGTACCTGCAACAGCAACTGCAGAACGCGGGGATGAAGGTGGGCCTCAACCCCATCCAGCAGGCCAACATCATCAACACCGCCCTGCTCGGAACGTTCCAGGCCCAGGTGTGGCGGCAGTTCGGGGCGACCAACCCCGACCTCAACTACATCTTCTGGAGCCCCACCAACATCAACTCGGTCTTCTCCATCAACATGGCCCGCAATACCAGCCCCGACATGCAGGCCGCCCTGATCAAGGGTCGTCAGTCCCCGGCCCAGGCCGACCGCGCCGCCGCTTACCAGCAGGTGGGCAGACTCATGGGGTCGGAGATCCCCTACATCTGGACCGACCGCACCGTCTGGAGCATCGGCGCCCAGCCCAAGGTGGAGAACTTCAACAATCCGACCACACCTGACGGTGGCAAGGCCTTCGGGATGATCTCCGGGGCCATCTGGCCCACCCAGGTCTGGCTCAACGCCTGATCCGCGGCCCGAGCCGGTTCCCAGCCCGGCTATCCCTGCCGGGCACAGGGCCGTGCCATGATCGAGACATGAGCCGCATCCTGGTCGTGGAGGACGACAAACGGATCCGCTCGTCCATGCGGCTGGCCCTCGAGGACGAGGGGTACTCCGTCGAGGACGTGGCGAGCGGTGAGGACGCCGTCGTCCGCTTCGCCGACGAGTCCGCCGAGCTCGTGCTCATCGACCTCATGCTGCCCGGTATGGACGGGTTCGAGACCTGCCGCACGCTCAGGCGCCAGAGCACCGTGCCCATCATCATGGTCACCGCTCGCTCCGACACCCACGACGTGGTGGCCGGCCTGGAAGCGGGAGCCGACGACTACGTGACCAAGCCGTTCGTGGCCAAGGAGCTCGCCGCCCGGATCCGGGCACTGCTACGGCGGTCCCGCCCCGACGACGCCGGGACGTCGGTGCTCAGCTTCGGCGACGTCGAGATCGAACCCGAGGCCGGCGTGGTCCGCCGGGGCGGCGAGGAGGTCCACTGCACGCGCACCGAATTCCGCCTGCTGTGCGAGTTGGCCGACCACCCCGGCAAGGTCCTGAGCCGCGAGCACCTGCTCGAGAGGGTGTGGGGCTACGACTACTTCGGCGACGGCCGGCTGGTGGACGTGCACGTACGCCGCCTCCGGACCAAGGTCGAGCCGGAGCCGGCCAACCCGCGGTTCATCCTCACCGTCCGGGGTATGGGCTACAAGCTGGCGGTGTGAACCGTGGCCCCGGCCGAGCCGACTGCCGAGCGTGACTCCGCCGGCGCCCGCCCGGGTCGCCGATCCGACGCCGACGCCAGCGGGCGTCGCATCCACCGGACCCACCTGTCGCAGGGGCTCGGCCTGCGGGCCCGGGTCACCGCCACCTTCGCCATCGGGGCCTTCGCGCTGTCCGCCGTCATGGCCGGCATCACATACTTCACCGTCCGGCAGAGCTTCCTCAACGAACGGCAGACCGCCGACCAGCGCCAGGCCTTCGCCAACGCATCATTCATCCAGAGCTCGCTGCGGTCACCCAACCCCCAGGTCATCCAGCTCATCGAGGAGGCCGACACCGTGCCGGGCTCGCGGTCGGTCCTGCACACCGGGGGCCAGTGGTACGCCACGTCGATCTCGGTGGGCCAAGGGGCCATCCCGATCGAGGAGCGGACGCTCGTGCTGTCGGGCACGCCCGCCTCCCAGCTGTTCTCCATCGCCGGTACCCCCGAGTTCGTCATCGGGGTGCCGCTGCCGGCGGTGCACGCCACCTACTTCGAGGTCTTCTCCCTCGACGAGCTGGCCGGCACCCTGCGCACCCTGGCCTTCGCCCTGGCCGCGGCGGCGCTGGTGACGACCCTCGCCGGGGCGGCCCTCGGCCGCTGGGCCAGCGGGCGAGCCCTGCGACCCCTGTCCGGGGTCACCGACGCCGCCGTCGCCGTCGCCGGTGGCCAGCTGGACACCCGGGTGGACGCCGGCGACGATGTGGACCTCCAGGAGCTGGCGGCGGCCTTCAATCGCATGACGGCGAACGTCCAGGAGCGCATCGAGCGAGAGGCCCGGTTCACCTCCGACGTGAGCCACGAGCTCCGTTCCCCGCTCACCACGCTGACGGCCACGGTCGGCGTGCTGGAGGGCCACCGTGACGAGCTCGCCCCCCGGGCCCGGAGCGCCCTCGACCTGCTGGACGGTGACCTGCGCCGGTTCACCCGCATGGTCGACGACCTCCTCGAGATCTCGCGCTTCGACGCCGGGTCGGCCGAGCTCTCCCTCGACGAGGTCGACCCCGGCGAGCTGGTCCGGCGGTCGGTCACCGCCTCCACCCCGTCCGCCGGCGACGGACCACGGGCGGGGGCCATCCCGGTGGAGGTGGGCCCCGGGGTCGACGGGCTCCGCCTCCGGGTGGACAAGCGCCGGTTCGAGCGGGTGCTGGCCAATCTCATCGACAACGCCTCGCTCTACGCCGGTGGCGTGACCAGGGTGGCGGTCGAGCGGAACCCCGCCGACACCGGAACCAACGGCCATGAGCCGCCCCGGACCATCCGGGTGGTCGTCGAGGACCGCGGCCCGGGCATCCCGGTCAGCGAGCGCCAGCATCTCTTCGAGCGCTTCTACCGGGGCAGCCGGGCCGGCCAACGGTCCACCAGCGAGGGCACCGGGCTCGGCCTGTCCCTGGTGGCCGAGCACGTCCGCCTGCACGGGGGGGCGGTCTGGGTGGAGGATGCGCCCGAGGGCGGCACCCGCTTCGTCGTCGAGCTGCCACTCCCCGCCGCCGACGGCGAGTGGGGCGCCTGATGCACCGGGTGCGGCGTCGGTCCCGTCCCTCCGTCGCCGTGGCGCTGGTCATGGTGGGACTGCTCGGGGCGGCGTGCGGCATACCGACCGGCGGCCCGACGGCCATCGCCAAGTCCGACGTGCCCTTCCACCTGTTGACTCCCACGACCAGCACCACCACCACCGTGTCACCCACCGTGGGCGTGCCCGAGACCATCTACCTCGCCACCAGCCAACATCTGGTGGCCGTCTCCCGCGACGTGGCGGTGCCCACCACCCTGGCCTCCACGCTGACCGAGGTCATCGGGGCCCTGCTCGAAGGGCCGACGGCAGAAGAGTCGGCGCTCGGCCTCCAGAGCTTCCTCACCGGTACTAAGACCCAGGTGTCGGTCACCGTGTCCGGCAACATCGCCACCATCAATTTCACCGCCAACCCGGTGCAGGTGGTGGCGGCCGACCAGACCCTCGCCATCGCCCAGGTCGTGTTCACCGCCACCGAGCAGCCGGGGATCGCCGGCGTGAGCTTCCAGATCGCCGGGACACCCACCCCGGTGCCGATGGCCAACGGCGTGCTGACGCCGGGCCCGGTCAGCCGCTTCTCCTACCTCCCTCAGGCCCCGACGCCCTGATCCGCCCGGACCGCATGACCCGGTCCGGGCGGATCAGGGGGCCACCTCCCAGGCCAGGCGGGGCGCCCCGGACCACAGGTGCTCGAGGTCGTAGAACCGACGGGCCTCGTCGAGGAACACGTGCACCAAAAAGTCGCCGTAGTCCATCAGCACCCATCGGGCGTCATCGAGCCCTTCGACCCGGATCGGGCTGCGACCACCCGACTCCCGCACCTGTCGCTCCACCTCGTCCACGATGGTCCTCACCTGGCGCCCGTTGCGGCCGCTGGTGATCACGAAGGCGTCGGTGAGTCCCAACAGCTCGCCCATGGCCAGGATGACGATCTCCTCCCCGGACTTGGCGTCAGCCGCCCGAGCCGCCACCAGGCAGTCGTCGGGGATGGTCGGTTCGCCGTCCTCGACGACGGATGTGGCCCCGATGGTGCTCAACGGCTGCCTCCTTCTGGCGCCGAGGCGCCACGATTCCCGAACGGATGGACGAGAGGGGCCGCACCGTTCGGGGCCGGCGCGGCCACCGAGGTGAGGGCGGGGACCACTTGGGGCCCGGGTGTCCGGTTGCCGGCCATGACCACGATCAGGATAGTGATGGCCAGGCAGGCGGCGATCAGGACGGCGCACCAGATGGCCAGCTGTCGGCGGTGCCGGCGGGCGGCGCGCTCGGGCTCGGCGCTGGTCGGGTCGGGTCCGGGGCGCCTCCGGCGCGGCCTCGAGCGACGCCGGGACCGGGGTGGCGAGCTCGACCTCGGGCTCGCCCGAGCCGGCCGGTTGGGCCTCCGGGGCGGGCGGCGTGTCGGGGGACCCGGTCGGCACCAGGTCGGGGGGGACGGTCGGCGGCGCTCCGGGGAATCGGGTGCGGACGGCTGCCGGGGATCCGGTCGGGCGGGTGGGCGAGCCCGACCTCGTGTGCGTCATCCGCGCCGTCATCTCCCCGTAGCGTACAGACCACGCTGCTCGATGCAACGGATGACGGCGTCGGGTATCAGGCCGTCGACGTCGTCGCCGGCCTCGAGCCGGAGCCGCAGCTCCGTGCTCGACAGGTCGGAGGGGGCCACCGGGACCGGCACGGCGTGCCAGCCGGGGGGCGGCCCCACCGGCGGCGCCCCGGGACGACCCACCACGGCGAGGGTCACCTGGTGGCGGAGGGTGGGCTCGTCCTCCCAGGTGGGAAGGGCGGGGACCACGTCCGAGCCGACCACGAGGAACAGGTCGGCCCCGGGGTGGTCCCGCTGCAACTGGCGGACGGTGTCGATGGTGTACGAAGGTCCGCCCCGGTCGATCTCGAGCCGGGAGGCCTCGAGGTCGGGCCGGTCCTCCACCGCGGCGACGACCATGGCGTAGCGGTCCTCGGCCGGGGTGAGCGACCGCTCCCCCTCCTTCTGCCAGGGCTGGTTGGCCACCACCAGGAGCAGGCGGTCGAGCGAAAGGGCCCGGCGGACCGACTCGGCCACCTCGACATGGGCCGAGTGCACGGGATCGAACGTGCCGCCGAAGATCCCGATCCGGGTGGCCGGCATGGCCGGCTAGGTTCCGGCCAGCTCTGCCACCACCGGGGCCAGCGCCTCCATCTCGGCCTCGTGCACCACGATGTAGGAGAACCCAAAGAGGTCCCGGCGTTGACACAGGGTGTCGCGGATCTCGTCCGTGGTCCCGATCAGGGCGATGGGCGAGCCCTCGATCTCCTCGGACGTGACCGACAGGACGCCGGCCATCCTCTCGAGCGCGTCCTTCCGGTCCGGCACGATCTGGACGAGGAAGGTGAGGCACTGGAGCTCGAGCCGGTCGAAGCGCGTGCCCGCCGCCTGCCGGATCCATTCGATCCGCTGGTGGTAGTACTCGGCCGTGGTGGTCTCGAGCACCTCGCGGCCGACATGGCCGGCGGACAGGTTGGGGTTGACGCCGACGATGTCGGCCTCGCGGGCGGCGATCGAGAGCACCCGCTCACCGCCGCCGCCGATGATGATCGGCGGGTGCGGCCGCTGGACCGGGGTCGGCGTGCCGAGGGCGCCGGTGACGCGGTAGTGCTCGCCGTGGTGGGTGGCCTCGCCCTTCGACCAGAGCGCCTTCATCACCGCCAGGCTCTCGGCCATGCGTGAGATGCGGATCCCGGCGCGCTCGTCATCGATCCCCGATTGCTCGTAGTCGCTGGTCATCCAGCCCGCCCCGAGGCCGAACTCGACCCGACCCTCGGAGAACAGGTCGAGGGTGGCCACCTCCTTGGCCAGCACCACCGGGTGGCGGTAGTCGTTCCCGAACACCAGCGAGCCCACCCGGAGGGTGGTGGTGGCCTCGGCGGCGACGGTGAGAGCCACCAGGGGGCCGTACTGGTCGTCGAAGTGGTCGGGGATGAACAGGGTCGTGAACCCGAGGTCCTCGACCTTGCGGGCGGTGGCCCGCCACGCCGACGGCGACTCGGCCTTGGACAGTTGGACCCCGAAGCGGAAGGGAGGCATGGCCCGAGCCTAGGTCCGGAGGCCTTACGCTGGTGCCGTGGCACATCCCAGCTCGCCCACGGATTGGGCGCCGGATTCGTGGCGATCGCGACCGGCGGCCCAACAGCCCGCCTGGCCCGACGAGCGCGAGCTCAAACGGGTCCATGCCCAACTGGCCGGGCTGCCTCCGCTGGTGTTCGCCGGCGAGGCCCGGCACCTCACCCGGGCGTTGGCCCAGGCCGCCGAGGGACGCGCCTTCGTCCTCCAGGCCGGGGACTGCGCCGAGTCGTTCGCCGAGTTCAGCGCAGACGCCATCCGGGACAAGCTGAAGGTCATCCTGCAGATGGCCGTGGTCCTCACCTACGGCGCCGGGGTACCGGTGGTGAAGGTGGGGCGGATCGCCGGCCAGTTCGCCAAGCCCCGCTCCTCCCCCACCGAGCAGGTCGGCGAGGAGCTGTTCGACTCCTTCCGGGGGCACATGGTCAACGACGACCTGGCCGACGCCAAGGCGCGCATCCCCGACCCCTCCCGTCTGGTGGCCGCCTACCAGCAGTCGGTGTCCACGCTCAATCTGCTCCGGGCGTTCACCAAGGGGGGCTTCGCCGACCTCAGCCAGATCCATGCCTGGAACCAGGAGTTCGTGGCCTCCTCGACCGAGGGCCAGCGCTTCGAGGCCATCGCCGAAGGGATCGACAGCGCCCTGCGGTTCATGGCCGCCTGCGGTATCGACCTCACCGCCGAGGGCACGCTGCACGAGGTGGACTTCTGGACCACGCACGAGGCGCTCATCCTCGACTACGAGGAGGCGCTCACCCGGCGGGACTCGATCACCGACCAGTGGTACGACTGCTCGGCCCACATGCTGTGGGTCGGCGAGCGCACCCGCCAGCTGGACGGGGCCCACTGCGAGTTCCTGGCCGGGATCCGCAACCCGGTCGGATCCAAGGTCGGCCCCTCGGCCGGGCCCGACGATGTCGTCGGCTTGTGCGAGCGGCTCAACCCCGACCGGGTGCCCGGACGCCTCACCCTCATCACCCGCCTCGGGGTCGACGCGGTGGAATCGGCCTTGCCCCCGCTGCTCCGGGCGGTGCGGGACGAGGGCCATCCGGTGGTGTGGGTGTGCGACCCCATGCACGGCAACACGTTCACCGCCGAAGGGGGCCAGAAGACCCGGCGGTTCGACGACATCATCGGCGAGCTCACCGGGTTCTTCCGGGCCCACCAGGAGGTCGGCACGTGGCCGGGCGGCGTGCATGTGGAGCTGACCGGGGATGATGTGACCGAGTGCCTGGGCGGCATCGAGGAGATCACCGAGCACCAGCTACACCAGCGGTACACCACCACCTGCGACCCCCGACTCAACGCCCGCCAGTCGCTGGACCTGGCCTTCGGCATCGCCGAGCTGCTGCGGAGCTGAGCAGGTCCGTTCCCGCGCCCCTGGACGAGGGCCTGGGAGCCGTGGGTCATTGACCGGTGGGCGAGCCAGCCGCCAGACTGGCCCGGTACCGGTGACGGGTGGTGCCGCGCTGCCACCCGGTGCCCATGCTTGCGACCTCGTCCGGGGCACAACGAACGCCGACACATGGAGCTACCACCTGCCATGTCCTCCCCTTCCCCCGCCCGTCACGTCGGGCCCCCAACGAAGGCGCCGACGGCAGGGCGGAGGATCGCCGTCCTGGCGACCGCCGTGGTCTGCACCCTGGGCGCGATCGGGCTCGCCGGCGCGCTGGGCGGTTCGGCTCCGGCCGGGGCCGCGCCCCGGTCCGCCCAGTTGTCCGCCTACTGGCTGGTGGCCTCGGACGGCGGCATCTTCTCCTTCGGTGGCGCGCCGTTCTACGGCTCGACGGGCAACATCGCCCTCAACCGGCCCATCGTCGGCATGGCCCCCACCCCGAGCGGCGCCGGGTACTGGTTGGTGGCCTCGGACGGCGGGATCTTCACCTTCGGCAACGCCCCCTTCGACGGCTCGACCGGCAACCTGCGGCTCAACCAGCCGGTGGTCGGCATGGCCGCCGCCCCCAACGGCGCCGGGTACTGGTTGGCCGCCTCGGACGGCGGCATCTTCACCTTCGGCAACGTGGGCTTCCACGGCTCCATGGGTGGGACACGCCTCAACCAGCCGGTGGTCGGCATGGCCTCGACCCCCGACGGCGGGGGCTACTGGCTGGTGGCGGCGGACGGGGGGATCTTCTCCTTCGGCGACGCCCCGTTCTACGGCTCGACCGGGGGCATCCACCTCAACAAGCCCATCGTCGGGATGACCCCCACGACGACCGGGCACGGCTACTGGTTCACCGCCTCGGACGGCGGGGTGTTCAGCTTCGGCGACGCCCAGTTCCACGGCTCGCTCGGCAACGTGCCCTCCCAGCGGCCGGTGGTGGCCATGGCGACGACCGCCGACGGCGGGGGCTACTGGTTCACCAACAACAACGGGCTGGTCTCGGCCTTCGGGGACGCCACCTACTGGGGATCGGCGCCCCAGGTGCTCAACCGGCCGGTGGTGGGCATGGCCCAGGTCGACGCCAACGGCAATTTCACCGGCTCGTCATTCCCCTCAGGCTCGGTCGGCTACGACATCTCCAACTTCCAGTGCGGCGGCTTTCCCCCGTCGCCCCACACCATCGGGGTGGTCGAGGTGGTGGGCTCCTCCAAGGGCGGGACCAACCCCTGCTTGGGTCGCGAGGCGGCCTGGGCCGGTGGGGGCCTCAACCTCTATGCGTTCCTCACCTTCGGGCTGGACGGGAGCAGCGGCGACCAGGCCTGCGCCACCTTGGAGTCGCCCCCGGCCTGCAACTACGGGTTCAACACCGCCGTCGACGCCTTCCAGAAGGCGGCGGCTGCCGGCGCCAATCCCGCCGTAGGCTGGTGGCTCGACGTGGAGTCCGACCCGTCGTGGAGCGGAGATGTGGCCGCCAACGCCTCGCTGGTGCAGGGGGCCATCGACGGGCTGCACTTCGTCGGGCTCAACAGCGTGGGCATCTACGCCAGCCCGGGAACCTGGAACGGCATCGTCGGGGGCTACGCACCACCGGTGCCCTACTGGGCCGCCTCGTGGCAGCACGACCCGGCCGATACCTGTGCCAACGTCCGGGCGCTGTTCCCCGGAGCCCAGCTGCCGACCGGCCCGGTCCAGCTGGTCCAGTACAGCTCGCCCTCGTTCCCGCTCGCCCTCGGCGGCATGGACACGTCCTTCGACAACGACTACGCCTGCTGAGCCGGGGCGGCCGGCCGGGCCGACTCGGTCACCACGGCGTGGGCGGCGTCGTTGTAGCCGAGCAGGTGCCAGCGGCCGTTCAGGACCTCCCACCCGGTCATCGAGGCGTGCCGGGTCCGCAGCTGGAGCCGGGCCCCGGCCCGCCCTCCGGCCACCGGCACCTTGGCCAGCAATGACGCCTCGATGACCCCGGCGTGGCAGGCCACCACCACCAGCTGGCCGGGGTGGCGGGCCACCAGCCGGTCGAGGGAGTCGGCCACCCGGTGGACGAACCCGGTCCAGCTCTCCCCGCCGGGGGCGATGGGCTGGTCGGGCTCCTCGTCCCAGTCGACGGCGCCGAAACGCTGGCTGAACTCGATCCAGCTCAACCCGTCGGCCTCCCCGGGATGGAGCTCGCAGAGCCCGCACTCGGTGACCAGGGGGGGAGGCGGCCCGAGCCGCCCGGCCCCGTCTTCGGGGCCGAGGGCCGGTGCCAGCAGCTCGGCCGTCTCGATCGCCCGGGGCAGCACGCTGGCGTAGAGGGCACCGGCCCCGGCCAGCTCCCGGCGGGCCAGCAGCCGGTCGCGCAGGGCCTCCACCTGGCGCCGCCCGAGATCGGTCAGACCCTGGCACCCGACCGGGCCGCCGCACACCCCCGAGACGTTGCAGACCGCCTCGCCGTGGCGGATGAGGACGAGCCGGGTGGCGGACGGGGCGGGCGGCGGCACCGTGCGCACGCCGGCCGGCACCGTGGACCTCCCCGCCCCGGCCCGGTTCCCCGCCTCGGGGCCGGCCCCGGCCCCGGCCAAGCCGTCGAAGCCGGTGGCGGTCACGCCAGCCCCCCGACGAACTGCTCGAGCTGGCGGAGGGTGCGGCACTCGACCACGTCGTCACAGTGGGTGGCGTACTCGCCGACGATGGAGTCGCCCGAGTTCCAATAGGCGCGGGGTTCGGGGTTGAGCCAGTACACGTGACGGGCCCGGGCCTGGAGGTCCTTGACCACCCAGGCCTGGGAGGCGTGGTAGTTGTTGCGGGCGTCGCCGAGGAGCAGCACGCTCGTCCGCGGCGTGATCTCCTCCCCCCACCGCTCCCAGAACACGGTGAGCGCATGGCCGTAGTCGGAGTGGCCGTCCACCCAGATCACGTCGGCCTCGGTGTTGATGCGGTGCACCGCTTCGGCCGGGTCCTCGGCCCCGTCGAAGAACCGGCTCACCTCGTCGATCCCGTCGATGAACACGAAGCTGCGGACCTTGGAGAATTGCGAGCTGATGGCGTGCACCAGGTGGAGGGTGAACCGGGCGAACGAGGCCACCGACCCGGAGATGTCGGCGATGACCACGATCTCGGGCTTGGACGGCCGCGGGTAGCGGAACCGGGGCTCGAGCGGCACTCCGCCGGTGGACAACGAGTGCCGCACGGTGGAGCGGAAGTCGAGCGGTCCCTTGCGCCCGTGGCGGCGCTTGCGGGCCAGGCGCACGGCCAGCTTGCGGGAGAGGGGCTGGAGCGACTTGCGCAGGGCGACCAGCTCCTCGCGGGTGGCGTGCATCACGTCGATGTCCTCGGGCAGCGGCTTGCGGAGCGACTTGGCCAGCGCCTCGCTCCCCCGGTCCGCCACCAGCCGGCGGCGGATCTCGTTCTCGATCTCCTTGCGGAGCTGATCGATGCGCGACTGGTACTCGTCACGGAGCAGCCGCTCCTCCAGGGCGGTGAGCGTGGCCGGGGCGCCCCGCCACCAGCCCCGTCGTCACCGAGCATCGAGGTGCTGGAACGGGCCTCGTCGAGCAGCCGGTCGAGCACGCCCTCGAGGTCGAGGTTGCGGAGGGTCCGGTAGAGGTAGTAGGTGCCGCCGACCGGCCGTCCCGCCTCCATCCCGGCGTAGCGGGTCACCGCCTGGCGGGCCACCGCCGCCACCAGGGCGCTGTTGGCCCCGAGCAGGGCCTTGTAGAGCAGGTCGGCGAGCTCTTCGGGGGTCATCCCGTCGTGGCCGCCGCCTCCGGTGCCTCGCCCCTGGCCGCGCCGGTCACCCTCGCCGGCCGGGCCACCGGGCTCGGTCGGGGACGCTTGGTCGGCGTCGGGCTCGTCCTCGATGCGGTACTCGGGGCCGCGCAGCGAGAAGTAGATCTCGAAGGCCGTCTCGTAGGCGCGCCAGTGTGACGACGTCTTGACCAGGCTGGCCCCGAGGGCGTACTTCATCGCCTCGCGGTCCTCCATGGGGATGTGGCGGAGCACCTCGGCCGCATCGAGGTGCTCGGTGAGCGACACCGGTATGCCGGCCGCCCGCAGCTCGGCCACGAAGCCAGTGAGCAGGTCGAGCATGGGCGGGCCCGGACCTCAGTCGGGCGACTGCACCCCGGCCAGCTCCTTCGCTGCCCGGTCGATGTCCGTCTGGTACTTCAACAGGATGTGGAGGGTGTCCCGGGCCTGGTCGACATCGATCGATTCCACCCCGAGGACCACCAGGGTGCGGGCCCAGTCGAGCGTCTCCGGACACCGACGGGTCCTTCTTCAGGTCGAGGGTCCGGAGGGAGCGCACGATGCGGGCCACCTGGTCGGCCAGGGACTGGCTGATGCCCGGTACCCGGGTCTCGATGATGGCCCGCTCGCGGTCGAGCTGCGGGTAGTCGATGTGCAGGTACAGGCAGCGGCGCTTCAACGCCTCGGACAGCTCGCGGGTGTTGTTGGAGGTGAGGAAGACGAGGGGGATGCGGGTGGCCCGCACCGTGCCGAGCTCGGGGATGGACACCTGGTACTCCGAGAGGATCTCGAGCAGGAGCGCCTCGGTCTCGAGCTCCACCCGGTCGACCTCGTCGACCAGGAGAACCACCGGCTCCGGCGACCGGATGGCCTCGAGCAGCGGGCGGGTGAGGAGGAACTCCTCGGAGAAGATGTCCTCCTCCAGCTGTTGCCAGGTCTGGTCGGCATCGGCCTGGATCCGCAGGAGCTGCTTCTTGTAGTTCCACTCGTAGAGGGCCTTCGACTCGTCGAGGCCCTCGTAGCACTGCAGCCGGATGAGGCGGCTCCCGGTGAGTCGGGCCACCGACTTGGCCAGCTCGGTCTTGCCTGTGCCGGCCGGTCCCTCGACCAGCACCGGCTTGGCCAGGCGGTCGGCCAGGAAGACCACCCCGGCGATGCCGTCGTCGGCCAGGTAGTCCACGCCGGCCAGCCCGTCGCGCACCGCGTCGATGGACGCGAAGCGGGGGGCGTCGGGCACCGGGAAGCCGGTGGCGATCGGGCGGGTCGCGGCCGGGTCGACCACCTCGGTCATGCCCGCACCTGCCCGTCGCCCATGATCACGTACTTGAGACAGGTCAGCTCCCGGAGACCCATCGGACCGCGGGCGTGGAGCTTCTGGGTGGAGATGCCGATCTCCGCCCCGAGGCCGAGCTCCTCACCGTCGACCAGCCGGGTGGAGGCGTTGACCACGACCGCGGCCGCGTCCACCTCCCGGGTGAATCGCTGGGCGGCGGCCAGGTCGGCGGTCACGATGGCCTCCGAGTGGCCCGAGCCGAACCGGGTGATGTGGTCGATGGCGGCGTCGAGGTCGGCCACCACCGCTACCGACAGGGTGAGGTCGAGGAATTCGGTGGCGAAGTCCTCCTCGGTGGCCTCGGCCGCCCCGGGGACCAGGGCCCGGGTCGGGCCGTCCCCGAGGAGCGTCACGCCGGGCATGGCCGCGGCCACCCGGGGCAGGAAGGTGTCGGCCACCGCCGAGTCGACCAGCAGCGTCTCCGCGCTGTTGCAGACCCCGGGCCGCTGGGTCTTGGCGTTGACCACGATGGACTCGGCCAGGGCCAGATCGGCGGCGGCGTGCACGTAGACGTGGCAGTTGCCCGCCCCGTCGAGGACATAGGGCACGGTGGCGTGTTCGAGCACGGAGGCGACGAGCGAGGGGCCACCCGCGGGGATGAGGCAGTCGATCAGCCCCTCGAGCTGCATGAAGGCGATCGCCGAGGCCCGGGCGGTGTCCTCCACCAGCCCCACGGCGTCGACCGGCAGGCCGGCCTTGTCCAGCCCGTCCCGGATGGCCGCGGCCACGACCGTGTTCGAGCCGATCGCCGACGACGAGCCGCGGAGCAGGACGGCGTTGCCCGATTTGAGGCACAGACCGGCGGCGTCGCTGGTCACGTTGGGCCGGTTCTCGTAGATGATCCCGACCACCCCGAGGGGGACGCGGACCCGCTCGACCCGCAGCCCGTTGGGGCGGACCCAGCCGTCGACCACCTCGCCGACCGGGTCGGTCAGGCCCGCCACCTTGCGCAGGGCGCCGGCCATGGCCGCCACCCGGCGGTGGTCGAGCCGCAGCCGGTCGAGGGAGGTGGCATCGGCCCCGGTACGCTCGGCCTGCTCCACGTCGGCGGCGTTGGCCTCGAGCACCCGGTCGGTGCGCTCCTCCAACAGGTCGGCCCCCCGGTACAGGGCCTCGTCCCGGGCCGCCGGGGAGGCCCGGGCCACGATCCGCCCGGCGGCGCGGGCCCGCCGGGCGAGCTCGGTCAGCGATGACGATGGGCGGGGTGGCACCGTGTCAGCGTACTGCCCCGCGGCGGGCGGCCCGGTGGGCCGGGACCCTTCTCAGGCCAGCACCACCAGGTCATCGCGGTGGACCACCTCGGGGGAGACCTCGTCGGGCAGCTCGTCCGACCGGCGCCCGGCCCAGGCCGACACCACGGCCGACGGCTGGCGGACCAGGCCCTTGGCGAACACCAGGCCGTCGGGCCCCACGATCTCGACGGCGTCGTCGGCGCCGAACGAGCCCGCGCACGGCCAGCACCCCGGGCGACAGCAGCGACCGGCCGCCCTCGACCAGCGCCTGTCGGGCCCCGCCGTCCACCTCGATGGTCCCCGAGGCGCCGACGGCGAAGGCGATCCACAGCTTGCGGGCCGGGAGGCGGCGCTCGCGGGGCCGGAAGCGGGTGCCCACCCCCGGGCTGGACCCGATGACGGCGGCGAGGATCCCGGGCCGGGCGGCGTCGGCGATGACCGCCTCCACCCCCGACCACACCGCGATCTTGGCCGCCGCCAGCTTGGATCCCATGCCGCCGCTGCCGGCGACGGTGCCCGGCCCCCCGGCGATGCGCTCGAGCTCGTGGTCGATCTCCACGACCTCCTCGATGAGCGAGCCTCCGCTCCGCCGGCGCGGGTCCTCGGTCAACAGCCCGGCCGTGTCGGTGAGGAGGACGAGCAGCCGGGCCCCGACCAGGTGGGCCACCAGGGCGGCCAGCCGGTCGTTGTCCCCGAACCGGATCTCCTCGTCGGCCACGGCGTCGTTCTCGTTGACCACCGGGACCACCCCGAGGTCGAGCAGCCGGCCCAGGGTCTGGCGGGCATGGAGGTACTGGCTGCGGTGCACGAAGTCGAGGGGGGCGAGCAGCACCTGGCCGGCCACCAGCCCGCGGCGCTCGAGGGCGTCGCTCCACACCTTCATCAACCGGTGCTGGCCCACCGCCGCCACCGCCTGCAGGGTGGCCAGATCGGCCGGGCGCGGCTGGTCGGGGGCGAGGCTCGGCCAGCCGGCGGCGATGGCCCCCGAGGAGACCACCACGACCCGGTCCCCGGCGGCCCGGGCCGTCGCCACCTCGCCGGCCACCTTGTCGATGGCCGCCTCGTCCACCTGGCCGCCGGCCGTGGTCACCGACGACGATCCGAGCTTGACCACCACGGTGCGCATCTCGGCCGGGGCCGACCGGGCGGCGTCCTCCATCACGAGCGCCGCGACCGGCCGGGCTCGGCCGGTGAACTCGGGCTGGTCGCGGTACCAGACGAAGGACAGCCCGCCGATGTGGACGAGGTCGCCGTCGCGGGCCCCGGCCCGGGCCAGGGCCCGGTCCACGCCGAGCCGGCGCAGCCGGTCCTGGACGAAGGCGGCGGCCTCGTCGGTCGTCAGGTCGTTGAGGGCGACCGCCCGCTCGGCCACCCGGCCGGCCACCCGGTAGACGCCCGGCTCCACCCGCTCGACGGCAAATCCCTCGGGGAGCGGGCGATGGACGACGACCTCGTGGGCCTGGTCCGGCTCGAGGCTCCGCTGCTCGTCGACCATGGTGGCCAGCCTCCCGACCAGCTCACCGAGGCCGGTGCCGGTCACCGCCGACACCACCAGGTCGGGCTGGAAGGCCCCGTCCGGGCCGGTCGGTGCGGCCATGTCGGCCTTCGACCCGACCACCAGACGGGGCCGGTCCAGCAGCTCGGGGCGGTACCGCTCGAGCTCGCCCAGCAGGACCCGGTGCTGGTCGGCCGGTGACACCCCGGTGAGCGGGTCGAGCTCGACCACCAGGACGAGCACCCGGGCCCGGGTGATGTGGCGGAGGAACCGGTGGCCGAGGCCCCGACCGTCGGCCGCCCCCTCGACCAGCCCGGGGACGTCCGCCATGGTGAAATCGACTTCGCCGCCCACCCGCACCACGCCGAGGTGGGGCTCGAGGGTGGTGAAGGGGTAGTCGGCGATCTTGGGCCGGGCCGCCGACAGGCGCGAGATCAGGGTGCTCTTGCCCACGTTGGGGAACCCGACCAGGGCCACGTCGGCCACCAGGGCCAGCTCGAGCTGGTACCACTCCTCGTGGCCCTTCTCGCCCTGCTCGGCGAAGGCCGGGGCCCGCCGGCGGTTGCTCAGGAAGGCGGCGTTGCCCTTCCCGCCCCGCCCGCCGGCGCCGGCCAGCCACCGGTCGCCCGAGCGGGCCAGGTCGACCAGGGGCGTCCCGTCGGACCGCTTGGCCCTGGTGCCCACCGGTACCGGCACCTCGAGGTCGGGGCCGCGGGCCCCGCGCTTCTTCTTGCCTCCGCCGTGCCCCCCGTCCCCACCGCGGCGGTGGGGGTGGTCGCGGAAGGCGAGGAGCGACGACTGGTTGGTCGTGGCCACCAGCCACACGTCGCCGCCGCGGCCGCCGTCGCCCCCGTCGGGCCCGCCCCGGTCCACGTGGGCCTCGCGCCGGAAGGACACGGCCCCGGCTCCGCCGTCACCTGCTTTGACGTGGAGCTGTGCCTCGTCGACGAAGCCGGACATGGATGGATCCTACTGACCGGCCATCCCGGCCCCCGGACCGGGCCGAGCGCTCAGGTCTCCTCGAGCACCGGACTCCCGTAGCCGGTCCATGGCCTCCCCGACCCCGAGCGATCGCTCGAGGGCGGCATAGCCGCCGAATTCGGACCGCACCGTGGTGAGGAACTCCTCCATGGTCTCGGGCATCACGTGGAGGATGGAGGGGGCGAACCGGACCACCTCCTCCACCGAGTCCGGGTACTCGGCCTTCAGCCGCTCGAGCAGGCGTTCCATGGCCGCCGCGCTCAGCACGTAGTCCTCCACGATGGTCTCGTCGGGCACCCCGAGGAAGGCCAGGACCAGGGCGGCCAGCACGCCGGTGCGGTCCTTGCCGGCGCTGCAGTGGAAGACGGCGGGCAGCGAGCCCTCGGTGCCCAGGGCGTCGAGGGCCCGGCTGAGGGCCGGACCGCCGGCGGTGACCATCTGCACGTAGCGCGACGACACGAAGGAGGCCTCGCGCCAGGACGGAAGCTCCTCGGCCGACGGCAGCACGTCGGTGAGGGGCAGGTCGAGGTAGCGGACGGGGACGAGTTCGACCGGGAAGCGGCCGTGCTCGGTGGCCTCGAGCGCCGTGCGCAGGTCGATGACGGTGGTCACCCCCAGCTCGACGAGGGTCGCCCGGTCGGCCCCGCTCAGCCGGTTGAGGCCGTCGGCCCGGAACAGGTGGCGCCACCGGACCTGGCGCCCGTCACGGGTCCGATAGCCCCCGAGATCCCGGAAGTTGACACAGCCGTCGAGCGGCAGGGCCCGGCCGGGCCCCGCTCCTTCGGGTCGGCCCGGCGGCAAGGGGTCGACGTCAGGGACGGGCATGCCCGGGAAGCGTACCGCTCGCCGGCCCGGCCCCGAGTCGCCCCGGCCCGTCAGTCGGTGACGATGTCGACCAGCTTGCGACCCTTGCGGTGGGTGAACTGCACCGTCCCCGCCGCCAGGGCGAAGAGGGTGTCGTCGCCGCCCCGCCCCACGTTGTGGCCCGGGTGCACCTTGGTGCCCCGCTGGCGGACGATGATGGCGCCGGCGGGCACCATCGTGCCGCCGAAGGCCTTCACCCCCAGCCGCTGGGCGTTCGAATCGCGCCCGTTGCGGGTCGAGCCGCCACCTTTGGTCTTGGACATCGCGGACTGCTCCTGTGGTCGTGTGGGTGTCGGGACGCCGGCGGGCCGGTCAGCCGGCGGGGCGGATCGAGGTGATGGCGATCGTCGAGTACCGCTGGCGGTGGCCCCACCTGGTCGACTGGTTCGACTTGCTCTTGTAGGTGAAGCCCCTGATCTTCGGACCGAGCTCCTCACCCATGACGGTGGCCGTCACCGACGAGCCGGCCAGCTCGGCCGGGGTGGCGAGGACGGTGTCGCCGTCGACCACCAGCACCGGCGCGAAGGTCACCTCGGCGCCGGGGTCCTCCCCGAGCAGCTCGACGCGCAGGGTCTGGCCCTCGGCCACCCGCTCCTGCTTGCCCCCGGTCTTGATCACGGCGTACATGAGGGAGAGAGCTTACCGCTGCGGGTCCTCGAATACGATTCCGCGGCCACCGCAGACCTCGCACGTGGTGGACATCGACTCGATCAGACCCTCGGAGACCCGCTTGCGGGTCATCTCCACCAGGCCCAGCTCCGAGATGTCGAACACCTGGGTGCGCGTCTTGTCCCTGGCCAGGGCGGAGCGCAGGGCACTGCCCACCTTGTCCCGGTTCTCCTTGATCTCCATGTCGATGAAGTCGATCACGATGATGCCGCCGATGTCCCGCAGCCGGAGCTGGCGGGCGACCTCCTCGGCCGCCTCCAGGTTGTTGCGGTAGACCGTCTCCTCGAGGTTGGTGGTGCCCACGTTCTTGCCGGTGTTGACGTCGATGACGCGTGAGCGCCTCGGTCCGGTCGATGACCAGCGACCCACCCGAGGGCAGGTAGACCTTGCGGTCGAGGGCCCGGTGGAGCTGCTCGTGGACGTGGTAGCGCTCGAAGACCGGCAGCGCCTCGGCCTCGGGGTCGAAGTACTCGACCCGGTCGGCCAGCTCGGGGTTGACCGCACCGACGTACTCGCGCACCTGGTCGTACAGGGCCAGGTCGTCGATGACCACGGCCCGGTACTCGCGGTTGAGCTCCTCGCGGATGACCCGGACGGCGATGGCCGGCTCACGGTAGAGGAGGGCCGGTCCCTGCCCCTTGACCGACACGGCGGCCATCGCCTCCCACTGCTCGACCAGCCGCTCCACGTCGTTGCCCAGCTCCTCGGCGCTGGCGCCGGCGGCGGCGGTGCGCACGATCAGGCCGTGCCCCTCGGGGCGGACGGCGTCGACGATCCGGCGCAGCCGCTTGCGCTCGCCGTCCTCCAGTCGCTTGGAGATCCCGTAGGCCGTGCTGTTCGGCACCAGCACCACGAACCGGCCGGGCAGCGAGACCTCCTG
The DNA here is from genome assembly GCA_963727075.1 of uncultured Acidimicrobiales bacterium. GTDB lineage: Bacteria > Actinomycetota > Acidimicrobiia > Acidimicrobiales > RAAP-2 > Bog-756. The sequence continues at coordinate 46,852 of CAVSET010000003.1, forward strand.
GGTCAGCCGGGCGCCCTTGGCCCCGATCGGGTTCTTGGTCACCTGGCACAAGATGGTCTGGCCCGGCCGCAGAAGCTGCTCGATCCTCGGCTGGGCCGACGACGTCTCGACGTCCTCGGTGTCGTAGCGGACGTCCCCGTGGTAGAGGACGGCGTTCTTCGGCGTGCCGATGTCGACGAAGGCCGCCTCCATGCCGGGCAGCACGTTCTGCACCCGCCCCCGATAGATGTTCCCGTCGATCTGGGTGGCGTCGTCCGACGCCCGGGAGACGTAGTGCTCGACCAGGGTCCGCCCCTCGAGCAGGGCGATCTGGGTCATCTCCGGGCGGACGTGGACGCAGATCATGTAGCGCCCGACGGCCTTGCCCCGGCGCTCCCTCCCGCCCCGGCGTCCTTCGGCCCGGGCCGCGCCCTCGGTGGGTGCCGGGCTGACGGCGGTGGTCCCGCCCGAACCGTTCCTCGAGCGGCCGCCCCCCTCGCCGCCCGAACGCGGCTTCGAGCGCCCGCCGCCACCCGACCGGCCCGGACCACCCGGGTTGGCCGGTGAGCCGGAGCGGCCGCCGTTCTTCCCCCCCGGTGCCACCACCGCCGGTCCGGCACCGGCCGGCGCGGGGCGGGCCGGCCGGGTGTCACCGATCTTCGGGCGTGGGGGTTCGGCCCCCGATCCGGCCGGTGCCGGTGCGGCCGGGACGGCCGGGGACGCCGGGGTGACCGAGGCATCGGGAGCTGCGGTCACCGGGGGCTCGGCCGACCTGGTCGGTCCCTCCCCGGGACCGGCCCCCCCGGGTCGACCCCGTCCACGCCCACCCCGCGAACCGCGGCGACGCCGGCTCTGGCCCCCTCCTCCCGGTCCTCCCGGGCCGGAGTCCGGGGCCGGGGCGGTCAGCCCGTCAGTTCCCGAACCCTCCGGGCGCAGACGGTTCGGCCACGACGGCCGGCCCACCGGTGGTGGAGCCCTCTTGGGTCGCGGTGGGCCCGGGCGGTGGATCCGCCGGGACACCGACCGGTCGACCGGTTGCTGCATCTGACATCGAATTCCCTTCTGATACTGCTCATGAGGCACGCTCCAGGGCGTGCGCGGCGCGGTCGGCGCCCGCCAGGCGGCTCCCCCATGGAAGGGGTTCCGCGCGGATGCCGTCGCGCTCGATCCATTGTTGTGTCCTACATGCCCGGTCGATCACCGGGGTTCCCGCTGAGCCGTCAATTCCTCTGGGGCGGGCCGGGTGCGTCTCTGCGGCCGGCCGGCCGCAGGCCACCAGGCCCCGGACCAGCTCGATCGGCCGAACGCCGCGGGGTTGGGTGGCCAGCTCGGCCACCAGGCGGACCGTCGTCGCGCCCCTCCCCCCGGTATCCGGGCCTGGTCCGTCGGCGACCGCCAGGGCCAGCACCGACGGTCGCAGGTCGTCCTGCTCGACCCGGCCCTTCCGCTCTCGGGTGACCAGGACCGAGGGGGCGGCCAGCAAGGCCGCCACCTGCCCCTCGAGGTCGGCCGGCGTCACCCCGGCCAGGTCCATGGTCCACGAGCACGACGTGACCTGCTGCTGAAGCGAGTCCCGCCCCGGTTCGAGGGGGGCGGCCACCTGCACCACGATGCCGTCGGGCAGCAGGGGGGTCAGGCCCGGCGCCAACGACTCCACCTCGATCCCCGAGGTCTCGGGGCGGCGGGGGTCGAGGACCACGTCGAGGTACTCGGCCTCGGACTCGCACCCGGTGGGCAGGGCCAGGCCGAAGCTGAGCTGGGGCCGGGGCGAGAAGCCCTCGGTGTAGGCCAGCGGCATCCGGGCCCGCCGGAGGGCCCGCTCCCACATGCGGGCCACGTCACGCTGGCTGGTGAAGCGGACCTTGCCGAGCTTGGCGAAGCGAAAGCGGATGCGCACCTCAGCCTGTCCCCTCTCCGGCCCCGACCACGGCCTTCCGGTCCGACCGACTGGCCGGAACGGCGCCGGACGGCGCCGTCGGGAGAAATCGTACCGGCACCTGGCCCCCAGTTGAGAGATCCTGGCCGGTGCCCTGGCTGCCGCCGGCCGGGGGCAGGGCCGAGGCCACCACGTGCTCGACCCCGAAGCCGGTGCAGGCTCCGCAGTCGTAGCAGGGCGTCCACCGACAGTCCGGGAGGCCATGGGCGGCCAGGGCGTCCAACCAGTCCTGCCAGAGGAAGTCGCGGTGCAATCCGGCCGAGAGGTGGTCCCAGGGCAGCACCTCGTCCTCGGTCCGGTGCCGGTAGACGCCGTCCTCGAGGGACATCCCGTGGTCAGCCAGCGCCTCGGTCCACCGTGACAGGTCGAAGTGCTCGGACCATTCCTGGAAGGTCCCGCCCTTGCGCCAGACCTGCTCGATGACGGCGCCCATCCGGCGGTCGCCCCGGCTGGCCAGGCCCTCGACCGCGGTGGCCTTCGGGTCGTGCCAGCGGACGGTGAGGCCCCGCACCGGGCGGGCGGCGTCGCGGATGAGATGGACCTTCCGGGTCAGCTCCTCGATGGTGTTCTGGCCGAACCACTGGAAGGGCGTCTGCGGCTTCGGGACGAAGCCCCCGACCGAGGCGGTGACCGTCACCCCTTTGTGGTAGCGCCGCCCGATGGCCACACACTGCTTGGCCAGCTGGACGATCCCGAGGGTGTCCTCGTCGGTCTCGGTGGGCAGGCCGACGAGGAAGTAGAGCTTGACCCGCCGCCATCCCTGGCTGAAGGCGGCGTCGACCGCGGCGTAGAGGTCCTCCTCGCGGATCAGCTTGTTGATCACCTGGCGCATCCGCCACGTCCCACCCTCGGGGGCGAAGGTGAGCCCGGTGCGCCGCACCCGCTGGATCTGGGCCGCCGTCCCGACGGTGAAGGCGTCCACCCGGAGGCTCGGCAGGCTGACCGACACCTGCCCCGAGCAGGCCGGGTCGTCGATGATCGAGGTGACGGTGTCCTCGATGCCCGAGTAGTCGGCGCTGGACAGCGAGGTCAGCGCCACCTCGTCGTAGCCGGTGCGGGCCAGCCCCTCCGCCACCATGGTGCGCACCTGGTCGGCCGGGCGCTCGCGCACCGGGCGGGTGATCATGCCCGCCTGGCAGAACCGGCAGCCGCGGGTACAGCCCCGGAACAGCTCGACGTTGAGCCGGTCGTGGACCACCTCGATGAGCGGCACCAGCTGGTGTCGCGGGTAGGGCCACTGGGCCAGGTCGGCGATGGTCCGCTTCTCCACCCGGTCGGGGAGCTCGGCCCAGCGCGGGGTGGTGCCGGCCAGGCGGGGGGTGGCGGGCGAGGAGACCCCGCCGGCGGCGCCCACCCCGCCGGCGGCGTAGTGGGCCTCGTAGCAGGCCGGCACGTAGACCCCGGGCACCCGGGCCAGGGCCTCCAGCAGGGCCGGGCGCGACCCGGCACCGTCCCCGGCGACCCGTTCCCCCGCCCCGGTCAGGTGGGCGGCCATCACCTCGTTCATCTCGCCGACCACCTCCTCGCCGTCGCCGAGCACGAAGCAGTCCACGAAGTCGGCCAGGGGCTCGGGGTTGAAGGCACAGTGGCCGCCGGCGGCCACGATGGGGTCGGCGGCGGTCCGGAGCGCGCTCTGGACCGGTACCCCGGCCAGGTCGATGAGGTTGAGGACATTGGTGTAGACGAGCTCGGCGGAGAGGTTGAAGGCGAGGACGTCGAAGGCCCGGGCCGGCAGGTGGTTCTCGAGCGAGAAGAGCGGCACGCCGGCCGAGCGCATGGCCGCCTCCATGTCCACCCACGGCGCATAGGCCCGCTCGGCCAGGGCGTCCTCCCGCTCGTTGAGGATCTCGTAGAGGATCTGGAGCCCCTGGTTGGGCAGCCCGATCTCGTAGGTGTCGGGATAGACGAGGAGCCACGAGACCGAACCGGGCCCGTGCTCGGGAGACTGGGCGCCGAGCTCGCCTCCGATGTAGCGGGCGGGCTTCTCGACCTGGGACAACAGCGGTTCGACCCGGGACCAGAGTGACTCCATCTCCCCCGTCATCCTAGGGGGCGCGAGCCGGAGCCCGGTTCCGGAGCCCGGCTCGCCAGCCTGGGGCGCCGGGTCCGGTGCGCGGCACGAGCGGGAATGGGCGGCCGGGGCGGCCCCGATGCCCAGCTCAGCCGGCGTTGGAGGCGGCCGGGGCCGGAGTGGTCGAGCCGGAAGACGCGGTGGTCGCCGTGGTCGTCGTGGTGGTGGGGCCCGGCAGCGGCACGGGCTGGGTGGACTGCACCACCGGCTGCGACGGGGGGATCCCCGGGGCGGTGACCGGATGGGAGGCCAGGTAGTTGAAGATCTGGCCGACCACGGGGGCGGAGGCGGTGGCGCCATAGCCGGCCTGGTCGATCACGCAGACCACCACGTACTGGGGGTTGGCGGTCGGGCCCCAGCCCACGAACCAGGCGGTCGGCTCCTTGCCGATCACCGTGTCGGCGGTGCCCGTCTTGCCGGCCACGCCGCCGGGGAACGTGCCCAGTCCCGGCACACCGTAGGCGGTGCCGTCGCTGCTGTTCACCGCGCCTTCGAAGCCGGTGAGCAAGGCCTGCCGGTTGGCCGGGGACATCGGGACGTGGCCGGTCACCTGGGGGGCGAACCGCTTCACCACGCTCCCCGAGGGGGAGACGAGGGCCGCGGCCACTTGGGGGGCGTACCGGGTGCCGCCGTTGGCAAACGTGGCGTAGGCGACGGCCTGCTCGATCGGGGTGATGTACGTCCCGCCCTGCCCGAAGGCCATCTCGATGTTCTCGCCGGTGTACCAGGTGGTGTTGGGGAACGCTTTGGGGTTGGCGGCATGGAGCTTCATCCGCTCGGGCTGGCTGTCGACCCGGCCCTGGACCTCACTCGGCAGGTCGATGCCGGTCAGCTGGCCCAGGCTGTAGGCGGCCGCCTGGTCCTGGATCGGAGTCTGACCGAACTGGGCAGCCTTGGCGTAGAAGAGGTAGCCGAGGTTGTAGAAGAAGTCGTCGCTCGAGACGGTCAGGGCCGAGGAGACGTTGTAGGTGTTGCCGGTGGGCTCGCCGGCGTTGTCGTGGAACACACAGGTGGTGCTGTTGTACTGGCAGTCCGGCGTCTTGAAGGTCCCCGAGTCGTAGTAGCCGAAGCTCGGGCTGATCAGTGCGGTGTTGAGGGCGGCGGTGGCCGTGTTGAGCTTGAAGGTGGAGCCGGGCGTGTACGTTCCCTGGATGGCCCGGTTGAGGGTCGGCTCCATGCTGGTGGGCCCGAAGAGCTGCGCGTTCTGGGCGGCGCTCAGCCCCCCCACCCACTCGGCCAGGTTGTAGCTCGGATAGGACGACATGGCATAGACCGATCCGGTCTGGGGGTCCATGACCACCACGGCCCCTTCGGTGGCGGCCGGGTAGCACCCGGCATTGTTGTTGCACTGCTTGTCGAAGGAGTTGCGTAGGGTGGCGATCTGGGAGGCCAGCGCGCTGTCGGCCACCTGCTGCAGGTTGGTGTCGATGTTGGTCACCAGGTTGTCGCCCGGGCCGGCCGGCGTCGACTTGAGGGTGCCGACCACCCGGCCGTGGGGGTCGACCTCCAGCTGCTGGCGGCCGGGGACACCCCTCAGCTCCGTCTCGTACTGGTACTCGAGCCCCGACTGCCCGAAGGCGTCCCCGGCCTGGTATCCCTGCGACTGCCGGGCCTTGAGCTCGGCGGCGTTGATCGTCGAGACGTACCCGAGCGTCTGGGCGGCGGGATAGCCCGACTGGGCCGGTCCGGGCAGTTCCAGCTGGGGGTAGGTGCGCTCGGTGGTCTGCACCGAGGACACCCCGGGGAAGTCGTCCTGGTGCTCCTTGATGTAGAGGATGTCCGACAGGGGGGCCTTGTCGAGGACCGGCACCGGCTTGTAGGGGCTGAACCGCCTGTCGGACATGGTGGCGTCGATCTGGGCGGTGGTCTGGCCGATCAGGGCGGCCAGGCGGCCCACCACCTCGGGGTGCTGCTCCGCGGCCACCTGCGACAGGGTGATCTGCTCCACCACCTGGTTGTTGACCAGCGGGTTCCCGTAGCGGTCGAGGATGAGGCCGCGGGTCGGTTCGACGGCCACCGAGCGGATCTGGTTGGCCGACACTGCGTGGGCGGCGGCCGGCGCCTGGAGGACCTGCAGGGTCCAGAGGCGCAACCCGAGCAGGGCGAACAACCCGGCGACGATGATCCCGGTGACCCGGAGCCGCAGCCCGGGGCGGGCGGCGCGGGTGTCGGGGGCGTCGAGCACCGCGTCGACCGAGAACCGGCTCTGGCGGAGCTTCGGTTGGCGGGCCTGCTTGCGGTGGGTAGTGCGCGGCTTGCTAGGACGGAGGTAGAGACGCGAGCCCTTGATCGGATGACGCAGGGAGCGGCTCACGGCGCTCCAGTATCCCAAGTCCGGTGACGGGGCGGTACGCGCGCCCGGCGCCGCCTCACCGGAGCACCCCGGAGGAGACCACCGACGTGGGCACCCCCTCGGTCGAGGCCCGGGGCAGGGCCCAGGCCACCACCCGCATGGCCGGGAGGGCCAGGACGGCGTTGGTCACCGCCACCAGCACCACGATCCGGGCCAGGTCGACGTGGAGCATTTGGGGTTGACCGAGTACCGAGCCGAGGAGGGCGTAGGCCACCTCATAGAGGGCGCTACCGGCCAGAGCGGCGACCAGGGGCAGCCAGAGGGCCGTCCGGTCGAGGGCCACGGTGGCCAGGCCGACGCCGAAGCCGAGGAGGCACCCGACCAGGGCGGACAGCCCGAACGGGGTGGGCAGGAACAGGTCGGAGGCCAGCCCGGCGACGAACCCCATCGAGGCGCCCCGGCCGGGGCCGCCCACGATGCCGGCGACGATGGGCAACAGGACCATGATGTCGGGGTGCACCCCCCCGACCCGGATGTCGAGGATGAGTGTCTGCTGCACGGTCACGAACAGCGCCAGGACGAGGACCACCCGCATGGCCGCCCGCGTCGTCAACGGATCCTCCTCACGACGAAGGCGTCCACAGCACGACGGACACGTAGCGGAGATGGGCCAGATCGGCCAGGGGTTGGAGGGTCACCGACTCCTGTGACGCATTGGCACCGGTCTTGGCCGACACCACCGAGGCCACCGGGATGCCGGCCGGGAAGATGGCGCCCTGGAGCCCGCTGGTGGTGAACACCTCGCCCGGGGTGAGGGGTGTGTTGGAGGGGACCAGGTCGGCGGCCAGGGGCTTGCCCGAGCCCTCGCCGGTGAGCACGGCCAGCGAGCCCGGGCCGTAGCGGACCCCGACCGAGGATTGGCCGTCGGTGATGAGGCGCACGGTGGCCGTGTTGTGGTTGGCCTGGACCACCTGGCCGACCAACCCACCGGCCCCGACCACCGGCATGTCGAGCTGCACCCCCTGGCCCCGGCCGACGCCAATGTCGATGGTGGCGGCGAAGTCGCTCGTCCCGTAGTTGGTCACCTCGGCCGGCACCGTCTGGAGGTTGCCGGTGAAGGGCAGGTTGAGGATGGCGCTCAGCTGCTTCATGGCTTGGTCGGCGTCGGCCTGCGAGCGCTGCTGCAGCTTCAGGTGATCGATCTCCTGCTGGAGCTTCTGGTTCTGCTGGCGGACCGCGCCGTAGTGGACCGAACCGGCGAGGAAGCTGCCGATGGGCTGGATCACGTCGTTGACGCCGGCGCGGATGGGGGCGAAGGCGTCGGCGGCCACCGACTTGACCCCCGAGGTGATGCGGTGGAACCCGCCCCGGGCGTCGAGGGTGATGATGGTCACCGACGCCAGCACCAGGACGAGCAGCGTGGTACGAGGGCGGCGGGAGCGCCGCGACGTCGCCACTGGGTGTGCGACCTCAGGTCGTCAGCGAGCCGACGAAGTGATGAGGACCTGTTTCAGGGCCTCGAACTCCTCGAGGCACTGTCCACTGCCTATGGCCACGCAGTTGAGGGGGTCACGGGCGACCACGATGGGCATCCCCGTCTCCTGGGTGAGCCGGCTGTCGAGGCCGTGGAGGAGGGCCCCACCGCCGGTCAGCACGATGCCCTGCTCCATGATGTCGGCGGCCAGCTCCGGCGGGGTGCGGTCCAGGGTCACCTTGACCGCGTCGACGATGGCCGAGACGGGCTCGTCGATGGCCTTGCGGATCTCCTGGGTCGAGATGACCACCGTCTTCGGCAGCCCGGTGACCAGATCACGGCCCCGGATCTCGGCGTGGAGCTCTTCCTCGAGCTCGTAGGCCGAGCCGAGGGCGATCTTGATCTCCTCCGCGGTGCGCTCGCCAAGGGCCAGGCTGTACTCCTTCTTCACGAACGAGACGATGGCCTCGTCCAACTCGTCCCCGCCTATCCGGATCGACTGGCTGGTCACGATGCCACCGAGCGAGATGACCGCCACCTCGGTGGTCCCACCGCCGATGTCCACCACCATGTTGCCGGTCGGCTCGTGGACCGGCAGCCCGGCACCGATGGCCGCGGCCATCGGCTCCTCGATGATGTAGGCCTTGCGCGCGCCGGCGTACTCGGCCGCCTCCATCACCGCCCGTTGCTCGACGCCGGTGATGCCGGACGGGACACAGATCACCATCCGAGGCTTGGCGAAGCGGCGCTGGTGCACGCGGTGGATGAAGTAACGGAGCATCTTCTCGCAGATCTCGAAGTCGGCGATGACCCCGTCCTTCAGGGGGCGGATGGCCTGGATATGGCTCGGCGTGCGGCCGATCATTCGCTTGGCCTCGGCCCCCACGGCCAACGGTCGCCCGTCCTTCACGTTGACGGCCACCACCGAGGGCTCGTTGAGGACGATGCCCCGGCCGCGCACGTACACCAGGGTGTTGGCGGTCCCGAGGTCGACCGCCATGTCACGGCCGAGGAGCGAGAAACTGTTGTCGCGCATCAAGGATGCACTCCTCCGTCAGTAATGGTCCGAGACTTCGTGAGTGCGGGGTGAGCACACCTCGGCTCAGCTGCACTCGTGTTTCGAATGACAGCCTGATTGCGCCCCTCAGGCTAGGGGACAAGTCGGGTGGGCACAAGGTCGCCCGGCTCGGGACCCCGAGGTGGTCGATCCGCCGTTCCGTGGCCGGCCGGCGACGGCCGGACCTCCTCAGCCCAGGTCGGGGAAGAAGAGCCCGATCTCCCGGACGGCCGACTCCGGCGAGTCCGAGCCGTGGACCAGGTTCTCGCCGGTCTCGGTGGCCAGGTCGCCCCGAATGGTGCCCGGCGCCGCCTCCACCGGGTTGGTGGCACCCATGAGGGTGCGCACGATCTTGAAGGTGTCCTCGGGGCCGTCGACGACCATGACCATCGCCGGGGAACGGGTGATGAAGGCCACCAGGTCGGCGTAGAACGGCTTGCCGTGGTGCTCCGCGTAGTGGGTTCCGGCCACCTCGGGCGTGATGGTCCTCAGCTCGGCGGCCACCAGGCGCAGGCCCTTGCGCTCGATGCGGTCGACGATCTCACCCACCAGCCCCCGCTCGACGGCGTCGGGCTTGCAGATCACCAGGGTGCGTCCCACGAGCGGGGCAGGCTAGCCGAGGCCCACCCCGACTGTCAGACGGACCGCCGCCGGTCAGGCCCGGTCGTGCGCCAGGAGGTGACGGGCGTCGGCCACCACGTAGAGCGATCCGCACACGACGACCCGGTCGTCGGCGCTGGCGGTGCTCACCGCCCGGGTGGCGGCCTCACCCGGATCGGACACCACCGTGACCTTCATCCCGAGGGTGGCGGCGGCCGCGGCCACCTCCTCGGCCGGCAACGCCCGCGGTGAGGAGGGCGCGCAGGCCACCACCGATCGCACCCCGGCGGTGAGGAGTGCATCCAACATGGTGGCCGGGTCTCGTCCGGTCAGCATGCCGACCACGGCGGTGGTCTCGCCGGCCACCTCGAACTCCTCGACCAGCGACCGGGCCAGCACGATCATCCCGGCCACGTTGTGAGCCCCGTCCACCACCACCAGAGGGTGACGCCCGATGACCTCGAGCCGGCCGGGCACCCGCACGGAGGCGAGGGCGGAGTCGACCACGTCCTCGGCCAGGGGGGCGCCGAAGAAGGCCTCCACCGCGGCCACCGCGCACGAGGCGTTCTCTCCCTGGTGGGCCCCGTGCAGCGGCAGCAGGAGCTCCCCGTAGCGCGCCGCCGGGGTCCGGATGTCGAGCAGGCGGCCGCCGACCGCCATCCGGTTGGCGGTGCAGGCGAAGTCACCCCGGGCCCAGATCTCGGCCGCGCCGACCCCGGCGGCAGCCCGGCTCAACTGGGCCAGGAGGGTCGGATCGGGCTCGCCGATCACCACCCGGCTCCCCGCCTTGAAGATGCCGGACTTGTCACGGGCGATGTCCTCCAAGGTGGGCCCGAGCACCTCGGTGTGGTCGAAGCTGACGTTGGTGAGCACGGCCACCTCGGCGTCGACGACGTTGGTGCAGTCCCAGCGCCCGCCCAGCCCCACCTCGACGACGGCCACGTCCACCGCCTCGTCGGCGAACCAGGCCAACGCCGCCGCGGTGAGCAGCTCGAAACGGGTGGGGCGCTGTTCCATCATCTGCTCCAGCCGGGCCAGAGACTCGAGCACCTCGGTCAGTGCCTCGTCATCGATCGGATCGCCGTTGCGCGAGATCCGCTCGTTGACCCGGCTCAGATTGGGGCTGGTGTAGGTGCCGACACTCAGTCCCTGCGCGCCGAGCAGGGCGGTAGCGATGGCGGCGGTCGAGCCCTTGCCGTTGGTGCCGGTGATGTGCACCGCCGGGTATGACTCTTCGGGGTCGCCGAGCAGTTCCATCAGGGCACGCATCCGCTCGAGGGTCGGGAGGGAGCGTCGCGACGGCATGGCCGACTCGAAGTCGATGTGCCCGTCGAGCCACGCCAGGGCTTCGGGCAGGTCGGCGAAGATCACGGCGGCGGTGGACGACCGCTCGGGCGCGGGCGGCACGAGACCGTCGGGACCGTCCTCAGGAGGCGGCCCGACGGCTCCGGGTCGACTTGGCCGGCGGGGTGTTGAGCGGCACCAGGGTCGGATGCACCTTGTCCAGTACCACCGCCCGGTCCACCACGCACTTGGAGATGTCGGTGCGGCTCGGCAGGTCGTACATCACCTCGAGCAGGACCTCCTCCAGGATGGCCCGCAACCCCCGGGCCCCGGTCCCCCGCAGCAGCGCCTGTTCGGCGACGGCCTCGAGCGCGTCTTCGGTCAGCTCCAGCTCCACATGGTCGAGCTCGAACACCCGTCGGTACTGCCGGGTGAGGGCGTTCTTCGGCTCGACCAGGATGCGGATCAGCGCCTCCTTGTAGAGGTGCGACACCGCGCTCACCACCGGGAGGCGACCGATGAACTCGGGGATCAGCCCGAACTTCATGAGGTCCTCGGGGAGCACGTGGCGCAGGAGCTCCGAGTCGTCCCGCTCCGATGCCTTGCGCACCTCGGCCCGGAAGCCCATCCCCTTGCGGCCGATGCGGTTCTCGATGATGGTGTCGATGCCGGCGAAGGCCCCACCGCATATGAACAGGATGTTGGTGGTGTCGATCTGGATGAATTCCTGATGGGGGTGCTTGCGGCCGCCTTGGGGGGGACTGAGGCGGTGGTGCCCTCGAGGATCTTCAACAGCGCCTGCTGCACTCCCTCGCCCGACACGTCTCGGGTGATCGACGGGTTTTCGGACTTGCGGGCGATCTTGTCGATCTCGTCGATGTAGATGATCCCGGTCTCGGCCCGCTTCACGTCGTAGTCGGCTGCCTGGATGAGCTTGAGGAGGATGTTCTCGACGTCCTCCCCCACGTAGCCGGCCTCGGTCAGGGCGGTGGCGTCGGCGATGGCAAACGGCACGTTGAGCATGCGGGCCAGCGTCTGGGCCAGCAAGGTCTTGCCGCAACCGGTCGGCCCCAACAACAAGATGTTCGACTTGGCCAGCTCGACCTCGTTGTCGTGGTTGCCGTTGTTGCCGGCCTGGACCCGCTTGTAGTGGTTGTAGACCGCCACGGACAGGATCTTCTTGGCGTACTCCTGACCGATGACGTAGTCATTCAGGAACTCGAAGATCTCCTTGGGCTTCGGCAGCTCCTCGAACGACAGTTCGGTCGTGTCGGCCAGTTCCTCGGCGATGATGTCGTTGCAGAGGTCGATGCACTCGTCACAGATGTACACACCGGGACCGGCGATCAATTTCTTGACCTGCTTCTGCGACTTCCCGCAGAAGCTGCACTTCACAAGATCGCCACCGTCTCCGAACTTCGCCACGTCGGTTCCTCTTGTCCTCTTGTCAGTGGTCCCTGATGCTCATCCGGGTGTGCTGGTTGTCGTGTCCTGACGCCGGTGCGGAGGGGTCCCCCGGCCCTGGGCCGACCGTACCGCAGCAGGACGACACCTTCGCGCCCACATGCTCCGTCCGGCAGCCCGATCACACAACACTAGCGGCTACCCCGCCCCCGGCAGGTCTCCTGCACCGGTTCAGGCCGCGCCGACGGCCTCGATGGACACGGAGTCCCTGGCCGTGATGACCTCGTCCACCAGGCCGTAGGCCACCGCCTCCTCGGCGGTCATGATGAAGTCGCGGTCCGTGTCCTTGGAGACCCGCTCCATGCTCTGGCCGGTGTCGTTGGCCAGCATGCCGTTCAGGAGATCGCGCATGCGGAGGATCTCCTTGGCCTGCAGCTCGATGTCACTCGCCTGGCCTTCGACCCCGCCGAAGGGCTGGTGCAGGAGGATCCGGGCATGGGGCAGCGCGAAGCGCTTGCCCCGGGTACCCGCGCCCAACAGCACGGCGGCCGCCGACGCCGCCTGGCCGAAGCAGAAGGTGGACAGGTCGGGCTTGATGTACTTCATCGTGTCGTAGATGGCGAAGAGGGCGGTGATGTCACCCCCGGGCGAGTTGATGTAGAGGTGGATGTCCTTGTCGGCTTCCTCCGACTCGAGGAAGAGCAACTGAGCGCAAACCAGATTGGCCACCGTGTCGTTGATGGGCGTGCCCAGGAAGATGATCCGCTCACGGAGCAGCCGGGAGTAGAGGTCGTAGTTGCGCTCCCCCCGGCTGGTCGACTCGACCACCCAGGGCACGCTGTAGGCCTGTGCACCCATTCCTCCGGTTCCCTCCGTGAATGTCATTCCGAGCCCTCCTCGTCCTGTTCCACGGTCAGATCGTCCCGTGACACCGGCTTTCCGTCCTCGTCCACCAGCTCCACGTTGTCGACCAACCAACGCATCGCCTTGGCCTTGCGGCGATCCGAGCGTACCGCCGCCAGCCTGCCGGCCCGTTCCAACTGCTCCCGTACCTCGTCGACGTCCATTTCCAGGCGCTCACCCATGGCGGCCAGCTCCTCGTCGAGCTCCTCCTCGGTGACCTCGATCCCTTCCGCGTCGACGACCGCCCGCAGGGCCAGGTCGACCTTCACGCTCTCGAGGGCGCCGGACCGGAGCTCGTCGACGAACGCCTGCTCATCGCGACCGGTGGCCCCGAGGAACTGAGCAAGGGTCATCCCCTGGCCGTCGAGCCGGTGGGTGAGGTCGTGGATCCGCTCGCGCAGCTCGACGGCCACCAGTTGGTCGGGGATCTCCTCGGTGACGAGCTCGGCCAGCGCCTCGGCCGTCTGGCGCTGCAGCGCCATCTGCGCCTGCACCACGTGGCGCTGGCGCAGTCGCGTCTCGAGGTCGGAGACGAGCTCGTCGACGGTCTCGAACTCCGAGGCTTCGGCGGCCCACTCGTCAGTCACCTCCGGCAGGACGAGCTCTTTGGTGTCCTTCACCAGCACCCGGAACGTGATGGCCTGGCCCTCGGCCCCGACCGTGGTGTCGAAGCTCAAGATGTCCCCGGCCTTGGCCCCGCGCAGCTGGTCGTCGAGCTCGGGCACCACCCCTCCGCCGCCCACCTCGTAGAGGAGATCCTGGGCGTCGAGGTCGTCGTCCTGGTGGCCGGCACGGGGGCCGGTCCTCGTCCCGTGGATGTCGATGGTGACCTGGTCCCCGTCCTTTGCCGGTCGCGACACCTCGACGAGCTCGCCCGAGGTGGCCCGCAGGCGGTCGATGTGGGCGTTGACTTCGTCCTCGGTGACCTCGAGGTTCGGGAGGGTCACCACCAGACCCCGATAGCCGGGGACGGCCACGCTCGGGCGGACCTCGACGACGGCGTCGAAGGAGACCGCGCCGGACTCGTCCCCCGAGGTGATGTCGATCTCCGGTTGGTCGATGGGGTCGACCTCCGTATCGCTCACCGCCCGGGCATAGAAGCCGGGCAACGCCTCGCGGAGCGCTTCGCCGCGCAGAGCGGTCGCACCTCCCATCCGCGCCTCGATGACCCGCCGCGGGACCTTCCCCGGGCGGAACCCCGGCACCCGCACCTCACGGGCCAACCGCTTCATCACCCCGTCCAGGGCCTCGTCGATCTCCACCTCGTCGATCTCGACGGAGAGGCGGACCTTGTTGCCCTCTTCGGGTGCTGCGGTGGCGCGCATATGAATGCCCGAGTGTACTGGCACCGGAGGCTCCGGCCCTCTGAGCGCTCAGGCCCAGCGGGCCCGCCCCCACCGTCCCGGCCGGGGCCCTCCCCTGTCGCCCGGTCAGGCCATGAACGCCATGGACTCGAGCACCCGGCGGCCGAGGGCGATGTCCCCGTCCATCCGCACGTGTCCACCGGCCATCGCATCGCCGGCCGCCACCCGGCCGAATCCCAGTCGCCAGAAGGTGTCCTGATCCATGTCCAAGATCACGGCGGGCTCGCCGCCGGGCGGTGTGTCGTCGATCGAGGCGCGGCCCCCGGCCACGGACACCGAGATGGATCGCCCGAGGACGCCGGTGACCACGAAGAGCACGCGGGTGCCGTCGGGCGGAGCGACTCGCTTGCCGACCACATAGGGCATCGCCCGGGCGCACTGGTCGAGCACGATGTCCTCGACGGGGCCGTTCCGGCCGCCGGGTCGCCCGACGGCACGCCGGATGTCCTGCTCGTGGGCCCAGCTGTCCAGCACGCGGGTCTCCATGAATCGGCGATGGGGAACCTGGCCGACCGGGCTCCATCCGACCTCGTCGAACTCGGCCGCTCCCATGGCAGCCAGCGCCCGGAGGCGCTGGTCGGTGACGTCGACGAACTCGGCCAGGACCTCGTCACCGGGGACGGCCCGGCGTGCTTCGATCCATGACTCGTTCACGGCACCGAAGTCATTGTGCACGTGGGGCGGCAGCTCGGTGAGCGCCGGTGGGGCCGGATCGCCCAGCAGCATGTGCTCGATCCCGATGAGGTGGGAGAGTTGGTCCTTGACGGACCAACCGGGGCAGTCGGTCTCCCGCTCCCACTGACCGGCGTCGAGCCGCTCACCCGCCTCGACCACCGACGCCCACACCTGGGCCAGGTGATCGACCACCGGCTCGCCGGTCGGGTCGCTCGCCGGGCGGCCGGCGCCCTGTTCGCCCCCGTCCCCCCGGCGGTCCGTCAACCGGGAAGGTTGGCTTCGATGGCGTCGGTCACCTCGGGCGCCTCCGGGTCGACCATGGGGCGGAATCGCTGCACGATCTCGCCGGTGGGTGACACGAGGAACTTCTCGAAATTCCACTGCACGTCCCCGGCCTCGCCATCGGCGTCGGGGAAGGTGATCAGCTCCTGGTAGACGGGGTGGCGATCGTCGCCGTTGACGTCGATCTTCTCGAACATCGGGAACGTCACGCCGTAGGTGGTGGAACAGAACGTGGCGATCTCGTCGGCTGTGCCCGGCTCCTGGGCGCCGAACTGGTTGCAGGGGAAGCCGAGGACGGTGAAGCCCCTGTCGCCATAGGTCTTCTGCAGCCGCTCGAGGCCCTCGTACTGGGGGGTCAGCCCGCACTTGGAGGCCACGTTGACCACGAGGAGGGTCTGCCCGCGGTAGTCACCCACCGAGGCCGGTTCCCCGTTCAGGGCATGGAGGGCAGGGTCGTAGATGCTCATGGGCCAAGTGTAGGCCCGAGGCGCCGGGGGCGGCTCGGCCGAGGAAGCCGATACCGGGCCGCTGACGGCCTGGTAAAGGATTGTCTCCGGCTGGTCGAAGATAGGAGTAGGCGGTGGTCCGGGTTGCGGCGCGCCGAGGGGTTGATAGCGATCGATGTCCGTGAAGGTTGAGGAGACGAGCCCCCACGCCGAGGGCCGGCGCGAAGTATCCGGATCGGTCGTCAACGCCCTGGCCGGCCTGGTCCGCGCCCGGTGCGGTGATGCCGGCGTCTCCCAGGCCTTGGCCCTCGCCGGTGAGCGCCGTCCCTTCGCCGAGTTGGGCGACGCCGGGAGGTGGAGCTCGATCGGCCAGGCGGCCGCGCTGTTCGACGCGGCCGCGCTGGTGACGGCGGACGGGGCCATCGGCCTCCACGTCGGCCGGGCACTGCTCCGGGCCCCCGTGGACCGGCGGATCGACGGGATCCTCGCCGCCGGCTCGACCGGGGCCGTCCTCCGCCAGATCGGCCCGCTCCTCCGCCATTTCGACGGCACCTCGGAGGCGGTGCTGCTCGAGGTCGAGGCCGACCACGCCCTGGTCCGGGTGGCCCCGCTCGGCCCGGCGGTGCGGCACGCCCACCTGTGCGAGATGACGCGGGGCCTCCTCTCCCAGATCCCGGTGGTCTTCGGCGCCGGTCGGGCCCTCATCAGCGAGCCCGAGTGCTGTGCCCGAGGCGGACGCCACTGCCTCTACGCCATCAGCTGGGACGAACCCTCGCCGGCCGCGGAGCCCGCCCCGGGCTCGCTGGCTCCCCCCGCCGACGCCGACGACGACGCCGACCCGGGAACGGGCGGTTCCCACACCGGTCCGTCGGACCCGGTCACCGTGCAATTCGGGTCCGAGCTCGACCGGATGAGGACGCTGATGGAAGGAGCCTTCGCCACCGCCCTCGGGCTCCTCGACGACGATGCGGACGGGCTGCTGTCGGAGATCGCGGCCCGGGCCGACGCACTGGTGACCGCGCCGCGGTACCTGTTGATGGTCCGGGTCCGATCCGGGACGCCGGTCAAGCTCCACTACCGGGGCCTCCCGTCGGACGAAGCCCAGGCCCTGGCGGCCGAGCTCTGGCCCGGGCACCCCGACGACGCCCAGGGCACGCGCCTGGTCGTGGACATCGCCTCGGGACGCCACCGGTACGGCCGCGCTGGTCGAGCTGGCACCCGCCGGTTCTCCCGTCCCGCCCTCGGAGGCCCGGCTGCTCCGCCTCTACGCCGACTACGCCGCCACCGCTCTCGACATCCTCGGTGTCCTCGACGATGCCCGTCGCAGCGACACGACCGCCCGGACACTGCTCTCCTTCGCCGAGAGCCTGTCGCGGATCACCACGCCCGCCGATCTGGTGCAGCTGCTGGCCGACACGGTCCCGGCCGTCGCCGGCTGCGACCGTTCGACCGTGTACCTGTGGGAGGCGGACTCCGGACAACTGGTGCCGCGGGCCAGAAGTGCCGGAACCCAGCCCCCCGACGCCTACCTGGGGCCCATCGTCCCGCTGGCCGTCCCGGGGCCCAGTCCGGCCGGCCGGCCGGTGACCGCCTCTGAGGTGGGTCTCCTGAGCGAGGCGAACGGACGGGCACCCGCCACTGTCCCGCCGGAAGCGGCGGCCGGCCCCCCGGGACGCCGGGACACCGACCCACCTGGGGTGCAGGTCGGCCTGCCCCTGGTCGACCGCCTGATCAACCAGCGAGAGGTCATCGTCATCGACGAGTCGAACGACGACCCGGTCCTGGGCGACCTCCTGGCCCGCTCGGGCACCGCGGCGTCGGTGGTGACCCCGCTCTTCGCCGCCGGCGAGTTCTTCGGGGTGATCTCGGCCAACTACGGGGTCGACACACCGACCGAATCGATCCGGGACCCGGACCTCCACGAGCGGCTGTCCGGGCTGGCCGACCAGGCGGCCACCTCCCTGCAGAACCTCGGCCTGCTGGAGAAGGTGTCGCACATGGCCTGGCACGACGCCCTGACCGGACTGCCCAACCGTCGCCTCTTCCGGGACCGCGTCGAGCAGGAGCTGGTCCGGTCCCGGCGGGTGGGTGAGCCGGTCTGCATGTTCTTCGTCGATCTCGACTACTTCAAGCGGGTCAACGACACGCTCGGCCATGCGGCCGGCGACGACCTCATCAGGCAGGTGAGCCAGCGGCTGGTCGACACGGTGAGACAGCAGGACACCGTGGCTCGGGTCGGGGGCGACGAGTTCGCCATCCTTCTGCCCGGCCTGTCCGAACAGGAGTCGATCGACGAGCTGGCCGAGCGCACCCTCGAGGCCATGAACTTGCCGTTCGTCGTCTTCGGGGATGACGTCGAGACCTCGGCGTCCATCGGCGTGGCCATGGCCCCGGAGCACGGCGACACCTACGACGATCTGCTCAACCGGGCCGACGAGGCGATGTACCGGGCCAAGGCGCTCGGCCGGGACGGCTTCCAGATGTACTCCGGGCCTCCGACCCACCGCCAGGTCGGTTCATCGCCCATCGACCCGGCCACGCTCCGGGTGGAACTGGCGGAGGCCATCCGGCGCGACCAGTTCTTCGTGCTCTACCAGCCCTACATCGACCTGCGCACCTCCGAGGTGGTGGGGGTGGAAGCGCTGGTCCGCTGGCGCCATCCGAGGCTCGGGGTTCTCGAACCACCGTCGTTCATCTCGGTGGCCGAGCACAGCGACGTGATCGTGGCCCTCGACTCGTGGGTGCTCGAGCAGGCCTGCGAGCAGGCTCGCCGCTGGTTCGAGGCCGGGCTCGGGCCGTTCAGGCTGTCGGTCAACCTGGCGTCGCGGGACCTGTCGGACCCCGAGCTGTTCGCCAACGTCGACCGCACCCTGGCCCGGACGGGGATCGACCCCACGCTGCTGGAGCTCGAGATCACCGAGCGGGTCGTGCTGGACCGGTGGGGGCCGGCCAAGGACAACATCGAGCGCCTCCGGCGTCTCGGCGTGCGGTTCACCATCGACGATTTCGGTGCCGGCAACTCCTCCCTCAACCGGATCGGGTCCTTCCCGGTCAGCACCCTCAAGATCAACCAGTCGTTCGTGCAGGTCCTCGGACCCGAGGGCGAGGACGACTCCCTGGTGTCAGCCATCATCTCGATGGCCGACCGACTCGGGCTGGACTGCGTGGCCGAAGGGGTCGAGACCTCGCAGCAGAGCCGGGTCCTGCTCCAACGCGGCTGTACCACCGCCCAGGGCTACTATTTCAGCCCCCCACTGGCGCCCGAGGACATCGGGAGGCTGATGGCCACCATCTCCGCCGCCGACGGCCCGGTCATCCTCGGGGACGCCGACGCCGGCCGCCAGCGGGCCTGAGTGCTAACTATTGCAAGCACTTTCGACCGCCATCCCCCCCTGACTCAGCCCGGACCGATACGTTCGGTCCATCCGATCACAGGATGTCCGCCATTTCGCATCACGAGGAGGAGCCATGGCGTCGTATGAGGGTTACTGCGTGAAGTGTCGTGAGAAGCGGCAGTTCGAGGGCGAAGAGGTCGAGATGGCCAACGGCCGGCGCTCGGCCAAGGGAAAGTGCCCCACCTGCGGGACGGGGATGAACCGGATCCTCGGAAAGAAGGCCTGAACAGGGTGGTCCCCGGCTAGCCGGGGACCATGCGGCGGTCGGGCTGCAGGGCCAGGGTGCTGATCACCGCACCCTCCCGGAGCCCCCACTCACTCACCACGAGGCGCTCGAGCCCGAGGTCCTCCACCAGCGTCGACAGAACCACCGCCCCGATGGGCAGCAGCGGAGCCCGCCGGGCCTGGATGCCCGGGAGGGCCAACCGGGCGTCGAGGTCGAGCGTGGCCAGCCGGTCGGTGAGCTCGAAGAGCTGGCCGGCCGGGAGCTCCACCTGGTTGACCGGCCGGGAGGACGCCGATGCCGAAGCGGTCTCGGGTCGGTGGAGCGCCATGGCCAGGCGGGCCAGCGCCCGGACGGTGCCCCCGCTGGTGATCACCCGGCTGGCCACACCCGGGACCTCCGCCAGCATGGCCCGAATGGGCTGTGAGCGTTCCCGGGTCACCCGGGCTATGGCCATCCGGTCCTGGGGGGTCAGAAGCTCTCCAGTCCCGAGCTCTCCCCGGAGCCGGGCCGTGCCGAGAGGCACGCTCGAGACGGCGAACACCTCGTCGATGGTGCCGGTCCCCGCTTCGAGGCTTCCTCCTCCGAGATCGAGGCCGAGGACCGGCTCGAGGCCGACCCACACGCCGGCCCGCTGGCCGAGAAAGCACAGTCGAGCCTCCTCCTCGCCGGCCAGCAAGGTGATCGAGGTCCCGAGCACCCGCTCGAGCCGGCTGACCAGCCGCGCCCCGTTGTCGGCATCCCGGAGGGCGGCGGTGGCCAGAGCCACCTCCACGTCCACACCGGCGTCGTCGGCGGCCGCCTGGAGCCGGCGGACGGCCCGCACCGCGGAGGTGGCCCGGTCAGTCGGCACCCCACCGGTGCGGGCCACCTCGGTCCCGAGGTGGAGGAACGACCGGCGACGGAGCACCGGGGTCAATACACCTTCGCGTGTCGCGTCGACGACCATGAGATGGAACGAGCTGCTCCCCAGGTCGAAGACGGCTACGCGGACGGTCGGCATCGGCGTGACGCTATCTGTTGGCGCTCGGTGAGCGGAACGTCGGACACTGTTGGTCGTGTGGGTGCCGTCGCTCCGACTCGGCCTCCGGCCGAGGGACCCATCGCCCCTCGCTCGGTGTCGAGGCTGCCACTATTGGGGTGATGCAGCTCAAGGTCGTTCGCTATGACGTTTCCGACCAGGTGGCCACCATCACTCTCGACCGTCCCGATCGGCTGAACTCGTGGACCGGCCGGATGCATGCCGAGTACCGGTGGGCCCTGGCCGAGGCAGACCGGGACCGGTCGGTCCGGGTGATCGTGGTCACCGGCGCGGGCCGAGCCTTCTGCGCCGGCGCGGACAATCGGGCGCTGTCCGGCCATGTCGAGCGTGGTGCCTACGACGCCGGAACACCCGACGATCTCGCCCGCCCCGGATTCGGGACCGATCCACGGTTCGACGCCGATTTCGCGTACCACTTCGGTCTCTCGAAGCCGGTGATCGCCGCCATCAACGGAGCGGCGGCCGGCGTGGGCTTTGTGCTGGCGTGCTACTGCGACCTGCGCATCGCCGCGGCTGGCGCCAAGCTGACCACCGCCCACGGCCGGCTCGGGCTACCCGCCGAGTATGGGCTGTCCTGGCTCCTGCCCCGGTTGGTCGGACTCACTCGGGCCAATGACTTGCTCCTTTCGAGCCGGATCGTCCTGGCCGAGGAGGCGGAGCGGATGGGCCTGGTCAACGAGGTGGTCCCACCCCCGGATCTGATGCGTCGGGCAGTGGAGTACGCCCGAATGTTGGCGACAACCGTCTCTCCGTCGTCGTTGAGAGCGACCCGACTGCAGATCTACTCGGATCTGCATGGAGAGATCGTGCCGGCCATCGTCCGGTCGCAGAGGTTGCTGGACGAGATGGTGAAGGGCGCCGACTTCGCCGAGGGTGTCGCGGCCCTCGGGGAGAAGCGGCCACCCCGCTTCGCCGATCTCGAGCCAGATCAGTGATCGGAACGGCGCTCGGATCTGCTGGCTTGCTACGGTGGCCTGGCCGGACGTAGTCCGGAGCAGGGGCGTCGTGCCCAGGGACAGGTCCCGAACTCGGTTGCAGCGCGGGCTTCAGACGGACGGTTCGCGGGATCTGGCGCAGCTTGGCCACGCGTGGGACTAGCAATGAGGGGAGCGCGCCGTGCTCATCTGCGGTCGTACTGGTGGAATGGCCACGCCAGACGAGGTGTTATCCGCTGAGCGACTCCCTGCCTTGGCACGATGGTGCTTCAAGTCTGAGCGGGGCTGATCCAACGACGACGTGACAGCTGCCCTACAGGTGGACGCCCGAGCAACGAAGAGGTATCGAATCCTCCCACCAGCACGGACAGGGAGAACACCGGCGCCGAAGGCATGTGAATGTTCACCTCCACGCGCCCAGAAGCGCCTCTGCTCCTTCGGCCAGTTCCCTAACGATTTCAGCAGCCGGCTGTTCGCCGGATACGGCGCCGACCGACTCTCCGGCATAGAGGGCCATCGCCCCGATCTGTCCGATGGTAGATCGGGTTGGGCAGAGGGCGGAGCGCTTCGGAACGGCGTGACGGGCATCCCCCATCGACATCTCGCCCACCACGTCACCCGGAAAGGCGAGTGCTTCCGCGACGGCTGAGCGCAGTACCCGGTGCGGCGCGTCGGGCCACATCACCGAGAACACGTCGGTGATGACCGTGTCTTCCGGTCTCGCGGTGACCAATCGCTTGAGGTATTCCGGGTGCACGTCGGCCTCCGAAGCGGCAAGAAACCGGGTGCCGACCCGGACGGCCGCTGCGCCTGCCGCAAGGGCAGCTGCCATGATTCGGGCTGTGCCAATTCCGCCAGCGGCCACCACGGGTATGTCGGCGACTTCGAGGACCTGATCCAGCAGCACGAAGAGGCCCGTTGTCCCGCGAACATGGCCACCGGCCTCGGTTCCTTGGGCGATCACAAAGTCACACCCGACGTCAGCTGCTCGGCGGGCCTCGAGCTCTGACCCGATCTGCCATGCGGCTAACGCTCCGCCCCGATGAACAAGGTTGACAAGTGACGCTTCGGGAGCTCCGTAGAAGAACTCAACGATCCCTACACGGTCGGCCGCGGCCTCCACGCAGTCTCTGTCGAGAAAGGGGACGAGGAAGTTGACTCCGACCGTGCCCGATGTGCGCGCTTTGAGCCCGGCTAGCGTGTCGGCCACCACAGCCGGAGGCACCAGCGGAAGCGCGACCGTGCCCACCGCCCCCGCATCGGCGACCGCAGCAGCGAGTTCGGGAGTGGCGGCCATGCCCATAGCCGCTTGTTGAAGCGGGATGTGGCACCCGACCAATTCAGTGAACTGTGTCCTAGGCATGAGTCATTGACTACCTTGGTTCGCCCGCCATCAGGGTATCGCTGCGCCAACCTCCTTCCCGCCCTCGACGCTGCCGATGACTGAGTGCCGAATAGGGCTTCCACGGTGGGAATGCCCACGGTGACGACGTGGTCGTCGCCGACCTCGCCCACTTCCTGCAGGACAATGCCCCTACGGTTGTTCAGCCGGACTGGCAGTCAAGACGACAGGAGATGGACACATGGAACAGATCGAGCTCACCGGCCACCATCTCGCCCCTGCCGAGATCCCGATAGCTCGGATGGGTCCGATGACGGCGAAGCCGGACGTGAGTTGACCTCACCCCGATCCACCGACCCCGCTCGGCCGAGCGACCGGTTCATGTCACCGGACCGATGCACCGCCCCGCCGTCGACCGATGACCCCGTTGGCCGCAGTTCACCACTCGATGTGCTGAGTAGCGAGATCGTGACCTGCCGTCGTTGCCCCCGGCTGGTGGCTTGGCGCGAGCAGGTGGCCCGTGACAAGCGATCCGCTTTCGTCGACCAGGAGTATTGGGGTCGCCCGCTACCCGGTTTCGGCGACCCCGCGGCAAAGGTCCTCCTCGTGGGGTTGGCGCCGGCCGCTCATGGTGGCAACCGGACGGGCCGGGTCTTCACCGGCGACCGGTCCGGCGACTGGCTCTTCGCCGCGCTCTGGCGTTCCGGCTTCGCCAATCAGCCCGAAAGCGTGGCCACCAACGACGGTCTTTCTTTGACAGGCGCCTATGTGGTAGCTGCAGTTCGTTGCGCGCCGCCGGCCAACAAGCCCACGCCTTCGGAGCGCGATGCGTGTCTACCCTACCTGCGCCGTGAACTCTCACTGCTCACCGAGGTGCGGGTCGTCGTCGCGCTCGGTCAGTTCGCCCATCAGATCCTGGCCGGCCTGCTCGACCTTAGGCCGCGACCCCCGTTCGGCCATGGTGCGGAGGCGGTGGCACCTGACGGAACAGTGCTGCTCAGCTCGTACCACCCGAGCCAAAGGAACACGTTCACGGGCACGCTCACCGAATCCATGTTCGACCACGTGCTCGCGCAGAGCGCGCCAGCATGCCGATGCCACGACTGCGAGATCCCGGAGAAGTGACCGAACGGTATCTACACCCGGCGCATCCGCGCATGGATCCGAGCGTCGTGAGCGCTCCGATCAACTAGGGCTGGCAGCGTGTTCGCCCCAGAAGGACGTCCGTCCATCTAGCGTCTGACGGTGCAGGCGCCATGACATCAGGATCGCCACCGCACTCCGAGACGGTCCTGATGTCGCGAGGTATGGCCGGTGCCCATTGGACAGCGGGTGTGTCTACATCACCGCGCAGCCGCGGAAACCATTGCTCAGTGACCTAGCAGCGACAGGGAGACCTGCGCCATCGGCAGGCCTTGGGCGTCCTCGTCCGGGAGCCACATGTAGAGGGGCCCACCCATTGCCGTCGAGAGGTTTCCGGTATCCACCGCGTTCGAGAAGACCATGGTGGCCCCCGAGTTCGACACGGAGGTAGGTGTCATGGACCGTGCCACCCACCACAGTGAACGTCAGGTTGAACGTGTACCAACCACTGGACGTGATGTCGCTAGGACCGGTCGAGCAGCCCCCGGCACCGAAGCTGGTGCTGATGTAGAACCCACCACCACCGGCGCTCGTCGAGCAGAGA
This sequence comes from uncultured Acidimicrobiales bacterium, assembly GCA_963727075.1. Taxonomy (GTDB): domain Bacteria; phylum Actinomycetota; class Acidimicrobiia; order Acidimicrobiales; family RAAP-2; genus Bog-756. The sequence continues at coordinate 71,244 of CAVSET010000003.1, forward strand.
TTGAAGGCGTTGTCCTGCCCAAAACCGCCGGAGCTGTTGTTCAGGGCCACGTCCCAGTCGATGACCTGGCCTGGGTTGCGGTTCGCCCAAGCAGTGTCGAGATACAAATCGACCGACTTTAGTGAACCCGCTCGATGGGAAGATCTTGTAGTTACCGCCACCGAAGAGAGTGCGGGACATCCCCTGCCTGCTGTCACAACCCCGTCGACCACCTGTTTCCTATCACCTCTGGTCCTCCGTGCTCGGGCCAACCGGTCCCTGGGCTTTGCTGGTGCTCAGAATGGCCGATATGGCAGCCGATAGAGCAGGGTCAACCGATCCAATTGATGTCTGTTTCCGCCGCTCCGATCACCGTAACGCCGCGTGTTGTCCGTTGAGTTACTCCGAGCCCCGGTCAGAGAAGTGGCTTTGCGATCTGAGCGGGGTTGATCCAACGTGCGTCAGCTTGACGAAACGTGGACCGCCCAGGCTCCTGAGGCGGGCTATAGACGATAAGTGCCTGACCAGAGAGGCTCATCTGTTGAGATAGCGTTGTGCAAGCGGTCCGAGCAGGACGCTCATCACGCAAGATACGAGTTCAGCAACACTGCTTTGCCGGGAAGTGGCGCAGCTTGGCAGCGCGCCTGCTTTGGGACTAGCCAGACGTAAGCGCTGTGCTCACCTGCGATAATGCAGGCCCAAACGGAGCGAAAGTGCTCGTGCTATCCGTTGAAGCTAAGTAACAGTCAGAGTAAAGGGGTACTTCGGAAATGAACGGGGTCCGAGGCTCGCGATAGTAAGCACCGCCACGTTCGGTGGGCAGGAACGTATCCCGCCGATCCGGCAGCGTTGGGGGCAGTGGCTGACCGCCGACCGCGTGCGACGTTGTGGGACGGTCGGCCGCGGTCGTAGGCGTCGATCTGGGTGCTCGAGAGCCGGGCGGGCGAACCCGAGCGATATGCGGCCCCAGGCACGCACGTCCGGTCGTGCTGCGCTTGCCCGCTGCAGGGTCATATCCCGAGAGCCGCCAGCGTTGGCTCGACCACGGTCGGGCATCGGCCTGCCGCGGAGTACGTTCCTTCATGCAACTCAAACCCAGAGTGCTTGAGCAGCACATCGCAGTGTTCGGCGAGAGCGGCAGTGGCAAGACCGTCTTGGTCTCCTCCTTCTACGGAGCCACGCAGGAGCCTGAGTTCCTGAAGTCGAGTCTGTTCGATGTCACGGCGGACGACACTGGTCAGGGCCACCGACTGCATGAGAACTACCTGGGCATGAGGGATTCGGCACGCCGCCCCGAGCACGACCCGGTTTTCATCCACCTCCTACGCATTCTCAGTGAAGCTGAGGGACAAGGAGTGTCAAGGCGAACAGTCCCAAGCCGTTCGACGCCTTGCGTCTCGTCTGGCATGACTACCCCGGGGAGTGGTTCGAGGAGGACGTAAGCGGGCCAGAGGAAGCCCAGCGCAGGGTTGCCACGTTCAAGTCTCTGCTCGGCTCTGATGTCGCCTTCTTGCTCGTCGATGGTCAGCGGTTGCTGGACAACGCTGGAGAAGAAGAGCGGTACCTGAAGTCGTTGCTGGGCAGTTTCCGCACCGGACTGCTGAGGCTCAAGGATCAACTGTTGGAGGACGGCAAACCACTGGTCAGGTTTCCGCGGATCTGGATCTTGGCGTTGTCGAAGGCTGATCTGCTGCCGGAACTCGACGTCTTCGGGTTCAGAGATCTCGTCATCGGCAAGGCTTCCGATGACCTCGACGAACTGCGCAAGGTGCTGGAGGGGCTCGTGGATTCCCCCGACGCCCTCGCCGTGGGTGAGGACTTCGTGAGGCTTTCGTCGGCGAAGTTCGAGCCGAACAGGATCGAGGTGACCGAGCGCATCGGCCTCGACCTGGTCCTGCCACTGGCCGCCATGCTTCCATTCGAGCGACACATCAAGTGGGTCGAGCAGAAGCAAATCGGTGCGAAGGTGGTCGAGGAGTTGCTGGACGGCGCTCGGAGCTCTGGCTGCCGCGTTGATCGGCAAGGCCAAGTTTGCGGGCCCCAAAGGCCGCCTTGTGGCGTTGGTCGGTCGCGAAGCCGTGAACGCTGCGATGAGCGCTGCGGCCAAGCTCGGCGGCGACCAACTCAGGAAGATGAACTCCGAAGCCCTGGCCAAGCAGGACTACATGGCGGCTGTGCTGACCCGCTTCGGGCTGGACTTGGATGACGGCGAAGAGCAAGCGGGTCCTTCTCAGGAGCCGAAGATGAGCTTGCGTCCGACAGACGAGAACGCCGGATTCATTTGGGCCACTCGTGGGCGAACCTGGGGCTTCCGGTTTCTTCGTAGCGGGCGGACTCGAGGACCCGCTCGGCGTGTACGAAGCCACCTTCTCCGGAGATCGGCGGGGCGCCTGCATCGACGGTCCACCGCTTGTCCTTACCGTCAATGAATGGGCCACGGTGGACAATGGGCTCCCGGCGTGGCTGGCGTGGCCGACACCGTTGTGGACGAACCGGAAGCCTGACCTGGGATGACGGCGAAGGCTTCGGCGTAGTGGGGAATGGACGACGGTAGCGGGTAAGATACGCGGACCCACGTCGCTTCACTCAGCCAACAGGCGGGCCTTCGAGGCAACGAACTCCTCTTCGGTTAGGCCCCCTGCGTCACGGAGCGCCATAGGCTTCGGCAATCTCAGTCAGCCACTGAAGCAGAGGCGGGGGTGCTCGTTGGAAGTACATCGGGGCTGTCAAGAAGGGCACGCCCACCTGAACCAACAGGCCTCCGATCCTTTCACCGCGGACTGCCTGGGGACTGATCTTGTCAACCTGGAAACAGGCGGCCGCACCATCCTTGCGGTGCACAGTCAGGAAAGCCCGGTCAACCGCTCCCTTTGCGGCGAGCTCTCCAAAGACGCCGAAGAGAGCTGTGGCACCGACTTTGCTCTTGGCCATACTGACCGCCGTCAATGGTGACTCCTACACAATCGGACGCTCGATCTATGTGCTTACTTCGCGCTGAATGTTCCGCAACCAATTCTTTCCCGGTCGATGTAGAGGTTTTCAGCCACCGACTTGGGCTTTGGATCCTCAGGAAGACCACCGAGATAGCTTGCATGGGAGGTGTATGCAGTCAGCTTCCGCTCGACTGCTTCCCCTCGACGCTCCTCGCGCTTCGCGTCGAACTGCTCCTTGCGGGCTTCGGCTTTGTCGTGTCGAGCCTGCTTCTGTGCCTCGCGCTTCACGTTGAATTGCTTTTTGCGGGCTTCGGCCTTCTCCTGGCGAGCTAGCTTCTTGTCGTCGGTCTCACTCTTTTCTTCTTCGGGAACTCCCCTCAGAGCAGGCCCACCCGGGATACCTCCCCTTTCGTCGCTCCAACTGAGGTATGCGCTCTAGGTTGCGACAAGCTTCAAGTGGCGGCAGCACAAGATTGACCTATCAATACTCTTTGCTCTGGGTCACTAGGGTCGATAGGCTACAGTCGCAGGGCTAATCGACTCTGGCTGGCCTCTGAATCTGGCAGGGCAACGAGGGTCGCTGCTCTAGGCGTCGGGAGGCTGCAATCTAGCTGTCGTTGTAGCTGTCTGCTCTCGCTAGAGCTTGCTGGTCCGGCAGTCGACATAGACTCGGCTCAGGTTGCTGCTGACACGGATGCGGTCGTGAACGTCGCCTTCCCCCGTTCGGTCCGGGCTCGGCGACGGAAGCACTCTCGGATTCTGCCACCGTCACCTAGGTCTCGTTTGGCACCGATCTAGATAAGAAGCGAGACCTCTTCGGCATCGAGCCCATAGAGGGACTCGACTAGCTCATCAAGCGACCGGATGGCAGATGAAAGGTGCCGATCCAAGAGGTAGCGCTCTATCACCGCGCGAAGCTGAGAGAATAGCCTTCGGCAACACTGACGCAACGCTCATACGCCCTCTTGACCTCGGTGCATTGACGTTGGGTGGAGTCGATTAGGATTGGAAGGCGGGAAAGATTGCGGTTCCGGGCGGCGAACCAGCTCCCCCTCCAAGCGCGGCTGTACCGCTTCAGTACCCAGGAGAGCAGTCGGGTATTGAGGAGAGCTTCAAGGTATGCAGGGTCATCGATCCCTTCAAGATCGACTCCATATCCGCCAGTCGATACATTCACGAAATAGTGGTGCTGGTCGTCGAGATGCGCACACAGCCGGTCAACCATGTACGGGATCATTTATCTTCGGACCTTCGTAACGCTCTAGGTTTTGTCGCCGGGAGAACTGATACCAGTTTGTCCTGTTCCAATCACCGGCGCGCGATTCGAGTCGCTTCTTGTTCTCGTGGAGCCACGCCCAGGCGTATGGGAACTCGGCGGCGAGCCGCCGAGGCGGTATCAGCGCATAGGGAGAATCGGTCGAAACCCGTTCGTATGGCCGGAGGAGCACTGTTGAAGCTTCTTGTTTCAAGAACGGTTGGAGGTCTGTGCGCCCCCCGTATACCGGCCGGAGCACCTTTGCCTCAATGGAAATGGGTCCATATCAAGATCATCGCGGGGTCCGACCAAGCGACAGCCCTTGTTCTTTCGGTCGGGACCGTGATCCATCAAGCAGTAGACATAGTCAGCGCCCGTGATGACCCCCTGGAATATCGCTCCGGTCAAATCACCGAGGCTGGGATTCTCTCTTGAAAGGCGATCTAGAAGTGATCTTTCGGCAGGCATCGCAAGGTCCCACTCTTCGGCACCGAGGGTCGAGGCTGGCAGTTTGCCTGTAAACAGACTGCCGGTGTCCTCCGCGATCGACAGAGCGGCTTGTGATGGCGGCGGTGCACACGGGTGAGCAAGTATTCGCTATTTGCCCTGGCAGTTAGATGCAAGAGCAATGTGTATGCCCCAATTCCCTCAAAGACGAACCCGTCACCGAAATCGACTATCTCCTCGACGTGCTGACCATTAGATAGCGATTCGCGAAGTGGACGCCCAGCATCCGTCTCAGTGAACTGGCGAGACACGATGTATCCGAACCTTCGGGTTGCCGAGCTGGTCTGGCGAAGGATCGAGAGGCCCTTCTCGACGAACGGTCCAGCGATGTCAAATGATCCGGCGCTTGCAGACTTATATTTGACGGCATAGAGATTGGCTTCCTCGGGACGAAACCGTCGAAGCACCTGGACCCTTGTGTAGGGAGGATTGCCAATCACGGCGTCGAATCCACCGCGACTGGAAAACACCTTCCCGAAACCGTGGTGTTCATCATGCCAATCGAAAGGATTGATTCGGTAGGCCAACTCGTCGTGTAGGAGTTCTGGCGGTACGTCTGAGAAGCCCAACAGAGAGTTTCCGCACATGATGTTGCCGTGGAGCGGCGGAAGATAGGTGTGATGGAATAGTCGCTGCCTCGTCAGCGTCTGTTGATCCTCTCCCTCTAGGACCTTCAGATAGAGGCTCATTTGGGTGACTTCCACGGCTTGTGGATCAATATCCACGCCATAGATGTTGCGAGCGAGGATGTCGCCCTTGGTCTCACTCGTTATCCGCCGATTTCCCTGAGCGTCTCGAAAGTGCCGTTCAGGAGTTTCGGTTGGATGGTTCTCGAAGTAGTTCTCATGCCAGCGGATGAGGTAGTCGAGCGCGCCGAGCAGAAAGCTCCCAGATCCACACGTGGGATCAACAATCCTCAGATTGGCCACTGCTCGCGGCGTGACGCCTTCAACTAGGGGCTTCAAGGCGCGCTCGACGATGCGATCCACAATCCATTTCGGCGTGTAGTAGACGCCCCCGGAGTGCCGAATCTCGGGACGCTCGACGACCAGGACAGTTCCGTCATCTTGGATCTCAAGCTCATTGCTGAGAAAGCGCTCGTAGACCGAGCCCGAGAAGATCGGGGCTGATCACATCAAATCGATATTTGCTATGCGGGAAGTAGAGCTCAGCGACAAGGTCTTGGAAGAAGCGGTCGCTAAGGTTCAGCTTCTCGGAGAAGTGATTCGCGAACAGTTGGCCGTTGTAGATGGCGCGTCTAGACGCCGGAACTCCGCAGTGACAAGCCGATAGTAGGCATTCGTTGTTAGCGCATATTCTGAGAAGAGGACGATGCGGGGTTCTATGAATCTGACCTCGCAGACCCTAAGGAACACGAGACGGTCGAGAATCCGTTGAGTGGCTTCGGCCAGTTGGTGGGAATTCCAGCCCCGTGATTTCGTTCGTTCAGTTCTGTTGCAACTGGTCGCGCCAGCCGTCCAAGATACGCGGAGAAAAGCTCACCGACACGGACTGCCCCGGAAAACTCGTCCGCTACTTGCGGCGAGTTTGAACGATTCAAGACTGCCGCTCGCCACAGCTTCCCGCGAGAACGTATCCCACAACTGGTCCCACGACGCTTCGTACTCTCCAAACATAAGATCGAGACCGGGCAAGATTCCCGTGTCGGGCATTTGACTATGAGGCACGAGTGTGCAGTCGAAGACGCGCAACTTCGAGGAAGTTTGTAGCACCGAAACGCCAATGTCATAGTTCCAGGCGTATTCCTTCAGCTGATATGCGGGTGACTGCGATTGGAGACTGACATGTGGTTTCTTCGCTTCTACAAAGAATCTGTTCGCTCCACCAAGTCGGAAGCTGTAATCAGGCTCAAAATCCATGGACTCCGCTCCGCAAGCTCTTCTTCCGTGAGTTCATCTCCCTTCGAGTTCTCCAGCAGCGGCTGCTTCCGTCTCGATCCGAACGTGGTAGCGAACGTCTCTTCCTTCTCCCAGTCCCCAAGGTCGAGCACGTCCCAGCCAGAGCGCCTTGAAGAAGAATGGGTTGATCCACCTTCTCTCGGGTGGTCGTCTCGTCATATTCCTCAGAGCGTAGTAGGCGTTATGAGCTTTGAACTGATCGACAAGAGCTGAACTGCTTCAAGCTCATAGCTTGCTTGAGGTACAATGGTCCTGTGAACGCTAGTCAGTCATTGGACGGGTCGTGTGTGATCGCTCTACTGTAGGTGGCGCATATTTGATCTGAGCTGGATCATGCTTTACTGGGGGCTGTCAGCGCTCGAAGGCTAGCGATCGGGCTTCTGAGGCTAGACTTGCAGGACGATTCAGGCCTCAGGTCACTTTCAGCTTCGCTGTGTGGGCTTCTTCGACTGGGCTGTGGTTGCTGTCATATTGGTGACTTTGCTGACTAGATTGGAACGCTCCTGTACTACTGTCGACACTCCTGCTGCTGCTCGCTCCCAATGAGCTGGTGGACTCCAAAGCAGCAACAACAAGACTCAACTTACGCAGCGCTTCTCGGGTCACAAGGGTCGAATGGCTCCAGTCGCTTAACTGGGGTAGACGAGTTCGTCACCGGAGCTGTCACTACGCTCCATTGTCACTGCGTCTCTGTACTGCGTCCCATCGCTCTGCGGAGCTTAACTGCTGAGTTTGCTATAGTGGATTTTGGCGATCGACGAGCGGGCTAGTTGCTCCAGACCAACTTATGAGTCCGCTTTGGCTAGATAGTTCAGCGTTGACGATTTTGCGACTGGCTGGCATGAGCAGTTTTTCGCGGCTCCGGTGAGGTTGTTGGTTGTGTGCGTACCCACGGTAGCTAAATGCGATCCGGCGTAAGTCGAGGCGAGCTGGGTGGCTCTCGATGGCTGAGGGCGTGACCTTGTAGATCGCATCGATTAATGTTGCAATGATGTCTGCCAGTTCCGAGACGACATTGAGCTCATGACCAGCGGAGCCGGTCACGGGAGGCTCTGCTTGTCGAGCCAGATGGCGACCAGGTGGGGGCTTGCCTCAAACACCGTGCACGCCTCGCCAGCAAACCAACACGCTCGTCGGGTCAACCAGATGTAGCCCCTTGCAGGGTTGGTGACCGAGTACCACCGACCAATCGGACACCCGACACACTCCCAGTACACGGGCGTTGCCCGCATCCGCTCTCGCACGTTCGCGCATCGTTGCCGCGTCCCGTCCCTATCTCTCGGACTACCGGCCACGGGCAACGGCGGCCAGGAGTAACCACGGACCGAGGCGCTCACCGCTTGCTCTCCAGCGCGGCTGCTCCCTGAGCATCCGGGACGGGCAACACGCCGCGCGGCGCTGTGACCTGCCACTCCTGCACCCGACCTATGGGGCACCTCGAATCCAGTACATAACCCGGCCGGATTAGCAGCGAGCAAGCGCCTCGCGGACAGTAGACGATGGCCGGGATGAACACACCTCCTACTCGCATCGTCTGCCACTGGCTCACCTCCATGGAGCCGAGCTAGCTTGGGGCATTAGTCTCACCACGGCAGTGGCAATCATCTTGGGCTCCGTGGCTGGCTGGGGTCAACGTAGATGATTGGTCTCGAACCTCGCTGTCTGCGTGTCCGTGCCATCGCCTTCGACGCCCGGCACGATCCGCAGTAGCTGGCCCCCATCGCCAGCCAGAGCACACAGCATGGGTGCCGAGTCCGGTGCGTGGGCCGTCCAGGTGTCCTCGTGGCAGAGCCGGCAGGGTTCGGGTTGGCTGAGCTGATGGCCTGGGCGGTGTAGGTCGATCTGCGCTGTTGTCATCGACGACTCCGAGGCCCTACGCCTGGGGGCAGACGGAGCAAGTCGACGGCTTTGGCGGCCTCGTCGGCGGCAACAACCCGGTCGTCGTCGCTGGCTCTGGCGTCCGCCAGGACGCTGATTGCTGCGCCGGCTGAGCGTGCCAGCTTCGAGCGGCACCCCTCGCAGATTCGGATCACCGGCATGGTGAGCCGTCCGGTGCATCGAGCACCACGGTTCGCCCGACTCGTCACGGAACATCGTGTCGAGTCCGCAGCAAGCACACGGTGCGACGTCCCCCTCCTCTGGACCGTCTCCAACCTCTTCGTACGTGCCCAATACCTCGGACGTATCACTACCTATGTACCTAGTGCGTGGCTCGCTCGTTGCACCACGTTCCGAATCGGCACCGACAACGGTTGCACTTTGCTCGGGCCTTTCACATGCAACGGATGTCGCGAACCATCGTCGGACTGGTGCATTCGTTGCACCACAGTCCCTGCGGCCGGTCGGCGGTTAGCGTGGTCACGATCCGGGGGGCGAACATCACTTCCGAGAATCTTCATCGGTGGGCAATGAGCCAGCCAGACCTCGACCGCCTTGTGGGCGCCGGTGGCCGTGGTGGTGGCCTTGATGCTCAGCCAACCGAGGCCGGCGAGGTACTCAGCGTGGCTTTGGCTGTTCGCCAGTCGATGCCGATTGCCTTCGCGATCGGCAGTCCAACGCGCTGGTGTCGGTTGTCATTGCCACACCTGAGGGCGATGTAGCCGTACACGGCAATGCAGGTCAGGCAGGCCCGCTCCAGAATGCAGGCCGGGGTGAACCCGAAGTTCTTATCGTGGGGCTCTGCTGGCCGTCGTGTTGGCCTCTTGGAACGTCGGTTGCTTGATCGTGACCTGCCGTTCGACGAGCGTGCAAACAGATCGCTCATGCTCAGGCCGAGCGCCTTCAACACCTCATTCGTCTCGCAACCGGCATGGCAGTAGACGAGTCCGCGGCCGTTGTCACCAACGGAGATGGTGAGACTCGGACGCTTATCGTGGTGTGTTGGACACTGGGCGTCCCACTTGTCGCCCCGGCGACGGATGACCTGGCGGCCGCTGCTGCTGAGTTTCTCGATGATCTGAGCGACGGGGGGGTCGGATGAGGTCACCGGCCGGCCTTCCGGCGCCGAGCCTGGGCGGACAAGAGCGCAAGTCGCGCATAGTGCGCCTGACGAGCGCTTTCAGCCCGACGAGAACGTTCGGCCGGGTCCAGCTCGCCCATGGGATCAACCTCACGCTCAAACTTTTCGCGGAGGGCGGTGCGGGCGGGCGCAGTTCGGGCTGCGGGATCAGAAGTCCGCGCCCAACTTGCGTGGGCAGCGAGCCGACTGCGAAGGGCTCGTTCAGATGGTGTCAACGGCACGCGAAGCATCCTTTCGATGCTCCGGGTGCCGACACCGGACTGTTCTGCCTGACGGCCTGGCGAGCTAGCTGTCTGCCACCACTGTACTAAGTGCTGGGACGGGGCGCGCCTTGATCTGTCGTGGACTCGCCAACCGGGCTAGAACTCCCACATGCCACGAACATCCAGGCAGGAACTGGGCGACCTCGGGGAGACGCTTGTCTCCAAACTGCCGTGCCCACGCTGCAAGCGCGATCGCACGCTCAAACGCCTGCCGACCAACTTCCGATGCGCTGACTTGATCTGCGATTTCTGCGGATATCTGGCGCAGGTCAAGACGACTCAACGCGAGGACGTGAATACATCACCATCCTCACTGATGGGGGCTGCCTGGGGGCCTCAGCATGAACGGATGCAGGCTGGAATCTACTTTCCGTTGTTCGTGGTCGTGGTATCGCCGAATCGCCGGAAGAGAGCCGTCTACTACCTCCCTGCCGACCTCCAGAGTCCTGCCAACTTCGAGAAGCGAGCACCCCTTGGTCCTGCGGCACGTAGGGCGGGCTGGACCGGCTATCAGCTCCGGCTTGACCTACCAGGTGGGCATCGTCCCGTGCGGCTCGCTTGAAACTGATCCACTACCCCTTGATCAGACGCACTCGGGCCGGGGGTGGGGGCTGAGTCCATGCCAGGCGATGGGCCTTTGGAAGCAGTTCGGGCTGCCGGGGCGGCCACTGGACATTCGGCCGCATGCCCTCGGATCGCTCGACCTCTGCCTCGTTCGGTAGCCAGTAAACGGGATGACCGGCCACGTAGGCCTCGCTCTACAAGCTGGCGGACCCACTTTCGGTCGAGCAAGAACTGACCCTTGCACGGCATGTCCCGACATCTGCACTGCCAAAACTGATTTAGCCCGGGTGACTCAGACGACACACCGGAGACCCTCGTCATGGTCAACTCGACAACTCCCTTGGAATTCTCCGGTCGATCTGCGAGTGCAGGCTCCCGGTATTCGACCCACAAGTCACGGTCATCCCTGAGGACCTTGGCCAACCAACTGCCGCACAGAGGACACCCGACCTTCGCCAGCAGCCGTCGCTGATTCACAGCCTGTCGCCGGGAGAGCGGGATTGATATGCGGTACCGGGCGCGCTCGTCAGCGGCGGATGCTCCGTAGCGGTTGAGCATCTCGCGTGTGCGCCAGCCGACGAGGCGCATCAAATCGGTTTCATTGCCGCCATCGGCCAGCCAGCGGTGCGCGAACACGTGCCGGAACAGGTGAGCGTGGACGTGGCCGATGCCTGCCTGCTTCGCCCGGCGTTCGACAATGGAGCGGATACCTGCGGTGCCGAGCAGGACCGCGGGACCCGAGCGGCAGCGCGTCGGTGATTGCAGCCTTCGGGTCCCGAGCCCGCAGGTGGATGTACCGATCGAGCGCGCTAGCCGTCTTGGCCCCGTAAGGACAGGCCCGCGGTCGGCTGCCCCTTTCCCATGACTACGGCCACCCTGGCGTCGAGGTCGACATCGGACACCTTGAGATTGGTCAGCTCGCTCAGACGCATTCCTGAATCGAGGAACAATCTGATTACCGCCATATCTCGGCGGTCCTCGAACCGCTTACCCTCACAGGCTGCCAGCAGGCGGCGCAGATCGTCATCCGTAATCACCGGTACCGGCACGTCGGGGACCTGAGGGGGCTTCATCTTAGCCATCGGCGAGACGGTGATCTCCCCGAAGTCGATCAGGAAGTTGAACAGGGCAGTCAGGGCCCTATAGCGGTTGTTGGCCGTCGCGGGGGCCTTGGTCTGTACGAGGCGTTCGATGAACGCCTCAACATGCTCGCGGCTGATCTTGGTCGCCACTGTGGGCATCCCAGACGCCCGCAGGAAGGCCAGGAGCTGCTCGGCGGCCTCGCTGTAGGTGGCGACGGTCTTCGGGCTCTTATTTGCCGCCCTCAGCGAACGCTGAAAGGAGGGAATGAGCGAGGAGAGGTCGCCTACAGTTGAGGCGGTGATCGTGTCCATGGAAGTGCCTTTCCTGGGCCCGGGAGCCAGCGTTGTGGGGTGCCTGGAAGCATCGGCCCAACAAAGGTTATCCGCGCAGGGAGCGTTGTGCAAACAGCCTCCCAGGGCGGATAGCCGGAAAAGTCCAGCTAAGAAGTAGTTTTTGACGGGAAGTGGCGCAGCTTGGCAGCGCGCCTGCTTTGGGAGCAGGAGGTCGCGGGTTCAAATCCCGCCTTCCCGACCAGAACATGCAGTTCAGGGAGACCTACAAATCCAGCCTTCTTTGGTTGCGGATGTGGGTGCAATAGGCGTGCCCTGCGATCAGACAGCCAGCCACAGGCGGAGCCGACCGGTGTCCAACTTCCCCGGATGCGCGCCACAGGCATAGGCCCGCCACCCGACACTGCGATGTCTCTGGCACGGCGAAGGGCGCCGAGAGAATCCGTGTTGCGGAATCGCCAACGGCGTCACAGTCGGTGCTATCGATCTTGTGCTAGCGCCAACTTGGCTCGATCTCGCCTACGAGGATGGCCACGTGGTACCCGCCATGTTCCCCACGAGACGTAATGCAGGCGCCTGGCCCACTCTGCCTGGGAGCGACCGAACTCGTGCCATGAGTGCTGGTCCAATCCTTTATGAGGTGACACCTAACGCGGGGACCGAACAGCCTCGGGGTGGAGGTAGGCTCGGCTTGTGGCTCCAACGGTGGTGCCGGGTACGGCGGACGGCTCTCCCGCCATGGCCCCGATCGACAACGTCGGCACACCACGCCGTCGGAGCAAGCGTTGGTTCATTGCCGCAGGCGTAGCGGTTGGCCTGACGCTTGTGACCCTGATCGTCGTCGGCATTTCGCATGCCTTACATTCACTTTCAACCATCGGCCAAGCATTCTCCGGTCTGGCCCAAGACGGCGCCGCCAAGGCATCGTTGGCCGATGGCATCGCCAAGGCAGACCACATCCCGGACGGAGCGTTGACTCTCGCCCTACTGAATGCCCAACGTCCAGACGTGATTTGGATTTCAAGCGGCGACTCTGTGCCGCCGATCAGTGGTGGCCACACGTACGTGGGCATCAGCGCACAGGGTGACCATGTCGTGACGGCGGTGAACTTTGGGAGCTGTGAGTATGGACTGACGGTTGCGGCGAGGAACGATCCGATCCTCGGCCAGTACGACCTACCTGGTCTCGGAACCTATTGGGCATCTCCGGACACGGCGAGGTCGACAAAGGCATGTTCAGCCGACTCAGCACCGAAATCTGGATGGTCGCGGGCCGACAGTCGGGAACTCAAAGCTTGGAACGCTCCGCCGTTGGGCTAAACGGACAGAAGCTGGGTTATCCCTGATCGCAGGTTGTGTCCTGCCCCTAGCCCGCATTCCAGTGGCAGGGAAGCTAGTGAACGGTGATCGACAGAGATTGGGCCGCAGTTCGTTGGGTGTGCGGTGGTGCCGTCGTCTTGCTGTCGGTGACCACGACTGTGAAGGAGTACGTTCCAGAGACCTGTGGCATGCCGGTGATGGTCCCAGATCGTGCGTGTAGGTGGAGACCAGAAGGCAGTTTTCCAATCACGGACCACTTGTAGGCGGGATTGCCTCCGGTGGCCATCAAGCTGGCCGAGTAGGGGGATTTGACCGTCGCGGTCGGCAGCGATGACGTCGTGATCTGTGGCGGCGGGATGATCGGTGTGAGGTAGCCGTCGACTAGTTCCCAGCCCGACGGAAGAGAGGTAGGTGTCCCCGTGATGCCCCCGGAGTTCACGCCAGTGAGGATGGCGTCTGGATAGGTCTCGTATGGTTGGAAGCAGGGCTGGTGAGGGAGGCACAGCGGTGGCCCCTCGTCGAAGGTATCGCCGTGGAGACGGACGGACTCCAGGTTGGCACCGTGAAGATCGGCGTCGGTGAAGTTCGGAGCAGTGTCGAACACCCATATCAAGAAGGTGCCTGGCGTCGGACATGGAAGACCACCACAGTCGAACACGATTCCCGCTCCCTGCAGGTTTGCGAACCTCAGGGTGGCGTTGGTGAAGTCTGCTGCGTTCAGATTCGCTCCGCTCAGGTTCGCCCTTCTCAGATTCGAGCCAGAGAAATCGGCTTTGGAAAGATCGGCGTTGGCGTAGTTGCACCCGGCGAGATCAGCCGAGGGTCGCGGGGTGCAGTCCCGAGTCTTGGCGTGGGCTTGGGTTGGAGCGACCACAAGAACGGACCCAGTAAGAATGGCTGCCAGACCGAGCATTCCGGCCGCCCTAAGGGCCGACTTGACCATCTGTACCTCCCTCCAAGCCACCAGGCTGCTGCGATTCGACTCTAGACCTCCTATCAGGCGCAGACCCTCCGATCAGGCGCTGATCGGCAAGGGGAACGAGGCGGAGATCTCGCTGGCCGGCAACGGCGCCGAGAAGAGGTACCCCTGGGCCAGATCGCACTGCAGCGAACGAAGGACGTCCAACTGGCGAACGGTCTCCACACCCTCGGCCACCACCTTGAGCCCGAGGGCATGGGCCAGCCCGATGACGGAGGAGACGATGGCTTCGCTCTCGTGCCGCACGCCGAGCTGCTCGACGAAAGAGCGGTCGACCTTGAGGATGTCGACCGGGAACTGCTGCAGATAGCTGAGCGATGAGTAGCCGGTCCCGAAATCGTCGATGGCCAGCTGCACACCGATCTGCTTGAGGGCACGCAACACCTCGAGGGCCGTATCGGTGTCGCGCATCAACGCGCTCTCCGTGATCTCCAGGGTGAGGTGTCGGGCGGGTAGCCCGGTACGCGACAGGACTTCCTCCACCGTGGTGACGATCCGGGCGTCTGCCACCTGGCGGGCGGACAGGTTCACCTCGATGGAGCCTCGGGCCCCATGAGCCTTCCGGCCCTGCCATTGGCGTAGCTGGTTGCATGCCTCCTGGAGCACCCACGCCCCGATGGGGATGATCAGGCCGCTCTCCTCCGCTACCGGGATGAACCGGTTGGCCGGGACCAATCCCTGTAGGGGGTGATGCCATCGGATCAGGGCCTCCACCCCGACCGTGGTCGAGGCACCGAGCTCGACCACCGGCTGGTAGTGGAGCATGAGCTCATCGTGATCGAGGGCCAGATGCAGCGTCTGCTCGGTGGTCAGGCGGTCCTGAGCTTCGATGCGCATGGGCTCCCGGAACGTCTCGACCCCGGCTCCACCGCGGCGTTTGCCCCGGTACATGGCCGCCTCGGCGTTCGCCAGCAACTCCGGTGCTTCGTCGACGCCGAACGTGTTGAGGGCGATCCCGGCCGTGGCGTCGAGGAAGATCTCGTGGCCGGCCACCTGGAACGGTTGGCGGATCATGGCCCGGGCGTGCTCGACGAAGGCCAGCGCCCGGCGATGGGCATGACCGTTGGGGTCCACGAACATGGCTAGGAACTCGTCTCCTCCGAACCGAGCCAGGAGGTCGGCATGACCCGCCATCCGCCTCAGCCGCTCGGCCACCGACACCAGCACGAGGTCGCCGGCGTCGTGGCCCATCGAGCTGTTGATCACCTTGAAGCGGTCGAGGTCGAGGAGCGCCACCGCCACTGAACCGGGCGCTCCGCCGGTTCCGGCCAGCGACGCGGCCAGCGAGGTGACGAAGTGGAGACGGTCGGGAAGGCCGGTGAGCCTGTCACCGGGGAGGTCGGCGACCAGGGGCGCCGGCTCCTCGCCGTCCAGCACCCGGACGAAACCGCTCACGCACCGGGTCGATCCGTAGCCGGTGGTGAACACCATGGCCTCGGTCTCGAGGGGGTGACCGGCCCGGTGCACCAGTCGGAACCGGTGCCGGTCGCCGTCCGCAGCACCGCTGGTTCCGGTTCCGGTCCCGGTGAAGGGTGACTCACCCAGCTCGGCCGGGATGACGGTCTCGCCGACAGGCCGTCCGAGCACCTCGTCCCGGCTCCAACCGAAGAGCGCTTCGGCCCGAGCGTTCCACTCGATGATCAGTCCGCTCGCGTCGACCTCGACGAACGCGTCCGGACAGGCCGAGATCAGTCGTATGCAACGGTCCCGCCAACGGGTGAGCTCGGTCATCGGAAGTCGCCGGGCCCCTTCAACAACCATGGCGCGCCCGCCGCGTCCCGCCGTACCGAGACCCCAGCTGATCGACCATCACGCTTCCCGTCCCACGCGGCTTCTGTGACTTTCGGCCAAGCACCAGGGCCTTGTCATTTCGAAGCATGGTAGGCACTCCGGTCGTGCACATCAAGGATTTCCCTCCCGCCACCTCCCTGAATGTGCGCGGCTGCTCACCGGGTTGGCGCCCGACCCCCTCTACACCGACCGTCGGGACGACGGGGCCGTGTACCGTCCCTGTCGTGGTCGTCATCACGGGAACGGTGCAAAAGGATTCGTGGGACCTCAACGTCCTGCCGCCGGTCGAGCAAGTTCGTCCCGGTTTGTGGTCCATCCCGGTGCCCATCCCCAACAATCCGCTCCGGTACGTGCTGGTGTACGCCTTCGAGCTCCGGGGTGGGGGCGTGGCCTTGGTCGACGCCGGATGGAACACCGACGAGGCGTGGAACAGCCTCAACGACGGGCTGGCAACGGCCGGAGGGAGCATCAACGATGTCCGCGCCGTGATGGTCACCCACATCCACCCCGACCACTACGGGCTGGCCGGAAGGGTGCGCGAGGCATCCGGAGCATGGATCGGCCTGCACCCGGCCGACGCGGTGATGCTCGAGGCGCGCTACGGCGACACCGACGAACTGCTGGCCGGAATGCTCCGCCTGCTGACCGACTCCGGCGTCCCCGAGGACAAGCTGCCCGACCTGGCCCTGGCTTCGATGGCGGTGAAGTCGATGGTCACCATGGCCGAGCCGGACGTCTTCTTCGAGGATGGCAAGGACATCGAGCTGCCCGGGTGGTCGTTGCGGACCATCTGGACGCCGGGGCACTCCCCCGGTCACGTCTGTTTCTACAGCGATGACCGGAGACTGCTGATCTCGGGGGACCACGTCCTCCCCCGCATCACCCCGAACATCTCGGTGCACTCACAGCAGGTGCCCAATCCGCTCGGCGACTACCTCGAGTCGCTGGTGAAGCTGCAGAGCCTCGCCACCGATGAGGTCCTCCCGGCCCATGAGTACCGGTTCTCCGATCTGAACCACAGGCTGGAGGAGATCATCGCTCACCACGACGCTCGTCTGAATGAGATCGAGCACGTGATCAAGAAGAACCAGGGATCGACCGCCTGGGACATCACGCTCAAGCTGCACTGGTCACGACCCTGGGACGAGATCGAGTCCTTCATGCAGCGACAGGCCAACGGCGAGACCCTGGCCCATTGCGTCGTGCTCGAACTGGACGGTCGGATCCGCCGCCGCGGTTCACCGGCGAGGTTCTTCACGGTCGGGCACTGACGCCCGCTGCCGGCCGGCTCACACCGCCCTGCCCGGGCCGTCGTCCGCCCCGAATTCGGCGGCAAGCCGTCGCCGCTCACGCCGCCTCAGCAGCCAACGCACGGCGATGGCGGCGACCACGACCGCCGCCACCACGGCGATGGACCACAGTCCCACCTGGGCCAGAATTCGCTGGAACGAGAGGCCGACGATGAAGCCGAGCAGGGTGTACCCGATGCCCCAGATCAGGCCCCCCATGGCGTTGAAGGCGAGGAAGACGGGATAGCGGAGGCCGCTCATGCCGGCCAGCCCGGGAATGATGGCCCGGGCGAACGCCACGAACCGGCCGAAGAACACAGCCGGCCCACCGTAGTGCTCGAGCATGGCCATCGTCCGGCGCACGGCCGCGTTGCCCTTCAGGGGGCGGCGTTCGAGCAGCCACGGCCCGGACCGCTTCCCCACCTCGAACCCGACCGAGTCACCCACGATGGCGCACACCACCACCACCGCCATCATCATCCCGAGGTTGACCTGGTGCAGCCCGGCGAGGACTCCTCCGATCACCACCGCCGTCTCTCCTGGGATGAAGAACCCCACCATGAGAGCGGCCTCGGCAAAGGCCAAGAAGCCCACCAGTGCGTATGCAGGCGGTCCATGGAAATGGAGCAACCACCCCGAGATACCGCCCGGCCGGCCGGAACCACCGGACCCGGCCGCCAGGACCAGGACGTGGATGGCAGCCGAGCCGGCCGTCACCATCGCCGTCATCGATGGGTCACCGCCGGTCCGGGGAGCTCCGAGGAGTCCGGCGCCCTGTCCACGCTGGGATCACCGGGTCAAGGTCACACTGGCCCAGGTCCGACGCCGACATGAGGGACAGGTCATCCATCGATCGAAAGTGCGCCGGGGCAGCCATGCCGGGACGGGTAGCTGGCACCAGAGGAGCTGGAGGAGCCCGACACGGGTCACCGATCCGCAGGACGAGCACGAGACGACAAACAACCCTCTGGGCGGCAATGGGTCGGCTCCCGCCGTCGCCCAGGTGACCGGCTCCTCCTCGCTGGCCGGGGTGGCATCGGAGAACAGTGCGTGCTTGCCGGCCGGGCGGGCCCGCCGGGTGGTCGGTCCGGATGGGGCTCCGGCCGGGCCCGCCGGCCCTCCGGCGCCGTCTCCGATCTCGGCTTCGGGCTCGACGGGCATCCAGAAGAGCGCCCGCTTGCCCATCGGGTCGGGCCCGGGTGCCACTACCCGACCGGGCCGGCGACCACGCTGGTCTCGAGGATGGTGCGGGCCAGCTGGCGGTAGGCGAGCGCCCCGGGAGAACTCGGCGCATGCTGGAGGATGGACTTCCCCCTGGCCGGGGCTTCGGCGAAACGGATCGACTTGCGCACCGGCGGCTGGAGGACCGGGATCCCGTAGCGGGCCTCGACCTCCTCGATGATGTGCCGGGCGTGCTTGGTGCGATCGTCGTACATGGTGGCGATGATGCCCCTCACGCTCAGATCACTGTTGGCGAAGGCCCGGACGTCCTCGATGGTCTCGAGCAACTGACCGACACCGCGATGGGACAGGGCCTCGCACTGCAGAGGGATCAGCACGGCGTTGGCCGCGGTCAGGCCGTTGATGGTGAGGACACCCAGTGAGGGCGGGCAGTCGATGAGTACGAGGTCGTAGCGGTCCAGGACCGGCTCGAGGGCCCGCTCGAGGACGTGCTCACGGCCGGTGCGGGTGAGCAGGTGGACCTCTGATCCGGCCAGATCGATGGTGGCGGGCACGACGTCGAGGGAGCCGACACCCGGCACTGGCAGGATGACCTCGGCCATCCCGGCACGCCGGACGAACACGTCGTGCAGCGAGCGGGCGAGGGCGTCGGGATCGAACCCGAGGGAGTAGGTCAAGCAGGCCTGCGGGTCGAGGTCCACCACCAGTGTCCGTCTCCCCATCTCGGCAGAGGCCACCCCGAGCGAGTGCACCGTGGTGGTCTTGGCCACTCCGCCCTTCTGGTTGGCCACGGCCAGCACGTCGGTCACCCGCTGAGTCTACGCCGAGCCACCGGCCACCACGACGGGGTCAGTATCCGGCCATCCCGACCATCGGCCGGTTCAACGGAAGACCGCCCATCGACCCGAAGAAGGGGACGTTGAAGGAGAAGACGCCCCCGTCGGAGGCGACGAACCGATAGCCGCTCCCGTCAGCCGCCACTGCCATACCGCTGACCGGGGCGTTGAGGGCTATGGCCCCGGTGGAGCCGTAGAACGGGGCGCCGCCGAAGGCGAAGATGCCCCCGTCGGCGGCCACCTCCCAGTAGCCGCCGGAATTGGTGTCGTTCGATGTGCCCACGACTGGCTGGTTGAGGCGGGTGCCGCCCATCGAGCCGGCGAACGGGGCGTCCCCGAAGGTGAAGATCCCACCGTCGGCGGCCACCAGGCGGTAGCCCTTGCCGTCGGTCGAGGTGGAGATGCCCACCACCGGCTGGTTGAGCCGGGTGCCACCCATCGACCCGTAGAAGGCGGCGTCCCCGAAGGTGAAGATCCCACCGTCGGCGGCCACCTCCCAGTAGCCCTTGCCGTCGGGAGTGGCGGCCATGCCCACGATCGGCCGGTTGAGGGGTCGGCCACCCATCGACCCGAAGAACTGGGTGTTGCCGTAGGTGAAGATCCCACCGTCGGCGGCCACCTCCCAGTAACCCCCGGTGTTGGGGGCCATGGCCATGCCCACGATCGGCGCGTTGAGCCGGATCCCGCCGGTGGAGCCACAGAAGGGCATCTGGCCATAGGTGAACACCCCGCCGTCCGAGGCCACCAGGTCGTAGCCGGTAAACGCGGCGGAGGGCACCGAGCACCGGGGGATCGACCCGATGGGGGTGGTCCCCCCGATGTTGCCGGTGAGCTGGGGGTCATGGTGGAACATGGGCCAGGCAGACCCTCCGACCGCGGCGGGCCCGTTCGAGGCGGCGATCTCGTAGTGGTCGATCTCGCCCACCCCGTTCGGCGAGCCGATCGATGCCGTGTAGCCGGCCAGGGTGATCCCGATCGTCCCGTTGGGGTCGGCCGTCACCAGCGGGGCGTTCTGCAGACCGAGCGCCGGGCTGAGGTCAGCGATCTCCGCGCCGGACCGTCCGTCGAAGATCCGGGTGCCGGCGATCGTCGGCACGATGACATCGTCGTAGCCACCGCCCGACAGGTCGGCGGTGACGACCGAGCCGATGACCCGCCCGATGTTGGAGGCCGTCCAGTCGGTCCGACCGGTAGCTGCATCGAGCACCCACACCGAGCCGGATCCCCCGGGACCCTGGTCGGTGCCTTCGACAACCTGGAGCGACCCGTTTCCCACCACGTTCGAGAGCGCCGGGGACGAAAAGGTGCTGCCATCAACCGGTGCCGACCACATCAGGTGGCAGAGGTTGTTGTAGGCGCGGACGGTGTTGGAGTCCGAAGCACCGGCAAAGAACGAACCCGTGCCCACCACGATTCCGGTGGCGCCGCCGGGCAGGAACCCGCCGACAGCCGGTGACGAGTCGACAACCTGGTTGGTATCGGCCCGGCAGATCTGGTTCCCCGTGGCGCTCAGGATGCGCAGATGGCCGCCGTCGGCGTACTGCTGGCCGGCGGCAAGACCCGCCGTCTGGTCGCCGCCGACGATGATCTCGTTCTGGCCAGTGCCAAAGAGGTCGGCCAGCGCCGCGGTGGAGTGGGTGCTGTCGGAGTTGAAGAAGGGCCAGCCGGCCAGGGGTGCGCCGTTGCCGGCATCGAGGGCGTAGGCCACCTGACCGAGCGACCCGGCCACGGTGTCCGATCCCCCGGACTGGAGCGGACCGACGGTCATGCCGGCCTGGACCCCGAGGGCCGGTGCGTTGTCGGTCGGCGGGTTGACCACCGGCGTGTGCCACATCTGCCCACCGGACGGGGCGAAGGCCTGGTACCCGCCGGTGGTCGGATCGGCATCGTTGCCCGACCCGATGAGCACCGACGACAGCCCGAAGCCGGCCGGCGCGGTCGAGGCGGGGGCGTCGATCGGCCCGCTCTCGTTGGTCGTCGGCCAGCCGGCCACCGGGGTGCCGGTCGAGGACGGACTGCCCAGGTGGTAGGCGTAGACGAACCCGCGGCGATCACCGACCACGACCGAGGGCTGCCCGTCGAGGTTGGCCAGGGTCGGTGACGAGAGGGCGATGGGTTGGCCGTCGTCGGGGAGGGGCCCGGTGGACCAGGTCCTCGTCCAGCCGCTCGGCACCCCTGCATGGCTCTGAACCGCCCACCCGGCCGCCCGGGCGGTGGCCGCCTGGGCAGGCGGTGCCGGGCCGACGGCTGCCGCGGCAACCAGGGCCGCCAGGACTGCGGTGGCGGTGAAGGCCCGCACCACTGTCGCAGGCGAGAGCGGAACAAGGCTCGACGGCCCGATCGCGGGCCGGAGTCGCAGGCGGATCGGTCGGCGCCGTTCGATCCGGAAGAGGATATGCGGTTGGGCGACCCGACCGCACATCGGTCGGCTGGGTGGTCGTGGTCGAGCCGAGGCGCCTGCCACACTGGGTGGTCATGCCCAACGAGCTTCCCGAGCTCACCCTGGCCGACCGACGCGCCTGGCGGGCCTGGCTGGGACGGCACCAAGGCGACCCGGCCGGGGTCTGGTTGGTGCTGGCCAAAAAGGGCACCACGCGCCCGACCAGCCTCACCTACGACCAGGCGTTGGAGGAGGCCCTCTGCCATGGCTGGATCGACGGGCAGACGGGCCGCCGCGACGACACCACCTACCGTCAGCGCTTCACTCCCCGCCGGGCCCGCAGCCCCTGGTCGAAGCGGAATGTGGGCATCGCCGAGCGCCTGATGGACGAAGGCCGGATGCGGCCGTCGGGAGAGGCCGAGGTCGAGCGGGCCAGGAGCGATGGTCGCTGGGATGCCGCCTACGCCGGCCAGGCCTCGATAGAGGTACCCGCCGACCTGGCCACCGCATTGGCGGGACGACCCCGGGCGGGCGCCATGTTCGAGATCCTGACCCGCCAGAATCGCTACGCCGTGCTGTACCGCATCGAGGGCGCCAAGCGAGCCGACACGCGCGCCCGGCGTATCGACCAGTTGGTCGACAGGTTGGCCCGCGGCGAGACACCCCATCCCCAGCGGGCAACTCTCGACGATCGGGCTCCTCGGGACTAGACGCCGGCGCCCCAGCTCACGACCATTACGAGCGCCGGCCGGCGGAGGGTATGGTGCGCGAGGTGGTAACGATCGACGAGGTCGGACGGGTGGCCGCCGAGCTGCCCGAGGTCGCCCAAGGTGAGCGCCATGGCAACCTCACGTGGTTCGTCGCCGGCAAGGCATTCGCCTGGGAACGACCCTTCAGCAAGGCGGACTTCAATCGGTTCGGCCCGACGACACCGCCGGACGGTCCGATCGTGGCGGTTCGCGTCGCCGACCTGTTGGAGAAGGAGGCGGTCCTCGCCGGCTCGGCGAGAGGCTTTTTCACCATCCCACACTTCGACGGCTATTCGGCCGTGCTCATCCAACTCAAGAAGGTGAGCAAGAAGGCGATGCGGGAGGCGGTGGTCGACGCCTGGTTGGCCTGCGCACCTCAGCACGTGGTGGATGAGTTCCTGGCCCGGTGAGAGGCCGGGTCGGCGACTCGAGCCGGCCGAGGGCACCACCGGCGGAGATCACGGCAGCCCCCTGCCCACGCCGGTGGCCACCGGCGTGCCGGTCCCTCACAGGCCGAACAGCCACCTCGACGCCCTCGACGGCCGGCTTTCGGTCCGGTACCCGGGCCGGCCGGCCGGGTCGCCCATGACCCATCCACCGAGGACGAGGGTGGCGCCCAGGATGAACAGCGCTCCCACATCGGCGCCGGTGAACGGCAATGCCGCGGGTACACCGGCACCCGCCGTGGCGCTGGAGGCCGCGGACGCCGCTCCTGTGTCGGAGGTGGAATTGGAAACGCCGGGGACGGGGGAAGGAGTTTGCCCCGCCGCCGGCTGGCTCGTCCCCGAGGGGCCCGATGCGGAGGTACCGCCGTTGTTGCCGGTGGTGAGGACGGGCAGGACCACAGCAACTCGTCCGGCGCCTCGCGCGCTGACCGCTCTGACTCGAATCGCACGCACGACCTTCCCGACGTGCAGGCCGTCAATGTGACAGGAAGCCGGGCCGGGGTTGAGCGAGACACAGGAGTACTTCCCGCTGTAGTTGGAGGCCACGTAGTAGACGATGGGCGAGCCCCCGTCCGAAACTGGTGCCCCCCACGACACGGTCACTCCACTGACACCGTCGACGTAGGTGGCCTGAACGGCCGTGGGCGGACCGGGCCTCACTACCGCGGCCGAGGCCCCGGCTGAACCAAGCACGACGACAAGCAGGGGGGCAGCCATTGCGCCCACCAGCCCGAGTCGTCTCATGGCCACCCTCCCTCGTAGGCGAAGTACCGTCCCTGGGCCAATTCAATACCCGAAATCAGCTGGAGGGAAATCGGCGAGAGGGTCGACCGGTCCACGCCCTCGGCCACCTCGGCAAACGGCGGCTTTTCGGCCGTTCCCGGTGCGTTGCCTCGTGGCGCCCCCGGCAGGAGTCGAACCCGCAACCTGATGGGTAGAAACCACCTGCTCTATCCAGTTGAGCTACAGGGGCGAGGCCGGGGAGCCCGTGCGCGGACGGGCCCCCGTCGGTCTGTGCCACACTAGAGGCTCCTTGGTGGCCGTAGCTCAGTTGGCAGAGCGCCGGGATGTGGCCCCGGAGGTCGCGGGTTCGAGCCCCGTCGGTCACCCTCTGGTCACCGACGGAACAAGCCAGGCGACCGCGTCGCACCGGTTAGGTTGAAGACGAGCGCCTCTAGCTCAACGGCAGAGCAACGGACTCTTAATCCGCAGGTTCTGGGTTCAAATCCCAGGGGGCGCACCAGACAAAGGGCTGCTCATCCGCGGGATAGAGCCTCACCCAATCGCAGCCTTCGGGCTCGGGCTGCAACCATTTTGCAACCGGGAACTGGAGGAACGATGGACAAAGTCGCGGCGGAAGGGCAAGTGCGGCGGTTCATCGAGTTGCTGGAGACGCAAGCGGCTCTGGCTCCTAGGCCGCAGTCCCCAGAACGTGCGCGAGTGCGGGGGATGGCGAACGAGATGGGTCCCTTGATCGTGGCGATCGCGAAGGCTGTTGATCCCAACACGCAGCCGAGATTGCCTACGGCCTCGACGCCGCTCGAGGGGTGGGCCGTACCCGCGTGTCAGCGGCTTCTGGGCTCCCTGACCAATGAGGAGCTGATCGAGTCGAGAATCGGTCCAGAGCGGCCGAAACTTGCAGCCTCCGAGATGAACCGTTGGGAGTGGGAATCAGCCGCCCATATCTGGGATGACGGTCACCACGGACCGGCGGTCACGGCGGCAGGCGGAGCCCCGTTCGATGCCTACTTGCCGCATACACTGGAACGCCCAAAGGGCACCTCTCCGGAGGACTTGGTCGGACAAGCCTTTGATGAAGTCCCCCGGCTTGTTCCTCATGTCAAATCGGGCACCAAAGACTGGACCCAGCACCTACCACGGAGCCAAGCACCTGGGCCTCGCTTTGCGCCAAGCTGGTGAGGAACCTGAGAGTTCATGGCGAGGACTCCCAATCTGCGGTGTTTCTGGCGGAGCTGGAGATGCTCAGCCGGTTCGTCCGAATCGTGGACAGCTCGACGGCGGAGTGTTCGCCTTCGGAGCCCCCCTTCCGCGGCTCCACCGGCTATCAGCACCTCAACGCCGGCGTGGTCACGATCGCCGCTACCGCCAAAGATCAGGGATGCCGCCTGGTAGGCGCTGACGGCGGGTGTTCTGCTTCGGGACTGCCTCGTTCCTCGGTTCGATGGCCGGAACGCACCTGAACAGGCCGGTGATCGGCATGGCCTCCACCGGGTAGGCGGCAGGTGTGCCGGTTAGATGAACCGAAACAACCAGCCGCGGGAAAGCCCGCCCCCGGGCCTAATCCAGGAGGCGGGCTTTCCATGCTCCGGCTGGTACTCGACTACACGCAGACCAGGACGAAGCAGCCAACTCCTAGCTCACTTGTAGTTGTAATGGTCCAATGAGGTGGGGAGACTTGTTCCCGTGAACGCGGTCACCTGAACATCCACGGTGCCGCTGCTGTGCGGTGGAACGAGAGCGTGAATGATGCCGTCGCTCGTCACAACCACCGACGACGAGAAGTTTCCGGTTCCGAAGCTGACAGTGGGGGCGGGGGTTCCCGAGAACATGAACCCACGGATGAGCACCGTGTTTCCACCTGTGACGGGGCCATGGTTGGGAAGCACCTGGGTGATCCTCGGCAGCCAGTACGTGTACTGATCGCTAGGCGGGTTGAGTGCGCTCGTTCCGCCCGGTGTGGTCACGGTGACATCCACGGTCCCCGCCGGTTGCTGCGGTGGGGACGCCACGATGTTGCCGCCGTAGCCCACGGTGAAGCTCGTGGCCGCCAGGCTGCCGAACATGACGTGGTTTGCGCCACTGAGGCAGCGGCCCGTGATCAAGACCCTCACGATCTCCAATCTCGGATTGCCGATCGCGAACACGTGCTTGACGGTTGGTGGACAGCCAGTGCCCCGGCCGACCGTGACGGGAGCCGCCGCTCCGGTGCCGACCACTGTGAACCCGGTGGCCGTGCCCTCGGCGTCGTCGGTGTAGGTGCCCGGCGTGGTCGAGGCAGTGACCCCGAAGTGCAGGCTGGCCGTCCCGCCGCCCGGCACAGTGATCGGCCCCCATGTCAGCGTCTGGCCGCTGATGGTTGGGTTCGCCGTCGTTGCACCGGTCGTCGATCCCGGCTGATAGCTGAATCCGGCGCCGATGGTGTCGGTCAACGACGCCAAGGTCACCGACCCTGAGTTGGGGTTGTGGGCGGTGACGGTGTAACCGTCACTGCCACCCGCAGCCACGTTTGCTGCGTCCGCCGTCTTGGTCAGCGCCAGCGGTTGGGAGCCGAGGGGAGAGAACGTGACCACTGACGAGAAGGTCTCCGAGGCTCCGGCTCCCACGCTCATACCCCAGGACAGGCCGACCGAGTTGTCTTCGTCGGTGGAGCAATCACAGGTGTTGGGAAGGGGGTTCTGCGTCCCGATATCGGCCCACAGAGTGTCGAAGAACCCTTCGAAGTAGTTGCTGCCAGGCGTCAAGGGCAGCATCTGCTCAATCCGGCTTCCGGGAGTGAGACTCGTGGTGCAGGTGATGGCCCCAGTGGAGCTGTCGTGGATCCCGAAACCAAAGTCGGAATTCTGCAGGAAGCAGTCTCCGCCCCGGTACAGAACGCCGCTGGCGCTGGCGTTCCCGGTGTTCGTCACCTTCACGTCGTTGCGATACGACTCTTGTCCGACAACGTAGGTGTCAGTCTCGGTGACCTGCAGACCGGTCGTTCCGGCCGCGTCGACGGTCACGATCTTGAACGGGTCCGAGGTCGTCCCCGATCCGGTGACCGCCGTCTGGCTGACAGCTGTCCACGGTGTCCGCGGTGACGCTGACGCCCCAGCTGGAATAGAGGCCGGCCCGTACAGCGTCCCGCCGCTGGCGAGCAAGGTGCCGCAGGCTGTATCGCCGAACCATTCGCCGGCGGTGTCACCGGTGTGGTTCACCGAACAGTTGAGATCGCTGCTGATCCCGATGTCGGTCAGCGGTCCCGTCGACGTGATGTCAGTTGTGGCTGCAGCAGCCACGGAAGCAGGCACAAGAGTCATCACTCCGATGCTGCACAGCGCGGCAGAGGCGGCCACCATGGCCCGCCGCCAACTCCGCCTGCCTGCACCCGGATCGGGGCGCGGGTTGCTCCGTGGAGAAATGCGTCGAAAGGGGGGTTTCATTCTGGACCTCCACCAAACCCAACCGGACTCACCGGTACGAACCCCTCTATCTTGTGTCTACAACAGCTACATGAGGGTGTCAATCAGTCGTTTGGAGAAGTCGTTGAATGTTGCTCCGGATGGAACCTGCGATTGAAAGTAGGCGAACCCAAATGACACTTGTCCAAAAGCAACCTTGGTCGGTGTGAACCCCTGGCTGTCGCCGGGACCAACAACCAATAGCAAAGCTGGATGGAGACCCATGGAGCCGTCGCTACGCCCATGACCCATCGAACCGGCTGGGCATTCAGCTGGTCACCAGCAACGGCAATAGATGGAATCAGTTGCTTCGCGGGAAAAGGCAACAGCGACCCGCAAAGCAGACCTCTACTACTCACAACGCCCCACAGGCGTCACAGGCGGTCTTCAGTTCCTTCGCAGCTCATCCTCGGCGAGTGCCCACTCTGCTGCGTCGAGCTGGGCGGCCAGCAGCTTGGCCGTCCGCCTCGCGTCCTCCAGCAACTCCCAGGTGGATCGTTGCCTGCCTTGCTGAGCCTGCTCTTCGGTCACGCTGACTGCGATGGAGCTCCGCTCGGTCATGTCTACCCCCGTCGACGTAGGAAATGGCGTAGTCAAGTCCCTCGTTGAGCGCATCGGCGAGGTTCGTCGTCGCCAATAGCCCGAAGTTCTCAACTATAGGCCCGCCACCGGGCGGCGGCCACCGCGAATGGGGTCCAGGGTTCGGGCCGTGATGAAGCCATGCAGGATGGTGCCCTGAGAGGGGACGGCATCCCTAGCCTATGGTGAAACTTCCGGTTGTGAGTGTGAGCGACGCAAGACCGGCACTCGAACCACACGCAGTTGCGATTTGGGCGGCCGTCGAGTTGGAATACGTTGACGCGGTGGAAGTGGCCCCGCCAGAGCTGGAGAAGGACCCGGTCACAGTGGCCGATCCTCCGGTGTCGGGAAGTGTGAATCCATAGTCTCCGCTGGCGTTGGCTGCCACCTTGTAACCGGAGTACGAGACGGCGGTCGACCGCATGGTGGTTGGATTCCAAACGACGGCCAGCTTCACAGGCTTGGAGGTCGCGATGCCAGCGCAGGCATTGGTGCTGTCGGTGATGGTGGCCGAGCCCTGAGCGCTTGTGATCTTCGACACATTCGACCCCGACGGGATGCAGCCCGATGCCGTGTAGGCAACCTTGGTCGTCTCGGCCGAGGTTCCGCTGTTGGTGAGCGGCGGAACGAAGGTAATCGTCCCTGTGACCTTGCTGCAGCTGACCTTCCCAGTAGCCAGCGTGGTGGCGGTGGTGGTGCTAGTGCTAGAGCTACTGCTGCAGGCCGCTCCGAAGCTCGCTAAGAAGAGAACGGGTCCTACGATGGCAGCCTTCACTGCAATGCGCCTGGGTGTCATTACAAGCCTCCCCGAGAACTCCGGGTCCGGTGTGTTCCGGAGACCGAAGCTGCTGCCTCCTTCCTAGGCGCATTTCATAGTTCCCGCAACCGATACCACTGCTGCCGGTCGCAAACATCCTACGAACCTGTCAGACCGGTCCGTGGGTGCTCCTGGGCCCTCGATGGCCACGGTGATGATCACGCTTCCTCAGGCGCAAGCATCACGAACTGGCTCGAACTCTTCATCCGCGGCCGCACTCCTCGGTTGTCGCGAAAGACTCACTGGGTAGCGGTAGGGTGACGCGGGACAGGAGACCAGGCGGCGTGAGGCCGTCGGCGGCTTTCCATTGAGAGGTCGGCAAATGGATCATACCGAGTCAGTTCCGAAGTGCCCTCGTTGCGGCTTGGTCGACAGTCCCAAGCTGATCGTTCGGGGCGACGATACCAATCCCATCAGGTCGTCAGTGTCGAGTGTGCTCCTCCAGTGCCGGTCATGCCGGTCGGAATGGTCGGAACGGACCTCGTTCGGTTGGACCCACACCCCGGCCTAGCGTCTGAGTGACCGAGCCGCCCGCTCGGACCGAGGTCGGGACGAAGCCTCCGGTCAAGAACCGAAGACCGGTCGGGGTCGCGGTGGTCGTCCATCTCGTCCTGGTCGCCCTCACATGGCGTGATCTGGACCGGCGGACTGCCACCGAGGTCCGCGGCAGCAAGTCGGCATGGCGGGTCGCCAGCGGGGCCAATACCCTCGGTGCGATCGCCTACTGGCTCGTCGGTCGCAAGCCGGGCGAGAAGGAAGTCGGGCTCACCACCGGAACCGACCGGATGGGGGACGAGCGTGTCTAGCCCGCCCGATCGAGTGTCCGACGGGGTGGCAACGGGTCAGCGAGGCACGATCCCCCATGATCCAAACCATCGTGCCCCGGGCCGGATCACAGCCAGGTCGATCCCCGATCGGAAAGCGTCCGGTGGACAGCTCATCGGCTCCACCGCCAGCGCGGTACGCCGCTCGCCAGAATCGAGGGTGTCGCCGCTGTAGACCATGAAGTAGCCGAAACGATCGTCGGCCCATACCGTCGCCCCACCGGCGCCGTCGGGATGATCGAGCTCCACACAGGAACGGCCGTCGGAGTCCCGCCTGAGGGCGGTGAATGCGGTGTCGAGCTTGGTGACGCCGATCAGGCGGCCTTGATTGAAATCGAATTCGGTACCTACCACCGGCGCCCTGCCTGTGGGCAACCCGCGATCGTCGGTGATCAGCCGCTGGCTGGCCGGAACGCGGCAGGCGAGCGCTGTCCACGCTGGCCGTGCCGACGGTCAAATACGGGTGGAACCCGAGTCCGAACGGGAGATCGGCCTGGCCCAGGTTGTCGGCCTCGGTCACCACGGTGAGGCCGTCCCTCCCCAACCGGTACTCGATGGTGAGCCGCAAGGCGAAGGGGTACGCCGGCGAGGGGTGGAGCTGGCAGGCCATCGTGACCCGGTTCTGGGCCCGGCCCACCATTCGCCATGGCATCCAGCGCACCAGGCCGTGGATGGCGTTCCCCCTCGACGGCTCGTCCAGCGGTACCTGGGCCTCCACTCCTTCGAACGAATAGCGCCCGTCGCCCAGTCGGTTCGGCCACGGGGCGAGCACCTGGCCTCGGCCTCCCCTGCTCCACTCGTCCGGCCCGAACCCGGCCACCACGGGTCGGTCGTCCTTGGTGAACGAACGGAGCGTGCCGCCAACCTCGGTGACAACGGCGCGCTGATGGCCATGACCGATCACCCACTGGTCGCCGGTGGCGGCGGTGGTCTCGGAGGGCCGCTGATCTTCGGTCGCAGGGGGTCGGGTCATGGGGTGGTGATGTCGACCGTCGGCCGGAGCAGCCGATGCCGACCGGTATGGTAGGCGACGGGCGCATCGGCCCGGCGGGCCGTCGTTCGCACGAACACCCGTACCGCCCGACGGCGCGCGGAATGCCCTCGATCTCCAGGCACACGGAACCTCTCCACATGCGCATCCTGATCACCAACGACGACGGTGTGTTCGCCCCGGGCATCGCCGCCCTGGCCCGGGGCCTGGTCTCCGCCTTCGGGGACCACGACGAGCTCGTCGTCGTCGCCCCTCTGACCGACCACAGCGGCACCGGTGCCGCGGTGGGCCCGGTCTATGAACGCGAATCGATCCCGTATGAGGCCGTCGAGATCCCCGGGCTGGCCGACATTCCCGTCTACGGGATCGAGGGGCCGCCGGCTCTGGCGGTCATCCTCGCCTGCATCGAAGGATTCGGCCCCCGACCGGACCTGGTGGTCTCGGGTATCAACCACGGTGTCAACGCCGGCCGGTCGGCCCTTCACTCCGGCACGATCGGCGCAACGCTCACCGCAGCGCAGTTCGGCATCCGAGGGCTCGCCGTGAGCATCGCGTGGGGCGCGAGCCCATCCCGTGGGAGACTCCGGTGCGGCTGGCCACCGGCATCGTGCCCACCCTGGCTGCGCAGCGGCCGGCCACCGTGCTCAACCTCAACGTGCCGGCCGTCGAGCCGGACGCGCTCCGTGGGCTCCGCCACGGCCGGCTCGGCTCGGTGGGCCTGATCCGATCGGTCCGGCCCGAGAGCACCCCGGACCCGGTGACGGGGACCCCCGTCGACAGCACCACCGGAGCCATCCGGCTCACGCTGCGGGGGGCGGGCACGCCGGCCGATTCCGCCGCCGATCTGGCCGAGCTCGATCCGGAATCGGACGCCGCCCTCATCGCCGAGGGCTGGGCCACGGTGACGCCGCTGGTCGGGGTACGCGAGGACCGGTCCGACGCCGGGGACGAGGCGTTGCTCGCCGCCCTCGCCACCTACGCCCCGACGCCGACGGCTCCGGCCTGACGCTCTACCGGACCGTCGGGCGAGAGGTCGCCTTGCTCACCTCGCTCCCAGTTGCTCCTCCAGCCAGTCGAAGGTGACCTGGGCGGCCAGACGGATGTTGTCGGCCTGGCAGTGGGTGGAGGCCCCGTCTTCGGCGGTGAACACCACCGAGGTGGCCGGGCCCCCGACCTCGGCCACGAAGGCGCGGTGTTGGGCCAGGGGCTCGGCCCCTTCGCGATCACCGACCAGGGCCAGGACCGGGCAGCGGATCGACGGGGTCATCGGTCCGAGCCGGTAGGCCGTCATGGCGTCGCGCCAGGCGTGGAAAGAGGGCACCCCGAACCGGTGGCAGATGGCGGCGATGCCCCACTGCATCTGACGGGGCATGAGGTCCTCGGGCACGCCCATCACGTCCTCGGGCCGGATGTCCCGCGCCATGCGGAACACCTCGGTCCCGACCCAGGCCTCCATGTACCGGCTCATGTCCACCACTGGAGGATCGGCCACCAGTGCCCCCACCCGTTCGTCGGCGGCCGCACCGCGTGCGGCGAAGTACGAACCGAAGCTCTGGCCGGCCAGGGCCAACCGTCCGGCATCCACATCGGCCCGGTCGCTGAGGACGTCGATGACCGCGCCGATCGGCACCTCGTAGTCGGGCCGGAAGGTCATCGACGGGTTGGAACGCATGCAACCGGGTTGCCCAGGCCCGTCGAACACGAACACGTTCCACCCCCGCTCGGCGCCGGGTGCACCCAGATGAAAGTAGAGCTCTTCGGCGCTCGAGTCGAAGCCGCCCACCCCGATCAGGGTCGGGAGACCCTCCCCGCCTCGCCCGGTCGGCGCCCGGGGGTCGCACCAGGTAGCCGGGGAGGGATCCCCCCTCGAACGGCACCCCGACGAGCTCCACCGGAGGCTCCAGCAACGCGGCCGCATCGGTGAAACAGGCACGACTCCGTTCGCCGGTCTCCATCGATCGCCCGGTGTCCCCCTCGGCGTAGTACTCGGCTGTCCGGTAGTAGGTCGACGCCCGCAGCAGGTGATCACGACCGCTGGTCCGACGGCCCGCTGCCAGGCAGGCCCGCCCCCGGGCCTCGACCCGCTGCGCCAGACGGTCGAAGGCCTGGGCCCAGCTCCGAGGGCTGCCGTCGGTGATCTCGGCCACCACCGCCAGGCACTCGCCCACCGTCGAGCCGCCATAGTCGGCCACGCCCAGCGCCCGGATCAGCTGGTAGTTGAACTCGTCGTCCCTGAACCCCTCCACCCGGACGGCACTACGGACGATGTCGGAGTCTTCGAAGGACACGCCACCATTCTGTCCGGCGCAGCCGCGTGCGCCATCCGACCGGGCACCCCGGGGCCGGGCCTACCCTGTCTCATGCGCGTCGCCGCCATCCAGACCACGGCCGGTGAGGACCGGTCGTCCAACCTGGCTGCGGCCCGGTCCCTCGTCGAGGAGGCCGCCCGGTCGGAGGCCGAGCTGGTCGTGCTGCCCGAGTACTTCTCGGTGGCCGGAAGCCCGGCCGTGCTCCGGGCCCAGGCCGAGGAACTGGACGGGCCGACCACCCGATGGGCCCGCGATCTGGCCCGCCGTCTCGGCATCCGCCTGGTGGCGGGGAGCTTTCCCGAGCGGCCGGCGCCCTCGGTTGGCACCGACGGGCGCCTGTTCAACACCAGCTGTCTCATCGGCCCCACCGGCTCGGTCGAGGCCGTGTACCGCAAGATCCACCTCTTCGACGCGGACATCGACGGCCAGGCCCTGCGGGAGTCGGCGACCATCGCGCCCGGCTCGACGGCATGCACCCACACGCTCGACGACGGGTCCGAGCCCCCTGGGACGCCACCGCCGGTGCTCGGCATGTCCATCTGTTACGACCTGCGGTTCCCCGAGCTCTACCGGATCCTGGCCCTCTGCGGGGCCACCATCGTGGCGGTGCCGGCCGCCTTCACCGCCACCACCGGCCCCGCCCATTGGGAGCTGCTCCTCCGGGCCAGGGCGGTCGAGAACGAGGTGTACGTGGTGGCGGCCGGCCAGGTCGGGAAGCTCCCGGCCGGGATGCCCGCCTGCCATGGCCACTCGATGATCGTCGATCCGTGGGGCTCGGTGATGGCCGAACAGCAGGCCACGGACCCGGGTATCATCCTCGCCGACCTGGACCTGGGCCGCCTGCACCGGATCAGGACCGAGCTGCCGGTGTTGGCGAACCGTCGGCCGTCGACCTACCGTTGGCCCGATGACAGCGCCAGGTAGCACCTCGCCGGAGGCCGATGGGGGCGGCCAGGCCGCGGCGGCCCGAGCTCGGAGCCACGCCTCGGCCATGCCGCCATACGAAGTGGGCATGTTCGACTCGCAGGGGGTGCAGCTCTACTACGAGATCCACGGGCACGGGCCCCGCGTCCTGGTGTTCATGCACGGGATCCTCATGGACTCGAACATGAACCGGAGGCTGGCCAACGACCTGGCGGCCCGGGGCAACCGGGTGGTCCTCCTCGATCTCCCGGGTCACGGCCTTTCCGAGAAGCCGAAGCGCGCCTCCTTCCATCGGATGGACACCTACGCCGAGCACGTGGTCGCCCTGCTCGACCACCTCGGCGTGGACCGCGCCGTCATCGGCGGCGTCTCGCTCGGGGGGAACGTCAGCCTGCTGGTGGCGGCCCTGGCTCCCGAGCGGTGCCAGGGGCTGGTCATCGAGATGCCGGTGCTCGAGTGGGCGGTGCCGGCTGCGGCCGTCACCTTCGTTCCCATGCTGTTCTCCGTGCACTTCGCCCGCCCTGTGGTCAGACGGGCGGCGTGGCTGCTCCGGCACCTGCCCCGGACCGGGTACGGCCCGCTCGACAGCGTGATGAACTCCCTCTCGAACGATCCGATCGAGATCGCCGCCGTGCTCCACGGCATCCTCGCCGGCCCCATCGCCCCGACGGTCGACCAACGGTCCGGGATGGAGATGCCCGCGCTGGTCGTTGGCCATGAGGTCGACCGGCTCCACCCGTTCCACGATGCCGTCGAACTGGCCCGCCGGCTGCCGAACGGCCGGCTGGTCCAGGCCAACTCCATGCTGGAGCTCCGGATGCGCCCCGATCGCCTCACCGACGAGATCGCCCACTTCCTCGACGACGTCTGGCTCCCCCCGCCCGGCCCGACCTCGAGGCCGGCTGAGCCACGCTCAGTCGTCCAGGTCCCGCCGTCGGGACCGCTTGCGCTCCGAGACCCGCCGCTTCTCCTCCAGGCGGCGCTCGGTCGCCCCGCGTGTGGGCCGGGTCGGCCGTCGCGGCTTCTGACGTGGAGCGCGGCCGCCACCCGGGCACAGAACCGCTCCGTCGCCAACTGCCGGTTGCGCGCCTGGGAGCGCTCGTCGTCGGCCACCACCCGGATCTCGGGGCCCAGGCGGTCGAGCAGCCGGGCCCGCTGGCGGGGGCCGAGCGACGTCGACTGGGCCACATCGAAGCGCAGCTCGACCCGGGTGCTCACCTTGTTGGCGTGCTGACCCCCGGGCCCCCCGCTCGGGCTGAACCGGTACTGGAGCTCTGAGCGCGGGACGGAGAGGGACGGAGTCACCCGGATCATCCCCGCCTCGTCGGCGGCCTCGGTCACCGGTCGCCGCCGAGACCCGGGTCGGGCTCGTCCACCACCGGATTGGAAAGTTCCCCGACCCCCTCGATCGAGACCGTCACCGTGTCACCGGCCGCCAACCACCGCGGCGGGTCTTCCCCGGCGGCCACACCGGCCGGTGTCCCGGTCGAGATGAGCATGCCGGGCACCAACGTGAACGCCGCCGACAGGTGTTCGATCATCTGGGCACAGGTGAAGATCATGTCGGCGGTCGTCCCGTCCTGTCGGAGCTCGCCGTTCACCCAGGTGCGTACGGACAGGCGCTGGGGGTCGGCGATCTCGTCTGGGGTCACGACCCAGGGCCCGGTGGGCCCGTGCGTGTCGAAGCTCTTGCCCATCATCATGGTGGGCGCCCGCCACTGCCACTCCCTCACGCTGACGTCGTTGACCACGGTGAACCCGGCCACCACTCCGAGGGCCTGGTCCGCCGACACATGGCGGCAGCGCCGACCGATCACCATGCCCAGCTCGCCCTCGTAGTCGACGGTGGACGACACCCGGGGGACCTCGATCGGCTCACCGGGCCCGATCACGCAGGTCGGTTGCTTGGAGAACCACGTCTGGAACTCGGGGCGGTCGTGCCCCAGCTCCTCCACATGGGCCTGGTAGTTGCGGGCGATGGCGATGAACGACGGAGGTCGAGGCACCGGTGCGGTCAGGTGGGCCACGGCCACGGGGAGCCGTCTCGCCCTGGTGGCCGGGGCCCGGGCCAGGAGGGGCCGGGCATCCTCGCCCAACGCCAGCAACGCGGTCATGTCGCCCGGGAGCCCGAGCAAAGGATCCGTGAGGTCCACGATCTCATCGCCGACCACGAGCCCGGTGCGGATACCTTCGTCCCGGAAGCCCACCAGTCGCACGCCCATGAACCTACCGGGGACGGCGCCCTACACTCGGGCCATGCCCCACCCCGCTTCGATGCCATCGGGGTCCGGCGACCCCAGATTCACCGACCAGACGGTGCTGGTCACCGGGTCGTCGTCGGGCATCGGTGCATCGACCGCCCACCGGTTCGCCACCCTCGGGGCCACTGTGGTGGTCAACTCGTCGACGTCCGCGGAGGCCGGTCGGGCACTCGCCGCCGAGATCCCCGGCGCCAGCTACATCCAGGCCGACATCTCCGACGAGGACCAGGCGCACGGGCTGGTCGACGGGGTCATCGAGCGCTGCGGCCGCCTGGACGTGCTGGTCAACAATGCCGGGACCACCCAGGTGATCCCCCACCACGACCTGGCCGGGGCCTCGCCCGAGGTGTGGCGGCGCATCTTCGACGTCAACGTCATCGGCACCTGGCAGGTGACGGTGGCCGCTGTCGATCATCTGCGCGCCTCCGGCCGGGGCCAGGTCATCAACGTCTCGTCCTTGGCCGGCGAACGACCGACCGGCAGCTCGATCCCCTATGCCTGTTCGAAAGCGGCTGTGAGCCATATGACCCGCTTACTGGCGAACACCCTCGGGCCGGCGGTGAGAGTCAACGCCGTGGCTCCGGGGCTGGTCGACACTCCGTGGACGGCCGACTGGGGGACGGTGCGGGAGTTCGTGAACGCCCAGGCCCCGCTGCAGCGCACGGCCACCCCCGAGGACGTGGCCGAGGTCATCGTGGGCCTGGCCCGATCCTCCTACGTGACCGGCGAGGTGGTGCTGGTCGACGGTGGGCTCAACCTGCGCTGAGCCGCCGAGGCGGTCACTGCAGGGTGGTGTCGATGGTCAGCCCGGTCAACAGCGTGCGGGTCACCGGGGTCCGGTCGGCGATCTCGGCCAGCCGCCGCCGCTGCTCGTCCGAGAGCTCCCCGTGCACGGTGACGGTGCGCTCGATGCGTTCGACCTTGCTGGCGCCGTCCCCCACCCGCAGCAGCCGGGCGCGCACGTTGATCGCCCCCAGCGCCCAGCCCTTGCGATTGGCATACATCCGCAGGGTGGCTGCCGTGCACTGGACCAGCCCGGCCAGCAGGAGCTGGTACGGGTTGGGGCCCTCGTCGTCGCCCCCCACGTCGGGGCCCTCGTCCGCCACCAGGCGGTGGCGTCCGGCCCGCACGTCGCCCCGGTAGCCGGTGGCACTCGTCACCGACGACCATGGCGATCGCCTGTTCACCGTCGACCGGTGCCGCCTTGGAGGGGATCACTGCCACCGCCGGACGGGGAGCGGTCGACGGGTACCGGCGTCGAGCAATCCCCCGCTCGCACCACCCGTGGGTACGAGCCCGCCGGGAGCGGCGGCGTCGCCGACGAAGAGTTCGACGGCGTGTTTCCCAGGAGAGCCCTTCCATCATGCCTTCGTAGCACCGAACAACCAGGTCCGTGAAAGATCCGTGAAGAATCCGGCGCGGTCAGGCAGGGGCCGCGTACGGTCGCGCTTCCCAGGTGGCCTCGGGCATGTGACAGTGGACGGGTGGGAACCGTATCCAGACCCGACCGGTGGCAGCAGCCCCGACCTCCGGAGCCGCCCGACAGTGCGAGTGACGTTCCGCCGGCCGCGTTGCGTCCCGAGCCGTGGATCATGGCCGCGGCCATCGTCGCCCCGATCGCCACCGCCGCCGCGCTGATCCCCTGGCGGGACCGGCTCGACACGGCCGACAACGCCCTCTTCCTGGTGGTGGTCATCGTGGCCGTGGCCAGCACCGGACGCCGGGCGGCGGCGGCGGTGGCCGCCCTGGTGTCCGCCCTTTCCTTCGACTTCTTCCTCACCCGCCCCTACTACTCATTCCGGATCACCCGCCACCAGGATCTGATCACCGAGATCCTCCTGCTGGTGGTGGGACTGGCCGTCGGCGAACTGGCCGCCCGCGGCCGCCAGCACCGCGCCGCGGCGTGGCAGGGTCGCCACCAGGTGGCTCTGCTCCATTCGGTCACCGAACTGGCGGCCACCGGCCAGGATCCCGCAGGTGGTGGTGGCCGCGGCCGTTGAGGAGCTCCGGGATCTCCTCTACCTACGCGACTGCCGCTTCACCCGGCACCTCCCCGGCGACGTGACGGCCCAGCTGACGCCCGCAGGTGTGGTCAGGGTAGGTCTCGAGGCGTGGTCGACCAACGACCTCGGGCTGCCCACCCGGAGCATCGACCTGCCGGTACGAAGCGGCGGTTGGCTGCTCGGCCACTTCCTGCTCACCCCGACCCCGGGCAAGCCCGTCCCCCCCGATCGACTGCTGGTGGCGGTGGCCATCGCCGATCAAGTCGGTGCGGCACTGGCCGCCGAAGAGAACCCGAGCGGGTTGGCCGGAACCGGGGCCGGGCCGGGCGTGGCGCCCGACGACAAGGCACCATGAGCACACCATGACCGATGTCATCTATCTCGCCGTCATCCTGGTCTCCTTCGCCATCCTGGTCGGCGTGGTCCGGTTCTGCGCCCGTCACATCCTCGGCAGTGAGGGCGACCTGAGCAAGGCATCGGACCCGGCCTTCGCCGAAGAAGGCGGCAGGTCCACCTCGTCCGACCGGTTCCCTCGATAACCGCGTCGGACCGATTCCGCCTCCCCCAGCCATGGACCGACCCTCCCGCCCCCGCCACCGGCCGGCCGCGGCTGGGCGACGGACCGGTGGGCGGTGCATCGTCGCGCTGCTGGCTTGTGCCGCCGCCGGTCGGGCTCGCCGCTTGTGGCGGAGGATCACCGCCGTCGGCGGCCCCCACGACGGCCCGGCCCAACCCCTCGGCATTGACCACGCCCGCATCCGATGCCTCGGTCCAGGTGCTCGGCGCCTACCGGGCCATGTGGACCGACCTGGTCAATGCGGCCAGGACCTCCGACTTCCAATCACCGCTCCTATCCCACCATGCGGCCGGTGAGGCGATCTCCCTCTTCGTGCAGGGGCTGGCCTGGGATCGGCTCCACGGCATCGTGACCAGGGGCGAGCCGGTCCTCCAGCCTCAGGTCACCGCGCTCTCGCCATCAGGAGCTCCCACCAGTGCAACGGTGGTCGACTGCTTCGACGACACCCACTGGGTCGAGTACAAGGCCACGGGCGGGCTGGCGAAGAATGCACCGGGCGGGCGTCGTGCCACCTCTGCCCATCTGCAGGAGTCCCATGGTGTCTGGAAGGTGACCCAGATCACCGTGGGAGCAACCGGCACCTGTTGAGCCGAAACGTCCGAGGGCGGGACGTCCAACGTTGACGTCGTCGCAGTCATGAATCGTCAGCCGCATCAACTATCCCGGAACACTCGAGAGCGGCATCCGCCGGGCGATGATGTGGACGTCGATGGCCGCCGGCGCGGCCAGTCGTGAGATCTTCCAAACTGTCGAGCCTCCACCCATCAGCTCCTGCCACCGACTGCGACCGCTCGAGCCGACCACGATCTGGGTGACATGCCGCTCAAGGGCGAAGTCGATGAGGGCGCGGGCCGGGTCGTCGGCCTGGATCTCGTTCCAGTCAGCCCCGACATCGGCGGCCAACTGCTGCAGGGCGAGCAGCTGATCGTGGGGTGATCGACGGGCTTGCCGGCCGGCGACCACGTGGAGTACCTGGAGGTCGGCCTTGATCCGGGCGGCCATCCTGGAGGCGCGACGGACGATCGCGTCGGTACCCGGTGCATCGGTGACCCCCACCAGGATGCGCTCGTGAGTGTCCCACACGGAGTCCTTCCGTTGATGCCGGAGGTACTCGAGCAGCTGATCCTCGGTCTCGTCGGCCAGGAAACGGAGGGCCAGCTCTCTCAATGCGGTCAGGTTGTCGGCTCGGAAATAGTTGCCTGAGCGCGTGGGGGACACTCTCGGGCGGGTAGATGTTGCCGTGGAGCATCCGACGGCGGAGCTGCTCCGGCGAGGAGTCGACCAGCTCGATCTGGTCGGCCTTGCGGACCACCCAGTCCGGCACCCGCTCACGGACCGGCACCTCGACGATCCTCTCCACCGCGTCGGCGATGCTCTCGAGATGCTGGATGTTGACAGTGGTGATGACGTCGATGCCGGCATTCGAGGATGTTCAAGCACGTCCTGCCAGCGCTTCTCGTTGCGACCCGAACCCGGAACGTTGGTGTGGGCCAGCTCGTCGACCAGGACCACCTTCGGATGGCGCTCGAGCACGGCATCGAGGTCCATCTCCTCGAAGCGGGAGCCCCGGTACTCCACGGTGCGTCGACGGATCACCTCGAGATCTTCGATCAGCTCCTCGGTGATCTGGCGCCCGTGGCACTCGACGAAGCCGATGGCCACATCGGCGCCCCGTTGTCTGCGGCGACGGCCCTCGTTCAGCATGGCGTAGGTCTTGCCGACCCCGGGGGCGGCACCCAGGTAGATGCGGAAGCGTCCGGTGGCCTCGACCGATGTAGGTCGGCGCGGTTCGCCGGCTGGGTCGACGGCTCCATCGAAATCGTCCGGTGGAGATCACCGACGACCCACATGGTGCTCGGGCCGCTTCAGCAGACCACCCGGGAGGTACCGACCTGATCCCTCACTTCGGCCGGCTGACCGGGAGACCACGGCTCGACTGTTGGGACCGGACGGCGCCGAAGCGCCGCCTGCGGGCGCCAGAGGCTCACCGCAGTTTGGCGAGGGCCTCGTTCAGCTGCAGCACATTGATGTAGCTGCTGCCGAGGAAGCCCAGCTGGGCGCTGTTGTTCTCACGGGCGATGAGCGCCCGCAGGGCTGAGGGGGCGATGCCCGGTGGCCTTGGAGACCATCGGGATCTGGGCCATGGCGTCGGCCGCGGTGATGTCGGGGTCGATGCCGCTGCCCGAGGTCGTCACGAGGTCCGGGGTGGGGTTGACACCCCGCTGGTGCCAGTAGGCGACCAGCTGCCTGGGTGTTGCTCAGCAGGACCTTGGACCGAGGGCCGAGGTTGCTCGCCCCGGACTGGCCGGAGTTCAAGACTCCGGGCTTGCCGGGGAGTTGTTGGCCCCGAGCGGGTTGTCTCCCCCACCGGCGACCGGGCTCAACGAGCCGGCGTAGGGGCCGAGGGCGTCGGGCCGGCCTTGGAACACGCAGCTCCCGAGCGG
The DNA here is from genome assembly GCA_963727075.1 of uncultured Acidimicrobiales bacterium. GTDB lineage: Bacteria > Actinomycetota > Acidimicrobiia > Acidimicrobiales > RAAP-2 > Bog-756. The sequence goes on from CAVSET010000003.1 coordinate 111,935, forward strand.
GTGACCGGGGCACTTCGTCTGCGACCAGTTCTGGCCGATGAGGGTCGAGCCGTTGGCGGTGATCGAGCCGTCGGCCTGGTGCTTGAACAGCAGCTGGGCGACGCCGGTGCCGGCGAAGGCATAGACGAACCCGAAGAAGACCGTGATCATCACGATCGAGATGAGTGAGCGGCGGAGATGGACGAGCATCAGAGGGTCTCCATCAGTAGGCGTGCAGCGCGACGAGGACGAGGTCGATGAGCTTGATGAAGATGAACGGGACGATGATCCCGCCCACCCCGTAGATCCAGACGTTTCGGCGCAGGATGGCCGCCGAGCCAGCGGCGCGGAACCTCACTCCGCGCAGTGCCAGCGGGATCAGCGCCACGATCACCAGCGCGTTGAAGATCACCGCCGACAGCACGGCGCTCTGGGGGCTGTGCAGCTTCATGATGTTGAGCGAGTTGAGCTGCGGGTAGGTGGCCACGAACAGGGCCGGGATGATGGCGAAGTACTTGGCCACGTCGTTGGCGATGGAGAAGGTGGTGAGCGAGCCCCGGGTGATGAGGAGCTGCTTGCCGATCTCGACCACGTCGATGAGCTTGGTCGGGTTGGAGTCGAGGTCGACCATGTTGCCGGCTTCCTTGGCCGCGGTGGTCCCGGTGTTCATGGCCACCCCGACGTCGGCCTGGGCCAGGGCCGGGGCGTCGTTGGTGCCGTCGCCGGTCATGGCGACCAGCTTGCCCGCCCTCCTGCTCGGTCTTGATCAGGGCCATCTTGGCCTCGGGGGTGGCCTCGGCCAGGAAGTCGTCGACGCCGGCCTCCTGGGCGATGGCCGCCGCGGTGAGCGGGGTTGTCGCCGGTGATCATCACGGTGCGGATGCCCATCTGGCGCATCTCGTCGAACTTGTCGCGGATGCCCTGCTTCACCACGTCCTTGAGCTCGATGACGCCGAGGATGTCCCGACCGTCGGCAACCACCAGCGGGGTGGATCCGGCGCGGGAGATGCGCTCCACGAGCTCGTCGAGGTCGGCGGGAACGGTGCCGCCCTGCTCGCCGGACCCAGCGCTTGACCGAGTCGGCCGCGCCTTTGCGGATCTGGCGATGGTCGACGTCGAGCCCGGACATGCGGGTCTGCGCGGTGAACGGCACGAAGACGTGATCGGCCTCGAGCTCACGCTCTCGGATGTCGAAGCGCTCCTTGGCCAGCACGACGATGGAGCGGCCCTCGGGCGTCTCGTCGGCCAGCGAGGCGAGCTGGGCGGCGTCGGCGACATCCTGCTCGGTGTGCCCGCCGACCGGATAGAAGTCCGACGCCATGCGGTTGCCGAGGGTGATGGTGCCGGTCTTGTCCAGCAGCAGAGTCTGCACGTCGCCGGCCGCCTCCACCGCCCGGCCGCTCATGGCCAGCACGTTGCGCTGGACGAGGCGGTCCATGCCGGCGATACCGATGGCCGACAGGAGTGCGCCGATGGTGGTCGGGATGAGGCAGACCAGCAGCGACACCAGGACGACCACCGAGACCGTTGCCCCCGAATAGTGGCCGAACATCTGGAGGGTCACGACCACGGGAATGAACACGATGGTGAGCACGGCCAGCAGGATGGTGAGTGCGATCTCGTTCGGGGTCTTCTGGCGGTTGGCCCCCTCCACTAGGGAGATCATCCGATCGAGGAAGGTGTGGCCCCGCTCCGCGGTGATGCGCACCACGATGCGGTCGGAGAGGACCTTGGTCCCGCCGGTCACGGCCGATCGGTCGCCCCCCGATTCGCGGATGACCGGGGCCGACTCGCCGGTGATGGCCGACTCGTCGACCGAGGCGATGCCCTCGGTGATCTCGCCGTCGGAGGGGATGAGGTCGCCCGCCTCGCAGACGACCATGTCGCCCTTGCCCAGCTCCGCGGCCGGCACCTGCTCCTCGGTGCCGTCGGGCAGGAGGCGCCGGGCCTCGGTCTCCGACCGCATCCGGCGGAGGGTGTCGGCCTGGGCCTTGCCTCGGCCTTCGGCCATGGCCTCGGCGAAGTTGGCGAAGATCACCGTCAGGAAGAGCCAGACGGTGATCGACCAGGTGAAGGTGCTGGGATGGGCGATGGCCTCGATGAAGGTGATCACGGTGCCCACCAGGACCACGAACATGACCGGGTTCTTGATCTGGATCGCCGGGTTCAGCTTCTTGAACGAGTCGACCAGGGCCTGCCGGAGGATCTGGCCGTCGAAGAGGCTGCGGGCCTCGGCCACGCCGTGGGCCTCGGTTCCCGGCCCCGGTTGACCCGGCTGGGTGGCGGTCATGGTCATCAGAAGAACTTCCCGTGGCTGAGCTGCTCGACGATCGGGCCGAGGGCGACGGCGGGGAAGAAGGTCAGGCCACCGATGATCACGATCACTCCAATGGTGAGTCCGACGAACATGCCGTTGTCGGTGCGGAAGGTGCCGAGCGACTCGGGGACCACGTTCTTGGCGGCGAGAGAACCCCCGAGGGCGAGGGCCGGGATGATGATGCCGAACCGGCCGATCAGCAAGGCGATGCTTTGCGTGACGTTGTAGAAGGTGGTGTTGCCGGTCAGACCCGCCATAGCCGAGCCGTTGTTGTTGCCCGGCGAGGTGAACCCATAGAGGATCTCGCTGAACCCGTGGGGGCCGGCGTTGAGGGGGCCGGCCCGGCCGGCGTGGATGGACACGGCGATCGCCGTCAGGATGAGCACGGCGATGGGCATGACCAGGGCGCCGAAGCCGGCCAGCTTCACCTCCCTGGCCTGGATCTTCTTCCCTAGGTACTCGGGCGTTCGCCCGATCATGAGGCCACCGATGAACACGGCGATGATGGCGTAGATGAGAATGGTGTAGAGCCCGCTTCCCACACCGCCAGGGGTGACCTCGCCCAGCATCATGCCGGTCAGCGGGCCCATACCCCCGATCGGGTTGTAGGAGTCGGTTGCGCTGTCGACAGCACCATCGGAGGTCTGCGTCATCGAGACGTTGAAGAGGGCGCTGCTCGTGTCACCGAAGCGCACCTCCTTACCCTCGGTGTTGCCCACCGTCGAGTGCACCCCGGCCGCGGCCACCGCAGGATTCTGCTGGTGCTCGGCATAGCTGGTGAAGCCGACCCAGACACCGAAGATGAGCACCATGGCGGCCAGCAGGGCGACGCCGTGGCGGATGCTCTTCACCATCTTCCCGAAGGTGTAGGTGAGCGCGAACGGGATGGACAGGGTGAGCCAGATGTAGAGCAGGTTTGTCAACCCTGTCGGGTTCTCGAGGGGATGGGCCAAGTCGACGTTGAAGAACCCGCCGCCGTTCGTCCCGAGCTGCATGATGGGGCCCATGAAGCCGGCGGGACCACGGGCGACGGTCTGCGTGACGCCGTTCAGCGAATCATGGATCGAGACCGGCCCGGCCAGGGTCTGCACTGCCCCCTGACCGACGGCGATGAAGCCGGCGAGGAAGGCCACTGGCAAGAGGATGTAGAGCATGCACCGGGTGATGTCGACCCAGAAGTTGCCGATCGTGGGAGAGTTCCGGCGAGAGAAACCCCGCACCACAGCGATCGCGACCGCGATCCCGACGGCCGCACTCACGAACTGCTGCACGGTGAGTACGCCGATCTGCGAGAAGTACGACATGGCCGTCTCGCCGCCGTAATTCTGCCAGTTGGTGTTGGTGACGAACGAGGTGGCGGTGTTGAAGCTGAGTGCCTGGCCGACGGCACCGAAATGCTGCGGGTTGAGCGGCAGAGATCCTTGGATCCTCAGCAGCAGATATCCGACGCCAATGAACACGGCGGAGAAGATCACCATCGAGCCGGCGTAGCGCTTCCAGTTCTGCTCCCGCTCCGGCTCGGGACCGGTCCCGAGCAGCCGGTAGAACGGGCCGCTCGGCCCAGCGCGAGGAAGTGCACCCGGCCCTCGAAGACCGCGGCCATGTACGAGCCCAGGTACCGCCAGGTCAGGCCCAGGGCGATGACCAGGATGATGATGGTCCAGGTGAAGCCCATCTAGAACTTCTCGGGCTTGAACATGGCGACGCCCAGATAGATGAACATCACGACGGCGACGCCGAGGAGGATGCCCTGGGTGACCGTCATACCCGGTCCAGTGCCCAGATGAGCCCGAGCATCACCAGGGCGAAGCCGACGATGCCGAGCACTGCAAGGAAATCTGCCATGGAACGAGTATCCGCCCACTCGCTCTTAACAGGCTCTCAATTCGGAGCCGGTCGCTCTGAATAAATCCTCAACAGAGCGATGCCCTACGCCCGTCGTCGCCGGTATTCCGTACGACAATGGGCTCCGTGCGCAGAACGCTCGTCGGCTCGATCGTCGGGATCGCTCTCTCGGTCGGCCTCGGCATGGCCCTGCTGCCGCTCCGGTCCCACTCTGAGCATCGCCACCGCCGCGCTGGTGCTCGTGGTGCCCGTCGTCGCCGCCGTCATCCTCGGCGGGTTCCGGGCCGGGGTCGGTGAGCGTCGTCGCCGGGTTCCTCGTCTACGACTATCGGTTCATCCCGCCCTACGACCGCCTGACGGTGGCCGCATACCCAGGACTGGGTGGCGCTCGCCGTCTACGCGGTGGTGATGCTGCTGGTGTCGAGGGTCGTGGCCAGCCTCGAGTCCGCCCGGTCCGAGGCGCAGAGCAGGACGGCCGAGGCGCGGCGCCTCTTCGAGCTGTCCGAGCTTCTGGTGGAGGACCGCTCCGTCGAGGATCTGCTGAGGACCATCGTCGGCGCCGTCAGGACCGTGTTCGAGGTGCCCGGCGTGGCCCTCCTCGTCCCGCAGGGCGATCGGCTGGAGGTCGCGGCCTCGGCCGGCGAGGCGCTCTCCCGAGACGAGCTCCATGGGCTTCGAGCCCGTGTCCGGAGTGCCCGGTCAGCCTCGGCACCCGGCCCGGCGGACCCCGGCGAGCTCCGGACCGTGGCGCTGACCGCGTCGGGCCGGCCGGTCGGCATGCTGGCCATGCGGGGCAGGCCGGCCTCCGAGGCGGACCGGGCCCTGCTCCGCACCTTCGCCAACCACGCCGCCCTGGCCCTGGAGCGGGCCCAGCTCCGGGACCAGGCCCTGCGCTCGGAGCTGCTGGAGGAGGTGGACCGGCTTGCGGCACGCGCTGGTCGGGGCGGTGTCGCACGACCTGCGCACCCCCCTGGCCACCATGAAGGTGGCGTCCTCGACCTTGCTGCATCCCGCGCATCCCGCTCTCCGACGCACGACATCGACGAGCTGCACGGCCTGATCGACGTCGAGACCGATCGGCTGACCCGCCTGGTGACCAGCCTGCTCGACATGACCCGCATCGATGCCGGAGTCCTCGAGGTCCGACGCCGGACCCACCGTCGGTTCTCGACGCTGGCGCCGAGAGGCGGTCGCCGCCCTCCGCGTCGACGCTGGGCGACCGTCCGATCGTGCGTGCGACGTACCCGACGACTTGCCCGCGGTCGACGTCGACCAGTCTTCTGATCGGCCAGGTACTCGCTAACCTGCTGGACAATGCCAATCGCCACGCCCCACCGGACAGCCTGATCACGGTGGCCGGCGAGGTGCAGGGCGACCGCATCGCCCTCTCGGTCACCGATGCCGGGCCCGGCGTGCCTCCGGACGAGCGAGAGGCCGTGTTCGACCGATTCGTGCGCTTCGACACCGGGGGCCGGGCCGGGCTCGGCCTCGACCATCGCCAAGACGTTCGTCGAAGCCCACGGCGAGCGCATCTGGGTCGAGGACGACCCGGCGGCGGGGCCCGCTTCGTCTTCACCCTTCCACCGGTGGCCGCGAGCCGGGTCGGCGGCTAGCGACGCGATGGCGAAGGTCCTGGTCATCGACGACGATCCCTCGCTCCTGCGAGCGCTCCGGCTCGGCCTCCGGGCCGGAGGCCACGACGTGGTCACCGCGGTCGACGGCGAGCAGGGGATCTCCCAGACCGCGGTCGGCCTCGCCCGGACGTCGTCGTCCTCGACCTCGGCCTTCCCGACATCGACGGGCAGGCGGTGTGCAGGCGGATCCGCCAGTGGAGCGAGGTGCCGATCATCATCCTGTCGGCCAGCGGCACCGAGGACCGCAAGGTGGCCGCCCTCGACGGCGGGGCCGACGACTACGTGACGAAGCCGTTCGGCATGGCCGAGCTCGAGGCGCGGATCCGGACCGCCATCCGCCACGGGATCCCGGCGTCCGACCGAGTCCGCCGCCCGCCACCATCACCGTCGGGACGCTCGAACTCGACCTCGTCCACCACGAGGCCCATCTGGGGGGCGAGCCGGTCGACCTCACGGCAAAGGAGTTCGAGGTCCTGTCCTTCCTGGCGCGTCACGCCGGAAGGACCTGCACCCACCAGATGATCCTCTCGCGCGGTGTGGGGAACGGGCTACGGACGAGAGGCGCGCTACCTGCACGCCTACGTTCACCGGCTGCGGCAGAAGCTCGCACGACAGCTCGGGCACGTTGATCCGGACCATGCCCGGCGTCGGCTACAGCCTCAGTCCGGATCCGGCGGAGGTACGTGAACGGGTGCTCGCCGGCCCGGCTCGGTGGGCCGACCGGACCACGAACGGTCCGGTCGGCCGCCCTTACCCGTTTCGAATCCCACCCCACCGATCACGTCGGATCGGTCGGCGTCGTCGCGACGGGGCATAGCCTGGGTCACAACGGCGAGACGGTTGCCGATCGGGTGCGGCGACCGATCGCCGATGGCAGGGCTGGACGGCACGCAATGGGCCAGCCCTAGGGATCAGGAGGCCATCGACGGTGGCACGGGGAAAGCTACGGCTCTATCTCGGCGCGGCGCCCGGGGTCGGCAAGACCTACGCCATGCTCAACGAGGGTTGGCGCCGGAAGGAACGCGGCACCGACGTGGTGGTCGGCTGGGTGCAGGAGCACGGCCGGCCCCAGACCGACGCCCAGATCCGCGACCTCGAGGTCTTCCCTCGCCGCAGCGTCGAGTACCGGGGCCAGACCTTCGAGGAGATGGACGTCGACGGGCTGCTCGGCGCGACGGCCTCAGCTCGTCCTGGTGGACGAGCTGGCTCACACCAACGTGCCCGGGTCGAAGCACCCCAAGCGATGGCAGGACGTGGAGGAGCTCCTCGATGCCGGCATCAATGTCATCTCGACCGTCAACCTCCAGCACCTCGAGTCGCTCAACGACGTCGTGCAGCAGATCACCGGGGTCACTCAGCACGAGACGGTGCCCGATCCGGTGGTGCGGGCCGCCGACCAGATCGAACTGGTCGACATGGCCCCCGAGGCGCTGCGCCGGAGGCTGGCCCACGGCAACATCTACCCCCCGGAGCGCATCGACGCCGGCCCTGGCCAACTACTTCCGGACCGGCAACCTCACCGCCCTGCGCGAGCTGGCCCTCCTGTGGGTGGCCGACCGGGTGGACGAGGAGCTCAACGACTACCGGGAGCGCCACAGCATCGCCGGGCCGTGGGAGACCAAGGAGCGGGTGGTGGTCTCGATCACCGGCTCGCGCGGCAGTGCCGTGCTCATCCGACGTGCGGCCCGGATGGCCATGCGGACCAAGGCCGAGCTGGTCGGGGTGCACGTCCGCACCGACGACGCCCTGACCGGCGCCGGAGCGCAGGGACTGGTCCAGAACCGGGCCCTGCTCGACGACCTGGGCGGCCGGTTCGTCGAGGTCGTCGGCACCGACGTGGCGCCCGCCCTCGTACAGGTGGCACGGGCCGAGAACGCCACCCAGCTGGTGATGGGGGCCACCCACCGCAGCCGCCTGAACGAGTTCGTCCGCGGGTCGATCATCAACTCGGTCATCCGGGCGGCAAGCGGTTCGCTGGATGTCCACGTCATCGCCACCGCACCCGAATTGCAAGCCGGACTCCGACCGCGGCACACCGGAGGCAGAGGCCGACGGCGGCGACCACGCCGGCCCGCGGCCGCGAGCGACGGCAGGCCGGCCCCGTCACCGAGTCTTCTCGCCCCTTCCGATCCGCCGCCGGGTGGCCGCGCTGGCGATCGGCGTCATCGGCTTCCCCCTGCTGACACTGGTGCTGACGGCCGACCGGGGCGTCGACAGCCTGGCCACCGCGCTCAGCTCGTACCTCGTGCTGGTGGTGGCGGTGGCCGCCATCGGCGGGGTATGGCCGGCCGCACTGGCCGCCGTTGCCGGCTTCCTCCTTTCCAACTACTTCTTCGCACCGCCCATCCATACCTTCACCATCGCCGATGCCCGGGACATCCTCGCCCTCGCCATGTTCCTCGTCACCGCGGGGGCGGTGAGCTTGCTGGTCGATCTGTCGGCGCGGCGCACCGCGGCGGCGGTCCAGGCCCGTACCGACGCCCAGATGCTGGCCCGGGTGGCCGGCCGGATGATCGCTCCCGAGGGCAATCCCCTGCCGGCGCTGCTCAACGAGCTGGTGGTGGCGTTCCGGTTGGAGGCTGCCGCCGTGCTCCGGCCGGTCGACGAGGACCGGGGGCCGGCCGGGCCGGGCGACTCGGCCCCCACCCCCTCCCCCGGCTGGTCGACCGTCGTGATGGCCGGGCACCAACCGCCACGCTCGCCCGACGAGGCCATCGTGGTCCTCCCGCTGACCGAGCAGGAGGTGCTCGCCCTCCGCGGCCCGGCCCTCTCTGCCGAGGACCGCGAGATCCTGGCCGGGTTCGCCGCCCAGCTCGCCGCGGCCCTCGAGAGCGAACGCCTGCACGCCGAGGCCGCCGAGGCCGATGCCCTGGCCCGGGCCAATCAGCTGCGCTCGGCGCTGCTGGCCGCCGTGAGCCACGACCTCCGCACGCCGTTGGCCTCGATCAAAGCGGCATCGTCCAGCCTCCTCTCCGACCAGCTCGAGTTCGGCCCGGACGACACCGATGTCCTGATCCACACCATCGACGAAGAGGCGGATCACCTGAACAGCCTGGTGGAGAACCTGTTGGACATGAGTCGCCTCCAGACCGGCTCGATGGACGTGCTGCGACCAGAGCACCGATGTGAGCGAGGTCATCGAGACGGCCGTCTCCAGCCTCGGTCCCCGCGGCAGTCATGTCGACGTCGACCTCTCATCGGCCCTCCCCCACGTCCGCACCGACCCGGTCCTGCTGGAACGGGCGGTGGCCAACCTGATCGACAACTCCTTGATCCATGCCGGTGGGAAGGGGCTCCGGGTCGAAGCGGGGCCGGTGGCCGGCCGGGTGCACATCCGGATCGTCGATCGGGGGCCGGGCATCCCCCGTGAGGACCGCGATCGGGTGTTCCTGCCGTTCCAACGCCTGGGTGACTCGGCGAACCTGGGTGGTGTGGGCCTAGGGCTGGCCGTGGCCCGGGGGTTCGTCGAAGCCGTCGGCGGGGCGCTGGACATCGAGGACACCCCCGGCGGCGGGTGCACCATGGTGATCAGGATCCCCGGAGAACGCCCGAAGGACGCGTCGGATCCGGCCGCGTCGGGCTCGGCCGCCGCCTTGGCGGCAGCTGTGGATCCGGCGGGACCGGACGCGTCGGGCTCGGACGGAGCGACGGCGCCAGAGACTGCCGGTTCGACCGCCACTGGAGACCGGCGGGCATGACCTCTCCGAGCCCGGCCCCGCGTACCCGAGCAGCCGCCCCGGACGAGGCCGGTGCCCGCGTGCTGGTCTGCGACGACGATGCCTCGCTGGTGCGGGCGCTCGACCTGAGCCTGACGGCCCGGGGCTACGAGGTCGTGGTGGCCAACGGCGGTGAGGAGGGACTGGAACAGGCCGGCCGCCACCACCCCGATGTGGTGCTGCTCGACCTCGGTCTGCCGGGGATCGACGGGGTCGAGGTGATCCGCGGCATCCGTGAGTGGAGCACGGTGCCGATCATCGTATTGTCCGCCCGCCACCAGAGCGTCAACAAGGTGGAGGCGCTCGACGCCGGTGCCGACGACTACATGACCAAGCCGTTCGGAATGGACGAGCTCCTGGCCCGCCTGCGGGCAACCCTGCGGCGCAGGACGAACGATGCCGAGGAGTACCCGGTCGAGGCGGAGGGGTTCACGGTGGACCTGGTGGCCAAGCGCGTCACCCGCCATGGGGACCCGGTCCACCTCACCCCCAAGGAATGGGGCCTGATCGAGGTGCTCGTGCGGCATCCGGGCCGCCTGGTGTCACAGCGCCAGCTGCTCCACGAGGTGTGGGGCCCCGAGTACGACACCGAGACCGACTACCTCCGGGTGCTCATGGCCCGGGTCCGGCGCAAGCTGGAAGAGAACCCCTCCCGCCCGCGCCATTTCCGCACCGAGACCGGGATGGGCTACCGCTTCGAGCCCTGACCGGTGTGCCATCCGGCTGCCGCACGACCGCTCCTAGGATCGCCCAGGTGGACCGGGCCACCGTGGAGCTCTACGACGAAAGGGGCCTGGAGTGGGCGGCCACCCACGCCTGGGCCGGTCGTCGCCGGGAGGCGGAGTCCTTCGCCCGGCGGGTCGAACCGGGTGCGCCCCGCCTGGACGTGGGGTGCGGCGCCGGTCGCTACCTGCCCCACCTCGGGACGCCGTCCATCGCCCTTGACGCCTCGGCGGTGATGCTCAGTGCCTGTCGACAACGGGTGCCGGGAGCCCTCTACGTGCAGGCGGACGTCGAACATCTGCCCTTTGCCGGCCACTCGATCGGAGGCGCGTGGTCGTGGATGACCCATCTGCACGTCCCGAGGCGCCGGTGGCCGCTGGCCCTGTGGGACCTGCACCGGGCCCTGTCAGTCGGCGCCCACCTGGAGCTGCAGGTGCTGGAGGGAGAGTACGAGGGAGACGACCTACCGGGTGACACCGTCGGTGGGCGCTTCTTCGCCGGGTGGCCGGCCGGCAGGCTGGTCGACCAGGTGGTCGGCGCCGGCTTCGAGGTCGAGGAGCGCTCCCTGGTGGTCTCCGGCGACGAGGTCCGGTTGCGGGCGGTGCGGGGGCGCACACTGGCCGACACCGTGGCCGACGGCATGCGCCTGCTGATCTGCGGGGTCAACGCCTCCTTCCACTCGGCGGACGCCGGGGTCGGCTACGCCCGTCCGGGCAATCGCTTCTGGCCCGCCGCCCTCGGCGCCGGCCTGGTGGAGAGGGATCGCGATCCGGTGGACGCCCTGGTCGGTCACGGCATGGGGATGACCGACTTCGTCAAGCGGCCCACCCGGACGGCGGCGGAGGTCACCGTGGGCGAGTACCGCCGAGGCTATGCTCGCGTCGAACGCCTGGTCGAATGGTTGCAGCCCGGGGCGGTGTGCTTCGTCGGGCTGTCGGGTTGGCGGGCCGTCGTCGATCGCCGAGCGGTCGCCGGACTCCAACCCGGGCGCATCGGCGGCCGGCCCGCCTACGTCATGCCCTCGACCAGCGGTCTCAACGCCCGGACATCGCTCGGCGAGCTGACCGAGCACCTGGCCGCGGCGGCCGCGCTGGCCGACGCGGCCGGTAGAACCGGCCCGAACGCGGCTGGCCCGCCGACTGCGGCTCAGGGCACCGCCGGCCGGACGGCTAGGCGACCCACGGGCCGACTCCGCCGATCCGCTCGGGCGTGATCCTCACCACATAGCCGAGCGAGGGATCGTCCACCGGGGGGAACGTGACCCCGGGCCCCAGGTAGACCTCGGCCAGTCGCTGCAGCAGCGGTGCGGCGCCGCCCGGGACTACCTCGGCGCGCCCGTGGATCACGAGGTAGTGGTCGAGGCCCCGCTCGTCGCGACCCTCGGCCTCGATGGACAGGGACACCCGTGGGTCCCGCTGCAGGTTCTGCACCTTGCGCCATGCCCCCATGTGGGCCGAGACGATCTGGTCCCCGTCCAGACCCACCCACACCAGGGACAGCTGCGGGCGGCCATCGGGCTCGAGGGTGACCATGTGGGCCAGCCTCCCGGCCGTCACCGCCCTCCTCACCTCGTCGTTCATGGCCGCGGCCATCAGTTCCCGGGCATCCCGTAGGCGTAGGTGGGCACCAGTCGAGCAACGAGGCGTCCGTCCGACACCATGACCCGGCGGTACTCGTCCCAGTCGGGATGTTCGCCCTGCATCAGCCGGTACATCTCGACCAGCTCCTCGACCACGGGGTCATCCACCTCTCGGGCCACCGGCGTCAACGACGCCTCCCCCTCCAGCACCACATAGGCGTAGAAGTCCTCGCGGCTGACATACAGGGAGGCGCGGGGGTCGCGGCGGAGGTTCTTGGTCTTCGCCCGGCTCTCGGTCACCGAGATGCGGACCGAATGGTCGTCCGCCGGCAGGTAGAGGATGTTGGAGAGCTGCGGCCGGCCATCCCGTCGCAGAGTGACCAGCACGCCCCGGTTCCGCTGGCTGACCAACCCGAAGGCCTCGTCGAGGGAGATGCTCACGGATCCACCGTAGTGGGGGCACCCGGCCGGACGGACGCCCCGGGGCCTGGTCCCGATCACACCCGGAACGATCCTCGGTCGACCTCGACCCGGCACCCGATGAGCTGCTCGGCCACCGCCCGGGCCGCCAGGCCGCCGTCGTTGCTCAGCGCCACGCACCTCCGGCCGTCGTCGGTGTCGCAGAGGGCGAGGGTCCGTCCCGGCTCGAGCCCGTCGTAGGTCACGGTGTAGGTGACGACGGTAGCCCCGCCCCGGTAGCCCTCCAGAGACTCGACCGCCTCGACGACCTCCGTCTCCGCCCCGGCCGGACCGGCCAGGTCGGCCAGCATCGGCGACCGGCCGTCGGGTCGTCCCGACCACACGCCGATGCCGGGCTTGGTCAGGAGCCCGCTGACCGTGGTCACCACGCCGAGGGCGTCGGGTCGGGCCCGGAGGGGCGCGGCCATGGCCGCCATGGCCTGCAGGACGAAATTGTTGAACGGGCCCCCGGCGAAGTCCATGCCGCCGGTGATGGTGGGAGTGCCCTCGGGGTCGAGGGACAACGCACGCTGTTGCACGCGTACGGCGGCCGGAAAGCAGCTGTAGACCTCGATGATCTCGGCCTCGGCCAGGGGGCGCCCGATCCGGGCGGCGGTGGCGTCTCCGAGCACACCCATGGCCGGCCAGGTGTGCGGGTGCCGGCGGCGGAGCAGCGAGACGGCGTGGCTCGAGTGCAGGCCGACCAGGGGATGGAGCCACCGGTCGGCGTCGATGCCCAACCGGGTGGCCGCCTCGGCCGAGCAGAAGACGAGGGCGGCGGCCTGGTCGACCGTCCACTGGGTGGCGTGCCATTTGTTGTACGGGAAGGCCAGCGGACGGTTGCTCGGGGACGGGGTGTCGATCTGGTCGGCGTCCATCGCCGCCGGAAAGGCGGCATCGGGATTGGCGGCGGCCACCCGGTTGAAGCGCGCCCACAGATCGGCGATCTCCCTGCGGTAGGCGGCCAGCGACTTCCCCTCGGCGGCCCCGAGGGCGTTGTCGATCATGGCGTACTGCTGGACCGGGTCCCACAGGCGGTGGGCCTCCTCGACCGGCTCCAGCAACGGGCCGTGGCGGCGGTGCACGACATCGGGCGCCGCCCCGGGCTGGGTGGTCTCCATGACACCGGCGGGGCGGTGGCGGGCCCAGCGCCGGGCCTCGCCGCCCACCACTACCGCCACCTCGGACTCCCCGGCGGCGATGGCCGACAGGGCCTGGTTGACCAGGACCTGTTGCGGGATGCCGAGCTCGGTCAGGTGGGTTCGGGCCGCAGTTGCCCCAACCCGGTCGGCCACCAGGCGGCCCGGATCGGGATAGGACCAGGTCCCCTGCGGCACGGCCACCCGGTCGACGGCGGACAGGATCGAGCCGGCGCCGGCGTCGACCACGGCCGACTCCAGAGCCCGGGCCATGAGCTCGACCCCCTCGGCGTCGGCGGACGCCGTGCCCACGCCGACCAGCACCGGTGTACGGGGATCGATGGTTCGGCGGCTGGTCCGAGACGCGGGCATGGCAGGAGGCTCAACGCCCGGATCGGTCGGCGGTGTCGGCGGCACCGGCGGCACTCCCGCCACCGTTCCGCCGCTGACGCAGCATCTGGCCCAGCTGGCGCCAGGTCACCGGGACGGCACCGAGGGCGAGGGCATCGGGCCGGGCGCGCTCGGGCAGATCGTAGTGGGCCTGGTGCGGTCGACTCGCCTTGTGCTGGAACCACTCGCGGCGCATGCCGAGCCGCGCCGCAAAGGCATGCAATTCGGTGTCACTGTCGGCCACGAGATGTGACCACCGGTCGGTCACCGGCCCGAGGCGCGCCGGCTGGCGCCAGTCGTCGAGATAGACGGTCATTCCCCAGGAGGGCAGCCCGACTCAGACGATCCGGCCGGCATGGCCGTCGTTGGCCGTGACCGGGAAGCCGGCCAGTTCCCACGCCAGCATGCCGCCGGCCAGGTTGCGCACATCAAGACCCGAGCCGATCAGGGCCTCCGCCACGGCGGCTGACCGGCCACCGACCCGGCAGACACAGACCACGGTCCGGTCGGTCGGGATCTCGTCGACCCGCCCGGCCACCAGGCCCATGGCGAGGTGGGTGGCACCCGGCGCGTGGCCGGCGGCCCACTCGTCGTCCTCGCGCACGTCGAGGAGGAGGGCGCCGACCTCCGCCAGGCGACGCGCCTCCACCGGGTCGATGTCGTCGACAGCCGGGGAGTCCTTCACGTTGTCACGGTACCCGACGTCGGCCGCCGCCCCGCCCCGGCTTCTCCGGGCCGACCGGACCCACCACGCCTCAGCCGGGGAGGTCCATGAGCTCGATCCGCACGCCGTCAGGATCGGTGCAGTAGACGAAGTCGAGTGGGGAGGATGCAATGTCGAGCGAGGTCCGGGTGGTCCGGACGACCTCGCCGCCCAGCCGCTCGATGTCCGATGCCACCGCGTCGACATCGTCCACCCGCAATGACAGATGGGTCAGGCCCAGCTGGTTCATGGCGCGCCGCCGGCGCTCACCCCAGGGGGGAGGGTGCCCGAAGGCCAGGAGCTCGATGGTGACGCCGTCGCGGGTCACCATCCGTGACTCCAACTTGACGCCGTCCAACTCCATCAGGCCGTTGAACTCCTCTCCGACCTGGTGAGACGCTGTCAGTTCGAACCCGAGGGCTTCGCGGTAGAAGCGCAGCGAACGCTCCAGGTCGGAAACGCAGATGCCCAGATGGGAAAAAGAGACTGACACGGTTCCTCCTGGCCGGACGGGCCGAACCTCTCGTCGACGGCCCGGCCATCGTGGCACGACCAGGCCGACTCCCGCCGATCACCCGTGCGCCTGCCTGGCTCCCGTCTCGATCCCTTCCGTCTCGATCCCTTCCGTCTCGACCCCTTCCGTCTCGATCCCCTCCGTCTTCGTCTCCACCGGCTCCGAGTCCGGCAGAAGCCGGTCCACGAAGTCCGCCAGGGCGTGATACACCCGCCGGCTGGCCTCCGCCCACGGCATGAGGATGGGGAACACGTGGAACATCCCCGGCTCCTCGTGGGCGGCGACGTCGACGCCGGACCGGTCCAGGTGGTCGACCAAGTCCCGCACCGGGTCGCGGAACATCTCGTCGCTGCCGAAGACCACGAGCGTCGGGGGCCAATTCGAGACGTCCTGGTCCAAGGCCGACACGGCCGCGGCCGAGGCGTCGCGACCGTGGAGGTAGGCCGCCGTCGGGATGTTCCACGGAAGGATGTCTCGGTCGGCGTTCTCGGAGACCGACGGTTGATCGAGGCGGAGGTCGACCTCGGGTGAGAACAGCACCAGGCCGGCGATGGGCCGGTGGCGCACCCGGTCCATGGTGAACATCAGGGAAGACGCCAGCCCCCCGCCGCTCGAGTCCCCGGCGACGAACAGCCGGGCCGGGTCGACACCCGCGGCCAGCATGGCTTCCAGCACCAGGACCATGTCCTCCAGACCGGCCGGGAACGGGAACTCGGGAGCCAACCGGTAGTCGGCGACAAAGACCTCGCACCGCGTCCGGCGACAGATCCACGACGTGAAGGCGGCGTACATCCGGGGCGACGTCCCGATGTAGCCGCCTCCGTGGAGGTAGAGGAAGGTCCCCCGCACGACGCCGTTCGGCCGGTACCAGACACCGGGGACACCGGCGACGGTCGCCCGTTCGGTGCGCACGTCGAGCCCCCGGACCACCGGCGGCAGGACCACCCCGCACAAGTCGTCGAGCACCATCTCGACCGAGCGGTACTCGTCGATCGGCAACGAGGAGGCATACCCCATGAACGATCGGATGGTCTCGCGGGTGACCGCCACGGCCAGGTTGTGCGGCGGGCTGCTCCCTCCCGACCATGGTCGCCGGAACGGCACGCGCACCATCGCGGTGGCCATCTGGCCGGCCAGCCCGACCAGGTCGACCGCGGCGATCGGCCACGATGCCGTGGCCACACCGGGGCGCCGGCCCATCACCACGTGCCCGCTCCCGGGGTCAGACCGGTTCGGCCGCCAGGGTGGCGCCCAGCCGCAGGAGCTGCTCGGTGGCGCCGCCCAGCGTGAGCTCGAAGTGCTTGGTCATCAAGAAGTAGCGGTGCAGCGGGTAGTCGCGGTCGACACCCACCCCGCCGTGCAGGTGGACCGCGGCATGGACCACCCGCTGCCCCCCGTCGGCCGCCCAGAACTTGGCGATGGCCACCTCCTTGTCTGCGGCCAGGCCCTCGGCCAGCCTCCAGGCGGCCTGCCAGGCGGTGAGCCTGATGGCCTCGGTGTCCACATAGGCGTCGGCGGCCCGCTGGCCCACGGCCTGAAACGTGGCGATGGGCTTGCCGAACTGCTCGCGCGACTTCGTGTAGTCGGACACGAGGGCCAGTGCGGCCTCGGCCGCGCCCGCCTGGGCCAGGGCGATGGCGGTCGTCGACCGCTGCACGAGCCAGTCGACGATCGACCCGCCCTCCTCGAGCGACCCCAGCAGGGCTTCGGGCCCCACCGGCGTGGCGACCAGCGTCACCACCGCCTCGGGCCGCCCGGTGTTGGTGGCCTGACGCTGGCGGCTCAGGCTGGGAGCTGACATCTCGACGATGAACACCCCGACCGCATCGGGCTCGACCCGCGCCGGCACCAGCACCGCGTCGGCGACCATCCCCGAGGGCACGCAGGACTTCACGCCGCTCAGCACCCATCCGTCGCCGTCCCGTTCGGCGACCACTGAGGGAGCCTGCGGGGTCCCGCCCAACTCGGCCAGCGCGGTGGTGAGGATGGTCTCGCCGGACACCATCCCGGGTAGCCAGCGGCCGCACTGGTCTTCGGTGCCGAACCGGGCGATCGCCGGCGCCGCCGCGGCCAGCGTCTCGATCACCGGCACGTACGCCGCCGTGGCGCCCGCGGCCTCGACGATCAGGCCGGTCTCCACGAATCCGAGGCCGGCCCCCCCGACCTCGTCGGGCAGGGCGATGCCGAGCAGTCCGGCGGAGGCCAGCTCGGACCAGAGCTTGGCGTCGAACCGGTCGCCGTCCCGCTCGGACTCGAGGTCGCGGAGCCGCTCGTGGGTGGACAGGTCGGTGAAGATCCGGCGGGCCAGATCGCGCACCGCTTCCTGCTCTTCACTGAAGGAGAAGTCCATGGCTTCGCTTTCCTCTTCTCTCGTTCTGGTTCTCTCGTTCTGGCGCTGGCTCGGGCCGACTACCGGAGGGACCGGGGGAGGCCGAGTCCGAAGATGGCGATGAGGTCACGCTGGATCTCGTTGGTCCCCCCACCGAAGGTGAGGATGACCAGGCTCCGGGCGTACATCTCGAGGCGCCCGGCCAGCACCGCCTCGGGACTGCCGCGGGTCAGATACCCGGCCTGGCCCACGACCTCCAGCATCAGCCGGAAGGCCTCCATGTAGAACTCCGTCCCGAACACCTTGGTGGTCGAGGCATCGGCGACGTCGAGGCGCCCTTGCGTGGCGGTCCAGGCCACCTTCCAGTTGATGAGCTTGAGGAACTCGAGCCGGGCGTAGATGCGGGCCAGATGGACCTGGACCCATTCCTGGTCGATGACCCGACGGCCATCGGCGAGCTTGGTGTTCTGGGCCCAGGCCCGGACGTCGGTGAGGGAACGCTCGATGATGCCGGCCGAGCACAGGGTGACCCGCTCGTGGTTGAGCTGGTTGGTGATCAGCGACCACCCGCTGTTCTCCTCCCCGACCAGGTTGCCGGCCGGTACCCGGACATCCTCGTAGAACGTGTAGTTGATGTTGTGGTCGCCGAGCAGGTGCATGGGGACCACCTTGATGCCGGGCGTGTCCATAGGCACGATGAAGATGGATATGCCCTTGTGCTTGGCCACCTCGGGGTCGGTACGGGTGGCCAGCCAGATGTAGTCGGCGTCCCCGGCCAGCGAGGTGTAGATCTTCTGCCCGTTGATCACGTACTCGTCCCCGTCGCGGACCGCAGAGGTCTTCAAGGAGGCGAGATCGGTGCCCGATTCCGGCTCGGTGTAGCCGATGCAGAAGTGGATGTCGCCGGCCAGGATCTTCGGGAGGAAGAACTCCTTCTGCTGGTCGGACCCGAACTGCATGATGGTGGGGCCGACCGTGTTGATGGTCAGCATGGGGACCGGCGCGCCGGCCCGCATCGACTCGTCGAAGAAGATGTACTGCTCGATGGCGGAACGACCCTGGCCTCCGTACTCGGTCGGCCACCCGATGCCCAGCCACCCGTCCTCGGCCATCTGCTTGACCACCCGTCGCATGTTGGGCCCGATCCCGTGGCCGGTCGCCAGCTGGGCCTCGACCTCGGGCGTCAGCAGGTGGGCGTAGTAGCTCACGCAGACGGTTGCGGAGAGCCTCGTGTTCCTCGGTGTAGCCGATCTCCATGGAGTCCCTCCCGAATCATGCGGTGCGCCCGGAGCATGGACGTCCCCCGGTACGGCCACTGGACTGTACAGCGGCAGGTCGGCGGGGCCGGCGCCGCCGATCCGGCGACCGCCTCCGGCCCGCTCCGGATGTCCCGACCGAGATGGCCCGACCGCGACCGGCCGGCACCTTTGTTGGCAGCTAGAACACGTTACAGTCGAGCGGCCGAGCGTGCCAGCGGGGCGACGACGGCCGGAGGCCGTCCCGGGTAGCCTGCGCGGAGGCGCCACTGCCCGGAGACCCGGGCGCCTGGCTACGGTTACTATCGAGTAAGTTTCCCAGTCCGCCAGCCCGAGGAGCATCCCATGCCTGAAGCCGTCATCGTCGCCACCGGCCGCACCCCCATCGGACGGGCCAACAAGGGATCCCTCGTCGACTGCCGGCCCGACGACCTGGCCGCCCTGGTCATCCGAGAGGTGCTGGCCAAGGTTCCCGCCCTCGAGCCGCAGTCGGTCGAGGACGTGATCCTCGGCTCCGGACAGCCCGGTGGCGAGGCCGGCTACAACGTGGCCCGGGTGGCCGCCCTGCTCGCCGGCCTGCCCGACGTGCCCGGCGTGACCGTCAACCGGTACTGCTCCTCCTCGCTCCAGACCATCCGCATGGCCGCCCATGCCATCCGGGCCGGCGAGGGCGACGTCTTCGTCGCCGCCGGCGTCGAGACGGTCAGTCGCTACGGCTTCGGCGCGGCCGACACCGGCCCGCACAATCCGGCGTTCGCCGACGGCCGAGGCCCGGACCGTGGCGCGGACGCCGGCTAGCGGCGACCCGTGGACACCGCTCGAAGGCAGCGCTCCCCGACGTGTACATCGCCATGGGCCAGACGGCCGAGAACGTGGCCGAGCTCATGAAGGTCAGCCGCGAGGAGCAGGACGAGTTCGCCCTCCAGTCGCAGACCCGGGCGGTCGCCGCCCAGGAGTCGGGCTTCTTCGAGCGGGAGATCATCCCGGTCACGACTCCGGCCGGCGACAGCATCACCAAGGACGACGGGCCACGCCCGGGCACCACCCTCGAGGGGCTGGCCGCCCTCAAGCCAGTCTTCCGTGAAGGGGGCACCGTCACCGCCGGCAACGCCTGCCCCCTCAACGACGGCGCGGCCGCCGTCGTGGTCATGAGCGACACCAAGGCCCGCGAGCTCGGCATCACCCCCCTGGCCCGCATCATCGCCAGCGGGGTGTCGGGCCTCAATCCCGAGATCATGGGGCTCGGTCCGGTCGAGGCCATCCGCCAGACCCTGCGGCGGGCCGGACATGACCATCGCCGACATCGACCTGGTCGAGATCAACGAGGCATTCGCCGCCCAGGTGGTGCCCTCGGCCCGGGAGCTCGGCATCGGCTACGACAAGCTCAACGTGCGGGGCGGCGCCATCGCCCTCGGCCACCCGTTCGGCCAGACCGGGGCCCGCATCATGACCACGCTGCTCAACGCCCTCGACGACACCGGCAAGACGATCGGTCTCGAGTCGATGTGCGTCGGCGGGGGCCAGGGCATGGCCATGATCGTCGAACGCCTGTCGTAGGCGCCGGGTCAGTCCCCGAGCAGCGGACCCGCCGGCCGGCGCACCTCCCGACCGGCCATCCGGGCCCGACGCCAGGCCATCCCGGAGAGGATCTCGAGGGCGATGCGGTTCCCGAGGTAGGCGGTGACGTCGGCCTGGTCGAACGGGGGCGACAGCTCGACGATGTCCACCCCGACCAGGGGCAGCTCCATGCCCACCCGCCGCACGGCGTCGAGGAGCTGGCGCGGGCTCAGGCCGCCGGGCTCGGGGGTCCCGGTCCCCGGGGCCGACCCCGGGTCGACGACGTCCACGTCCACCGAGAGGAACACCCCGTCGCAGTCCTCGGTGGCGACGGCGAAGGCCTCGGTCAGGCAGGTGTCGACGCCGCGGGCGACCAGCTCGGCCATCTCGTAGCTGCGCATGCCCTGGGTGGCCATCCAGGCCAGGGTGTCGGGGTCGGGCCAGTAACCGCGCAGGCCGATCTGGAGGAACCGGTCGCCTCGCACGGCGCCCGACTCGATCAACCGCCGCATTGGGGTGCCGTGGCCGACGAGCGCCCCGAACTGGAGGTCGGCGGTGTCGGCATGGGCATCGAAGTGGACGACCGAGACCCGGCCCCAGCCCACGTGGCGGGCCACGGCGGTCACATCGGGCAAGGCCACGGTGTGGTCGCCGCCCAGCACCATCGGCACCGCCCCGGACGTGGCCACGCGGTGGACGGCCTCTTCCAGGCGGGCCAGGGAGGTGGCCGTGTCGCCGGACGGCATCTCCACATCACCGACGTCGACGACGGCCAGGTCGACCAGGGGGTCGACCCCGAGGGCCAGATGGGGTCGGCGCCCATCGTGGGGCAGGTAGTCGGTGGTCCGGATGGCGAGCGGCCCGAAGCGGCACCCCGGGCGATGGCTGGTCCCGCCGTCGAACGGTGCACCGACGATAACCGCCGCCGCGCCGGCCAAGCTCTCGGGGTGGTCGAGGTCGGCGGCGGGCACACCGGCGAAGGTGGCCTCGGGTCCGTACATGTTGGCCAGTCGCATCGGGCCGCCTCAGTCGGGCCCGGCAGGATAGCGACGGCGTCACCGTGTCAGTCGTTCCTCACGGGAACCGCACCACCGTCACGCCAACCCCGTGGGTACCCGGTTCACGGGAACACCACGGGCACGGTGAGCGGGCCGCGGGCCTGGCCGCCGGACCAGGTGACTTCGGCCCCTTCGGCCAGGCGGAAGGTCGGGATCTGCTTCATCCACTCCTCGAGGGCCACCCGGATCTCCATGCGGGCCAGGTTGGACCCGGCACAGCGGTGGATGCCCGAACCGAAGGCCAGATGGCGGTTGACGTCCCGGTCCAGGACGACCCGGTCGGCGTCCTCGAAGGCGGCGGGGTCCCGGTTGGCGGCGGCGAAGCTCATGAGCACCTTGTCCCCCGCCTTCATGGCGCACCCGCCGAACTCGATGTCCTCGGTCACCACCCGGGCCGTGGTCACCGGAGAGTAGGCCCGCAGGAATTCCTCGATGGCGAGGGGCACGAGATCGGGGTCGTCGGCCAGTCGCCGGGCGTCCTCGGGGTGGGTGGCGAGGTGCCAGAGCGAGGACCCGATCGCGCTCCAGGTGGTGTCGACCCCGGCGATGAGCACCAGGGCGGCGATCCCGAGCACCAGGTTCTCGTCGACGGGCTGGCCGTCGGGTTCGGTGTGGAGGATGACGCTCAGCAGATCGTCGCCGGGATCGGTCTTCCGCCGGGCCATCTCGGCGCTGAAGAAACCGACCAGGCCCTCGATGCCCCGTCGCCGCACGGCCGGCACGTCAGTGGGGGCGAGTACGTCCTCCACCCACTCGGTGAAGGAGTCCGACATCGACGGGGGGACCCCGAGGATGTCGGCGATGACCCGTACCGGGATCTGTTGGGCATAGTCGCGGCGCTGCGTCGGTCGCACCGGCGTTGACGAAGCCATCGACCAGCTCCCCGCAGAGCTTGCGGGTGAACGGCTCGTATCCCTCCACCCGCTGGCGGGAGAACCAGGGCAGGAGCATCCGGCGCGTCCAGGTGTGCAGGGGAGGATCGGCCGAGAGCGGGGGCAGGCCGTTCTGGAGCACCACCTCCTCGCCCGGGGCGCCGGCGAAGGGGACCACCGTGATGTCGGTCGAGCTGAAGTGCTCGACGTCGTGCGCCACCTCCACCAGGTCCCGGTAGCGCAGGGGGAGCCAGGTGCGACACCGCCGCTGCGAGCTGGCCACCGGACAGATGTCGCGCAGCTCGTCCCAGATGCTGAACGGATCGGCGACATAGGCCGGGCTGAGGACGTCGAAGTCGGTGTCCCAGCGTTCGACGGGGGGTAGCTCAGGCATCATGCTCCCGTGCATGCGAAAGGAGGGCCGAGCGTCGGCCCACCTCGTTCATCTTGGCACGCCGCACCGATCCGGTCCCGGCCCTCACTCATCCGGCCCGAAGGCCGGTGGCCGGAGATCGGCCGCCGCCGGGCCGGTTCAGTCCTCGATCTCCTCGACGGCATACTCGGGGCAGTTGGCGATGGCCAGCCGAGCCAGCTCCTCCGAGCCCGCCGGCACGGTGCCGTCGCCCACCACGGTGGACTGCCCGTAGTCGTCGACGTCGAACAGATCGGGGGCGAGGCCGTAGCAGCGGGCATGGCCCTGGCACTTCTCGGGGTCGACCCGGATCTTCACGGGAACACCACCGGCAGGTGCCGGGGGCCGCGGACCTGGCCGCCGGCCCAGGTGACCTCGTCCCCCTCGGCCAGGCGGAAGTCGGGGATGCGGTGGAGCCATTCCTCCAGGGCCACCCGCAGCTCCATGCGGGCCAGGTTGGAACCGGCGCAGCGGTGGATGCCCGACCCGAAGGCCACGTGGCGGTTCACCTGCACGGTCGAGCATGACCTCGTCGGCGTCCTCGAACACCTCGGGGTCGCGGTTGGCGGCCGGGAAGTTCAGCAGAACCTTGTCGCCGGCCCTCATGGGGCACCGCCGAACTCGATGTCCTCGGTCACCACGCGGGCCATCGTCACCGGCGAGTAGGCCCGCAGCAGCTCCTCGACCGCGGAGGGCATGAGATCGGGCTCGGCGACCAGGCGCTCGCGGTCGTCGTGGTGGGTGGCGAGGTGCCAGAGCGAGGAGCCGATGGCGCTCCAGGTGGTGTCGACACCGGCGATGAGCGACCAGGGCGGCCATGCCGAGGACGACGCCCTCCTCGACCGGGCTCCCCGTCGACCTCGTCCCGCAGCAGTTCGCTCAACAGGTCGTCACCCGGGCTCGCCCGCCGGCGGGCCACCTCCTCGACGAAGAAGGTCGATGAGCGCCTCGGTCCCCTCTCGCCGGCGGTCGGGGTCGTCGGCGAACTCCAGCACGTCGCGGACCCACCCGGTGAACGTGTCCGACAGTGTCGGTCGGGACCCCGAGGATGTGGGCGATGACCCGGACCGGGATCTGCTGGGCGTAGTCGGCGGCGGCATCGGCCGTGCCGGTCGCCGACGAACTCCTCGACCAGTCCGGCGCACAAGGCCGCGGGTCATGGGCTCGTAGCTCGTCGACCCGGCGGTGCGAGAACCACGGCAGCAGGAGCCGCCGGGTCCAGGTGTGCAGCGGCGGGTCGGCCGAGATGGGTGGCACGCCGTAGGCGAGGACCGGGTCCTCGGGCACGTCGTCCACGAAGCGGGATGACCGAGATCTCGACGGGAGCTGAAGTGCTCGATGTCGTGGGCGAGGCTCGACGACGTCGTCGGTAGCGGGTCGGGCAGCCACGTGCTCCCCCGCCGTTCGGTGTGGGCGATCGGGCAGGTCCGCCGCAGGTCGTCCCAGATACCGAAGGGGTCGGCCACGTAGGCCGGGCTCGAGGACGTCGAAGTCGGTGTCCCAACTGGCAACGGGCGGCGAGTCTGTCATGGTGCTCCCGGAGCGATCTCAAGGATCGCCATTCGGCGACGGGACCATGATGGCACGCCGGCCCCGCTCCGACCGGGCCGCCGTCCGGGCTCAGATGGTCAGTCCCCCGTCGACGGAGAGGACCGCACCGGTCGTGTAGGACGACTCGTCCGAGGCGATGAACGCCACCGAGGCGGCGATCTCGGCCGGCGTGGAGAAGCCCAGGGGCGTCATGATCCTGGTCAGCTCCTTCGGGTCGGCCCCCTCGGGCAGCTCGAACGCCCCGATCAGCGGGGTGTCCACCCCCCCGGGCGCCACCACATTGACCCGCACCCCGCGGGAGAGGTACTCGGCGGCCAAGGCCTTCGAGAACATGAGGAGCCCGGCCTTGGAGGCGCAATAGGCGGCCGAGTAGGCCTGGCCCATGAGCGCGGTGTTGGACGCCACGTTGACGATGGACCCGCCGTGCTCGAGGAGGTGCGGCAGGGTGGCCCGGCACACCAGGAAGGGACCGGTGAGGTTCACCGCCAGGATCTGCTCCCAACGCTCGGCGGGCATGTCCACGGTGTTGTAGAAGCCACCGATGCCGGCCACGTTGCAGACCACCGTCGGTGGCCCGAGCTCGCCGGCCAACGCCGCCACCGTCGCCCCGACCGAGGCCTCCGAGGTGACGTCGCAGGTGAAGGCCGACGCGGTGCCACCGCCATCGGTGATCGAGGCCACCGTCGAGGCCAGGTTGCCGGGGGCCACGTCGAGGGCGGCCACCTTGGCCCCCTCGGCGGCCAACCGGGTCGCCACCGCCCGCCCGATCCCCGAGCCGGCCCCGGTGACAACCGCCACGCGGTCGGCGAACCGGTGCCCGGTGTGCGAGCTGATGGTGGCGTCGGCCGCGTCGTGCTCGGCCCCGCCCTGGCCCAGGGTGACCCGCCGGATCGGGCTCATGCGTTGCTCCCCTTCGTCGAGGGCGCGAACTGCTCGCGCAGGGCGTGCTTCAGGATCTTGCCCGCCGGATTGCGGGGCACCGTCGGGACCAGCTCCAGCTGCTCGGGGATGGCCTGGGCGCGCAGGTCCTGCGCCCGCAGGTACTCGACCATCTCCTCGAACCCGAACGTCGTTCCCTCCCGCACCGCCACCACCGCGCAGGCGCGCTCGCCGGTCGTCGGGTCGGGAAGGCCGATGACGGCCACGTCGGCCACCGCCGGGTGGGCGTAGAGGAGGTCCTCCACCTCCTTGGCCGAGATGTTCTCGCCATGGCGGATGATCACGTCCTTCAGGCGGCCGGTGATGGTCACGTACCCCTCGGCGTCCACGACGCCGAGGTCGCCGCTGCGGAAGTACCCGTCGTCGTCGAACGCTTCGCCGTCGAGTGCCGGGTCGAGATAGCCGGCGACGACCTGGGGGCCCTTCAGGCGGATCTCCCCCTCCTCCCCCGGCCCGGCCCGGCGCCCGTCCAGACCCACCACGACCAGGTCGACCCCCGGTGTCGGCCGACCCTCGGTGGTGGCCAGCTTCTCGTCGGGGTCGGCGGTCGAGGCCATGACCACGATGGGGGCCTCGGTGAGGCCGTACCCCGAGACGATGCCGACCCCGCCGATCTCGTGCTTCAGGTCGTAGTGGAGCTGGGGCGGCTTCGGCGCCCCACCGCCGGGGTAGGAACGCACGTGCGGGAAGATGGAGCCGGCGCCGGCGCCGGCGGCGCGCTGAGCCGCCAGGTAGGCCATGTGGAACGGGGTCCCCGAACCGGCCAGCGTCACACCGTTGTCGGCCAGGAAGCGCGGCGTGGCCTCCGGGTCGAACGCCTCGGTGGTCAACAGGGTGCACCCGGTGAACAGGGCGGCGATGAGCCAGCCGATCCCGCCGATGTGGGTGAAGGGGAAGACCAGGGCGGACACGTCGTCGGGCCGGATGTCCAGGCACTCGGCCATGGCGAGCGCCGAGGCCATCACGGTGAGGTCCGAGTGCGGCGCGCCCTTGGGATCGGCGGTGGTGCCCGATGTATAGAAGAGCCACCGGATGGGGGCCTCGGCGGCCCGGGACGGCGGATCCTCGACCGGGGGCAGGCCGGCCGGGTCGCCCTCGGGGAGCTGCCGGTCGACCACCAGGACGCCGAGCTCAGGGCGCCCGGCGGCGATCTCCCGGGCCATGGCCTCGAAATCGAAACCCCGGTAGACGGTCGGGACGACGAGCAGGGAGGCCTGGCTCTGGGCGGTGATGAACCCGACTTCGCGCCCGCGATAGATGGGGATGAGCGGGTTCTGGCGAGCGCCCAGGCGGGCCAGGGCCCCCACCAGCACCAGGGACTCGTTCCAGGTGGGCAGCTCCCAGCTGACGCTCGTGCCCCGGCCGACCCCGTGCTCGGCCCGGAGTCCGGCCGCGGCGACCAGGCAGGCCTGGCGGAATCCGGAGAAGGTCAGCTCGTGGCCCGTGTCCTCGTGGGCCAGGACGGCATCGGGGGTGGCTTCGGCCCGGCGGTCGATCAGCCCCCACAGGGTGGGCGCGCCCACCCAGCCGCGGGCCGCGGTGCGGCGCTCGAGCTCCTCGACGAAGTCGGTCATGACGCCGGCCGGGGCCCACAGCTGGTCGGTGTAGGTGTCGGTCCCCGGCACCGTACCGACGAACGGCGAGGCCCAGATCACCTGCCCGAGGCCCGGCGTCGGCCAGCGCCTTCCCCTGCCGGGCGAAGACCGCGCCCCACGACTGCTCGGGATGGTCGTCGAGGAACCACAGCAGGAGCACCCGCTCGACCGGCGATGCCGGGCGGGGCACGTCGCCGGGTGCATCGGCCAGCAACGGCAAGGGGCTGAAGGCCAGCACGGTCGCCGCCGCCGTGCCGGGGACCACCGAAGGCAGGTACTCCTGGCGGTACCAGCTACCGATCTGCTCCGGGTCGACCCCGGCGGCGGGCTCGACGAAGACCGAGACCAACCCCTTGAACCGGTGGTCCAGGGTCAGCTCGGCCGGGACCCCGTCGTCGTCGCGCCGGTGCTCCCATTCGAACCGGTAGAGGCCGGTGTGGATGTGGTCCCGCTGCTCGAACATCCGGCCGGCGGCATGGAGCACGTTGACCTGGTCGACCGCCCACCGGTTCCACTCGTCGTGGTGGCCGTCCAGCACGTAGTAGATGCCCAGGTAGCTGCCGACCTGCGGATCGGCCACCAATGGCGCGGGCCCGTCGGGTGAGGCCTCCGGGAAGCGGAGCGCCTTCAGGGGGGCAGTGGCCACGAAGCGGGCCCCGGCGAAGTTGTAGGCGCCGATCTGGCAACCGGCATAGAAGTGGTCCCGCTCGTACCACCGGTTGTAGGCCACCTGATGGCCCCGGTGGGGCTCGACCAGCGTGAACAGCATGGTGCCGATCCGGATGGGGTCGTCGGTCACGCCGCCGGTGGCGGGCGTCGATCGTGCGGTCATGTCGCTCGGGCTCCGTTCATCTCGGTCATCTGCGCAGGCCGATGGGGGTGATCCGCCATACCCGGACCTCGCTGGACGGGAGGGAGGGCACGCGGCCCGATCGGCGAGAGGTCGCTTGTCGACCTTCATCATCGAGGTGAGGGGGAGGCGGTCGACCACGACCACCCGGTCAGGCGCCTTGTAGTCGGCCAGGGCGGCACGGGCTGCGGTCTGCAGCTCTTCGAGCAGGACCGCCTCGTCGGTCGGCCCACCGACCGAGGGGACGACGAAGGCCACCCCGATCTCGCCGAGCACCGGGTCGGGCGCGGCCACCACGGCCACCTGGTCGACGCCGGGATGCAGGCCGAGCACCCCCTCGACCTCGGTCGGGTACACGTTGTAGCCGCCGCGGATGTACAGCTCCCCCGACCGCCCGACCAGCTGGAGGCAGCCCGACGGGTCCATCCGTCCGGAGTCGCCCGTCGTGAGCCAGCCGTCGGCGGCGAGGACCGCCCGGGTGGCTCCGGTGTCGTAGACGACGCCCGGTGCGCCCGGGCCGACCGGCGGGCCACCCCAGTAACCGCGCATCACCGCGGCCGAGCGCAGGCGGACCCGGCCGACCTCCCCGTCGGGCACCGGGTTGCCCTCCTCGTCGACCAGGCTCAGCTCCACGCCGGGCACCGGCCTCCCGACGGTGGTGGCGACGACCTGGTCGGGGTCGCCCGGGACGGTCCCGGTACCGAGCGATGCCTCCGTCGAGGTGTAGCGGACCACGACGGGGACGCCGAACCGGGAGCGGAGGGCCGCCACCAGCTCCGGCGGCACCCTCGACGCTCCGGTGCCGACGATGCGGAGGGTCGAGATGTCGGCTCCGACCAGATCGGGATGGGACAGGACGAGCGCCCACTGGGTCGGCACGCCCTGGGCCACGGTGATCCGCTCCCCCACCATGACGGCGACGGCATCGGCTGCCCGCCACGGGCTGGGGGTGATCACCGTGGTCACGCCGTGGGCGGTCTCGTCCCAGACCCGGGTCATCGAGCCCACGTGGGCGAAGGGCAACGGGGACAGCCGCCGGTCACCGGGCTCGGACAGCACGTCGGTGCCGGCCGCCACCGCGGCCAGGCAGGCGTGGTCGAAGACGGCGCCCTTGGGCAGTCCGGTCGTGCCGCTCGTCCACACCACGGCGACCGGGTCGTCAGGGGCCAGGCTCGGCCACCGGATGGGGGCCGGCCCACCGGTGGCCGCCTGCACCTCCGACCGCTCGAGCACGGTGCCGGACGGGCCGCCCGGTCGGGGCGCCCCGTCCTCGGTGACCGTCACCGCCGGAGCCGTGCGCTCGAGGATGGAGGTCACCTCGGGACCGCCCAGGCGGAGGTTGATGCCCGAGGTCACCGCCCCGAGACGCGCCGCGGCGGCATAGCAGACCATGTAGTCGATCGAGCTCGGCAGGAGCAGGCAGACCACCGAGCCGCGTTCCACCCCGCGCCGGGCGAAGAGCCCGGCGACACCGTCGGCGGCCCGGTCCCAGTGGGCGAAGGTCATGCTGCGCCGGCCGCCGGTGGCCGGTTGGGGCTCGACATAGGCCTCCACGTCGCCGTTGACCTCGGCGGCGGCGCGCAGCACGTCGGCCACCGTGTCGAACTCCCCCTCGATCTGACGCGCCGTCATATCTTGGCCGACTGTAACAGGACGCCCACGCCCCTTCGCCGGGCCCGAGACCGTTCGTGCCACTCCGGCCCCGCCGATCCGGAGGGCCGTCGCATCGGGTGGCCATCCCCGACGGGCGGTCAGAAGGTCAGGACGCCACGGGCCAGCTTGCCCTGCTCCATGTCCTCCACGATCTGGCGGAACCCTTCGAGCGGGCGCTGCTCGGTGACCAGCTCGTCGAGCATCAACAGGCCGGACAGGTACATCTCGACCATCAGCGGGATGTCGTGGTGCGGACGCGACGATCCGTAGCGGCAGCCCAGCAGGCCGCGGTCCACATAGGCCAGGCTGTTCACGTCGACGGACACCTCGGTCCCCTGGGGTGGGATCCCGATGGCCAGGGCGTTGCCTCCCCAGTCGAGGACGTCGAGGGCGTTGCGGAGCACCGCCGGATGACCGACGCAGTCGAAGGACCAGTTCACCCCACCGGTCCACCCGAGGGCTCCCGACACACGGTCGGGACCCGGCGGCACCAGCTGGCGGATACCGGCCACCGCGTCGGCGGACGACGCGTCGACGAAGTGGGTGGCCCCGAACTGGCGGGCGAGTCCCTCCTTCTCCGCCAGCGTGTCGACGGCGATGATCCGGCTGGCCCCGGCGATACGCAGGCCTTGGATGACGTTGAGCCCCACGCCGCCCACGCCGAACACCGCGGCCGTCTCCCCCGCCTGGACCTTGGCCCGGTTGAGCACCGACCCCACCCCGGTGAGCACTCCGCACCCGATGAGACAGGCCGAGGTCATGGGGACGTCCTTGGAGATCTTGACCGCCTGTACCTCCTTCACGATGGTGGACTCGGCGAAGACCGAGGTACCGGCGAAGTTGGAGGCCGGCTCGCCCCGGTAGGTGAAGGGCTGGGAGACGTTGCCGAGTGTCTTGGCGCACCAGGTGGGGTGGCCGGTGCTGCACGCCCGGCACGTCCCGCAGCTCTGGAGGGTGGCGATGACGACGTGATCGCCCGGCTTGACCGAGCGGACCTCGCTGCCCACCGTCTCGACCACGCCGGCGCCCTCGTGGCCGAGGACCGAGGGCGCCTTCCAGGGGATGGTGCCGTTGATGACCGACAGGTCACTGTGGCAGACCCCGGCGGCACCCACCGCCACCCGGACCTCGGTGGGACCGGGCTCCCCGACACTCAGCTGGTCGGTGACCTCCGCGTCGTCGCCGGTGTAGACGATGCCTCGCATGGCCCCCTCTCCTCTCTGTCGTTCTCAGTTGTCTCTGTTGTTCTCTGTGTTGTTCTCTGGTTGTTCGCCCGCCGGTCAATGCTGTCCGGTGCTGTGCCCCAGCCCGTGCGGCTGGGTCCGGCGCCGGCTCCGTCGTCGGTGGCCCTACCCGTCAGCCGAGTATTGCTGGCGGAGCTCTCGCTTGAGGACCTTGCCACTGGCGTTGACCGGGAGGGATTCGACCAGCCGAACGCCGGCCGGGACCTTGTAATTGGCCAGACGGACCCGGACCCAGTCCTGGAGCTCGGACTCGATCCCGGGAGGCGGACTGGCCGAGGCCGGGACGACGAGCGCCAGCCCCACCTCGCCCATCCTCTGGTCCGGCACCCCGATCACCGACGCCTGGCCTACCGCCGGATGGAGCTGCAGGACCGACTCGATCTCGGCCGGGTACACATTGAACCCACCGCTCACGTACATGTCCTTCAGCCGGTCGGTGATGGCCACGTTGCCGGCATCGTCCATGACGCCGATGTCGCCGGTGTGGAGCCATCCGTCCCGGTCGACCGCCTCGACGGTGGCCTCCTCGTCGTTGAAGTAGCCCTGCATGACGTTGTAGCCCCGGACCGCCACCTCCCCCGGCTCGCCCTTCGGCAGCTCGTTGCCGTCGGGACCGACGATCCGGACGTCGACGTCGGGGATGGCCCGTCCCGAGGTGGACGAGATCACCTCGGCCGAGTCGCCCCGCCGGCACATGGTCACTGTCCCGGTGGCCTCGGTCAGGCCGTAGGCGGTGAGCACCGTCTCGATGCCCATGTCCGACCACAGCCGCCGCACCAGTTCGACCGGGACCGCGGCCGCACCGGTCACCACCAGGCGCAGCGACGAGAGGTCGTACCGTTTGCGATCGGGGTGGTCGAGCATGGACTGGAAGATGGTCGGTGGCCCGGGCAGCACCGAGACCCGCTCGTCCTCGATCCGCTGCATGGCCGCGTCGACGTCGAAGACCGGCTCGGGGATCATGGTGGCTCCGGTCATCAGGCAGGCCAGGATGCCCGCCTTGTAGCCGAAGGTGTGGAAGAACGGGTTGACGATGAGGTAGCGGTCCCCCGGTCGCAGGCCGACCACCTCGCACCAGGTGGCAAAGGTGCGCAGCGTCTGGCCGTGGGTGGTCATGGCTCCCTTGGGCTGCCCGGTGGTCCCCGAGGTGAACACCAGGTCGGAAAGGTCGCCGGGGGTGATCGAGGCGGTACGGCCGGCGGCGACGTCCGCCGAGCAGAGGCCACCTTCTTGGAGGAAGACCTCCCACTCGACGACCTGGTCACCTTTGGCCGTGACCCGCGGCGGCCAGGCGGCATCGGTCCGCAGGACGACCACCCGTTCGAGCTCGGGGACCTTGTGCCCGGCGGCCACCGCCTCGTCGAGCATCCGGGGGTAGTCGGTGCCGAGGAACCCCTCGACGGTGAAGAGGATCCTGGCGCCTGACTGGCGCAAGACGTAGGCCGCTTCGGGCCCCTTGAACCGGGTGTTGAGCGGCACCAGCAGGGCGCCCGCCCCGACGGCGCCCAACGCGGCGATCAGCCATTCGGCGCAATTGGGCGCCCAGATGGCCACCCGGTCGCCCCGGTCGATCCCGTTGGCCACGATGGCCCGGGTGGCGGCAGCCACTTCGTCGGCCAGCTGGTCGAAGGTCAGGCGGGTGGTGCTCCCGTCGGGACCGTGCAGGTCGACCAGGGCCTCTGACTCGCCGAAGCGGGCGGCGGCATCCTCGACCAGGGCGGGGATGGTCCCCCACTGGAGGTCCCCGCGCGGGTCGACGATATCGGGCGCGCCACCTGACACTCCGTCAGGGTAGTGCATGCCCCCACGCCCACCGAATGGCAACGGGGGCACTGGCCTCAGGGATGCTGACTGCTGACCGACACCACCTCGCCGGTCATGAAGGTGGCGTAGTCACTGGCCAGGAAGGCGATGACGTTGGCCACCTCCCACACCTCGGCGCTGCGTCCGAACACCTCGCGACGGCTGAGCTCGGCCAGGTCCTCGTCGGCCATGACCCGGTTGAGAAAGGGGTGGAGGGCCAGGCTCGGTGCCACCGCATTGACCCGCACGCCGTGGGCCACGGCCTCGACCGCGCTGCACCGTGTCAGCGCCATCACCCCGGCCTTGGCCGCGGCGTAGTGGGCCTGGCCGGCCTGGGCCCGCCACCCGAGGACCGACGCGTTGTTGACGATGACCCCACCCTCACCCCGGGCGTAGAGGCGGGAGAGTGCGGCGCGGGTGCAGCGGAACGTACCGGTCAAGGTGACGTCGAGCACGGTCGACCATTGCTGGTCGCTCATGTCGACCAGGTCGACCTGCCCGCCGAGTCCCGCGTTGTTGACAGCCACGTCGAACCGGCCATGGCGCTCGGTGGCGGCGTCGTAGAGGTGCTGCACCTGTGATTCCTCGGTCACGTCGCAGGGAACGGCCAAAGGGCGTTCCCCGGCCGGCTCGGCGACGGCGGCCAGGGCGTCGGCCGCCTCACCCAGACGCCGCTCGTGGGCGTCCGAGATCACGACGGTCGCCCCCTCCTCGATGCACCGTCGGGCGGTGGCGAACCCGATGCCGGTGCCGGCGGCGGCCGTCACCACCACCACCTTTCCATCGAGCAGGCCGTGGCCGTCAGGAGGACGCGGGATCTCGGGCCCGGTCGAGGGGCGCGGGCTGGTGGCACCGGTGGTCACGGCGTGGTCCCCTTCGGCTCGGGCGGCAGGCCGAGGACCCGCTCACCGATGATGTTCTTCTGGATCTCGTTCGACCCGCCGTAGATGGTCTCGGACCGGCTGAACAGGAAGGTGCGCTGGTCCTCGTCGAGCTCGTAGGGAGAGGCCTCGAGCACCGTGGCGTCCATGCCCCGAACGTCCATGGCCAGCTCCCCGAGCCGGCGGTGCCAGCGAGCCCAGTACAGCTTGATGATGGAGGCCTCCGGTGGCGCCACCGGCCCGTCGTAGCCCGAGAGGCTGCGCCAGATGTTGAGGCGGAGGATCTCGAGCTCGGCATAGGAGTGGGCCAGGCGCTGGCGGATCCCGGGGTCGGACGCCCGGCCCTTGGCCCGGGCCAGGTCCATCAGCCGGTCGAGCTCGCGGCGGAACGAGAGCTGATGGCCGAGGAGGCCCACGCCGCGTTCGTAGGCCAGGGTGGCGAGGGCCACCTTCCACCCCTCGCCGACCTCGCCGACCACGTGGTCGCGACCCGTGCGGGCCCCGTCGAAGAAGACCTCGTTGAACTCGGAGGTCCCCGTGAGCTGGGTGATGGGCCGCACGACGACGCCGGGCTGGTCCATCGGGACGAGCAGGTAGGAGAGACCCCGATGCCGGATCGACCCCGGTTCGGTGCGGCATACCACGAAGCACCAGTCGGCCTGGTGGGCGAGGGAGGTCCACACCTTCTGCCCGGTGACCACCCACTCGTCGCCGTCCCGCTCCGCCCGGGTCTGCACATTGGCCAGGTCGCTCCCGGCGTCTGGCTCGGAGTAGCCCTGGCACCACAGTTCGGTGCCGGCCACGATCGGAGGGAGGAAGCGAGACTGCTGGTCGGGGGTTCCGTACTGGATGATGGTCGGCCCGAGGAGACCCTCGCCGAGGATGCTCACCCGGCCGGGCGCCCCGGCCCGTACGTACTCCTCGTTGAAGATGACCTGGTGGGCGATGGACGCCCCCCGCCCTCCGTGCCGAACGGGCCAGCCGATGCAGGTCCATCCGTCGGCGGCCAGCACCTTCTCCCACTGCAGACGGGTCTCGAACCCGAAGGTCTCGTCCCCCGATCCGCCGCGGCCGCCGAGCGCGGCGAACTCACCGACCACGTGCTCGACCAGCCAGGCCCGGACCTCCTGGCGAAAGGCCTGGTCCTCGGGTCGGTCTCGAAGGTCCATGGCGAGGGTTCCTGTGGCGTCTGGGCGGCGAACGGATGGGCCGAGGGCAGGCGAACGGGCCGCGTCGGCCGGGAGGAGGACCGGGCCGGCCGAATCTGACGCGACGTTAGCAAAGCCCGAGTGTCGGGCCTCCGGCCCGCCGGGCGGGAACACCGCCCGCCGGGCGGGAACACCGCCCCCCCGGCGGGCGTTGCCTGGAGCAGTCGCCGCGTGGACGTCGTGGGTGAGCCGCGGGCGGGCCGGCGAAGGAGGCATGGAGATGACCGAGAGAACGGGCACCGAACAGGGCGGCCACGTGGAGCGCAGCGACCAGGAGTGGCGCGAGGCGCTCGCCCCTGAGCGGTACGCCGTGCTTCGGCAGAAGGGGACCGAGCCGGCATGGTCCGGCGAGCTGCTCCACGTGGACGGCAGCGGCATGTTCACCTGTGCCGGCTGCGGGGCGGCCCTCTTCCCGAGCGATACCAAATTCGAATCGGGCTCGGGATGGCCGAGCTTCTACCGGGCCCTCGACGAGGGAGCTATCGAGGAGCACGAGGACCGGAGCCATGGGATGACGCGCACCGAGATCACCTGTGCCCGCTGCGGCGGCCACCTCGGTCACGTGTTCCCCGACGGCCCGGCACCGACGGGCCAGCGCTACTGCGTCAACTCGTTGTCGCTCGAATTCGAGCCCGACCGCGGCTGAGGGCAGGCCGAGGCCGGCTCCGGTCCGGGGCCGGCCGTGGTCAGCCGTTCCTCCAAGAGCTCGAACAGGTCGCCGAGCGCACCGGCCTCTTCCTTCTGCCCGGCGCGGAGCAGGAAGCGGTCGGCGTCGGCCAGCGCCTGGCAGGCGTCGAAGGCCTCGCGTTTGGTGAGCAGGACCGACTCGGAGAACCGGACAGGGTGGGTCGGAGCCGTCCCGGCTCGCACCCTGCTCACCGGCGGGTCCCTCCACCCTGAGCGCGTCGCCCCCGGCGGCGTCCCGATCGTCCTCGGCCCGGACGGCCGTCTCCCCTCCCCCGCCGGACCAGCGCCATGCATCCGAGGGTCAGGCTGCCCGAGGCGACGGCCGCCGGCCAGCGCGGCAGGGCCAGGCCCAACCCGGCCCACATCAGCGGGACGCCCACGCCGGTCCCGGGACCGGCCACGACCGGGGGCGGCTGCCCCGGGCCGTCACGCCGGGGCTCCGAGCGAATCCTCGGCCCCATCCGAGCCGCCGGCGGCGGAGTCGCCCTCGACGGCCCGCTGGCGCTCGATCCGGTGCACGTCGACCGTGGCGAAGCGAAGGGCGGCACCGACCTCGTCGGCCACGATCTCGACCTTGAAGCGACGTTCGCCCTCCTCGGTCTCCCAGCTGCGCTGCTCGAGTCGGCCGGCAACCACCACGCGCATACCCTTGGTCAAGCTCAGGGCCACGTTCTCGGCCAAGTCCCGCCAGGTGATGACGTCGAAGAACGACGTCGATTCCTCCCATTCGTTGGTCTCGCGGTTCTGCCACCGACGGTTCACCGCTACGCCCAAGGACGTCGTGGCCTGGCCTTCACGCGTATAGCGGATCTCCGGATCGCGGGTCAGATTGCCGACGATGGTGGTGGTCGATGCCGTGCTCATGGTTGACTCCTTCACTGGTGGGTCGTTGGCGCACCACGGCGCGGACGGCACCGCAAAGACGCCCGTTCCGGGCTCGGGCCCGCGCCGCTGATGACAAGCCGATGGTGGGGCCCCCGCCTTGCTCGGGTCCGATGCGGACACCCGGTCGGGGACCTTGCCGTCGGCACAGGGCTGCGCCCACCCGGTCCCGGCAGGCCCGGACCTACACTGTCCCGGACCCACCAGCCCGAACCGGACGCATCGGCACCACGGTCGGCATGGGACCGGACGGAACGACACCGGAGCAGAAGATCGACACACCATGAGGCGGCCGGCGTGAACCCCTATGGCGACGACATCTACGCCGAAGCCGAAGGCGAGGTGGACACCCTCGCCCATCTGGGCCCACTCGCTCCACTGGCCGGGGTCTGGCGCGGTGAGCGAGGGAAGGACGAGCACCCGGCGGCACCCGGGGTCGAGCGTGACTCGTTCGTGGAGCACATCGAGCTCGAGCCCATCGACCGACAGACCAACGGTCCTCAGCTGTTCTACGGGCTCCGCTACCACACCCATATCACCAAGCCCGGCGAGGTGGAGACCTTCCACGACCAGGTCGGGTACTGGCTGTGGGAGCCGGCCACCGGGACGGTCACCCTGACCCTCGGGATCCCGCGGGGCCAGGTGCTGCTGGCCGGCGGCACCACCGAGCCGGACGCCACCCACTTCACCGTCGAGGCGGCGGTCGGGAGCGAGGTCTACGGGATCCTGTCGAACCCCTTCCTCGACGGGGCCTTCCGCACGCTCAGCTACCGCATGGACGTCCAGGTGCACCCCGACGACACCTGGTCCTACGAGGAGGTCGGGGTGCTGGCCATCCCCGGTCGGGACGATCCCTTCCACCACGTCGATCGCAATATCCTCACCCGGCTGGCACCCCCCCGGCCGAACCCGATGGCCGGCCAGGCCGGAATGGGTATTGGTCTGGGCGTCGGCAACCTACGAGGCGAAGACGGGAGACTTCCATGAACCACCTGATGCGAGAGCTGGCCCC
Organism: uncultured Acidimicrobiales bacterium; assembly: GCA_963727075.1. GTDB lineage: Bacteria > Actinomycetota > Acidimicrobiia > Acidimicrobiales > RAAP-2 > Bog-756. Next base: position 148,722 of record CAVSET010000003.1, read on the forward strand.
GGTCACGGACGAGGCCTGGGCGCAGATCGAGGCCGAGGCCACCCGTTCGATCAAGCACTTCCTGGCTGCCCGCCGGCTGGTCGAGTTCTCCGGCCCGCACGGTTGGGCCCGCTCCTCGGTCGACGTCGGCCGGGTCGAACCGCTCGACCCGGGTGCGCTCGGCGGGGTCGAGGTGGCCCGACGACCGCGTCGTGCCCCTCCTCGAGCTGCAGAGCCGGTTCTCGCTCTCCCGTGCCGAGCTCGCCGCCGCCGACCGCGGCGCCACCGACATCGACCTGGACGCGGTCATCGCCGCCGGCCGGGCCGCGGCCCTGGCCGAGGACCATGTGGTGTTCCACGGTTACGAGCCGGGCGGGATGGCCGGCATCGTGGCCGAGAGCCCGCACGAGGCGGTGCCGATCAGCGACGACTACAGCCACTATCCCGAGCATGTGGCCACTGCGGTCGGGGCGCTGCGCGGCGCCGACATCGCCGGTCCTTTCGCCATCGCACTCGGGGCCCGTTGCTACACGGGCGTGACCGAGACGACCGAGCACGGCGGCTATCCCGTCTTCGAGCATCTGCGCCAGATCCTCGGCGGCCCGGTGGTGTGGGCGCCGGCGGTCGACGGTGCAGTGGTGTTGAGCCAACGCGGCGGGGACTTCGAGCTGACCATCGGGGAGGACTTCTCCCTCGGCTACCACTCAGGCGACGGCGACACCGTCCACCTCTACATAGAGGAGAGCCTGGCCTTCCGCATCAACACGCCCGATGCCGCCGTCCACCTCGCCTACCTCTGAGCCGCTCGACGGTGCCCCGTCGAGGGCACCGCCCGTCGAACGGTGGCCGGGCCCGATGAAGGCGTTCGGTGACGTCACGGCCGAGCTCACCGACCAGGCCGTTGCCGAGGTCGAGGTCCACCGGCCACCCTCCAACTTCTTCGACGGCCCGCTGCTGGCCGAGGTCGTCGAGGCCGTCGCCTGGGCCCACGTCGAGGGGGGGCGGGCCGTGGTCCTCTGCTCCGAAGGCCGGAACTTCTGCGCCGGCTTCGACTTCGGCTCGTCGGACGGGCCGGATCCGGCCGAGCTGCGCCACCTCTACGACCACGCCGAGGCACTGGTCGCCAGTCCGGTACCCGTGGTGGCGGCGGTGCAGGGGGCGGCGGTGGGCGGGGGGCTCGGGCTGGCTCTGGCCGGCGACTTCCGGATCGCGTCGGCCGACAGCCGGTTCTCGGCCAATTTCGCCCGGCTCGGGCTCCACCAGGGCTTCGGCATCTCGGTCACGCTGCCCCGGGTCGTCGGTGCGCAGCGGGCACTCGAGCTGCTCCTCACCGGCCGCCGCGTCGACGGCGCCGAGGCCCTCCGCATCGGGCTGTGCGACGGGTTGGACGAGGACCCTCGGGCCGGCGCCCACGCCCTGGCGCGGGAGATCGCCGGGTCGGCCCCGTTGGCCGTGGAGGCCATCCGGCGGACCCAGCGGACCGGGCTGGCCGAGGCATTCGCCGCCGCCGTCGAGCACGAGCGGACCGAGCAGCTGGCGTTGATGAACACCGACGACTTCCGCGAGGGGATCGCCGCCTCGTTGCAACGCCGTCGGCCCGATTTCTCGGGGCGCTGAGCTCGCCGGGACGCCCGGTTGTCCGGACGCTCGTTGGTCCGGGCCGAGGGGCCAGACGGTGGCGCTACTCGCCGAGCAGGTCGGCGGCCAGCTCCGCCCGCGTGGCGTCGCTCAGGTGCACGCCGGGCCGGCCGTCGGGATACTCCGGATGGTCGACCACCAGGCGCACCGGTCCGACCATGAACGCCTCCACCTGCGAGGGGTCTGAGCGCGAATCGCACGTAGTGCACCGCCGAGGTGGTGGTCTCACGGGTCAGGTTGGCCTGGTGCTCATGTTCGGGGATGGACGGCACGATCGACCCGCCACCACCCACCGTGTCGCCGACGTGGAGCTGGCACGCCCGCTCAATGCCGACCAGGCGTGGCAGCCACTGCCGCAACTGCTGCTCGTCGGTGAGCTCGAGGAACAGCGTGGCCGACAGCTCCCCCGGGGCCGGGAGGAGCCGGTTGTAGACGTCGAGCTCGTGCTGGATCTGCGCGTCCGTCGACATCCGCTCGGCCCGGGCCATCTCCTGTATCTGGAACCGCATGGTCATCCAGCTCTCGAAGGTGAGGGTGATCACCGGTCCGATGCTGACCCGGCGCAGCCTCTTGACCGCGATGACCTTGGACCGGAACTCGTCCCGTTCCCGCTCGTAGGCGCGCTGGTCGAGGATGTCGTCGAGGGTCAGGAGGCGAGGGGCGCTCATCGCCGCCCCGACCTCGGAACGGACCGGCCCCGGGAGGACCCGGGACCGGTCACGCCGGTCATCAGGTACATCGCTCTACCGATGTCGGTCAGGCGACCGAGGCCAGCCCCTCGGTGAACCGGCCGGCGTGGCTCTTCTCGGCTCGGGCCAGTGTTTCGAGCCACTCGGCGATCTCCTCGAACCCCTCGTCGCGGGCGGTGCGGGCGAAGCCCGGGTACATCTCCGTGTACTCGTAGGTCTCACCCTCGATGGCGGACTTGAGATTGGCCTCGGTGGGACCGACGGGTACCCCGGTCACCGGGTCGCCGACCTCGCGGAGGAAGTCGAAGTGGCCGAATGCGTGACCGGTCTCCCCCTCGGCCACCGACCGGAACAGGGCGGCCACGTCGGGGTAGCCCTCCACGTCGGCCTTCTGGGCGAAGTACAGATAACGGCGATTGGCCTGGCTCTCACCGGCAAATGCCTCTTTGAGGTTGGCCTCGGTCTTGCTGTTCTTCAGTGATGGCACGGTGTTTCCTTTCATGGCTTTGGCTGGTAGATGACTGTCGACGATGCGATGGACTGGGGCCATCTCGCTGCCCGACTCATGAGCGGGCCTTCGCCCGCACCGATCGCGACGGCGCCGGGGCCCGGCAGTCGGGACAGAGCCCCCGGAAGACGATCTCCGCCGAGCCCACTTCGAAGCCCAGGGCCGCCCCGTCCGGAATGGTGAGCTCCGGAAAGGGTGCCACCAGGTCGCGGACGCTACCGCACTGCCGGCACACCAGGTGATGGTGGGGATCGTCGACGTTGGGGTCGAAGCGGGTCATGCCGGTGCCGAGGTCGAGCGACGCGATCTGTCCCAGCTCGGCCAGGTCATGGAGGGTCTGGTAGACCGTCTTCAACGAGATGGTCTCCATCTCCTGGCTGGCCACGGCGTACACCGACTCGGCCGACGGGTGGGTCACGTCCCCCTGGAGCACCCGGAAGATGCACTGCCGCTGGGCGGTCACCTTCCGGCCGCTCGAGCGGAACAACTCGGTCAACTCGTCGGGCGTCTTCACTGCCGGCCAGTTTATCACCAACAATTGTTCTTCAACAATCGTTGTAAACAACATCTCGGAACGCGGCCGCCGCGCCACCAGGCCGACGGTGCGCTCCATCGGCGGTGGGGATGCCGATGGCGTGTGGCAGTCTTGACCGATGCAGAACCGCACCGGCGCCACCGACCCGGGCGCGGGCCGGTTCCGCCGCGGATCGCGCCCTCGATCGGCTGGCGGCCGAGCAGTTCGACCTGCTGGTCATCGGTGGGGGGATCACCGGGGCGGGAGTGGCCCTCGACGCGGCCAGCCGCGGCCTCAAGACGGCGCTGGTGGAGCGGGACGACTTCGCCTCCGGCACGTCGTCGAAATCGTCCAAGATGATCCATGGCGGCCTGCGCTACCTGCAACAACACGAGTACCGGCTGGTCTACGAGAACCTGGCCGAGCGTCAACGCCTGCTCGACAACGCACCGCACCTGGTGTCCCCGCTCCCCTTTCTCATCCCGCTCTTCGGGCACGAGGGGATGGTCAACCGCAGCGTGGCCCGGGTGTACCGGTCCGCCCTGTGGCTCTACGATCTGACCGGAGGGGTGCGCATCGGCCGCCGTCACGAACGCGTGTCCCGGGAGCAGGCCCTCGCCCACATGCCGACCCTTCAGGCCGACCGGCTGGCCGCCGGCTTCCTCTACTGGGACGCCCAGGCGGACGACGCCCGGCTCACACTGGCCGTGCTCCGGACTGCGGTGCTCGACCACGATGCGGTCGCCGCCAACCATCTGGCGGCCACGGCCTTCACCACCGGGCCCGACGGGAGGGTCAACGGCGCCGTGGTGACCCCCGAGGGCGATGAGCCGTTCGCCGTCCGAGCCTCGGTGGTGGTCAACGCCACCGGGGTGTGGTCCGACGAGGTACGGGCCCTGGCCGAAGGGCATCACCCGCACTCGATCCGGCCGGCCAAGGGCATCCACGTCACCGTGCCCTACCCGGCGTTCCCCTGTGACATCGCCGCCGTGATCCCGGTGAAGGAGGACCACCGATCCATCTTCGTGGTGTCGTGGGGGGACCAGGTGTACCTCGGGACCACCGACACCGAGTGGGACGGGAGCCTCGACGACCCGGCCTGCCTACCCGAGGACGTGGACTACCTATTGGCGGCGGCCAACGCCGTGACGACGCGGCCCCTCACCAGGCATGACATCACCGGTCTGTGGACGGGCCTGCGACCCCTGCTGGCGCCGGTCGACGGCCGGCACACGCCGAGCGCCCGGACGGCCGATCTCTCCCGCCGCCACACCGTGCACACCTCCCCCGGCCTGGTCACCATCACCGGCGGGAAGCTGACCACCTACCGCAAGATGGCCCAGGACACGGTGGACGCCGCCCTGAAGGAGCTCGGGCGGCGACCGGTGCCCTGCGTCACCAAGACCCTCAGGCTGCGGGGCGCCGGCCAGGTGGGGCACGCGCCGGCCCGGACCCCGGCGCCCGGTGACGACGACCTTCGCGACTCGCCTCCCGATAAGGCCGCGGCGGTGGCGGCCCATCTGGCCGGCCGCTACGGCACCGAGACGCCGGCGGTGCTGTCGGTGGCCGACGACCGGCCCGACCTGCTCGAGCCACTCGTACCCGGGCTCCGCTACCTCGGCGCCGAAGCGGTCTACGCCGTGCGGGAGGAGATGGCCCGGACCCTGCCGGACGTGCTCGACCGGCGCACCCGGGCGTCCCTGCGCGACGCCCGGGGGGCGGCGGCAGCCGCACCGCGGGTGGCCAGCCTGATCGGGCCCGAGCTCGGGTGGGGCCCGGGCCGCATCGCCGCCGAGGCCGAGGCCTATGCCGGAGCGATCCTCGCCACCCTCACCCGGGCCGGGCTCGAGCCCGGGGCGGGGACCGGCGCCACCTCGGCCACGGCCGCACCCGCGGCGGAGGTCCGGTGACCACACCGACGCCGGTGACGTCGATCGACGTACCGGCGGCCGCGATCGTCGACCACCTGAACGTCCATCGGGTGGCCGTCGACCCCGACCTCCTTCGGTCGCTCACCGATGTCTGCGCCGAGGTGACCGAGGCCGATGCCGAACGGGCCGAGGCCGGTCGCGACTGGTGGCCGCTCGCCATCGGCTGGGCGGCCGACGGGGAGGTCCCGGGCCGTCCGGCGGTGGTGGCCCGGCCGACCGACACCGCCCAGGTGGCTGCGGTCCTGGACCTGTGCTACCAGGCGGGGGTACCGGTCACCCCGGCCGGGGGGCGGAGCGGGGTGTGCGGTGCCTCGATACCGCTCTTCGGCGGTGTCGCCCTCGATCTCTGCGGCCTGGCCGGTGTGGCGGCGGTCGATGCCGACTCGCTGACCGCCGACCTCCGCGCCGGCACCTTCGGCCCGGACGTGGAGGCCGCGCTGCGGGAGGGCCACGGCCTGACCCTCGGCCACTGGCCGCAGTCGATGGAGCTCTCCACGGTGGGCGGCTGGCTGGCCTGCCGCGGCGCGGGCCAGTACTCGAACCGGTACGGGAAGATCGAGGACATGGTCATCGGGCTGGAGGTGGTGCTGGCCGACGGCCGGGTGGTGAGGACCGGGGGCCACGGGCCGCGCTCGGCCACGGGGCCCGATCTGACCCAGCTGTTCGTGGGCAGCGAAGGGGTGCTCGGGGTCATCACCGAGGGACGCTTCCGGGTCCATCCCGTACCCGACGGCGAGGGGCGCCGGGCGTTCGGCTTCCCGTCGTTCGCCACCGGATTGGACGCCTGTCGGCGCATCCTCCGCCGCGGTGCGTCGCCGGCCGTGCTCAGGTTGTACGACGAAGCCGAGTCAGGTCGGTCCTTCGACCACCCCGACACCAACGTGCTCGTCGTGCTGGACGAGGCCGACCCCGGGCTGGTCGCCGCCACCCTGGCCGTGGTGGACGACGAGTGCGGTGCGGCCCAGACGCTCGACGTCGGGCTGGTCGGGCGGTGGCTCGAGCACCGAAACGACGTGTCGGCCCTCGCCCCCCTGTGGCGTGCCGGCATCGTGGTGGACACGGTCGAGGTGTCGGTCCGCTGGGCCGCGTTGCCGCTGCTCTACCGCTCAGTCCTTGACGCCCTGGGCGGGGTGGAGGGAACGCTGGTGGCCTCGTCCCACCAGTCCCATGCCTACACCGACGGTGCCTGCCTCTACTTCACCTTCGCCGGCCGTCCCCCGTCGACCGACGGCCCCGGTGCCCCGGAGGGACCTGACCGGGAGTGGGGCGAGCGCTACTACCGGCGGGCGTGGGACGCGGTGACCGAGGCCACCCTGGCCGCCGGCGGGGCGATCAGCCACCACCACGGGATCGGCGTCAACCGGGCCCGCTTCCTGCCCCGGGCGCTCGGTCCCGCCTTCGGGGTGCTGGCCGACGTCAAGCGGGCCCTCGACCCGCGAGGCATCCTCAACCCCGGCAAGCTGGGCCTGCCGAGCTCCTTCGGTGAGGCTCCCTGGCCATGAGCATCCTGGTGGTGGACGTCGGGACCTCCGGGGTCCGGGGCGCGGTGGTGCGCCCCGACGGGGCCGTCGACCACATCCACCACGTCCCGGTGCTGCCGGACACCCCCTTCCCCGGTCTGGTCGAGTTCGATGCCGGCGCCATGGCCGAGGCGGTCCTGGCGGTGGCGGCCCGCAGCCTGGCCGGGGCCGGCCCGGTCGATGCCGTGGGCATCGCCAACCAGCGGGCGTCGACCATCGTGTGGGACCGTACGACGGGTATCCCCGTCGGACCGGGCCTCGGCTGGCAGGACCTCCGCACCGTCGGCACCTGCCTGGAGCTCCAGGGGCGAGGGATCCGGATCGCCCCCAACGCCTCGGCCACCAAGCTGGCCGCCCTCCTCGACTCGGCCGATCCGGACCGCGCCCGCTCCGAACGCGGCGAGCTGGCCTTCGGCACCGTCGACACCTGGGTGGCCTGGACGCTCTCCGAACGCCAGCTGCACGTCACCGACGCCTCCAATGCCGGGGTGACCGGCCTCCTGCGCGGTGACGGCTCGGGATGGGACCCGCGGCTGCTCGAGGCCCTCCGCATCCCCGAGCCTCTGCTTCCCGCCATCGTCGACTCGAGCGGCACCCTCGGCCCGGCCGTGGCGCTGCCGGGTCACCCGCTGATCGCCGGCTTGGCCGGCGATCAGCAGGCCTCCCTCATCGGCCAGGGGTGCACCCGTCCCGGGCAGGCCAAAGCCACCTTCGGGTCCGGCGGCATGCTCGACCAGTGCGTGGGGAAGGACCGGCCGGCCCATCCGGCCCGGGGGCCGGCCGGGACCATTCCCATCATCGCCTGGCAACGCGAGTCCCGGGTCACCTGGGGCATCGAGGCCATCATGCTGTCGGCGGGCACCTGTGTGGAGTGGCTGCGGGACGACCTGGGCATCATCGAGACCGCCCCGGCATCGGCCGAAGTGGCGTCACGCTGCGACGACACCGGCGATGTCTGGTTCGTACCGGCACTGCTCGGGTTGGGCACACCGGTCTGGGACTTCGGGGCCAGGGGGACGTTCCTCGGCCTCACCCGGGGGACCGGCCGGCCCGCCCTGGTCCGGGCGGTGCTCGAGGGAGTGGCCCACCGCGGGGCCGACCTCCTCGAGGCAGCCGAGGCCGATTCCGGTCTGACCGTCGACGCCCTGCGCATCGACGGCGGGATGTCGGGCAACCCGGTGTTCACCCGGGCCCTCACCGAGGCGTGCGGTCGGTCGGTCGAGATCGCCCCGGTGTCCGAGGCCACCACGCTCGGCGCCGCCTATCTCGCCGGCATGGCCGTCGGCACCTGGGCCGACGAGGGCGAGGTGGCCGCGGCGTGGTCCCCCCGGGAGGTGCTCGAACCGGAGACGGGCGACGACCAACGGGCGGCCAAGAGGTCCCGCTGGCTCGAGGCCCGCAGCCGGGCGGAGGGGGCCATCCCCGAGCTGTCCGCCCTCGACTTCTGAGGTCGGCCGGCGCCGGGCGAAGACGGCGTTCCCCCAGCCCCAGGCATTGAACCGGCGCGCCACCAACGCCTAGGGTGGGTTCGGGACCACGCTCGTCGATGACGTTCCGCCGGACGGGCGAGTGCAGGGAGCAGGGGAACGCATGAGCACGGGCACGGACATCGGAACGGTGGGAGCCGACCCGTCCACGGTGGTGGGGACCGGGCTGTCCTTCGACGAAGCGGTGGCCGTGGCGAGGAACGTGCACGACGCCCTCTCGGCCGTGCTCCTCGGGACGCCCCGGGCCGTCACCATCGCCGTCGTGGCCGCCATGTCCGGGAGCCACCTCCTCATCGAGGACGTGCCCGGAGTGGGGAAGACCGTACTGGCCAAGGCCCTGGCCACCGCGCTCGGCGTCCAGCTCTCCCGGGTGCAGGGCCACCCCGACCTGCTCCCCTCCGACGTCACCGGCGTCACCGTGTTCTCCCCCGACACCGGCACCTGGGACTTCCGGCCGGGGCCGGTTTTCGCTCACGTCGTCCTGCTGGACGAGCTCAACCGGACGCCGCCACGCACCCAGTCGGCACTCCTCGAGGCCATGGAGGAGCAGCAGGTCTCGGTGGACGGCGAGTCCTGGCCCCTGCCGCGCCCGCACCTCGTCATCGGCACCCAGAACCCGGTCGGCCAGCTCGGCACCTATCCCCTGGTGGAGAGCCAGCTCGACCGGTTCGGGCTGTCGACGGAGATCGGCTACCCCGACGCCGACGTGGAAGCGCGGCTCGTGCTCCACAGCGGCGGCCGGTACGCCCTCGACACCTTGGTGCCGGTATCCGACCCGGTCCAGTGGGACCGGGTGATCAGGGCCACCGCTTCGGTGCGGGTGGTCCCGGCGGTGGCCGACTACGCCGTGGCGCTGGTCCGGGCCACCCGGTACACCGGCACGGTTCGCCTCGGCGCCAGCCCCCGGGCGGGCATCTCCCTCATCCGCAGCGCCCAGGCCTTCGCCGTGCTCAGCGGCCGCGCCTATGTGACCCCCCAGGACGTCCAGGCCGTCGCGGTGGCCTGTCTCTCGCACCGCCTGGTCACCGAGGGCCAGGGCGGCGACGGCCCGAGGCTCATCGGCCACATCATCGGCGAGACGCCCGTTCCCCTCACGTGAGCCCACCGCCGCCCGGCCATCGACCACCCGGGTGGCGCATCGTCGCCGCCACGGTGACCGGGATCATGACCGGGGTCGGCGGGGTGGTGGTCACCCGGGCGGCGCTCGGTCCCGGCCGGATCGTGAGCGGCATCCTGATCGGCCTGGCCGCCATGGTGGCCGGTGCGTCCTGCTCCGTCTTCCTCACCGCCCCGGGGCGGCGGCGGGGGCCTCCGAACCGCGGCGACCTCCACCGCCGGACCCGCCCGGTGGCCTGGCTCACCCCGGTCACGGGCAGTGTGGTGGCCGTCCTGGCCTGGGGGGCGGTGGCCCATTCCAGCGGGTCGGGATGGGTTCAGGCGGTCGGCGCGCTGTTGGCCGCGGTGCTGGCCATCGGCATCGTGGCGCCGGCGGTGCCGGCCAGGCGGGCCTCGGTCACCTGCACGTCGTCGCCGTCCGACAGCCAGGCCGGGCGGGGGGCGACGCTCACCCTGACGGCCAGCGGGCCCATCCGGATCACGCCCCGGGCCCCGGCCGGGGCCCCGGCACGCGCCGTCGGGCCGGCCCGGGGCTCCCGGAGCGTCGAGGTCACGGTCACGCCCGACCGCCGCGGCGTCCACCGCCGCGTGCGCCTCGAACTCGCCTCGTGTGCCCCGTTCGGACTGCAGTGGTGGGCGAGGGAGGTCGAGGTGGCCCTGCCCCGGCCCTGGCACGTGGCCCCGAGGACCGGGGACCCGGGCCCGATCGGCGTGATGGCCGATCCGTCGTCGGGCCAGGCCCTGCTGCGGGTCCCGGCCGGGGTGGGCGAACCGCGGGGGGTGCGCCCCTACCAACCGGGGGACGCCCGCGGCTCGGTCCACTGGCCGGCCACATCGCACGTGGGCACCCTCATGGTCCGGGAGAAGGAGCGGCAGACCGACGACCCGATCGTCATCGACCTGGTGCTGCCGCCCGACCCCGCCGAGGCGGAGGCGATGGCCGAACGGGCCATGGCGGTGATCGGCGCCCACCTGGCGCGGGGCCGGCTGGTGCTCCTCGGTACCGACGAGCCGGACGGCCACACCATGGACACCGTGCGGGACCGCATCGACCTGGGGCGGCGCCTGGCCCGGGCGGGTCCGGCACCGGCGGCCACGCCCAGCCCCGAGCCGAGGTCCGCATGACCCTCTGGCAACGCATCGTCCAGGCCAACCGGCCGGGGCCAGCCGAACACTCGGTCCCCTTCCGGGCGGCGTCGGCCGCCGCGGTGATGGTGGCCATTGCCGCCTGCTGGAGCCAGGGCGAGCTGAGCGCGGCGGTGGCCCTGTTCGCCATGGCCATCACCGTCGTCGGCAACGCATTGTCCTACTGGCGTCGCGAACGTCCCTGGAAGCTGGTCAAGCCGGTACTCGCCGCCTGCGCCATCGGCGGCTTCGTCTGGTTCATCATCACGGCCGGCCACAGTGCGACCCCTGGCGATGTGGCCACCGTGGAGGGCCCGCTGGCCGTCCTGTTCGCCTGGGTCCTCTGTACCCACGCCTTCGACGTCCCGGCCCGGCGGGACGTCGCCTACTCGCTGGCCGGATCGGCCGCCCTCATGGCCGTGGCGGCGGCCCAGTCGGTCGACCTGACCCTCGGGCTCTACGTCGTGCTCTGGGTCATCTGCGGCGTGGGGGGACTGGTGGCCATGTGGCAGTCGATGTCGGGGGCCGGCGGCATCCCGTGGCTCACGGCCGGGATCGCCGCCGTGGCCGTGCTGGCGGTGGCGGCCCTGCTGTTGGCCCTCCTGCCCGCCCCGCATGTGTCGACGTCGCTGGTGTTCCCCTCGTCCTCGGCCAACTCGTCACCGGTCGACAGCGCCAGCCGGCTCACCGATGGCGCCGCCTCGCTGCCGGCCCACGCGGCCAGCGCCCACGGCCGGACGGGCGTCGGGGGCTTCCTGGGCTTCGCGGCCTCCCTCGACACCGGGGTCCGGGCCTCACTCGGGAACGACGTGGTCATGCGGGTGCGGGCCACCCGGCCGAGCTTCTGGGTGGGTCAGACCTATGACCGGTGGGACGGCCAGAGCTGGGTCCAATCAGCCGACCCGGCCAGCGGCCCCGGGGTGGACAAGCTCCAGTTCGAGTCGCCGTTCGGGATCCCGCTGGCCCCCGACCAGGTGGCCGACCGGGCCGACGACACCACCGACGTGCAAACGTTCTACCTGGCGCAGTCGGGACCGAACCTGGTCTTCCACGCCGACGACGCGGCGCGCGTCTACATCCAGTCGCGCAGTCTCTACCTCACCGGGGACGGCACCATCGTCTCGGCCACCTCGATGGGGGCGGGCACGGTGTACACGGTGGTGTCGAGCGACACCTCGGCCACCCCGGCCCAGCTGCGCCAGTCCACCGCGGCATCGCCGACCACCGCGGTGCTCAAGACGGAGCAACGAGCGCGGTACCTGCAGCTCCCGCACGCCTACCCGAGGGTGGCGGCCCTGGGCCGCCAGATCACCGCCGGGGTCGGGGCTCCCGGTGACGCCGACCCGCACACCTACGACAAGGTGAATGCCCTCCAGGCCTGGATGGCGTCGCACATCCGCTACACGACGTCCATCCCGCCGCTCGCTCCCGGTGCGGACGCCGTGAGCACCTTCTTGTTCGGGACCAGGTTGGGCTTCTGCGAGCAGATCTCGACCGCCACGGTGGTGATGCTCCGTTCGCTCGGCATCCCGGCCCGGGAGACGGTGGGGTATGTCCCCGGGCCGTACAACCCGATCACCGACCTCTACGACATCCAGGCCAAGGACGCCCACGCCTGGGTACAGGTCTGGTTCCCGGGCTACGGCTGGCAGAACTTCGACCCGACCGCCCAGGTGCCCTTGGCCAACCCCTCGCCGGGCTCGGTCCTGGCCGGGGACGCCGGCCACGCCTTGGCCCGCCTCCCCTGGTTGCCCATCGCCATCGCCGTCGTCCTGGTCGCCGCCGGGGTGGCGGTCGACCGGCGCCGCCGGCGCCGCCCTCCCACCTGGGCCCATCAGGTCGCCGCCGACCTCGAGCGCGGGGGCCGGCGCCTCGGACTGCAGCGCCGCCCCGACGAGACCCTCTCCGCCTGGGCGGAACGCCTGGCCGCGGCCGACCCGCCGGACTACGACGGGCTGTCGGCCGCGTCCCGACTGGTCGAGGAGTACGCCTACGGCGGGATCGAACCCACGGCCGACCAGATCGCCGGTGCGCTCGCCTTCGGCCGCCGGTTCCGGACGGTGCGCCGCCGTCTGGGCTCAGGCCACCGGGGCGAGCGAACTCACGACGACGACCGGGCCAGGGCCAGCGCCTCGTCGAACGAGGAGCCGGCGGCGAGCAGGGGCCGGTAGGACATGAGCCGGCGCGCCTGGTTGAATCCCAGCGCCGCCTGCAGCCGGTCGGCGCGACGGTAGAGGGCCACCAGCTTGCCCTCGTCAGCCGAGCCCTCAACCACCACCACCTCGTCGTCCGGACCGGGGAGGCCGATCACCTGGATCTTGGTCTTGTACTGGTCGGACCAGAAGAACGGCACCGGGTCGTAGGGCACTGCCGCCTCCGACCCGGCGAGCAGGTTGCGAGCGGCCGCCGCCCCGCCTTCGGCGGCGTTGGTCCAGTGCTCGATACGCAGGCGTCCACCCGACGAGGGGTGGTACCAACGGGCCACGTCGCCGGCGGCCACCACCCGGTCGGCGGCGAAGAGGGTGTCGCGGCAGACCACACCGTTGTCGAGAGAGAGGCCCGAGTCCTCCAACCATCCGACCTCGGGCATCACCCCGATGCCCACCACCACCACGTCGGCGTCGAGGGCGCCGCCGTCGGCCAGGTGCACCTCCACCGGGGTGGGCTCGCCCCGGTGTGAGATCACCCGGTCGACACCGACACCGGTCAACACGGTCACGCCCGCGGACCGGTGCAGTTGCGCGCAGACCTCGCCCATCTCCTCGCCCAGCACCCGGCCGAGCGGAGTGGGCAGGGCCTCGACGACGGTCACCCGGGCTCCGAGGCCGTGGCAGGTCGCGGCCACCTCCGAGCCGATGAAGCCGGCCCCGATGACCACGAGTCGAGCCCCGGCCCCGGCCTGCTCGAGGTGGGAACGGATGGCGAGGCAATCGTCGAGCGTGCGCAGGGTGTGCACCCCGGCCAGGCCATCGGTGCCGGGCAACGGCCGCGGGCTGGCCCCGGTGGCGACGACCAGGCCGTCGTAGTGCAGGCGGCGGCCGTCGTCGCACTCCACGGTGCGGGCCCCGGTGTCGAGGGAGGTGGCCCGCACGCCGAGGAGCAGCTCGAGGCCCAGGGTGTCGAGCTTGTCGGGCGTGTGGTGATGGATGCGTTCGACGTCCCAGGCCCCGGCGAGCACCTGCTTGGAGAGGGGCGGTCGGTCATAGGGCGGATGGCGCTCGTCGCCCACGATGAGCACCCGGCCCCGGTGGCCCTCATGGCGCACCTCCTCCGCCGCCCTCAGGCCGGCCAGCGAGGCGCCCACCACGACGACGGTGGAATCAGGCGGCTGGGGGTCGCTCATCGCGGCCATGGTAGGCGGGAGCCACCCGAGATCCCGGGGTGGGACTCGGGACCGAGCCCCCATCAAGCAGTAACCGGGTTCTCAGCCGCCGAACATGGTCATCCACTGCTCAGGAGTTCGCAGGCGGAAGACGTAGTTGTTGGAACGGGTCCGGCCCATGGTGGCCGACGGCTCCGGCGAGTACAGGTGGCCGGGATAGAGGACGGTGTCGTCCGGCACGCGGGCCAGGCGGGTGGTGAGCGATTCGTACATCGCCTCGGGATCGCCGCCGGGCAGATCGGTGCGGCCGCAGCCGTCGAGGAACAGGGTGTCGCCGGCGATCAGGCGGCCGTCGACCAGGAAGCACTGGCTGCCGGGCGTGTGACCCGGGGTGTGGAGCATGGTGATGGGGACCTCACCCACCTGGAGCACGTCCCCGCCGTGGTGGGTGACGAGGTCGCCCGCGCCCACTCCCGTGGCGCGTACCACCCAGGGAGCCTCGTCCGCCTGAACGTGTACCGGCGTCTGGTTGACCTCGATCAGCCGGGTGATGCCCTCGATGCTCCAACCCATCATGTCGCCCCCGACGTGGTCGGGGTGGAAGTGGGTGGCGAGGGCCCCGACACAGCGCATCCCGTCGGCACGGACCATCTCCAGCAGTTCGTCCACGCCGTAGGCGGGATCGACGATCAGCGCCTCCCCAGTGGCCCGGTCCCCGACCAGGTAGACGAAGTTGACCATCTGCTGGGCCACCTGGTCGCCGGTGGCGAAGTCCCGACCAGCCAGCAGCTGACGGAAGTACAGGCGGTCGGATCCCGTACCGTTGGCGTCTCGGGCATCGAGCTCGGTCACCGGCACACCTTACGGGGACCGGGTGACGAACGTGCCACCGGCCAACGGAAGCCGGTCGGGTTTGGTCGGTGGCCCGGCCGGCACGGCGGTCTGACCCGACGGTGACGATCAGATCTACAGTTCCCTACCGGTGGCCCACCGCGGTGGCCCACGGCCGGGCTGAGCCACGGGGACGCGGGGGCGGAGCGAGCGATCAGGAGGGGACGATGACCACAGACACCGGGCGCCCGAACCGAGCGGATCTCCGGACCGCGTCGGGCATGCTGCGGACATGGGCCACCGAGACCCCCGGCGCCCCCATGCTGACCATGGGCGCGGTCACCCTGTCGTGGGGCGAGGTCTACGAGCGGGCCAGGCGGGTCAGCGGCGCGCTGGCGGCCGTCGGGGTCGGGCGCGGCGACCGCGTGGCCTTCCTCGACCGAAACGGGATCGAGTACTTCGAGGTCTTCTTCGGCTGTGCGCTGCTGGGCGCGGTCAGCGTGGCCGTCAATTGGCGGCTGGCATCATCGGAGATGGCCGCCATCCTCGAGGACGCCGGTGCGTCCGTCCTCTTCTTCGGCCCCGACTACACCGCGGCCGTCAAGGAACTGGCCCCCACCGTGACGAGCGTCCAGACCTGGGTCCCGCTCGACGAGTACCCCGACTGGCGGGACGCCGACGGGATCGGCCCGGCCGATCCCGGGTTCGAGCCGGGCCCCGAGGACGTGGTCACCCAGCTCTACACCTCGGGAACCACGGGACTGCCCAAGGGGGCGATGATCTGCGCCCGGAACGTGTCGTGCATCCTGACCGAGGCCGACCAGGTCTTCCACATCGGGAGCGACACGGTCTCGCTGGTGGCGATGCCGCTGTTCCACATCGGTGGCACCGGATGGGCGCTGTCCGGCATGTCCCGCGGGGGCCACTCGGTCATCGTCCGGGACATCGACCCGGCTACGGTGCTGGGGCTCATCGAAGAGCACCGGATCACCGAGACGTTCGTCGTCCCGGCAGTGCTCATGTTCCTCCTGAACGCACCAGAGCTGTCGACCGCTGATCTCAGCTCCCTGCGAACCGTGTTCTACGGCGCCTCTCCCATCAGCGAGGACGTGCTGGTCAGATCGATGACCGCCCTCGGATGCGACTTTGCCCAGGTGTACGGGCTCACCGAGACCTCAGGCGCCATCACGTCGCTGATGCCCGCCGATCACGACCCGACCGGTCCTCGATCCGGTCTGCTGCGCTCGGCCGGGCGCCCCTTCGACCACGTCGAGCTGCGGATCGTCGACCCCGAGAGCGGGGCCGTGCTCCCGGCGGGCGAAGTCGGTGAGATCTGGACGCGTTCGGACCAGAACATGCTCGGCTACTGGAACCGGAGCGCCGAGACGGTCGCCGTGCTCTCCCACGACGGATGGTTCCGCACCGGGGATGCCGGCTGGATCGACGCGGACGGGTACCTCTTCCTCCACGACCGCATCAAGGACATGATCGTCTCGGGAGGGGAGAACATCTATCCGGCCGAGGTGGAGAACGCGCTGCTCGCCCATCCGGCGGTGGCGGACGCGGCGGTCATCGGGGTGCCCGACGACAAGTGGGGCGAGACGGTCAAGGCCATCGTGGTCCGTGCACCCGGCGTCTCGGACGACGACGAGGCGCTGGCCGCCGACATCATGGCGGGCACCCGGGCCCGGCTGGCCCACTACAAGTGCCCCACCTCGATCGACTTCACCGAGTCACTCCCCCGCAACCCGTCGGGCAAGGTGCTCAAGCGCGAACTCCGCCAGCCGTACTGGGGCGACCGCGATCGGAACATCCACTGAGGGAACTGACCGGCAGGCGGCGGCTGGTGGATCAGAAGAGTCCGGGTGGCGCCTCACCGGACTCGGCGTCTTCGTCCGCGTCGGAGGACCGGTCGTCGGAGCGACCCAAGCGGTCCGCGGCCGCAGCTTCGGCCTTCCCGATGGCCTCGAGCCGGGGGACCAGCTCCTCGACCCGCATCCGGGTACGGCGGAGCCGGCGGTCGAGCTCGTCGACGATGTCGGTCGCCCGTTCGAGCTGATCGACGAGGCGGTCGACATCGACGACCCCGGTCTCGAACTCGTCGATGATGGCATCCAGCTCGGCGCCGGCGCTGGCGTAGCTCAACGAGGTCACATCGGGTTGCGACTCGGCTCCGTCCTCGATCGGCGGCTCTGTTCCGGTTGTCGCCATCACGGCTCTCCTTCTGAATCGGTGGCTCCTCGGCCCCGGCGGCCCGGGCCACCGGGGGCGCTGACTTCGGAGGTCTCGGTCACCTCCGACACGACGGAGCCCTCGGCCAGTCTGGTGAACAGTCGCGATCCGGCGGTCACGGCGGCGGCAGAGCGAACCACTCGGCCGGCGTCATCCCTGGTGACCGAGTAGCCCCGATCGAGCTGGCGCTGGTAGTCGTAGGCGCCGAGCAGCCGGCGCCACTGGGCCGTCCGGACGACCTCCGCCTGCAGCACGCGATCCGGTAGTGCGGTGATCCGTTCCGACCGGGCCGTCACTCCGAGCTCGGCAGCGGCGAGCGAGCGGAGCGCTGAGCGAGTGAGGGTTGCGCCGGCGGCCTCGAGCCGGTGCTGGTTCATCTCGACTCCCCTCTTGGCCGAACCGCGCAACGCCTGGGTTCGGTGCGCCAGCCGATCGGAGTGCCGCCCGAGCTGGGACTGGGCCCCGACGATCATGCGATGCCGGTGACGATCCAGGCTACGTTCGGACCGAGCCATCTGCTCCCCGGCCAGGCGACGGATACGCGCCCCGGCCGCGAGACGCGAGGCCCAGAACTCGGTCACCAGGCGGGACAGCTCCTGGCCGCACTCGGTGGGGGTGATGAAGGAGCGGTTGGCCACCTGGTCGGCCACGGACTGGTCCCCGGTGTGGCCGATGCCGGTCCAGACCGGTTTGTCGCAGAGGGCGATGGACCGGGCCACCGGCTCGGTGTCGAAGACGGCCAGATCAGCCTTCGACCCGCCGCCGCGAACAACGGCGATCAGATCACACTGGCCCGCCTGCAGTCGCCGGAGGGCGGCCGCCACCGATCGGGCCGCGGCGCGTCCTTGGACCTGGGTGGGCACGGCCTGCACGGTGAAGGCCATGCCGGATGTCTCCAGCCGGCCCATGAAGTCCCGATAGCCCTCCGTGCCCGGGCTGGCCACGAGACCGATCCGCAGCGGGAGGGCGGGGACGGCGACCCGTCGGTTGCGGTCGAACAGGTCCTCGTCCACCAACGCCGTGACCAAGCGGGCGCGCTCAGCGGCGAGCTTGCCGAGCAGCGCATCGGTGTCCAACTCGGAAAGGACGAAGCTGATCTCGCCCCGGGGCTTGTAGAGCTGCACCTCTCCCCTGACCCGGACCACCATGCCTGTCTCGAGGCTGATGCCGAGCCTGGCCAGCGTGGACCGGACCAAGTCCCAACGTCGGGACCAGCACACCACCTTCAGCACGGGCGACGAGTTGTCCCGGGCGTGCACCGGGTCGACCAGATCGATGTAGCAGAGGCCCTTCGAGCTCACCGTCAGCGACCGGACCTCCCCCGACACCCAGACCTGGCCCGGCAGCGCGCCCTGAAGGGCGCGGTCGATCCGGCGGTAGAGGTCCCTGATCGAGAGGGCGTCCTGATCTCGGGCGGGCGTCCCAGCACGGGGTCGGGGGCTGCTCAACGGCACCGCGCCAGGTTAGAACCAGCTTGTGACCGGCATGATCACCCGTCCCACCCCGGTCCGGGACGCTGACTGTCGGATCCCCGGCTCCCAATCGGGTGGCCATCTGAAGGCGGGTGCCCCGCCACCTTGGGTGTGCATCACAGCCGACCGCGGTGCCGGAACAGCGATATGGGTCGACCGTCCCCGGTCTGTGAGACGATGGAGCTGACGGTGAGCCGGCTGGGTGGCCGCGGCTCGCTCCGGGAGAGGCGATCACCTCGGCCGGCGGCGGGTCGAGGAAGGTCGGGACTCCACAGGGCAGGGTGCTGGCTAGCGGCCAGTCGGGGCGACCTGCAGGACAGTGCCACAGAGAACAGACCGCCGATGGTGTGGCCGACAGGCCACACACAGGTAAGGGTGAAACGGTGCGGTAAGAGCGCACCAGCGGCCGGGGTGACCCGGTCGGCTCGGTAAACCCCACCCGGAGCAAGGTCAAAACGGGGGACGGACGGCCCGCCCCACGTTCCTTCGGGGACGTGACCCCCAGGTAGACCGCTCAGATGGATGGCCACCCAACCCTCGTCAGAGGGTGGACAGAATCCCGCCTACAGGCCGGCTCACCGTCACTTCGCCTTTGCGTAGTCGCCAGCGCATCGAGACCTTAGACACGTTATGACCGTGCCGGCCTCCGGTCGAGAAATGCGCTGATTCAAGATGTCGACTGTGACGACGGCATCCCACGTCGAATCCGCGATGGAGGCTGGCTCTCAACACCCAGGCCAGGCTCAAAGTGAATCTCGTTGGAGTCGCACCCCTAGACCTGGGAAGTGCGGACATCGACGCCTGGGGGGGCGTTGCGAGTGCCGATCCGGAGATCGCAAGACTGCGACTGCGGCAAATGAGGGCAAGCGCACTGAACCCCGCTGCTGCGAGCAGGGCAACCTGGAATCCTAAGCGCGAAGTGAGTGGCTGCCGCACCACCATGAGCGGTGTGCTGAAAGCAGATCGAGCAGCCGCTCAGCAACTCAATCTCGTCCCACGACTTCCTCGACAACCCGACGTAGAATGTTATCGACAGCCCAGCTGTCGATCACCATTTCGCGAATCATCGCAACGGCGGCTGATTGGGAGCCTACTGAGGTGATTGCCGCCTTCCATCCTCTCCCCACAACCGCTCTCGATCGGGCAGCACCCGCCGGATGTCGTCGAGCGAAGGATGGCGAGGTCCGAGGGTCATGATGGCCTCGATTTGGTCTGACCTCCATAGGTAGTCGAGGACCTCGTCCACGGTCGTCGGATCCAGCCCCGTCTCCTCGTCGATCAGGGCGTTGTTGACGTCCTCGTCCCCGTCCTCGTAGAGACCGATGACTGACAAGACATCTTTGACGTCGTCAGGGTTGGGCACTCCACGGAGACTACCCACCTTCGCCGCGTGCTCAGAGCTTCGTGTCGTCCTGGATGCACTTGCCCCGGTTTCACTCGTCACACAATAACTGCCCTGATGCCTCGGCCTGCAACATTCCTGGCCGGCGGACGTCGGATCAACCGAGGTTGTTGATACAGGTGTCCCCCCATCGTTGTTGCTGTTCGTGCCTCCCGGGCACGTTGTGTCAGACCACGTCACTCCAGTCAGGGTGGCACCACTCAGGTCGGCACCGGTCAGATTGGCGAACGTAAGGTTGGCGTTCGAGAGGTTGGCGTCGGCGAGGTCCGTGTCGGCAAGATTGGTGCCGTAGAGGTCGGCGTTGGCGGGGTCGGCCGTTGAGCCCACCAGATAGCGGACCGTGGTCCCCACAAGTACCCAATGCGGCGGTAGCGAGGCAGGGGTTCCCGTGATCTTGCCTCCGGAGACGATCCCGGTGAGCGTGGCGCCTGCGAGGATCGTGCCTTGCAGTGCGGAGCGTTTGACGGTGGCGTCCGTCAGGTTGGCACCCGAGAAGTTCGCTCGTGAGGTTGGCCGTGAACAGGTCGGCACCGCTGAGGTTGGCACCGCTGAGGTTGGCACCGCTGAGGTCGGCACCGGTCAGATTGGCTTGGGGGCCAACCAGATACCCGTCCACGACAGCCCAACCCGAGGCAGTGAGGCCGGGGGTCCGGTGATGCCGCCGGATTCGACATTGGTGAGGATGGCATCAGCGAGCTGGGCGCCACCAAGATCAGCGTCGGTCAACGTGGCCCGCTGCAAGCTCCAGGTTCGCACCGCTGAGATTGGCGTCCGTCAACGTGGCCCGCTGCAGCTGGCGCCCGCCAGGTCCGCGCCGGTGAAGTTGACGCCAGTGAGATTGCAGCGCTTATAGTCTGCGCCAACATGCGGTGGAGTGCTGCATCGGGCTGGCGTTCGAGCTCCTGCCACCGGTGCCAGTGCCACCGAGGCAAACGCTGACGCAACTCCGAGAATCAGGCAGCCTCCCAGCCAGCCAGGCTTGCGGAATGACGGCACATCGTCCTCCTACTCCCATGCGAGTGGCCAAACCCCTCTTTCGGCCGTGAATTAGGCTAGACCCACGGTCGCCGGCACTGCCTCGCTGCACCTTCGAATGGTGCCGAAGGCTGGAGGCCCGTCGGGACTGGGTAGGAGAAAATGGGATGTGGCTTTGGCGGCGGGAAGCGTAGATGCGCTTCCCTTTCCTCGGCATCGAAGGATGACGAACAGTGGCGGGCCAAGCCCAACTCAAACATTGGGATCATGCGTGGTGGAGTCCATCGATTGGTGATCATCGATGTCGACCTGCAGTCGGAGAAGAACGGCCCCCGATCCGGCCAGTTCAGTGGCCGACTCGGACCCAAATCGGTGATGGCTACCGTCAGATGTGACGATGGCAAGCAGGTAGAGCCTATCTCAGCATTTCCACCAGGTCAGTGATCGCAGACGGAATAATGGGGCATGCCGTGGTGCAGTTGTCGGGGCAGGGAGTCCGGTGAACAGACGGCAGGCCGCCCGCCGTTCGGAGACCTGAACGATGAGTAAGGTTCTCGTCTTCGTCGGAGGTTTCGCTGCTCCCGGCAACGAGTGGCCGTTGACTCCAATTCGACGGAGCGCCCGTGAAGAGGGCTGGCGCACCAAGTACTTCAACGAGCGACTGGCCTTCGGTCCAATGGCCACCTCGGCGCAGCGCCTTGCCAACCTCATCCACGAACTTCACCAGGTCCACGACACCATCGTGGTCGTCGGGCACTCGATGGGTGGCCTGATCGCCGAGCACGCGGGAGCACTCGGAGCGCCAATCGATGCACTCGTGACCATTGGCACGCCGCACCAGGGCCATCCACTGTCTCGCTTTGGCCCGCTGCCGGTCATGAGAGAGATGGGAACCAACAGTGCCTATCTGAGGAGCGTGGAAGCAATCCATGGGCCACGTCCACCAATCCTGGCGATCATTGGGGCGAGAGACAGGCTGGTGTCGAAGAGTGCGACACGACCGAACAGATCACACACGTTTCTCGAGATACCGAATGTCGGACACCTCGGCGTCATATTTGATCAGCGAACAGCCGACGCCATCTTGCAGTGGGCCGATGCCCACACAACCGAGTTGGCGTGATCACTGACCAACAGGGGACTGAGACTCGGTGATCACCCGATCTCAGCCGGACCCCACTGGCTCAATGGGCGGGGTCCCTCTCGATGTCCCCGTTATCGGTATGTCTGGGAGTGGCGCCACACCCGGCTTCTGGCTCGTCACAAGTGATGGTGAGGCCCCGAGCGTTTGAGCTCCAACTCCCGTCACACCCAGAGAGGGAGCGGGAAGAAGAGCCAGTGCCCGTGGCTAGACCCTCCCCAGTTCAGAAGACGGTCATCATTGCCGATATAGGTCCTGATGACAGGACATCCACGGGTGTGTGCTCGGTCAGAATTCCGAGGCTCCCACCGAGCCACGATCTACAACAGCGTCAGTGCAGGCGTGTGCCTCCTGCTCCTCGGCATCACCGTCGTCGAGATGCTCTTGGCGCTCCCGCTTCCCACGTGGTGGCGGGCCATCATCGTCGGCTCCGTCGTTGCCTCGAGTGTCGCCTGGCTGGCCAGGATGGCATCGAGGAGACCGGATCGGCCAAGCCCCGTGGAACCCACGGCGATCTCGTGTCATTCGGCAAGAGTGAGGCTGTGTCGCAGGCACGGGCATGGGCGGGCCAGGACGTTCGATCGGTGTGCCATCAACCTCAGCGACTCGAGATCACCGTTCTTCCAACTGTGGTGAGCGACGACGCATCGAGCACGACCGCGTCGGCGTCCTGAACGACACTGACGTGGCCGTGGACCGACGACCGTGGGTGGACAGGGTTCTGCCGGGCACCGGTTCTTGGGCCTCGCCCAGCACGATGGGGGCCCGATCTGAACGGTGCCGGGATGATTGGCCGCCCGATCTTGAGCGTGCTCACCACGTCGTGAGCAGCTGTCCACAGTCAGACGGCTTCGGCGTTCTTGGCAACGAGCTCCAGGATACGAACATGCTTTTCGGTATCGAGCAACATCAGGTCCACCACCAGCTCCCACAGAGTGGTGCTCCCGAACGGACGGAGGCGCTTGCGCAAGTTCTTCAGCTCTGTGCGGTCCCGCTCCTCTGCCCGGATGAGACTCTGCGTCTCTTCGGCCAAGGCCATGTTCCCAGCATCCATGTGCGTCAGGTCCGGAAGAACCGGATCGCTGCTGTCGTCGATCAAACCCCAGGCAATGGCGTTGGCCATCTCGACCAGGAGTCCGTGGTGTCGTCGTTCATCGTCAACAATGAGGTTGACGAGGAATCGGGTCTCAGGCGCGCGGGCTTCCTGTGCGAATCGCTGGTAGCGGTTGAGGATCGCGCCCTCTTCTGCGCCATGTCGGGCAAGCAATTCAACCAATTGGCGGACATCTCCAGTTGCGTGAGTCGTACCCAGCCCTTCCATGGCCCAATCGAATGCATTCTCCATGCTCGCATTGTCGCCGACCCGTTCTTCGAACGCAGGGGCCAAAAGACCCTATTCTGGGGACCGACCGATCCCAGCGGCAATCTCGCTCAGTCATAACCGACCAGCGCTTCACTCGCCTGGGGGGCCGATCGGCAGACAGCGTCGGACCGTACGGTCATTGGACCGACATGCTGAGGGGGTGTGGTCGGCCAGCTCGGCGCTGGGGCGTCCGATGACCCGGTGAGTAGGGTGGCCATGGGTCTGACCAGAGGACACGGAGGAGGCTGCTGTGGAATACACCCTGACGGACGGGTGCTTCTCCACAAGGGAGGAGGCACTTGCCGGCATTGCTGCCCGGGGTTGGCACGCCCTGGAATATGAGTTGCCGGCGCAGGAGGATGCGCTCCACTGGCACGACTACGACTCGGTGACATTTGTCATTGCTGGGCGCTGCCGGATCGTGTTCGAGGATGGCCGCGTGTTGGAGGGTGGACCGGGGGTACGGATTGAGCAGCCGTCGCGGGTGATACACCGCTCAGGGAACTCTGCCTATCAAGCCGTATTCGGCTTCAGCGTACGTCTGGAAGACATGACGCTGCCCATAGGCAAGCCGGTCGCTGATCTGGAGAGACCACTGGGTCCCAGCTGACGACAGGACCCCTGACCGCGATCGGTCTCGTGGGGTCGACCCCGTCCAGGGGGTCTGGTGGATCCGGCGACCGTGGAACCCAAATACATGTCAACCCGGCGCGGTCGTGGTTCGTCACAGTCATAGGAAGCCCGAGGTGCTGGGTCGGGGCACATCAAAGAAGACTCGCCGACATGCGGTACGGAGAGGAATGAGTCGAATGACCAAACGTTGGCGGTGGCTGCTGTGGGCCCCTGCCTTCTTCATCCTGACCGCCTGCGGAAGCAATTCAACTGGAAGTGCCTCAACCGGTCGACCGATGCCGACATCACCGGTTACGATCCATATCAGGGTCGATGAGACCAGAGCGATCGCAGGAATTCCGATCAGGGGTCAGGCCGTCCTCATCAACTCAACCTCCAGACCCATCACGGTTGAGCAGTGTGCAGCAGACGGATGGCTCGCCGTGGGGCTGACCAACAAGCGGATTCAGTTCAGTCCAGCGCTCCCCCTCGTCGCCTGCTCACCGACCATTCGACTCGTTCACGGCATCAATCGATTTCCGATCACCGTCATGAGCACTTACCAGCAATGCCTGTCACCAGGTGGTCGGTCCGTGACGTACGTCCCTCCTTGCATCGGTGTCTCCGGGCTGCCGCCGCTACCGGCTGGAACATACAAGACGAAAGTCGTCGCCATCGGCCTCCCATCCAGCACACCCATCCCTGGATCTGTCTCAGTAGTGCTGATGGCCCCGCCCTGATCCCCCACCCCAATGGCGACAGTCGGATCCCGGGCTGTCGGCGACCGTTGGGCACGACTTCGTCAGCATCCAAAGATGAGCGTCGGGCCCGGTGGGCCCATCCGCGCAGCACCCGTGCCCTCCGGTGGATCGTCGAGCTACCGGCACCGTTCTCAGTGCTGGAAGGATGGAGTGATGGCCGATGAGCGGATCGAGGTCGAGCGGGAGATCGCCGTGGATCCGGCGACGCTCTTTCGTCTGCTGTGTGACCCACATGGACATGTGGCCATCGACAGCTCCGGCATGCTGATGGATGCGACGGGTGAGCCCGTTCGTGCGGTCGGTGACACCTTCGTTGTGCATATGGACCGACAGGCCCTGAACGACCGGCCCATGGGGCGCTACAACGTGCTGGTGACCATCGTGGAGCTCGTGCCGGATCGGGAGATCGCCTGGACAGTTGCGGGTGCGGCTCGTCCGTCGGCCGGTCACGTCTTTGGCTACAAGCTCGAAGCGATCAAGGGTGGGACGCACGTGACCTCGTACTGCGACTGGTCTCGGATAGACCCGGCCCTGAAGAGGGCCGCGATCTTCCCGGTGCTCTCCGAAGGAGCCCTGCGGTCGACCCTGGGCATCCTCGCCCGGACACTGGAGCCAGCCGGCGCCGCCGGATCGCTCTGATGCGTCCGGACCACCAGGCCGGGCGAACATCGATGCCGGCGGGAAGGTATCCTCCGGCCGATGGCAGATCAGGTCACGGTGCGCCAGGAGATCAGGGCACCGGTGGAGCAGGTCTGGGCGATGGTCTCCGACTTGACACGAATGGGCGAATGGTCGCCTGAGAACGAGGGGGCCACCTGGCGGCACGGCGCCACGGGCCCCCAGGTCGGTGCGAAGTTCCGGGGGACGAACCGCAACGGCAAGCGGCGATGGAGGACGGCCGGGCGGATCGTCGATTGTCAGCCCGGGTCCCTCTTCGTCTTCCGCATCACCGCGGCCGGCCTCCCGATTGCCGAATGGCGCTACGAGTTCGAGACGACGGCGGTGGGATGCCAGGTCACCGAGACTTGGATCGACCAACGCGGCCGCATCGCCAAGGCCCTGGGCAAGCCAGTCAGTGGGGTGTCCGATCGCGCCGCGCACAACCGCACCACCATGGAACAGACCCTGGCGGGCCTCAAGGTGGCAACGGAGCAGGCAAGGTAGTGCCCTTCAGTCTCTGACGCTCCGCTTCAGCCCTATGGTGTCCCCATGACCGCGGTCATTCGACCTGCGCAACGGGCCGATGTCGAACCGGTGCTCGACCTGTGGGCTGCCGCGGACGCCATCCCCACTCACACTGACAACGCCACGAGCCTGGCCGCGCTCGTTCAGCACGACTCAACGGCGCTGCTGATCGCCGTGGACGACGGCATGGTTGTGGGATCGGTCATCGGTGCCTGGGACGGTTGGAGAGGGTCCGTCTACCGCTTGGTGGTGGTCCCGTCGCACCGCCGCAGGGGACTCGGACGCCGTCTGTTACTCGAGGCGCAGACCCGGCTGGCCGAAAAGGGAGCCGTTCGCCTTCAAGCGATCGTCATCCGGGGCGAGCCGGTGGCAATGGAGTTCTGGCGGGGGTGTGGCTGGGAGCACCAAGCCGAGGCCACCCGGTTCGTGAGCGGGTAGCCAACGGACGGACACGGTCACCGATGGGGAAGGTCAAAGCGGGCTCCCCCGCCATCGGGACCTGGGATGCACTCCATCGCCGACATCTCGCACGGGCTGGCCGACCCGGCTGGATGCTCGCTCCGAGCAGGACGGGCGACCGACCCGTAGACTCGAGGCGATGAACGCGGCCGATCTTTGGGTGGAGTCGTATCAGGGGGAGGTGCTGGGCGAGGCGCTGTTCGGGCTGTTGGCCGGGCGCGAGTCTGATCCCGAGCACCGCCATCAGCTCGACGTCCTGGCCCGGCTGGAGCGGAGGACGAAGGAGTTGGCCGAGACGGTGTTCGACCGGCGCGGGCTCGACCGTGGCGACACCGCAGCCAGCCTGGCCACGGCGGCCGAGTTCGCCGACGGCCTCGCTGACACGACGTGGGCGGACTTCCTCGCCTCCTTCGAGCCCGTCATCTCGCAATTCCTCGCCAAGTACCGCGAGCTGGTCCGGTTGGCCGACGACGACACCGAACGCGAGATCGCCGAGGTGTACGTGGCCCATGAGCTGGCCTTGGCCTCGTTCGTCCGCCGCGCCCTGGGTCAGGAGCCAGGCGAGCCGCTGGCCGCCATCCTCGCCCTGCCCCACGTGGCGGCGGAGCCGGCCGCCTGAATGACGGAGCCGTCCTGGTCCCGGAGCCACCTGGTGTGCGTTCCCCTGAGCCGACTCGTCAGGCCTTGACCCTCCCCGGACGGCGGTAGGCACCGACGAGAGTCGGTCATCCATCCCGGCCGCAGCTCCGTAGAACGAGTACCTGTCGGGCCAGCCCCGACCTACACGGACTGTCCAACAAGGGGCTGCGCCTGGCGGGAATCGGTGGGCCGGTCCTGGCTCCGTGATCGAAACACAGGGCCAGGGCCAGCCGGCCCGATGGCGTCTGATCCCACCGGCGACCGGCGCTCCTAGCATCCATCGCATGCCGAATCCCGACGAGCCGAGCCCGCCCCGACCCTCCGACGTCACACCCATCGAAGACTGGGGCCATCTGCTGGCCGGCAAGGTGGCCGTGGTCACCGGGGCCGGCGAAGGGATCGGGAAGGCCATCGCCTCCCTGTTCGCCGCCCACGGGGCGGTGGTGGGGATCGCCGACGTCGATCCCCGGCGATCGGCCGGCGTGGCCGAGGAGATCGCCGCGGCGGGCGGCGCCGCCCGATCGCATGTCGTCGACGTCACCCGGCCAGCCGACGTCGACCGGTTGGCCGACGCCGTGCTGGGCGAGCACGGCCGCATCGACGTGCTCGTCAACAACGTCGGCGACTATCGACCGCTCGCCCGGTTCGAAGAATCGACGTCCGAGTCGTGGGACGCCATGTACCGTGTCAACCTGTTCCATGTCTTCGCCGTGACCCGGGCGTTCATCGGGAACATGGTCGACCGGGGCCGGGGCTCGATCGTCAACGTGCACTCGGTGGAGGGTCTCCGCGGCTACCCCGGCGAGCCCGTCTACGCCGCCATGAAGGCGGCGGTTGCTCATTTCACGACCAGCCTCGCCGTCGCCATGGGACGAAAGGGGGTCCGGGTGAACGCCATCGCCCCCGACCTCACCCAGACCTCCCAGGTCGACTACATCGGCAGCTCGGAGGGACGGGAGGCCTTGTGGCCGTCTTGGGCCCCCGTGGGCCGTCTCGGCTGGCCCGAAGACCAGGCCCGGGTAGCGCTGTTCCTGGCGTCGGACATGTCCGGGTACGTCACGGGCCACACCATTCCGGTGGACGGCGGTACGAAGGCCGGTGGGGGCTGGTTCTACTCGCCGACATCCAGGCGATTCGTCAACCGGCCTACGTCATTGTGAGTCGGGCGGGCCGGAGCGCGTAGGGTGGCCGGCATGTGCCGGAACATCACCACCCTTCGAGGTCTCGAACCCGGGGCGACGGCCGAGGAGATCGAGGCTGCCGCTCGGCAGTACGTCCGCAAGGTCAGCGGGGTGCAGACCACGTCGCCCGCTACCGAGGCCGCCTTCGGCGCCGCGGTGCAAAAAGTGGCGGCGGCGACCACCGAGCTCCTCTCCGACCTGCCTCCCCGCCGTCAACCGCCGCCCACGCTCCCCCCGTTGCGTCGGCTGACCGCCACCAAGCACTGAGCCGCGGCATCCGCCTTCAGGCGGACGGTCGGTTCCCTCCCACTTGGGCCAGATAGCTGCCCAGGTCCCGGTAGTCGCGGTGCTCCCCCACCGGCCCCTCCTCCGAAACGGCCCCGATCGACACGCCGCGGAGCTCGAACCGGTGAGCGGCCTGGCCCTCGGCCCGCTGACCCGGGGTAGCGGTGATCCGGGTCTCGAGCGCGAACATCGACCCGTCGGTCTGTCGGGTCAGCACGGTGATCTCCAAGTCGGGTGACCACCGGTTAGCGGCTTCGCACATCTGGCGAATCCCGACATGACCTACGAACACCGTCGCCGTGGGCACATCCTCGTAGCGGACATCGGCCGTCAGGCACTCGAGCAGTCCGTCGAGAAGTCGTCCGCCACACCGGCCGGCCCGGGGATGCGCCGCCCACGCTTCGACGTAGCGGTCCAGTCAAGCGACGCCCATGCATGTTCCTCCTTGCCTCGTGGCCGGCCGCGAGACGGCTGGCTCGGACGTGGAGAGCGTAACAATCGCTCCCATCGACCACCCCTCCCGTCGTCGGTGGCCTGCCGCGCCGCTGAAACCGAAATCCGCTCCGCCAACGGCGCGCCATCACTGCATCGACCTCATTTCCCCACTACGTTTCTCCGACGGGGAGCGGTCCCCCGAGGAGCACGTTGGCTGCCGGAGCAACTTTGGTTGCGTGGGAGGTCGGAGGTCGAGTCGTGGTCACAGAAATCGCGGGCCCAGTATTTACGGAGCGCCATGAAAAGGGTCTGAAGTCCGGCGCCCTCGGACTCATCTCGAGCACCGTGATCGGAGTGGCTTCGACGGCACCGGCCTACAGCCTGGCGGCCACGCTCGGCTTCGTGGTCGCCGCGATCGGGCTACAAGCCCCCATCATCACCATCCTCGCCTTCATTCCGATGCTCTTCATCGCCTACGGCTACAAGGAGCTGAACAGCGTCGACCCCGACTGCGGCACCACGTTCACCTGGGGGGTCCGGGCGTTCGGCCCCAAGACGGGCTGGATGGGGGGTTGGGGCATCGTGGCCGCCGACGTGCTGGTCATGGCCAGCCTGGCCCAGGTGGCCGGGCAGTACGTGTTCCTGCTGTTCAACGCCAACGGCATCGGCCAGAACCCGACCAGTGGCTGGGTGCTACTGGTCGGCATCGCTTGGATCGTGCTGATGACCCTCATCTGCTACGTGGGCATCGAGGTGTCGGCCAACTTCCAGAAGGTGCTGCTCGGCATCGAGCTCACCATGCTGTTCGTGCTGTCCATCTGGGCGCTCATCAAGGTCGGGAACGGCTCCGCACCGGTCGGGCACCTCACCCCGGCGTGGAGCTGGTTCAACCCGTTGTCTGTCCCGTCGGCATCCGCCTTCATCAACGGGGTGCTGTTGATGCTGTTCATCTACTGGGGATGGGACACCACCGTGTCGATCAACGAGGAGACGGCCCAACCCCACACCGTTCCCGGTCGGGCCGCGGTCCTCTCGACGGTCATCCTGTTGATCACCTACGTTCTGGTGGTCCTGTCGACCCAGTCCTACGCCGGCATCGGTACCACTGGGATCGGGCTGGGCAACCCGAACAACCAGAACGACGTGCTCTCCGTCCTCGGTCACTCCGTCTTCGGCACCTCGGGGTTCGGCAATTTCCTGTTCCACCTGCTGTTGTTGATGGTGCTCAGCTCGGCCGCGGCATCGACGCAGACGACCATCCTCCCGACGGCCCGCACCACGCTGGCCATGGGCGTGTACAAGGCCATCCCCTCCGCCTTCTCCCGGATCCACCGGCGATTCTTGACCCCGACGGTCTCGACCGTGGTCATGGGGGCCGTCTCGATCATCGTCTACGTCATCATGAACCACATCTCCGCCGGCTCGATCATCAGGGACGCCGTGTCGGCGCTGGGCGTGATGATCGCGTTCTACTACGGCCTGACCGGCTTCTCGTGCGCGTGGTACTACCGGAGCACGCTCGGTGAGAGCGCTCGCAACCTCTGGCTACGGGGCATCTTGCCGGTGCTCGGGGGCCTCCTCCTGTACGGCGCGCTCGGGTACAACCTCTGGTTCTACTGGCGACCCACCGATTCGTTCACCACCTGGCACATGTCCTTCTGGCCCCACTGGGACATCGGCGGGGTCTTTCTCATCGACATGGTCGCCCTCATCCTCGGACTGGTGCTGATGTTCACCCACGCCGCCGTGCGACCCCCGTTCTTCCGGGGCGAGACCCTCAACCGTGACACGCCGACGCGTGTTCCCGACGACATCGGCGTCCCGGTCGGGCTGTTCGGGGTCGACACCAACCCTGACCCCGACCCGAATCCATAGACCGCCGACCCGCCTGCCTCCCTCCGGGGTGACGGCGCGGTCCCGCCGGACCATAGGGGTCAGACCACGGCGAGTGCGACCTCGATATTGCCCCGGGTGGCGTTGCTGTAGGGACACACCCGGTGGGCCCCCTCGACCAGCGAGCTCGCCGTGGCCTGGTCGACGTCGGGGATGTGAACCTCGAGCGCCACGGCCAAGCCGAAGCCCCCACCCTCGATCGTGCCGATGGTCACACGCGCCGTGACCGTGGAGGTTCCCGTGTCGACCTTGCGTCGGCGGGCCACGACGGCGAGGGCGCTCTGGAAGCACGCCGCGTAACCCGTGGCGAACAGCTGCTCGGGATTGGTCCCGCCACCGGGTCCGCCCATCTCGACCGGTGGCCTCAGGTCCACCTCGAGCAGGCCGTCGCTGGTGCGGGCGTGGCCGTCCCGGCCTCCGTCCGCGGTCGCTTCCGCCGTGTACAAGGGCTTCACGAGATCCGTCACCATGGCTGGGCTCCCTCTCTCCGGTATGCCGGAAGTGCTCTGCCTCTTCGCAACCTCGCAACGGCTTCGGATGTTCCCCCTTCGTTGTCGCCCGCCATGCCATCGGCCGGCACGACCTTCACCTCCGGTAGCGTGTTCGGTCCATGCCCCTTCTGCAGAGGGACGACGCCGACGAGGCCGAACGATCGGTGACGACTGATCCGACTCGAGGCGTCACCGGGGGCGACGTGGTCCGGACCGTCGTCGTCTTGGCGGTGTATCTGGTCGTGGCGGTGATCCTCAACTGGGACACCTGGTCCACCGGGGCGGCCTCGCACATGCAGGCCGGGGGCGACCAATTCACCACCACGTGGTTCCTCCGGTGGTTCCCGTTTGCCGTGGCCCACGGACACAACCCCCTCTTCACCGACTACGGCAACTACCCGTTCGGGGTGAACCTGTTGAACAACACCAGCGTCCCACTGCTGGGTCTGGCCGGGGCACCGGTGACCCTTCTCTTCGGACCGGTCGCCACGTTCAACACGCTGACCACACTGGCCCTGGCCGGATCGGCGGCGGCGGCGTACTTCTTCGCCCGGCGGTGGACACGCTGGCGTCCAGCCGCCTTCGTCGCCGGCCTGCTCTACGGGTTCTCGCCCTACGAGATCGCCGAGAGCAACGGCGGACATCTGAACCTCACCTTCGTGGTCCTCCCGCCGCTGATCCTGCTGGCCGCCCACGAGGTGATCATGGGACCGCCGCGGTCCAGCCGGACCTGGGGCATCGCCCTCGGGCTGCTCGTGGTGGCCCAGTTCTTCGTCTCCAGCGAGATCCTGGTCTCCACCATCATCATCGGGGCCAGCTGTGTGGTGGCGGCCGCCCTCATGGGTCATCGCTCGGTCCGGTCGCGCCTCCGCCGGGCGGCGGTGGGGAGCGGGTGGGCGCTGGGTGTGGCCGCCGTGCTGTTGGCCTATCCGGTGTGGTTCGCCCTGCGTGGCCCGGCCCATATCAACGGCCCCATCCAGCTGGTTCCCGAGGCCTACCGGGCCGACCTGCTCGGGCCGCTGGTGCCGAACGTCTACTCCTGGCTTGCCCCCTCCGACCTGGTCCGGGTGGCCAACGGTTTCGCCAACAGCACGTCGGAGAACGGCACCTACCTGGGCATCACCCTCCTCGCCACCCTGGCGGTGGGCACCATCGTGTTGTGGCGGCACAGCGCGGTCCTCCGGGTGGCGGCCGTGGGAGGTGCGGTCGCCTTCGTCCTCTCGCTGGGCGGCGGCCTGGTGGTCCACCGGCCGCCCGGTGCCCTCCTCACCGGCTTCCCCTTGCCCGAGCGGGTGTTCACCAAGTTGCCGCTGTTGGCCAACACCATCCCGGTGCGCTACTCGTTGTACGTCACCCTTCTTGCCGGCCTCGTCCTGGCCATCGTCCTCGACCGCCTCCACACTGCCGTCGGGTCCCGACCGGAACGAGTCCCCGGCGGACCACGCCCACCGGCCGCCCGGTGGGCGTCGGTGCTCCCCGCGTTGGTCGCCGCGGTCTGCCTGGTCCCGCTGATCCCGGCCGGCCCGGTCCGCGGGGTGACACCGATCGGGGCGCCGTCCTATTTCACCTCGGCCTCGTTGGCCGGCACCCCGGCCGGGCGGGTGACCCTCCTGTACCCCTTCCCGTCGACCCCCTCTCCGGAGGGGCAGCTGTGGCAAGCCATGGCGGGTATGCACTTCCGGTCGCCCGGTGGGTACTTCCTCGTCCCGGACGGACCAGGCCAGAAGATCGGCTTCTCACCTGCGCTCGGCTACGGGGCCGACACGCTGACCGCTCGGGTGCTCGTCGGCCTGTACCACGGCCGTCCCCCGGTCGAGACCGCCGCGCTGCGTTCGGCCCTGCTGGCCCAGTGGGGCTCGTGGCACGTCTCGAGCCTGGTGGCGGTGTTCGGCCCGGTCTCCCAACCGGCCGCGTCCCGACAGTTCATGACCTGGCTGGTGGGAAGGCCACCGGTACCGGTCGACGGTGTCGATGTCTGGGACCACCTCCCGAGCTGACACCGTTCCGGTGGACGGAACGTCACGGGGGAGATGGGCGGGTCCGGTGTTAGATTGCGGCGCCGCACCGTGGGCGGCCGACGCCCCGCGAGGTCGGGCGGACCGCCCCAGGTCGACGGAAGGGGACCCATGCACGCGTTGATCGGCTACCTGGACTTCAAGCCCGAGGAACGCCGGCAGACGGTGGCTGCCCTGCGGGCCGTGAGCGAGCGGAGCCGCCAGGACGACGGGTGCGTGGACTACTGGTGGGCCGAAGACGTGGGCACGCCCTGCCGGTTCCGATTCTTCGAGTGCTGGGCCTCCGAAGAGGCGTTCCGGGCCCATCAGGCCCAGCCCTACGAGGAGGCCTTCATGGCCGACCATGTCCCGCGGATCACCGACGCCGACGCCTACGTCCTGGCCGTCACCGATCGACGATCAGCCCTGGGGGACTAGACAGTGCGGGGAGTGAGGAGCACCGTCGAGGGGGTCCGGGTGGTCCCGACCGATGGCGGGGTCCGTCAAGGCGTGCGGGTGTCGGTGGTCAGTTCGGGGATCTGCGCCTCCGACCTCCACCTGGCCTCGTTCGGGCCGTCCCCGGTCACCCTGGGCCATGAATTCTCCGGACGGCTCGACGACGGCACCCGCGTCGCGGTTCTCCCCGCGGTGGCCTGCGGCGACTGCGATCGTTGCCGGGCCGGCCACGACCAACAGTGCGCCACGGTGCTCGGGGCCATGTACGGGGTGAGCCTCGACGGTGGTCTGGCCGATGAGGCCTGGGTCGATCCGACCTGTGCCAAGGTCGTCCCCGCCTCACTCCCCCTCGAGCAGGCCTGCCTGGTCGAGCCGGTGGCCGTGGCCCTGCACGGGGTCAACCGCGCCGGGATCCGGCCGGGGGCCCGGGTCCTCGTCGTCGGCGGCGGACCGATCGGCCTCTGCACCGTCGCCGTCGCCCGGAGCATCGGGGCCGATGTCGCCCTCGTGGCCCGCCATCGGCGGCGGATCGAGGCCGGGGAGCAGCTCGGAGCCGGAACCCCCGGGTCGGGCTACGACATCGTCCTCGATGCGGCCGGAACCCAGCGCTCCCTCGACACCTGCTTGCAGCGGGTGCGTCCGGGCGGCACCATCGGGGTCATCGGCACCTTCTGGGACCCGGTCACCCTCGGATCGGGGTTCCAGTTGAAGGAGGTCACCATGCTGCCGGCCTTCACCTACGGCCACCACCACGGCGTCCCCGAGTTCGTGACGGCGATGGGCATCCTCGAGTCGCTGCCCGGCCTGGCCGAGACCATCGTGACCCACCATTTCTCCCTGGACGAGGCCCCCGAGGCCTTCCGGGTGGCCGGGGACCGGGCGAGCGGCGCCATCAAGGTGGTCGTCCATCCATGAGGACCGCTCCAGGACGGACGGGGGTGGCGCCCTGACCCGGATGGTCCTCACCCATGCCCGCGTGGTCGACGGTGACGCCGGCGCCCTCGACGATGCCCACGTGGTGGTGGAAGGCGAGCGGATCGCGGCGGTGGGCGGCGGCCCGGTGGTCACCCGTCCCGACGACCGGGTTGTCGACCTCGGGGGCCGGACCGTGATGCCCGGCATGGTGAATTGCCATTTCCACGCCACCTACCACGACCTCGGTCGCCGGCCCGCCCCCTTCGGGCTCGAAGAGCCCATGGCGCTCCAGGCCGTCCGGGCGGTGAACAGTCTCGAGCTGTTGGTCCGCAGCGGGTTCACCAGCGCGGTGTCGGCCGGCGCCCCGTTCGCCATCGACGCCTCCATGAAGGTCGCCATCGACCAGGGCCTGATCACCGGCCCCCGGCTGGTCCCCTGCAGCCGCGACGTGAGCACCACCGGCCATGCCGGGGATCGGAGCTATCCACCGCACTGGGATGTGCGCGCCCTGGGCGCCATCCGCCGAAGCGACGGTGCCGAGGAGTTTCGCCGAGCGGTGCGGGCCGAGATCAAAGAAGGGGCGGAGATGATCAAGATGTTCGTGACCGGTGGTCACGGGACGATCGGGCCCAAGGACCAGATCGAGATGACCAGGGAGGAGATGGCCGCCGGGATCGAGGCCGCCCATCTCCGGGGCGCAAAGGTGCGTGGTCACATCGCCAACCGTGAGGCCCTCATGATGGCCCTCGACCTTGACATCGACGTCGTCGACCACGGGGACGGCCTGGACGACGAATGCATCGAGCGGATGGTGGCGTCGGGGACGCCACTGGTGCCGTCGATGATGTTCCCGGCCCGCCTCCTCGAGTCGATGGGGGGATCGACCCTGGGATTCACCGACTCCATGAGAGCGGACATCGAGGCCATGGCCGAGATCCTCCCCAAGGCCAACGCCGCGGGCGTGCGACTGGTCCTCGGGGACGACTACGGCGCCATCTTCTTCCCGCACGGGCTCTACGCCGACGAGTTGGCCTACTACGTCGAGGAGATCGGCATCCCGAGCGTCGACGTGATCCGATGGGCCACCAAGTACGGAGCCGAGCTGATGGAGCGCGGCCACGAGCTCGGCACCGTCGCCGAGGGAAAGCTGGCCGACCTCCTGGTGGTGGACGGGGACCCCCTGGCCGACGTCGCCATTCTGACGGACCGCGCCAATCTGCTCGCCATCATGAAGGGTGGCTGCCTGGTGAAAGACGAGCTCCCGGACCGTCTCGCCCCACCCCTCGACGACCCGGCTGAACGAGCGGGCGCCCGGCCGGGGCCCCGACGGAACTGCTCGACGCCCGAATCACTAAGACAACGCGGCGTCAAGCTGCTGATGCTCTGTGGGCGTCCGTATCGAGAAGTCTTCTATGCCGCGCCGACCTACGCCGCCGTGGTCAAAGCGGGTAGCTCGTGGGATGCTTGGACAACGCCGGTCTATCACTGCCGGGCATCGGAAAAGGCTGTGGAAATCGAGGTGACGGTGCCCAAAGGCGTTTCGGGAACCTTGCGATTGTATGTGCTCGATTCGGACACTTTTGTCGGCGGCCGAAAACAGACCGTGACCGTGGCCGGCAAGTCGTTGGGCACCGTGAACGGATTTCAAAAAGGTCGCTGGTTGGAACAACCGCTAACCGCGGTGGATACGGAGTCGGGGACGATTCTCATTCGTGCCGAAAACGCCCGCCAGGGGGCGAATGCGGTGATCTCGATGATCGAGTGGGTTGAAAAAGGATAAAAGAGAATTCGAGCCCAGGTTCTCCGAACCTGGGTGGCTCGGCCACGAGAGGCTAGGTCAGGAATCGTCCTTGCAGCATAAACCCCTTGGGGAGTGAAAAAGGGGTCGCCCATAACCGCCGTTGTGTCAGGAGTCATATTCTTGCTCAGTCTTCCTCTAAAACCAACGATTTCTGGTGCCTTCGATCCATTCTACATACCAGTCTGTCGAGGGTTGAACAACCGAGATTTCAAGCTCCGAAGCATTCGGATATTGCTGATCAGGAGCACGAGTGTAACTGTTCATGGCTCAGCAGGCGAGCCGATTGCGGCTTTGCAACGACCCGCCACTCGCACTCTCTTTCCGAACGCGTTCGTATTCTCAACACGTTTCGGTTGTTACTGCAGGACGGATTCAGAAATCCTCCCTACGTGCCCGATGCTTCAGTTGTGTCGAACGACTAGTACTCCGCCCGAATCGCAACGTTTCGATCAAAAGGCTCGAAGGTGATGGTTTCCTTCTTCGGGTCGAAATCTTTGTGTGGCCTTCCTTGCACGGTGACCGATTGCATCGGCTTGCCGTCGGGATGCCGCAGGCGAAGCACGACCTTCTTGGCCGTGCAATTCTCGGGCAATTGCACGACGGCCTCGATTTCTCCCTTGGCGACATTCGAGGTGATCGTGTAGCTCGACCTTGCCGAATCGCGTCGGGGCGTTGCGAACCGACACTTCATGCCGTCCTTGAGCCAATGGTTGGTCACAAACGGGGCCAGCCACAGTTCATCGCCTCGTTCCATGGCGAACATCGTCTGGGTTTGGCCGAGGAACCAGCCGGTCTCGTGCGTTTTATCCCAACCGTTGCCGGCGAAGCCGTCGGTCAAGCTCTCCCAGAACGAGAGATCCTCGAAGTTGACCAGCGCCGGAATCAGATTGAAATACGAGCGGATGAAGGGCTTCACGTCGTCGCGCTGCGCATAGATCTCGGCGATTCGGCAGTAATAGGGCTGCATCTTCGCAAACCCGCCCAAATCGAAAGCGTCGGCTGGCCCGATCTTTCCCGGCCGCCAGGAGCGAAGGAACTGGACGTCTTCGAGATAGTCGATCATCCAATCGGCGTCCTTGGAGGCCGGATCGAGAACCCCGTTCGCCACGAGATGGTGCGCGCCCAGCTCCGCGTTATAGACGTAGGTCGGTCACGTCATGCGCCGGGCAAGAAATCCTCGACGTTGCCGTAGCAGCCCAACAGCGACGGATTGGCCGGCACCCAAGTGCCGTTCTTCAGCGGAACGACGGGCGATTTCGCCTGCATCATATGGTACGCCCGCGCGATGTCTTCGCGGTACTCTTTGGCGTCCTTCAAGATCGCCGGCGCCGCGGGATCGCCGATGTCGGCCAACGCCTTGCCGGCCATCTCCAGCCCGCGGTAGTACTGGGCGTCGTTGAAGAAACGATAGGCGAAGCGGTTCCAGTCGGCGCTCACGCCCGGCGGCATCAGGCCGTACTCGGGCACTTTCTGCCCGTTGGCGTCGAGGCGTTTCGTCTTCTCCCGCTGACGAATGACCCATTGGCAGATGCGAACCACGTCGGGGGCGACCTTCTGCATCCACGCCCGATCGCCGGTCCGCTGGTAATGCTCGCCGAGGTTCCAGAGGATCTCGCCGGTGCCGACCAGCGTGTAGTTCAAGGCGAGATAGCCGTCGAGATTGCACTTCTTCAGATGAACTCGAGGCCGCGCGGGCGAACTCGGCGTGGCCGGTCATGTCCATGCCGCGAATGACGAGTTCGATTCGGTATCGAGCGGCGTAGTGAACCGAGCTGATCCACGGGACAACCAACTCACCGCCGTTTTCGTTGCGGGCGGCCAACATGCAATGCACTTGCGAGGCCCGGATAATATTGCTCAGGAACGCGTCGGGAATGTCGATCTGCATGGCCGGTTCGAGCAGCGATTTCCAATAATTCTGCGGCCCGCGACGCCTGCGGATTGCCTTCCAGCAGTGAAGCGTATTCCGCGGGGGCACTTTCCAGCCGGGCAGGTAGACGACGCAGCGGGCAGTCGTTCCGGCAGGCAGCGTGCCCGAGAGCACGACCCCCTCCGGTCCTTGCTTGCACGACAAAGGCGCCGCCCCGCGGGTGTCGATGAACAGCAAGACGCGATCGTTGTTGATCGTTGCAATACGATTGTTATTCGTTGCCACGAATCCTTCGGCGACTTTATAGTAACGCACCGATCGCTTGGGCTCTTTCGCCGACTGCCAGTTGAAGAACCAAGCGGACGTCGGCGGGTTCGGTCCCGGTGTTCTTCACGTCATATTCGAGCGCACAATAGGCCCGCTCGCGCAGCCATGCCGGCTTGCCTGCCCCGGACCGCTAGCCGGGGCAACGTAAGTCGTCTGCTGATACGTCGACGTTCTTGTCCTTGACGGTCGTGACGGGCATCGGCAGCCAGCCGCCGTCGAGATGCCGCGTGATCGACAGCGGCTGCCGCCGCCGAAACTCGGCGCAAATCGCCATTGGCCGACGTTGGTCGACCCAGGTGTGAACGCCGTCGCTCGTCCCGGGCGGATCGTCGGCGCGATCGTATTCGTTGAAAGACACCGAGCCGTCGCGATAGACCAGGAACTTGCGGTTGTCGCAGGCCAGCGAAATCAGCATCGGCAGCCCAATCTTCTGCGCGGGTTGTGGATCAGCGCCCAGGCATGGGAAAAGTCCTGATCCGGCCTCTGCCGAACTTCTTCGCGCATTGTCTTCGCCCGGCGATCTTCTTGAGATACTCGTCGGGCGTGACCGGCGACGGAACGCGCGTCACAAAGACGTTCGCGTGCGGCACATACACGCAATCGTGGGTCAGCAAATCCTCGACCGCCACGCCAAAGGCCGCGCCGGGCATCTGAAACCGCAACACCGTTCGATCGGCTTTGTAGTCCTGCGGAACGCTGGCCCGAACCTTCAGCACCAGCGGCTTCGAACCGTCCCACGTGCAATGGCCGGCGGACTCAGCGACGCATCGGGAAAGACGCCGTTGTAAACCTCGATTTCCGCCTTCGTCGCCGCCGCAGGACGGGCCGCTTCGATGCGAACGTCCGCCGTTTTCCAGCGCGACCGCGTGAAAGCGGAAAGACGCTTCAGCGCGATCGGCCGTTTCACGTCGGAGAAGACCCAGCGGACTTTCTGCGTGCCGTGCGGCACCTCTCGATAGCCGAGCCGCCAGACCAGGCTGTTGCCGATCTTCTCCGGCACGGCCTTCGTCGGCTGCCAATTGCCTTGCCAGGCGGATTCTCCGCTCCAGCATTGAAGCTCACGAGTTGAGCTTCGCCGGTCCAATACTGCAACTGAATCGACTCGGCCGGCGGCACGGCGGCGGCACGGGAAACTCGATCGCCACGCGCCGCAACATGCGATTCTCGTCCCATTGCAGGCCGATGCTGCCGGTGCCGTCGTTCGTCGGAACGGCATAGGTCCGTCCGCGGACGGAAGAATCTCCTTGTACGGGGCGATGTCCTCGGCCGGGATTTCGTCGATGCGGCTGGCCTTCGTTCCTTCCATGACTTTCGGATCCCAAGAGAGCACGCGGGCGAAGGGGGCGACATCGACCGGCGGCTCAGCGCGACCTTTGCCGCCGGATCGCGGGTCAGCCGGGCGTCGGCCCAATCGGCGCAATCCGCGGTGATGCCATCGCCGGCGTCGTTGACCACCAGCCGCAACTCGTCCGCCCCTTCGACCGAAACCGTCACCGGCCGCGGCGGATCGTTCTCGCGCATCACGCCGCTGTCGAAAACCTTTTTGCCATCGACAAAGATTTGAAAGACGACCGAGCCCGGGATTGTTTCCGTCCGACCATTGCAGGCCGACTTCGGTCTGAAACGTCTTGAATTGCCCGCCAAGTCGAAGACGATCTCGCCGTTGGCGTGATGCCCGAGGCCGTGGGCGTACTCCTTGTCTTTGATGCGAAGCTTTGCTGCGGGGTCGCCGATCGGCTTGACCGCCGTGTCGACACCCAATTCGCCCCAGCCCTGCGTCATCGACACCATGCGGTCCGAAAGCAAGGCGGAGAGGTACTCGGCTTTGGGATCGTTCTCGGCACGCGCCGCCGCGCAACAGAAGCTCAAGAATAACGCGATTGCGAACAG
Organism: uncultured Acidimicrobiales bacterium; assembly: GCA_963727075.1. Lineage (GTDB taxonomy): Bacteria > Actinomycetota > Acidimicrobiia > Acidimicrobiales > RAAP-2 > Bog-756. Next base: position 189,161 of record CAVSET010000003.1, read on the forward strand.
TGACAGATGTTTCCAAGTGGCCATTTTGCTATCCTTCGTTGGTTGATCCTTCTCTCACGCAAGACGTGTAGGGAGAGGCTAAAAGGCGGGATGACGCGTGGGGAGGCCGAGGCAGGCGTAAGGACTCGATTCTACTTGATGCCTGCTCTCACAACAAGTTGACTAATAGCGGGGCAACAATGGTCTTCTTTATAGGTAGTAAGGAGTTATCCCATCAACTCATCCGTATTTCTCGGAGGCGTCGAAAAAGGACCACAATTTGGGATACATTTTTCGACATGCAGAAAGCGACCCGAAAAACGGTCAAACCGTGCAATCTGAAACTGCCGTGGACCAGGGATTTTTTACAACCCGATAGGGGCAAGATCGCGTCACAGCAGTAAGTAGACGGTGAATCAATAACTGTCGCATGTTCCATGTTAGGAGGACAGGCATTCCTGCCTGTCCCGTTGGCAAACGACGCCGGCAGTCCCATCGACAGACAAGAATGTCTGTCCTCCTAATTTCCGACAGTTATTAATTCACCGATCCTGAGGTGATTTTCAGAAACGGTTCGAAGGACCTTTCGGAGATTACCAATGCCAGCCAAATCCGTATTTCCGGTAATTCCGTTACCACGCGATTGGCCTTCCCGCGTCCAGGCCGCAGGCGATTTCACGGCGACTGCGCCCTCGATGCGCGCCGACAAATGTCTTGCGTGCGATGCTCGATTGAATTGCCAAAGAACTCTTGGTTGTCGTGGTTAATCCATTCACTGAAAACGGTTATTTCCGTCGCGATATTCCCTCAATGAGCGGAATCTCTTCTCCGCTCGATCGGTTGTCAATTTCCGTTGGACCAAAATACTGGGCACTACTTCAGGGGCAAATTCTTCAGACAGCCTTCGCGGGCCAGGACCGCCAGCAGGGCGTAGTAGTTGTCGGTCAGAAAGCCTTCGTAGCCCCAGGGCGTTCCGTCCCAGGTTTTCCAGTCGTAAGTCATGCCGTTGGGGGCGGTGCCTGGAGAAGGAGCCCTTTTCGAAGGAGTCGAGCATGGGGAACAGGATGCGGTCGGCTTCTTCGCGGCGGCCGAGGTCGTAGAGGGCGGCCAGCGTGTAGTAGGCGAAGCAGGCCGTCGCGCCGCCGTTCTCGTAAATCTGGAAACCGTCGGAGCCGTCCTCTTTTTCCCCGCCGCCCCAGCGCGGTTCGCTCGGGAAGTAATCTTTTTTCGCGACGGGAATGAGATTGCCCGGCAGGCCGAGATCGAAGCGCGTGTAGCCGACCTCTTTCATTTTCGCCAGCAGTTTGTCCATGATGGCGTTGGCCTGGTCCTTGGGGACGAGGCCGTAGTGGATGGCGATGCCGTTGACGAAGAGGAAGTAGTAGTCGTGCAGTTGGCCGTCGGCGCTCTTCCAGCCGGCCAGAACGCCGGTGGCCGGATTGAGGAAGGTTTTGACATAAACCTCGCGCACCCGATCGGCGGCCTTGCGGTAGCGGGCGGCGTCGTCGGTCTTATCCGAGCATGCCCGAGAGTTTTTCCATGCCGCGAAGCGCGCGGTAGGCCAGCGCGTTCGCGTAGGCGTCTTCGTGGCCGAAGCCGATGGTGTCCCACCAGTTGCTGGGACGGACATCTCCGCTTCCAGGAGCCTGAATTGCCGCTCATTTCGTATTCGAACAGCCCATTGCCGTCGCGGTCGGTGGCCAGCAGCGCTTCGGCCCAACCGCGCAGGGCGGGATAGTTCTTTTTCAGCCAGTCGTTGTCGCCGCTGCCGAGCACGTAATCGACCGCGCCGATTGAGCAGGTTCGGGATAGGCATCGAGAAAAATCGGATTTTTGCTGGGACAGGACCGCCATCGAACGTGACCCACCCGGGAAAGCCATAGCCCGGCATGCCCGGCGATATAGCGGTCCAAGAGTTGGCGGATCAGGTCGAGCGCCTTGAGCGAGTCGGCCAGTTCGGGCGTGTGCAAGGCGATGTCGGCATATTCCATGACGCAGAAAGCGCAGGTATCGCTGGCCGAATTGTTCGCCAGCACGCCCAGCCGCGGATTGACCTGCAAGAATGTTCAGCCAGTTGCGGCGAAAACCGTTGAATCGCGGATCGTTTTCGATGCCTGTCAGTTTCGGATAGATCGCGGTCGCCTCCAAGCGATACTCCACGCGGGGCGTTTCTTTCGTGGCGGGCGGGAAAGAGATTTTGGCAAACGGACCGATCGCACGCCGGGCGTCGTAATCGAGTTTCGCCTCGGCGGGGCCTGCGGCGGTGATGCGGAAAGCTGCCTTGGTCGGGCAGGTGCATGACCGCCGGCAAGGCGATGTTGCCTTCCGAATTGACCAAGCCCAATAGCGTCGCGTGGCACTGTTTCAAATCGAAATCGAGCACGACCGGTTCCGGCGGATCGTTTTCGGACCACCGAGAAACCATGCGGATGATTTTTCCTCGAATTCGAACGTCCACCGCGCCGGGGCCGAGGGGGCTTGATCTCTTCCGCGATATTCCACCTTGTTGTTGGCGCGTTTCGCGACCGTCGGTCGCGGAGCTTTTGGCGGAGAACGAAGATCGCCGGCGGGGAATCGGCCTGAACCGAGGCTATCCACCGTCACACGAAGAAACTGGGGCTGGCTCAACGAGATATTCAAGTCCAAATATTTTCCAGCAACGTGCAGCGATTCGGGATTCTCTCTTCAAGCTGCAGCAACTTGGTTAGTTTGGCATCGGTGCTCTCCAATCGGGTGGAAAAGTCCGCAAAGGTTCGCCGCGTCGAGTGATCCCAAACCCGCTCGCTCATTGCCGCCAGCCGCTGTCGCAAGCTGGGAATTTCGTCCTTCGCCGACTGCTCCCAGGAACACATTTGTGCGCCAACGATCAACGGGGTCTCCGGCACATCGATTCCGTTCGGGTATGCCGGGGATTGAGGAATCCAGTGCTCCCAGCGATACATATTCCACGAAAATATCTTTTCCGGCGTCCAGTTCTTTTCATTGACGACGTAGAGCGGTTGCCATGCCGTATTGATGACGGTGTAGCCCGCGGCCACATAGTTCTGCGGCATTTCGTAGAGCGACTCGAATTCCATGACCGTGATGTCCTTGGAGATCGGAATCTTGCCGGTCACCTTGAATCCTTCCCAGACGATCGTGCGCTTGCCGTGTTTCTTGACGAGTTCGTTCATCCGATTGATGAAGTGCCGGTACAGTTCTTCCTCATTCTCGATACCGTGCTGCTTGCGATACTCGATGCAATGCTTGCACTGAGTCCAAGCCGATTTGTTCACTTCGTCGGCCCCGATATGGAAGTAGGGCGTTGACTTGAACACCTCGCAGACCTCGCCGATGATCGTATCGAGCGTCTGATAAGTGGATTCCCGGCCCGCACAGAGTGCGTTCGATCCGGCTGCCAGCGGATCGTTTCCCACTACCTCGGGCAGTGCATGGATCAGTGCGATGCTGTGGCCGGGCGCTTCGATCTCGGGCACGATCGTAACGCCGCGTGCGCTGGCGAACGACTCCAGTTCGCGCAACTCCTCGAGCGTGTACTGCCGTGCCGGGCGTGGCAAGCTTCGGATACGCCTTGGACGGGAATGTCCACGATTGATCGTCGGTGAAATGCAGTTGCAGATAGCCGATCTTATACCACTGGCAAAGAACCACCGCCTGCTTGACCGCGTCGATCGGATGCCACTGCCTGGCCAGGTCAACCATCAGACCGCGATAAGGGGCATAAGGCTGGTCGGTGATTTTCATTTCGCGGGATGACGACTTGGCCGTTATCCATGTCGGCCGCTTGGAGCAGCGTTACTAGCCCCCAGGCAACTCCTTTGGAACTTCCACCGGTGACGACTGCTCGGTCGCCTACTTCGATTCTGTAGGCTTCGGCTTTGAGTTGTTGGTCGATCTTGAGTTCGATTCCGCCAATCTCCTTGTCGCTTTGAGCAATATGGGACTTCGCTCCGTACAGCAGTGCCAGATCCTTGCCGGCAACCTTGGCCAGCGGGAGGAGCGATGCATCACCCGCATCGATAGGGCAATCTCCGCTTAGCAGCAACCGTCCACTGCCCGGTGCATAGCTTTTGGGAAATGGAAGGGCTTTAATCTCTTGAGCCAGCAATGTCGTTGCAGAAGAGGACTGCAGCGATCGCAATTAGGAAACTATAGGTCCGGAATCTATAGAACATAAGAAAAACCCTTTCGATAATATTTGACCGCTGCATAGAGAAATTGAGTCTGCAAAGTGCTTCCGAACAACGCGACAACCAGGAGCATGTGAGTGTTTTGCATCGTTTGTGCTTTCATTAAGAGAGCAAATTGGAATCCGCACCCCGCTGCGGCAACATTCACGAGGCAGAAAGACTGCTCCGGGCTGGCACAAACCATTTTATCGGTGCGTGCCGTCAGTGCAAGTGCGAATAGCACGCAAATAGATGGCTTCAGCATGGTGGTTGTTCCTATGCTGCCAAGGTTATTGTGTCAGAGTGAAGTCAGCGGTGCGAGTGCTCTTGAGCACGTCAACGGTCAGCGTCGTTTGACTGTTGTATTTTGCGGGAAGCATCGGCACCGTCTTGGCGACCAGCGGACTTTTCGAATCACCTTCGACCACGTGTTGGCGGCCAATTTCCTTGTAACCTTGAATCTCCACTTTCATTTTTCCCGGGGAAATCCGCACCGTGTAGCGGCCATCAGCGATTAAGACGCCCGCCGTTTGTCCTTTCCCATCAATGGGGATAAAGGAGATAGTTCCATTTTTCACGGGTTCGCCGTTGAAAGTAACCAATCCACTCAGTTCGGCAAGGTTATCTCCCTGGCAACCTCCGAGGAAAAGAAACATCATCCAAAAACACCAAGTGGCGACACGGCCGACATTCTTTAACATCCTATTCATCCTCGTCATTCAATACATTGTAAAAATTCGCGGCTGGTCCTTCCCGAGCGTCATTGGCCGTACAGAGGTTCCCGTCCATTGATCGTACCATAGGCCTGCCAAAGCAGCAGATCGATCTGGTTGGTTACAAAATCGACTGAACCATCGCCCCGCAATATGTTGACTCCTTTTCCCGAGTGGCGGCTGCGGGCCGAGTTATAGCCGGCTGGGGGATCGGTATAAACGCAGGGGGCGGGATACATCGTGGAATTTTCCGTAGCACATTGGAGATAGTCGATGCCGGCATTGGGGGTGTTCTTCGTCATGAAGGAGCAGGCACCCGGCGTGTTATTCACGATAAGCCCCCGCTGGTCCCAGTCCCCATCCCTCGCGGACATGATAATCTCCGACATAAATATCGTGTGGCTTGTACCGTCGATGATTTCTTTGATGCTGATGGGTTTTGTTCGACCGCTGGAAGGGATGTCCATGAACGGCGCCTTCGGTGCATTCGGATTGGAAACCACGAAGGAATCCACGTTGCCGTAATTCACCACATAGTTTCCCCGGGCGCAAGGATACTCGTTTGCCGTCCATTTTCCCGCACGATCATCGGGACAATAGTAGAGCGGGACGCTCATCGTTCTCGCCAAATCGTTTACCGGATCCCAAAATGGTTTGTTTTGATTGTATATCTTGTACACGGCGCCTTGTTCAATATAAGGCCAGAGGTACATAACAAAAGTCTTACGGTCCTGTGAATTATAAGTGCCCCAATCGCCGTAAGAAACGGAGCCAGGGGGAAAATGACCAAAGGCGTCATGATGTTGCAGCATGGCGAGCCCCCATTGCTTGAGATTATTCGCACACTGCATCCTTCGGGCAGTCTCCCGGGCTGCTTGTATCGCCGGCAACAATAAAGCAACGAGGATTCCAATAATGGCAATTACTACCAAGAGTTCAACCAGCGTGAATCCCTTAATCTTGTGCATATTTAACCCTCCTAACTAAGTGAATGTTGTTGTCGTCCGCATTTATCTCAAATTCCCCTGAGAGGCACGAGCGCCGCATACGTGTCAAAACAATTTCGCCAGGTTGATCTTGCAGAAGTTTCCTCGCCGCC
>CAVSET010000004.1:0-16890 GCA_963727075.1 uncultured Acidimicrobiales bacterium
TTAATGTTGTAGCGCTGATCAAGCCATGAATCCATCCCACCGTTCAGATGGAGCGGGTGATGGACAGGGGGCAGCCATGAGACATCGTGCGAAGATCGCCATCGGCATCGGTGCCGCTGTGGGCGGCACTGCTCGCCACGTCCGCGGTATCCGTCCCTTCGGCCTACGCCGCCACCATCACCCAGGTCGCCCCAACGACGGGATCGGCCACACCTCCGACCTCAGCGTCGTTCACTGCACAGTTGAACGTGACGGGAAACGTCGGCACAGTTACGTTACGCCCAGCTAACCGGAGGGCCACAGGTCCTTGTTTCGGGCAGTGGTGTCGTTACCACCAATGGCACTCTGTCAGTGGGAAGCTACCCAGTATCTGGCACGACATCTGACACGGCTGCCAATACCGGGACCTTCAACTTCACACTCACCGTCGGCCCCGGCACCATCACCCAGGTCGCTCCCACGATAGATTCGGTGCCCGCGCCCACCTCTGGCTCTTTCAGCCGTCAACTCAACACCTCAGGCGGAATAGGTGCGGTTCATTTCACCCAGAGCACAGGTGCCCAACTCAATGTTTCGGGCAGTGGCGTGGTGACCACCACTGGAGCACTGGCCCCAGGGAACTACACGGCCACCGGCACCACCAGTGACGCCTCCGGAGATGCGGGGACGTTCAGCTTCACTCTGACGGTCACGACCGTTCCGGCCCACCGCAGAACGTCTCGGCCCAAGGTCAGTATTCGAGCGCCAAGGTTCACTGGTCCCCACCCGCCTCGGACGGTGGAAGTCCCGTCACCGGGTACGTGATCACCCCCTCGGCCGGTCCACAGATCGGGGTTCCCGGCAATGTCACGAGCGTGGTGGTGCCCGGCCTGACCAACGGCGTTTCGTATACGTTCCAGGTGGCGGCCGTCAACGCGATCGGCACCGGGCCCGACTCCCTGCCATCGAGTCCCGTCTCACCCTTCGCGGCCGGCTACTGGCTGGTGGCCTCCGACGGGGGGATCTTCACATTCGGTCCCAACCAGCCGTTCTTCGGCTCGACCGGCGGCACTCCGCTCAACAAGCCGATCGTCGGCATGGCCGTGACGCCTGACGGGGGTGGGTACTGGCTGGTCGCCTCCGACGGTGGGATCTTCACCTTCGGTGATGCGGGCTTCTTCGGGTCGACGGGGAACATCAACCTCAACAAGCCCATCGTCGGCATGGCGGTGACCAAGGACGGCAAGGGCTACTGGTTGGTCGCCTCCGACGGCGGGATCTTCGCCTACGGGGACGCGAAATTCCACGGCTCCATGGGCGGTAAGCCCTTGAACAAGCCGATCGTGGGCATGGCCGCTACCCCACAGGGCAATGGCTACTGGCTGGTCGCCTCCGACGGTGGGATCTTCTCGTTCGGATCCGCCCAGTTCTTCGGGTCGACGGGCAACATCGCCCTCAACAAACCCATTGTCGGCATGGCTGTGACCCCGTCAGGCGCCGGTTACTGGATGGTGGCCTCCGACGGTGGGATCTTTGCCTTCGGCGACGCTCCCTTCTACGGATCGACTGGCGGCACTCCGCTCAACAAGCCGATCGTCGGGATGTCCTTGACTCCGAGACAGGCCGGCTACTGGCTGGTGGCCTCCGACGGTGGGATCTTCTCGTTCGGTGCCGCCACCTTCTACGGGTCCACGGGCGCCAAGACGCTCAACCAGCCCATCGTCAGCATGGGAGCTATGCCCGGCTAGAGCTCAGCCCCGGGTGCGAACCCCGAACCGTCAGCCCGTCTTGGCCCGCTTCTCGCGGAGCTGGCGTGCCTCGGCGAAGCGGGCCAGCGCCTCGTGCCGCTCGGCCGCGTGGTCGACCAGCGACGCCGGGGTGAACTACCCGTGGCATGGCCGAGTCCCTTTGGCGGCGTGATCGGGCGAGGCCAGCTCTCGCACGTAGCGGGTGACGTATGCGCCGGTCGGGTCGAAGCGCTCCTGCTGGCGCGATGGGTTAAGTACCCGATGGAACGGGGCGGCGTCGGTGCCCGTGCCGGCCACCCACTGCCAGCCGTGCTGGTTCGAGGCCAGGTCGCCGTCGACCAGGTGCCACATGAACCACCGGGCCCCGAGCCGCCAGTCGAGGTGGAGGTCCTTCACCAAGAAGCTGGCCGTAACCATCCGCACCCGGTTGTGCATCCAGCCCTCGGCGAGCAGCTGGCGCATGCCGGCATCGACCAGGGGATAGCCGGTCGTGCCCGTCGCCCACGCCGCGGAACCGCTCCCGGGCCCGCTCGTCCGTGTCCCAGCGCAGCCGGGCCCCGAATTCCTGGAGCGGCGCCCGGGCCGAGTCGGGCCGGTGCCAAAGCACGTCGGCGTAGAACTCACGCCAGGCCAGCTCGGTCCGGATGCGCTCGGCCCCGGCCCCCGGCCCGAGGAGCGCCAGGGCACTGCGCGGGTGCAAGCAGCCGAAGCGGAGGTAGGGCGAGAGGCCCGAGGTGCCTGCCACCGCCGGGATGTCGCGGTCACGGGCGTAGTCGGTCAACGGCCCGGCCACGAAGCGCTCGAGCCGGTCCCATGCCGGGCCGGGGCCGGCATCGGGGAGCGCCGGGGCGGGGCCGAGGGGGAGACCCTCCCACCAGTCGGGCAGGCCGTGGGACCCCGGGGTGGCCAGTCCCGACTCCAGGTCACAGCCGCCCTCGTCACTTCTGAGGCGGCGGTACCGCACGGCCGGGACGGGGGACGGGCTCGGCCACCGGTCGCCTCCCACGCCCGCCGGTATGCGGTGAACACCTTGAAGGGCGTGCCCGCCCCGCTGCGGACCCGGCCCGGGGCGACGGCGTAGTTGGAGTCGACCGTCGTCAGCCGACGACCGCCATCCGAAAGGGCCCGCGCCACCGCCGCATCGCGGGCCGCGCCGTGGGGGCCGAAGTCAGCCGTGGCGGCCACGACGGTGGCCCCGGCCTCGGCCGCCACGGCCGGGACGATGCGGGCCGGGTCGCCGCCGCGCACCACCAGCGCGCCCCCGAGCTCGGCATCGAGTGCGGCGAGGGCAGCAGCCAGGAAGCGTCGTCGATTTGGGCCGGCCGGGCCAAGGAGGGCGGGGTCGGCCACGAAGAGGGGGACGATTCCGTCGGGCCCGGCCTCGGCCGCGGCCCGCAGGGCGGGCAGGTCATCGAGGCGCAGGTCCCGTCGGAACCAGAGCACGGCGCACGCCATCGATCAGGAGGCCGAGGATCGATTCGACGGGGTTGGGGTTGCGGGCGGCGGGCGCCGCCCCGGGCCGATGCGCCGTCGGGACCACCGGGCCGGTCGGACCCGGCGGGTCCAGTTGACGCGGTTCACCCGGCTCCGCATCATGACCCGGAACACCGCCTGGTGCACCGGCCACAGGGCCCACCAGTAGGCCAGGCCGAGCAGGCCCTTGGGCCGGAAGGCGGCCGCCTGCTCCACTCGCGATGGTGCATCGTTCACCCGCCAGCCGAGCCAGCCGTCGCCGCAGAACCAGCCGAACGAGGCCAGGACCAGATGGTCGGGGTCGGCCCGGACCACCTCCCACCAGTCGACCGCCGCACCTGGGGTCGAGCCGGTCGGGCCGGCGGGTCTCGAGCTTCTCGCCGAACAGTCGGCCGAGCGCCAGACGGAGCGCCCAGGCCCAGGCCATGCCGTACCAGGAGAGGTCCCCGCCCACCTGGGCCAGGTCGTCTCGCACCGCCTCGGCCCGATCGGCGGTCGAGCGGCGCGGTGCAGCGGATGACATAGACGCCGGTACCGAGCGACTCGGGGCCGTCGAGCAGCCCGGCCAGACACCCGGTCCCCCTCGTCGGTGATGGCGCGGCGGATGGCTTCTCGGACCGGCAAGGGGGTGATGCCGAAGGCGGTGTGGGTGCGCTCCGGGTCGTGGACCACGACCTCGTTCACCAGGCTCTCGATCAGGACGTGGCTGATTCGCCGGTCGACCGGGCTGACCAGGTCGACCCACCGGGCCGACAGCGAAGGCGTGACGAAGGGCACGGTGAAGATGCGCCGGGGCCGCAGCCCCCTCTCCTCGGCGTAATACCGCATCATGGCTGCCGTAGTCGGTCACGTCGGGTGTGCCGATCTCATAGACGCCGGGCGGGGCGACAAGGGAGCCGGCGAGGTAGTCGAGCAGGTCGCACTCGGCCAGGGGCTGGAGCCGGGTGGTGATCCAGCGGGGGCAGACCATGACCGGGAGGCGCTCGGTCAACGAGCGCAGCATCTCATACGAGATGCTGCCGGCCCCGAGGATGACCGCGGCGCGCAGCTCCACCACCGGCACACCGGAGGCGGCCAGCACCTCGCCCACCTCCTGCCGGCTGACCAGGTGGGCCGACAGGTCGCCCCGGCCGAGGCCGCCCAGGTAGACGATGCGCCGTACGCCGGCCTCTCTGGCGGCCCGGCCGAAGGCCGCCGCCAGCTCGTGGTCGCGGGCCTCGAACCCGGCCCCGCCGGCCATGGCGTGCACCAGGTAGTAGGCGGAGTCGGCGCCGGCGAGGGCGCGGGCAGTGGACTCCGGGTCGGCCACGTCGACGGCCACCGCCGAGATCCGTTCACCGGCGGGCAGGTTGTCCGGGTTCCGGCCCAGGGCCAGCACCTGGTGGCCGTCCCCGGCCAACCGGCTGGCCAGCAGGCGGCCCACGTAGCCGCCCGCCCCGGCGATGGCGATCCGGGCTGCGGCGCGGGGATCGGGCCGCTCCGTCGCCCCGGCTCCCGCTCCCCTCATTACCGTGCTCCCGGCACGGGCGTCTCGGTCCCGGTGCGCGCCGCGCACCAGGCGAGGAGTCGCTCGGGGTCACCGGGCCCGCTCGGGTGGGTGACCGGGAACCGGTGGTCGGACCGGATCCTGCCGGTCGTGGAAGAAGCCCGACGTCACCGGCGTGGTCCCCGCGGCCCGCGCTTCTGCCGTCGGCCCGCCGGCGGCCAGCCAGACGGCGGTGTCCGCCCCGTCGGCGGGCGTGCGCAGCAGCGGCCGTACGAGGGACCGGAACCGGGGCAGGCCCTCGGTCAGGCCGGGCGTGTCCACCCAGCCGGGGTGCATGGCGTAGCTGGCCACCCCGGCTGGGGCGAACCGGGCCGCCCAGGCTTCGGCCAGCACCAGCTGGGCCCGCTTCGCCCTGGCGTAGGCGACCACGCCGTCGTACCCCTCGGGCCCGGCTTTCAGCGCACCGAGGTCGAACCGTTGCGAGTACATGCCCCCCGAGCTGACCGTGACGATGGTGGCCGGGGCGCCGGTGGCGTTGCCCCTGTCGGGGACCGACGAGAAGAGCGCCGGGGCGAGGGCGGCGGTCAGCAGGTAGGGGCCGAGCACGTGGGTGGCGAGCGTGCGCTCCACGCCGTCTGGCGTGGTCTGGTACGTGCGGGTGAGCGCCCCGGCGTTGTGGACCAGGGCGTCGAGGTGCGCCGTGGTGTCGTTGAGGCGCTTCCCCAAGTCGGCCACCGCCGTCGGATCCGAGAGGTCGACCAGATGGAGGTGGGCCCGGCCCCGGCCGGCTGCCTCGACCGTGCCGAGCGCGGTGGCTCCTCGTTCGGGGTCGCGGCCCACCAGGTGGACGTCGGCATCGAGGCCGGCCAGCGCGGTGGCGGTGGCCAGCCCGATGCCCGAGGTGGCCCCGGTGACGAGGACTGTGTGGCCCTTCATCGGAGGTGGTTCACCCCATTCTTCCAGCCGGCGGCGCAGCCCGATGCCGATGCGGCTGAAGCTCGGGGCCACCGTGGCCTCGGCTACGGCGTCGGTCATCCGGGCCAGGACGCGCCGGGCGGTGTGGGTGACGACCACGGTCATGCCTCCAGTGTGGCCCGCAGGCCGACGATGGCCCGGTCCCCGATGCGCCGGAACGAGAGGCCGAGGAGGGGAGTGAACAGGGCGGCCACACCTTTGAGTTCCAGGGTGGCGTCGTAGGTGACCGTCGAGCCTCCGTCAGGGTCGGAGGCGACCTCGATCACGTCGGTGGAGCGCACCGTCGAGTTCTCGGCACGGAGCACCACCCGGCGCGGCCGGTCCAGCTCGACGATGCGGTACTCGAGCGGGACGGTCCGACCGAATGACCGGACCATCAGCCGGTAGGTGCTGCCGAGGGTGGGCGTCCCGGGGTCGACCTCGGTGGCCTCGGTCACCCCCGGGTCCCATTCGGCCGCGTTGGAGAAGCGGGCCATGTAGTCGAACACCTCGGCGGGGGGCCGGGGAGAGGTGACGCGTGCACGGTAGGTAGCCATTAGGCTATTTTAGTACTAAATACGTCGGAGCCGAGCGCGCTGCCTGGAGACCCAGGCAGGCGGCGGCACGAGAGAGGGATGTCATGCGGATCGCCATCATCGGGAGCGGGGTATCGGGCCTGGTCACGGCCCACCTGCTGCACAAGCACCACGACGTCGTCCTGTACGAGTCGGACGACCGCCCCGGCGGCCACTCGGACACCCACCGAGTCGAGCTCCCCGAGCTGACCTGTGACGTCGACACCGGGTTCCTCGTCTACAACGAACGAACCTACCCCTTGTTCTGTCGACTCCTCGACGAGCTCGGGGTCGCCACCAAGCCCAGCGACATGAGCTTCAGCGTGGCCGATGAGCGAACCGGCCTCGAGTGGAGGGGGACGTCGTTCTCCACCGTCTTCGCTCAGCGCCGCAACCTGGCCCGGCCGGACTTCCTGCGCATGCTGGCCGACGTGGGGCGGTTCAACCGCCTGGCCCGGGGGCTTCTGGCCGACCCGCCACCCGACCGTGTCACGCTGGAGGAGGTGCTGGCCCCGCACCGCTGGTCGGCCGGGTTCCGTGACTGGTACCTCGTCCCACTGGGCTCGTCGATCTGGTCGGCCGACCCCTCCACCTTCACCCAGATCCCCGCCGCCACCTTTGCCCGCTTCTTCGAGCGCCACGGGCTGCTCAACCTGCGGGACCAGCCGAAGTGGCGCACCGTCGACGGCACGTCGAAGCGCTACGTCGACGCTATCGTGCGCCCGTTGCGCAGGGAAGGCCGACTCCGGCTCGGGGCCCCGGTCGGCAAGATCCGACGCGAGCCCGACGGGGTCGAGATCGTGACCGACGCCGGGGTCGAGACCTACGACCACGTCGTGCTGGCCACCCATAGCGATCAGGCCCTGCGCCTCCTGTCGGACCCCGACCGGATGGAACGCCAGACGCTGGGCGCGCTGCGCTACCAGCCGAATCGAGCGACCCTGCACACCGACGCCAACCTGCTGCCCACCGAGCGCCGGGCGTGGGCCAGCTGGAACTATCACCGCCTCGAGGCCGAGCGGGCGGAGGCCACCTTGACCTACTACCTGAACCGCCTCCAGGGCATCGACTCGGCCACCCCCGTCCTGGTCACCCTCAATCGGGACGACGCTATCGACCCTGAGAAGGTGCTGGCCCGCATGGAGTACGCCCACCCGGTGCTCGACCCGGCCGCGGTGCGGGCCCAAGGCCAACGCACCGAGATCAACGGCGCCCGGCGCACCTGGTTCGTGGGCGCATACTGGGCCAATGGCTTCCACGAGGACGGCGTGCGCAGCGCCGTCGAGACGTGCCGGGCTTTGGGGGTGACGTGGTGACCGTCCTGACCGACGCCGCCGTCACGAGCCCCTCCCCGGTGACGGCCACTCAGCCCACCTGGCCCGACCGGGGCTTGAATGGCCTGCGCAGCGCGATGTACGAGGGAGTCCTCGCCCATGCGCGCTTCGGCCCGGGCCCGGCGCACTCGTTCAGCTACAAGGTGGCCATGCCGCTGCTCGACCTGGCCGAGGTCGACGAGGTGATGGGCCTGCACCCGGCCTGGTCGGCCCGCCGGGCCTCCCCGGTGCGGTTCCGGCGCCGCGACTTCCTGGGCGACCCGGCCACGCCCCTCGATCGGGCCGTGCGGGACCTGGTGGCCGAGCGCACCGGCCGGCGTCCCGACGGCCCCATCGCCATGATCGCCAACCTGCGCACCTGGGGGTGGCTGTTCAACCCCATCAGCCTGTACTTCTGCGCCGACAACGCGGAGCCCGCCGGCAACCCGGGACCGATCAGCTCCCTGGTGGCCGAGGTAGAGAACACGCCCTGGCACGACCGCCACGCCTATGTGGTGGGGCCCCCGGGTAGGCACCGGTTCGCCAAGGAGCTCCACGTGTCGCCATTCCTCCCCATGGGCCTCGACTACGAGCTTCGCTATACCGCCCCGGGGGAGCGTCTCACCGTCGGCCTCGACGTGCTCCGGGACGACCAGCGCCTGTTCGCCGCCACCCTGCTCCTGAGACGCCGGGCACTCGACCGTAGTGCACTCGGGCGTCTCGTGTGGCGCTATCCCGTCATGACCCACCGCATCAGCGCCGGCATCTACGCCCACGCCACCCGCCTGCGGCTGAAGGGCGCTCCGTTCTTCAGCCATCCGGCGCGCCAAGCCCGAACCGCAGGCGTCGAGGCCGGGTCTTGTCCGGCCTGGCCAAGGGAGACGCAGTGCGAACGGTGATCGACGGCACAGGAACCGATGGGGTTGTAAAGATTGGCGTCGTGTCGAAGAGACCGGGTTCGCACAACACGGCGGTGGACGGCCGCGTCAGCAACGGCTCTGTCCCCAACGGCTCTGTTCCCAATGGCATCACGCATGGCCCAGCCACCGACCGCCGCCTCGTGCGCCGCGCCACCGCTCGCCGCGGGCAGGGGGCCGGCGGGCTGACGCGCGCGATCGCGTTGGCCGCGGGGCGTCGGGCCAGTGGCCCGGCCATCGAGGTTACGGAGGGGAGCAAGACGATCCGGCTGGGACGCGGTGAGCCGATGGCCAGGGTGACGGTGCACGACCGTCGCGCCTACGGCGCCCTGGGGCGCTCCGGTTCGGTCGGGTTGGGCACGTCGTACGTGGCCGGATGGTGGGACACCGACGACCTCACCGCGCTCGTGCAGGCCCTATCGCGCCATACCCTTCCGCTGCGTGAGCGCCTGGACCGGCTGGGACGGGCCTGGGGCACGGTGCTCGACGTGCCGGCCCGCCTGACCACCCCCGGCCGGGACGACGACAAGAGACAACATCACCGAGCACTACGACATATCCAACGATTTCTTCGCTCTCATGCTGGACGAGACCATGACCTACTCGTGTGCCGTGTTCGACCGACCCTCCGTGACTCTGGCCGAGGCGCAGGAGGCCAAGATCGATCGGCTGTGCACCAAGCTCGAGCTGGGTCCCCGCGACCACCTGGTGGAGATCGGGTCGGGCTGGGGCAGTCTGGCCGTTCACGCCGCCACTCGCTACGGCTGCCGGGTGACCACCACCACGATCTCGGACGCCCAACACACCTACGTGGACAAACGGGTGGCCGACGCCGGCCTGTCCGATCGCATCGCGGTCCTCGGCGTGGACTGGCGGGACCTCAGCGGCCGGTTCGACAAGCTGGTGTCGGTCGAGATGGTCGAGGCGGTGGACTGGCGCTGGCACGACCGGTTCGTGGCCAAGTGCGCAGATCTGCTGGTCGATGACGGGCTGGCTGCCATCCAGGCCATCGTGATCGACGACCGTAGTTTCGAGCGGGCCAAGCGTCACCGGGACTTCGTGCGCCGCATGGTGTTCCCCGGTGGGTGCCTTCCCTCGGTGGCCTCGCTCACCGCCAGTCTGGCCCGGGCCACCGACCTGCGCATCGTGGACCTGGAGGACATCGGGCTCCACTACGCCGAGACACTGCGACGCTGGGCGGGGAACCTGGCCGCGTGCGCGACGCGGTGGAGGCTCTCGGGGTGGGGCAGGAGTTCCGCCGTCTCTGGGACCTCTACCTGGCCTACTGCGAGGCTTCGTTTCTCGAACGTCACATCAGCGACATCCAGCTCGTACTGGCCAAGCCCGCCCGGGCTGGCCGATTGGGGGCGCGACCTGGCTGACGGGCGGTGCCCCGCGAGCTCAGCGGGCAGCCGCGAGGTCCTCGACGACTCGGACCAGCTCGTCGCCCCGCCGGCCGCTGAAGCCGTCGGCCCCCAGCCGACGCGCCTGGTCGGTGTCGGCGATGGCGGCGCCGCCGAGGAGCACCGTGGTGTCCGGGAGTGCGGTTCGCAGACCGGCGATGACTCGCCGGGCCGAGGCTTCGAGGCCTGGGTGGTGCACGCCATGGCCACGGCCAGCAGGTCAGGCGCGGCGGCCACCACCTTGGGCAGCGCGTCGGCCGGAGTACTGCCCCGAGCTCGATCACGTTGAACCCGGCCCAGCGCAGCAGGTCGGCGGCGATGGCCACCGGGGCGGCGTGCTGCTCAGCCGGAGGTGTGGTGATCACCACGCTGCCCCGCTTGGGCCCGCGGCGGGCGAATCGGGCGCCGATGCGGGAAATGAGCCGCACCGCCACTGCGCTGGCCAGATGCTCGTCAGCCACCGTCAGCTCGCCGGCGTGCCACCGGTCCCCGATGGACTCGAGCGCCGGGGCCACCAATAGGAGGAGCACCTCGGAGGGGGAGCGGTCAGAGGCCAGCGCGGCCTCGAGCACGCCCCAGGCGCCGGGCTCGTCCCCGGCCAGCAGTCTGGCCTCGAGCTGCGCCTTGGTGGCGCTCGCACGGGCAGCCGGTCGCGGGAGGAGCGGGGCCCGGCCGGCTTCGTCCGGCCCAGGTCTTCCGGGTCGACCTGCCACGCACCGCCCACCCGGGTAGCAGGCAGCTTGCCGGTGCGGACATAGCGGTAGACGGTCATGTAGTGCACGCCCAACCTGTCCGCCGCCTGCTGCAGCGTCAACGGCTTCTTCGGCATCCCGCTCGTTTCGACTCCGGCCCCGGATTCGGGCTGCAGATCAAGTTAGCACTAAATATAGTGATCAAGCCGACTCGATCGAATCAAGCGAAGGGACAGCAACCGCTCGGACCATCCGGTCACTGAACGGGGTCGCTTGAGGATGGCGGCCGATCGTCCGCTGCCGGAATAGGGAGCAAGGGACGGCGGTGTCAAGGATCAGCCGGCGATCTGTCCAAGGTCGGGCGGATCGACCAACCGACCGGTGCGCCCCGGGGGACTCGAACCACCCAACCAACGGATTAAGAATCCGCTGCTCTACCGTTGAGCTAGGGGCGCCTCGGCAGCCTAATCACGAAAGCGGCGGCGATATCCAACCGGTGGCTCGCAGTGGGCGGGAACATGCCCCGGCACGGGAAGAGGCCGAATCGCCGTGTCCCACGCCACCGAGAGGACGGTCGACCCGATGGCGACGATGACGACCGTCACCGGTAACGATCCGGTGATCAGGTCGATATCGATAGCCGGGGGGGCGATGAGTGCCTGCCTAAGATGACCGGCGGGGTCCTGCACGATGAGGACCAAGCATCGGGACAGCCCGAGGAAGAGGACGTGATCGTGACAGACCAGTCCGGCCCCAGCGATCGGGAGCAGGACGTACACGCCCAGGACGCCCTGGTTGCTGAACGTCGGAGGAAGCGGGACACCCTCGTGGATCGGGGGATCGATCCCTATCCCCATCGCTTCGATGGGACCGCGTTGGCCGCCGAACTGCACTCATGCCACGACGGCCTGGCCCTGGATATGCGCACTGGCGAGACCGCCCCGTGGCCGGCCGCCTCAAGAGCATGCGTGGGCATGGTGCCGTCTCCTTCGCCAACCTGGAGGACGTGAGCGGGTCGGTGCAACTCCTCATGCAGCAATCGGTGCTCTCCGACCGGGCCAAGGTGATCCTGGCCAACGCCGACCTGGGCGACTGGATCGGAGCCGAAGGGGAGGTGATCACCAGCCGACGAGGTGAGCTCTCCATCGATGTCACCGATCTCTGGCTCCTGTCCAAGTCACTGCGGCCCCTGCCCGACAAGTGGCACGGTCTCGCGTCGACCGACACCCGATACCGCCAGCGTGAGATCGACCTGTTGGCCAACCCGGACAGCCGGAAGGTCTTCGACATCCGCATCCGGACCATCGCCGCCCTCCGCGGGCAGTTGGCCGCTGAGGACTTCGTCGAGGTCGACACACCGATCCTGCAACCCCAGGCCGGTGGTGCGCTGGCCCGGCCCTTCCTGACCCATGCCAACGCCCTCGACATCGACCTCACTCTGCGCATCGCTCCCGAGCTCTACCTCAAGCGCCTGGTGGTCGGAGGCTACGAGCGCGTGTTCGAGATGGGACGCAGCTTCCGCAACGAGGGAATCGACACCAGGCACAGCCCGGAGTTCACGACGCTCGAGGCCTATCGAGCCTTCGGTGACGTGCGGGGACGGCATGGAGCTCACCGAACGGCTCATCACGGCCGCCGCCGGAGCGGCCACCGATCGGCTGACCTTCACCGTCGGTGATCGGAACATCGACCTCGCCCCACCGTGGCCCCGCCGCGAGCTGCTCGATTGGCTGGAGGAGCTGGTCGGCCAGCGACTGCACCCGACCGACCCGGTGGACACGGTGCCGGGCGGTGTGCGAGAAGCACTCGGTCGAGTTCCTACCCGAATGGGGCTCGGGCAAGCTCATCTTCGAGCTCTACGACAGGGTCCTCCTGCCCACCGTGATGGACCCGGTCTTCGTCTGCGGGTTCCCGGTCGAGGTCTCCCCGTTGGCCCGGCGCACCGAAGACGATCCGACATTGGCCGACCGGTTCGAGCTGGCGATCGACGGCAAGGAGCTGGCCAACGGCTACAGCGAGCTCAACATCCCCGAGGAGCAGCAGGAGCGATTCCAGCACGAGGCGGACGCCGCCGCGCACGGCGATCTCGAAGCCCACCCCGCCGACCTGTGCATTCGTGCGCGCTCTCGAGTACGGCCTCCCTCCCACGTCGGGGATCGGCCTCGGCATCGACCGCCTGGTGATGTTGCTGGCCGAGGTGGAAGCCATCCGCGACGTGATCCTCTTCCCGATGTTGCGTCCCGAGGCCGCCGGTTGAGGATCCGGCCGGGCGGCGGCGGATCCGGGACCTGAGTGGCCACCGAGACGACTCCGGCGCGGGACCCCGACCGGGGGACGGCCTCTGCGGTCGACGGTCCGACGGCCGGTCCGGGGCGACGTTCCCCAGCCCGCCTTCCTGATCGACGAGGAGGTCGACGACCACACGATCGGGAGCCTGATGCTGGCCATCTGCTTCGATGCCGAGCACCGCCCCTTGGCTTTCAACCAATACGTCCCGGCCACAGAGACATCGACGGCTACTCGCTCGACCTGATGCGCCGAACCAGCGACCCGAACGCTCCCACGGCCTGACCGACTTCGTCATCATCGAGACGATCCAGTGGATGTGTGAGAGGGGACTGCGGGGGCTCGGGCTCAACTTCGCCACCATGCGTGCCGTGGTCGCCGGGGATTCGGGTGCCGGGCCGTGGGCCCATCTCGAGCGCTCCGTGCTCCACAAGTTCAGCGACAGCCTGCAGATCGAGTCGCTCTGGCGGTTCAACCAGAAGTACGATCCGGTGTGGAAACCTCGCTACGTGGTGACCGGGCCCTTCCTTCCCCTGGCCCGGAGCGGGCTGGCCATCGCCCGAGCCGAGGCGGTCACCGAGCTCCCCGTGATCGGGCCGCTGCTCAGGACCAGTGAGCCCGCCTGCCCGGGGGTCCAGGGTTGATCCCCCTCGGCTGGGGCTCCCACGTTGGAAGCCATACCCGGGTCGCGCCCAACGGTCGCCCGCTTGCCCGGGGCACGTGGTGGGCTGCTCACCATGAATCCCCCTCGGCCCGGCGGTGAGATCTCCAACCCCCCACCCGGGTCATTCCGGGTTAGGAATGCATGGGGCCCATGCCATCGCCATTGTCATCGCCCCACGGCGGCGAGGGGGTCCAATCGTGAATCAAGCCGGGGAAGCTATCCCCCGAGGAAGGGTCACCACGTCCGGCGTGGTCGCCGGTGCCGCCACCACGGTGGGCTCTGGTCGCGCTCGCCGTGCGGAGCCAGCTGGCTGTCGGCCTGCTGGCGTTGGCCGTCATCTTCGTGCCGATGGAGCGAGTGTTCGCCCTCAACGCCCAGCCCACCTTCCGGAAGGGCTGGCGCACCGACGTGGTGCACTTCGTCGTCAACAACCTTCTGACGACCGTCTTGTTGGTGGTGGCCGTGGTCACCGTCGGTATGGCGTTGGCGGCCGCCGTCCCTGGCTCCGTGCGCACGGGAATCGCCCATCAGCCCCTTCCGCTTCAGGCCGCCGAAGCGTTCCTGCTGGCTGAGCTCTCGGGGTACTGGGGCCGCCGGGCCACCCACACGGTGCCCCTGCTCTGGAGGTTCCACCGGGTCCATCATTCGATCCAGGAGCTCGACTGGTTGGCCGCCGGCCGTCTGCATCCCGTCGATCAAGCTTTCATTCGTTCGTGCGCCGTGCTCCCCATTGTCGGGCTCGGGTTCACCCGAGGAGCACTGGGGGCATTCGTGGTCTTCACCACGGTGCAGGCCATCTTCGTTCACGCCAACGTCCGGTTCCGGTTTGGGCCCTTGCGCTGGGTGATCACCTCTCCGGAATTCCATCACTGGCATCACTCCGCTGATCCGGCCGCCTACAGCAGCAACTTCGCCGGAGAGTTCCCGTGGATCGACCTGATCTTCGGGACTCTCCATCTGCCGGCGGGATC
Organism: uncultured Acidimicrobiales bacterium; assembly: GCA_963727075.1. GTDB lineage: Bacteria > Actinomycetota > Acidimicrobiia > Acidimicrobiales > RAAP-2 > Bog-756. The sequence goes on from CAVSET010000004.1 coordinate 14,462, forward strand.
GACCCCCACGAGCTACGGAATTGCGGAATCTCCACCCAAGGGATACCTGGCCCAGTTGGCCTGGCCGTTCCGGCCGTCGGCCCAGCCCTGATTCATCCGACCCGACCTGGCTTCACCGACGCCAGCACATCGAGATGGGGAACCGACGAGGTGGCCAGGGTGGAGGTCAACTTCCTCAGCGGCGAGACACCGACGGCTGTGCTCCACACCCCGACCACCGCTGGTACCGTCGAGAAGCGTCAGTTCGCTGCCAGCCGGCTCGAACGCTGGTTCGGCTACGCCCCCGGAGCAGATGATGCGTCTACCTCGTCGCCAGGGCCTGGACCTCGAGGCCCGGAGGAGCGCTCATGAATCCACAGGTTCGAGTTCGTCGTTGCAGCCAGCTGGAACAAGGCGTTCGATCAGGTGGGATGGCGCGCCAGGAGGCTGTTTCGAGCACCCTTGCCGGGTCAGAAGGAATCTTCATGGGGACGTCCACGGTACCGGCCGGGCTCCGAAGCTCGCCGCACACCCATACGAACTGCGAGTCGGCTCTCTATGTTCTCTCAGGTCACGGGCAGTTCCTCGCCGGCCAGGCCCTCGAGCGGTCGTATGGGATCGCCGGTGGTGACTTCATCTACGTACCGCCCGGCGCGCCGCACTGCGTGGTGAACGACGGCGAGGAGGATCTCGTGCTGATTCGGGGTGTAAGGACCGTTGCCGGTGGCGAAGTAGATCCGGTCGGTGACCGACGAGTCGGTCACCCCCGATAAGGACCAGCACCGCCGCTCCGCACCGGCCCCGCAGTCGGGCGTGCCGGGTGTCTCCACGAAATGCACGGTCTGAGAGCCGCCAGGAGTGCTGACCCCGACCGCCACTCCCGGCGCACCGTCGGCATAGCGGGGCAGTGAGGCCTTCCACCTGTGGGTCACACAGCGACGTTGGCGGCCGTAATCGTCGTCTCGCCCTGATTGTCGCCTGGTGGCTAGGACCACCGTCGAATTGCAACCAGGCGACGTTGCACCCGGTGAGGGCAAGGACCACGCCGACGAACGCGACGGTGTGGGAAGAAGCACTTGGTCCTCGACGGTGATCCTCTTGCTTGGCAATCAGGGGCATAGAGGTCGTGCACGATGCTCGCGTCATCACTCTGAGCGGAGGGAGTGGTGCCTGATTTCAGGAGATAAGCCACACCTGCAGGTTCGGGTGTGTCAAGACATCGGAGACACCGAGGTCGGGAGGTCGCCTGTGGACAAGGGCCCGTTCGTGATCGAGACGCACCTGCGCACGGGAAGCCCGTCGCCGAGCTGGCCCGGGCCTATGGGGTGAGCCGGGGCTGGCTCTACAAGCGGCTCGCCCGCTACCGCCTCGAGGGCGAGGCTGGCCTGGCTCCTCGCTCGAGGCGCCCCACGGTCCCCGGGCCGGATCGCCGATCTGTGGGAGGACGAGATCGTGGCCCTGCGAAAGGAGCTGGCCGACAACGGGTTCGACGCCGGGGCGGAGACGATCCACTACCACCTCGCCGAGCGCCACGGGCCGGCGCTTCCCTCGGTGCCGACCATCTGGCGCGTGCTGCGGGCCCGGGGCTTCGTCACGCCCCAGCCCCACAAGCGACCGAGGAGCTCCTGGAAGCGCTTCTGGCCGACCTGCCCAACGAGTGCTGGCAGGCCGACGTCACCCACGTCGAGGTGGCCGAGGGGGTGGTCTTCGAGGTCCTCAACCTCATCGACGATCACTCCCGGCTGTGTGTGGCTTCGCAGCGCCTTCGTCGCGTACCCGCTCGGCGGATGTGGCCCGGACGCTGCACTATGCGGCCGAGAAATGGGGGTATCCGCAGCGCCTCTTGACCGACAACGGGCTCATCTTCACCAGTGAGCGCCGTCACGCATGGCCGGTGCCTTGGAGGCCGAGCTGCTGGCCCTGGGCATCGCCTCGAAGACACTCGAGGCCCTATCACCCCCAGACGTGCGGAAAGGTCGAGCGTTTCCACCAGACGCTCAAGAAGTTCCTCGCCAAACAAGACCCGGCGCAGACCAAGAAGCAGCTGCAGGGTCAGCTCGATCGCTTCGTCGAGTACTACAACGAGGTCCGCCCACACCGCGCCATCAACCGGCGCACGCCGGTCTCACGCGTTGGACGCGAGGGCCAAGGCTATCCGCGCGGCCCGAAGATCGAGGTGGCCGGCTATCGGGTCCGCCGGGACAAGGTCGGCAAGGGCGGCCAGGTGACCCTGCGTCACCAGGGCCGGCTCCATCACATCGGTGTGGGCCGCGCCTATCGGGGCTGGCGGGTCATCCTGCTCGTGGCCGGCGCGAGGTCCGAAGGACGGGGCTGACGGGTCGCCGCTCCGCCACCTCACCCTCGATCCCACCACGACTACCAACCCAAGGCCTGACCTGGATGTCTACGATGCCTCGCGACAGAGTCGCTTATGTCCCGCTACATCACAA
>CAVSET010000005.1:0-277511 GCA_963727075.1 uncultured Acidimicrobiales bacterium
TATGGGTCCCGTAGTTTTTATAGCTCCAGCCGAGCTCCCTGTCAGGCTTAAAAATTCGAGTGACTGTAGCTTTCCGAAGACTGTATTTGAATTTTCTAAGCAAACAGGACCAATAATCATCTTAGCACAAGTTTTTTCATAATAATCCACTAAAGTGGAAATATATTTTTCACCCACTCTGCAATCAGCATCTGTTGTAATTATCAACTTTCCTTTTGTTGTCTTAATTCCATTAGCAATTGCAATTTTTTTCCCGCTTGAACTTTCAAAAGATTTATTGAAGAGTAGTTTTATGTTGTGATCATTATTCTTTTCAATAAATCTTTTTATTAGTCTGTATTATCCTCGGAATTATCATCTATTATTATTATTTCATACAAGATTTTTGAGTAGTCTTGTTTAATTATATTATTCAGGCAGTTTTCTATGTTTAATTCTTCATTTCTTGCAGCTATTATAATGCTTACAAAAGTCTCTGCCAGCTTAGTGGATTTTGAATACTCTTTCAATTTAAACCACCCTATGTTTAATAGTGTAATAATGAATAAATATCCAAAGCTTATTAATAATATGAAGAGTAGTAAAGTATTCATTCAGAGCAAAACTAAGATTTTTTATTGAAAAATGTTTCACATTTTCTAAATATGAAACATTTATAAAAAAATTTGGTACGGCTTTTGATATATGATTATTAAATGTAAATTTGTTCTTTGTCTAAATTTAATAATTAAAATTATGAAAGCTTCTATGAAAAAATATTTATACATTTTCTTGTTAGCAGGTTTCATTTCCTGCACTCCTGTTGTTTATAGATCTGTTCAGGCTCCTCCACCTCCTCAGCAGGAGCAGTATGTTGCGCCACCACCTTCTTATAATAATGTATTTTATGATGACCTTAGTCCTTATGGCAGCTGGGTTAATTATTCCTTATGGCTATGTGTGGATACCTGAAGTAGGCGGTAATTTTGAACCTTATTGCACAGGCGGTCACTGGATTTACACAGAATATGGATGGACCTGGTTTTCTGATTATTCATGGGGTTGGGCTCCTTTCCATTATGGTAGTTGGTTTTTTGATGATAGATATGGCTGGCTTTGGATTCCGGGTAATGATTGGGCTCCTGCATGGCTTTTTGGGGGCATTATGATAACTATTATGGTTGGGCTCCGGTTGGTCCTGATTATCACAATAATGAAGGATACAGACCTCCTCATCGTAATTGGCATTTTGTTAATTCTAACAATATTACAAGAGAACAATGTCAATAATTATGTTGTAAATAATACTACTATTGTCAATAATAATATTACTATTATCAATAATTATAATACTTACAATAATACTACTTATAATAGCGGACCTAAAAGGGGCGATGTTGAAAAAATTATAGGTAAGAATATTGTTCCTATTGAAATTAAAGAAACCGATAGACCCCTGCAGGAAAAAGAAATGAAGTCTATAAGAAAAATGTGTAGATTCTAAAAGCATTGACCGCAAGCTGGTAGAACCAATTCCTGTTTATCGTCCTGAGATAAAGAAGAATGTCGAAATTAATAAGGGTGAAGTAAAACCTGCTCCGGATAAGATTAATAATCTGGAAAATAATATCCCTCTTCCTGAAAAGTCCAAAAATATTAATGAGAATATTAATAAATCTCCTGAAAAAGATGTCAGGATAATTAATGATAATAATAGAAAATCTCCTGAAAAGGATACTAAGATTATTAATGATAATGGAAGAAAAGCTCCTGAAAAGGATGCAAAGATTATTAATGATAATGGAAGAAAAGCTCCTGAAAAGGATGCTAAAATTATTAATGATAATGGAAGAAAAGCTCTGAAAAGGATGCTAAGATTATTAATGATAATAATATAAAAGCTCCAGAAAAGGATGCTAAGATTATTAATGATAATAACAGAAAAGCCCCTGAAAAGGATGCTAAGATTATCAAAAGTAAAACCAGAAAATCTTCTTCTAAAGATATAAAAAAAGTTAATCCAAATACTCCTCGTGAAAAAGATGTAAAAGATAACAAGGATAACCCCAATGACAACAAAGACAATCCAAGATAAGTCTGTTATTGAAGATTTGTATTCTCCGCAGGCAGCTTAACTCTTGCCTGCGGAGAATATAAGGCAAGGACAGAAAACACTTACTAAACCCAAATCTTACTTCCTGAACAATCTCAAAACATCATTCCCATTAGCAAAAAGCAACAGGCTTAAAAGTATTACCATTCCGAATATCTGTGCATATTCCAGGAATTTATCGCTTGGCTTTCTGCCGGTTATTATTTCATAAAGAAGAAATAAAACGTGTCCACCATCGAGTGCAGGAATAGGTAAAACATTCATTATTGCCAGCATTATTGAGAGGAATGCAGTTAATATCCAGAAATCATGCCAGTTCCAGACCGAAGGGAATATGTTTCCTATCGATATAAAACCTCCTAACGACTCATAAGCTTTTGTCTCTGGGGAGAATATGAGCTTTAGCTGTTTTAAATAGTCTCCTATGTTTTTGAATGCTTTCACAGTGCCTGCTGGTACTGCCTGCACTATTGAATATTCTTTCTTCTTATATTCTAAAAATTTAGTTGGTGATTCTAATTTCACACCTATCATCCCTTTATTTGTGACGGTCAGATTAACGCGTATAGTGTCATTATTTCTAAGTGCCACAATTGTTGTGGGCTTGCCTTTGTGTTTTTGTATTTCTCCTCTAAATCATTTATATATGGTGTGCTTATATTGTTAATACCTATTATTCTGTCATTTATCTGTAGCCCTGCTTCTTCTGCCGGATATTTGCTTTGAAAACCTTCTATTACTTGTGGAAACCTTATATTCAGAAAATTTGCTGGATTCAGTTTTATGAGTTTCGATGTAAAACCTGCTGGAATATTGATATTCATTTCTTCCCCATTCCTGCTTATCTGTATCGTTTTAACATTATTAAGAATGATATATACAGGAATTTTTATGAATTCGTCTATCTTGTGATGATCTACGGAAATTATTTTATCTCCACTCTCTAAACCTATGCTTTTTGAAAGCGAATCTGCATAAATTCCATATGTGGTGTTCAATATTGGCAGATATGCTTCTCCCCATATCATCATTCCGGAATATAAATCCCTATTGCAAGTATAACATTCATCGTCACGCCTCCAAGCATGATTATCAGCCTCTGCCATGTTGGCTTCGACCTGAATTCCCACGGCTGTGCCGGCTGTTTTACATTTGCTCTTTATCCATCGACTCGTCTATCATTCCTGCAATCTTTCAATATCCCCCTAGAGGAACCCAGCCTATACCATATTCTGTTTCTCCTTTTTTATATTTAAATAAGTGAAAACCACGGTCAAAAAATAAATAGAATTTTCTCCACTTTGGTCTTAAAGAGTTTGGCGGGGATGAAATGTCCCAGTTCATGCAGCAATACCAGTATCGACAAGCTTAGCAGCAATTGACATATCTTTATTAATATCTCCATATCTTAGTTTCTGGTTTAATGTTTAAAGTTTGAAGTTTAATGTTTTGTTAATTCTAATCCTAATTTCAGTCTTAGTCGTTTTCAAATTAGCACATTGTTATTGCTCTCTCCCTCGTCTCTTTATCTGTCATAAGGTAATCCTCATATCCCGGCTTTTCAATAAAACTTGCAGTCTTCATGCATTTCTCTATGATGTCCGAAATCTTCAAAAAGCTTATCCTGTCATGCAGGAATTCATTCACTGCTACCTCATTTGCAGCATTCATCACACAGGCTATCTCCTCCCTTATATAATGCATCATAAGCGAATGCAAGATTACGAAAATTTTTCAAATCCGGCAGTTCAAATGTCAGTTCAGGATAATTAAGAAAGTTAAAACGTTTGAAATCCGTTTTATATCTTTGCGGATACGAGAGTGCATATAATATGGGCAATCTCATATCAGGCAGACCCATTTGTGCCTTCATCGATCCGTCTTCAAACTGTACTATTGAGTGTATTATCGATTGTGGATGCACTATTACATCTATCTGTGAAGATTGAAGTCCGAAAAGCCACTTTGCCTCTATCACTTCCAAACCCTTGTTCATCATTGTTGCCGAGTCAATAGTGATCTTATTACCCATCCTCCAGTTAGGATGATTTAGAGCCTCCTTTTTGTGATTTTCATCAGCTCCTCCCTTTTCTTCCCTCTGAATGGTCCTCCTGAGGCTGTCAGGTAAATCTTCTCTATCTTATTATGAAACTCCCCGCTCAGACATTGAAATATCGCCGAATGCTCCGAATCTATAGGATATATGTTCACCCCATTCTCTTTTGCCTCCTTTGTCACCAGCTCTCCTGCAACTACAAGAACCTCTTTATTAGCAAGCGCTATTTGTTTTTTATATTCTATAGCCCTCAGTGTCGGCTTCAGCCCTGCAAAACCCACCAACGCCATCAGGACTATGTCAATCGACTCCATCTCTACGATGTCAGATAGTGATTCCTCTCCTGCAAAAACCTTTATGTTATGAGGACTCAATGCATCGAATACATGTTTATAATAATCTTTATTCCCAATGATTACAGTATTTGGATTAAATTCTAATGCTTGTTTTATCAGCAGGACATAATTATTCTGCGATGTCAGAACTTCTACTTCAAACTTATCCGCATGACTCTTCACTACCTCCAATGCCTGTGTGCCTATCAGACCATCAACCCTGATATTTGCTATTATTCTTTCATTTCTTAAGTTTCAAGTTTCAAGTTTCAAAGCTCAAAGTATCACATCATACTTTAGCATTATAGTTTTATTATTGCATAATTACTTACGGCTTACGACTTATTCAGAATCTCATAAATTCTTTCGGATTCACAGCCTTTTCATCATACCAAAGCTCAAAATGCAGATGAGGTCCTGACGTCAGTTCTCCGCTGTTGCCAATTATAGCTATTACTTCCCCTGCCTTTACAAAGTCACCTTCCTTCTTCATGAGCGCAGATTATGCTTATATACTGAAATAATATTGTTTTCGTGTTGAATTGCTATCACATATCCTGTCTTTATTGTCCAATCGCTGAATATCACTCTGCCGTCAAGTGTTGCCTTTATAGCTTCATTTTCTTTAGCCACTATGTCAATACCATAGTGGTTTTGAGATACATTGAAGTTATTTGTCACTATACCTTTTAATGGAGTAAAAAAGAAAAAATTATAATCGATGCATATTGATTGCTATTTTCATCTTCATAAGAAAGGTTATATTTATCTCTGTTCTCTATTTCTTTTCTGAATAATGAATCTTCTACCGATTTTTTATTCTTAATGTTTTTATATTCAGCCGACTGTTTACTGCCAACTGCCGACTGTTGACTGCCTATTGTATCTGCTATGTCTTTACCTTCTACTATCTTCTTAAAATTATTAATATAAACGTCTTTTGCATTAAGGCTTTTTTCAAGTGAATCGGCTCTTAATGTCAGCTCCCTTAAGTTCTTATCCAGTTTTACATTTGTATATCCGGGGATATATTCTCAATGGAGTAAAAGCTATTATGAAACTCGTGACAACTATAAGGACTATGGCTACCACTCCTGTAAATATAAAAACATTAAGCCTTGTTAGCCGGAATGAGAACTGCCACTCCAGTGTTGCCTCATCCCTTACTATTAAAAGGTATTTATGCTTTAGTTTCGATATTCTTTTCTTTTCAAAGCCCCTTATTTTTTGCAAATCTAATATTAATTATAATAATCTTTTTCAGAATAAAACGTAATAAAGGATAATGAGCAATGAATAATGAACAATGAGTGATGAGTAATGAGGATAAAAAAGTTATTGTTTGTTAACTGTTGGCAAAAAAAATTAAAAAACTTCCATTTTGATTATAAATAAAATATTTTTGCAGATTATTAGTTATATATTTTTCTTTCATAAATCATAATTAATTAAGTTTGGAGAAGAATTCTACTGCAATCAGGTATTTTTATTTCTAAGCCCTATAAGCTTGCTTTGCTCACATTAGCATTTATTTTGCTGAATTCATGTTCAGTGAAAAAAGACAGATTTACCAGCAGATTCTATCATAGACTGAATGCTCACTATAATGCATGGTTTAATGGTAATGAAAGCCTGAAAGAGGGTGTAGCTGCTCTCCAGAAAGCCCATCAGGACAATTATATGAATGTCCTGCCTGTATTTAAATATGGAAATGAACAGAATGCTCAGTCTGTAGTTCCTAATATGGATAAAGCACTTACAAAAGCTTCTCTTGTCATTAAAAGACATTCCATGGTATTCCGTAAGCAGGAACGTAATCCCTGGGTAGCTCAAAGCTATATGCTAATCGGTAAAGGAAATTTTTATAAACAAAATTATATAGGCTGCAAACAGACTTTTGAGTACTGCGTGGCACATTATTAAAAAAAGAATCTGTTAGCTATGATGCCTCTCTCTGGCTCGCCAGAACTTATAACCAGATGCATCAGTATCAGAAATCACAGCCTCAGCTAGCACAGGTACAGAATAAAATAGAAAAATCGGGAACAAAAATTACTCTGTTTGATAAGATAATTAGTCCATTTGTTAAAAGAGAGATACCTATTAAAGTATATAAAGAACTGCCTTTGGTGTATGCAGATTTTTATATACAGCAGGAAAATTATAATGCTGCAATTGAGCATCTGAAAAAAGCTATCGATCTCAATCATAAAAAGAGGAAAATAAGGGCTAGACTTACCTTTATTCTTGCTCAGATATATCAAAAAAACAATGACCTTAGAAAAGCCGCCAAAAATTATGCCAGGGTTCTAAAATTGAATCCTTCCTATGAAATGGCTTTCAACTCTAAAATGAATATGGCAAAATGCTTTGATGCCTCCAGTTCTGACAGCAGGAACATCAACGACTGCTGAAATGGCTAAAGACATTAAAAATAAAGATTATCTCGACCAGATATATTATGCTTTGGCTGAAATATCTCTGAAAGAAAAAAATACAAAAGAGGCGATAACTTACCTGGAAATGTCATCGAAAGCTTCTACTAATAATAAAAATCAAAAAGCTTTAACTTATCTCAAGCTTGCAGATATTTATTTGCAAAACCTGATTATATAGTTGCATCCGCATATTTCGACAGCACTATGACTGTCCTTCCAGCTGAATATCCAGATTATTCTATTATTGAGGCAAAGAAAAATACTATAGGCAGCCTGGCTAAATACCTTGTAACTGTTAAGACAGAAGACAGCCTACAGACTCTGGCACAAATGTCACCTTCAGAAAGAAATTCTAGGATCGACAGATAATTAAAGATTACCTGAAGAAGAAAGAAAAAAAACAGGCTGAATTGAACAAGCAGATTTGATATCAGGCTTATTATTCTGAAAATCCTAATCAGTTAAGTAATAATTCGAGCTCTACTGCTTGGTATTTCTATAATCCTAATTCTGTCAGATTTCGGTATTAATGACTTTGTCAAAAAATGGGGTAACAAGCCACTTGAAGATAATTGGTTTCTGAGCGATAAGAAACCTCTTGCCTTTTCTAATAACGATGAAACTAAGCAAACTACTGCAACCGACAGTTCTAAAACCGACAGTAGCAAAACTTCTGTCAGGAAATTTAATCCTCAGGATCGTAAATCTTACCTTGCAAATATTCCACTTACTCCCCGATAAGCTAAAAGAATCAAATAAACGCATAGAAGATGCTTTGTATAATTTGGGTTTCATTTATAAAGAGAGCCTAAAGGAATATAGAAAGTCTGCAGATGCATTTGAAGACCTTATTAAAAAAAGATTTCCTGAAACTGACTACCTTGTGAGCAGCTATTATCAGCTTTATAAAACTTATGATGAAATTTAAATAATAAAACTAAAGCTGATTATTACAAGGATTTGATACTTACTAAATTTTCTCAAAGTAAATATGCAAATATGATCAATGACCCTGATTATGCGAAACATGCACAGGGTGGCGAGCGAGGTGGCAGGGTTATACAGTGACACTTACCAGGCATATATCGACAAACAGTATGGCAAAGTGATTCTCAACAGCGACAAGGCTCTCATGTCGTATAAAGGCAGTAATCTTATGCCTAAATTTGACTTTCTGAAAGCTCTTTCCATTGGGAAAACTTCGGGATATAAAAGCTTTTACTCAAGCTCTGAATGATATAGTTGCAAAATATCCGGAAGATAAGGTTAAAATAGAGGCTCAGAATATACTCAATTATCTTGCCAATAAGGATAAGAAGCCGGAAGCCGGAACTGAAACTACTAATAAACCTTCATTCCAGTTTACTCCAAATCCTGATGCTATTCATTTTTATATTATGATAGTAGATGCTAAAGATGTTAAATCTTATTGATGTTAAAAATGCAATTTCCAGATTTTGACAAGCTTCAGTTTAGCCTCGAAAAACTTAATATCAGCACTTCATTCCTTGACTCTAAAAAGCAGATTATAACTGTCAGCAATTTTGAGAATAGTGAAAATGCAATGAAATATTTTATTGCAATTAAAGATTATCCCCAAATAGCTGATGCATTGAAGAATGCTAAATATCAGCAGTTTGTTGTCACTACAGACAATTATACTTCATTGTTTAAATCTAGATGTGAGGGATATACCAAATTCTTCAAAGAGAATTACCTAAAGTAGTCCACAGTTGAAAGACCACAGCCGACAGTTATCAGCTATCAGTATTCTGAATTATCATTATCAATTATTCTTTCTTTTCCCCTGACTGGCTACAGCGTTAATTGCTTTTTCAATATCTTCAGGGTTGCCAATATAATAGTGCTTTAAAGGTTGAAGGTTGTCGTCAAGTTCATAAACAACGGTATGCTTGTAGGAATATTGAAGTCCGGTTATTTCATCATTGCTGATATTGTCGAGATGTTTTATCAAAGCTCTGAAGACTGTTCCCATGTGCCACAATCAGGACTCTCTTTTCCGGATTTAATTGATGGTGTACTATGACTATCATTCCATAATGGGAGAAATCTTGCCACAGTGTCTTTCAGACATTCGGCTAGAGGGATATGGTTTTTGTCAAGGTGCTTATAGCAAAGTTGATTGCCGGAATACCGTTCATCATTCAGGGGTGAGAGCAGGAGGGCTGGATATCATGGCTGCGGCGCCATATCTGTACCTGTTCTTCTCCGTATTTTGCAGCCATTTCGCTTTTGTTAAGCCCTGCAAAGCACCATAGTGCCGTTCATTCAGTCGCCAGTTACGAAATACCGGAAGCCACATCTGATCCAATTCATCTAAGAGTTATCCAAATGGCTCTGAATAGCTCTTTTTAATACTGATGTATATGCTACATCGAAGATATATCCTTCTTTTTTTAAAGTTTTGCCTGCTTCATGAGCTTCCTCTATTCCTTTTTCTGAAAGGTCAATATCTGTCCATCCTGTGAATCGGTTTTCTTTATTCCAAAGGCTCTCACCATGTCTTATTAAAACTAGTTTGTACATATTTTTAGTTTGAAGTTTGTAGTTTGTAGTATGATAGTTTTGGGTTTGCAAGAGTAAAGTTCTAATTTTAAATTGTGAAAATGTTTCTCTATTACTGTTTTATCTTCTATCGATTTGTTTTTTCAGGTTTCGGGATTATTCGAATTTTTTATACTCCCTGACACTTTCTGATAAAATATATTGAAAGAGTTTTATTATAAATGTCTTTGTCAAAGTTAAGAATATTTACTTCAATAGCAAAACTTTGCTGAAGGAATTGTAGGTCTGTTGCCTATATAAAGCATTCCGTTAAACATCTTTCCATTCCAATCAACCAAGACTGCATACACTCCGTAAGGAGGAATAAGCTTATAATGGTCTTTTACATCAATGTTCGCTGTAGGAAACCCCAGCTTTCTGCCGACATTATTGCCTTTAATGACCTTACCTGAGAAATTGTAGTTGTAACCCAACAGCAGATTTGCAGTATTTATTTCTCCATTGTTAAGATAATGGCGTATTCTTGTTGAGCTCACCGGCTCCACCGCTGCCGCCTCGACTCGTCGTCTTTGCTCACCTCCACCAGGACCTCGCTCGGTGCCGGCCGGGGCACCGGCCGTTCCTCCACCACGACCACGCCGGGGCGCTGCAGCACAGCCGCCGGCATCGACTCGGGCAGTTCGGACATGGTGCCACCCCCCCGGATGGGCCCGTCGCCGGCCGGTCCGACGGCGGGTGGATCTCTGGTTCGGGCGTCACTCTACGCCAGGTGCCCGGGAGGCACCGGGCGGAGCGCCCGGGGGCCGATTGGGACGCTAAAGGGATCTCGGGCGCGTGACGATGATTCCGGCATGGCACCGGACCTCCGCTTCGACACCGACGATCCCGAGTTCCAACGCGGCTTCGAGATCGGCGTCCTCTGGGAGCGCCTCGTCACCGACGGGGCCTGTCATATGGCTGTCAGCGCCTCCAACGCAGAGATGGTCATCCGGGTGGCCCAGGCCTTCGGGTGTGAGTTCTCCGGTCGGGAGATCGAGGACGACCAGATCTCGATCGAGCTCCGCCAGGTGAACGGATAGCCCGTCCCGGAGGGCAGTCGGCCGCCGGACCGGCCTCCCCATTGGCCGACGAAGGGGCACCCACCCGGGCGACGGTGTTGGAGTACCGTCTCCGTCGAAGGGGGTCCGGTGATCGACCAGGTGATCGAGCAGTGGCAGGCCCATCTGCGGGGTGAACTTCCCGGCGGGCTCGACGCCCTGCTCGACGACGAGGTGGTCTTCTATTCGCCGATCGTCTTCACGCCCCAGCGGGGCCGGGCCATCACCAGGCGCTACCTCGAGGCCGCGGCCCAGACCTTCCCCGGCGACAGCGGCGTGGCGTCGGCGGCGGACGGCGACGACCGACCCGCCGGCTTCCACTACACCAAGACGGTGGCGGCCGGTGACACCGCCGTGCTCGAGTTCGAGACCACCATGGGCGGCAAGTACGTGAACGGGGTGGACATCATCAGATGCAACGAGGAGGGCCGGATCATCGAGTTCCGGGTGATGATCCGGCCCCTGCAGGCCGTCGAGCTCGTGCACCGCCGGATGGCGGCCCTGCTCGAGCGGACGGGCTCCTCGGACTGACGGGGTCCCGGGCGGTGGGTCAGTAGCCCCCGTTGCAGCCGTGCTGGTCCGGGGCGACGTTCGGATTGCCCCAGTAGCGGACGGCGAAGGCCACGGCCACCCGGATCTGCTGCTCCGGCGTGGCCTGGGCGGCATCGGCCGGATAGCCGAACGTGTTGAACTGCGACCAGTTGGCGTGGCTGAAGCCCAGCCCGCCGCTGTACACCGGCCCGTCCACGTTCCACAGGCCGCCTTCCTCGCACAGGTTGACCCGGATCCATGCCTGGCGCTGGAAGTCGGTGACGCCGTCGGCCCCCACGTTGACGGACGCCGAGGGTGGGCTGAACACCGTGCTTCCGGCCAGCGAGCCGAAGAACCCGGCATCGCCGTAGGCGAAGGCACCGCCGTCGGACGCCACGGTGAGATAGCCGGCGTCGGTGGAGGAGATCCCGATCATCGGCTTGTTGAGGCGCTGACCCCCGGCCGAACCGTAGAAGGTCGCTCCGCCGAAGTCGAAGACGCCCCCGTCCGCTCCGACCAGCCGGTAGCCGCCACCGGCGGCGCCGATCCCGACGGTGGGCTGACGCGAGTTCGATCCGCCGGCGTAGGGGGCGTCGCCGAAGGCGAAGACCGCGCCGTTGCCGGCCGCCTCCCAGTAGCCGTTGCCGTCGGGAGACGCGGCCAGCCCCACGATGGCGCTGGTCGGCGACAGGCCCATGGCCGAGCCGCGGAAGGGGGCGTCGCCGAAGGCGAACACCCCACCGTCGGCGCTCACCAGCCAGTAACCGTTGCCGTCGGGCGTGCTGGTGATACCGACGATGGGCTTGTTCAGTTGGATCGCCGCGGTGGACCCGAAGTACCGGGCGTCGCCGAAGGCGAACACCCCGCCGTCGGCGCCGACCTCCCAGTACCCCAACCCGTCGGGGGTGGACGTGATGCCGACGATGGGCTGGTTGAGGTGGAGGGAGCCGGTGGAGCCGAAGAAGCCGGCCCCGCCGAAGGAGAAGACGCCTCCGTCCGCCCCCACCAACCAGTAGCCCGACCCGTTGGGCAGGGCGGCAGCCCCGACGATGGGGGCATTGAGCACCATGCCGGCCCCGGTGGAGAGGCCGGCCCCGGCCCGGCCGATCTGGGAGAGCGTGCCGCCGGCCAGGGCCAGCACGGCCAGGACGCCTCCGGCCATGGCCCCGGCGCGCAGTCGTCGGGACCGGTGCCTGCCCGGAGGGCAGGTGTCGGATGGGTGCGGGGCGGTACGTCGAAAGAAGGGAAGTGCGGGCACAGCGGGTGACCTTTCCTCGGTCGGTCAGGGCCGTCGGTCGGCGACGGTGCCCTGGCTCTCGTCTGGTTCGGTGGACCCCACGTCTGTGCATTCAACGCCCCAGCCGAGCACCGGGAAGGGTGGTACGGCCTGGCTATAAGAGCCGGGTGTGCTAGCGGGTGTTTACGTCCGAGTCGTGCAGTGTGGTGTGTCTGGTGCTCTCCTGATCGAGTGGTCCGCGCCCCAACGCCGGCAGGCGGTTGGAGGTGTTCTCCCCACTGTCCGGTGGGAGGCGGGCCCACTGGGGCGACCGCGATTCGAAGAGCGAAATCTACCGGTCGGGTCCCCGGATGGGTAGTCGGAACGCCGCCCGGTGACCGTCCCGGTGGGGCGGTGGGGGACAGCGAATCGCCTTTGACCTGGGCAGACGCCCTGGCCCCCCGCCCTACGGGCCGATCGGGATCACCACGCAGAGTGGTGGGTTACGGAGCTCTGCGGTTCCCGGGCCGGCCCCTCAGCTGGCCTGGCTGACCGAGCTCATGTTGAAGTCGGGTACCCGGACGGCGGGCATGACCGTGCGGTTGAAGTACTCGCCGAACTCCCGGCCCAGCGACCGAACGCTGGACCCCACTTCGCTGACCCGGGCCAGGAGGTCGACCGGGCTCTCGTTGAACCGGAAGTTGTTGGTGGCGCCGACCACCCTCCCGTCCTCCACGACATAGACGCCGTCCCGGGTGAGTCCGGTCAGCAGCATGGTGGCCGGGTCGACCTCGCGGATGTACCAGAGGCAGGTGAGGAGCAGGCCGCGCTCGGTCCGGGCCACCAGCTCCTCCAGCGATCCGGAGGCCCCGGGCACCTCCAGGGCCAGGTTGCCGATGAACCCGGTCGGGGTCGCTCCCGACCGCGCCGCGCCGGCCCGGTGGTAGCGCAACCGTTGCAGCCGGCCCCCGGCGATCCAGTCGGTGGGCGACAGGGGCAGGCCGTTGTCGAACACCGAGGAGTCGGCCGAGGACGCCGTGACGGTGAGGAACGGCGAGCACTCCAGCCCCTGCCGGCCCGGATCGCTTCGGAGGTCGAAGGGGATCGAGGCCAGCTGCTCGCCCACCCGGGTCGCTCCGCCGGGGAGCGAGAAGACGGTCCTCCCGTCCTCGGCGTTGCGCCCGCTGAGTTCGTAGGTCAGGCCCACCATCAGGTCTCCGACCGCCTCGGGCGGGAGGAGCACCTCGTAGCGCCCGGCCGGCCGCTCCAGCCGTCGGGCCGACCAGGCCAACCGCTCCTGCAGGTGACGCTCCAGCCGCTCCACGGACACGTCGGTGAAGTCCGTGGTGCCGGTCCCGGCCCAGGTGGAGTCGGCCCCGTCCTCACTGCGGGCCACCAGGTGCAGCGCCCCCTGCGGCTGGGCGTGGGCCAGCCGTACCCCGGTCGACGTCCCCAGGTACTCGGTGGTCTGGCGGTGCTCGGCGAAGCCGGCCAGCACGTGGCGGCCGTGGCGGGCCCGGTCGAAGGCCGCCGACAGCCCGGCGAGCACGCCGGCGACCACGGAGAGGTCGGTGGAGGCCCGGGGCTGGTCGAACCTGGCCACGGACGCGGGCGACCGGCCGGCCTCGTCGGGGGTCAGGAGTGGGCTGGCATCGTCGGCCGGCGGCGAGCCGGCGGCGTCCTGCTCGGCCGCCCGGACCAGCTCGGCCACGTCGACGTCGCCTCCCCGTCGGGCCACCCCGGCGGCCATCCCCCCCTCGACCTGTCGCACGCAGATGACGGTCACCCGTCGATCGCGGCGGCTGCCGTTGGTGGTGGTGGTGTTGTTGGCGAAACGGACCTCGACCTCGCTGGTCTCCTCGACGATGACGACGCACTGGTCGCTGCCCGGCCCGGCGCCGGCGAGCGCCTCCTCGACCACGTCCTGTGCCGGGGGCAGTCCCGGCTCACCGGTCGACCCGGGACTCACCGGCCCGACTCCTCGCGGGCGTTGAGCACGCGGACGCCCCGCACCAGCACCGCCGGACAGCCATGGGAGACCGGCGCCACCTGCCCTGGTTGGCCCTTGCCGCAGTTGAAGGCACCGCCCAGCAGGTAGGTGGACCGCCCGCCCACCGCCTCCATCGACCCCCAGAACTCGGTAGTGGTGGCCTGGTAGGCGACGTCGCGGACCTGGCCGACCAGGCGGCCACCCTCGATCCGGAAGAACCGCTGCCCGGTGAACTGGAAGTTGTAGCGCTGCATGTCGATCGACCAGCTCTTGTCGCCCGCGATGTAGAGGCCACGTTGGACTCCCCCGATCAGCTCCTCGGTGGTCGGCCCCGGACCCTCGGCCGGCTGCAGGGACACGTTGGCCATCCGCTGGATGGGCACGTGCAGCGGGGAGTCGGCGAAGGCACAACCGTTCGACGCACCGAGGCCGCTGGCCGCGGCGATTGACCGGTCCAGCTGGTAGCCGGCGAGGATGCCGTCCCGCACCAGTTCGAACGACCGGCCCGGCACCCCCTCGTCGTCGATGGCCACGGTGGCCAGCCCGTGGGGAGTGGTGCGGTCCCCGGTCACCTGCATGATCTCGGACCCGTAGCGCAGCGATCCCAGCAGGTCGGGGGTGGCGAACGACGTCCCGGCGTAGGCCGCCTCGTACCCCATGGCCCGGTCCAGCTCGGTGGCGTGCCCGATGGATTCGTGGATGGTCAGCCACAGGTTGGTGGGGTCGATCACCAGGTCGTAGGTCCCGGCCACGATGGTGGGGGCCCGGACCTTCTCGGCCAGGAGCTCGGGGATGGCCTCGAGCTCGGCGTCCCAGTCCCACCCGTCGCCCCGCAGGTACTCCCAGCCCCGGCCCACCGGGGGGGCCAGGGTGCGCATGGTCTCGAACCCACCGTCGGGGTCGACGGAGAAGGCCTCGACCGTCGGGTGGACCCGGACCCGCCGCTGAGTGGCCTCGGTACCGGACAGGTCGGCGTAGTACTTGTCCTCGGTGACGGCCAGGACGTCGGCCGTGACGTGGTCGACCGCGCTGGAGGCCAGCAGCCGGTCGCTCCACTCCGAGAGGAGCCCCACCTTGTCGGGCAGGGGGACGTCGACGGGATCGACCTCGTAGCTCGAGGACCAGGTGACCACCCCGTGCCCCGGCTCGTCGGCCAGCTCGATCCTCTGTCCCCCGACCCGGGCGATGATGCGGGCCACCTCGACCGCCTCGTCGACCAGGGCCGCCGCCTGGTCGGGCCCGGTGGCCACCGACGCCGCGAACCCCAGGGCGCCGTCGACCACCACCCGCAGTCCCATCCCGATCTCGACGTCCTCCGCCGCTCCCTCCAGGCGGCCGTCGCGCATCCGTACCTGCTGGGAGCGCAGGTGCTCCACCCGCAGCTCGGCGTGGGTGCATCCGATCGACCGGGCCCGTGACAGAGCGGCGTCACGGGCGGCGGCGAGGGCGTCGGCGGGGAGCGGACCGTGGGAGGGAGCCACGAACGGCACGCTAGACGCGCCCGGTTGCCGTGCGGACCTACCATCGGGGCGTGCGCGACCAGAAGCCACCCCGCCTCGAGGCGGACGAGCGGGACACGGTGCTGGCGCTGCTGCAGTACCAACGGTCCTCGCTGGTCAAGAAAGTCACCGGGGTCAGCGACGAGGCGGCCCGCCGCCCAATGGTCGAGAGTGGCACGTCGCTCCTGTGGCTGGTGAAGCACCTGACCCGGGCCGAGGGCCTGTGGATCGTCCGCCGGTTCTCCGGGGAGGACGTCGACCCGGCGTCCGACGCGGTGGGCCCGGGCGACACGGTGGCCGGCGCCGTGGACGCCTATCGTGAGGCGTGGTCGCGGACGGAGCGGGCCATCGACGGTGCCGCCCTCGAGGAGTCCTGCCGGTCGGTGGGCGACGGGGCACCGGTGAGCCTCCGCTGGGTGCTGATGCACCTCCTGGAGGAGACCGCCCGGCACGCCGGGCAGGCCGACATCCTGCGGGAGCAGATCGACGGGAGCACCGGCCGGTAGGCCGGGCGTCCGCGCCACGACGGAGAGAGGTCCCGGTGCCCCACGTGCAGATCCAGTTCGCCATCGACGACCCGGTACGGGCCGACCAGATCATCGAGCACCTCCTGGTCGACCGGGTGGTGGCGTGCGGCCAGCGCGCCGGGCCGGTGGTGAGCCGGTACTGGTGGGACGGGTCGCTGGAGCGGGCCGAGGAGTGGCTGGTGCTGCTCAAGACCCGCGCCGAGCTCTCCCTGGCGGTGATCGCCGCGGTGACGGCGGCCCATCCCTACGACACGCCGGAGGTGGTGGCCGTGGACCTGACCGGTGCGGCCGGCTATCTGGCCTGGATCGACCGGGTGACCGTGCCGGCCGGTACCATCGGGCGTGCCGGGGAGACGGAGGAGCGATGGCGACGGACCGGACGGGCACGGACCAGGGGCCGCGGATCTGCCTGGTGGGTGCGGGCGGGATGTCCTTCGGACCGGTGATGGTGCTCGATGCCATCAACACCCGCCGCACCCGGGGGGCCACGATGGTGCTGCACGACATCAGCGCCCCACGGCTCGAGGTGGCGGTGCACTTCGCCGAGCGCATCAACGAACGCAACGGCCGGCCGATCACCATCGAGGCGTCGACCGATCCGGCCGAGGCCATGGCGGGGGCCGACTTCTGTCTGACCAGCGCCGAGGTCGGGCGCTGGCCGCGCTGGATCGAGGACTACGAGATCCCCCGCCGGTACGGGGCCACCCAGATCACCGGGGAGAACGGCGGCCCCGGCGGGGTGTTCCACTCGCTCCGGTCCATCCGGACCATGCTGGGCATCTGCGCCGACATCGAGCGGTACTGCCCTGACGCCTTCCTCATCAACCTGACCAACCCGTTCAGCCGGGTGGCCCTGGCCGTCAACACGGCCACGTCGGTCCGGAACGTCAGCATGTGCCACGAGTTCGCCGGCGGACTGGCCCGGATCGCCGGCCTGCTGCGGGTCCCGAGGGCCAAGATCGAGGCCAAGGCCTCGGGGATCAACCACTTCACCTTCTTCACCGAGATCCGCCGGTCCGACACCGGTGAGGACCTCTACCCCCGGCTGCGCCGTCTGTGGCGCCGGCGCTACTTCGACTACCCGGCCCCGGTGACGAGGGCGGCCCGCCAGCTGGCCAAGGTCCCGCTGGTCCAGGTGGCCGTGGAGCAGATGTACGCGCCGCTGGTGGCCCACATGTTCCGGGAGTACGGACTGCTGCCCTGCTCGGTGGACAGCCACATCGGGGAGTACGTGCCCTTCGCCGAGGAAGTGGCCGGGTGGCACCCGGTCCCCGTCTACTTCCACCAGGGGATCGGCCACCAGATGGAGCGGCTGATCACCAGGTACGGCAACGGCGAGTCCCGGGTGCCCATGCACCGGGCCGGGCGCTCGGCCGAGGAGGTCTTCCCCATCATCGGTGCCATGTGGACCGACCACCACCGCCGGCTCAACGCGGTGAACGTGCCCAACCGGGGCTACGTGCCCAACCTGCCCGAAGGGGCGATCGTCGAGGTCCCGGCCACCGTGGACGGGAACGGCATCACCCCGACGGGGATGCCGCCGATCCTCGAGCCCCTGGCCGAATTCATGCGGACCCAGATCGAACTGCAGGAGCTGGTGGTCAAGTCGGCAGTCACCGGCGACCCCGAGCCGGCCTTCGAGGCCCTCCGCCGCGACCCGCTGTCGCCCGCCGATGAGGCCTCGTGCCGGACCATCTTCGAGGAGCTGAGGGCGGTGCAGGCCGAGGCACTGCCCTTCTGACCGCGACCGACCGCCGGTGGCTCAGGCGGAGGGCTCCTTCGCCTGGCGCTCCTCGGCGTGCTTCTCGAACGCCGAGGTCACCGCGGTGGTGGCGGCACCGATGAACTCCGGCCGGTTCTCCGCCGCCCAGTCCCGGCTGGCCGTGAGGGTGCGGGACGACCCCTGGAACTCCGGGGCCACGTAGCGGGCGATGAGCTCGTAGGAGTGGCGAGTGGCTTCGGTGTCGGCCCACTCGTGGCCCATGAGCAGGAAGGTGCCGAACCCCTGGGACTGCTGGCGCAGCCGCTCGACCTGGTCGATGGCGTCCTCCACCGTGCCGATGACGGCGAAGCCCGAGGCGTTGAGGGCGTCGACCAGCGTCTCGTGGTTGGTGGTGTCGGGAGCCAGAGGCAGGGCGGCCACCCGCTGGAAGTAGTCGACCCACTGGTCCAGGCCGAACTCGACGTCGGCGACGGCCTGCTCCCTGGTGTCGGCGATGTGCATGGGCCCGACCAGCCGCCACCGGCTCCGGTCGATGGTGGTGCCGAACTCGGCCGCCCGCTCCTCCATCACGTCCCAGTGCAGTCCCAGCACGTCGAAGCCGCCCGCCGAGGTTGCCCCGATGGAGAGCAGGCTGCACCCGAACCGCCCGGCCGCCCGGGGTCCGGCCGGCGACACCTGGGCGGCCACCGCCACCTCGGGGTACGGCCGCTGGAACGGCCGCAGCTGGAGCCGGGCCTCGACCAGCGTGAACCACTCGGTGTCCATGGAGACCGGCTCCTCGCCGGCCAGCAGGAGCAGGATGGCCGCCAACGACTCCTCCATCATGTCCCGCTGCCTGACCGGGTCGATGCCCATCATGAAGGCGTCCGAGGGAAGGGCGCCGGGCCCCACCCCGATCATCAGACGACCACGGGTCAGGTGGTCGAGGAGCACCAGCCGGTCGGCCAGCATGAAGGGGTGGTGGTAGGGCAGGGACGACACGCCGGTGCCCAGGCGGATCTGGCGGGTCCTCGCCGCGGCGGCGGCGATGAACACCTCGGGGGAGGCGATGATCTCGAACCCGGCCGAGTGGTGCTCACCGATCCACGCCTCGTCGAAGCCCAACGCGTCGAGGTGCTCGATGAGCTGGAGGTCGCGCTCCAGGGCGAGGGTCGGATTCTGGCCCACCGGATGGAAGGGGGCCAGGAAGATCCCGAACTTCAGGTAGTCCGTCGCGGCCAGGGTGGTCATGCCGGTGCCTCGTCTCTCGTCGGGGTGGCGGTGGTGGTCGCGGCCGGGTTGGTCGCGGTCACGGGTGCACCACGATCTTGCCGTGTTCGCCCGGGGTGCGCAGGGCGTCGAACGCTCCGGGCGTCGAGTCCAGATCGACCGAGGAGGTGATCAGCCGCTCGGCCCCGGGGAGTCCCGACCCCAGCCGCTGCAGGGTGGCGGCGAACTCGTCGGGGCCGTACCCGAAGGAGAACACCAGCTCGACCTCCTTGGTCACGGCCATGAACGGCTCGAGGTGATCGGTGTGCATGCACACCCCGACGACCACGATGCGGCTCTTCGGCGGCGCGGCCTCGATCAGGGACTGGAGCATGCCCGGCACGCCGACGGCTTCGAAGATCACCGGACTGGGCACCTCGCCCCCGCCCATCGTGGCCAGCGCCCGCTCCAGGAGGCTGGTGGGCACGCCGAGCGCGGCCCACCGCTCGTGGGGCGACTCGAGAGCCGGGTCGATGACCTCGTCGGCCCCGAACGCCTCGGCCAACCGGCGACGGGCGGACGAGAAGTCGGCGGCGAGCACCGGCCCGTGCCCCCGGGCCTTCAGGGCGGCAATCACGGCCAGGCCCACCGGCCCGCACCCCACCACCAGGCACGGCTGCCCGGGCCCGAGCCGGGCCAGGCCCACGGCGTGCTCACCCACGGCCAGCGGCTCGGTCAGGGCGGCCACGTCGGTGTCGAGCGTGTCGGGGACCGGGAGGAGCAGCGCCTCCTGGAGCACCAGGTACTCGGCCAGGGCACCGGGAAAGGCGTTGGAGTACCCGACCTGCTCGACGCCGGCCGGGCCGAAGACGATGGGTACCGAGCAGACCCGGGTGCCGATGGGGAGGGTGCCGGCGGTGTCGGGGCCGTGCTCGGCCACCTCGGCGCAGAACTCGTGGCCGAACACCGTGTCGGTGCCGGGGTCGAGGCCCGGCGCGCCCACCCGGTCCATGAGCTCGGTGAAGTGCGGGAAGTCGGCCAGGGCGTGCAGGTCGGACCCGCAGATGCCCGCGCTCAGCGAGCGCACCACGACGTGGCCGGACCCCGGTCTCGGGTCGTCGATGCCCGCCACCACCAGTCCTCCACCCCGGGTGACCACCGCTCGCATCGCGCTTCCCCCGACCCGGGCCACCCGATGGCGCCCGTCACCTCGTCCGACTGACCGGTCGAGTCTCACACACCGGTGCGGGCGGGGCCGGCCGCGGTGGGGCCGGCGGTGAACTCGTCGGCCAGCAGGTCCATCAGCAGGGCGTCGTGCCAGGACCCGTCCGGGCCCCGCTCGCTCTGGCGCCGGATGCCCACCGGTCGGAAGCCCACCTTGGCGTAGCACCGGATGGCCGCCTGGTTGTCGGCCGCCGGGTCGATCTCGAAGCGGCGGTGGCCGTGGTCCTCGATCAGGTGGCGCACCACGGTACGGACGGCGTCGGTGCCGAGCCCCCGCCCGTGGACTGCGGGGTCGAGGTAGAGGTCGATCGAGGCGAACCGATAGTCGGGCTCTTCCTCGGCCGACCACTGGATCCACCCGACCACCCGAGTGCCGAACTCGACCACGTACGCCGTGGCGCCCAGCTCGGCGAGGTCCTGCGCGACGGCGGACCGAAGGTCGGAGCCCCCGCGCCAGCGGGCGTAGACGGCCGGATCCTCGCGGATGGGCACCAGGGCCGGGATGTCGGCCCGGCGGGCCGGCCGGAGCCGGACCTCCGCCCCCTCGAGCACGGGCGTGGTCACCGGCCGGCGGGGCCGGCCACCCGGGGCTCGAGGCAGTGCGGGTCGATGGCGAGCTCGCGTCGGGCCATGGCCTCGAAGAACCCCACGAACCCCTCACCGTCGGAGGCCCGGAAGAAGGTGGCGGCGGGGTCCGGCAGCTCGCGGCCGCCGCCCAGTGACTCCACCTGCCAGGCCCGTCGGCTGCGGTACTCGAGGGCCACGGCCCGCTGGTGGGCGGCCCGGATGCTCCCGGCGGTCACGAACACGCCGTGGTTGGCCAGGAGCGCCATGTCGGCCGAGCCCATCGCCGACACGGCCTTGGCCGCGCTGTCCCGGGAGTCGACCGGCCCCTCGTATTCGTCCACCACCACCAGCTCGCCGCCCCCGAGGGCCGAGCTCTGGTCGTAGCAGCCCGGCAACCGGGCCAGGTCGGCCCAGACCGTACCGAACCGGGGGTGGCTGTGCACGGCCACCCCGACGTCCCCGCGCTGGCGGTGGAGCTCGAGGTGGAGCGGGATCCCGAGGGGGACCGGCCAGCGGCCCTCCAGTCGGTTGCCCTCGAGGTCGATGACCAGGAGGTCGTCGGGCCGGAGCTCCTCCCACAACAGGAGCCATGGGTTGCACAGGAGCGTGCCGTCGGATTGCCGGTAGGTGATGTGGCCGGCCAGGTGGTCGTCATACCCCTCCCGCCACAGCGTCCGGGCCAGCAGGACCAGTTCCTCCCGGGGGGACAGCTCGGGCAGGAGCCGGTCGGGGTCGGGGACGAATCCGGTGGTGGTCACGGCACCGGGTGCTCGGGCAGGGCCCATCGGTACAGGCGGGCGGCGTTCCGGTGGGTCAGTTGGCGCAGGTCCTCCACGGGCAGGTGGCCCCAGCACCGCTCGATGACCGCCTGGGTGTCCGGCCACGTGGAGTCGCCGTGGGGGTAGTCCACCTCGACCATGATGCGGTCGGTCCCGATGCGGTGGCGGGTGTCGATGGTGGACGGGTCGTCGATGGTGCAGTACCAGAAATTGCGGGCCAGGACCTCGGCCGGACGCAGGCCGGAGGGGTCGAAGCCCTGCCCGTACCCCGAGCGGTCCACGATGTTGTCGAGGCGGTCGAGCAGCATGGCCACCCAACCGATGCCGCCCTCGCTCATGGCGATCTTGATCCCTGGGTAGCGGACGGGCAGCCCGGACCACAGCCACTCGGCGCAGGCCGACAACGACATCTGGCCGAACAGCGTGGCCCCCAGGGCCACCATCGGGCTGTCGGAGGGCATGTCGGGCATGCCCGAGGAGCCGACGTGGAGGGAGACCACCGTGTCGGTCTCCTCGCAGGCCGCGACGATCGGGTCCCAGTAGCCTGAGAACAGGCTGGGCAGGCCGATCCGGTGGGGGCGCTCGGGGAGGGTGACCGAGCGGAACCCTCGGCCTGCGTTACGCCTGATCTCGTCCGCTCCGAGCTGCGGGTCGGCCAGATAGGTGATCCCGCAGGGGATGATCCGGTCGGGGTAGGGCTGCCACCACGCCTCACACAGCCAGTCGTTCCAGGCCCGGGTCACGGCCAGGCCCAGATCGGGGTCGCTGCACTCCGAGAACACCCGACCGGAGAAGCCGGTGATCTGGGAGGGGAAGTTGAGGGAGGCCCACACCCCGTTGATATCCATGTCGGCGATGCGGGCGTCGATGTCCCAGCAACCCCGGCGCATGTCCTCGAACCGGGTGGGTTCGAGGGTGACCGCCTCGGGCCGGCGGCCGGCCACGGCGTTCATGCCCACCTGCGAGTACCGTTTCCCGTCGAACTCCCAGAGCTGGTGACCCCGGCTGTTCTCGATGATCCGGGGGGCCCGGTCGGCGAACCGGGCCGGCAGCCGGCCCACGAACATGTCGGGCGGCTCGACCAGGTGGTCGTCGACCGAGATCACCGTGTACCGGATCGGGCGGGGCTCGGGGTCGGGGAGCAGGGTGTCCCTCCGGGTGATGATGGTCATGGCACGGTCCCCACCGTCCGAGTATGCCAGCGGGCCGGCCCGGCCCGCCGGGGCCCCGTTCACGGACGGGACGGACCCGGTCGACGGCCGGCCGGGCGGCCCACCAGGTCCGGTGGACAGGGAACCATGCACGGTCGAGCGGCCATCGGCCCGCCCGGTCGGCACCGGGGCGGCTCCCGGGACAGGGGCCGGGCCGAGCTGCCACGCGCGTGCGACACTTGGGCCGTGAGTCGAGACGCCGTGCCGAGGTCGTGGATGTGCGACATGGACGGGGTGCTGGTCCACGAGGGCCAGCCCATCGCCGGGGCCGATGCCTTCCTCGAAGCCCTGCGCCGCCGCGGCCATCCGTTCCTGGTCCTGACCAACAACTCCATCTACAGCGCCCGCGACCTTTCGGCCCGGTTGGTGAGCCTGGGACTCGACGTCCCGGCCACCTCCCTGTGGACCTCGGCCGAGGCCACCGCGGCCTTCCTCCGGTCCCAGCGACCCGGTGGCACGGCCTTCGTGCTGGGGGAGGCCGGACTCACCACCGCCCTGCACGAAGCCGGGTACGTCCTCACCGACCGCCGACCGGACTACGTGGTGCTCGGCGAGACCCGGACCTACAGCTTCGAGTCCATCACCAGGGCCATCCGGCTGGTCGAGGGCGGGGCGCGGTTCATCGCCACCAACCCCGACCCCACCGGGCCCACCCTGGAGGGCATCGTGCCCGGGACGGGCTCGGTGGCCGCCCTCATCGAGCGGGCCACCGGCGTGGCCCCGTACTTCGTCGGCAAGCCCAACCCGCTCATGATGCGCGAGGCCATGAACTCGCTCGGGGCCCACTCCGAGTCGAGCGTGATGGTCGGCGACCGGATGGACACCGACGTCGTGGCCGGCATCGAGGCGGGTCTCCAGACCATCCTGGTGCTCACCGGGGTGACCAGCCGGTCCCAGATCGAGCGCTTCCCCTACCGCCCGGGTCGGGTGGTCGATTCCGTCGCCGACCTGGTGGAAGGCATCCTCGTCGGCGATCCGGCTCCGGTCTAGGAGGACCGTGCTGTTCATCCACGAGTTCCACAAGGTGGTCGGGAAACAGGCCGCGGCGTTCGAGTCGGCCTATCGCGACGGGTGGATGCCCGCCCTGGCCGACGGGGCCGACGCCCGGCTGGCCTGGTACTTCGATTTGGCCCACGGCAGCGGTCTGGCCTACCGGGTGGTCACCGTCACCGCGGTGCGGGACGGTCCGGCCTACGTACGCCTGGCCGAGCGCCTGGCCCGCGGCGACCTGAAGGGGTGGGCCCGCGACCTCGACGGGCTGCAGCACGAGTCCCACGGCCGGGTCCTGGCCCCGCTGCCGTGGTCGCCGCCGTTCCCGGCCCTGGAGGAGATCCCCACCGGCGGGGTGAGCCGCGAGCCCACCATGCACATGGAGGACACCATGTGGCCGTTCCCGGGGAAGCTTCGCCAGTACGTGGAGGCGGCCGGGGCCGTGTACCGGCCCTCGCTGGCCGGCGAGGACGCCCGGATGCACATGAGCGTGGCCCTGGGTCTGGAGACCATGCCCGGCGCCGGGCGGAGCCCGGAAGTCACCCTGCTCCAGCGGCTGTCCAGCCTCCCGCCGCTCCTCGCGCTGTTGACCCAGGACATCCCGCCGGAGGTCACCGGACCGGGGTCGTGGATGCACGAGGCCCTCGACCTGCGCGACCGGTGGCGGTCGAGGCTGCTCCGGACCGCCCCGTGGTCGCCGCTTCCATGAGCAGCCCGCGGGCCGCCGGCGGCCGGCCAGAAGAGGGAGACGGCTGACCATGCTGTTCCTCCATGAGACCCACCGGGTGATCGGGCGGCACGCGGCGGCCTTCGAGGAGCTGGTCCGCGACCACTGGATGGGGGCCCTGGCCAACGGCCACGACGCCCGGCTCCTCTGGTATCTGAACCACGCCATGGGCAGCGGCCCGGCCTACGAGGTGGTGACCGTCACCGCCCTCGCCGACGGCGCCGCCTGGGAGACGTTGGGTCGTCGTATGCGGGAGGGCGACCTCGCCGACCTGGCCCTGCGGCTCGACGCCTGCCGGCACGAGGTGGAGGGGAAGCTCCTCCTGCCCGTCTACTGGTCCGCCCTGCAGCAGGTGGACCTGGCCACGGTACCCACCGTCCCGGACACCCACGAGCTGTCGGTCTACATGCAGGACACCGGGTGGCCCGACGCCCCCCTCGACGAGTACATCGAGCTCTGGGACCACGACTACTGGCGGATCATGCGGCAGACCCCGCCGGAGCGGAAGCTCCTCGACATCCAGGCCTGCTTCCAGGTGGCCCACGGGTCGGGCATCCGGCCCGAGGCCATCCTGATGCAGAAGGTGGTGAACCTCTCGACCCTGGGGCGGCTGCTCACCAGCGTCGAGGAGCACGACCCCAGCACCTGGCCGGGCACCTACATGGCCAAGGGGCTGGAGATCCGGGACCAGTGGGAGAGCAAGCTGCTGCGCACCAGCGCCTGGTCACCGCTCTGGTAGTCGGGACCGACCCGACCGAACGGCCCTGCCGGCCCACCCGACTGTCTATCCTGGGCCGAGCCCAAGGGGGGAGGGAACATGACCGAAGGTGACACCGACGCGGGCCGGCAGTCCCTCGGGGCCTGGGCGTTCGTGCGCCAGACGGTCGAGGACATGACCGCCATGGTCGTCGGCGAGTCGGAGACGGAGCTGGAGCTCCTGGAGGGCCTACGGGTGTTGGGCCGGGTCACCGCCCTGTGCGCGGAGCTCTCCCTCGACGTCGACCCGCAGGCCCCCTGGTTCTTCTCGATGAACTCCGAGGCCCGTCTCGTGGGCGGGCCCAACCCCGACGGGGAGTACCACCTGGCCATGATCGACGGCCGCCGTCGCTACCGGATCACCGGGGAGCGCGGGACGGTCACCTATCTCGGGATCCAGGTGCTGGCCGGCCGGGGCCTGACTCCCCGCCGCCAGGCCGCCTACCTGTCCGACACCCAGCTCGAGGTGGATCGGACCGGCGCCTTCTCCCTGGTGCTGGCCACAGAGCGGCCTTCGCCGGCCGAGCTGGACGGGTCGACCTGGGTACCCATCCCCGAGGATGCCTCGGCCGTGCTCGTACGCCAGTACGTGGCCGACCGCGCCACCGAGGTGCTGGCCGGTTTCCGGATCAGGTCCGTCGATCCGGTCGGGCCACCCGACCGGCCCTCGGACCAGCAGCTGTCCGAGGGGCTGAACGCCATGGGTTGGACCATCATCAAGCTCATGACCCTCCACCGCACGGTCTTGCCGGAGCTGCTGGACCGGCCCAACCAGCTGGTCACGGCGGAGGCCGCCACCCTCGGGGGCGAGAACACCACTCCGGACAATCTCTACATGCTCGGGACGTTCCGGCTGGAGGAGGGCCAGGCGCTGGCCCTGGAGTTCACCCCGCCGGGCACCCGCTACTGGAGCGTCAGCGTCGAGAACATCTGGCACGAGTGCATCGACCCCCGGCGGCGGACCAGCTCGGCCACCAACGCCACCGCCCCGGTCGGGGACGACGGGCTGGTGCGGCTGGTCATCGGCGACCGCCCCCCCGGGGGCCGGGACGGTCGGGCGAGCACGTGGCTCGACACCGGTGGCCGCCACCGTGGCTTCCTGACCCTGCGCTGGCTCGACCATCCCGAGCCACCGGCGGTGGCCACATCGGTCCTCGCCGCCCAGGAGGTATGACCCCGGTGCCCGCCCTCCCGTTCACGGCCGACGACCTGGTGGCTGTGGCGACCGAGGCCGCCGGCCTCGACGACTTCGGCGAGCCCACCTGGCGGGAGGGCCTCGAGCGCATGCTCGAGGACCTCGACCGGTCGGCCCGGCTCAACGAGCTCGGCATGACCATCGTGCAGAGCGAGTTCACCGGCTACCTGACCAACCGGCTCCGCATTCTCGAGTGGCGGGCGACCCATCCGGCCGTGGCCGAGGGGGGGATCGCACGTCCCCTGGTCATCTGCGGCCAGCCCCGGACCGGGACCACCATCCTCTTCGACCTCCTGGCCCAGGACCCGGCCCACCGGGCCCCGCTCACCTGGGAGGTGGACTTCCCGGTACCGCCGCCCACCACCGCCACCTACGACAGCGACCCACGCATCGAGGAGTCTGAGGTCATGTCCGGCATGGCCGACCAGATCATCCCCGGCTTCAGCGCCTTCCACCCCCTCGGGGCCCGTCTGGCCCAGGAGTGCGCCCGCATCACGGCCAGCGAGTTCCGCTCGATGATGTTCCAGACCCAGTTCGACGTCCCCGCCTACGAGGAGTGGCTGCTGCACGAGGCCGACCCCGCCCCGCTGTACCGCTGGCACCGCATCTACCTGCAGCACCTGCAGTCGGAGCACGCCGCCCAGCGGTGGCTGATCAAGTCGCCGGCGCATCTCTGGCACCTCGGGGCGCTGATGGCCGAGTACCCCGACGCCGTGGTCATCCAGACCCACCGCGACCCCTTGACGGTGATCACGTCGATCAGTGCCCTGGTGGCCCACCTGCGTCGCATGGCCAGCGACCACAGCTCGGTGGCCCGGGCCGCCGCCCAGTACAGCGAGGACATCTTCCTCGGCCTCGAACGGTCCCTGGCCGCCCGGAGCGACGGGACCCTCCCACCCGAGCAGGTCATCGACGTACAGTTCGCCTCGTTCATGGCCGATCCGTTCGCCACCATCGGGGCCGTCTACGACCAGCTGGGCCTGGACCTCACCGCCGAGGCCGAGTCACGGATGCGCGAGTTCCTGGCCACCCACCCCGGCGACGGGGGCGGTGGGGGGTCCCGGTACTCGTGGGCCGACACCGGCCTCGACGCCCACGCCCTCCGGGAGCGCGCCGCTCCCTACCAGGAGTACTTCGGGGTGCCCACCGAGGGGCTGGTCTGAGTGGCAGGACCGGCCGGTCACTCGGCGGCGGTCGTCGCCGAGTGGGCGGCCACCTGGTCGTCGATCTGGTGGAGGTCGAAGTAGTCCCGCCACCGGGTGACCAGCCCGTCGGCATCCACGTCCACCACCGTGCACCCGTGGATCTCGACGGGGACCGAGCCCCCCAGGGTCCCCCGGCCGATCCACTCGAAGGCGCCGCCCCGTTCGTCACCGTGGACCCAGCTGATCTCCTGTCGCCAGTCGGGGAACGAGGCCCTGGGTCATCTCCTCGATGGCGGCCAGGTCCGAGGTGGGCTGGTTGACCGGGTCGCTGAACAGCGCCCCGGGGGCGAAGAAGGACGGGAAGTCGCCCTCGGGCCCGAGGGCGTGCTCGAGACGTCCTGCCCACGATGACCAGTCCATGACGGCCACCGTACCGCTCCCGTCGCCCTGCCGGAGCGTCCCGCAGTAGTCTGCGCCTGAACGGGTGGGGGACCCGAACCCGGGGGAGGTGAGAGGGATGGCAGCACACGGCGACGACCCGGCCACCGGGCGGCCCTATGTGGTGGTGTCGGCCGACGCCCATGCCGCGCCGGACACCCTGGAGGACTTCCTCTCCTATGTGGACCCGGGCGACCGCGAGGCGGTGGCCGCCTTCGGGGACCTCTCGGCCGTGGCCATCCCCATGTTCGGGGGGGTCGATCCCGGCGAGGTCGACGACGCCGACGCCGTGCGGGCGGTGGCCACCCGGCGGCTGGCCGGGATGGGCGTGGACACCGAGGCCGCCTCGGACGTGGTTGGCCCGGTACGGCGAGGAGTGGGTCTTCCCCTCCGACGCCGGGGGCCGCCGCTTGGCCTATCTCGAGACACAGGGCATCCACGCCGAGGTGGTGTTCCCCGGCCCGGTGCTGGCCGGCGGGCTGTCCCCGGCCATGTACCTCGGTGGCCACTCGTCCAAGAACCTCGAGATGGTGTGGCCCGCCCTGTGGGCCTACTACCGGTGGCTGGCCGAGTTCGTGGCCGCCGCCCCCGGGCGTCGGACCGGCTGCCTCCCCATCGATCTCCATGACATGGACCGGGCGGTGGAGGCCATCGCCTGGGCGCGGGAGCACGGCATCCACGGGGGGGTCATGCTGCCGGCCATGTCCCTGCGCACCGGGCTGCCCGGCTACGCCGACGAGTACTACGAACCGCTGTGGAGCGCCTGCGAGGAGCACGGCGTCGTGGTCAACCTGCACACCGGCGCCTCGGGCTCGGCCACCGACGCCAAGCAGCTCTACGACGCCAAGCACGGGGGCTTCCTCGGACTCTACGAGGTGTTCGTGTTCACCCGTCGACCCCTGTGGTTCCTGATCTTCGGCGGCGTCTTCGACCGGCACCCCGACTTCAAGGTGGTGGTCACGGAGAACGGCGTGCAGTGGCTGCCCTCGCTGGTGCGGGACATGGAGTCCTTCTTCGACACCCACGGCGGGGCCCCGGTGCGCTCCTACCTGCCCATGCGCCCCTCGGAGTACTTCGACCGGCACGTGTTCCTGGGCGGTTCGCTCATGAACCGCGCCGAGGCCGAGATGCGGGAGGAGATCGGGGTGGATCGGCTCATGTGGGGGGCGGACTACCCCCACCTCGAGGGAGCCGCCCCGGTGCACCGCCTGGTCCTGCGCCAGGTGTTCGGCGGGATGCCCGAAGGCCGACCTCCGTCGGATCCTGGGGGGCAACGCCTGTCGGCTGTTCGGGTTCGACGACGGCCTGCTCCAGGAGGTGGCCGACCGGGTCGGCCCCACGGTGGCCGACCTGTCCGCGCCGGTCACCATGGACGAGATCCCCGAGACCTTCAGCTGGAGCCTGGCCCGGCCCGTGCCGCTGGTCGCCTCGGCCGGTGGACCGTCCTGAGCGGGGGTGCCGGAGCGCGGCCACCGTCGGGTCGCACCGTGACTGAGCTCCTGACCGACCAGCTGCGGACCATGGCCGCGGCCTACCCCGACGAGACCGCCTACCGGAACCTCGGGGACGACACCTCGATCACCTTCGACCGGTGGGAGCGCCAGTCCAACCGGCTGGCCCGCGGGCTCGTCGACCGGGGGGTGGCCCGGGGCGACCGGGTGGCCATCCTGATGGAGGCCGACCACATCCTCGACTGGATCGTGACCTACAGCGCCGTCCACAAGGTGGGCGCGGTGGCCGTCCCGCTCAACAACCGCCTCTCCCCGCCGGAGGTGCGCGGCATCCTGGAGCACGCCGAGGTCACCGCCGTGGTGGCCAGCGGCTCGTACGGCGACTCGGTCGGCCCGCTGATCGGCCGGCTCGCCCTCCCTGGCGCCTGGTGGCCACGGTCGGGCGGTCCGGGCATCGAAGGCGCGGTCGACCTCGAGGAGCGTGAAGGCCGACGACGACGGCCCCATCCAGGCGCCGCTCGGCGGCGACGACCTGGCCGACATCATGTACACCTCGGGGACCACCGGCCGGCCCAAGGGGGTGGCCGTCCGCCACTGGCCAGGTGGCCCGGGTGCCCAACCAGCTGCCCGAGTGGCAGGGGACCGGATGGCTGACCGCCTCCCCGGTGTTCACCTTCGCCGGACTGGGCTTCATCCACAACCCGATGAAGGCGGGGATGGTCGTCCTCCACCTGCCGACCTTCGACGCCGGCCGGTGGCTCGAGCCATCGTGGAGCGGGAGCGGCCGCCCTCGGCCTTCGTGGTGCCGGCCATGGCCCAACTGCTCATCCACCATCCCGGAGTTCGAGTCGGCCGACCTGACCAGCCTGCGCCTGCTGGTGCTGGGCAGCGCCCCGCTGGCCCCGAACACCCTCCGGGGCCTGCAGGCCAAGCTGCCCGGGGCCGCCGTGCTCAACAGCTACGGCATGACCGAGGGCGGGCACGCCACCTTCACCATGGATCCCGAGGCGGCCCGGACCCGACCCGGGGCGGTGGGCCGGCCGACCCCGCCGGTCGAGGTCCGGATCGTCGACGAGGACGGGCAGGAGCTGCGCCACCGGGGAGGTGGGCGAGGTCCTGACCCGGAACCCCGACGGCCACCGCGAGTACTACCGGGACGCCGAGGCCACCGCCCGCCAGTGGGAGGGCGGGTGGCTGCACACGGGTGACCTCGGTCATCTCGATGCCGACGGCTACCTGTACATCGTGGGCCGGAAGAAGGAGATGATCGTCCGCGGGGGGATGAACGTCTACGCCGACGACGTGGAGGCGGCCCTGCACGCCCACCCGGACGTGGTCGAGGCCGCCGTGGTGGGCATTCCCCACGACGTGCTGGGCGAGGACGTCGCCGCCTACGTGGTGCTGCGCCCGGGCTCGGCGGCCACCGCCGAGGCGCTGGTCGGCTTCGCCGGCCAGCGCCTGGCCGACTACAAGGTGCCCCGCCGGGTGGTGGTGGTGACCGAGCTGCCGAGGAACGCCGGCGGCAAGGTGGTCAAGGCCCGGCTGGCGTCGGCCGCCGTGGTGCACGACACCGGGGCCGGCCGGTGAGCGTCGCCCGCCGCTGAGGGTCGAGAGAGGACGTTGATGCGCGACCGAGACGGGAGACCGGCACGTGCAGGTACATAACTTCGACTTCGTCGTCGACGGGACACCCGAGGAGGTCTGGGACGTGATCTGGAAGCGGACCCGGGTCGGCGTCGAAGACCGATACGGTCACCATCGAGATCTACCACCCCGGCGACGAGGAGGGGAACGGCCTGGTCCGCCACTGTCACTTCCCGGTCCCCCGGTACCTGCTGTCCAAGGGCCGGGCCCAGTCGTGGGAGTGGATCACCGAGGCCCGGCGTCCGGTGTCGTGGCGGTACGACGCGGTGGGCAAGCCCCTGTGGTCCCGGGCCTCGGGACTGACCCGGCTGGAGGACCTGGGCGGGGGGAGGACCCGGGTCCACTTCCGCGAGACCTACGAGGTGTTCAACCCGGTGATGCGGGTCCTGTTCGAGAAGCGGGTGCACCACTTCATCTCCAAGGACAACGACAAGCTCATCGAGGCCTCCATCGTGCGGTCGCTGGAGAAGCTGCACGAAAGGAAGGCCGACCCGGCCTGAGCCCCGGCCGTCCCCGTCACCGCAGTGGCGTCGCTCAGGCCGCCGCTGTTGCCGCGCCGACCGGGGTGGCGGTCCTCGTGGCTCCCCACCCCGGTCCCCGCACCACGTGGGAGATGCGCTCGACCCACCCGGTCGAGTCGGCCACGTCCCGCAGCATGGCGGCGAACTCGTGCGTGGCGATGGCGCCGGGGTTGAAGGTCTTGATGTCCTTGGTCAGCCCGTAGACCACCGGTTGCCCCTCCCGCTCGAAGGTGCCGAACAGCCGGTCCCACACGATCAGGATGCTGCCGTGGTTGCGGTCCAGGTACTGCGAGTTGGAGCCGTGGTGCACCCGGTGGTGGGAGGGGGAGTTGAGCACCTCCTCGGGTGGGCCGAGACGGCCGATGGTCTCGGTGTGGATCCAGAACTGGTAGAGCAGGTTGACCCCTCGGGCCGTGGCCACCAGCTCGGGGGAGATCCCGGCCAGGCAGAGGAGTCCGTAGGGCACCGAGGTGCCGAGGGTGTCGGCCACCGGCTGGCGCAGCGCGGTGGACAGGTTGTAGCGCTCGCTGGAGTGATGGACCACGTGGATGGCCCACAGGTGGCGGCTCTCGTGCATGAAGCGGTGGTTCCAGTAGTAGATGAAGTCCCACCCGAGGACGGCCAGGGCCACCGCCACGGGTCCCCGGCCCAGGTCGGGAAGCCGGCGCCGGGCCCACAGGCGCCGGGGTTCGGTGCGCTCGGCCCAGGTGGCGGCCAGGGCCAGGCCGGTCAGGGCGATCGTGGTCACCCCACCGACCGCGGCCACCCGCCGGGCCCGATCGGACGCCTCGACCTCGACCGGCCGGGCCGCCGTTCCGTCGGAGGATCCGTCGCCGGCACCGGCCCGGGGTGGCGGGACCGCCGTTGGCGGCCGGGTCCGGCCCGACCGCCGCACCGCCCGGTCGGCCACGGTGGTCACGGCTGCCGCGCCCACCGCCAGTGCCACCACGACCCGTCCCGTGCGCCCGTGGCCGAGCCGGAACGGGCGCAGCAACCGGGGTACGACGAACGGCGCCACCAGGCTCCCCGTCCCCATGGCCAGGCTGGCCAGCGTGTCGCGACGCTCGTAGTCGCCGGCGGACGGCCCCTCACGCCGCGCCCGTCGACGCAACCACACGTACTCGACGGCCATGCTCCCGAAGTAGAAGGGAACGGCCAGCACGGTGAGGTCCCTGGCTGGTGCGCGTTCGGTTCCCATCAGGCCACCAGGACCGTCACGCAGGCGTTGGCGCCCCGTCCGATCACGTGGGCCAGTCCCACCCGGGCCCCGTCGACCTGCCGGTCCCCGGCACCGCCCCGCAGCTGTCTCACCAGCTCGACCACCTGGCCCAGGGCCGACGCACCCAGGGGCTCGCCCTTGGACAACAGCCCGCCGGAGGGGTTGACGGGCAGGCGTCCCCCGACGTCGGCGTCACCCGCCGCCAGCACGGCGGCCTGACCGCCCGGCGCGCACAGGCCCAGCTCGGCCCAGGCCAGCAGCTCGCGGGCGGCATCGGTGTCCTGGCACTCGACCACGTCGACGTCGTCGGGGCCCAGGCCGGCCTGGGCGTAGGCGTCCTGGGCGGCCAGGGTGGTGGGAGGGGTGATGGCGCCGTCGTCGATCCCGCTGAGGGGGGAGTCCTCGCCGAGGACACTGCCGGGCAGGTGCGACCGCAGCGAGATGCCGGCCAGGCGCACCCCGTCCGTCGATCGCTCGAGGACGACGGCGGCCGCTCCCTCGTTGGGTGAGCACAGCATGAACAGGGTGAGCGGCGGGCAGATCATCCGGGAGGCCAGGACCTCCTCGGCGCTCACCGGCTTGGTGAACATGGCGTCAGGGTTGGCCACGCCGTGCCGTCGGTTCTTGACCACCACCTGGGCCAGATGGTCCTCGGTGAGGCCGGTGTCGGCCAGCAGCCGCTGGGCCCGGAGGGCGAAGAAGGCCGGTGCCGGGCTGAGACCGGCCGCTTCCTGCCACGGGGCGAAGAACGAGGACCGGATGATCCCCTTGGGCATCTTCTCGATCCCGAAGACCAGCACCCGGTCGTACTGACCCGAGGCGACCGACGCCGCCCCCAGCTGCAGGGCGGCGCCCCCTGACGCACAGCCGGCCTCCACGTCGTAGATGGGGATGCCGGTGCCGGCCAGGGCGGCGAGTACCCGGTGCCCGGCGGCCACGCCGCCGTAGGCCGTCCCGCAGAACGCCGCCTGCACGTCCCCGACGCCTAGGCCGGACTCGGTCAGCGCCGCCCGGACCGCCGTCACCCCCATGGCCGTCCCGGTCAGGTCGCCGAAGCGGCCGAACGGGTGGAGGCCCACCCCGGTGATCCGCACCTCGGTCACGGGCGGAACACCCAGGTGATCGAGGGCTCCCCGTCGGGCCCTGGCACCTCCTCGCCGTCCAGGTGCACGGGAACGCCCCGGGCCAGGCCCTCGCCCTCGAGCCGGGACACCACCCGGAGCATGGGGTCCCCGTCGAGCTCGACGATGCCCAGCCCGTAGGGGACCGGTCCCGAGTACCCGGGTGGCGCGACGGTCACCGTGGTGTGGAGCCACACCGTCCCGCGGCGGGGAAGGTCGACCGGCTGGATGTCGTCGGCCCCGGTGAACGGGCAGACCGGGTTGGGTGGGAAGTGCCGGAACCCGCTGCCCGGCGACCAGCCGCCCAACAGGGTGACCCCGTCGTCGTCGACGCGCAGGACGGTCGGGTCGATGGGTCGAGGCGACACGTCAGGACTATGGCACATGTCATCGGGCGCCGCCCGGGCTCAGCCCCAGTCGGGGCGCAGTCGCCCGCCGTCGGGATCGGGACGGAACACGGGCATGGAGCCGAGCGCCACCACCCGGTCGGCGTCGGTGCCCAGCGCGTCCCGCCAGCCCCGCCCCTCGGTCATCAGCACGCCGACGGCCACCGGCTCGGCGTCGGCCCGACGGACCAGGGAGAGGGCCGCTGCCGTGGACGCCCCGGTGGAGATGACGTCGTCGACCACCGCCACCCGCCGGCCTCGCACCGCCCCGACCCGGGCCGGATCCATCCGCAGGGTCTGCCGGCCGTCGGTGGTGATCGACCGCACCGGCTGGGCCAGGGACTCGCCCAGGTGGATCTTGGGTGTCTTGTGCAGGATCACGTAGTCGTCGAGCCCCAGGGCCCGACTGACCTCGATGGCCAGCGGGATGCCCATGGTGGCCACCGACACCACCAGCTCGGGGCGGAAGGGGGCCAGGAGCGCGGCGAGCTCCCGTCCGGCGGTCTCGGCGAAGGCCACGCCGAGGTCGACGCAGATGAGCAGGGCAATGGTGCAGTCGTCGGCCACGGGCACCAGGGGGAGGCCGACCGACTGGGAGCCCACGGTGGTGCGATAGGTCTGCGACATGTCCATGGCCATGACTCTCCCTCCCCTCCCCCCGGGGCGCAACCGGCCGTTGCGCCCACCCCTGGCGTAGAGTTCAGGCAGGGCACCGAACCGACGACGATGCTTCCGCCGGGAGGGGTCCGACTCGAGGTGGGGACCTGGGGATCGGAGCGATGGCCGCACAGCGCCAATCGAAGCTGAACCGAGACGAGCTCCGATCGCTCCTGCTCGAGACCGGCCGGACCCTGCTCATCGAGGAGGGCATGGGCTCCGGGGTGGACAACCTCACCTTCAAGCGGGTGTTCGAGCGGGTCGAGGCCGACACCGGCCGCCGCATCTCCAACGCCTCGGTCATCCGACGGGTGTGGGAGAACCTGGCCGACTACCAGGCCGACGTGCTCGTCGCCATCGCCGCCCAGGACGGGCTGGGTGAGTTCGAAGGGACCTTCGCGGCACTCACGCCGCTCTTCGAGTCCCTCGACCTGTCCACGCCCGAGGCCCGCGACCGTTCACTGCTCGAGGTGTGCCGGGTGGGCGGGGCGGCCAACATCCTGGCGCGGTTGGAGTCGCCGGACTGGTGGCTGTGGATCTCGGTCTGGGCCCTGGCCATGACCGACACCCTGGTCGACGACGTCGACCGTCGCGTCGGTCATCAACAGCGGATCCGCGAGGCCCTGTTGGACGGCTATGAAAGCTTCACCCACCTGTGGGAGGACGCCTACACCGGCTTGGCCGCGTTGCTGGGCATGCGGGCCCGGGCGCCGCTCACCGTCCGGCAGTTCACGGTGGCCATCGGGGCCCTGGCCGAAGGGTGCTCGCTCCGTCAGCGCCTCGACCCGGAGATGCTGGGCATCCTGCGCCCCACCGGGCCCAACGGTGAGGACCAGGAGTGGACGGTCTTCGCCATCGGCCTCGAGGCGCTCCAGCGCCAGTTCTTCGAGCCCGATCCCGACTGGGTGCCGACGCCGCCTGGGTGAAGCGGGCCACGCCCTACCGTGGGGACGTGGCCGCTGCCGTGTTCACCCACCGGGGGGAGTACGCCTTCGGGCTGGCTCCCGAGCAGCTCTGGGCGCGGTTGGAGGAGGTCGACCAGTTCGAGGGCTGGTGGCCGTGGCTCACCGAGTTCCGACTCGACGGGGACGGGCTGGCGGAGGGCTCCGTGCTCCGGGGTGTGGTCACTCCGCCACTCCCGTACCGCATGCGGTTGGCGGTGGCGCTCGGCCGGTGCGACCGTCCCCACGCCATCGACGCCACCATCGGAGGCGACCTCACCGGCGAGGCCCGGCTCCGGATCCGAGACGACGGTGCCCGGTCCCTGGTCGACATGGCCTGGACCATCGAGGTCCACCAGCCGGTCATGCGGGCCGCGGCCCGGCTCGGCCGACCGGTCCTGCAGTGGGGCCACGACCGGGTGGTGGAGATGACGGTGGCCGGCTTCCGTCGTCGCATCGAACGTCCCTGATGGTCCCCCTAGGTCAAACGGGCCACGGCCAGCGCCGCCGCGGTGAGCACGACCGCCCACGACATGGCCCGCAGGGCCCGCTCCAGAGGGGCCAACAGGAAGGCCCGGGTCACGTCCTCCGTGGTGCCGTCGGAGCGGGTGACGGTGCCGGTCACCTCGTCGGTCCGCCGGCGCAACATCCGGGCGGGCGTGCTGAGGGTCCGTTGCGCCGCGGAGAGGGCGAACGCCCCCACGGCGGCGAGGGCCGCGGCCAGCGCCAGCTTCCCGGTCTGGGCCACGTAGGCCGTGAGCACCGGGAACGCCCCCCAGCTGGCGGCGAAGCCGATGTCGTTGTGGATCGCCCCCCCGAACAGCTCGGCGTTGTACCCGATCACCAGCACCGGCCCGAGCACCAGGAAGGGGACCAGCGCCCACCCCACCTCCACCGCCCCGGCGACACCGAGTCCCACCGCCCCGAGGAGACCCACGCTGGCCACGGCGGCCAGCACCGGGCCGGGGATCCGGGTCCGGAGGGGACGGCCGTGCAGTTCGTCGAGGGCGTGGGCGGCCAGGCCCACGGCACAGAAGAAGGCCAGCAGCGTGGCGATCAGGCGGGTGGCGTTGACCACCGGCGCCAGGCAGGCACCGACGACCACGTACGAGAGGTGCCACGCCGTGTAGGGCGGGTGGAGGAGCGTCCACCAGTCACGCCAGCCGCCGGGCCGCGCCGCATAGTAGGCGGCGCGGGTCTCGGGCGGTCGGTGGTCCCGGCGGGGAGGCCTACCCACCGGCGCGCCGTCCCCACATGACCAGGCCGCCGCCCAGGCTCATCCGGCGGACCCCCACGTCGACGAAGCCGGCCCGACGCCACGCGTCGACGGTCCAGTCCAGCGGGTAGCGGCGGTAGTGGGTCGAGATGTTGGGGCCGAGGAACCGACCCACGTCGAACCACGCCCTCCCTCCGGCGAGCAGACCGCCGACGGGGAGGAGCAGGCGGGTGTAGCCCCACCACCAGAAGCGCCAGAACCGGCTCCGGGGGAGGAGGAACTCCATGTTGGCAACGGCCCCGCCGGGCTTCACCACCCGGGCCAACTCGTCCAGGGTGGCCTGGGGGTCGTCGACGTAGCGCAACAGATAGGTGAAGGTCAGCGCGTCGAAGGTGGCGTCGGCGAACGGCATCTGCTCGGCCCGGCCGTTGACCAGCTGGATTCGGCGACCGAGCGAGCGCTCGCCCACACTGCGCTGGCCCCGGCGCAGCATGTCAAGGGTGAGGTCGATGCCCACCACCCGGCCGGCTCCCCGGTCGGCCAGCTGCAGGGCGACGCCGGCCGGACCCGAGGCCACGTCGAGCACCAGGCCGGGTCGGTCGGCGGACGATGTGGTCGACCATGGCCCGCCTCCATCGTCCGTTCTGACCCATGGACAGCACCTCGGCCAGCCGGTCGTACCGCTCGGGCAGGGGGGAGAAGAGCGTCCGGGCGAACCGGTTGGGGTCCCTCGGCCTCGCGTTCTCCATGGCGCCTCCTCGGGTGCGAAGATCTCACCGTAGGCGGTGGAGGCGAGGGGAGTCGTGTGGACCCGAGGCGCTACGACGTGCTCGTGGTGGGAGCCGGCCCCGCCGGCAGCACCGCCGCCCTGGTCCTGGCCAGCGCCGGGGCCCGTGTGGCCCTGCTGGACAAGGCCCGGTTCCCGAGGGACAAGGCCTGCGGTGACTTCATCGGGCCCCGGGGCCTGCAGGTCCTGGCCGACCTGGGGGTCCCCGAGCCGCCCGGCCTCGACGTGGGCGACATGGTGGTGGTCGGACCGACCGGCCGGAGGGTCCTCCTCCCCTGCTTCGACGGCACCACCTATCCCGGGCGGGCCCGGGCCGTGACCCGTACGGTGTTCGACGACGCCCTGCGGACCGCCGCCCTCGAGGCCGGGGCCGTCCCGGTCGAGGGCCGGGCCGGCGACCCGATCGGCTCCGCAGCCGGGATCGAGGGATTCGAGGTGGCCGACGGGCCTCCGATCCGGGCCGACTTCCTCATCGGGGCGGACGGGGCCACCAGCCACGTGGCCCACCGCGTCGGCCTGGTCGAGGACGCCCGGGTGCTGTGGGGGTTCGCCGTGCGGTGCTATCTCGACCAGGCCGTCGAGCTGCCGACCATCACGCTGTGGGAGCCGACCCGGTGGCAGGCCTTTCCCGGCTACGGCTGGATCTTCCCGGGCCCGGACGGCGTGGCCAACGTCGGGGTGGGCGTCGGCACGCTGGCCGACCGGCAGGCGGGGTCGGCGGCGGTGCGGGTCCTGCCGGCCTACCTCCGGCACCTGGCCGAGCTGGGCCTGCTGGACCGGGTTCCGACAGGTCGGGGACCGCGGCGCCTGGGGGGCTGGCTCAAGATGGGGATGGTGGGGACGGCTCCGGCGGCGGGCCGGGTGCTCCTGGTCGGCGACGCCGCCGGCCTGGTCAACCCGCTCCAGGGGGAGGGGATCGCCCAGGCCATGACCAGTGGCCGGGCGGCCGCCGAGTGCGTGCTCCGCTCGCCTGGACACGCCGCCGAGGAGTACCGTCACCGCCTGGCCTGGACCCACCTGCCCTATCAGCGCATCACCGCTGCCGGCCATGCCGCTCTGGTGGGTCGGCCTCGGGCGGTGGCTGCGGTGGGTCGGCTGCTCACCGCCCCGGTGGTGGGCCCGACACTGGCCGGCGGATGGGGCATCTTCTGGAACGAGCTGCTGGAGGGGGCGGTCCCGGGGCGGGCGAGGACCGTGGCCGAGGCGTCGACTCGGCTCGGGGGCGTGGTCACCGGCCGGACCCGGATCGCCCGCTGGTTCGACGGCGCCTACGGGCGTCGGG
The DNA here is from genome assembly GCA_963727075.1 of uncultured Acidimicrobiales bacterium. Taxonomy (GTDB): domain Bacteria; phylum Actinomycetota; class Acidimicrobiia; order Acidimicrobiales; family RAAP-2; genus Bog-756. The sequence continues at coordinate 39,476 of CAVSET010000005.1, forward strand.
CGTGAGCGGCGCTCAGCCGGTGGTGAGGTGTCGGCTGACCAGGGCGATGCCCTCGCCCCACGAGGTCAGTTGGTCGGCCGGCAGGTAGGCCGTGCCGTCGGCGTCGTGGTCGACCATGGGCGAGGCCACGTACCGCTCGTGGCCCGTCGGATCGATGAAGTAGAGGGCGTCGGTGTGCTGGACGTCGGCCGTGGGGGTGGGTGCGTCGACCTCGATGCCGTAGGCGTGCCACACCGACTGGAGCTCGCCGACCGAGCCGGTCAGGAAGTGCCACGAGGGGACCGAGCTCAGCTGGTGGCGCTCGGTGTAGGCGGCCATGTCGGCCACGCCGGTGACGTGGGGGTTGACGTTGACCGAGAGGAACACCACGTTCGAGGCGGTACGGCCGAGATCGTGGAAGGCATCCACCGTCTCCTGGCTGACGATCGGGCACACGTCGGTGCAGTGGGGGTCGCTGAAGCCGAGTACCACGACGTGGCCACTGAAACTCGACAACGAGACGGTCTGGCCGTGTTGGTCGGTGAGGCGGAAGTCCGGCGCCGGTCGATCGGGAACCGGTGACAGGGCCATGAGGTTGGCCTGCGACGTGGACACGGTGGCCGGGATGCCGGAGGGGCGGATCAGGTCGACGGCCTGGCTGTTGCCCTGGGTCCGGAGGGCCAGGCCACCGAGGACGGCGGCCGTCATGACCACCGCGGCGAGGAGGGCCAGGAGCCCCCGGTCCCGGGCACTGACCCGGCGGGCCTTGACCGCCGGCTCGGGCCGTTCCCCACTCATCCATTCGGTCTATCCAACGAGTCGCGCGGGCGTCAATACTGGCCCCCGGGTTGGGCCGTCGATCGTTTCGTCGTCCGGTGGCGCCGTCCCGCCCCTACGCGAACGGGGCGGTGCACCACCGGTTCCGGACCGAGCAGCCCCGCAACTCCGTGCTCACCCGGACCGTCGAAGGGGGCGTCCTGCCCACCGCCCGGCGCTACGGCCCGGGCGTGCTCACCTGCGGGCCGCTGAGCAGCGGCTGGTTGTCCGGCCGACAACTACCTTGCCGACCACCCCGCCATCGGGGACCCGATCCTGCGTCGGCGCTGGCGGTCCCCCCGGGCTGGGGCCAGACCCGGAGCCGGTGGGAGCGTCAGGGGCGGGATTCCGCCGGCAGTTCGATGCTGGGAGCGAAATGGGGCATGGTCGCCCAGCCCCAGTCCCCGACCATCCGTGGAGAGCGGGCGACGGGAATCGAACCCGCGTTCTCAGCTTGGGAAGCTGATGTTCTGCCTCTGAACTACGCCCGCGTAGCGCCGACACCCTACCGCTTTCGCCGTCCCGGCCTCACCCCGCCAGGTCCTGCTCAGTCGGGACCGAACCCTCCCGACCGACCGAGCAGATCCCCGGTGACGAGGGCCGTGGTCAGCACCACCACCGCCGCCGCCAGGTCGTAGGCCCCGAGCAGGTGGGCCGACCAGGTGCGGCCGGCCACCATCTGCAGCACGGTGACGGCCACCAGCACGCCGCCGGCCACCATGGCCGCCTTCTGGGCGGTCCGCCGGCGGGTGTGGCGGGGGGGACGGGTGAGGACCAGGAGCAGTGGCACCATCAGCACGGCGAACACCGGGGGTGAGGGATGCAGCCGGCTGGCCGGGATGACATCCAACCACCGGTAACCCTCGAGCACCGCGGCTGCCGCCCACAGGACCAGGCCCGCGGTGACCAACTGGGGGGCCCGCGGGTACGGCCCGTCCGGCTCGACAGGCACGGCCGGCGGGTCGAGGGAGGCCGGATGCCGGCGCACGAAGTCCGGCCGTGCCCCGACGGCCGCGTCCTGTTCCGGGGACAGGGTTCCCGCACCCGTCCTTCCCACACCGGCCACACCGACCTGGGACATGTCCGCCCTCCGAATCCACGCCTCGGTCCGGACGCCCGCTGCGCCCGGACCGAGATCGTGTCCGTGTCCGAGCTGCGATCCGCCGCCCGTTATCCATCAGTATCGTGAACTGCGACCGGAATTGCAACTCACAGTTGCACGTACAACCAACGCGTCCAATACACTCGACTGGGTCACCCGACGCCACACCGACGGCAGCGGGCCGAAACCCTGATGGCAGAACGACGACCACGACGTACCAAGGAGGACCTGCGTTCGCTCCTGCTCGACGCCGCCCAGACCATCCTCCGCGAAGAGGGCCTGGGCGTGGGCACCGACGGCCTGACCTTCAAGCGGGTCTTCGACCGGGTCGAGCAGGACACCGGGCTCCGGCTGACCAACGCCTCGGTGATCCGCCGGGTCTGGGAGAACCAGGCCGAATACCACACCGACGTCCTGATCGACATCCTGAACAACGACGACAACACCGAGGAGTTCAACGACACCTTCGGCGCGGTGATCCCGCTCCTGGCCGAACTCGACCTGTCCACCCCGTCCAGGCGGTGGGACGCCCTCCGCGAGGTGTGCCGGGTGGGAGGGGCGGCCAACATCCACGCCCTCCGCTCCTCGAACACCTGGTCCCTGTGGATCGGCATCTGGGCGTTGGCGACGGCCGGTGAGATCAACGAGCACAAGCGGAAGATCCAGTCGGCGCTGCTGGAAGGGTACGAGTCGGTCGCCGAGATGTATCTCCAGACCTATCGGGCCCTGGCCGAGTTCCTCGGGGTCCGGCTCCGCGACGGCCTGACCCTCCGGCAGCTCACCGTCTCGGTGGGGGCCCTGGCCGAGGGGTGCGCGCTGCGCCACCGGGTCGACTCGGACATGGACGGCATCATGCTGCCCACCGGACCGGACGGGCAGATACAGGAGTGGACGCTGTTCGGATTGGGGCTCGAGTCCCTGGCCCTCCGGTATCTGGAACTCGACCCTGACTGGGAGCCCCCTGTGCCCTGAGCCGGTCGGGACCGCCACCCCGGCCGATGACGGGACTACGCCCGGGTGCGTGGGCCCACTATCGTCTGTCCGGCATGGTTCTCTCTGACCGCTCCATACGCGAGGCGCTCGCCGCCGGCCACATCACCATCGACCCCCTCGACGAGAGCTGCATCCAGCCGTCGTCCGTCGACCTCCACGTGGACCGGTACTTCCGACTGTTCCGGAACCACACGAGCCGGGTGATCGACGTGCGAGAGGACCAGGAGGATCTGACCGAGCTGGTCGACGTGGGCGAGGACCCGCTCATCCTCCACCCCGGCGAGTTCGTCCTCGGCTCGACGACCGAGAAGGTCACCCTCCCCGACGACCTGGTGGCGCGGCTGGAGGGCAAGTCGTCGCTCGGTCGCCTGGGCCTGCTCATCCACTCCACGGCGGGATTCGTGGATGCCGGCTGGGACGGTCACCTCACCCTCGAGCTCTCCAACGTGGCCAACCTGCCCATCACCGTCTACCCGGGCATGAAGATCGGGCAGATCAGCTTCCTGCAGATGACGACGGCAGCCGACCATCCCTACGGCTCCGACGGCCTGAAGTCGAAGTACCAGGGCCAGTGGGGCCCGACCCCCAGCCGGTACGCCGACAACTTCCGCCCGTGACGTCCGGACCACCGGCCGCCGCCCCACCCCAGCCCCTTGTTACTCTTGAGTAACCAACTAGGAGGAACGCAGTGCCCCTCAGACTCGCCCTAGGGCTCGGGATCACCGCGGTGATGTTCGCCATCGCCGGTCGCCGGTTCTTCTGGCTGTACCGGCTGATCTCGGCCGGCCACCCGGCGGTGCCGAGCCGCTTCAAGGACGTGCCCAGGCGGATCAAGGCCGAGCTGGTCGAGGTGGGAGGCCAGAAGAAGCTGCTGCAGTGGACGGTCCCGGGCATGGCCCACGCCTTCACCTTCTGGGGCTTCACCATCCTCTTCCTCACCATCATCGAGGCGTTCGGCTGCCTGTTCCAGCGGGACTTCCACATCCCCCTCATCGGGCAGACCGCGGTGATCGGCTTCCTCGAGGACTTCTTCGCCGTGGCCGTGATCGTCTCCCTCCTGGTGTTCGTGGGCATCCGGGTCAAGCACTCCCCCAAACGGGAGAACCGTCGGTCGCGCTTCTTCGGCTCCCATACCGGCGCCGCCTGGCTGGTCCTGCTGATGATCTTCGGGGTCATCGTCTCGCTGCTGCTCTACCGGGCCGCCCAGGTCAACACGGGCAACTTCCCCTACGGCTGGTGGGCGTTCGCCTCCCACGGGCTGGCCAATCTCCTGAAGCCGCTGGGCGAGGGCGTCAACAGCGTGATCGAGACCGTGGCCCTGCTGGCCAACATCGCCATCATCACCGGCTTCCTGGTCTTCGTGTCCTACTCGAAGCACCTGCACATCTTCATGGCCCCCATCAACGTGGCCACCTCCCGCCGCCCGCGGGCCCTGGGCGCCCTGGCCTCCACCCCGGACATGTCCATGGAGGACGTCGGCGACGAGGACGAGGTGGTGTTCGGGGCCGGCCGCATCGAGGACTTCTCGTGGAAGCAGCTGCTCGACATGGCCACCTGCACCGAGTGCGGGCGCTGCCAGTCCCAGTGCCCGGCCTGGAACACCGGCAAGCCCCTCTCGCCCAAGCTGCTCATCATGGACCTCCGCGACAACCTGTTCGCCTCGGCCGACCGGGTCATGGCCAAGAACCGCGCCGCCGGCGTCGAGGTGGAGAACCTGGTGCCCTCGGTCATCGACCCCGACGTCCTGTGGTCCTGCACCACCTGCGGGGCCTGTGTCGAGCAGTGCCCGGTGGATATCGAGCACATCGACACCATCGTCGACATGCGCCGGTACCAGGTGCTGATGGAGTCCGAGTTCCCGTCCGAGGCCGGACTCATGCTCCGCAACGTGGAGAACCAGGGTGATCCCTGGGGCCTCGGATCCACCAAGCGGACCGAGTGGGTCAACGGCCTCGACTTCGAGGTCCCGGTCATCACCGGCACCATCCCCGACGACATCGAGTACCTCTACTGGGTGGGCTGCGCCGGGGCCCTGGACGAGCGGGCCCGCAAGGGGGCCCAGGCGACCGCCCGCATGCTCCACCGGGCCGGGGTGTCCTTCGGCATCCTCGGGCCCAAGGAGTCCTGCACCGGCGATCCGGTCCGTCGCCTGGGCAACGAGTACCTGTACCAGGAGCAGGCCCGGATGAACATCGAGACGATGGAGAACGCCGGGGTCAAGAAGGTCATCGCCACCTGCCCGCACTGCTTCAACTCACTGTCCAACGAGTACCCGTCCCTCGGGGGAGCCTTCGAGGTCATCCACCACAGCCAGCTCCTCGACCACCTGGTCCAGGCGGGCCGGCTGACCCCCGGCGGCGGGTACCGGGGCACGGTGACCTATCACGACCCGTGCTATCTGGGCCGGCACAATCGCGTGTTCGACGAGCCTCGCTCGGTGATCGACGCCATACCCGGCGCCACCCAGGTGGAGATGCGACGCTGTCGGGAGAAGGGCTTCTGCTGCGGGGCCGGAGGCGCCCGCATGTGGCTGGAGGAGAACCTCGGCAAGCGGGTGAACATGGAGCGCACCGAAGAGGCCATCGGCACCGGTGCCGACGTGGTCTCCACCGCCTGTCCCTACTGCATGATCATGCTGGACGACGCGGTGCGGGCCAACGCCAAGGAGGACGACGTCCGGGTCCTCGACCTCTCCCAGCTGCTGGAGGAGTCCATGGGGGAGCCGGTGCCGGTGGGCGGAGGGCCGACCGAGCCCGCACCGGATGCGACGACCGGGGAGCCCCCGGCCGAGGGGTAGGCGGGCGAGCCCCTCAGTCGTAGGCCAGGGCGTCGGCCTCGCGCAGCCGATTGGCCAGGGCGGCCAGCATCTTGCGGGCGATGGTGGGCACCGATTCCAGCAGGCCGTTGAACTGGCGCTGGGACAGCACCAGCACGTCGAGCTCGGTCTCGGACTCCACCGACGCCGACCGGGGCCTGCGGTCCAGCAGGGCCAGCTCACCGAAGTGGGTGTTGGGGCCGAGGGTGGCCACCTTCTTGCCACTGCGGGTGACGGCGGCGGTCCCGCTCACGATGATGAAGAACTCGGTGCCGATCCGGCCCTCCTCCACCAGCAGCTTGCCCGGTGGAACGATCAGCTCGTCCAGCGAACCGCGGATCTTCTTGAGCTCGGACGCCGTGCAGTTGGAGAACAGCCAGATGGACTTGAGGTCCAGGGCCTTGGAGGAGCTACGGGACATGGAGGGAGGCTAGCCCTCGGGCGCCGGCGACGCCGAGCCGTTGCCGTCCGCCCGGTTCCGCACTGGTACGCTCTCGCCCGTCCGGAGACCCCTCCGCCCTGGCGCAGACACAGGGGAACCGGGAACCCATGCCGATGATCGCTCCTGAATCGAACCACCGCCAGGCCACCGACGGGCCGAGCCGGCCGTCCCGGCCCGTCGACGAGCCGGTGGCCACCCTCCGGGGGGCGACGGTCGAATGTGGACGTCCGGCGGGCCGGCCAGGTGGTGGTGGCGGTCTGCCTGCTCGCCCTGGCCGTCACCGGGGGCATCCTGCTCGTCGCCGGCGTCAGGAACAACGACCAGATCGACAGCCTGCGCCACCACGGGGTCCCGGTCGCCGTCACCGTGGACGGTTGCCTGGGCCTGATGGGAGGGACCGGCGCCCAGGTGGCCGGCTATTCGTGCACGGGGACCTACATCCTCGACGGGACGCAGCTACCGCCAGTCCATTCCCGGGCTGGCCTTCCATGCGCCGGGCAGCACGTTCCCGGGGATCGCCGTCCCCGGTGACCCCAAGCTGCTCACCACGCCGGACCAGCTGGCCCGCCAGCACGCCTCGTGGCGGGTCTTCGTCATCCCGGGGCTCCTGCTCCTCTTCGTGGTGGTGGTGGTCGCCGGGCTGCTGGTGCGTCGCTCGAGGCGGCCGGCCTCGCCGGTTCCCGGTGGGACCGCCGCCGTCGAGGCCGGGGTAGCCTGCCGTATGCCTCGCAGTGAGCCCGATGCCGTCGGCGACGACCAGTCCGACGGCGGCCGGTGGCAGCGGTTCACCGGCGCGATCAGCGACTTCGCCCTGAAGCCGGCGGTCGCCATGGAGAGCGCCACCGGGAACGACGAGCCGGCCCAGGAAGGCCCGACCACCGTCGCCGAGCTCGAGGCGGCCATCAAGCGGGCCGACGACAAGGAGCGCCTGATCGGTCTGCTGGCCGCCCCGGTGGCCGCCGCCATCGTGTTCCTGGTCATGTCCGCCCTGGTGCACAACGACCCGAGCGCCCTCCTCAGCAACGGCCTGCCCAATCCCCGTCACGTGAACCCGAACATCTACACCGAGCTCGGTCTGGTGACCCTGGCCCTGGCGCTGATCATGCTGGCCGGGGCGTGGTTCCGCAAGCGCCTGGTCATCGGCATCGCCGTCCGCACTCTACGGGCTGTCGTTCTTCAATCTTCACTACTGGGGCTTCGGAGTGCCCTACATCATGATCGGCTCCTGGTACCTGGTCCGCGCCTACCGTCTCTCCCAGAAGCTCAAGCTGGCCAAGCTGGGGGAGGCACCGCCCTCGGGCCCGGCCGCGGCCCGAGGCAGCCCAACAAGCGGTACACGCCTCCCAGCGCGCCGCCCGGCCGGGGCCCCAGGCCCAAGCCGGCCAAGGGAACCGAAGCCGGCTGAACCGGCGGCGGGCCCGGGCCGCCGCGCCCCGGCCCTGCCGCCCGGAGGATCGTCCCGGGCCGTCGTCGGGCGGGCTCGCCCGCCGGCCACCGGCCGGGGCCGCGCCCGTCCGACGTATACGTCTGTGAGCAGGTGCTCCCGATCAGTTCACACGTTGGTAACACGGAAGTGACAGTGCCGAAATCCCCACCAAGCATTGTTTGCGGCGGCAAGGCGAAACTGCCCGCCTTGCCCTTGATGGCCCCGTGTCAGACGACGTCGGAGCCCTTAAGAAGCAGTTACCGAAGAGAGGAGCACCTCAACCGTGCTAGCCGCAGCAGTGTCCTATGTCCCCTATCCGAGTTGGCTGAATCCGGGCGACAACACGTGGCAGATGACTGCCGCCACGTTCGTCGGCCTGATGAGCCTTCCCGGTCTGGCGGTCCTCTATGCGTCCCTGGTCCCGAAGAAGTGGGCCGTCAACGTGTTGGGGATGATGTTCGCCGGGTTCTCGCTCGTGATGATCTGCTGGTTCGTCTTCGAGTACAAGCTCGGCTTCGGACCGAACTCGTTCGGGGGTGGTGTCAAGGACGGGGTGCAGACCCAGCTCTCCGGGGTGGGAGGCTGGACCCACTTCATCGACAACTTCTGGGGCAAACCGGGGCCGATCCTCAGTCCTCAGGGTGAACAGGGCCAAGCGGTGTCAGCGGCCAACACCGCGGTGCCGTTCCACTTCCCGACCTCCACGCTGGCCTACTTCCAGTTGGTGTTCGCGGCCATCACCCCGCTGCTCTTCCTCGGCAGTGTGCTCGGCCGGATCAAGTTCAGCGCCTGGTGCCTGCTGGTCCCGCTGTGGTCGACCTTCGTGTACTCGGTCGACGCCTTCCTGCTCTGGGGTGGCGGCTACTTCGCCCAGGAGGGCGCGCTCGACTACTCCGGCGGGTACGTGATCCACATGTCGGCCGGCGTGTCCGGTTTCGTGGCCGCCTGGGTCCTCGGACCCAGACTCCTACGAGACCGTCAGCACTTCCTGCCCAACAACCTGGTGATGGCGGCTGTCGGTGCCGGCATCCTGTGGCTCGGCTGGAACGGCTTCAACGGCGGTGACCCCTACTACGCCGGCTCCGACGCCTCGGCGGCCATCGTGAACACCAACCTGGCCACGGCCGCCGGTCTGCTGACCTGGGTGGCTCTGGACGCCTGGCTGTCCAAGGAGAAGAAGCCCACCTTCCTGGGTGCGGTCAACGGCATGATCTGCGGTCTGGTGGGCATCACCCCGTGCGCCGGCTGGGTCAACGGGCAGGGTGCCATCTACGTCGGCGTCATCTGCTGCGCAATCGTGTGGGTGGCCTGGAACTTCCTCTCCAAGGTCCGCCCGTTCTCCAAGGTGGACGACGCCCTCGGGGTGGTCTACACCCACGGCATGGCCGGGCTCCTCGGCGGCCTCCTGCTGGGCATCTTCGGGGACCCCAACAACTACTCGCTGGGTTGCGGCCACCTGAACGCCTCGAACCAGGTGATCGCCACCACGGCCACCCAGTACGCCACAGCCAAGGGAAGCTGCGTGCCTTTCGGGGTCAACGGGTTGCTCTACACCGGATCGGCCCACCAGCTGTGGGAGCAGTTCCGGGCGGCCGTCTGGGTCATCCTGTGGTCGGCCGTCGTGACGTTCATCATCATGCAGCTGATCAAGCTGGTGCTCCGAGGCGCTCGCTACAAGGACGAGATCCTCGAAGTCGGCGACCTGGCCATCCACGGCGAGGAGGCCTTCCCCGAGGACTCCTTCGCCTCCCGGGTGGGGATCACGGTTCCCGGCGAGCGCCTCGAGAACGAGCCGCCGCCCATGCCCGACGACCCGGTACTGTCCGGCGGGTCCGGCAGCTAGAAACGACCACTACGAACGCAAGGAGATAGCCAACATGAAACTCGTCGTAGCGGTTGTGAAGCCGTTCAAGCTCGATGAAGTGAAGGAGTCCCTCAAGACGCTGGGGGTCAACGGGATGACGGTCGCCGAGGTCCAGGGATTCGGCCGCCAACGTGGACACACCGAGGTGTACCGGGGTGCGGAGTACGAGGTCGAGTTCGTACCGAAGGTGCGACTCGAGATCCTCGTCGACGATGCCCAGGCCGAGCAGGTGACCACGGCCATCGTCGACGCCGCCGGAACCGGGAAAGATCGGTGACGGCAAGGTCTGGGTCCTCCCCGTGGAAGAGGTGGTGCGGGTGCGCACGGGAGAACGAGGCGCCGAGGCGCTCTGAGCGGTATCCGCCGGCACATCACGGTGCCGTTTATGGGGACAGACGTACCGCAGAGGACGAAGGGTCGGCTCGTCGGGGCCGGCCCTTCGTCTGGTCCGGCGGCCGGCCCGGAGACTGCCGCGACGGAGCGCGGGAGGACGGAACGCCGGAGCGGGATCAGCCGGCCTGGCGGCTGACGGCCTCGGCGGCCGCCAGGGCTGCCTCGGGGTCGCCCAGGTAGCCGCTCGACACCACCGACAGGTCGTCGGCCAGGTGGTAGAGGAAGGGGATGCCGGTCGGGACGTCGAGGCCGACGATCTCGTCGTCGCCGATGCCGTCGATGTGCTTGCGCAGGGCGCGAAGGCTGTTGCCGTGGGCGACCACCAGGACCACCCCGCCCCGCGGACCCTCGGCCAGCAGGTCGGGCACGATGGCGTCGTACCAGTAGGGCAGGACCCGGTCCACCACGTCGGCCAGGCACTCGCTGAGCGGCAGCAGCTCGACGGGGACGTCGCGGTAGCGGGGATCGCCGGCCGGGTGGTGCTCGCTCCCGGGCTCCACCGGTGGGGGCGGGGTGTCGTAGCTGCGGCGCCACTGCTTGACCTGGGCCTCCCCGTGGCGGGCGGTGGTCTCCTTCTTGTCGAGGCCCTGGAGTGCGCCGTAGTGGCGCTCGTTCAGGCGCCAGTGGCGGCGGACCGGGAGCCAGGTCCGTCCCGCCACCTCGAGGGCCAGGTCCGCGGTGCGGATGGCCCGGGTCAGCAGCGAGGTGTGCAGCACCCGCAGGTCCAGTTCGGACTCGTCGGCCAGGAGCCGGCCCGACTGCCGTGCCTCGGCCTCCCCCTGCTCGGTCAGGTCGACGTCGTGCCAGCCGGTGAACAGGTTGTCGGCATTCCAACGCGACTGGCCGTGACGCAGGAGTACCAGCTGAGGCATGGGATCGAGCGTATCCCGGCCGCCCCGTGCAGCGCCTCACAAAGAATTGAGAGAAAACTTAACAATCTGGCACTCAACTTTGATAGAGTGGTTATCGCAGGAGACAACAGAACAGCAGAGTTCGAGTCAGCACGGGGCTCGGGTCGCAGGGTCCGAGTCGTACAGCGAGTGCCCGGAGCGGGCAGGAAGCAGGAGGCAACAACGATGGCCAAGGCCGTAGGAATCGACCTCGGGACCACCAACTCGGTGGTCGCCGTACTGGAGGCCGGAGAGCCGGTCGTCATCCCCAACGCCGAAGGAGGGCGGACCACCCCGTCGGTCGTGGGCTTCGCCAAGTCGGGTGAGGTGCTCGTGGGCGAGGTGGCCAAGCGCCAAGCCATCACCAACCCCGACCGGACCATCCGCTCGGTCAAGCGGCACATGGGGACCAGTTGGACCGTCGACATCGACGGGAAGGACTTCACCCCCCAGGAGATCTCGGCCCGCATCCTCGGGAAGCTGAAGCGGGACGCCGAGGCATTCCTGGGTGACACGGTGACCCAGGCGGTCATCACCGTGCCGGCCTACTTCGACGACGCCCAGCGGACGGCCACCAAGGAGGCGGGCACCATCGCCGGCCTCGAGGTGCTGCGCATCATCAACGAGCCCACTGCCGCGGCCCTGGCCTACGGCCTCGACAAGGAGGGCGCCGAGCAGACCGTGCTGGTCTTCGACCTCGGCGGCGGGACCTTCGACGTGTCCGTCCTGGAGATCGGTGACGGCGTGTTCGAGGTCAAGTCCACGGCCGGCAACTCGAAGCTCGGTGGTGACGACTGGGACCAGCGGATCATCGACTGGCTGGTGAAGACGTTCAAGGACACCGAGGGCGTCGACCTGTCCAACGACAAGATGGCCACCCAACGCCTGCAGGAGGCGGCCGAGAAGGCCAAGATCGAGCTGTCCTCCCTCCAGGAGACCCAGATCAACCTGCCGTTCATCACGGCGACGTCCGAGGGCCCCAAGCACCTCGACGTCAAGCTGACCCGGGCCAATTTCAACGAGCTCACCGCCGACCTGGTGGACTCGTGCAAGGGCCCCTTCGACCAGGCCATCGCCGACTCCGGGCTGTCCAAGTCCGACATCGACCACGTGGTGCTGGTCGGCGGGTCCACCCGGATCCCCGCCGTGCAGGAACTGGTCCAGACCCTCACCGGCAAGGAGGCCCACAAGGGCGTCAACCCCGACGAGGTGGTGGCCCTGGGTGCCGCCGTCCAGGCCGGGGTGCTGAAGGGTGAGGTCAAAGACGTGCTCCTGCTCGACGTGACCCCGCTCTCGCTGGGCATCGAGACCAAGGGCAGCGTCATGCACCGTCTCATCGAGCGGAACACCACCATTCCGACCAAGCGGAGCGAGGTGTTCACCACCGCCGACGACAACCAGCCCTCGGTCGAGGTCCACGTGCTCCAGGGCGAGCGCGAGATGGCCATGTACAACAAGACCCTGGGCAAGTTCCAGCTGGTCGACCTGCCCCCGGCCCCGCGTGGCGTGCCGCAGATCGAGGTCACCTTCGACATCGACGCCAACGGCATCGTGCACGTGTCGGCCAAGGACCGGGCGACCGGCAAGGAGCAGTCGATGACCATCACCGGGCAGTCCTCGATGGCCAAGGAGGACATCGAGCGCATGGTGAAGGACGCCGAAGCTCACGCCGAGGACGACCGCAAGCGCAAGGAGGAAGCGGAGGTCCGCAACAACGCCGACACCCTCGTCTACCAGACCGAGAAGCTCCTGAAGGACCAGGGCGAGAAGTTCGAGGGCGACGAGAAGGAGAAGGTGGAGACGGCGCTGGGCTCGGTCAAGGAGGCCCTGGCCGGCTCGGACATCGAGGCCATCAAGACGGCTACGGAGGCCCTGCTCACCGCCAGCCAGTCGTTCAGCCAGCGCCTCTACGAGGAGGCCTCCAAGGCGGACGCCGCTGCCCCGGGCGGCCAGATGCCCGCCGACGACGAGGCCTCGGACGACGAGGTCGTGGACGCCGAGATCGTCGACGACAAGAGCTGATCGTCGATGACCAGCATCGGCAACCCAGGTGATCGGGACAGGGATCCGGAGGCCGGCGCGGGCCCCGGATCCCCGCCCGGCGGAGCAACGGACGATCCCGAGGGAGCCGCCGAGGACGAGCCGGGCCCGGACGAGGTCCCCGAGGGGGTGCCCGAGGCGGGCGAGAGTGACGATGTGGTCGACGCCGAGATACTCGACGCCGAGATACTCGACGCCGCGGACGTGAGCGCCGCGGTGGACGAGGCGTTCGCCGACGACGACCCGTTGGCCCTGGCCCTCAACCAGCGCGACGAGTACCTGGACTCCCTGCGACGACTCCAGGCCGAGTTCGAGAACTACAAGAAGCGGGTGGTCAAGCAGCAGTCCGACCAGGTGGCCCGGGCGGCGGTCTCGCTGGTGGAGAAGGTCCTGCCGGTACTGGACACCCTGGACCTGGCCACCCAGCACCTGGGGGACGCCGAGTCCCCGGACGGCCGCGCCCTGGTGGCTGTGGCCGGCCAGCTGCTCGACGTGTTGGCCAAGGAGGGCCTCGAGCGGATCGACCCGCTCGGGGAGGAGTTCGACCCCACCGCCCACGAAGCGGTGGGGCACCTGCCGGCCGAGGAGCCGATGGACGCCGACGCCGACGCCGACGCCGACACCGGCGTGGGCCAAAACGGGGTCCCGGTCGGGCACGGTGGATCCGGTGAGCCGGTGGTGGGACAGGTGATGCGGGCCGGGTACCGGTGGCGGGGCACGGTGGTCCGGCCGGCCATGGTGATGGTGCGGGGCTAGCAGCGAGACGAAGGCAAGAAGGGACCGGGTAGACACCGAGTGGCGCCGCAACGCGAATGGTTCGAGAAGGACTACTACAAGACCCTGGGCGTGACCTCGACGGCCACTGCCAAGGAGATCACCAGCGCCTATCGGAAGCTGGCCAAGAAGCACCATCCCGACACCAACCCGGGACAGGAGGAGACCTTCAAGGAGATCTCGGCGGCCTACGACGTCCTCGGTGACGCCGATCGGCGAAAGGAGTACGACGAGGTGCGGGCCATGGGCCCGGCGGCCGGAGCCGGGTTCCCCGGGGGGTTCGGGGGTCCGGGCGGGGGCACCTTCCGGGTGGAGGACATGGGCGACCTCGGCGACCTGTTCGGCGGGTTGTTCGGGCGTGGGCGCCGGGGAGGGGGCGGCGGCACGGTCGGGGCCCAGCGGGGCCAGGATGTCGAGACCGAGCTCCACCTGTCGTTCGAGGACGCCGTCCAGGGGGTGACCACCTCGGTCAACCTGACCACCGACGCCCGGTGCCACACCTGCGGTGGCAACGGGTCGGCCCCGGGGACGCAGCCCGCCACCTGCCCCCGGTGCAACGGCGCCGGCACCCTCCAGGACAACCAGGGGCTCTTCTCGCTCAGCCAGATCTGCCCACAGTGCCAGGGCCGGGGCACCATCGTGACCACGCCCTGCCCGACCTGCTCGGGCACAGGGATCGAGCACCGCAACCGGACGGTCAAGGTCCGCATCCCCGCCGGGGTCGACGACGGCCAGCGGATCCGGGTCAAGGGGCGGGGCGCGGCCGGCCGGGGCAACGGGCCGAGCGGTGACCTCTACGTGATCGTACGGGTGGACCGTCACGGGCTGTTCGGCCGACGGGGCCGCAACCTGACCCTCACCGTGCCCGTCTCGTACCCCGAGGCCACCTTGGGCACCACCCTCAAGGTGCCGACCCTGGGGGACCCGGTCACCCTGAAAGTGCCGGCCGGCACCCCGTCGGGACGTACCTTCCGGGTCAAGGGCCGCGGTGTCCCCGCCGGCAAGAAGAGCACCACCGGCGATCTGCTGGTCACCGTCGAGGTGGCCGTCCCCGAGGAGCTCTCCGACGAGCAGCGCGCCGCCGTCGTGGCCCTGGCCGAAGTGGTCGAGCCACCGGCCCGCGACGTGCTGGGGGTGTGAGATGAGCGACGACCGACACACACGCGCCGTCTATGTGATCTCGGTGGCCGCCGAGCTCACCGGGGTCCATCCCCAGACCCTCCGGGTCTACGAGCGCAAGGGCCTGCTCGATCCCAGCCGGACCCGGGGCGGCAGCCGCCGCTTCAGCGAGGAGGACCTCGACCGGCTCCGTCACATCCAGAGCCTGACCAACGCCGGTCTCAACCTCGAGGGGGTGAAGCGGGTCATGGAGCTGGAGGCCGAGGTGGCCCGCCTGCGCCAGGAGCTCGAGGCCACCCGGGCCGAGGCCCGCGAGGCCGTGGCCGTGACCCACCGTCAGTACCGGCGAGAGCTGGTGCCACTCAGCCAGAAGCTCGTGCCCACCCGGCCGAGCCGGAGAACAACCCAGGTAGCAGGAGGCTCACGATGAGCATCAGTCCCGACCGTTGGACCCTCAAGACCCAGGAGGCCTTCTCGGCCGCCGTGGAGCGGGCCCGGGCCGCCAACAATCCCGAGGTCACCCCGGACCACCTGCTGGCCGCGGTGCTGGACCAGGCCGACGGCATCGCCCGGCCCGTCCTCACCCGGGTCGGGGTGGAGCCGGCCGTGCTGGCCGAGCGCATCGCCGGCACGCTGGCCCGACTGCCCCACAGCGTGGGCGGGGCCGAGCCGGGCATCGACCGCCAGCTCCGCGAGGTGCTGACCACCGCCGACAGCCTGCGGACGGACATGGGGGACGAGTACCTCTCGGTCGAGCACCTGGTGCTGGCCATGGCCGACCGGGTCGGCGTGGACCGGGACCAACTGCTGTCGGCGCTGCCGCGACGTGCGGGGCAGCCACCGGGTCACTTCGCAGAGCCCCGAGGAGACCTTCCAGGCCCTCGAGCGCTACGGCCGGGATCTCACGGCCCTGGCCCGCCAGGGGAAGATGGACCCGGTCATCGGCCGGGACGAGGAGGTGCGCCGGGTCATCCAGGTGCTGTCCCGCCGGACCAAGAACAACCCGGTCCTTATCGGCGAGCCCGGTGTGGGCAAGACGGCCATCGTGGAAGGACTGGCCCAGCGGATCGTGGAGGGCGACGTCCCCGAAGGGCTGAAGGGCAAGCGGGTCATCGGCCTGGACATGGGCTCGATGGTGGCCGGGGCCAAGTACCGAGGGGAGTTCGAGGAGCGGCTGAAGGCCGTGCTGAAGGAGATCACCGACGCCGAGGGCGAGATCATCACCTTCGTCGACGAGCTCCACACCATCGTGGGGGCCGGCGGCGGGGCCGAGGGCGCCATGGACGCGGGCAACATGATCAAGCCGATGCTGGCCCGCGGCGAGCTGCGGCTCATCGGGGCCACCACCCTCGACGAGTACCGCAAGTACATCGAGAAGGACGCGGCCCTGGAGCGCCGGTTCCAGCAGGTCTTCGTGCCGCCGCCCTCGGTCGAGGACACCATCGCCATCCTGCGCGGGCTGAAGGAGCGCTACGAGGTCCACCACGGGGTCCGCATCCAGGACGCCGCCCTGGTGGCGGCGGCCGTGCTGTCCGACCGCTACGTCACCGGACGGTTCCTCCCCGACAAGGCCATCGACCTGATGGACGAGTCGGCCAGCCGGTTGCGCATCGAGATCGACTCCATGCCCACCGAGCTGGACGTGGTCACCCGGCGCATGCGCCAGCTGGAGATCGAGCGGATGGCCCTGGCCAAGGAGACCGACAGTGCCTCGGCCGAGCGGCTGGCCCGCCTGGACGAGGAGCTGGCCAACCTGTCGGAGGAGTCGGTGGCCATGACGGCCCACTGGCAGTCGGAGAAGGAGGCCATCACCACCATCCAGAGCCTGAAGGGCGAGCTGGAGCAGTTGCGGGGCGAGGCCGAGCGGCTGAGCCGGGAGGGCAACCTGGCCGAGGCCTCGGAGATCACCTACGGCCGCATCCCCAGCCTCGAGCACGAGGTGGAGGTGGCCACCCAGGCCCTCGACGACCTCCAGAAGGGCCAGCGCTTCCTGAAGGAGGAGGTCGACGCCGAGGACGTGGCCGAGGTGGTCAGTCGGGCCACCGGCGTGCCGGTCAGCCGGCTGCTGGAGGGCGAGATGGAGAAGCTGATCCGGATGGAGGACGCCCTCCACGCCCGGGTGGTGGGCCAGGACGAGGCGGTCTCGGCCGTGTCCAACGCCATCCGGCGCAGCCGGGCCGGCCTGTCGAACCCCGACCGGCCCATCGGCTCGTTCCTCTTCATGGGACCGACCGGCGTGGGCAAGACCGAGTTGGCCCGGGCGCTGGCCGAGTTCCTGTTCGACGACGCCAAGGCCATGGTCCGCATCGACATGGGCGAGTACGGCGAACGTCACTCGGTGGCCCGGCTGGTGGGGGCGCCCCCGGGCTACGTGGGCTACGAGGAGGGTGGCCAGCTCGACCGAGGCCATCCGCCGCCGGCCCTATGCCGTGGTGCTGTTGGACGAGCTGGAGAAGGCCCATCCCGACGTGTTCAACATCCTGCTCCAGGTCCTGGAGGACGGCCGGCTCACCGACGGGCAGGGACGCACGGTCGACTTCACCAACACCGTGCTGATCATGACGTCCAACATCCCCGGGGAGCCCATCCAGCACTTCAAGCCCGAGTTCGTCAACCGGATCGACGAGATCGTGCGCTTCCAGTCGCTGACCGAGGCCGACCTGGCCCGCATCGTGTCCATCCAGCTGAACGGGCTGCGGGGCCGGCTGGAGGAACGCCGGCTGTCGCTCGCGGTGACCCCGGCGGCCGAGGCCCTGCTGGCCCAGGAGGGCTTCGACCCCGACTTCGGGGCCCGGCCCCTGCGCCGGGTCATCCAGCGGCAGGTGGAGGATCCCCTGGCCCTGGCCCTGCTCGAGGGGCGCTACGCCGAAGGGGACACCGTCACGGTGGACGCCCGGGACGGTGTCGTCGTCCTGAGCTAGGCGGTCCGGCCGCCGCCCGGGCGGTCGTGGGCCGGTACGTCGGGGCCCACGCGCACGACCAGCCGGCGTCGCCGGCCGTCGGCTTCGTCACCCCGGTGTTCCCGTCGGTGCTGTTTATACGGGCCGTGGCCCGGCGGGAGCGACGTCGGGGGGTCGTTCCCGAGCCCGATCAGGACGCCGAGGGTGGCCCGGGTTCGGGCCACGGCCTCACTCCCCACCCGGGCCGTCAACTCGGCGTCCACGCTCCCGACCGCCCGGCGGACGGCCTCGGCGGCCCGGCGGCCGCGCCCGGTCAGGGCCACGGTCATCCGGCGCCGGTCGTCCGGATCGGACGACCGCTCCAGGTAGCCGCGCACCACCAGGGTGTCGACCAGTTGGCCGCCGGCCTGCTTGGACACGCCCAGGTGCCGGATGATCTCGCCGAGCGCCGACCCGCCGCGGGCGGTGGCCCCGATCACGAAGGCGCCGTTGCCGGGCAGGTCGTCACACCCGGCGTCGCCGAGGGCCGTCCGGATGGCCGAACCGTAGGTGCGGCGGGCCCCCCGCAGCAGGGTGGGGATCCCGACCTCCTCGTACCAGGGCTGCTCGGTGTCCATCACGGCACGATAGGCACGTGTCCAACGATAGTCAACATTAAGTACTAGTGTGCTCCGAGGGGGACGGCCGTCCTCCCGCCCCGAGGCCGTCGATGTCGCAACCCGATCCCCGCTCCCCGACGCCGGTGCCGGCCGCCGGACCGTCCCATACCAGCCGGGTCGTGGCGCTGACCAGGGCCACCTTCCGGCGGCCGGCCACCTCCGACGGCGACGCGGACGCCCAGTCCCGGCTGTGCGCCGGGATGCCCTGGGCCCCGATCGGCCCGTCCCCCATGCGGGCGCACCTCGAGGCCCGCACCCGGTTCTTCGACGACCAGGTCCTCTCGGCCATCGACGCCGGCATCAGCCAGGTGGTGATCCTCGGGGCCGGCTACGACGACCGCGCCCTCCGGTTCCGGTCCCCCGGGGTCCGCTTCCTCGAGGTCGACCACCCCGGCACCCAGGCCGACAAGCGCCGCCGCCTGGAGCGCATGGGCGCCGACCTCGGGGCCCTGACCCTGGTGCCGGCCGACTTCCGCGAAGACGAGGTGGGGTCGGCACTCGAGCGGAGCGGACACCGGGCCGACCGACCGTCGCTGGTGCTGGCCGAGGGCCTGCTCGTGTATCTCGAGCCGGACACCGTGGTGCGGCTGTTGGCCGACGCCGCAGCCCGGTCGGCCCCGGCCAGCCGGTTGGCGGCCAGCCTGGCCGTCCATCGGCGGGGTGTGGACTCGGCGTGGGTGGTGGTGGCCCGGGCCAACGCCGGCCCGGCCGGGGGCGGAGGCCGAGCCCTGGCGCACCATCCTGCCGGCCCCGGCCCATCTCGACCTGTTGTCCCGCTCGGGCTGGACGGTGGTGGAGGCGGTTGACGACGCCTCGCTCGGCACCGGCGTCCCATCCGGACGCTCGCTGCTGGTGGTGGCCGCGCCGGCCGCCCGGTGACCACCACCCGACCCCGGGCACCGGTGGTCCCGGCCGGACCCGTCGGCGGGTGACCGTCGCCCCCGTCGGGCCGTACGGCCCACCCGGCGCGTCGGCCCTGCGGGCTACACTGGTGCGCAATCCGCTTTTCGCAACGGAGGAGTGACGCGTGCCGGCAACCGTCGTCGTCGGGACCCAGTGGGGTGATGAGGGCAAGGGCAAGCTGACCGATCTCCTGGCCAAGGAGATGCAGCTGGTCGTCCGGTACCAGGGTGGCCACAACGCCGGTCACACCATCGTGGTGGACGGGGAGACCTTCGCCCTCCAGCTGGTGCCGAGCGGCATCCTCTACGACCACATCACCCCGGTCATCGGCAACGGCGTGGTGGTCGACCCCACCGTGCTGCTGGCCGAGGTCGACACCCTGGCCGGCAAGGGCATCGACACCAGTCGGCTGCTGGTCAGCGGGAACGCCCACCTGATCATGCCCTACCACCACGAGCTGGATCAGCTGGCCGAGCGGTACCTGGGCAAGAACAAGTTGGGCACCACCAAGCGGGGCATCGGCCCGGCCTACGCCGACAAGTCGTCTCGGGTGGGCCTGCGGGTCCAGGACCTGCTCGACCCCAAGATCTTCCGGCAGAAGCTGGACGTGGTGCTGAAGGAGAAGAACGCGGTCCTGGCCAAGGTGTACAACCGCCTGCCGCTGTCGGCCGACGAGATCTGCGCGCACTACCTCGACGAGCTGGCTCCGAGGGTCACCCCGATGGTGGCCGACACGGTCGGCCTCCTCCACGACGCCCTCGAGCGGGGTGCCCACGTCCTGCTCGAGGGGGCCCAGGCCACCTTCCTCGACCTCGACCACGGCACCTACCCCTTCGTGACCTCCTCCAACCCGGTGGCCGGCGGGGCCTGCACCGGGGCGGGCATCGGCCCGCGCTACGTGGACGAGGTCATCGGCATCGCCAAGGCCTACGTCACCCGGGTGGGCAGCGGGCCGTTCCCCACCGAGCTGACCGACGAGATCGGCGACACCCTGGTGGAACGGGGCCACGAGTACGGGGTCAACACCAAGCGCCGTCGCCGTCCCGGATGGTTCGACGCCGTCATGATGCGCCAGGCCGTCCGGCTCAACTCGCTGTCCGAGGTGGCCCTGACCAAGCTCGACGTGCTGGACACCTTCGACACGGTCAAGGTGTGCGTGGCCTACGAGTCCAACGGTGAGCGCTTCACCCACCCTCCCTACCACCAGTCCACCTTCCACCAGGTGACCCCGGTCTACGAGGAGCTGCCCGGGTGGAAGGCCGACCTCACCGGCGCCACCGAGCTCGGCGACCTCCCCCAGGCGGCCCGTGACTACGTGCAGTTCCTGTCCGAGCAGATCGGTACCCCGGTGCGCCTGGTCGGCGTGGGACCCGGGCGCGACCAGTTCGTCCGCTTCGCCGCATGAGCGGGC
Organism: uncultured Acidimicrobiales bacterium; assembly: GCA_963727075.1. Lineage (GTDB taxonomy): Bacteria > Actinomycetota > Acidimicrobiia > Acidimicrobiales > RAAP-2 > Bog-756. The sequence goes on from CAVSET010000005.1 coordinate 60,002, forward strand.
CCGACACCCACGCGCCCGGTGGCAGGACCGCTGCCGGTGCCGTCGGCACGGTGTGCGTCGTCGGGTCCGGCGGGCGGGAGCACGCCCTGGCCGTGGTGCTCGGCCGCACCGCCGACGTCATCGTCACCCCGGGCAACCCCGGTATCGCGGGGCACGACCGCCGAGGGCCACACCATGACCAGTGTGGACCGCCGCCCCGAGGAGGTGTCGGCCGACCTCTTCGTGATCGGTCCGGAGGCGCCGCTGGTGGACGGGTTGGCCGACCGGCTCCGGGCCGACGGGAAGCTGGTCTTCGGCCCGGGGGCCGACGGGGCCCGGCTGGAGGGGTCCAAGGCCTTCATGAAGGAGATGCTGGCCGAGGCGGGCGTCCCCACCGCCCGGTTCGGGGTGTTCACCGAAGCCGGCCCGGCCAAGGCGTTCCTCGCGCGCCCTGCCCGCCCCCTGGGTGGTCAAGACCGACGGGCTGGCCGCCGGCAAGGGGGTGCTGGTCACCGAGTCGCTGCCCGAGGCGGAGGCCGACATCGACGCCAAGCTGTCCGGCGACGCCTTCGGCGACGCCGGTCGGAGGGTGGTGGTGGAGGAGGGCCTCACCGGCCCGGAGTGCTCCCTGTTGGTCCTGTGCGACGGGCGACGGCTGGCCGCGTTGGCCCCGGCCCAGGACTTCAAGCGGCGCGACGACCTCGACGGCGGACCGAACACCGGCGGCATGGGGGCCTACTCCCCGGTGCCCGGGGTCGACGACGGGCTGGTCGACCGGCTGGTGGACCAGGCGGTGGCACCGCTGGTCGCCGCCATGGTCCGGCGCGGGATCGACTACCGGGGCGTCCTGTACGCGGGTCTGATGCTGACTCCCGACGGCCCCAAGGTGCTCGAGTTCAACGTCCGGTTCGGCGATCCGGAGACCCAGGTGGTCCTGCCCCGGCTGGACGGCGATCTGGCCGGGACTGCTGGCCGAGGCGGCCTCGGGCTCGCTCCGGACCCGGCCCCGCTTCACCGGGGACGCCGCGGTGTGCGTGGTGATGGCCTCCGAGGGCTATCCCGAGGCCTCCCGCACCGGAGACCCCATCGTCGGCCTCGACGACGCCGCCCACCTGGAGGGGGTCACCGTCTTCCACGCCGGCACGGCACCGTCCGGTACGGGCTCGGGACGGGCGCGGTGGTCACGTCCGGGGGCCGGGTGCTCGGAGTGACCGGGCTCGGCCCCACCCTCGAGGAGGCCCGCTCCCGCGCCTACCGCGGGGTGGCGGCCATCTCGTGGCCCGGGGCCCACGTGCGCACCGACATCGCCCGGGGCGCGGCGGTCCCGGTCGGCGCCGGCCGGCTGGTGGGCTCGCCCGTCGAGGAGGGGGTCCGATGATCCCCCACCACGGAGAAGGGGCCCGATGATCCCCCGCTACGCCCCCGGGGCCATGGCCGACCTCTTCTCCGACGAGGCCCGCTTCGCCATGTGGCTGCGGGTCGAACTGCTGGCCACCGAGGGGTGGGTCGAGGTGGGCGACGTCCCGGCCGAGGCCGCCGAGGCATGCCGGGCCCGGGCCCCCGGGGTGGATGCCGCCTTCGTGGAGGCGGTCGGCGAGCGGGAGCGGGTCACCGACCACGACGTGGCCGCCTTCGTCGACGTGGTCCAGGACGCCATCGGTCAGCCCGAGGGTTCGTGGATCCACTACGGGCTGACCTCCTCCGACGTGGTGGACACCGCCCTGTGCGCCACCTTGACCCGGGCCTCCGACCTGCTCATCGAGGCCGCCACCGAGCTGGTCTCGGCCCTCAGGGCCCGGGCCTTCGAATGCATCGACGTGCCGGTGACCGGGAGGACCCACGGGATGCACGCCGAGCCCACCACCTTCGGGGCGAAGTTCTCGCTGTGGGCGCTGCAGGCCGACCGCGACGTGCAGCGGCTGCGGGCGGCCCGGGAGCGGGTGGCGGTGGGCAAGCTGTCCGGGGCGGTGGGAACGTACTCCAACATCGACCCCCGGGTGGAGGACCACGTCTGCCGCTCCCTCGGCCTGACCCCGACCCCGGCCACCCAGGTGGTGGCCCGGGACCGCCACGCCGAGTACCTCTGGGCCTGTGCCGCGGTGGGGGCCACCATCGAGCTGATCGCCACCGAGGTCCGCCACATGGCCCGGAGCGAGCTGGGCGAGGCCGAGGAGCCGTTCAAGCCGGGACAGAAGGGGAGCTCGGCGATGCCCCACAAGCGCAACCCCATCCTCTCCGAGCGCCTGTGCGGCCTGGCCCGGGTGCTGCGGGGCTACCTCTCGGCCGGCCTGGAGGACGTGGCGCTCTGGCACGAGCGGGACATCTCCCACAGCTCGGTGGAGCGGGTGGTGCTCCCCGACGCCAGCATGCTGACCCTGTACATGCTGCAGAAGGCCCGGGGCCTGGTCGAGGGCCTGGTCATCCACCCCGAACGGGCGCTGGCCACCCTGACCGAGGGCAGCCACGGCCTGGTGTTCAGTCAGTCCGTCCTGCTGGCCCTGGTCAGCGGGGGGCTCGAGCCGCGACGCCGCCTACCGGATCGTCCAGCGGGACGCCCGGACCGCCTGGTCCGAGGGACGGTCGTTCCGCCGGGTGCTCGACGAGGATCCCGAGGTCACCCTGTCGCCCGAGGCCCTCGACGCCGCCTTCGACCTGTCCCGAACGCTTGCGCCACGTCCACCGATTCACCGACGCCCTGGAGGAGCTCGCCCCGTGACCACTGCATCGACCCCTGACCCGCTCGACCTGCTCCAGTCCGGGAAGGTACGGGAGCTCTACGACGCCGGTGGGGACCGGCTGTTGATGGTGGCCTCCGACCGAATCTCGGCCTTCGACGTGGTCATGGTCGAGCCCATCCCCGACAAGGGCCGGGTGCTCACGGCCATGACCGCCTACTGGTTGGAGGAGCTCGCCGACCTGGCGCCCAACCACCTGATCAGTGCCGATGTGGCCGACTTCCCGGACGGGGCCGCCGCCCTCCCCGGTGGGCTGCGGGTACCTGGCCGGCCGCTCGATGCTCGTCCACCGGGCCGAGATGCTCGACATCGAGTGCATCGTGCGCGGCTACCTGGCCGGATCGGCCTTCAAGGAGTACGAGAAGGAGGGCACGGTCCACGGGATGGCCATGCCCCCCGGGCTGCGTCACGCCGACCGCCTGCCCGAGCCCATCTTCACCCCCTCGACCAAGGCCACCGAGGGCCACGACCTCAACATCGGGATGGCCGAGGCCATCGACCTCGTGGGCAAGGAGGCCGCCGAGGCCGCCTCGGCCCTGTGCCTGGCCGCCTACTCGAGGGCCGCGGCCCGGGCCGAGTCCCAGGGCATCGTCATCTGCGACACCAAGTTCGAGCTCGGGTTCATCGACGGGACCCTGTCCATCTGTGACGAGGTCCTCACCCCGGATTCGTCCCGCTTCTGGCCGGCCGAGGACTGTGCCCCGGGAACCAACCCGCCCTCGTTCGACAAGCAGCGACTCCGGGACTGGCTGGAGGCACAGCCCTGGGACAAGCAGCCGCCGCCCCCGGCCCTGCCCGACGAGGTCGTGTCGGCCACGTCGGCCCTGTACACCGAGTCCTACGAGCGGGTCTGCGGTCGGCGTCTGGACGACTGGTACGGTGCCTGAGCATGGCCCGATCGGCACACCTCCCGGCACGCTTCTCGGTGCTGGTCGAGGTCCGGCTGCGTGAGGGCATCGCCGATCCGCAGGGGGCCACCATCGAACGGGCCCTGCCGGCCCTGGGTCTGGGCGGGGTCAGCGGGGTGCGGGCCGGGAAGTCGTTCCGCTTCGACATCGCCGCCGACGACGAGGCCGTCGGCCCTGGCCCAGGCCACCGTGGTGGCCGACCGGCTGCTGGCCAACCCGGTCATCGAGGAGTCCTCGGTGACCGTGAGCCCGGCGGTGGCCGGGGCGGTGGGGTCGAGCGCCTGATGGCCGCCCGGGTCGGCGTGGTGATGTTCCCGGGGACCAACTGCGAGCACGACGCCGTCCTGGCCCTCCAGCGCCTGGGGGCCTCGGCCGAGCTGGTGTGGCACGGCGACACCGCGGTGGCCGGCTACGACGCCCTGGTGCTGCCCGGCGGCTTCGCCCACGGCGACTACCTCCGGCCCGGGGCCATCGCCCGCTTCTCGCCGATCATGGAGGCGGTGGGCCGGTTCGCCGCCGCCGGCGGCCCGGTGGTGGGGATCTGCAACGGCTTCCAGGTGCTGACCGAGGCCGGTCTGCTGCCCGGGGCCCTCCAGAAGAACCGGGGCCTCCGCTTCCTGTGCACCACGGTCACCGTGCGGGTGGAGTCCTCGGCGTCGGTGCTGACCGACGGGGTGCCGGTCGGCACCGAGCTGGCCATCCCCATCAATCACTTCGAGGGCAACTACACCTGTGACGACCGCACCCTGGCCCGGCTCCGCGACGAGGGCCGGGTGGTGCTCCGCTACGTGGACAATCCCAACGGATCGGTCGACGGCATCGCCGGGGTGTGCAACGAGGCCGGCAACGTGGTCGGCCTCATGCCCCACCCCGAGCGGGCGTCGGACCCGCTGCTGGGCTCGGTGGACGGCATCGTCCTGCTGTCGGCCCTGGTCGGGTCGGCGCAGCCGGGGGTCGGGGCGCACGCCACGGCCACGGTGGCCTGAGTCGGCCGGCCCCGCCCCTTCGGTCCGGTCACCGCGGCCGTTCGGGACCGAGGCGCGGCGGGCCCGTCAGCTGCGGGTGCGGGGGATCTTGGCCTGCTGGAGCACCGAGGCGCTGACCCCCACGGCCCGCCAGGCCGAGTACGAGATGCCCTTGCGCTCCCCGTAGACCCGGGCCACCTTGATGAAGCTCTTCTCCAGGGCGGCCAGGTCCACCGTCTCCCCGGTGTGGGAGAGCTCGGACTCGAGGCGCTGGCGCTCCTCGATCAGGTGCAGCCGGGACAGCGGATCGGCGGTGGCCAAGGAGTTGTCGATGGCGTAGAGGCGCTTGCGGATCGACTCGGGTGTCCGCTTGCGGCCCCGTCGGGGCTTGGTGGACTCCAGGGCCTCGAGGTAGCGGCGTACGATGCGTCCCTCCTCCCGGCCCTTGGCCAATGCGGCCTTGTGGTCCTCGGACATGGGCGTTTTTTTGCGCGATTTTGCGGGGGTCGGAGCTGCCATGGCCAGAGCATCCCAGAGAATTCCATAGAACGCAACCCGCCGGGAGCGGTGGGGGCCCATAGGTTCAAATCACTCCGGCGATTCTCCACCCAGTCGACATCCCGGTCGGGACATGGTCCCAAAACCCCGTACCCGCTTTGCAGCTCAATCGGAGCCACACCGTCCGCCATTGGGGCCAGATCGGCGGCCGGCCGGGTCCGCCATTGACGGGGATCTGCTCTCCAGCGCGGCTTCCCCGCCTCCATGCGGGCTGGATGGAGCACGGGACACCGGGCCCCGGGCACAAATGGGGCGCTCTGTTGAATCGCTTCTTTTGTCAGACTTCCAGGGCCGATGATCGCCTAAGGATCGGGAATCAGTCGGCAATGCGCTGCCCGGAGAGTGCTCGGGAAAGCGGTGGGTCCACCGTGGGCGATCTACCGCTCGCATCCAGTCCGCCGCGGTCTCCGATTGCCGCGTGTGACTGCGTCCAATCCCCAACGGCCCGGCTGTATCGGAGCGCCGAGGGCCGGCCGTCGATGTCATGGTCCCGGGCGGGGCCACCGCGCTGCCGGAGCGGCGGGCGGGGGTCCGACGGCCAGTCGGGCGGCCCCGCGCCGCCGGGTACGCTCGGGGCCGCGGGCGGTGCCGCCGCCAACCGCAGGACCAGGAGCCAAGAGAGCACGTGACGGTCGAGAACGGGTCCCCATCCAGTGAACCGCTGCACCGGGCCCTCGGCCTCACCGACGGCGAGCGGGACGAGGTGGAGGCCATCCTCCTGCGGCCGCCGAACCATCTCGAGCTGGCCCTGTTCGCCGTCATGTGGAGCGAGCACTGCTCGTACAAGTCGTCGCGGGTCCACCTCAAGCGGCTGCCCACCGAGGCCCCGCACGTGCTGGTGGGCCCGGGGGAGAACGCCGGGGTCATCGACGCCGGCGACGGGATCGCCGTGGCCATCCGCATCGAGAGCCACAACCATCCCTCGGCCATCGAGCCCTACCAGGGCGCGGCCACCGGGGTCGGGGGCATCCTGCGGGACATCTTCACCATGGGGGCCCGGCCCATCGCCGTGATGGACCCGCTGTTCTTCGGGGATCCGGGCGACGCCAGGCAGCAGTGGCTGATCGAGGGCGTGGTGGCCGGGATCTCCGGGTACGGGAACTCGGTGGGGGTGCCCACGGTGGGCGGGGAGTTGACCTTCCACGACTGCTACGCCCAGAACCCCCTGGTCAACGTGTTGTGCATGGGGGTGCTGCCCACCGACCGACTGGTGCTGGGGGCCGCCACCGGAGTGGGGAACCTGGCCGTGCTGCTCGGATCGTCCACCGGCCGGGACGGGATCGGCGGGGTGAGCGTGCTGGCGTCGGCCGGGTTCGGTGGCGGGGAAGCCGAGGGTGACGCGGCCAAGCGACCCAGTGTCCAGGTGGGGGACCCCTATGAGGAGAAGCGGCTGATCGAGGCGTGTCTCGAGCTGCTCGACGCCAAGCTGGTGGTCGGCATCCAGGACCTGGGCGGGGCCGGCCTGGTGTGCGCCACCAGCGAGACGGCGGCCCGGGGGGGCGTGGGCATGGACGTCGACGTCTCGGCCGTGCCCCGCCGGGAGCCGGGCATGGCCGCCTACGAGGTCATGACCTCCGAGAGCCAGGAGCGGATGCTGGCCATCGTCACCCCCGAGGACCTGCCCCGGGTGGAGGAGGTCTGCCGCCGATGGGAGGTGCGCTCGGCCGTGGTGGGCCGGGTCACCGGTGCCCCCGAGGGGCAGCCGGGGCGGCTCCGGGTCCTCGACGGCTTCGACGGCGAGCTCCTGGGCGACGTGCCGGCCAGCGCCCTCAGCGATGACGCCCCCCTGTACCACCGGCCCCTGGCCCGGCCCCGGGACCAGGAGGCCCGGGCAGCCAACGACCCCGGTGCGCTGCCGGCGCCGGGGGACTGCGGGTCCGACGTCCTGGCCCTGCTGGCCGATCCGTCGTGGGTCTACCGCCAGTACGACCACCAGCTCTTCCTCAACACGGTGGACGGTCCCGGCGGGGACGCCGCCGTGCTCCGGCTGGCGGCGCCGGGCCTTCCCGCCTCGGCCAAGGGGTTGGCCCTGACCACCGACTCCAATCCCACCTGGTGCGCCATCGACCCGCGGGCGGGCACGGCGTCCACCGTGGCCGAAGGCGCTCTCAACGTGGCCTGTGCCGGGGCCCGCCCCATGGCCGTGGTCAACTGTCTCAACTTCGGCAACCCCGAGCACCCCGAGGTCATGTGGCAGCTGTCCGAGGCCGTCGACGGCATGCGTGACGCCTGCCTGGGCCTCGGCCTGCCGGTCATCGGGGGCAACGTGAGCCTCTACAACGAGAGTTACGGCGTGGACATCGACCCCACCCCGGTCATCGGGGTGCTGGGCCTCATCGACCGGCTGACCGCACGGCCCCCCGGGGTGACACTGGTCGAGGACGCTTCGCTCGTCCTGCTGGACGCCAGCGTCGGCACGACCCCTCCCCGGTCGGGCCGCCGTCCCTGGCCGGCTCGCGGTGGGCCGTCGAGCTCCGGGGCCACCGTGACGGCACGCTGCCCGGCCCTGGACCTGCCCGGGCACGCCCGGTTGGTGGCGTTCGTCGCCGCCCTGGTGGCCGAGGGCGTCGGCGGCCGCCCGGGCCTGGTGTCGGGGCTCCATGACGTGTCCGGGGGCGGACTGGGGGTGGCGGTGACCGAGATGGCCGTCCGCTCCGGGCTCGGACTCCACGTGGCCGGGGTGTCCGACCACCACGAACTGTTCACCGAGGCCCCGTCCCGGGTGGTGGTCTGCACCACCCGGCGGGCCGAGCTGGTGGCCCGGGCCGCCGAGGCCGGGGTGGGCTTCCGGGTGCTGGGCGGCACCGGCGGCGACCGGGTGGTGGTGGAGGGCCTGATGGACCTGGCCCTGGCCGAGGCGACGGCCACCTGGCGGGACCGGCTGCCCTCCGTGCTCGACGGGCTGGCCCCGGTCACCAACTGACCCGGACCGGGCACCGGCGGTTCGCGGGTCACGGCGGGGCCGACGGTCGACCGCCCCCGGCGTCGGAGCTCAGCCCGTCGGCCGGCGGGACTCGAGCAGTCCGAGCACCTTGTCCGGCACCTTCAGGTCGCCCTGTCCGGTGCCCACCCGGAGGTCGGGCTTGATGGTGCCGTGGTGGTCCGAGCCGCCGGTGGCCACCAGGTCGAACCGCCGGGCCAGGTGGCCGAGCTCGGTGCGCTGCCGCGGGGAGTACCGCCCGTAGACGGCCTCGATCCCGCCGAAGCCGGCACTCGGCCAGCTCGCCCACCACCCGGGCCAGCTCGGGCCCCTCGAGCCCCAGGCTGTAGGGATGGGCCAGGACGGCCACGCCGCCCGAGTCCCGAGCCAGCGCGGCCACCTCGGCCCCGGACAGCCGGGCCTTGGGCACGTAGGCCGGACGGCCGTTGGCCAGGTAGCGGTCGAAGGCGTCGTCGATCGACTCGGCGGCGCCCGCCTCGACCAGGGCGGCGGCGAAGTGGGGCCGGCCGACACCGCTCCTCGCCGCCGGCCACGGCCACCACCTGCTCGTAGGTGACGGGGAGACCCAGTTGGGCCAGGCGCTCCGCCAGGGCCAGGTTCCGGTCGCGGCGGTCCCGGCGGAGGCGGCCCAGCTCCGCGTGGAGGGGCCCGCCGTCCTCCTCCACGAAGTACACCAGGACGTGCATGCCGCCGGAGGCGACCGGCCGGCACGAGACCTCGCACCCGGGCACGAAGGTGATCCCGAGCTCGTCGGCCCGGCGGCGGGCCGGCCCGATGCCGGCCAACGAGTCGTGGTCGGTGAGGGCCAGGGCGCTGCACCCCGCCTCGGCGGCCAGCTCCACCACGTGTCCGGGCGAGTCGCTCCCGTCCGAGACGGTGGAGTGGGTGTGCAGGTCGATCACACCGGTCGACGCTACCGGGAGCGCCGGCCCGGAGACGGTGCGCCAACGTCCCGGGAGGTCGAACCGAACGGCCCGCGGTCCCGGCCTTCTGCGAACTCCGTGGTCCACCCGGTCGCCCCGGTCGATGGGACCCGCGGGGGAGCCCGCTCGGCCGGATGCCGGACCGTCGCCCGGCCCCACTAGTCTGGAGTGGCACGGTGAGGTGATTGTGTGGCCTAATCGTGGCGAAGGACGAGCCCGACGACCCCCGGTGTGTGCGGTGACCAACCGATGATGGAGGCCAAGGAAGCGTGCGGAGTCTTCGGGGTCTACGCCCCGGGGCGCCCGGTGGCACACCTGACCTTCGACGGCCTCTACGCCCTCCAGCACCGCGGGCAGGAGTCGGCCGGCATGGCCGTCAGCGACGGCGACGTCATCACCGTGATGAAGGACATGGGTCTGGTCACGACGGTGTTCGACGAGCGGAAGCTGTCCGGCCTGCGGGGCCACATGGCCATCGGGCACACCCGCTACTCCACGGCCGGCTCCAGCGACTGGATCCACGCCCAGCCGGTCTACCGGGCGGTGGGCCGGGCCGGGTTCGCCCTGGGCCACAACGGCAACCTGACCAACACCGTCGAGCTGGGCGAGGCGGCCGGCATGCTGCCGGGACTGGTGTCCTCGGACAGCGACCTGGTGGCCGAGCTGCTGGGCCAGGCCTTCCCTCCCGAGCAGCCCGGACGGACCCCGGCCGAGACCGGTGACGACCTCGAGCACGCGCTCCTCAAGGTGCTGCCGAAGGTGGAGGGTGCCTTCTCCTTCGTCCTCCTCGACTCGGACCGGCTGATCGGGGTCCGCGATCCCAACGGCTTCCGTCCGCTGTGCCTCGGCCGGCTGGAGGCCACCGAGGAGTTCGAGCAGGGTTGGGTGCTGGCCTCGGAGTCGCCGGCCCTCGACGTGATCGGGGCCACGTTCATCCGCGAGCTGGAGCCCGGCGAGATGGTGGTCATCGACGGCAAGGAGGTGCGATCGGAGCGTCCCTTCCCGGCCGACCGGCTCGATCCCAAGCTCTGCATCTTCGAGTTCGTCTACTTCGCCAGGCCCGACACCAGGCTGTACGGGAACGAGGTGCACGGCGCCCGCCGACGGATGGGGCAGCTGTTGGCCACCCAGGCCCCGGTCCCCGCCGATCTGGTGATGGGCGTGCCCGACTCGGGCGTCCCCGCCGCCGAGGGCTACGCGGTGGAGTCGGGCATCCCCTACGGGCAGGGGCTGGTCAAGAACCGCTACATCGGCCGGACCTTCATCGCCCCCACCCAGGCCGAGCGGGCCAACGGGGTCCGCCGCAAGCTCAACCCGTTACGCGAGAACATCACCGGCAAGCGGGTCATCGTGGTCGACGACTCCATCGTCCGGGGAACGACCACCCGGGCCATGGTCACGATGCTCCGCGAGTCGGGCGCCGTCGAGGTCCACCTCCGGATCTCCTCACCGCCGTTCCGCTGGCCGTGCTACTACGGGATCGACACCCCGGACCGCACCGAGCTGCTGGCCTCCATCAAGACCCTCGACGAGATCGTCGAGTTCCTCGACGTGGACTCGCTCGAGTACCTCACCCTCGACCATCTGGTGCAGGCCATCGACGCTCCCGGCGCCGGATTCTGCGACGCCTGCCTGACCGGGGTCTACCCGGTGCCGGTGCCGGTCCAGTTCACCGAACGGGCCTCCCTCACCGGCGTCGCCGACCCCTCGCTCTCCGGCGTGGCCGGCACCCCGGCGTGACCGGGTCCGCCCCGGACCCCCTGACCCGACCGATCCACGCCGACCCCGAACCGGCCACCTACGCGGCGGCCGGGGTGGACATCGGCGCCGGGGAGCGGGCGGTCGAGCTGATCGGGCCCATGGTGGCCGCCACCCTCCGCCCCGAGGTGCTCGGCGGCCTCGGCGACTTCGGCGGGCTGTTCGAACTGGACCCGGACCGTCACTACCACCAGCCGGTCCTGGTGGCCGGCACCGACGGGGTGGGGACCAAGGCGCTCGTGGCCCAGGCCCTCGGCCGGTTCGACACCATCGGGATCGACCTGGTGGCCATGTGCGTGGACGACCTGGTGTGTCAGGGGGCCGAGCCCCTCTTCTTCCTCGACTACATCTCGTCCGGTGCGGTCGATCCGTCCCGGATGGCGGAGCTGGTGTCCGGGGTGGCCGAGGGGTGCCGGCAGGTCGGGGCCAGCCTGCTGGGCGGCGAGATGGCCGAGCACGCCGGGGTCATGGAGCCGGGCGAGTTCGACCTGGTGGGGTTCGCGGTCGGGGTGGTCGAACGCCAGGAGATCCTGGGCCCGGCCCGGGTGCGTGATCGGGACGTGCTGATCGGACTGGCCTCGCCCGGGCTGCGGTGCAACGGCTACACACTGGCCCGGCACGTGCTGTTGGACCTCGCCGGGCGCTCCTACGACGCCCCGGCCTGGCCCGGGGCCCCGGTCTCCCTGGCCGACGAGCTGATCCGGCCGTCGGTGCTCTACGCCCCGGCGGTACGCGCCGCCGTAGGGGCGGCCGACGTGCACGCCGTGGCCCACATCACCGGCGGGGGGTTCGAGGGAAACCTGCCCCGGGCCCTGCCCGGCGAGGGACTCCGCGCCGTGCTCGACCGGGAGGCCTGGGAGGTGCCGCCCATCTTCGGGGAGATCCGGCGGTTGGGGAGGGTGGCCGACGACGAGATGGCCCGGGTGTTCAACCTGGGTCTCGGGATGGTCATGATGGTGGACCCGGACAGTGCCGACGACGCCCTCGCCGCCGTGCGCGCCGCCGGGATCGAGGCCGCCGTGGTGGGACGGGTGGACGAGGGCCGACGGGGTGTCGAGTTCACGGGGGCCCCCTTCTGGTCCGAGGGATCGGCCGGAACCGACCGGCCGGTTGCGCCCGGATGAGCGGCGGTCTGCCCGCCACCCAGTTCGAGGCGCTGCGGGCCCATCTGCTGGAGCACTCGGTCAAACGGGGTGACTTCACGCTCAAGTCCGGACGCAAGAGCTCCTGGTTCATCGACTCGAAGCAGACGGTGTGCCGCCCCGAGGCCATGGTGCTGGTGGCCGACGGCGTGCTCTCCGTCATACCGCCCGAGGTGGACGCCATCGGTGGGCTGACCATGGGCGCCGACCCGGTGGCCTTCGTGACCGCCGGGGTGGCGGCCACCCGGGGCCGGCGCCTCAAGGCGTTCAGCGTGCGCAAGGAGGCCAAGGACCACGGCGGTGGCGGCCGGATCGCCGGTGCGCTCGATCCCGGGGACCGGGTGGTCATCACCGAGGACACGGTGACCCGGGGCACGTCGCTGCTCGAGGCGGCCCACGCCGTCATGGCCGTCGGGGCGGTGCCGGTCCTGTTGGTGGCCGTGGTGGACCGCGGCGGCACCGTCGAGGGCATGGCCGGGGCCGAGGGCCTCCCGTTCCGGGCCCTCCTCACCGCCCCCGACCTCGGCTTCGACTACGAGGGGACCTGAGCCCGGGTCCCTCGCCCTCGACACGGCGGACCTCGAAGACGTCGCTGGGGCAGACGTCGACGCAGTGGCGCTTTCCCTCGCACCGCTCACCCGGACGATCCGGGCGGGCGGCGGCCCGTCGCCGCCCGGTCAGCCGATCGGACGCCCGGTCACGCGCCGTGGGCCGGCTCGGTGTCGTCGGTGGCCGGGGTGCCGTCGGCGAGCACCAGGTAGATGCGACGCCGGGTGTCGGCCAGGATCTCGCCCACGGACTTCACCTGGCTCTCGCTGCCGGCCCGGCCCACCTGCATGGTGGCCGCCGCGACCTCGACCATGAGACCCCGGAGGTCGACCAGGGAGCGGTCGGCCCCCCGGGCGGCCCGCTCCCATGGCTTCGGGCCGTCACCCGCGGCCTCGGCCTCGGTGCGTCCCTCGGCGGTCAGGCTGAAGACCCGGCGACCCTCGTTCTTGTCCGCGGTGAGCAGACCCTGGTCCTCCATGGCCTGGAGGGTGGGGTAGACCGAGCCGGGGCTGGGACGCCAGACGCCCCCGCTGCGCTCGGTGAGCTCGGTGATGATCTGGTAGCCGTGCATCGGCTCCTCGGCCAGAAGGGCGAGGATCGCCGCTCGGACGTCACCCCGTCCCCGCTTCGGCCCCCGGCCGAACATGGCCGGGCCGAAGCCGGGCCCGAACCCTCCATGGCGCCCGCCGCCGGGCCCGAACCCGTCGCCCCGTCCCCGGCCACGGCCGCCGCCCCTTCCCCGGGGGGCACCGCCGAACCGGTCGTACCGGTCCCGGGTCCCGGGGAACTCCGGCCCCGGTCGGGGGCCAGCGGCGGCGTTGTCGAATCGCTTGTGTCCATGCATGAGCTGTCGCTCCTTCGGTTGGATCGGGCCGGCGCGGTGCCGGTCCGGATGTCTGTCGGTCGATATGTCAACCGCTCACGTAGTATAACGATATATCGCGATGTGCCTGCGGTCAAGAGGTGGGTGCGGTCCCCGGGGGCGCCCGGGGACCTCCCCCTGCCCCCGGATCGGATCGGATCGGATCGGCGGCACCGGATGCCGAACTCGGAGGACCGGGTCCGGCGCCGCCGCCTCTGCTACAAACGGCGGATGGAATCCCTGGTGGTTGATCCGGCCTCCGCGGCCCCACCGTTCGAGCAGGTCCGCGCCCAGATTGCCGCGGCGATCGAGGCCGGGGACCTGGAGCCGGCCGCCCGCCTGCCCACCGTCCGCACCCTGGCCGCCCAGCTGGGCCTGGCGGTCAACACGGTTGCCCGCTCCTACCGGGAGTTGGAGCTCGAGGGACTGGTCACCACCAGGGGCCGCCAGGGCACCTTCGTGGCCGGTGAGCCGTCCGTGGCCCGCCAGCAGGCCGCCATCGAGGCCCGGGCGTTCGCCCTCCGCATGCGGGAGCTGGGCATCGGAGGGCCGGAGATGCACGCCATCCTCCGCCGGGAGGCCGACCGTCTGGGAGGCCGGGCCGGAGGTGCGCCCTGACGGTCCTGGTGGTCGGGACCGGCGTCGATCCGGTGACCTCACGCTTTTCAGGCGCGCGCTCTACCAACTGAGCTACCCGACCTCGACTCGGCGAACCGAGGTGGCGGACCTGACGGGATTTGAACCCGCGACCTCCGGCTTGACAGGCCGGCGTGCACTCCAAACTGCACCACAGGTCCCCAACCAGCACTGGCGCTGGGGAATGACGCACCCCCAACGGGATTCGAACCCGTGTTACCGCCTTGAAAGGGCGGCGTCCTAGGCCGCTAGACGATGGGGGCTCCAAACCCGATCAGGGCGTTTGGAGATTAGCAGAGGGAGCAGAGCGCCCTTTCGGCGGCATCCCTCCTCCCGGTACCCCCGACCCCCGGGACATCCACCGGAGGCGTCGGCGGTCGGGGACCGGCGGCGTTCTTCCGCCACCGGCCACGGGGTCCCGCCGGAGGCCCGGCCTACAGCGCCCCCTCGGGCCGCCCCTCGTCGGGGAGTCCGGCGGCCAGCACCTCGATCATCAGGTACTGGAGTTGGCCGAGCAGCTCGTAGAGGGCGTACTCGGGGGCAGTGGGATCGTCGGGGTCGGGGGCGTCCATGTCCTCGCTGACGTCCAGCCGGGTCCCGAGCACCAGCCGGAGCGACCCGACGGCCGACAGCCAGGCGTTGAGCTCGGGTTCGGTCAGGATGTCGGCCTGGGCGGTGGCGGCCATCATCGCGAAGGCCTCACGGTGGTGGTTGACCAGCGCGTTGTCGACCAGCCTCCGGTACTCGGTCTCGTGGGCCCGCTCGTCCTCTCCGGCGTAGGCCGGGGGGAACAGGCGCCGGGTCATCGGCTCGTCGGGGCCGAGGACGGGCGAGAGCTGTTCGGCCATGGTCACCAGCACCGCCCGCACACTGGGATCGAGTTTGATGGCGTACCGGCCGTCCCGGCGGCGCCGGATGGGTGCGCTCACGTAGACGGTTCCATGGTGGCCCAGAGGCCGTACTCATGGAGCCGGTAGACGTCCAGCTCGGCGCGCTCGCGGGTCCCCGAGGAGACCACGGCCCGGCCCTTGTGGTGGACGTCCAGCATCAACTTCGTGGCCTTCTCCTTCGAGTAGCCGAACAGCTTCTGGAACACGAAGGTCACGAACGACATCAGGTTGATCGGGTCGTTCCACACGATGACCAGCCACGGTTTGTCGGTGTCGAGGTGTTCTTCGAGGTCGATCCCCTCCTCGACGGCGGGCTCCGCCTCCACCGGGGCGCTCTTCATCCGTCCCGGCCCGTGCAGCCGGAGGGGGCTCACACCGTCTCCCGGGTGGCGTCGCGGCCGACCGCCACCGCCGGGCCGGGACGGGGCCGCCCCGCCCCGGCCACGGAACCAGACGTCGACACCGACCCGCGCCCGATCTCGGTGTCGACCTCGGGGCCGTGGTCGGACAGCCCGTGGTGGAACCACAGGGCGGTGGACCAGACCATCGAGGCGCCGAACACGTGGATCCCCACCAGCACCGGCGGCAGATGGGTGAAGAACTGGGTGTAGCCGATCATTCCCTGGACCACCATGACGGCGAGCAGGATCCGCCCGGCGTCCTGGACGTGGGACGGGGCGTCGGTCCTCCAGAGCACCCAGAGCAGGGCCAACAACACCACGACCGCGGCGATCACGATCTCGGCGTGGATGCGGGTCATGTCCTCCAGTCCGAGGGGGATCCGCTTGGCCCCCTTGCCCCCGGCGTGGGGGCCGGTCCCGGTGGTGGCGGCCCCGGCGGCCAGGACCACCACGATCATGCCCACGAGGACCCGGCTCAGCCAGAGGGCGCCCGGGTGCACGGCCAGCCGCCCCGGCCCGCCCCGGTGCCCGGCCCGCAGGGTCAGGAGCACCGCCACGGCCAGCAGGGCCATCCCCACCATGAAGTGGGTCATGACCACGTAGGCGTTGAGCTTGGAGTACACGACGAAGGCCCCGAGCACCGCCTCGCCGATCACGCCGAGGATCAGCCCGCCGGACAGCCACCGGAGGTCCCGTCGTCCCGGGCGGCGCAGGAACGAGGCGACTCCCGTGACGATGCAGGCCACGACCAGCAGGAACACCACGACCCGGTTGCCGAACTCGACCACCGGGTGGAGCCGGAGGGCCGGGGTCAGGCGGTGCTGCGAGCAGGTGGGCCAGTCCGGGCAACCCAGTCCGGAGTCGGACAGCCGGACGGCGGCGCCGGTGACGACGTTGAGGACCACCGTGGCCAGGGTGATCCGGCAGAGGAGGAGGAACGGGCGAGGGCCGATACGCAGGGAGGACACCGTTCCCGCATGGTATCGGCCCGATCGGGACACGGCGGGCCCGGCCCGGAGCACCGCTCGGGGCTGATCTCGTCAACGCCTCCTGACGGCGTTCGCACTACAGTTTGGCCCGATGGCGCTTCCCGCGGTGGCCCTGCCCGGCCGAATCTCAGCTCGGATCCCGGATCGGCGCCTACGTGGCGCTGACCAAGCCGCGCATCATCGAGCTCCTGCTCATCACCACGCTGCCGACCATGATCGTGGCCCAGCGGGGCCTCCCGCCGGTGTGGCTGATGGCCGCCACCCTGCTCGGCGGGGCCCTGGCCGCCGGTGGGGCCAACGCCATCAACATGTTCATCGACCGCGACATCGACAAGCTGATGCACCGCACCAGCAAGCGGCCGCTGGTCACCGGGGCGGTCACCCCCCGCAACGCCCTGATCTTCGCGGTCAGCCTCGAGGTGCTGGCCTTCGTCGAGCTGTGGGCCTGGGTCAACCTGCTCTCGGCCGTCCTGGCCGTCTCGGCCACCCTGTTCTACGTCTTCGTGTACACGCTCGTGGCTGAAGCGCACCAGCAGCCAGAACATCGTCATCGGCGGGGCCGCCGGCGCGGTGCCGGTGCTGGTGGGCTGGGCGGCGGTGACCGACAGCCTCTCGTGGACCCCGGTGGTCATGTTCGCCATCATCTTCGTGTGGACGCCGCCCCACTTCTGGGCGCTGGCCGTCAAGTACAAGGACGACTACCAGGCGGCCGACGTCCCGATGCTGCCGGCCGTGGCCACCTTCAAGCGGACAGCCCGGGAGATCCTGCTCTACAGCGTGATCCTGGTGGGGGTGTCGCTGCTGCTGGCGGCGGTGGGCCATCTCGGCGTGGTCTACATCGTGTCCGCCTCGGTGCTCGGCGTGGTGTTCGTCGCCATGGCGGTCCGGCTGTGGGCCCGGGCCACGCCGAAGGCGGCCATGCAGCTGTTCAGCTACTCGATCACCTACCTCACCCTCCTGTTCGTGCTCATGGCGGTCGACATCTTCACCAAGCACTGACCGTGGCCGTGTCCGGGGCCGACACCGACCGGCCACCGTGGCGAGCGCCGGCCGACGGGCCGCGCGACCGCACCGGCCACCCCGGCCGGCCCCGGGCCGTCCCGACCTCGGCCCCGGCCGGCCCCGCAGGCTGCGGGCCCTCCTGATCGGCTGCATCATCGCCTCGGCGCTGGCCGTCTTCCTCTTCGTGGGCCTCGGGTCCTCGTCGGGGTCGGGGTCAGCTCGGGCCCGGTGGTGGGCGTCGGCAGCCAGGCGCCCCGGCTTCTCGCTCCCGTCGCTCACCGGCGGGTGCGCCGGTCAGCCTCGACGCCCTGGGCCAGGCGGCCCACCGCCCGGTGGTCCTCAACTTCTTCGCCTCGTGGTGCGGGCCGTGCCAGAAGGAGACGCCGTTGCTGGCCCGGACGGCCGCCGCCCAGCAGGCCAAGCACTCGCCGGTGCAGTTCATCGGCGTGGACGTCAACGACCCGCCGGAGAACGCCCTGCCCTTCGTGCAGAAGTCCGGGATCACCTACCCGGTGGGCGTGGACCGGACCTTCGAGGTGACCAGCGGCCAGTACGCCCTCTACGGCCTGCCCCAGACCTTCTTCATCGACGCCGAGGGCCGGGTGGTCGGCCACATCCAGGGCGCGGTCACCCAGGTCCGAGCTGGACCAGTGGCTGCACCGGTTGGGTGGCTCCTCGGCCTGAGCCCGGACGCCGTCCTCCCCGGCCGCCGCTCCGGGTCCGCCCCGGTCCCGTGCGTCCGCTCCCGGCCGGCTCACTCCCAGCGGAAGGTGAGGCCGGCCACCACCGGAGCGGCCACCGCCCACACCACCAGCACCGCCCAGTCGCGGGCCGACACCGGGGTCCCGTGGCCCAGCGCGCCGTGGAGGGCGTCGGACAGGGCCGAGGCCGGGAGCACCTTGGAGACGTCGGCCAGCCAGGCGGGCAGCTTGCCCAGGGGGATGAGCATGCCGCCCAGCAGGAGGAGCACCACGAACAGCCCGTTGACCACGGCCAGGTTGACCAGGGGCTTGAGGGTCCCGGCCAGGATGAGGCCGATCCCGCCGAAGGCCACCGTTCCGAGCACCATGGCCCCGATCGCCGCCCCGACCAGGGCCCCGGCCCCGCCCGGGCCCCCCGGGGTCCCACCCGAGGGCGTAGCCCACCGCCACCAGCACCGCGGCCTGGAGCAGCTCGACGGCGATGATGGCGGTGATCTTGGCGGCCAGCAGGCGGGGTCGGCCCAGGGGGGTGGAGCCCAGGCGTTTCAGCACGCCGTAGCCGCGCTCGAAGCCGGTGCCGATCCCGAGGGCGGTCATGGCCGTGGACATGATGGCCAGCGCCAGGATCCCCGGCACCAGGAAGTCCACCGGATGCCTGGTGCCGGTGGGCAGCACGTGCACCGCCGAGAAGAACAGCAGGAACACCACCGGGATGCCCAGCGTGAGGAAGAGGGTCTCCCCGTTGGTGAACAGCATGGTGAGCTCGGCCCGCAGCTGGGCGGCGAGCGGCCTCATCGGCCCGGCCCCCGGAGCGCGCGGCCGGGACGCCGGACCCTCGTCGACCGGCGGCGTCCCCCGTCCGGCCCGGTGGTCCGTCGGCCCGCGGTCGAGCCGTCGGCTCCCACCCCGGGCCCCGGTGATGGCCAGGTACGCCTCCTCCAGCGACTGGCCGGTGCGGAGGTCGCCGAGGGACAGGTCCCGTTCGGCCAGCCAGCCGGCCAGCGCGGCCACCACGGCGGGGCTGGACAGCCCGGCCGGGGGGACGAGGCGGTAGGCCCCGGGCCGCTCCTCGGTGACGGTGGCGCCGCCGCCGACGGCCGCGGCCAGCGCCGCGGTGTCGATGCCCGGCCGGGTGGAGAACCGGATCGGAGCCGTCGGCCGTGCCCGAGGCCAGCTCGGCCGGGGAGCCCTCGGCCAGGATGCGGCCGTGGTCGATGATGACCACGTGGTCGGCCAGGCGCTCCGCCTCGGCCAGCTCGTGGGTGGTCAGGATCACGCAGATGCCCCGGTCGCGCTGGGCGGCGATGATGTCGCGCACCACCAGGCGCCCCTCGGGATCGACCCCGGCCGTGGGCTCGTCGAGGAACAGCACCTGGGGCTTCCCCACCAGGGCCAGGGCCAGGGCCAGGCGCTGCTGCTCCCCGCCGGACAGCCGCCGCCACGGCGTGCGCCGGACATGGGCCAGGCCCACCAGGTCGAGCAGGCCGTCGGGGTCCTCGGCGTCGTCGTAGTAACGGGCGAACAGGTGGAGCACCTGGGCCGGTCCGAGCATGGGGTAGACGCCGCCCCGTCTGCAGCATCACCCCGATGCGGGCCACCAGGGCGGCGTGGTCCCCGACGCGGATCGAGGCCGAGCACCCGGGCCGACCCGGCCTCGATCGGCCGGTAGCCCTCGAGGGCCTCGACCGTGCTGGTCTTGCCGGCACCGTTGGGACCGAGCAGGGCCACCACCTGGCCGGCCCGGCCGACGAAGCTGAGCCGGTCGACGGCCAGGGTCTCGCCGTAGCGGATGACCACGCCGTCGCAGACCACCGCGGGGGACCCGGCGGCCGCGTCGGGTCCACCGTGGTGATCATGGGCGTCGTCCACGGGTGGTCACGCTACCGTTGTGCCCGTCATGATCGATATCCGGCTGGTGCGAGACGACCTGCCCGCGGTGAAGGCGGCCCTCGGCCGTCGGGGGGTGGACCCGGCCGAACTCGACCGGCTCGTCGACCTGGACCAGCAGGCCCGGGCGGCCATCGGCCACCGCGACGACTACCGGGCCGAGGTGAAGGCCCTCTCCAAGCAGGTGGGCCAGGCCCGCAAGGCCGGCGACGCCGCGCTGGCCGAGCAGCTGACCGACCGCAGCCGCCAGCTGGGCGACGAGGAGCGGGCGCTCAACGCGGTGGCCGAAGCGGCTCAGCAGGAGGTGCGCCAGGCCCTCCTCTACCTGCCCAACCTGCCCGCTCCCGAAGCCCCCGACGGGGACGGCCCCGAGGACAACGTGCGAGGTCCGGTCCTGGCCGGCCGCGCCGCCCGCCTACGGCGACGCCCAGCGGGTGCCCCACTGGGAGATCGGCGCCGAGCTGGGCCTGCTCGACATGGAGCGCGGGGCCAAGCTGTCGGGCTCGATGTTCCCCCTCTACCGTGGGATCGGGGCCCGGCTGATCCGGGCGCTGTCGGCGTTCGCCCTCGACAGCCACGCCGACGACTTCGAGGAGGTCCGGCCCCCGACCATGGTGCTGACCGAGACCATGGTCTCCACCGGGCCACCTCCCCAAGTTCGAGGAGGAGGCCTACCACCTCGAGCGGGACGACCTGTGGGCCATCCCGACGGCCGAGGTGCCGCTCACCTCGATGTGGCGGGGCGACATCCTGGAGGAGTCGGTCCTCCCCCTCCGGCTCACCGCCGCCACCGCCTGCTTCCGCCGCGAGGCCGGGGCCGCCGGCCGGGACACCCGGGGCCTGCTCCGGGTCCACGAGTTCGACAAGGTCGAGCTGTTCGCCTACACCACCCCCGAGCAGGCGCCGGCCCAGCTGGACGAGCATCGTGGCCCGGGCCGAGCGGCTGCTCCAGGACCTCGGCCTCCAGTACCGGGTGCTCGACCTGTGCACCGGGGACATGGGCAACTCCGGCCGCCCGCACCTTCGACCTCGAGGTCTACTCCCCGGGGGTCGACATGTGGCTGGAGGTCTCCTCGGTCAGCTGGTGCAGCGACTACCAGGCCCGGCGGGCCAACATCCGGTACCGGCCCGAGGGCGGTGGTGCCCCGGTCCTCGTCCACACCCTCAACGGCTCGGCCCTGGCCTGGGCGCGGATCTGGGCCGCGTTGGTGGAGACCGGCCGCCAGGCCGACGGCTCGGTGGTGCTGCCCGAGGTGCTGGCCCCCTACCTCCGGGGCCAGACGGTCATCCCGGCCGCCGGCTGACCCGGCGAACGCGCCCGTCAGGTGCGGGGAGCGTCGAACCGGTAGCCGACCCCCCGGATGGTGGTGATCAGCTTGGGGGAGGACGGGTCCTCCTCCACGTGGCTGCGCAGCCGCTTGATGTGCACGTCGAGGGTCTTGGTGTCGCCGAAGTAGTCCGAGCCCCAGACCCGGTCGATCAGCACGTCCCGGGTCAGCAGCCGGCCGGCGTTCTCCATCAGGAGCGAGAGCAGCTCGAACTCCTTGCGGCGGAGGTGGACGTCCTGGCCGCGGATGAACACCAGGTGCCGGTCGGGATCGATCTGGATGCCCCCGGCCTCGAGGACGGCGCTGCCGGTCCGGCGGTCGGTGGCGCGCCGGTTCGAGTCGCCGGCCGGGCCCGTCCGGATGCGTCCGGACTCCCTGGCGGACTCGGCCCCGGGCGTCCGCCGGAGCACGGCCCGCATCCGGGCCACCAGCTCGCGCAGCCGGTAGGGCTTGGCCACGTAGTCGTCCGCCCCGACCTCGAGTCCGACCACGGTGTCGATCTCGGTGCCCTTGGCCGTGACCATGATGATGGGCACCGACGACTGGGCCCGGATCGACCGGCACACGTCGATCCCGGACAGGCGGGGCAGCATCAGGTCCAACAGGACCAGGTCGGGCTCGTCCTCGCCGAACAGGCGGAGGGCTTCGTTGCCGTCCCGGGCCACCGTCACGTCGAAGCCCTCCCGGGCCAGCCCGATGACCAGCGCGTCGACGAAGGACTCGTCGTCCTCGGCCAGCAGCACCTTGGTCTGGCTCTGGTCCGACGGCGGGGACTCGGCCGACCGCTCCGCCCGGGACGCCTTGTCGGAGGCCGCCTTCTCGGACGGGTCGGGCTTGTCGGCCGGGCGGGCCTTCCCGGTCTTGTCGGCGCGATCGGTCTTGGCGCTCATGCGGCGTACTCCGGTGGACTGGGCAGGATGAGGGTGAACGTCGAGCCCTGCCCCTCTCTCGAGTCGACCTCGACCCGACCCTGGTGGTTGCTGGCCACGTGGCGGACGATGGACAGGCCGAGCCCGGTGCCGCCCGAATCGCGGCTGCGGCCGTGGTCGACCCGGTAGAAGCGCTCGAAGATGCGGTCGAGGTCGCGGGCCGGGATGCCGACCCCGGAGTCGGCCACGGCCAGGCGGACCTCGCCGTTGAGCCGCTCGCCCGAGACCTGCACGGCGGCGTCCGCGTAGGAGAAGGTCACGGCGTTCTCGAGCAGGCTGTGCATGGCCGAGACCAGCTGGCGGCGGTCTCCGAGCACGTGCACCGGGGGGTGGGGCTCATTGAGCTCGATGGTAATGCGTCGCTGCTCGGCTGCCGAGCGGACCCGCTCGACCGCTTCGGCCATGACCAGGTTGATCTCGATGGGCTCGCGGGGCGGCGCCTCCTCCGACTCGATCCGGCTCAGGTCGAGCAGATCGTCGATGATCCGGCTGACCCGGAAGGCCTCGGTGTGGATGCGCGAGGCCAGCCGCTGGGCCACCTCGGGGTCGGGCTCGACGGTGAGGGTCTCGGCCAGCAGGCCGAGGGCCCCGATCGGGGTCTTGAGCTCGTGGCTCACGTTGGCCACGAAGTCGCGGCGGACCTCCTCGAGGCGGCGTCGGTCGGAGACGTCCTCGATGATGGCGATGACCCCGAGCGGGCGCCGCCCGTCGTCGATGAGCCGGGTGCGCACGGTCAGGGTCTGCCGGGGAGGTCCGTAGAGGTCGAGGGTGCGCTCGGCCGAGCCGTCCGTCCAGGCGTTCTCGAGGAGCTCGGTCACCGCCTGGGCGGCCAGGGCGTCGCCGTGGCGGTTGTTCATCAGCCCGGTGGCCCTGGCGTTCTGGAAGGCGATGTCGCCGTTCTCGTCGCAGACGATGACGCCCTGGGGGAGGGTGTCGAGGGCCCGCCGGAGCCGGATGGCATCGGAGCTGGCCTCGGTCACCGCCTCGGCCGCCTCGCCGGTCACCCGTTCGAGGTGGCTCAGGACAGGCTCGATCCCGCCCTCGTCGGGAGGCTCCACACCCGAGCCGGTTGGACAGGGCCACCAGGCGCTGCTGCAGGGCCCGGCGACCGGCCCGCCGTCCCAGCCGGGCGGCGACGATGACGGCCAGGACGGCGACAACGCCAACGACGATGTACCCGATGACGTACGGCTTCACTGACTAAGCATGGCAGGCCACCGCCTCAGGCGTGGGCATCCGCCAGCCTCGGTTGGAAAAACCATGAAATAACATGAAAAGTATTGAAATAGAACATCAGGCTCCCTACTGTTGGGGTCATGCTCGAGCACCTCGCCCCGACCCTCCGATCGCTGCCGTTCACGCTGGCCCCCGGCCGACCCGGTGGCGCCGCCGTCCTGCTCCCCGGCGCACCGGCGGGCGCCCGTCGGGGCGGTCGGCGCGACTCCTGGCCGACATCGTCACCATGAAGCCCGACCCCAGCCAGCTGCCCGGCGGGGCCCAGCTCCAGAGCCTGATGGACGGGCTGCAGTTCTGGGCCCTGGCCCTGGCCCTGGTCGGCCTGGTCATCGGGGCCGCGGCCTGGGCCCTCGGCTCCCACGGCCAGAACTACCAGCAGACCTTCGTCGGTCGGCGTGCCGTGCTCATCTCGGGGTTGGCGGCCCTGCTGATCGGCGCCGGTCCGGGCATCGTCAACTTCTTCTACAACGCCGGCTCCGGCGTCCACGGCGGGTGAACGCCCTGACCGCCGTGCCGGGCTCCCCGGCGCGGCCTGCCCGGCCGCCGCGGCGGCCCTGGCCGCCACCGGACTGGGCCCGGTGTGCCAGGTGGCCTCGCGTCCGGGCCGCCGGTTCGGCCGCCTCGCAGGTGGCCGGCTTCGGGGTCAGCAGCGTGCTCGACGCCCTGGGCGGCTGGGTCGCCGAGGGGGCCTCGTGGCTGCTGGCCCAGATCGGCTCGGTCATCGGCACACCACCGGCATCGACCTGGGCGGCTCGTGGTTCGGCGCCCACTACGGGACCATGGCCGAGCTGGCCGGACTGGTGATCGTGCCGCTCCTCCTCCTCGGGATCGTCCAGTCCATCTACCGGCAGAACCTCTCGGCGCTGCTGCGATCGGTCCTGGTCAACGTCCCGCTGGCCATCCTGCTGACCGCCGTGGCGGTGAAGCTGGTCCAGCTCGGGTCTGTCGGTCACCGACGCCATGAGCTCGGCGGTGGCCCACGGGGCCGGACTCGACACCGGCCACTTCATGGCGTCGGTCCTCACCGGCCTCTCGGCCGGCTCGGCCGCCGGCCAGCCGTCGGCTCCGGCGTTCGTGCTCTTCCTCGGGGCGTTGGCCGTGGTGGTCGGGGCGGTGCTGGTCTGGGTGGAGCTCCTCGTCCGGGCCGCCGCCGTCTACGTGGCCGTGCTCTTCCTGCCCCTGGCCCTGGCCAGCCTGGCGTGGCCGGCCATCGCCCACTGGTGCCGGCGCCTGGTGGACACGCTGGTGGCCCTGATCCTCGGGAAGTTCGTGATCGTCTCGGTCCTGAGCCTGGCGGCCGGCGCCCTGGCCGGCGGCACCGGGTCGGCACCGAGCGGGGACCGTCGCCGGGGGCACGGCGGGCGGGCAGCGGGGGCGGGGGCTTCACCGCGGTGCTGGGCGGCGCCGCCCTGCTCCTGCTGTCGGCGTTCGCCCCGTGGGCGCTCTTCCGGCTCCTCCCCTTCGTCGAGGCCGGGGCGGTCGGCCACCTCGAGGGGCTGGGCCACCGCGCCCGACAGACGGCCACCGTGCCGATGCGAGGCCTGGCCCAGACGGCCATGCGGGTGACGGCCGCCGGCGCGCTCGCCTCGAGCGGGGCGGCGCTGGCCGGTGGAGTCCTCGGCGGGTCGGTGGCCGGGGCGCGGATCGGGCCCGGGCGGGCATCGGGGAGCGGTGGCGGTCGGCGGCCGGCGGTGGCGCCGGCGGTGGCCCGGGCCATCGGGCGGCGGGCCCGATCTCGGCCCCTCCTCGGTCGGAGACCACCGGCGTCGGCACCATGGAGCCGCCGGGCCACGGGATACCCATGTACCCCGTCCACCCCGAGGCCACCGCGGTGGCCAACGGCCACGGCTCCGAGAGGCCCGGACCGCTGGTCGACGCCACGGCCGGGCCGGTCCGCGGCTCCTCGTCGGCCGCCCCGCGCCGGAGCTCGAGGCCCGCTGCCCCGGCAGACCGGGGCACTCGTCGACGACTACCTGGGCCGGGACCGATCTGGGCATCAAGCTGGTCAGCGTGCCCCGGGCCCCGACCGACCGGACCGACCGCCCGGGCCCGACCGGTGGCTGACGGCGGGGACCGACCGGAACGGGTCCGCTACCGCTTCTCCCCCCTGGAGCGACGTGGGGTGATCGCCGGATGGCGGGGCGGCCAGATCGCCACCGTGGCCGCCAGCCTGGTCGTCGGGGTGCTGGCCCTGCGGTCCGATCCGTCGGTGGCCGGGATCCTGGTCGCCGTCCTGGCCGCGGGCGTCGGCGTGGCCTTCGCCTTCTGGCCCGTCCTGGGGCGGACCGCCGAGCAGTGGCTGCCGCTGGCCGTGCGCTGGCTCGTGGCCCGGGCCTCGGGCGACGGCCGGCAGCACGCGCCCGGTCCCGGCCACGGCCACCGGGTCACCCTCGACCCGACGCCGGCCGCCGGGCGGCTGGGCTCGATCGCAGGGCCCGAGTCCCTCCCGGAGCGCCCCGGTGCGAAGCGGTCGGTCTTCGGGGGCGTGGTCCTGGACAGTCTCCCGTTCGGTCCCGCCCCATCGGCCGGCGAGATCGGCGTGCGTGATCGACCGCCCCGTCCCGCACCGCCACCGCCGTGCTGGCCGTCCGGGGCCACAGCTTCGCCCTGCTCGGGCCCGGCCGACCAGGACACCCGGATCGCCGCCTGGGCCCGCGTGCTGTCGGCCCTGGCCCGCGAGGGGTCCGACGTGCACCGGATCCAGTGGATCGAGTCCTGCCTCCCCGACGACGGCAGGCTCGGTGCGGAACCACTGGTCCGACCATGCCGTTCTCGGTGCCGACACCCCGGCCGGCCGCTCCTACCGGGCGCTGGTCGACGAGTCGGCCCCGGTCACCCGTCGCCACCGGGTGCTGCTGGCCCTCTCCATCCACACGTCGCGGTCGTCGCGGTCGATCCGGTCGGCCGGCCGGGGGCTGGCCGGTGTCGGCGCGGTCCTGCACCGCGAGGTGCTCGCCCTCCACCGCGCGCTGGACGGCGCCGACATCTCGGTGGACGGGGTGCTCGGCCCGAGAGCCCTGGCCCGGGTGATCGGCGAGGCCTATGCGCCGACCGGGGCGACGGAGCCGGACGGGGGCCGGCCGGTTCCGACCCGACCGTCCCCGAGGCGGTCGGTCCGGCGGGGACCAGCCACCGCCCGCACACCGGCTCCGGCCGCCGTCCTGGCCGTGGCCCATGGCCGTCGAGCCGCACTGGGACGCCGTCCATACCGACGCCACCTGGCACGCCACCTACTGGATCGCCGAGTGGCCCCGGGTCGAGGTCACCCCGGACTTCCTCGGGCCGGTGCTGTTCTCGCCCCTCCGCCGTTCGGTGGTGATGGTCATGGAGCCGGTGAGCCCCAGTCGGGCCGCCCGCCAGGTGGCCCAGGCCCGCACGGCCGACATCGCCGACGGCGAGCTCCGTCGGCGCGGCGGCTTCCTGGTCACCGCTCGCCACACACCGGGAGAAGGAGAGCGTGGAGGAGCGCGACATCGAGCTGGCCGACGGTCACGCCCAGTACCGGTTCTCGGGCTACGTGACCGTGACCGCCGACAGCCGGGCGGAGCTCGACCCGGCCCGTGCCGCGCTGGAGCAGGCTGCCGGCCAGGCCCGGATCGAGCTCCGGCTCCTCTACGGCGAGCAGGACGCCGCCTTCGCCTGCAGCCTGCCGTTGGGCCGGGGCCTCTCGTGACCGGCGTGGCCCCCCGGGTCCCGGCCCACGTGGCCACCACCCGGCACCTGTGCGCGGCCTATCCGCTGGTGAGCGAGGCCGGGCCTCGGCCACGAAGGCGTGCTGATCGGCCGGGACGTGCTGGGCGGCTCGTTCGTCTACGACCCGTTCGTCCTCTACCGCCAGGGCGTGGTCACCAACCCCAACGCCGTGGTGTTCGGCCAGATCGGGCGGGGCAAGAGCTCGTTCGTGAAGTCGTACCTCTGGCGCCAGGCGGTCTTCGGCCGGCACGCCTGGGTGGTGGACCCGAAGGGCGAGTACGGGCCGCTGGCCCGGGCCTGGGACGTGCGACCGGTGGCCCTCCGCCCCGGGGGCGCGGTGCGGCTCAACCCGCTCGACACCGAGGAGGAGGCGGACGCCCGGGGATCACTGCCCGGGGACGGCGTCCGGCGCCGACGGGTGGTCCTCACCTCCTCGCTGGCCGTGGCCTGCCTCGGACGGGACCTCCGTCCCCGTGAGCGGGCGGCCATCGACGCCGCCCTGGGTGAGGCCACCGAGCGGGCCCAGCGGGCCCGGATGCCGGCCCCCACCCTCCCCCAGGTGGTGGAGGCGCTCCTCGACCCGGGCTTCGACGCCTCGCTGGCCCTCCGCACGTCCCGGGCCGACCTGTTGGAGGACGGCCGGGACGTGGCCCTCGAGCTCCGGCGACTGGTCCACGGTGATCTGTGCGGGATGTTCGACGGACCCACGACCCCGGCCTCCGCCTGGACGGCCCGCTGGTGGTGCTGGACCTCTCCGCCGTCTACCACTCGCCGGCCCTCGGGGTGCTCATGGCCTGCGCGGCGGCGTGGCTGCAGAGCGCCGTGCGGGCCCGGCACCGGAACCGGATCATCGTGGTGGTCGACGAGGCCTGGGCCATCCTGTCCAACCTCGGCGTGGCCCGGTGGCTCCAGACGTCGTGGAAGCTGTCGCGGGCCAACGGCGTGGCCAACATGGCCGTCCTCCACCGCCTGTCCGATCTCCGGTCGGTCGGCACCGAGGGTTCCGAACAGGTGCAGTCTGGCCGAGGGCCTGCTGGCCGACTCGGAGACCCGGGTGGTCTACGCCCAGTCCCCCGGGGAGGTGGCCCGCACCGGCGAGCTGCTCGGGCTGACCGACACCGAGGCCGAGCTGGTCACCCAGCTCCGCCGGGGCATGGCCCTGTGGAAGGTGGGGCGACGGTCGTTCCTCGTCGAGCACCGTCTGGCCTCGGGGGAGCGGTGGCTGACCGACACCGACCAGGCCATGACCGAGTACGGCACCGGCGGATCCCGGCGGATCCCCGGCTCGACCCCGAGCCGAGCACGGCCGGGTCGTGAGTCTGACCTCGGCGGTGGCGCGGTCACCGGTCGGTGGTCGGCGTTCCTCGGTGTCGTCGTCCTCGGCGCCGCCGGTTCCGGTCTCGGAGCCGGGTCACCTCGGCCGGGTCCCGATCCGGCACCCGACGCCCGCGCCGCCCTCCCGGGCAGCCGGGTCCCGCCCCCGGTCCGAGCCCGGTCCGGGGCGGCCACGGCCGAGGTCGCCGGCCCGGTGGGCGGCACCGGGCGACCTCCGAGCGCTGACCGTGGGCCGGACCGGCCGGGTGCCGCCGCCGGGTCGTCTGGTGCTCGGCCGGGCCGGGAAGCGTCTGGTGGCCGCCGAGCGCGCCCAGTCGGTCATCGTCTTCGGTCCCACCCAGTCCCACAAGACGTCCGGCTTCGCCGTGCCGGCCCTCCTGGAGTGGAGCGGCCCGGTGGTGGCGGCCAGCGTGAAGACCGACCTGATCGACCACACCATCGTCCATCGGCGAAGCGTGCGGCGAGGTCCAGTGCTTCGACCCGTCGGGGTCGACCGGCCTGGCCTCGGTGTCGTGGTCCCCGCTGGCCTCGTCGCGGACCTGGCCGGCGGCCCGCCGGTCCGCGGCGGCGCTCACCGAGGTGGCCAAGGTCTGGGTCGGCGCGATGGGCGACGGCGACTTCTGGTACGCCACCGCGGCCAGGATGCTGGGCCCCCTGCTGTTCGCCGCGGCATTCGGCGGTCGGACCATGGCCGACGTGGTCCGATGGGTGGACACCCACGAGGAGGCCGAGGTGCTGGAACTGCTCGCCGCCGCCGGAGTTCCCGAGGCCCTCCAGGCGGCCCGGTCGGCCTTCGGGAAGGAGGAGCGGCAGCGGAGCTCCATCTACACCACGGTCGAGACCATCCTCGAGCCGTTCGCCGATATCGCCCCCACGACCGGCGGCTGCCCCGGGGAGGGACCGACCGCCGATCTGCCGACCGTCGATCCCGGCCGGCTGGTCGGGGCCGACAACACCCTCTACCTCTGCGCCCCGGCCCACGACCAACGTCGGCTCACACCCCTCTTCGTCTCGGTGGTGCGCCAGGTGCTCGAGCACGTCTACGACCGGGTGTCGCTGACCCACCGACCGCTCGACCCGCCGTTGCTGTTGGTACTGGACGAGGCGGCCAACATCGCTCCCCTGGCCGACCTGGACGCGCTGGCGGCCACGGCCGCCGGTCACGGGGTGCAGCTGGTGACGGTCTGGCACGACCTGGCCCAGATCACGGCCCGGTACGGACCGAAGGCGTCCACGGTGGTGAACAACCACCGGGCCAAGCTGTTCCTCTCCGGCATCTCCGACCTGTCCACCCTGGACTACGCCAGCCACCTGATCGGCGACGAGGAGGTGCGGCTCCCGGCCACCACCCTCGGAGGTCGGGGCGGCCCGAGCACCACCCGCTCGCCGTCCACCCGGAGGCTGGCACCCCCCGACGCCCTCCGCCGCATCGCGCCGGGCGAGGGGGTCCTCCTGTCCGGCGGTCTTCCGCCCGCCCGTCTGGTGCTGCGGCCCTGGTTCACCGATCCGCTGCTGTACGCCCGGACCGACCGTGCCGCCGACCGACGGTCGAGAGGCTGACCGGCGCGCTCGTTGCCACGCTGCCTGCCACGGACCGCCGTCCCGACGCCGCCCGGTGGCCCCGAGACGCGGTTGTCCCCACCAGGGCTGGCGCCGGGGCTCGCGGTCGGGGACCCCGTGAACGCGCCGGTCCCTGCCGGTGGTTCGGCCTGCTCAGGCCACCCATGTGCTGGTCTGGCCCAGGACGGCCGAACCGTCCAGGTCGGTCATCTTGGAGCCGACGAACGCTTCGGCCCACGGCCCGGTCTGCACCCGCAGGGGCGGCCGCTCGGCGGTCACGACGCCCATGATCACCTCGGCCACCTGGTCGGCGGTCTGGGCGGCGTCGGAGGAGAAGTCGGCCATCACGTGGTTGAGGTAGGCCTGCATGGCCGGGAGATACGGCCCGGCGGCGGCGAACATGGCCCCGATGTCCACGCCGACGTTGTTGACGAACTCGGTGGTCACCGGGCCCGGCTCGACGATGGAGACCCCGACGCCGACAGTGGCGGCCACCGGGGCCAGGCTCTCGAGGAAGCCCTCGACGGCGAACTTGGCTGCACAGTAGGCCTCGTTGAAGGGCTGGCCCACGGCGCCGCCCACGCTGGAGACGGTGACCACCCGCCCCCCCGAGGCCCGCAGATGGGGCATGGCCGCCTTGGTCATGGCCACCACGCCGAAGTAGTTGACCTCCATCACCTTGCGCATGTCCTCCATGCTCACCTGCTCGATCGTGCCCACGTAGCCCGCCCCGGCGTTGTTGACCAGCACGTCGAGGCTGCCGTGGTCGGCCACCACTCCGTCGATGCAGGCGCGGACGCCGGCGGCGTCGGTGACGTCGAGGGTCCGGACGTCCAGCTCCACGCCGGCCTCGGCCGCCGCCGCGGTGAGGGCGCCGGCCGCCGTCGGGGTTGCGCAGGGTGGCCACGGCCCGGTAGCCGGCGCCGGCGGCCGCCACGGCGGTGGCCAGCCCGATCCCGGACGACGTACCGCTGATCAGAGAGGACGGGTTGGGCCATGGGACGACCTTTCGCAGGGCAGGGGCCGGGCAGGGACAGGTGGAGCGGGCAGGGCAGGGGCAGGGGAGCCTCCCAAGAGTAGGCAGGGAGCGGTCCCGCAGTGGAGAGGCAGTGGCCGGCCCCCGTCGCCGCCCCCCGGACCGGTCCGCACCGGCGGCCCCGGCGCCCGGAGCGGGGCGTCCCGCAACCCCGTCCCGGTACCATCGACAGCGGTGACCCCCTCGACCACCGACCCGCGACACCGCCGGGACCGCCGCCACCGGCCGCCCAGCCGGTCTTCGACCCGTTCGACCCGACGTGGTCCAGCGACCCCTTCCCCCTCTACGCCGACCTGCGGGAGCGGGCCCCGATCCACCGGAACCAGATGGGGTTCTGGGTGGTGACCCGACACCGGGACTGTCTGGCCATCCTGCGGGACCGGCGGGCCAGCTCGGACAGCCTCAACGTGGCCGTCGAGCGCATGCCCGAGGGCTTCCGGACCCCGCTGGCCGAGGACGACCCGGTGGCCACGGCCATGCTCGAGATGCGGCCGTTCCTCTTCCGTGACCCGCCGGACCACACCCGACTGCGGGGGCTGGTGTCGAAGGCGTTCACGCCCAAGGTGGTGGAGTCGCTGCGGGACGGGACCCAGCGGGTGGTGGACGAGCTGCTCGACGCCGCCATCGCCCAGCACCAGGTCGACCTGCTCGAGGCCTTCGCCTACCCGCTGCCCGTGCGGGTCATCTGCGACCTGTTGGGAGTGCCCCTCGAGGACCAGGACCGGTTCAAGGAGTGGTCCAACGCCCTGGCCCGGGGGCTCGACCCCGACTTCCTGCTGACCGAGGAGGTCATCGCGGCCCGGGGCGAGGCCGTGCTCCAGTTCGCCCAGTACTTCTTCGAGCTGCTGGCCGAGCGCAAACGCAACCCGGGGGAGGACCTGCTCAGCGGGCTGGTGGCGGCCGAGGACGGCGGCACGGTGCTGAGCGAGACGGAGATGCTCTCGACGTGCATCCTGCTCCTGGTGGCCGGGCACGAGACGACGGTCAACCTCATCTCGGGGGGGACGCTGGCACTGCTGCGCCATCCCGACCAGCTGGAGCGGTTCCGCACCGACCCGGAGGTGGCCCGCACCGGCGTGGAGGAGATGCTGCGCTACGTCTCGCCGGTCCAGCTCACCGGGAGGGCCCTCACCGAGCCGTGTCGAGTTCGGCGGCGTGGAGTTCGCCGCCGGGGACTTCGCCATGCTGCTGCTGGCCTCGGGCAACCACGACCCCGAGCAGTTCGACGAGCCGGAGCGGTTCGACGTGGCCCGGAGCCCCAACAACCATCTGGGGTTCGGCTTCGGCATCCACCACTGCCTGGGCGCCCCCTGGCCCGCATGGAGACCCAGGTGGCCCTGACGTCGTTGGTCCGGCGGGCCCCCGGCCTGGCCCTCGCCACGGACGAGGTGAGCTACAAGTCCAACGTGGTGCTCCGGGGCATGGAGTCGCTGCCGGTGGCCATGGGGGGCTGACCGCGCCCGTCCGGCGCGCCGGGATCAGGAGGCCGCCGCCCGGTCGAACACCGGTTGGAGGTCGTCGAGGGCCCTGCCTCACGTCGTCCTCGCTGAACGGGAGGAGCAGCGCGGCCACCGACGTCCGCCCCGGCCTCGGCGTACCGGCCGGCGATGTCGGCGTCCAGGGGCTGGAAGTAGGGGCAGACGGTGATGGTCACGTCCGACCGGGTGCGGCCCTGGTCGGCCAGCAGTGCGTCCAGGGTGGCCAGGGGCTCGGCCAGCTGGTCGGGGGTGCGGTTGAAGGTGTGCCACCCCTGGCCGGCCCGGGCCACCCGGGCCAGCGCCGCCTGGGACTCGCCGCCGATGTGGATGGGCGGGTGGGGCTGCTGGACGGGCTTGGGGAACATCTGGCAGGGGTCGAGGGAGTAGAACTCGCCCTCGTAGGACGACGTCTCGTCGCACCACAGTGTCCGCAGGACGGCTCGAGGTACTCGTCGGTGCGCTCGCCCCGCCGGGGCCACGGCACGTTGACGGCGTTGAACTCCTCCTCCAGCCACCCGACCCCGACCCCGAGGTCGACCCGCCCGTTGGACAGCCAGTCCAGGGTGGCCGACCTCCTTGGCCGTGTACACCGGGTTGCGCTGGGGGAGCAGCAGCATGGCCGTGCCCAGCCGGGTGGTCGGTGGTGTGGGCGGCCAGGTAGGTGAGCGTGGTGAGCGGCTCGAGCAGCCCGGTCCCCGGCGGGGCCGGGATGCGCCCGTCCTCGGCGTAGGGGTAGGAGGAGGCGTACTCCTCGAACAGCACCACGTGCTCGCCCACCCAGATGGTCCCCACCCCCCGCTGCTCGGCCTCCTCGCCGACGACGGCCAGGAGCTCGGGGGTGGCGAAGGGGCTGGCCGTGGGTACCCACAGGTCGATGCGCACGTTGGACTCCTCGAGACGGTGGACGGCGGTGGAAGGGCGGCCGTCGGACCGGCCAGGACGGTAGTCCCGGGCCGGCAGCGGGGTCCAGCGGGAGGCTCAGGCCGGCGCGGCGGGCACCACCAGGGGCCACGGCTGTTCCCGCTCGGCCACGTCGGGCCAGGTCCAACAGCAACTGCTCCTCGTGGTGGCGGCCGATGACCTGGAGGCCCACCGGCAGCCCGTCGACCGTCCCCGCCGGAATGGACACCGCCGGGTTGCCGGTCAGGTTGGCCGGGATGGTCAGCGCGCCGTTGTTGCCGACGGCCTTGTTGAAGCCGTACTCCTTGATGAGGTCGACGCCGCCGACGGTGGTGGGCATGGGCCCGGTGGCGGCGAAGGCGGTGTCGGGGTTGGTGGCGCAGAAGACGAAGTCGGTCTGCTCGAACAGGGTGGCCATCTGCTCGTTGACGGTCGATGCGGAACATCTCGGTCCGGCCCGCCGTCTGCACGTCGAGGTTGTGGGTGGCCAGGTTGAGGCCGAGCTGGATCTCGGGGGTGAGGTCGTCGTTGCAGCCGGGGTAGAGGTCGCCCAGCTCGCCGGCCAGGCCGACCGTGTTGGACATGACCCACTCGAGGCCGCCCTGGGGCAGGTCGACCACCACGTCCACCCGCCTGAGGCCGGCCTTGGCGATGAGTGTCTCGGCCAGCGAGGTGACCACCTGCGGCGCCGCGGGGCTCGACGACGGCGGCACCCAGGTCGACGGCGATGACCGCCCGCTTGCCGGCCAGGTCGAAGGAGTCGAGGCCGGCCTCCCACCCCTCGACCCGCGGCAGGCTGAGGGTGTCGCTCGGGTGGAAGCCGTTGCACACGTCGAACCAGCGGGCGGTGTCCCGCACCGAACGGGACAGGCAGCCGACCACCACGGTGAGGGGCGGCTGGAGGGTGCCGGGGCCGCGGGGGATGCGGCCGTAGGTGGCCTTGAGGCCGAAGAGGCCGGTGAAGCCGGCCGGGATGCGGATGGAGCCACCACCGTCCCCACCGCTGGCGATGGGGAGGAGGCCTCCGGCCACGGCCGCCGCCGTACCGCCCGAGGAGCCACCGGGGGTGCGCTCGGGATTCCACGGGTTGCGGGTGGTGCCGTGCAGCTTGGTGTGCGTGCAGTTGATACCGCCGAACTCCGAGGCCGTGGTCTGGGCGGCCAGCACGGCGCCGGCAGCCCGCAGCCGGGTCACCTGGGTGGAGTCGTGGTCGGACATCCGGTCGGCGAACACCAGGGACGCCTCGGTGTACGGCCACCCGGCCACGTGCTCCAGCTCCTTGATGCCCATCGGCACCCCGCCGAAGGGGAGGGTGACGTCGGCGTGCGGCGGCCGCGGCGCGGGCGGCCTCGACGTCGACGTGGCTGCAGGGGTTGAGCCCCGAGTCCCCGATGGCGGCCAGCGAGGCGTCCAGGGCCTCGGTGGGGGAGAGGGTGCCCGCCCTGAAGGCGTCCACCAGGGAGCAGGCATCGTCGAGCCAGGGTTGATCGGTCACGGACCACGACGCTACCGGCCCGGGGGATCCGGAGGAAGTGGACACCGGCCCGGGGCCGGGGCAGGTGGAAGGCCCCGGCGGTCGGGCCGCCGTATCGGTTCGTCACGGCCGTTGCCGCGGCCCACCCTCACCGGAACGGTCGTACGGCCATCGCAGTGTCTAGCGTGTAGGCATGAGCCCCGACCAGAGCCCCGGACGACGCCGACCCCGAGCGCCATCGGAGACGAGCCAGCCCGCCGAGGCCAAGGGCGAACCCAGGCACCCGTTCACCCTGGCCGTCGACATCGGCGGCACCGGGCTGAAGGCCTCCGTGCTGGACGCCTCCGGGGCCATGGTGGCGGACCGGGTGCGGGTCCCGACCACCTACCCGCTGCCCCCCGAGAAGCTGGTCCAGATGCTCACCCGGCTGGTGGCCCCGCTGCCCACCGCCGAGCGGGCGTCGGTGGGCTTCCCGGGCATGGTGCGGGACGGGCTGGTGCTGTCCGCCCCGCACTTCTCCACCAAGCACGGCCCGGGCAGCGCGGTCGACCCGGACCTGGCCAAGCAGTGGTCGGAGTTCGACCTGTCCTCGGAGCTGACCTCGTCGTTCGGCCTCCCCACCAAGGTGGCCAACGACGCCGACATCCAGGGTGCCGCCGTGGTCAGGGGCAAGGGCCTCGAGCTGGCCGTCACCCTCGGCACCGGGTTCGGCACCGGGCTGTTCTACCAGGGCCAGCTCATGCCCCACCTCGAGATCGCCCATCAGCCGTTCCGCAAGGGCGAGACCTACAACGAGCAGCTGGGCGAGGCCACCCGCAAGGAGATCGGCGAGGAGCGGTGGAACAAGCGGGTGCACAAGGCCATCGCCAACCTCCGGGCCCTGATGTTCTTCGACCACCTCTACATCGGGGGCGGGAACTCCCGGCGGGTGTCCCGGCAGAACCTGGCGGACGACGTCACCATCGTGGACAACACCGCCGGCATCCTGGGCGGCATCAAGCTGTGGGAGGTGGACCACCTGGCCGTCAACGACGTGGTCCGGTAGCCCTCCTCGCAGAGGGCGACGAGCGCCACCGTCCTGACCGTCCCGGGGCCGGCCCACGCAACGGACGGCTCACCCCTGCCAGGCCCGCCAGCGGCGCTCGATCACCTTGAGGTCGCGGTTCCACCCCTTGCGGGCCACGGTCGCCGGCCACCTCCTGCACCTCGACCAGCGCGGCCACCGGCTCGTCCAGGTCGGGGTACTCGTGGGCCAGGTGCTCGAACCAGGCGATGGAGTAGCAGGCGTCGTGCAGGTCGCCGAGCTTGCTCTGGAGCGCCTCGGCGGCCCGGGCCGTCTTCTTGGCCGGCCCGCCGGCGACCAGCGCCACCGTCTCGCATCCGT
Organism: uncultured Acidimicrobiales bacterium; assembly: GCA_963727075.1. Lineage (GTDB taxonomy): Bacteria > Actinomycetota > Acidimicrobiia > Acidimicrobiales > RAAP-2 > Bog-756. The sequence continues at coordinate 96,181 of CAVSET010000005.1, forward strand.
AGCGGAGGTCCTTGAGCCGGATCCGCAGCTTGTGCAGGTTGGCGTCGCTGGTCTCCCGGCGGGCGGTCCTGGCCGCGCCGCGCAGGTCGCGCCAGGCCCGGTGGAGCATGACCGGAAGGAGCTCGTCGGCCGGCCTCTTGGCCTTGGGCTTGAACTCGGGACCGTCCCACAGCACCATCATCTGCTCGTTGAGCCGGAGGCGGCGGGCCCCGCCACGCTCGGCGGCGACGTCGGCCAGGGCGGCGGCCATGCGCATGCCCACCACCGAGTCGATGCGGTCGACGCTCTCCGGGTCGAGGACCTCGGGACCCTTGAGGGTGACGATGTCCCGGAGGATGTGGAGGTCCCGCACCTGCCCCAGCCGGCCGCCGTACCAGGCCAGCTCGGCCCGGAGGGAGGTGCCCCAGGCGGGGTCGACGGCCAGGCGGAAGGTGCGCAGGTTGGAGCGGATCCGGCGGAGGGCCACCCTGCTCTGGTGGACCCGCTCCTCCTCGGTGGCCCGGGGCTGGGTGCCGTTCAACGAGACCGTCTGAGCCCACAGCGGGCGGTCGGTCGACCGGGCACGCAGGGGGTCCACCATGACGCCGGGGAGGGGGGCGTCGAGCACCTCGTCCTCCATGTCGTTGAGCAGGAAGGTCCGGGCGGCCTGGGCGAGGACCCGGTGGAGGACCATGCCCGCCGTCGGGTCGGACAGGACGTCGTCGGGCACCGAGGCCACCTGGTCGATGGGCGACGAAGCCAGGCCGCTCACGCGGCGCCTCTTCGACTTCGGTGCGGTAGCCATGCCCGAGACCTCCTGTGCACAGAGTAGGAGGTCGGGGTCGATCTGTCATCGTGGGTGGCACCGCCGGACCGGCGCGCGCGGGGTGCCTCGCGGCCGCCAGGGCACCGGGGAGCGGACCGTCTACTCTGAGCCCATGTTCGCCGTCACCGTCGTGGGGGACTCGCTGGTCTGGAAGGAGCATCCCGACCCGGTGCCGGGACCGGGCGACGTGTTGGTCGCCGTGCGGGCCGCCGGCATCAACGCCGCCGATCTGATGCAGCGCCGCGGCCTCTACCCGGCTCCCCCCGGGGCACCGGCCGACATCCCGGGACTCGAGTTCGCCGGGGAGGTGGTGGCCGTGGGCCCCGACACCGCCCGGTACCGCGTGGGCGACCGGGTCATGGCCATCACCGGCGGAGGCGGCCAGGGCCAGCTGGTGGTGGTGGCCGAGACCGTGGCCCTGCCGGTGCCCGATCAGCTGGGGTGGGACCGGGCCGGCGGGTTCCCCGAGGCCTTCTCGACCGCCAACGACGCCCTGTTCACCCAAGCCCGTCTCGGCACCGGCGACCGGGTCCTCATCTCGGGGGCGGCCGGTGGGGTGGGCACCGCCGCCGTGCAGCTGGCCCACGCCGCCGGTGCCTATGTGGTGGCCTCGGTACGCGCCGAGGAGTGCCGGGCCGACGTCGCCCGACTGGGCGCCGACGAGGTCATCGACCCGGCCGAGGTGGCCGACCACGGTCCCTACGACGTCTCCCTCGAACTGGTGGGCGGGGCCAACGTGGCCGCCACCCTCCCGTTGATGGCGGCGGGGGGACGGACGGTGGTGATCGGCGTGGGGGCGGGCGCCAGGATCGAGCTCAATCTGCTGGCCCTGATGGCCAGCCGCTCCACCATCGGGGGCTCCATGCTGCGGTCCCGCACCGTGGAGGAGAAGTCGGCGGTGGCCCGGGCGGTCGAGGCGCACGCCGTCCCGCTGTTGGCCTCGGGTGCGGTCACGGTCCCGGTGGCCGAGCGCTTCCCGATGGCCCGGGCCGACGCGGCCTACGAGCGGTTCGCCGCCGGGGGGAAGTTCGGGAAGATCGTCCTGGTCGAGTGAGGCCGTCGGCGGGACCGAGCCGTCCTGACCGTCGCCCTACCTGGAGACGATGACCGACGAGCCGTGGCCGAACAGGCCCTGGTTGGCCGTGATGCCGACCGTGGCCCCCTCGACCTGCCGGGCCCCGACCCGACCCCGCAACTGCCAGACCAGTTCGCACACCTGGGCGATGGCCTGGGCCGGGATGGCCTCCCCGAAGCACGACAGTCCCCCGCTGGGGTTGACCGGTACCCGGCCCCCGATGGCGGTGTCGCCGTCGCGCAGCAGCCGCTCGGCCTCGCCCTCCTTGCACAGCAGGATGTCCTCGTACCAGTCCAGCTCGAGCGCCGAGGACAGGTCGTAGACCTCGGCCAGGCTGACGTCCTCGGGGCCGATGCCCGCCTCTTCGTAGGCGGCCATGGCCACCGACTGCTTGAACCCGGGCCCGATGGAGTCGGCGGCAGCCGCCGAGTCGGTGCTGATGCCGGGCATGTCCAACACGGTCTGGGGGAATCGCGGCGTGACGGTGGAGACGGCGTCGATGGTGACCAGGTCGTCGCTGCCGGCGTGGCGCTTGGCGAACTCCAGGCTGGAGAGCACCAGGGCCGCCCCGCCGTCCGAGGTGGCGCAGATCTCGAGGAGCCGGAGTGGGTCGGCCACCATCGGGGAGGCCAGCACCTCGTCCACCGTCACGGACTTGCGGTAGCGGGCGTTGGGGTTCTCCAGGCCGGCGCGGGCGTTCTTGACCTTGACGGCGGCGAAGTCGGCCTCGGTGGCTCCGAACAGCTCCATGCGCCGGCGGGCGTAGAGGGCGAAGTAGGTGGGGTTGGTGGCCCCGACGAGATGGAAGCGCAGCCAGTCCGGGTCGTCCTTGCGCTCGCCCCCCACCGGCTTGAAGAAGCCCTTGGGCGTGGTGTCGGCCCCGACCACCAGGGCCACGTCGCACAGTCCGGCCAGGATCTGGGCGCGGGCGTTGTTGACGGCCTGGGCCCCCGAGGCGCAGGCGGCATACGCCGAGGAGACGCGGGCGCCGGTCCACCCCAGGGCCTGGGCGAAGGTGGCCCCGGCGATGAAGCCGGGGTAGCCGTTGCGGATGGTGTCGGCCCCGGCCACGTACTGGATGTCGGTCCAGGGCAGGTCGGCCTCGGCCAGGGCGTCCCCGGCGGCGGCCAGCCCGTACTCCACGAAGTTGCGGCCCCACTTGCCCCAGGGGTGCATCCCCGCACCCAGCACGGCGACACGCCGGTCGTCAGGCATCGGACTTCCCCCCGCCGTCGCCGGCCCCGGTGAGCGGGCGCCACTTCCACACGACGTACTCGTGCTGGTCGTCCTCGTAGAGGGTGTCGAGGACCAGCTCGACCTCGTCCCCGACATGGAGCGCGTCCGAGGCCACACCCGGGACCACCTGGCCCATGACCACCATCTGCTCGGCCGCCAGCTCCACGGCGGCGATGGCGAAGGGCACATAGGGGTCGGCGGCCACGTAGGGCTCGGGGGGCTGGTAGGCGGCATTGGTGTACGACCACACCTTGCCGGTCCGGCTCAGCGCGGTCTCGGCGAACTCCCGGCCCTGGCAGCGCGGGTTCCGGCAGAAGTAGGTCTCCTTGGGGAAGGCGAAGTTCCCGCACGAGGTGCACCTGCTCCCGAGGAGGGCGGGAGGGTCGTCGAGGGTGAACCACCCTTCGACCGCGGGCAGGCGGGCCTTCACCGGTGACATGCCAGGATACTAACGGAGCGTCAGTCCGGAGTTCCGGGGGTGGGGCCGGTCTCGGGGTTCGAGGCCCGTCAACTGAAGGTGAAGGTGGCGTGTCCGGCACTGCCCGCGGCACCCGCTCCGCCACCACCGCCCGCCGTCCCGCTGCCGCTCCCCACCGAGGTCACCGTCAGGGCGTACCCGGTCGCGCCGCCGCTGTAGCCCGCACCGCCGCCACCTCCGGAGCCGGTGCCCCTCCTGGCACCGCCCCCGCCACCGCCGCCGGAGGCGTAGCCGCCGCCGCCCCCACCACCGCCACCACCCGCGGTGAGGCCGGTGCCCCGGCCGCCTCCACCGGCTCCGGCGGTATTGCCCTGGGTTCCGATACCTCCGGCCCCTCCCGCCGTGGCACGCCGGCCGGCCGTGCCACCGACCCCACCGATCAGGGTCACCCCGAACGGGAAACTGCCGGTCGTCTGCGTCTGGCCACCGCCACCACCGGTGCCGGACGTGCCGTTTCCGCCGGCACCGGCCACGCTGGTGCCGGCATTGACCAGGACCCCGCCGGTGCCGTTTCCGCCGGCACCGGCCCCCGACCCGAGCGAGCCGGCGCCGCCACCGCCACCGCCACCCCCGGCGACGGCGATCGGCGACGAACTGGTGACGTAGACGCAGCTGGCACCCCCGCCGCCGCCGTTGTTGCCGTTGCTGCCACTCCCGGCGCCCCCGACGGCATAGCCCGCGCCGCATCCGGTGCCGCCGCTGCCGTTCGTGCCGGTGGCCCCGTTGGTGCCCCCGCCGCCGATCCACACGGTGAGGGTGGACCCACTGGGGTTGCTGGCCAGCCTGATCGTCCCGGACACGCTGCCACCGTTACCGCCGCCTCCGCCCCCACCGCCACCTCCGCCTCCGACCAGGGTGAAGGCGACCGAGGTGACCCCGGCCGGCACAACGAGACTCTGCTGGCCGGGCGTGGAGTAGTTGACGGTCTGGGTGACCACGGTCGAGGCCATGCCCCCGCCACAGACACTGGCCGAGGCGAGATTGTGGGTGTCGCCGCTGTAGGACGCGTACCACCAGAAGGTCCCGCCGCTCGGGGGCGTCCAGCCGGCCGACGGATGGTAGGTGCCGTTGGCGGTCACGGTCACCGGCGTGCCGACGGCGGAGCCTCCGCTGGTGCAGCTGGTGGGTGCGGTGGCCTGGGGACCGAAGACGGTGAAGGTGATGGTCCCGCCCGGTGCGGGGCTGGTGGTCGCTCCCGAGAGCACCGAGCTGATGGTGCCCGCTCCGAGGGCGGTGCCCGCCGTGCCCGTGGCCGGGGCGGCGACGGTCGTCGCGGTGGTCGGGGTGACCACGGTCGAGGCCATGCCCCCGCCACAGACACTGGCCGAGGCGAGATTGTGGGCGTCGCCGCTGTAGGACGCGTACCACCAGAAGGTCCCGCCGCTCGGGGGCGTCCAGCCGGCCGACGGATGGTAGGTGCCGTTGGCGGTCACGGTCACCGGCGTGCCCACGGCGGAGCCTCCGCTGGTGCAGCTGGTGGGTGCGGTGGCCTGGGGACCGAAGACGGTGAAGGTGATGGTCCCGCCCGGTGCGGGGCTGGTGGTCGCTCCCGAGAGCACCGAGCTGATGGTGCCCGCTCCGAGGGCGGTGCCCGCCGTGCCCGTGGCCGGGGCGGCGACGGTCGTCGCGGTGGTCGGGGTGACCACGGTCGAGGCCATGCCCCCGCCACAGACACTGGCCGAGGCGAGATTGTGGGTGTCGCCGCTGTAGGACGCGTACCACCAGAAGGTCCCGCCGCTCGGGGGCGTCCAGCCGGCCGACGGATGGTAGGTGCCGTTGGCGGTCACGGTCACCGGCGTGCCCACGGCGGAGCCTCCGCTGGTGCAGCTGGTGGGTGCGGTGGCCTGGGGACCGAAGACGGTGAAGGTGATGGTCCCGCCCGGTGCGGGGCTGGTGGTCGCTCCCGAGAGCACCGAGCTGATGGTGCCCGCTCCGAGGGCGGTGCCCGCCGTGCCCGTGGCCGGGGCGGCGACGGTCGTCATGGTGGTCGCAGCAGGGGTCAGCGTCGTGCCGGAGAAGAAGACGTTGGGCGCACTCACCCAGTTGTCGAATCCCGCCTCGACCCGGTAGAAGTAGGTCGTGCCGGCGGCGAGTCCCGTGTCGGTGCAGGTCGTACTGGAGGAGGGACCGGTGACCGTCTGAGCGCAACCCCCGCTGGCCACCGCGTTGTACGGTCCTGCGCTGGCCGTCGCCCGGAGGACCACATAGCCCGCTCCCGAAGGCAGCCCGGACGCCGCTCCCCAGCTCACGGGCAGGCTCGACGCCGTGGGCGCCCCGACGGTCCCGGCCCCGGGGGTGCTCAGGCTGATGGCCTGTGCGGTCGCCGACCCACTGGCGGCGGTCGTCCACAGACTGAAGGCTGCGGTGGCCGAGGCGAGCACGAAGCCGGTGACGCACAGGACGGCGGGGCTGCGGAAGCGGCCGAATCCGGTGCGTGCCCGCGCCGCCCGCTTGCTGTGGGCACCCCGTCCGCGCCCGGTGCGCCGCGCGTGGAGCCTCCGGCTCGTGGTGCGGGGTCTCACGTCGAGATCCCCGCGAGCGTGAAGGTCACCGTGAACTTGACTCCCTGGCATCCGGTCGGTGCCGTCGGGGAGAGCTTCACGAGGTTGAGGATGGCCAGGCTGGCGCTGGTGGTGTTGGCGTTCACCGTCACGGGTGGGGAGAAGGCGTAGGGCAGCGTCTGGGCGATGGTGATGTTGCTGCTCGGGCAGCTGACCGTGTTCTGGGACACCGCCGTCGCACCCAGCGCGACCGTGTTGAAGGTGGCACCGAACGAGTTGGTGTTGGTGAGGGTGAAGTAGGCCGCACCGCTCCCGCCGGGAACGAGGTCGGCGGTCCCCGTCGTAGCGGTGACCGTGATGGTCACCGGGCTACCGGCCGAGGCTGCGCCGGGCCCGTGCCCGTTGGTCGTGAAGTAGGCGTAGGCGACCCCACCGCCCAGTCCGAAGACGAGCGAGGTGACCGCGGCCAGGATGGCCGGCGAACGACGGGTGATGGTCCGCGCCGCGGACCTCGAGACCGGTCGGGGTGGCCGGGTCATGGTGTGGGCGCCGCGTCGCGTGGCGGTGCGGGGCCCCCGCGGCATGGTGCACGCGCCGGGATCCTGCCGTGGCGGCACGCGTTTCATGGAGTGTGCGCCGCGTTGCTTCGGCGGCCGAACGTCGCGCCGGATGGAGTGGGCGCCGCGCCTCATCCGGAGGCACCGGCCGAGTAGCGCAGGGTGAGCGGGGCACCCTGACAGGTGTTCTGGCTGAAGCGTGTGTCGACCATGGTGATGACCGGCCAGTGGGTCCGGCCGATGCCCAGGTCGCTGAGCGACCTGGTCTGGTTGGCCGGGACCGTCACCCTGGAGGTCAGGCCCTGGGACACTTGGAAGTTCGTCGAAGCCGAGCATCGGGCCCGGCCGGTCGAGACGGTGATGGAGACGGCCCGTGGGGCGATGGTGATGGGTGACGGGTTCGGGTTGGTGAACACCAGGTCCAGCCTCTGGCTGGTGCCCGGGTAGAGCGGCGGGGTGGCGGCGTTGGAGATGGTGAAGGCGACCCCGACCTGGCCGTCGGAGTGACGGGCCGGGGGCGTGGTGGAGGTGGAGGTCGTGGGGCCGGACGGGACCGGCGTGATGCGGGGCGTCCCGGGGATGACGCTCCACGTGAAGGAGGTGGCCTGGCTGGTGGCCGACCCCGAGGTCGCCCTGACCCGGAACGTGTGCTTCCCCGGGTGCAGGCCACGGTACCTGGTGCCGGCCGCCGCACAGGTGACGAACCGCGACCCGTCGAGGGAGCATTCGAAGCCCACCCCGTCCCTCGAGTCGCCGTAGTGGAAGGTGGCTTCCGTCGAACCCGTGGGGTCCGACGGGCCGAGGGTGATGGCCGGGGCCGACAACGGGGGTGAGGCCAGCTCGGTGCTCATGACATTGCAGGAGGCGACGACCGCGACCAGGACGAGGACGGCGGCGGTGGCCACCCTCCTCTTCATCCCGAATCGGGCCAGCCATCGCCTCACCACGTCTCCCTCGAAGGGTCTGCTCGGTTCGGTGAGGAAGCCGGACGGCACGGAGCCAGCTCCGCGACTGCCCGCTGACTGGATCGACCGTCGACTCCTCAGTCAGCGCATCCGGTCGTCACCGAAGGGTCCGGTACCGGCCGGCTGGCCGGGCCACGGTGGAATCCACCGGGACCCGGCCATGCAACCGGAGTGTGCTGACTCGGGGTGAGCGCTAGAAACCCACCCGTCCGAGTTGCCTGTGCGCTACTAGGCCGAGAAGCTCAGGGTGAGCGCTCCACCACCGTTGGCGGCCTGGCAGTTGTTCTGGTTGTTGCCATCGTCCTTCATCAGGATGGTCGCCGTTCCGGTCGCCGTCGCACCAGGGGCGATGGACCCGGGCGCCGACCCCAGCGTGGTCGAGTACATCGACGTGGCGCAGGCCTCCGGTCCGACGAGGGAGCCCGTGGTGACCCCGGTGACGGTCACCGTCACCGGCCCCACGTACTGGACGCCGGCCGAGGTGTTCGTCACCGAGTAGTTGATGGTCTGGGACGGCCCACCCGGAAGCAGCCCGGTCACTGTGCCCACCTGCGTGATGGTCAGAGGACCGGAAGCGTTGCCCGTGGCGGCCGAGCCGCTGCCCGAGCCAGAGGTGCTGAAGTACGCCGCGGCGATCCCGCCGGCGCCCAGGAGGACTGCGCCCGACAGCACGACGGCTGCGATCCGCTTCTTGGTACTGAACAAACTCTTGACGCTCATTATTCTGCTCCTCGTTGGTATCTATTGGGTTGTCTTGGTTGCCACTGATGAACGCGGCGGATCGGCAACCAGCCGCGCCCACATCGGGGTGACGAGGAGCGGTAGCCCGGTCGATTCTCTTGCCGTCTCAACAGAAACCACTAGGGTTCCGCATAGTCCTCGGCAGATCCGCGGGGATTCTGTAGCTGCGTTTTCGATCGGGAGGGGCGATGGGGCGGTCACCCATACCCAGCCGATGCCCAGCCGATCGGCGTGGCCTGCCGAGGCCGCCACATCGGCCCCGAACCGGCCTCCTCCCGGCGGGCGGAGCGCGGGTCGCAGCAGGGACCGGCACGGCAGTCATCCCGCTCACCGCGACCGGTCGGTCAGAGCGGTCGGTCTGGCATCAGACGCGGTCGGATCACGCCTCGTCGGGAAGTTGTCGGGAGGAGATCAGATGGGCGTCGACCGCCGGGCCGACGTCGGGAGTGGCCGTGGTGCAGAGGGGAACGGATGGTTCCTCGCACGACCACGTCCCGGGCGATCCCGGGCGCGGCCAACGTTTCCATCGGCAGCCTCTGGGGCGTCCTGAAGTGGGCGGCCGATCGGACCGGCTGCCGGGCCGGCGTCAGGTCGCCCGACCGCCCAGGCCACCCCGGGCCCGGGACTCGGCGATGCGGGAGTCGTCCCAGCCGAGCAGGTCGCGCAGGACCTCGTCGGTGTGCTGGCCCACCGTGGGGGCGTGAAAGGGGGCAGGTAGCGCCTCACCCACGAACTTGAGCGGGGTGCCCAGCTGCTCGGCACCGAGCTGCTCGACCGGGTACCACGAGAACCGGTCCTGGAACTGAGGGTCCTCGGCGATGGTCTTGGGCGAGTTGACCGGAGCCACCGGGAAGTTGGCCGTGTTCCCGGACTCCAGCCACTCCTCGGCGGTGCGGGTGCGGAAGATGTCCCGCAGTTCGGCCCGGAGCTCGAGGTTGCCCCGGGCGTGGTCGGCGTACTTGGACCCCGGCCACTTCTCGAACAGGTCGGCGCGGCCCACGAACTCGCAGAAGTTCTTCCAGAAGGCCTGCTCCGAGGCCATGAACAGGACGTACCGGCCGTCCCTGGCCTCGTACACCTGGTAGCGGACGCCCTCGATCATGCCGGCCGTGCCCGGCTCGCGCCGCTCGTAGCCGTCGGCCTTGTTGCCGGTGACCTCGGACTCGGGCCGTTCGTAGGCCCTCCAGGTCTCGGACCGGTACCAGTCCATGGCCGCGGCGGCATCGGACTGGGCGATCTCGAGGAAGGAGCCCTCGCCGGTCGTCCTGGCCCGGAGCACCGCGGCCAGGATGCCCAGTGCTCCGAACAGCGGCCCGGCATGGATGCCCATCGACGCATGCTCGGGCAGATAGGCGAAGCCGTCGTCGTTGACCTGGGGCGTGACGATGCCGGCCCAGGTGTCGAAGGCCACCCCGTGGGCCGGGAGGTTCTGGTACGGACCGGTCATGCCGTAGCCGGAGATGGTGCAGAAGACCAGCCTGGGGTTGATGCCCTTCAGGTCGTCGTAGCCCACGCCCCGCCGGGCCAGGCCGCCGGGGCGCATCGCCTCCACCACCACGTCCGCGGTCTTGGCCAGCTCCCGGAAGGTGGCCACGTCCTCGTCGGTCCGCAGGTCCATGACGATGCTGCGCTTGCCCCGGTTGATGTGGAGGTGCATGAGGGAGACGCCCTCCACGATGGGCCAGGTCATCTCCCGGATGTAGTCGCCGGCCGGCGGCTCAACCTTGATCACCTCGGCCCCCAGGTCCACGAGCGGCATGGTGATGGCGGCCGGCCCGAGGGCCGAGCACTCGAGGATGCGGATCCCGGCCAGGGGGGCGGGGCGGGCGGCGTCGGTGGGCATGGGACGGAGTGTATCTGACGCTCTGTCAGATCCCTCAGGGGCGCGAGGGCGACCGGACGGGCGTGGTCACGATCCCCGCAACGAGGCGGCGTCGAAGGCCCGCACCGGGTCGTCGAGGGGGAGGATCATGCGGGCGCCCACGTGCTGATGCTCCCCGGCCAGCAGTCGGACCACGGTGCCGTACGCGGTGAAGCCCACCGCGTGGTGGGCGAACTCCATGGGTCCCTCGGTCACCTTGACCTCGACCACCCCGGTGCCCTCGAGTGCCAGGGCCGATGTCTGCATCCGCTCCATGGCCGTCTCACGGGCCGCGTACATGGCCTCGGTGAAGTTGGTCAGCTCGACGTTCTGGCCCTTCTGTTTCATCGTCGTGCCCATCGAGCGGCGGGGGGCGTAGACGAAGCTGGCCCCGGCGGCCAGGCCCATCGGGGTCCAGCCGGCCCGGTGGAGCAGGGCGAAGTCACGTCCCGACAGGTCCGAGACGAAGACCGGGCCGGCCGACGGCCCGTTCCCGTCGACCGGGCGCACGGCCGTTCCCACCAGCGCCACACTGACGTGGTTGCGGTGCACCTGCCAGTCGACGTGGACGCCGACCACGCCCCGGGCGGCGACCTTGGTGCACTCGGCGTGGATGCGCCCGGTGGCGTGGGCGAACGACCGGCTGTAAGCGGCCGAGGCCCAGGTGATCTCGCCCTGACCCCAGTTCCACACGCCGTAGGGGACCGAATGGACGGAGAACCCGGTGACCAGCTCCACCGGCTCCCATCCGATGGAATGGAGGACCAGCTCCTCGTCGATGGAGAGGTCCGAGGTCATGCTCCCCGCCTGGGCCGGCGTGGGCCGGCCCAGGGCCTGGTTGGCCCGGACCATCTCGGCCCTGAGGTCGACGGGCTGCGGCACGGGCAGGGCCTCGTCGGTGGGGCGGAAGGCGGTCACAGGAGGCGCACCGTGGGGGTGGGCGCCGGCACGGGATCGAACGACTTGAAACGGCGGACCCGGTTGCCCCGCAGCACGCACTGCAGCTCGGCGTCGCCCTGACCGAGCTCCCGCTCGGTGGTGGTCATGGCCGCCCCGTGGAGGGAGTCGTGCTCGAGCTGGTCGCGGACCCGCCGTCGGGCCAGGCGGCGGACCACCGTGTGAGCCTTGACGGACTGGTCGATCTCGGAGCCGGGCTCGGCGTAGGAGTACATCGAGTTGGATCCCTCGGTCAGGTTCTCGGTCACGCAGTTGGCCCACACCCGTACCGAGGCAACGGAGGCGACGATGGAGACCGGGGCGTACCCGGCCTCGACCAGTTTGGCCAGGCGCTGGCCGGCCAGGTAGGTCGTCCACGGCCGGTCACCGGTGGGCGTCGTCTCGTCGGTCACCCGCACCGCCGTCCCCTGCACCTTGAACTCCAGCACGCCCATGTCGGCCAGCGGTTGGCTGGCGTCGGCCACCCCGACGATCCCGTCGGCCCCGGCCTCGGCCGCCTCCGCGACCATCCGGGAGTAGGAGGAGGTGAAGCCCTCCGTCCAGGCGTCCTCCACCCACGTCTGTTCGTAGTTCTGGCCCCAGGCGCGGTGCTCGGCCGAGACCATCCCGTGGGGGCAGCGGTAGTCCTCCGAATAGCCGCTGGTCGTCACGCCGTAGCCCGGCCCGAACCCGCCGCCCATCCCCCGCATGCCGAACCACTGCCACTGCATGACGCAGAATCCCTGGACGAAGCCGACCGGCTCCAGGCCCATCTGCAGGCAGGCGGCGAAATCGGGGACGGTCAGTCCCGAGGTGAACGCCCCCCCGGCGAAGCGGCGGACGGCGGCTTCGGGGAGGTCGGCGGGGACCTCGCTCATCAGTTGTCCAGGGAGATGATGGTGGTGGGGGTGGGCAGGGTGACCTCGTCCGCGGTCTTGACCACTGCGGTGCCCAGGGAGAGGAACTCGATGGTGTGGCTGCCCCACTGGTGGGACTTCTCCTCCAACCGGACCCCGACGATGCCCGACGCCCCCAGCTCGTTGGCCTCGTCCTGCATTCGGGTCATCGCCAGCTCGCGGGCCTCGTAGAGGGCCTGGGTGAAGTTGGGCAGCTCGACGTTCTGGCCCGCCGAGCCCAGGGTGGCCCCGAGTCCGCGGTGGGCGATGTGGTAGACGCAGGTCCCCATGACCAGACCCTGGGGGATGTGGCCGGTCTGCATCAGGGTCCAGAAGTCCTGACCCGACAGGTCGGAGGTGAACGGCTTGCCCAGTGCATTGCGGTGGGAGACCCCGCTCTCGGCCTTGACCGCGGTGCCCACGGCGATGAACTCGGCGGCGTCCTTGCCCCACTCGTAGTAGTTCACGTCGAGCCTGACCCCGACCACGCCGTCGGCACCGAGCTCGGCGGCCTCCTCCTCCATTCGGGTCATGGCCAGCTCCCGTGCGTTGTACATGGCCTCGGTGAGCTTGGTCAGCTCCTGGCTCTGGCCCCACTTCCGGGTCTGGATGCCCGTGTGGTAGATCGACGAACCCATCACGAAGCCCAGGGGGTGGAAGCCCACCTCCTTGATGAGGAGGAACTCGTTGACGGACAGGTCGGAGGTGAACAGCCCGTGCTCGAGCTCGGCCAGACGGCGGCTGGCCCCTTCGGGCAGGTCCTGGGGGGTGTCGCCCGTGTCGCTCATCTGTCGCCTCCGATGACCATGTGTTCGAGGGCCAGGCGCACGGCCTGGCTGTTGGCGGCCTCCGCCTGCAACACGGTCAGCAGGCGGTTGAGCCAGGTGTCCACGTCGACCTTCTCGCTGCGGATGCGGATGCCCCCGGAGGTGTGCCCGATCGTGCAGCGGAGGGCTCCGCCGTCGACCACGGCATCGAACTGGTCATCGCCCATGGATATGGACAGGGACTTGATCTCCTCGGATTTCCGGAAGCGGCCGGCTCGCTCGACCGTGAGCCGGGAGCCGAGTGCGTCGGCCAGTTGATCGGCCAGGACCTTGACCAGCAGGTGGACGTCCGAGCCGTCGGCCCGGAGCGATGCCGCGGCCAACTCGAGGTCGAACGGCCCATCCCCGCCAGCCTGGTCCACGCTGCTCACCCTCGAACCCTACCGCCGAGGTCAGGCCCCGCGTCCGTCGGCCCAGCCGGCCCGGTTCCCCCTTGCACGGGCGGGCCGAGCTGGTCGCCCACGGGCGGGTCGAGAGGCGGCTGGCCGGCGGTCCGCCTCGGGGGGCCTGGAGCTTGTTCCGCCTCGGGGGCCCCTCGTGGGGTGGGCCTCGATAGGGCGGGCCGATCCGATGCACCGGACCCGGGGTGGCGCCCGAAGGCTGGTCGACGGGCCTTCCGGGCCGGACCCGGGAGCGGGGCCTCGAGCTCCCCGGACCTGTTCACGGGTCTCGGCCTGCCGCCGACGGACAGCGGTCGGTTAGAGTGGGAGGCTGCTTCGGCGCGTGTCGCTGGCGCTCGTCACTTCTCGTGGTGGGGACCGGCGCTCATGACGATCCGAAGTGGCGGCCTGGCGCTCGTAGCTCAACGGATTAGAGCATCTGACTACGGATCAGAAGGTTGCAGGTTCGAATCCTGCCGAGCGCGCTCCGTCGGTGTCGCGAGACATCGCGGACACGCGTGTCAGGACATCGTAGACAACCTGGTCAGGGCGGTGGCTGGTAGTCCTTGGCCGGATCCAATGTGACTTTACGGAGCGGTGAGCCGTCCTCATCGAGGACCTGGATGTCGAGGCCGGCGATGAGCGAGGCCGGCGATGAGAAGGATCAACCCGCGCAAGCCCGCCCTGCCCCGATATGGTGGAGCCGACTCCCGTGGCGGACGGTCACCAGGCCGACACGGTCGACCTTGTCCCTCCGGACCCGGTAGCCGGCGGTGTCGATGATGGCGAGCCCCTCTAGTGCAGGCCAGAGCCATGCTCAGGCTCTCCACTGCAAACGTGAGACTTTCCACCCCCCTGACCTAAAGTGCTCAGCGCCGAGGGGCCTCAGTCGGTGGAGGCAGTGGCACAGTGTCGGAGGTCTTCATCAGTTCAGGCGGGACCCTGATCCTGTTCCTTGGATTCCTGTCGCTGGCCATGACCATCTGGGCGGCCACTGACGCAGCGTCGCGGCCCGAGGAAGCCTTCAAGCGGGCCGGCCGCAGCAAGACGGCGTGGCTCATCAGCCTCATCGTGGGGTTCTTTATCCTCGCCGTGTTGTCCTTCGTTCTTGACCTGATCTATCTGCTGGCCATCCGCCCCAAGGTGAGAGAGCAGCAGTCGATAGGAGTCGAGGTCGACCCTAACGGCCGTAGTACGTCTACGCCTGCACCGTGACCCACGTGCCGGCCTGTCTTTCTGTCAGCGGTAGGTCTCCTCACGGACGTGGAAGTGCCTGAACCGGGCGCAACCTGCTCCAGACGGCGTTGCGGCACAGGAGCAAATATCTGGGCCTCGAGGCCAAGCCGGCATTGACCAGGTCACCGAGAAGGTCGGTCGGAGGCCAGGACTGCTCGCCCTACGGGCCGGGGGAGCCTCCGGAGCAACTCTCCGGGCACTGGGTCTATCCCCTGCATGTTTGTCTTGCTTGAGTTCACCACCGTCATCGCAACGGCACTCGTTGTCTCAATCGTGGCTCGCGCATTCCGAGATGCAGACCACGTCGATCCCCATCGTGCGGACGGTCACATCGTGAGGTTTCCCTGACGCCAATAGGGGGTACATCTGTCAGCGGTCCTGGGTCGGCACTTGGAATCCGCCTCCCAGAGTGATCTGGTACCCGCCGACTGGCTCACTCTGGCCGACCCAGGGCCGTCCGGACCCGCCGATGTACACCCAGTAGTGACTCCCAGGCCGCTCCAGGCCGGCCCTGGTTCCACAACCAGTCGACCGGTCCCGTCGATCGAGACCTGATCGGCTCGGGGCCTTGGCCGGGGCGAGCGCTCACCGTCGGACAAGGGGATCTCCGGCGGCGGCGCTTTGGCCCCATGTTGGCCGGGACGTGGACAGGTGCCGGCCTGAGTTCTCGTTGTACTACCGGCCAAGCGACACCGACGTCACGGCCAGGTGAACTCTCGGTGACTCAGCCTGCCTTCCGACTTGGCTGGCAATCAGCCCACTCGGATCCGCACGCTCGACACATGTGAGAGACCCCGGGATCCCGCATGCCCGAACCTCTCACGACAAGCTTCGGCGTCTCCGTTGACCCGCAATCGGGACACCGGTACAGGGCAATATCCACGCTTCGACCTCCGACATGTCGTGCCCCGCGGGGGTCGAGCATACCGGTAGAACCACTCGGGTTGCCAGGGTGATCTGACGCCGGGGCCGCTCGTCGATGTTCCGGGAGAGCCTGCGGACGAGTCCGAAGCGGGACCGGCTCAGTTGTGCCAATATCCAAATGCTCGGCGGAGTATGGGCTGGGCTGTTTGGAGGGCGGAATGGCGTGAGATCCATTATTGGTGGTCGTCGGACGGCAGCGATCGTACTTGCGATTGCAATCGGAACGTCTTGTGCATCTGTCGGGACTGCTTCGATGGCCAGCGCTGCGGTCAGGCCATTGGTGATCGGCAAGTGGAATGTCACGTTCGGCGCCCCTGCGATCGTGAGAATGAACGGCGCCGGGCATCACAACTACACGATGACCGCCGCGACCCCTATCGAGATTTCGGGCGGAAGCAGCTGCCGACTTCCCATCGGTACGGTGCTCGGGACCTTCAGCGGCACGGGCCCAACCTTCACGGGCCAAATCGACCTCTTCTACGTCAGCAACTGCATGCTGGGCGCACACACAGCGTTGACCATCACGCTGCATAGAAACCGCATGGTCGCATCGTTTGCGGCTACCGGCTCACCGCTCACATTCACCCGCTTCGCTCACCAGAAACGATAGATCGCGAAGACCGGAAGCAGTCGGAGACCGGACATTCGTCGATCGGTGAATGTGCCATTCCGGACGTCCGTCACCACCTGGACTCTCGCCGCTCGGCACTTCCCTGGAGTTGGCAATTCCAGCGGATGGACATGCACACTCCGTGCCAGAGCGATCCATCTTCATGCCCGGGCGGGGTCAGTTATCACCTGGTGTACCGCGTGAATGTCGGATGTACGCATCCAGTCGTGCCGCACCACGAGAAGTCGATCCCGGTCGTCACGATCTCTTCATGCAGGCTCCGTACGCTGGAACTGTGGGAACAGTCCCACCAGGGTCGTAGCCCCAGGTTGGGCTGCCGAAGTCGCACGAACGATGCACGTGAGGGGGGTACGTGGCCAAAGCCTTCACCCGGGCCATCCAGCAGTGTTGGAGGTGGTTGAGTGGCGACGCTCCGGCGCCCGACGGGCGCTCTTGGGCGGTTCTGGGCGGTGTCGCTGGCATATTCGCGTTGATCATGCTCGCACTGTCTGCAGCCACCAGCCAACCGACCGCGTTACCAATGCCGAGCTCGACGCAACACGGGCAGCAGGCAGCATCCTCAACCCCTAATTCAACAGGGTCCGGCACGGCGGCCGCGGCAACCCCAAGGACCTACTTTCCGTCAACCTCGCTGGCCTCACACGCCTCCCCGCCGACCTCTCCGCCCGTCAACGCCTCGCTCCCGACCGCAACACCCAAGACCACCACCTCGACCACCGCAGCAAAGGCCGACCGGCCTCGGTCCGGGCGCAAGGGCCACAGAACGAGAGTCGCTGCCGGCAAGAGACATGGCACTCCGCATCATTGACCCACGGCGCAACTCCTGGCGCTCGATGACCGTGGCAATCCGGGCTCCCAGTCCATCGAACAGCGGTCCATCCCGATGCTGGAGCTCCGGTGCCTGCTACCCGAGCTTGTCGCCGATGGTCGGTGCCATTGACGGCCACGACACAGTGATCGTGACGCCCGACGGGACCGTACCGCGGCCGGGCTGGGTTTCCGATTGAAACCATTTGAACGGTTTCCGGCGCGGCACCGCCCCGCCGCGGCCATCGTCGCCCTGGCCTGCCTGGTGCTCGCCGGGTGCACCTCGAGTTCCGTCTCCGCCAACGTCACCAAGGTCACCATGCCGCCCTCGGTTCCGACGACCTCGGTGCCCCCGACGACCACCGCGACCACCGAACAGCCGGGCTGGACCCCCGTGTCCACCGTCGGTGCGAAGATCACTGTGGACAGTCAGTCGGTCACCGAGCCAACGGGCCACGTAGTCACAGTTTTCAGGTTCCGGGCCGGTCGCACTCTTTTTGGCCTCCATGTGGGTAGCGTCGACCCCCCGCGGGGAGCCGCTGCGGTGGGCGCCGACAACGGACCCTTGATCGGTCCCAACGAAGCACCGGTTCTTCTGGCCGCCTTCAACGGGGGTTTCGAAGCCAGCTCGGGCGCCGGCGGCTTCCAGGTGAACGGTCAGGTACTGGTGCCACTCCGGGTCGGCTACGCCAGTCTGGTCATCGATAGCGATGGGGCGGCCCACGTGGGGATCTGGGGCGAGAACCTTCCGGTACCCGGCGAGCAGGTGGCCAGCGTCCGACAGAATCTCACCTCCCTCATCAGCGGCGGCCAGGCCGCCCAGAACATCGGCGACATTGGCGCCTGGGGGGCCACTCTTGGTGGTGGTGCGACCGTGGCCAGGAGCTCGCTGGGAGAGGACGGAAGTGGGAACCTGCTCTACGCCGCCAGCATGGACGCATTGCCAGTGGACCTGGCCGACGCGTTGATCAGCGCCGGTGCTCTGACCGGGATGGAGCTGGACATCAATCCGGAATGGATACAGCTCGCATCGGCGACGGCGCCCGGAGGCGCGTTGGTGCCCGGCGTTCCTGGCCAGAACCGTCCCGGGGACCAGTACCAGATTGGGTGGTCTCGAGACTTCGTCACGGTGCTTGCCGCCGGTTGACGGACTCGGCAGCGTGCGGCAAGGCGGTGCGGGAGGCCACAGGATGCTGGAGAAGGGGCGAGGCCCGTTCTCCCGGTCTGGCCAGAACACCCGGCCAGCGGCGCCGCGGGCGCCCGTTGTCAATGAGTAGGCCGAGCGTGGGACCGGTATGACCGTTCGCTCCCGCTGGGTCCTTGAAGCCGGATGCTTGCTCAGGTCGGAGCTGCAAGATGTCCGCCTCCGGAGCTGGACACCCCGAACGCCATCCAGTACAATACTCAGTATGATAACAAATGTGGTGCCTCGATGAGTGTCCGTCACGCTTTGCTGGCGCTCCTGAGCGAAGGCCCCAAGTACGGCCTTCAGCTGCGACAGGAGTTCGAAGCCCGCACCGGTGAGGTCTGGCCACTCAACGTCGGGCAGGTGTACACAACCCTCCAACGCCTGGAGCGGGACGGGCTCGTCGAGGCTGAAGACGCGGCCGAGGAGGGCCCGCAGAAAGGCTTCCACATCACCGAAGACGGTGAAGAAGAGCTGACCAAGTGGCTGCGCACTCCGCCCGATTTCTCCTCGCCGCCCCGGGACGAACTCGTCATCAAGGTACTGGTTGCGTTCCAGCTGCCGGGCGTCGACGTCCACGACCTGGTGCAGGTGCACCGGCGCTACCTCGTCGAGCTCATGCAGCAGTGGACGCGGCTGAAAGAGGACGAGTCCCGCTTCGACCTCCATTTCGCCCTGGTCGTCGACGCCGAGCTCTTCCGGCTCGACTCGCTGATCCGGTGGTTGGATACGGCCGACGGCCGTTTGAAGCGAGCGGCTGCGGGCGTCACTGGGCCTGCGTCAGCATCGTTCCCGCTCCCCAAAGCCCGGCGCAAGGTGGGTGCCCCCGAATGAGCTACCTCGAACTACGTGACATCTCCAAGGTCTACGGCGAAGGTGCCGCAGAGGTACGCGCCCTCCAGCGCGTCGACCTCTCAGTCGAAGCCGGGTCTCTGGTCGCCGTCATGGGTGCCAGCGGCTCAGGCAAGAGCACGTTGCTGACGATCGCTGGCAGTTTGGAGGACCCCACCAGCGGTGAGGTCTATGTCGCCGGTCGAGCGCTATCTTCGCTGTCGCGCAACGGCAAGGCGCAGCTACGCCGTCAGTCCATCGGCTACGTCTTCCAGGACTACAACCTGCTCGCCGGGCTGAGCGCAGTGGAGAACGTGTCCCTTCCGCTCGAACTCGACGGTGTCGCGGCCCGTAAGGCCCAGTCGGCGGCGATGGGATCACTCGATGAATTTGGGCTGACGGACCGGGCATCGCACTATCCGGACCAGCTGTCTGGTGGCGAGCGCCAGCGGGTCGCCATCGCCCGAGCCGTGGTGGGGGGACGGCAGTTGCTCCTGGCCGATGAGCCCTCGGGCGCGCTCGACTCCACAAACGCTGAGGCGGTCATGCGCCTGATCCTGGCGGCCTGTCACCGCGGCATGGCCGCCGTCGTGGTGACTCATGATGCCCAGCTCGCTTCGTGGGCCGACCGCGTGATCTTCCTTCGCGACGGCAGGGTCGTCGACCAGACCCTCCCGGTCGAGGACCCGGAAGCGGTGCTCGCCAACCTCCCACGCCCATGAGCGCCGGCGTCCTCCAACGACCGGCCGGATCTGCGCCCGAACCGACTTCAGGGGGCGTCCCCGCCCGTCGGGCCATGATGCGCTGGGCCTGGCGCCTCTTCAGGCGTGAGTGGCGCCAACAACTGCTCATCCTCCTCCTCGTCATCGTGGCCGTGGCCGCAGTGGTTGTCGGTGCGGCCGTTGCCACCAACACCCCACCGCCGGCCGACGCCGGCTACGGCACGGCCGGTGACTTGGCCACGTTCGCGAGTTCCGGGAAGCAGCCGCTCCATCTGCAATCGATGGTCGCGCAGATCGGCGCCTTGCGGCACCGCTTCGGGCCGGTCCAGGTGATCGAGAACGAGACGGTCAATATCCCTGGTAGCACCCAGACCTACCAACTGCGGTCCCAGGACCCGCACGGCCCCTATGGCGGCCCGATGCTTCAGCTGCTCTCCGGACGTTATCCGACCGCTCCCGACGAGATCGCCCTGACCCCCGGCCTGGCGGCCGATCTGCACGCCAACGTGGGCGACATCTGGTCCCGGGGCGACAAGAGGATCGTCGGGATCGTGCAGAACCCCCAGAGCCTTCTCGATGAGTTCGCGCTGGTTGTGCCGGGGCAGGTGACGCAACCGACCTCGGTGAACGTGCTGTTCGACGCACCCGGCGTGAACCCCGGCCGGATTGGGTCGAATGTCTCGACACCGGGCATGCTCAACAACAACAACTCGATCAACCCCCAGACCATCGTGTTGGCGTTGGCGACCATTGGCATGCTGTTGATCGCTCTGGTCTCGGTCGGCGGGTTCACCGTGCTCGCCCAGCGCCGCCTGCGGGCCCTCGGCATGCTCGAGTCGATGGGGGCGACGGACAGGAACGTCCGGCTCGTATTGCGGGCCAACGGTGTCATTGTCGGCGCGGTCGGTGCCTTGGCCGGCTTTGCGGTGGGATTGGTGGCCTGGTTGGCCTACCGCCCACAGAACGAGCAGAGCGCGCACCATTTGATCCCGATGTTCGCCCTGCCGTGGACCGTGATCGCGTTGGCGATGGTGCTGGCGGTCGCAGCCACCTTCGTCGCCGCCGGGCACCCCGCCCGCGCCATCACGCGTGTCCCTGTGGTCAGCGCTCTCGCGGGACGTCCCGCGCCGCCGCGCCAGATCCACCGCTCTTTCATCCCCGGAGTCATCGCGCTGGTCGTCGGGTTCGTCATGTTCTCGCTCTCTGGTGCACAGCGCGTCCCCATCTGGCTCGTTCCGGGGTTCGTCGCTTTGGTAGCAGGAATCATCCTCATGGCACCGTTCTTTCTGGTGCTATTGGCGCGGCTTGGGCGACGGTCGCCCATCGCCATCCGCTTGGCCTTACGCGACTTGTCGCGGTACCGGGCCCGGTCTGGCTCGGCTCTCGCGGCCATCAGCGTCGGAGTCCTCGTCGCGGTGGTTATCTCCGCGGTCGCCATCGCCCGCTACAGCAACGTCTACGACTACGTCGGTCCGAATCTGGCCTCGAACGAGCTCGCCGTCTGGAGCCCCAATGGCCAAAACGGCAACACCCCGATCACCGGCACGCTGACGCCGCCAGGGCTCGGGTCACAGCGGGCCAGCGTTCGCTCCATTGCTTCTGCCGTCGGCGCCGATAGCGTCGTGGAACTCGATAATCCCGCGCCTTCGATCGGCCTGCAGAACCCCAGCGCCTCGGGTCGGCAGTGGGACGGTCAGATCTACGTGGCGACGCCGGCGCTCCTTCGGGCCTACGGCATCAACCCGCGATCGATCCCCACCGACGTCGATGTCCTCAGCTCGCGGCCCGGACTCGCCGGCTCAGGGGTGCAGCTGACCTACGGAGGAGGGAGCGGAAAGGGCGGTGGACAGCTCGCTGGTCCCGGCTCGGGCGGGGGCGGGGGTCCCGGACCGGGAAACACAAACACATGTTCACCCGGAGGATGCATCGCCCACCCCATGGTTCTGGAAGAGAGCCAGCTGCCCGCCGGCACCGACGCGCCGAACACCCTGATCACCGAGCGTGTCTTGCACCGGTTGCACCTCACCGGCCAGACCAGCCTCGACGGCTGGATCATCCGGGCGAAGAGCCCGATCACTTCGGGCCAGGTCGCCAATGCCCAGACCCTGGCGGCAACCCACAATCTGAGTGTCGAGTCGAAGAACGACGCCCCCACTTCGCACGAGATCGTGAACTGGGCCACTGTGTTCGCTATAGCGCTCGCCCTCGGCATCCTCGCCATGAGCATCGGTCTCATCCGTAGCGAGACAGCGGGCGATCTTCGGACGCTGACGGCTACCGGTGCCAGCTCGCGCACCCGGCGCACGCTGACGGCGGTCACAGCGGGAGGGCTCGCCTTCTTGGGCGCGCTGCTAGGAACGGTGGCCGCTTACGTCGGGCTGTTCGGTTGGTTCCGTTCGAATTCACTAGAAGGTGGTCTGTCGGACATCATCGATCACATCCCCTGGAACAACCTGATCCTCATCGTGGTTGCCATGCCCGCCGTTGCCATGATCGTGGGCTGGGTGTTGGCCGGGCGAGACCCGACGACAATCTCCGTCCGACCGATGGAGTAGGCCTTGTGGCATCCGACGCTCCCGAGGCGAAGGAATGGCCGTCCTGGGCTGCTCGCCCCGTCGACTTCGACGAGCGGTGGTCGTAGCGCAGCACGACCAAGGATTTCCGTCGGGTCAGTGTGTCCCAACCGACCTGTTCCAGACGGGTCCTGGAGCTGCCGCCCGACGGCAAGTAGATGGACCGCCTTCGGGCGGACCCGAGATGTACGAACCCCTTGACGTCGGCCCGGGCCGAGACTGCGGGTATGGCTCGACCTTCCAGATGACCGACCTCATGTCGGCGCTCACCTGGCCCATCAGATCCCCGGGATCGGATACTCAGGGTGGGGTCACCAGTCCTTTACATGAATGGGGGCCATCTGCCATGCCATAGCTGCGGCATCCGGGCCGGGACGGGGGACCGGCGGAGCCCTACGATGTGGGCATGCGAGCGCTCATGTACGGGGTAGAGCCGGAGGTGCAGCCCATCGGCGAGACGGACAACCGCCTGTTGCGGATGCTCGCTCGGACGCCGACGCGGCTCATCGACATCGACGAGCCCGGGTTCCTCCGCCCAGACTGGGTGGTGACCAGGCCGAGACTGGTGGGGATCTGCGGGTCGGAGTCCAAGGCGGTGTTCCTCGACTACGCCAGCCTGATCGACCCGGCCAACGCGACGGGCATGCAGCAGAATCCGATGAAGAACTTCGTCTCGATGCCCCACGTGATGGGCCACGAGGTGATCGCCGAGGTGGTCGCCGTCGGCCCCGAGGCGGAGGGGCTCGGGCCGGGGGACCGTGTCGCCCTCAACCCGTGGCTGACGTGCGTGACCCGAGGGGTGTCGCCCGTCTGCCCGGCGTGCGAGGCGGGTGACCTGAGCCAGTGCCACTCGTTCGCGAAGGGCTCATTCGCTCCAGGGATCCACATCGGCATGTGCGCCGACGTCAGCGGGGGGTTCGCCGACCTCATGCCGGCGCACGACTCGATGCTCTTCAAGGTGCCGGACGCCCTGAGCGACGAGCAGGTCGTCGTCGCCGACCCGTTCGCGGTGTCACTCCATGCCGTCACCCGCCATCCGCCGCAGCCGGGAAGCAAGGTGCTCGTCTACGGTGCCGGCGCGCTCGGCCAGTGCGCCGTCGCGATCCTTCGGGCGTTGCACCCGACGGTCGAGGTGATGGTGGTCGCCCGCTTCGATGCGCAACGCCGGTTGGCCGAGTCCTTCGGCGCCGCGACCGTACCCCACGAGCCGCGACTCGAGCTCATCGAGCGGGTCGCGGACTGGTCGGACGGGGTGCTGCAACCGGCCGACGGGCTCCCCATGGCCTTTCCGGGCGGCATCGACGTGGTTTACGACACGATCGGGGCGGCCGAGACGTTGGAGGTCGGCTGCCGCGTGCTGCGCGCCCGAGGGTCACTCGTGAAGCTGGGCATGCACGGCGCTGCCAAGTGGGACGACACGCCAGTGTACTCCAAGGAGATCACCTATACGGGCTCCAACGCCTTCGGGATCGAGGAGGTCGACGGCGTGCGTCAGCACGGCATCGCCCACTTCCTGGACATGGTCGGATCAGGCCGGATCGACCTGACACCGATGCTCACCCACACATTTCGGCTCGAAGAGTGGCGTGACGCCTTCACCGTGCTGGCCGACCAGGAGACGTCAGGGGCCATCAAGGTCGCGATCGACAGCCGCTAGAAGTTCTGCCGCACCTGCGCGCTCGGCTTCGGCAGCTGTCGCTTCTACCCAGGAGACAAGAGCACTGCCTATGTCACCCCGCCCGGGTGGGGACGGATCCCACGATTCCATACTGCATGGCGTACATCGCGGCGCCGGCCCGGTTCGACACACCCAGTTTGCTGTAGACGTGCTCGATGTGATTGCTCACCGTCTTCGGGCTGATCCCCAACTCGCGGGCGATGCCCTTGTTGGGCATCCCCAGGGCGAGGAGAGCCAGTACGTCGCTCTCGCGCGCCGTCAGCCCGGCCGGTCCCCCTGCCCTCGTGCGGCTCACGCGGTGCCCGGCTGCAGCAAGTACGGCGTCGGTGGCTATGGGATCGAGACGGCCTGCGGCGACATCTGCCTGCAGCTCCTGGACGGCTTCGGCCTCGCTCATGCGGTTCCCGGTACGGACGAGGCTGCATCATGGCGCTGTAGGCGTCGGCGACGGCCAGGACCCGGGCCCCAGACGACAGCATCGTCCCGCCGACACCGCGGTGATAGCCGGAGCGTCCATCCGCTCGTGGTGGGTGGCCGCCAGCAGGCCGATACGGCGCAACGGCTCGGGCCGGTTGAAGATCCGCTCGACGTAATAGACGTGCAGGCGCACCCGCTCCTGCTCGTTCGCCGTCAACGGCCCGGGCTTTCCCCACACCGATCCCGGCACGCCGAACCGCCCTACGTCGTGGACGAGCGCGGCACGGTAGGCCAGACGGGCGTCGGCTGAGGGCATCTGCATCGACTCGGCGGCGCCACGGACCAGGTCCGCCGTGCCGCGGGCGTGTCCGGCGAAGAAGGGGCACCGAAGGTCGCAGAAGTCGCCGATCGCTTCGAGCGCCCGGTCGAGCTCGTCATCGGTCAACGGGCCCCGCTCCATGGGCTCGGCGGCGAGAAGCTCGTCGACGGTGTCCTGGTCGAGGTCCTCGAACAACGACTCCGGATCGGTGGATACGAGATTGGCGATCTCGGGGTCGAAGTGGGTGCCGCTGCGCGAGCGGACGACGTCGAGTGCCGCTTCGATGCCGGCCGTCCGCTGGAAGACCTCGCAGGCTTCGGCCACGTGCGAGATGCGGGCGGCCAGCGACAGGTCGGTGCCGGAAAGATCGTCGGGGAACCCTCGACCGTCCCACCGCGCGTAGGCCTGCTCGATGCCCGCCTGTACGTCCTCGCTCAGCCCCAGGCGGGTGGCGAGGGCGCCGGCAGCCGAGCAGTGGTCCGCCATCTGCTGGACCACTTGGCGACCCCCGCTGGCCATCAACTGCGGCGGCCTGGCGGGCCCGGTTGAAGGCCGACGTCCCGTGCCCGGCCCGGCGCAGCATGAACACCATGGCCGGAAACCCGGCCAGGTCGATCTCGATGGCGTGCGCCCGGAAGTCGATGTCGTCACCGAACAGGAGCGCCGGTCTCGTTGCCATAGACCGGGCACCCGACGTAGGTCAGGATGCCGACGTCATAGAGGGTGGCCAGGTCTTTCGCGTCCAAGCCCAGCCGCTCACCCAGCCGCATGCCGATCCGCGCCGAGCGAGCATGTGCTCGGGCGGCTGCCCGAAACCGAGGTCGGTGGCCAAGGAGAGCGAGACCAGCAGGTCCGAGAGGCGGATGCCCGAGTCCCCCATGGCCGAATCGTACCGTCGGCTCGCCCGGTGGCTCGGACCATGGGGTGAATGCCTCATGACGGTCGCCCGGCCGTTCCTTACCGTGAAGGTCGAGCGACCGACTCGGTCGTCAAGAACGGAGGAAGGCAATGCACAAGTACCTCATCGAGCGCACCGTTGCCGGGTGCCGGTCAGATGGACGACAGCCGGACTCGCGGCCATCGCCAGCCAGTCCAACGAGGTGCTCCGCGACCTCGGACCCGACATCCAGTGGGTGCACAGCTACGTCACCGACGACAAGATCACCTGTGTCTACCTGGCCGCCTCCGAGGAGATCGTCCGCGAGCATGGGCGCTGCGGCGGGTTCCCCATCGATGCGGTGCACGAGGTGCGCAGCGTCATCGACCCGACTACCGCGGAGACTGGTCCGATGAGCCGGGCCGCCATCAGTCTCGACCACCGGCCTCGAGGATCCGGAGAAGGTGACGGTCGCCCTGCTGGTGGCGGTCGGCGCCGCCGAAGCCGGCCGGGACGCCCTCATGTTCTTGACCAAGGAGGCAGTTCGCCTGGCCACCGAAGGCGTCGCCCTCGGAGTGGCGTGCGAAGGCTGCCCACCCATTCCGGACCTGATGAAGCGCTTCGAGGCTGCCGGCGGCGTGCTGCTCGACCTGCCCGATCTGCTTCAACGCCAGGAGGCTCGACGAGGCCACGCTCGTGTCCAACGCCCGGCTGGGCGGAACCGTCCAGCTGTGGGAGTGGATCGGCGACGGCGCGACCACCTTCAGCTACTGACGACCCGGCGCAAACGGAGAGAGGACAGACGATGACAACTGACCTCGGTGAGCGGTTCGCCCGAACCGTGGCGGCGCAGGATGCCGATGCTCTCAAGGAGCTGCTGGCGCCCCGAGGTGAGCTTCCGCGCCCTGACGCCCGGCAGGTGCTGGGAGAGCGACGACGCCGACGCGGTCGTCGACGACGTGATCCTGGGCACGTGGTTCTCGCCGGAGCGCTCGATCACCCGGATCCTCAAGATCGACTGTTCCACGGTCGGCACCGTCGACCGCGTCGGCTACCGGTTCCAGGCGGCAGCTTCCCGACGGCGAGTTCATCGTCGAGCAGCAGGCGTACCTCAGGGCCGAGAACGACAAGATCTCGTGGCTGCGGATTCTGTGCTCGGGGTTCGTCCATGACGAATAGGTCCGTCGATCAACGACGTGCCCGCGTCGAGGCGGCGCTCGACGCGTGGGGCAGCTCCGATCGTGACGACCCCTTCCCGCTCTTCGCCGAGGTCCGGGAGCTCGGCCCGGTGCATCCCGTCACCCTGGCCGACGGCCATGATGCCTGGCTGGTGGTGGGTCACGACGAGGCCCGGCAGGCGCTCAACGACCCCCGGTTCTCCAAGGACATGCACGCCGCACTCGCCTTGGGCGGCGGGGTGGTGGCCGAGGGCCTCCCGGGGCCCGAGTTCGCCCGGCACATGCTTGCGGTGGACCCGCCGGACCACACCCGGTTGCGTCGTGCTCGTGTCGTCGGCCTTCTCGATGCGCAGAGTCGAGGAGTTGCGGCCACGGGTGCAGGCCATCGTGGACGACCTCCTTGACGTCCTGGCCGACCGGGACCCCGAGGTTCCCACCGATCTGGTGGCCGACTTCGCCTTCCCGCTCCCGTTCACGGTGATCTGCGAGCTGCTCGGCGTGCCCGAAGAGCGAGCGCACCTCGCTGGGTCAAGGGCTCGTGGCCATGCTCGTTCCCACGCCGACCCCGGCCGACTATGCCCGGGCCAAGGAGGCGTCCGACGCCGTCGTGGCATCAGCTGCGCCGGCTGGTCGAGGCCAAGCACGGTGCGCCCGGCGATGACCTCGTGAGCGGCCTCGATCGCGGCTCGGGACGGAGAGGAACGACTGGACAACCAGGAGCTGCTCTCGACCATCTTCCAGCTCATCGTGGCCGGTCACGACACCACCACGACGTTCATCGGCAACGCCGTCGTTGCCCTCCTCGGCCACCCGAAGCAGCTCGAGCTGCTGCGCGGCGATCCGGACCGGATCGCCGGCCGCCGTCGAGGAACTGCTCCGATACGACGCTCCCGTGCCCCATTCGACCTTCCGCTACGCGGTGGAGGTCGTCGAGATCGGGCGGCCACTCGATCCCGGCCGGCGCGCAGGTCATCGTCTGTCTCGCCGCCGCCAACCACGACCGCTGTCGCTTCGCCAGACCCGAGCGGCTTGACATCGAGCGGGCGCAAGGGCGTCACCTGGCGTTCGGGCACGGCATCCACCACTGCCTGGGCGCCCCGCTGGCTCGGCTCGAGGGCCAGCTGGCGCTGGGATCGCTCATCCGGCGTTTCCCCCAGCTCCGCCTGGCCGGCGGGCGTGCCGGGCTGCACTGGGGCCACGGCGACGGCCTCGTACTGCGTGGCCTGTCCGAGCTGCCGGTCATTCCCGGCCCCGCCCTGCCGAGGTAGGACGAGCACCTAGGTTGAGCCGGCAGACGGCCATCGACGGTACGTACCAGCACGGTCGACGGACCCGCGCGACACTTCGAGTATGCAACGCTTCTACGACAAGATCGCGATCGTGACGGGGGCAGGCTCGGGAATCGGGCGCGCCACCGCCCGCCTCCTTGCCGCCGAAGGCGCCGCAGTGTCCGTCGCCGACATCGACGAGGCCGGCGCCGCCGCGACCGTCGAGTTGATCCGCTCCGACGGGGGCGCCGCCCGCGCTCAAACCACCGACGTCGCCGAGCCCGACGCAGTTGAACGTATGGTCGCCGACACCCTCACCACCTACGGCGGACTCGACCTGCTCCACAACAACGCGGCCGCCCTCAAGCTCAACCTCACCGACCAAGACGTCGTTACCATGCCGCTCGACACCTGGCACACCGCGATGCGCGTCAACCTGGACGGCGTCATGCTCGGCTGCCGCTTCGCCATTCCCGCCATGCTCGAACGCGGCGGCGGCGCGATCGTCAACACTGCGTCTGTCGCCGCGACCTACGGCAGCCGTTCCCTCGCCGCCTACGGCACTAGCAAGGCCGGCGTCGTCGCGCTGACGCGCTACGTGGCCACCGCATATGCCGACCGCAACATTCGCGTGAACGGCGTCGCGCCCGGCGTCGTCGTCGACCGCGATCTCCAGGCAACCCTTGGCGGTCCGCTCGGCGACACCCTGGCGCCGATCACCGCGGGTCACCTCGTCGGCCGCCCCGGCTACCCCGAAGAGATCGCCACGGCCGTCGCTTACCTACTGTCCGACGATGCCGCGTTCGTCACCGGCCAGACGTTCACCATCGACGGTGGATACACCGCGCACCGCTGAACCGTCCACCGCCTTTCGTCAGCCGTAGGCCTGATAGGCGGTGACCCAGCTCGATGCGATGGCCTGCTGGGCGACTGCAAGCGGGAGTTGGCCGGAACAGACCAGGCTGTTGAGCCTGTCCTCGAGTCGGTCCTTCGTGTTGGCGAACGAGGTGGCGTCGGGGTTGTCGGGCGGTTCCACCCACAGATTGGCCGGGTCGTTCGGATCGCCACCCAGCTCGAGCGGGATCAAATGGTCGTACTCGGCGACGTGGAACGACCCGGTGTAGCCGTAGGCGGCGGCCGAGGCAGCCTTCTCCTGCTCGGTGACATGCTCCGGGGGTCGGACGGTCGAGGTGAACCCACTGGAACAGACGGTCGAGCCGATGTCGGCCTGGGTGACCTGCGGATCGACGGCGCCCGGCGTGCAGTGGGGGTCGGGGAGCGGGTCAGACCCGAGGTAGGTGTAGTGGCACGAACCAGGGGCGGGCTGCGGCTGGACCGTATAGGTGGACTGGGCGCCCGGGCCGATGTGGATGCCCGTGGTCGGGGCCGGAAGAGCCGTCGTGGGAGGCGGCGGAGTCGGGGCCGTCGTGCTGTCCGGTGCCGGGGTCGGTGCCTGGGCAGTGTGGGTGGTCTCCGTCACATGAGTGGCTGGAGCGACTGTGGTGGAGGGTGTCCTGGTCGTAGACTGCTGGGTGCAGCCGGCGCCGACGACGAGTGCAACGGTGGCGATGGCGAGTGCAGTCGAGGTCCGTCGATTCATAAGCCACCTTGGCACAGGGGTGTGCCATGTCGAGACTGACCGGGGTCCTCACCCGAGCTTTGCATCAGAAATGTGGCGCTAGCCATCCGCCGCCGCCCCCGCTTCGGCGGCCCGAGGCCTCAACGTACGCAGGTGTGGGCCTACCTTGTCTTCAGCGGCACACAATCAGATCCCGGGGGTCCGAAGGACGGACCGACGACGGTCCCGCTCATTGCATCGCCAAGATCGCCGCCACCTCCAGGACGGGATCTACTACCATCGGGCCCGTGGCGGTGACGTCGGCCCGTAAGATGGTCCCATTGAAGGCGAAGGGGGCCGAATAGCCTTCCCCGACCGCCGGGCCCCACTCATAGCCGCACGTGAGGCCAACCCCGACTTCGTTGAAGACAGCTGGCGTGAACCGATCAATCGAACCCTCGCCTACCACTTCTCCAGCGTGTTCCAGGACTGCGCTTCCTCCCAAACCACCGTCCTTCTCGAACGCGAACCTCACTTTGTGGCGGCCGGAACCGAGGAGTCGGTCCGCCTGTACGAGGGAGCGCCTCTTCCCGTACAGGTTGTGGACATAGCGGAGCTGTCCGTTGAGCAAATGGAGCGACCAGCCTCCGAGGGCGCAGCCCAGAGCGACCAAGACTCCGTTCGGCACGACTGCGTCGGGCACTTCGAACGCCACCTCGATCTCGTGGGACCGGTTGCAGAGCTTGATCGCAACCGGCTCGGGTACGGGAGCGCCCCCCTGGAAATAGCGATAGCTACTGCGTTGGCGGCGACGATCCGGCCTCGGATGGGCGATCGCCTCCAACGGTCGATTGTCGAGCGGTAGGACATCGTTGCGGCGGGCCTCCTCCCACCACAGCGCGATCAACTCGGACAGTCTCTCCGGGTGTTCCGAGGCGAGGTCGATTGCCTCGGACACATCCTCGGCTACGTGATAGAGCTCCCACACATCGTCCTCGAAGGGGGCATTCGTGCGGAGTCCGTCGTCGTACAGAGGACCGACCGGGTGATAGGCAACGGCCTTCCAGCCGTCGTGATAGATGGCCCGGCAGCCGAGCATTTCAAAATACTGCGTCACGTGCCTGCCGGGCTCCGCTTCTCCGTCGGCTCCGAGCAGGTAGGCGAAGCTTGTGCCGTCGAGGTGCGACTGGGGCACGCTGTTGATGGAATCAGGAGCGCTGACGCCTACGAGCTCGAGCACTGTGGGCAATACGTCAACCGCATGTGCGAACTGCCGACGAATGCCGCCCGCGCTCCCGGCTAACCGACCGGACCACGAGACGATGCAGGGATCGGCCACGCCGCCCTCGTGGACCTCGCGCTTCCAGCGCTTCATCGGTGTATTGCCGGCCATGGTCCAGCCCCACGGATAGTTGTTGTGGCTGAGAGGTCCGCCTATCTCGTCGATCCGGCGGTACATCTCCCTAGTGCTGGCCGCATCGAAATTTGAGAGCCGACCTTCGTTTATCGTCCCCGTCTTCCCACCCTCCGAGCTGGCCCCGTTGTCCGACACGACGACCACCACCGTGTTGTCTCCGTCCCCCAAGTCGTCAATGAATGCCAACAACCGTCCGATCTGTTGGTCCGTGTAGGACAAATAGGCTGCAAAGCACTCCATGAAGCGCTCGGCCAGAGCCCGCTCTTGGTCATTCAGTTCGTCCCAGGCAGGCACCCATGGCGGTCGCGGCGGCAAGAGTGTGCCCTCCGGGATGATCCCCATACCGAGTTGCCGGGCGTGCGTCTCTTGGCGCCATCGATCCCATCCTTTGGCGAAATGGGTCCGATAGCGATCAATCCACTCCCGAGGCGCGTGATGAGGGGAATGGCAGGCTCCTGAACAGAAGTACAGGAAGAATGGTTGGTCGGCATCCACCGCTCGTAGATCTCCGACAAATTCGATGGCCCGGTCGGCAAGATCGGCGCTCAGGTGATAGTCATCGTCCGCCGTGCGGGGTGGCCTGATGGCGTGATTGTCATGGTAGAGCGCCGGGACGAATTGGTGGGTCTCTCCGCCGTGGAACCCGTACCACCTGTCGAACCCCCGACCCAAGGGCCAGGTGGCGCGCGAACCCGCCATATTTGTCTCATCCTCGGGGCTGAGGTGCCATTTGCCAACCGCGTAGGTCGCGTAGCCGTGCGCCTGCAGAATCTCAGACAGATAGCCGTTCTCGCGGGGGGGCTTGCCCCAGTAGCCGGGGTACCCGATGGCGAGGTCAGCCACGCGGCCCATTCCGCTGCGGTGGTGGTTGCGCCCGGTGAGCAGGGCAGCCCGAGTGGGAGAGCACAGCGCGGTCGTGTGGAAATTCGACAGCCGGATCCCATTGGCCGCCAGACCGTCGAGTACAGGGGTATCGATATCCGACCCGAAGCAGCCGAGCTGGGCGAATCCGACATCATCAAGGACGATGAGGAGAACGTTGGGTGCTCCCTCCGGTGGGGCCGGAGTCGGAGGCCACCATGGCTCCGAGCTGCGCCAATCGTCTCCAATCTGACCGCCGAACTCTCCTCTTATGGCCATGACTCCCCCTGTGGATGCACGCGAGGTGGCCAGCATGCCATCCGATCGAGGTGCGCCGCTTCGAGGCCGGGGCCGCGCTCAACGGCATCCGCGAAGGGCTCAGGGCTCGTCCTCAGTAGGCCTCCCCTACGTTCTCAGTGCATCTCGATACGGAGGTTCGTTCCTCCTATTGATGCTCCACCTCGATCACGCGCAGCTCTTCGTACATCTCCAAAGACCAGATGCCATTCCGGATCCGAGAATGGACGATTCGGAACTACTTGCCGTCAAGCCCTCCGAGCCAATGCATCTGCCGCCTGAGACTTCGGGTCCGGTGCCGGACCTTCCGTCCCCATCCCTGTCTGGCCAACTCCGGAGGGTCGTTCGTGCCAGGTCAGACCACAGTCGTCGCATCGGTGCGGGGGTGGGTGGCCCGGGGGGAGGCTGCACTCACACTCGTCGAGCTTCCTGGCCTCGGCGGCTCCACAACCGGTCATGAATCCGATTCAACACCAGATCGGTCGGAAGTCAACATGTGACGCGTCTTCTTAATCAGGCGTTCACGGTACCAGGGCTACCCCGTAAGACAGTGACCATGCCACTCCATGCGACGCCGACGGACCTGGTGGACGAGGCAATGTCGCGATGGGCAGGCTGGAATGGTCGGAGGGATGGACCGGAGCCGAACGATGGATCAGCCCTGTCGATTACTCTGCCGACGTCGGGACCCCCGCGCTGTCAGGTCGGCGATCTCGACCGGTCTCAGGTGCGCACGGCACGCTCGCCCAACTTGGTCCGGAGTTCCTCCTCGAAGGCAAGGATCTCCGGGGCCATCGCCGTGGCTCGAAGTACCTCGAGATGCGCGTATCCGGCGTCTCGTTCGGCGTCCCATTCGTCGGCAAATCGTCCGGTGGCAATGTCGTCGACCAGTTCCCGCATGGTGGCAGCGATGTCGAGGTGGTCGTAGCGGCCCGAACGCGACAACTGACCGTATTGGCTCGTGGGCGAGTGGTAGGTCATCTGCGCAGCACCGCCTTCGAGTCGCACAAGGCGGTAGGTCCGCTCCACCTCCCCGGAGAGCACCAGCTCGGTGATGATCGCCTCGATGGGCACCCCCTGTTCCAGCATGACCCGGACGAACGATTCGCTGACGCGCCGCAAGGCCGGAGCGAGGGCCTGCTCGACGGCCAAGTCGAGCACGGCCTCTTGCTTGGGTGTGAGTTCAATGGCGCCTTGACGTAGTCCACCGATGGCCTTGGCCACGGCGAGTACTCGAGCCCGGGCTGTGCCGGTTACGTCTCGGTGGACCCCGACAGCCGTGATGAATCCGATGCCTTCGAGATAACACCGCCGGACCTCCGGGCCGAGCATCCGTGGCGCAACCATCCCCACGTCACATGGTGGATCCAACCGCCCAAAGGCGAGGGTGTACCCGCTGGCCACGATCACGGCGGCGTCGGGGCGAGGCTTCAGAGGCAGGGTGGCGATGACGTCGTCGGGGACAAGTACGCAAAGCACATCGGCCTCGTTGGCACTCTCGAGGTCACAGGTATCGAACCCATCGGCTTCGGCCGCATCCCTGCTGGGATCCGCCCGTAGGCAGACTGCAACATCGTTCCCCGAGTCGCGTAAGTTCAGGGCCCACGATCGGCCCTGGTTGCCGTACCCGATCACGGCAATCCGCTGTCCGGTGAGGGCATCACTTTGGGCTTCCGATTCGCTGATGATCACAGTCATGATCCGACCGTACCCCTTCGGGATGTGACTTTCGACCCTGCCAGGCCTGATCCCCAGCGCTATTGGATGAGCACTTGTCGATGCGATGGAGGAGCCGAAGTGAGCAGCCGAGAGGCTAGGGCCGACAGGGTGGGAGGTCGCTGCGCGATCGAGGCCCGAACCTCGAGGGCCTTCTTATCCGATGGTGGTGTTCAAGGCACTCGCGATGTCGTCGATTGCCGCCTGCTCGGACTCGCTCACCTCCAGACCGTGCTCCCGATGAGCAGCTGCAACTTTATGGGACAACGTGATGATGAACCGGCGATATTCGTCAACCTCGACCGGCGTGGCCTTGCCCTCGAGCAGCACGACCGAGTCACGCAAGTGTTTCAGTCCGCTCTGCTTCAACTCGTCGGGAGAATGATAGTGAGTGTGGTCCCGCTCTGGTTTGGCCGCAACGATCTCATCCAGCAGTTCGCTCTCGCCGTGCTGCTTACGCGCCTCCACATAGGCCTTGGCCATGGCGATACTCTCGCGAAACGAGCCCCCTCGTTGAGCCGTCACCACGATCATTCCAGCACTTGGTGGTGCTTCCAAGAGGAGCTGCCATTCCTCGGCCGTGAAGTCAGACTTGGTGGTCATCGCCAGTCTCCGATCGCTATTCATTGCTTTGATCCGCTCGTCCCACACACCGTAGCCACTGAGTCCGCGCAGGCAGGTCGTAGTTGACTGGGGACACCTGGCGACAGCAGCCCGAACGGTCATTGCTCCAAAAGGCTGGAGTCTCGGCTATGCCAGCTGAGGGCTGGTTGCAGACCAGAAGGCAGCTGCCTCACTGCCCTTTCCTTGTGCGGTGCCGAGGTCGTGCAGCACCGAAATCCATATTGAGGCTCTTAGGATGCGCACCTGACCCACATAACCCGGTTGACCTGGAACGACGACTACTCCGCCCACAGGATGTGAACCCGGAGTCAAGCCTCCTCAGTGTTCTTGGCGATGAGCTGGAGGATACGAACGTGCTTTTCGGTATCGAGGATCATGAGATCTACGACCAGTTCCCACAGGGCGACATTCCGGAACGGACGGAGGGACTTGCGCAGTCTCTTCATCTCTACGCGGTCCCGCTCCTCTGCCCGGAGCAGGCTCTGCGTCTCTTCGGCTAACGCTGCATTCCCGGCATCCCTGTGCGTCATGTCCGGTAGGACCGGTTCGGCGCTCTTGTCAACGAGACCCCAGGCAATGGCGTTGGCCATCTCAACCAGGAGGTCGTGATGGCGTCGCTCATCATCAAGAATGAGCTTGACGAGGTAGCGCGTCTCGGGGGCGGAGGCGTCCTCCGCAAAGCGTTGGTAGCGACTGAGGATCGCTCCCTCCTCTTCACCGTGTCGAGCTAGCAGCTCGACCACGTCACGGATGTCCGCGCTAGCGCCGGTGCTCCGTAGCCCTTCCCTCGCCCAGTCAAATGCGTTATCCATGTGCCCATTGTCGCGGACCCGGGTGTCGAGGGGACTGTGTATCGAGGGCGCACGACACTGATCCTGCTTTTCTCGACGAAATAGCCTGACCGTGCGGAGGGGCCCCATGCCCTCTCAGTGCGTCTCACTACGGAATGGCCGGTCCCTCTGGTGCGCCGCCTTGCGTGCGATCAGGGCACCCGCGCGCCTGGATCTACGCCGAAGTGATCCCAGCGCCCTTCAGCATCCGACGAAGGTCGATCACCATCTGCTCATCGACATCGTGTCCAGGTGGGGCGTCGAAAGTTTCAGTCTCAGGCCCCAAGGTCACCTTGTAGCGTCGGTCGTGCCCCTCGGTCACCTCGGCGACGCTCTGCAGTAGAGACAAGACGTCATGCCATTGGATGTTATGGCTGACCGGATGTTGGAAGATCTTCTCCACGGTCGCCCGATGATGCGCATTGAGCTTTGAACCCTCAGCCACCCAGCCCTCCCTTTTCTCGCAAATCGAAGCCAAGACTCCCAGCCGGAGGGGAAATCCAGCCGAGAGTCCGTCACTGTGCTCACCCAGGTGGCTGGCACCCAGTCCACGCCCGTCTCTCGAACCGTCCGCCAACGCGAGCAGGTCTTGACCATCATCCGGCAAACAAGGGCGGATTGGTAGGGGCCAAAGGTCCCAACCGGTTGGCGTTCGGACCTGAGCGCTCGACGAACCTGCCCCTCCGGCGAGCCACGCAGAGCGGCGCTTCCCACGGCCGGCGGATGGTGCTCAAGGTCGCCCAGCGAGAAGTCCCAGGTCAGCTACTTATGCCTCCGAAGGGGCTTTTGGCCCTGGCTACGACGCCGCGCCGAGCAGATCCTCTTACTATGGGCCAGAACGGATCCTCTGATGGACTAGCCCCGCTGAGGACAGCGGCACATTCGGTTACCGGCGCGCTCGACGACTACGAGTCGCTGCTGTCGTTGGTGGCCGACCGGCGATTGGTGCTGATCGGGGAGGCCTCACACGGCACTCATGAGTTCTATCGCGAACGTGCCCGGCTCACTCGACGCCTGATCGACGATCTCGGCTTCACCGTGGTGGCCGTGGAGGGGGACTGGCCGGATGCCTATCGGGTGAATCGGTATGTCATGGGAATGTCCAACGACGCTGACGCAGAGGCTTCCCTCAGGGGCTTTCTCCGTTTTCCCACGTGGATGTGGCGCAACCAGGACGTGCTGGGATTCGTACAATGGCTGCGGGCCAGGAATGACGCTCAGGCTCACCCTGGAGCCAAGGCCCGCTTCTACGGCTTGGACCTCTACAGCCTGCGGACTTCGATGGAGGCAGTGGTCGCCTATCTGGATCAAGTCGATCCATCTGAGGCCGAACGGGCTCGACAGCGGTATTCGTGCTTCGACCACATTGGAGCAGATGGGCAGGTCTACGGTTACGCCCTCGCCTACCAGAACGCCACGCCGTGCGAGAACGAGGTGGTTGCGCAGTTGGTCGAACTCCAGAGTCGATCGGAGTTGTATCTTCGTCGGGATGGCTGGGTGGCTGATGACGAGCAGTTCTATGCCGAGCAGAATGCTCTACTGGTGCGCGACGCAGAAGAGTATTACCACCAGATGTACAGAGCCGAGGTGTCGTCGTGGAACCTCCGCGACCAACACATGGCGGGGACGCTCGATGCCCTGATCGAGCACCTCGACCGTCAGTACGGTGCCACCAAGGTCGTTGTCTGGGAGCACAACTCGCACGTTGGGGATGCCCGAGCCACTGCGATGGGCGCACGGGGCGAGTTCAATGTCGGACAGTTGGCGCGGCAACGATACGGAGGCGAGGTCGCCCTTATCGGATTTACCTGCTTCGACGGCCAGGTCACTGCAGCATCGGACTGGGGTGAGCCGGCCGAGCGAAAGCGTGTTCGTGAGGCGCGCCCCGACAGCTACGAGGCCCTGCTCCATGCAGTCGGAATTCCTCAATTCTGGCTGGACACAGCTGAGGTCGCCGTGCAGGAGGCCCTTTCCCGCCCCAGACTCGAACGGGCCATCGGCGTCATCTACCGGCCAGAGACCGAGCTCCAGAGTCATTACTTCGAGGCTCGGCTGGCCCAGCAGTTCGATGCCGTGATCCACCTCGACGGCACGCACGCCCTCGAGCCGCTGGAACGCACGACGCGGTGGGATCTCGGGGAGCCCGCTGAAACGTATCCGACGGGGTTCTGAGGTCGGCCATGCGGGTGGACCACCGCTGGACCGCCCACCTGGCGAGACGTGGGATGGGGTAATCGATGACCACTCGGATGGCAGGACGGTACTCATGACCGAGCAAGACTCGCGCCGGTCGCATCCTGCGCCTCCGCTGTTTTCCGACCCGAGCTCCGGCCGGTGAAACGGTGAGAATCAGCAGTGTGGATCGGATCGAGGAAGTATTCCGGACGGTACGGCGCGCCGATTTCGTCATCCCTCAGCTCCGTGAAAGTGCGGACGTTGACGCCCCCCTGCCCATAGGATTCGGCCAGACGATCAGTCAGCCGACCACCGTGAAGCTCATGCTCTCCTGGCTGGATGCAATGCCTGGAGACAAGGTCTTGGATGTCGGGTCCGGTTCGGGATGGACCACAGCGTTGCTCGCACACATGGTCGGTCCGAAGGGCATCGTGTATGCCGTCGAACGCTTTCCGCAGTTGGTGAAGTTTGGTCGAGACAACTGCCGCCGACTCGGCATCGAGAACGTTCTCTTCTTCGAGGCGGGACGGGAGTACGGCCTACGAGAGCATGCTCCCTATGCGAGGATCTTGGTGAGTGCCAGCGCGCACGAACTGCCTGTCGAGTTGCTGAGCCAGTTAACGGTCACAGGCAGGATGGTCATTCCCGTCCAGTACGACGTCCTCGAGGTGCTAAAGACCGCGGAAGACGAGTACCTGACAAGGAGGCACCCCGGATTCAAATTCGTTCCCCTGGTCTGAGGGCCAACCGCAGGGTCCTCACCTGGCTCCGAGGTGACCGGGGTGCTGAACCGGGATCCAGCCATGGGGCGACAGCTAGCCGGACCTGTCTCGGGGTAGCTCGCAGCTCCCGAACCTGGCCAGCGATCTGCGTTCTTTCGGGTTCGGAGCGAGTGGCTTTGCCGACGGCGGAAGTGAGAGTCAGATGATCTGTTGCAGGCGCTGTGTGGTTGCAGAGTCGGGTTGCCCGTTGAAGTACCGGTCGATCACCTGTGTAAACAGCGACTCTTCGGGCGCCGCCTGCCGAAACAGGGTCATCGATGAGCGCAACTTCATGGCGTCGATCTCTCCGAAGATCTGTTCAGCGGTCCGTCCCATTGTTTCGATCACAATGCTCGTGCACTCCAGCAGACGGAGTCCTAGCACGGAGTGCTGAAGGTAGGCCTGTGCCTCCTCCAGCGATGAGATAGCGAACTCCCTCGAGCTGGAACTCTGCCCCAGGCCGGCGATCTGAGGAAAGACGAACCACATCCAGTGGCTTGTCTTGAATCCGGCACGCAGCTCTTCGACCGCACGGTCGTACGTCCCGCCAGCGTTCTGAGCGGCAACGAATCGCCCGAGATTGAAGGGATCGTCCGTCATGTCGTTCTGTTTCTATCCGATTTCGCGGGTGGGAGCCCTCATGGTGAACAAAGGCAAGCGGCTCGGCATCTGCCTGAACGAATCGACGCGAGCGGAAGGGCACCCTACCGGGCACATGCGGGGCGGAGTCCTGCTGCTCACCCCAGCACACCTGTCAGGCCACCTCAGAGTCCTGCGGTTGCAGTCCCCATCAGGAATAGGAAGTTGTCCGCGTAGAACTGCCGGCGCACGTCCTCGCTGGCATCGCCCAACGAGGCCTCGAAGCGCTCGATCGGCCGCCGACCACCCTCGACATGGGGGTAGTCCGACGAGAACATCACCAGGTCCGCTCCGGCCTGGTCGATAATCCAACCGACGTCCTCGGTCGGGTAGGGCGTGAAGCGGATCTGGCGGTGGACGTACTCTGACGGGCGCAGGTTGAGCGCACGCAGCCGGTCCTCGTGGCGGGCAAAGGCCTCGAACGCGGACTCCATCTGGCGCTGCCACGACGGAACCCAGATCGCCCCCTGCTCGATGACTCCGATCCGCAGTCCTGGAAATTGCTCGAGCACACCGTCGAAGATGAGGGTGGCCAAGGTTTGGGCAGGTGGTCCCGGAATCGCCATGTAGTCGACCGAACGGAAATTCTCGTCGCCCCCATGGAAGTCCGGCGGCACCGGGAGCCCGTTGACGAAGTAGTGGGGGTCGAGCAGTTCCCCAGTCCCGCCAACGTGTAGGACGACGGGGACCCCAGCCTCCTCTGCCCTGGCCCAGACCCCGAACAGGTCGGTGTGGCTGGGCGAGTACGTGGGAGGGCAGCCAGATGCCACGAGGAGCGCGGCCGCGCCGTCGACCAAGGCCTGCTCGGCGGTCTCGACGGCCCGCACGGGGTCGGCAAGCGGCACATAGCAGGCCGGGAGCAGGCGCCGGTCGACGGAGCAGAACTCGAGCATGCCCCTGTTGTGGGCCCGGGCCGCAGCGTAAGCTACGTCGAGGTCGCCGCTGTGCTCGAGGTCGTGCAGGCGCCCATTGTGGAACGTGTTGAACATCAACTGGCTCCGGAAGCCCAGGAGGTCGAGCGCCCGGGGGCGGTCCTCAGCGATGAACGAGCCGGTCGCAGCGAAGTTCTTCCGTGCCATGATCTCGGCGCCCTCGTCAGTTCGGTACTCGGTGGAGGCATGGCGCTCCCGCAGCCGGTCGAATGCCACACGGAGATCTGCTTGCTGCTCTTCTGGGCTACCGGTCTGACGCAACTCGTTGCCGCCTGGGTATGTCAGGATGGGCAAGGCGTCACGGAAGCGGGCCTCGGCGTGGTCACGGAGCCAGGTGGGGGTCTCCATGATGTGAGCGTCGGCGTCGTGGATGACCCGTCCTGTGGCGTACGGCATGACCTTCGCCCTTCATGTGTTCAGCACTCGCGATAGAAGAGTACCGCTCCTGACGATCGATCTGCCGAGTGGACCAAAGGCGCCAGCCAGGGTCGGTGCCCCGATGCCAACGCCGTGTCGGATCGAGCTTCCTCAGCTACGGGGGCTGAGGACATGTGGGTGTTGTGGAACTACCACTTCGAAGGTCAGCGCGAATGCAGGTCGCATCGCTGCAACCGGGACATTGGATCACAATGCTCCGACAGCGCCGCCAACCGGCGCTCTTGCTGAAGTTCTCACCCCGAATGCTTCCCTACACTTACCCTCATGAAGACCGAAGAGGCACGAAAAGGAGCGGCCGCGAGCTTGCGAGCTCTCAGCCACGCGTTTGCGGCGCACGATCCCGCTGACGATGTGCTCGCATCGATAGCGGAGACGGCGAACGAACTCACACTCTCGGTCAACGAGACGCCGACCCACGATCGTCTGGCCCTGATGCGGAGCAGCCAGGACGGGTCGATCTTGGGTGGGAGCGGGTTCGAAGACCGGGCTGTAGGCGGTTGGTCGAATCCGACAAGCGTCGAACTCGAGGTGCGGTTCGATAACGATGAAGTGATCGCCGACGTTGTGCTGCAGCGGGCATTCGAAGGCGCGCCCGGTCGCGCCCACGGCGGAATCGTCGCCGCTGCATTCGACGACGTTACCGGCTTCGTGATCGGCAAATTGCAGGAACCGGCCTTCACCGGTGAGT
This sequence comes from uncultured Acidimicrobiales bacterium, assembly GCA_963727075.1. Classification (GTDB taxonomy): domain Bacteria; phylum Actinomycetota; class Acidimicrobiia; order Acidimicrobiales; family RAAP-2; genus Bog-756. The sequence continues at coordinate 137,022 of CAVSET010000005.1, forward strand.
TGACGGTTCGCTATCTCGCAGCCGTGCCTGTTGACGAAGCTCTGGAGATTCGCGCACGACTAGACGGGCGGGAGCGTCGCAAGCTCTTCATAAGTGCGGAACTACGCACCAGTGACGCGGTGGTTGCGACGTGCCGAGCTGTCTACATCACCGTCGATCTGTCTCGCTTTGCGGGAGCGCCCGATCCACGCTGACCTCATCGGCAGACTCAAGGTAACAATGGTTGATGACAGATCTCAGACCGTCTCTGGGGTCCTTGGCCCGGCTCGGTCCAAGGACGTCCCTTCCGTCGCCCGGCCTCAGGGTCGGCGGCCGACAAGCGCGAGGTGTTGTTCTCCGGAGCTCCCGAGTTTCAAGAGTCGGTGGTCTCGTCGGTGGTATCGCTTGACAGAGAGGAGCCGTTGGGGCGCCCCGGGGCCAGTGGTCGGAGCTCGGTCTGGATGAGTAGTCGTCGCTTCTCTAGAGTTCACGCAAGGCGGTGGCTAGCGGCTCGAGCACTCGTGGATCCAGGGGGGGTGGGAGGTAGACAATGCCCAGCTCGGCGCCCACCTCTGCCAGTGCGGCGGCCTGCTCGGCGGTGGCATTCGCGTCCCCTCCGAATCGAACGTGGCTGGAGAGGAGGATCTCCGTAGGGTCGCGGCCGAGGTCCTCGCAGTGCTGATGCAGGACGTCCCGCTTGCGGGCAAACTCCTCCGGCGTGCCACCTACGAAGTTCCAGTGCTGGGCGAACCGGGCTGCAGTGCGGAGCGTCCTCTTCTCGCCACTACCACCGACGCAGATCGGCGGATGGGGGCGCTGAACCGGCTTGGGCTCGTTGCGGGCATTGCTGAGCTGGTAGTACCGGCCCTTGAAGGTCGTTGTCTCCTGCGTGAGGAGCCCGACGATCGCTTCGCAGGCCTCCTCGAAGCGGTCGCTGCGCTGGCCCGGCGTTCCCAGGTCGATCCCGTAGGCCCCAGACTCCTCTTCGTTCCACCCGGCCCCGATGCCGAGCTCCAGTCGGCCTCCGGACACGATGTCGAGGGTGGTCGCCATGTTGGCCAGGATCGCCGGGTGGCGATAGGGATCCCGGTCACCAGAGTTCCCATGCGCAGGCGGGTCGTCGCCTGGGCCAGCGCCGTCAGGGTGACCCAGCCCTCCATGCAAGGGCCGGTGCTGTCGGAAAAGATCGGATAGAAGTGGTCGAAGGTCCAGCCCGACTCGAACAGCTCGATGTCGTCGGCCACTTTCCACACGGCAAGCATGTCGGTCCAGGTCGTGTCCTGCGGCGAGGTCTTGAAACACCTGAGGGCATCTTCAGTCCGGTATGCGGAATTCTTCAGCTCGGAGCTGAGGTCCGGCTCGTCTCAGCTGCGCCTGCTGGACAGATCTCGCACGGTGAAGCTGAGGACTGTGCTTTAGTGACCTCAGCCTGGGAAGCTGAGGACAGGAGCCTCAGCCGTCGGAGCCGAGGCCTTCGCAATGGCGCGGGGGCGGACCCGTCCCAGGGCAAGGCGAAGCCCAAACTGCGACCCGTGCAGGCAACGTTGGTGATTAGGGGACCTTCTGCCCTTGTCGCCCGACAGAAGACGAGGTCAAGATCGATTGCGTGGAGGTTGTTCGCGATGAGTCGCGCATCGACAATGAGCGGACGGCCTTGGGCGACCCTGACCGTTCTCTGTGTCACGTTGCTCTTGATCAGTCTCGACAACACGATCCTCAACGTGGCGCTGCCGTCGGTCGTCCGCAGTCTTGGTGCCACATCCAGCCAGCTGCAGTGGATCGTCGATGCCTACGCAATTGTCTTCGCCGGCTTGCTGCTCACGCTCGGGGCACTCGGTGATCGCGTGGGGCGCAAGTGGGTGTTCATGGGTGGGCTTGTGGTGTTCGGCGCCGGGTCGGCGCTGGCGGCGTGGTCGGCCACCCCGGACCGCCTCATCGCAGCTCGAGCAGTGATGGGGGCGGGGGCCGCGGCACTCATGCCGTGCACCCTGTCGATCCTCACCAACGTGTTCACGGCCGAACGGGACCGGGCAAGGGCGATCGGAGTCTGGTCTGGATCCGCCGGCCTCGGGGTGGCCATCGGCCCGATCCTCGGTGGCTTCCTGCTGGTCCACTTCTGGTGGGGCTCGGTCTTCCTCATCAACGTGCCCATTGCCCTGGCCGGCCTGGTCGCCGCGGCTTTCCTTGTCCCGAATTCCAAGAACCCCAGAGCCCAGCGGGCAGATCCCGTTGGCGCCGCGTTGTCGATGATCGGATTCGGAATGCTGCTGTGGGGCATCATCGAGGCTCCCAACAGGACTTGGACCTCTCCGGAGATCCTCGCCGCTCTGATCGGATCCGCCGTGATCATCGGCGCCTTCCTCGTCTGGGAGCAACACATCGACCATCCCATGTTGCCCTTGCAGTTCTTCGGCAACCGCCGATACAGCGCTGCCATCGCCTCCCTGGCCTTGGTGATGTTCGCCCTCTTGGGTCTGTTCTTTCTGGTCACCCAGTATCTTCAGTTCTGCCTGGGCTTCAGCCCTCTCAAGACGGGGCTGGGACTCGCCCCGATCGCCCTGGTCCTCCTGGTGGCCGCCCCATCGTCGATATGGCTGGCCCGTCGATTCGGCACGAAGCCGGTGGTTGCCGGCGGCCTTACGCTGATCGCCGTGGGCCTGGGCCTCCTGTCCCGGACCACCGTGCAGAGCACGTATCTCGACTGCGTACCCTGGTTCGCTCTCATTGGAGTTGGCGTGGGTCTGACGCTGGCACCCTCGACTGAGTCGGTCATGGGATCACTTCCGAGAGCCGATGCTGGAGTGGGGTCGGCCACAAGTGACACCTCGATGCAGATCGGCGGCGCCCTCGGCGTCGGGGTGCTCGGCACCGTGCTCAATCTCCACTACCAGAGCTTCTTGGCACACCTGCTGAGCCACCAGTCCATACCAGCGGTCATCGAGAAGCTGATTCTGGGCTCCCTGGGCGGCGCTCTGGCAGTGGCCGACCACTTACCGGGAACCTCTGGTGCCGCATTGGCCCAAGCCGCGCGTCAGGGCTTCGTGTCAGGGATGGACCTCGGATTCATTGTCGCCGCAGCGGTTGTCGGGGTGGCTGGGCTGATCGTCCTGCTCGCCCTACCCAGCCGAGCGACATCCCCAGCACGCAGAAGTCGGAACTAGGGCGGCAATCAGGGGCTGTGAAATCTCGATGATCGTCCCGTTGATGTCGTCGGCCTGGCTCCAGATCACCGGGTCGTTCCTTCTCCGGGGTGACCGTGGGATCGATCCTGGAGGGCGGTCCGACAGGCATCCTCGGATTCTCAGCCAGAAGGTCCGATTGTGCGGACATGGGGTTCTCGGCCTAACGGGATGTTACGCAAACTCAGGGAGTCCGAGGGATGCTGTGACCTTTGACCCTACTCTTTGTGCGGGTGTGCGAGCAGCCTGAGATCTATGGGACATCAAGTGAGTGTCATCGAACGCACCGTCTCCAAGACGAACGAGTGGCTCGACCGGCTGTGTCGGGAAGTCAAGAGCGACGACCGGCAGCATGCGTACGTACTGCTGCGAGCGGTGTTGCATACGCTACGAGACCGCATTGGACCCGAAGTCTCCGTGCATCTCGCCGCACAGCTACCGCTACTCGTGCGAGGCATCTTCTACGAGGGCTGGGACCCGAAAGCGACCCCGCAGAAGCTCACGCTCGACGAGTTCATCAACAGGGTTGAGTCCGAGGCCAACCTGCATGGCGCAGCCGAGGCGGCGAGTGGGGCTCGGGCCGTGATGCAGGTTCTCTGGGACGAGTTGGCCCCGGGGACGATGGATCATGTCATTGCCGTTCTGCCGGACGAGTTCGCCGTCCTTCTCTAGGAGCGCCTGTACGGGACCGTGGTCACTCCCGATCTATCCGAGCCACTCTCGGGCGCGTCGGTCAACCTTCTCCCATCCGGCTTGCCAGTCCTCCCGGAAGAGTTGTTGTCGGCGAATCTGTTCAGCGGCCAGGATCCCTGCCGAGAACGCAACCTTCGATGGGGCTCCCTTGGCGTGCCCGCGTAGCCAGGCCTCAGCGATGACGGCATCGTGGTGCTCGCCGAGTTGCGTCTGGAGTTCTGCTGCAGATGTAGCGACTCGTCTCGCTCGCTTGCCCACGACTGCCTCGGCTGCCTCCGCTGCATATCGGAGCCGCTTGGCTCCTATCCGGATCTGATGGAGCTGCCGATCAGCCGGTTCGGGGTCTGCTGCCCGAACCTCCGAATGCAGGTTCTTCCAGGGTCGCTTCACCACTCTGGGGAGCGCCTTGGAGGCCCTCTGGTCCGGCCCGATGCCTCTGCCACGACCATTCCCGACATTCAGGAAAGGTGGCCGCTCGGCGGCCGCATGCAGCTTGTCGAGAAGGAGCAAGTACCGCTCGCTCTGCAGGACGTCAGTCACCCGGTCGGCTGCAGCGCTTCGCTGGTCTTGAAGCTGTTCTCGTAGTCCGTTCACACCCTTGTCGTCTCCAATCTGGGGCGATGCGTTGAGATCCAGGTGTTGTCCAAGGACGTCGGCGTCCCGCACCAGGCCCAGTCCGTCTCCGAGCCACTTCAAGTCACTCCGCGTGTGACCGACCCACAGGGGATCCAGAATCGCCTTGAAGGTCTGCAGATCAGAGCGAAGCCGACGGGCCGCCACCCGTGTCTGGTGGACGGCTTCAGGAGGCGGGTCATCTTCGTTGAGCCTCAGTCGGTACTCATGATCCAGAAATTCGATCGAACGCAGTCTGGAGACTGGCACGCACAACGTCTGCCATCGTCGACTTCGGTCCCAACGGACGACTGTCGGCTCCTTTGACAGCCTCGTCGTCAAGAGCACGGGCGAGCTTCGGACCTCGGTCATCTATCCAGGCACCCGCCTTGCAGAGTCGATCGATGCATCTGTTCAGGAGGGAGCTGTCGGCCTCGTTCAGTTCCACCTCGATCTGCCGAAAGCGGCGGCCATCGTGAGGGCCTCCATGGATCGAAACCAGGTCATCGTCAAGTTCGGCCAACAGGATCTGCCGGCCACCTTGAAGTAGCAGCCGACGGCGGCTCGTCTCCAGGGTTGTGATCTTCTGGAGAGTGGCTCTCCGGACCACGCCGTGGAGGATCTCGGTCACCCTTTCAGGAACGAAGTCGGGGGATCCAACCCATTCCAGTTCCGTTCGGTCCAACGTCGGACCTGGGCTGGATCGAGGCAGCTTCAGGGTCCATGTTCCAATGCCTTCGTCGTCCCCGATCCGATGACGGAGCGTGATCTTTCGTGACCACAGTCGGAAGTCGGGGGTGTCGAAGTAGGTCGCCAGGAGCCGTTGTTCGGGCAGCCTCACGGTCCGTTTGACGAGATCTCGCAGGTCAGGCAGGGAGAACTCTCGATCGGCCCCCAACTTCACTTCTCGCTCGATGGGATCGACGGGCACCATGTGACCTTACCCACTCAGGGCCCACCGCAACCACGCGAGGTGCTTCAGCGATGCAAACACCCCACCGGCTCGAGTCCCACCAAAAAGGAGACCTGCGACACCAGCCTTTGGTTCCCGGCCGTCAGAAGTGGTTGGGCCGCTCTACCGCTTCGCGTACTCCGCAAAGCCCTGCCAGTCGATAACAACGCATGGTTCGTCGCCCACGATCCACGCATCGTGGCCGGGCGCCATTACGGCGAAGTCTCCGGGGCCGTACTCGATCTCCTCTCCGTCGTCCATGACCACCCTCATCCGACCGGACACGAAATAGCCCGTGTGGGCGGCTTGGCAACTCTCGGTCTTGGCAATTGGCTTCACGTGATCTGACCATTTCCATCCGGGCTTGAAGGTTGCACGGCCCACTGGGCCGCTCTCGAGATTGACCAGTTCCAGTTGGCCGGTGTTCCTCTCGAAGGGTCGGATCTCCTCAGGTGCGTCAAAGCTCTTTCGAATGAGGCTGGGCATGATGCCCTCCTTTGGTCAGTGTTCGGTTGGGCATTGGCGTGATGAATCGTTGTGGACCAGCCGACGGCCCAATGAGGGTTAGATGTTCGCCTCCACCGGCGCCGACGGATCCCGTCCCCATTCGGCCCACGAGCCGTCGTAGACACGCACGTTCTCGCGGTGGAGCAGGTGGCTGAGGACAAACCAAGCGGTAGCGGCTCGGCCTCCGATCGTGCAGTACGTGATCACTTCGTGACCAGCGGGAAGCTCGAGAAGTGAGGAGAACACTTCAGCCAATTCAGCTTCGGACCGAAACGATCCGCATTCGTCGAACACGCCATCCAGTGGAAGGTGGACGGCGCGTGGGATGTGCCCTGTTCGACCGCCTGGTTCGAAACTCCCAGATGGCCAAAAGGACTCTCCGCGATACTCCGCTCCACCACGGACGTCGACGATGGCTGTCTTTGACTTCCCGAGTGCGCCGCGAACCTCGGCCCCATCGACGCGCACTTGTGCTCTCTCCTGTCCGATGTGGTAGGAGGAGATCGGGGGGCCGTTCGCATCCGTCACCCACGGATGACCTTCCTCCCGCCAGATGGTTCGGGCGCAGTCGAGGATTCGCACATCAGTGTGGCCGTAGAGCTTCATGAGCCAGAATCCCATGGTTGGGGCGTATCCATAGAAGATCACGGTTGATTCAGGGGTGATGCCCGAGCGCTCGAGGAGTTGTTGGACGCCGGCTCGATCGATGAGTCGGTAGTTGTCGTCCTTGAGGTCCGCGTAGACGTTCCACAGGACGGCTCCGTCGATGTGTCCCTCGGCAAAGTTGGCGGGGCTCACATCCACCTCTACCAGCCGGATCCCTGGATCATGGAGATGGTCAGCCAACCACTCCCGTCCAACCAGAACATCTTCCTCCCCGCGCCTGGGATGGGTCGTCGCGTTGCCGAGAGCAACCATTGCCAACCTCCTTTGATCGGTCCTATTCGACTTGAATCCAACCCAGCAGATCCTCCCGCCCGACACTCTCCAGGAGAGCAGGATGATCAGTGCTCATATGGCCCCGAATAGTCGAGATCACGTCGTCATCGGTGTTCCCTCGGGCCACATAGCCGCACTCGCATCGGATGATCCTCGCCATGGCGTCCTCCCGTGTAGTTCTACGCCCACTCTGTTGACAGAATGTTGGTGTGACCTTGGCGTCTCCGCCCACCATGAGAATTCAACTGTGCGGGCCCACCGTTGTCGAGCGGGGTACAGAACGCCTTGAGGGCCGGCTGCCCGGGCGCCAGGGGCGCCTGCTATTCGCCTATCTGGTCCTCAATAGACACCGATTGACCAGCCGCGATGAGCTGGTCGAGGCAATATGGCCCTCTCGGCTTCCCTCAGCAGCTGAGGCAGGGCTCAACGCACTTATCTCGAAGCTCAGGAAGGTGCTTGGAGCCGCAACGATCGAGGGCCGGTCACATCTCCAGCTCCAGTTGAGCGAGAGCAGCCGGATCGACCTCGAGTTGGCCGCCGAGGCAGCCCATCGGGCGGAGTCCCGAATCGCACTTCAGGAATGGAGTGGGGCATGGGGCCCTTCGTTGGCCGCGCTGTTCACTGCCGAGCGAGAGTTCCTGCCTGGCGAGGACGCACCGTGGGTCGAAGATCGACGTTTTCAACTGGCGGAGCTCCGGTTACGTGCTCTCGAGACTTACGCTGTGGCCGCGCTGGGAATCGGAGGAACTGAGCTTCCGGCGGCCGTTCGGGCCAGTCGCCAGTTGATCCGCCTCGCCCCCCTTCGAGAGTCGGGCTACCAGGTACTGATGCGTAGCCTTGCTTTGCAGGGCAATGTCGCCGAAGCGCTTCGTGTGTACTCGGTCCTCTGTGAGACTCTCGATGCCGAACTTGGTGTCAGGCCGTGCATCGCGAGTGGGGAGATCTACGACGAACTACTACAGTCGTGACGATTCCACCCAGCACCCAATTCACCGGTAGGGGCTTCAACGGAGGTGGGTCCGGCACCCCGCCAGGGGGATCCAACGGCAGTGGACCGGGAGTTCTCGGTGAAGGCACCGAGAACGAGATACACCGAGCGCCATCACGAGAATCCATCGACTTCGACAGGGCCAAGTCGGTCCCAGGGCAACCCCAGCGAGCGAAGTGGCAAGCCAGGCCGGGCGTATCATGTCCATGCCCCTGCTGGGTTGAGCCGGAGGTGATCCTGCAATGACGACCATCTTGAGAAGCACTGTCTTCGGCGGCCGGTATGTTCTCACTGAAATCATCGCCAGCGGCGGAATGGGCGACGTCTGGAGAGCCACTGACCAGCGCCTGCGTCGAGAAGTCGCGGTGAAGGTGCTTCGGAGCGAGTTCGCTCGTGATGAAGTCACGCGTCAGCGATTTCAAGTTGAGGCACAGGCGGTGGCGAGCGTGACGTCGTCGGGAATTGCCTCGGTCTACGACTACGGTGAAGAAGTCGGCAGGGACGGGAATGTGCAGGCCTACATCGTGATGGAGCTCGTCCACGGCGAGTCACTCGAAGAGCGACTCCACCGAGAGTTCCGCCTCGGGGCATCGGAGACGCTCGATATCATCGCCCAGGCAGCCGTTGCCCTCCAGGATGCGCACGACTGTGGCCTGATACACCGAGATATCAAGCCTGCCAACCTCCTGCTTCGGACAGACGGAGTTGTGAAGCTCACCGATTTCGGCATCGTGCGGGTTCTCGACTCCACGTCGCTCACGCAGGCGGGAACCATGGTCGGCACAGTTCGCTATATGTCGCCCGAACAGCTCACCGGACAAACGGCCTCACCAGCATCAGACATCTACGCCCTGGGCATCGTCGCCTATTTCTGTGTGGCTGGCCACCCGCCGTTCGATTACGACGAGTCGATGGCAGTCGCCATGGCCCACGTGAGTGATCCGATGCCCGCGATGCCGCCGGATGTGCCGCCAGCAGTGGCGGAGTTCATCTCACAGATGCTGGCCAAACATCCGAGTCAACGTCCACCCACAGCAACCGAGGTGGCACTCCGGGCGGCGGCCATACAGGAATCTGTGAATGTGCGCACCACTCGGACGGACCAGAAGATGAGTTCAACTCCGGTATCCGCTCGCGCAGGCGACACAACCAGGCAAACGGTCGGTGTCCCCTCCGTGCTTACCATCGAATCCCCTCCAACAATGACCGATCGCCCACCAACCGCGGTCGTGCCAGCTTCCGTAGCCCTTGACGACCCACGAGAGAAATCACACCGACACAGGCCTTGGATGTTGGTTCTGACCGCGATGGGCGTTATGGCAGCCGCGGCAGCCGCGGTCCTTTGGCTCGAGGCAGGGCCGATTCGCGTGTCGGTGCCACGCCTGAGTGGCCTGACGACGAGCACAGCACTGGCGAGGGTGGACCAGCTGGGACTTCGGGCCGACCAGCGTCTCGTTGATGTGGACCAGAGGGCCGGACGAGTGGTGTCGCAGCTGCCGAGACAAGGGACCTCGGTGCCGAGCGGCTCCCATGTGCTCCTCAACATCGCTTCGGGCTATGTGACAGTGAACGCTGCGGCTCTGCAAGGGCAACCGGCCGCGAATGCGGCAGCGGCGCTCTCGTCGCTCGGCCTCATGTCCGTTCAGACGACTGCGGTCTCGACCACATCGCCGGGCACAGTTCTTTCCATCTCTCCGACCGGTCGGGTCAGGGTAGGCACTTCCGTCGTCATGACAGTCGCGGTCGCCCCTCCACCCCCAACGACCACGACGACCACGACGACCACGACGCGTGGAGGAGGGCCTCCCTCCCGTGGCAAGCATGGAGGCGGGAACGATCAATAGCTCCATCGATGAATCTGCCGACGGGTCGGGCGGCCGCCGACCAAGGTCCGCCCCCGACCGAATTAGGCACATCCGGAGGTGTCGATAAGTCTGTCGTGACGAGAGCCCGGCCGTTGGCCAGGAGTGGGCTCTCCTCGCTAGCTCCATAGCTGGATTGCCTCTACATTCAAACCATGGGTGTCGGCGACACTGATGAGACTTCGATAATCGACCGCCATGGTGCTGCCCGGTCTCCGCTGGCCATAGCCGACCCATCCGACCAGCGCTTTCCCGCCTTCTCCGCGGATGCTCTCAAGGAGCTCGCTGAGTTTGGGGAGCGCCGGGAGATGGCGGTCGGAGATGCTCTTTACCGCGCCGGTGACGCGCGGAGGGACTTCTACGTCCTCATCGAAGGGGAAGTGGAGGTCGTTCGAGACGATGAGTCTCAACAGCTGGTGGTTGTCTACGAGCCGGGTCAGTTCGTCGGGGAGCTGGGGTTGCTCACCGGGCAGCGCACCTACCTGACGGCTCGGGCCACCCGGAGCGGTTCGGTTCTGGTCATTCCCCACGACGAATTCCGTCGACTGATGGCGACCAAGCCGATCATTTCGGACACCATCTTCAGGGCTCTGATCGGTCGGAGGGAGACCCTGCGAACCACCTCGGGCGGCGAAGCGGTGCAGATCTTGGGTTCGCGTTTCTCGCCGGAGGCTCTGGCGCTACGTACGTTTGCTGTCCGCAACCGATTGGCCTACGCCTGGATCGACCTCGAGGAGGAGGACGATGTCGGGGTGTTGCTGGCGAGCAAGGGCCTCCAACTCAGCGACACCCCTGTGGTCATCACGCCGACCGGGGTTCTCCGCCATCCGACGCCGGGCCAGTTCGCCGAGGAGGTGGGACTTACCTACCATCCCATCCCCGGCCGAACCTTTGATCTCGTCGTGGTGGGTGTAGGCCCAGCCGGCCTCTCCGCCTCGGTGTACGGCGCCTCGGAGGGTCTTGACACCGTCGCTCTCGACGCCGTCGGTCCTGGCGGCCAAGCGGGTTCCAGCTCGAGAATCGAGAACTATGCAGGATTCCCCAACGGCATCTCAGGCGGCGACCTTGCCACCAGAACCGCCGTCCAGGCTCAGCGGCTGGGGGCGTGGCTGGTCAGCCCCTGTGAAGTTGCTGGGCTACGCCTCGAAAACGGATTTCACGTCGTATCGCTCCGGGACGAGAGTGAGATACCCACCCGGACCGTCATCATCGCTACCGGCGCCCAGTACCAACGGCTGGCAATCTCCAACCTCGAGCAGTTCGAAGGCAATGGGGTCTATTACGCAGCGACCGACCTCGAGACTCGATCGTGCAGCGGCTCGGATGTCATTGTCGTCGGTGGTGGAAACTCGGCCGGGCAGGCCGCCATCTACCTGAGTCAGGAAGGCTGCAGGGTGTCGATTGTCATTCGCCGATCGGATCTGTCGAGCAGCATGTCCAAGTACCTGGTCGATCGTATCGCCGTCGATCCACACATTGAGATTCTGACCGACACACAGGTGCGAGCCCTCCACGGCGAAGCCCATCTTGAGAGCGTGGTCCTCGAACACACTCCGTCGGGTGATCGCCGCGACAAGTCATGTGCTGCCCTTTTCTGCTTCATCGGCGCCAAGCCCGCTACTTCGTGGCTGCGCGGCGAAGTAGCGCTCGACGAGAAGGGATTCATCCTGACGGATCGATCACTCACGGCCGAGGTGCTCGTCGATCCGCTCTTTTCCGAGCGGGAGCCCCTGCCATTCGAGACCTCGGCACCCGGAGTCTTCGCCGTCGGAGATGTGCGACTGGGATCGATGAAGCGGGTTGCCGCCGCGGTGGGGGAGGGATCGAGTGCAGTTCGCGCCGTTCACGAGTTTCTCGCGATGTACACCTGAGCCGATGCAGGATAGTTCTGGTGTCCACACCGTCGGCCTTGGGAAGGATCAAATCGACCACACCTCGCCGGCGGCCGCCCCGTTGAGGGTTCGGTAGGGTGCCATCACTGCACCATCACCGTGTCTTGACAACGGCCGCGTCAGTTGTTCTGTTCTACCGCTGATCAATCGCAACAGGAGGTGCAAGCATGGCGACTTCCATCGATCCGGATGTTCCACCTAGCGGCACAGGGTGCGTGGAGTGTCTCGAATCCGGGGGTTGGTGGCTCCATCTACGACGATGCACCGAGTGCGGCCATATTGGCTGCTGTGACGATTCGTTAGCGCGACATGCAAGCGCGCATGCAAGCGCGTCTGGCCACCCTGTCATACGAAGCTTCGAGCCGGGCGAGGATTGGTTCTGGAACTACCAAACAAACGAGTACACGCAAGGACCTCGCCTCGTGCCCCCTGAGCATCATCCCCTCGACCAGCCTGTTCCTGGTCCGGCCGGACGGGTTCCTGCCAACTGGCAAGAGATCTTAGGAGGGTCGTGACCTGGGTCGCGACCGCTGGGCTAGGTCCAGGAGTCCTCCAAATGAGCTCGCTCAACAGCTCGGCTTCGGAGGTTGAGAGCCTCAATCTTGCTTGACCCCCGATGGGCTGGCGCGGCGAATCCGAACGGGCCCACACGACGCTCGGGAATCCAGGGGCCCAGCAATGCCCAGCGCGATTGAGAGCCCAATAGCCCTCGCATCATGGGCCACCCCAAGAGCAACTACTGAATCGCGCACCGAGGAGTGACCCGACTGATAGGGCGACAGTCAAGAGGCAGCTTTCTCGTCCGTCGATGACGATGATGACGGAGGGGTCGCCACACCTCTGCTCCTGGGTGTGCGACGCACATGGGTACTGCCCGTACCCTTCATTTGCTTATCGAGCCCCGATGCAAAGGCCCTCGCTGCGGCGAGGTCCCCCTCATTCGGCCGGCCCTTGTTGAGTCCGCCGACGAACTGGAACGGCCCCAGGTTGTCGAAACCCCGGCAGGAAAACGTCCCCACTACGCGGTAGCCCTTCGAACGGAGCAGACGACTCAGTAGTACTGCTGCGGGCCGCCAAAGGAGTTCGGAACCTCCACTCGTGGCGAATAGGAAGGCCGACGTGCCCTGCACCTTCGGCAGGGAGCGGGCGAACCGCCACAGCCTGACGTGGAACATCCACCCGTAGATGCCCGAACCCAACCCCACGAGGTCGTAGCCGGCCACGTCATTGGGAGCGATGTCTTCGGGCTCCACGACGGTTGCGCCCAAGGCGTCGCCGATGGCTTCGGCCACCTGTCTCGTGTTGCCCTCGGAAATGGAAACACATACGACGAGCGCAGTCATTGCCGCCTCCTCTCGGTTGCCCCACCTCCAGACTCGCGCTCGTCGGCACGATGAGATAGGGCCGAACGTCCCTGAATCAGGGTCGTCACCCTGCCGATGGCGATGCTGCGATCGGCAGGGGCTGCATTAGTCCCGTTCAGCCATGCCGGTTGAGATCGGCTGGCCGATTCCATCCGCGGGCTCCAACTCAAGTGATCAGGTTCCGCTGAGGACGATCATGCAGACCCGGGCGCTATTCGGTTGAGCTCAGCTGCATCAAGCCGACGTTCCTTGTCTGTCGCCCGTCCGCAGCTCCCTCTGCTGAGTCCTTCGCCCGGATCCGGTGGCATTGCAGGTGAGGGCACCGTGACGGAGGGACCTTCGACCCTGGGCTTCGTTCGATCTTTGGGTCAGGATTGTTCTTGGAAGACCGTCCCGAGTGAACGACCTCGTGGGGAGATCGAGGGTCGTGATCTCGAGTGTCTGAGGAGGGTGGCCGGAGTGAGTCGATGTGGAAGGTCTGAGTGGGGGGTGGCGCTGTGCTGAGCGCGGTCTTCGACGTGTTTCGCCTTCGTCAGTACTTCGACGTGATCACGACCGCCCGGGATTGGATCGACGGCATCCGCGAGGACGCCGGATTGCTGAGAGACGTTCGTCAAGCTGTGATCACGTTGCCCTTCGAGACCCGGAGGCAGGTGGAAGCACATCCGTTTCCCTCACCCGAGCCGTACAGTCTCCCCTGGCTCGAGGGACGCCGGCTCGCACTCCTTGCGACCGGCGGGAGCGGGGCTTTGGCATCTGTAGTCGGTGCCGCCCGTGCTCTCGAAGAGGCCGATATTCGCCCCGCTGTGATCTCGTTGTGCTCAGGATCAGCCCTCTTCGGCTTCCCCATCGCGGCCGGAATCCCCGCAGAGGACGTTGCTCAGTTCGTCTTGGCTTTCCAGCCGGAGGACTATGTGGACGTTGACTGGGCCCGGTTGGCCAAGCTCGTACCGACGGTGGGTCGGGGCTTTGCCGGCATCATAAAGGGGGAACGGATCGAAGCTACCTACCGCCGGCTGGTGGGTGACATGACCCTGTCCGAGATGCCGATACCTGCATACGCTCCGATCTGGAACGTCGAGGAGAATCGCCTCGAATACATCGGCCCGCGGACCCATCCGGATCTGGCGGTGGCACGGGCCATCCATTTGGCAGTTGCCCTGCCGCTGTTTGTTGCTCCGGTCCAGGTCGATGGCGGCTACTGGTGTGATGGCGGACTCGTCGACATCTTTCCGGTGTCTCCGGTTCTCGATATCGAGGAGCCATGCGATGCGGCCCTGGCCATCAACGGTTTCTACCCTCCTGGGTTCGTGGGGGAGGACGCAACGGGCTGGCAGGACGAGCCGGCGAGTATCCTGCGCGTTGCCAGCCAGGTCCGAACTTGCCAACAGGCAGAGCTAGCCAGGGTGAACCTCCACCGACTCGACGACGCGACCGAGCTACTGATGATTGAGCCCGTCCCCTATCGGAAGGTCCAGGGCGTCGGCTTCTATCGCCAGTTCCTGAATCCGGTGGAGTGGCCCTCGTTCATGCAGGCCGGACGAATCGAGGCGCGGCGCGCCCTCTCGGCACGGGATTCGGAACACACGCGTACCCCTCAGTCCTCGGCTGAAGCGCACGGGGACGAGTCTGGCAATGGCTTGAAGAAGGGTTCGGGTGATCGCAGGTCGGACCCTGTGCCCGCTGGAACCGATCGGTCCCTGCCCGACGGGCCCGTTGACGGCTGAGGAAGCCTCAGTCCTCCTCGCCTGACTGTCATACTGGTGCTCGGGGAGCGCAGCTTGCGAGTTTGGGGGCGCGATTGAAGCCTGATGAGATACGAGCAGTCGGAGGCCTGGCGACGGGCATGCTGGCCGAGGCCGTCTCGCACGTCGAAGATGTGCATCGCGCCATCGCCACCAGGGCCTTTTCGTTGACCGATCCGGTGAGCGCTCCGGTCCGGCTCATGCACGAGGTCATCATCTGCGGTGTCTACGCTGCGATCCGAGGGAGTGGCCTCATCGCTGGCATGGCCGCCACGGAACTATTCGGCGCTGCAGGCGGATCGGCGCTTCCGGCCGGATCCACCGCCCGCGGCAATCTGGCTCTGGCGGCGTTGAACGCCACCCTAGGAGATGAACTCGCTGAGCAGGGGAGCCCGTTGGCAATCCCGATGGCTGTCAGGCGGGACCGGTCAAACGTCGCCATTGAGCGTGATGCCCTGGGAGACGTCTTCTTGGGGGCGACACCGAAGGTGGCCGTCTTCCTGCACGGGTTGGGTGAGACCGAGGAGTCCTGGCGGTTGCACGCAGATCGCCAGGGCCCTCATGGAGAGTCGACTTATGGCTCTCGACTCGCTGAAGATCTCGGATACACCCCTGTCTATCTCCGCTACAACACCGGTCTCCACATCTCGGAGAACGGTCGACGCCTTGCCGCACTCCTGGAAGACCTCGTCTACGCCTGGCCGGCAACAGTCACCGAATTGCTCCTAGTGGGCCACTCGATGGGAGGCCTTGTCGCCCGCAGTGCGTGCCACCAGGCGTGGGTGAATGGAGGCTCGTGGGTCTCCGCGGTACGTCACATGTTCTATCTAGGCACCCCACACCTGGGCGCGGGGTTGGAGCAGTGGATCAGTGAACTCAGTTCCGTACTCGGTAGGCTCGATGTGGCTCGCCCGCTGGCCTCGGTGCTCGAGCGACGCAGCGCGGGGATCAAAGATCTTCGTGCTGGCTACCTCCTCGATGGCGATTGGCGTGTTCCCGGCGAGTGGGAGGATCACCAATACGAAGACGTTCCGCTGCTCCCCTGGGCTCATCACTATGCGATCAGCGCCACGGTGGCTGTGAGCCGCCACAACCCGCTTGGACGATTGATGGGCGACCTTCTCGTCCAACCCGCCAGTGCTCGAGGCCGAGCTCGCAACGGTAGACACATTCCGTTCCCCGACGACCACAAGCGCCACTTCGAAGGCCTTCACCATTTCCGCCTTCTCAACGATCCATCCGTCTACGAAGCAATGCGCAAGTGGCTCGATCCCGCATCTTCGGCACAACCCGAAGCCCGCTCCATCCTTACCAAGGCGTAAATCGAGCACTCATCGTCAGGCAAACGAAAGAGGTGGGGCCGGTATCGTCCCTCCGGCGTCGTCGTCGGAGCGGTGCCCAGCTTCGGAGGCATGTCCTCCGCGATCCGTCAAGTATGGAGGAACGGATCGGATCACTCCCGGTGTGGCCCGTAAGACAACAACCGCGCACAGATGACTCGCTTCGCCACTAACCAGCTATTGCAAGTGGCTTCATGGCCGCCGAAGGACGCCTCGACCCCTGGGTCTATCCCCTGCCAACACTTACACGGGTGATCTGCCCCCTGGATTGACCCCTCCTCGTCCTGGGCGACCGACTGCTTCAGGTGTTCGTCGAAGAAGGCGGGGATGCGTCGGCGGGCGTCAAGTGCGGAGCTCTCGTGGAACTGCGCGCCGGAGAGCTTGGCCAGGATCTTGATGATCAGCGAAGCTTCTGCGGGATCGTGATTATTGAGGAAGGAGTGCCCGGCGTCGGCATCGACCTTGACGTCGTGCTCGATTCCGTTGGCGCGCAACGCCCGTTCCAGACGGCCCGGGGCCCTGTGCAGTGAACGATCCTTGGCGCCGAAGCTACCGATCACCGGGCAGGCGCCCCGCAGGACGTCCTCGGCGTCTTTCGGTACTGCGCCGTAGTTGACGCTCGACGCGAAGAATCCCTGTCGGTGGCCAGCAGGAGAGCGAATCCACCTCCCATGCAGAAGCCGATCACACCATCCGCCCAGTGCAGTCTGGTCGGTCAGCCAGCCAGGCCCGAGTGGCCTCCAGGTCTTCGAAGGTCCGACCCTCGCGGGCGAGAGCGTCTCTGATCACCGCTCACATGCATCGGAGCCTGTTGCCCCCGTGATAGAGGTCCGGGGCCGCGGCCAGGTATCCCGCACTCGCCAACCAGTCCGCCTGTCTTCGCAGGTCGGTGCTCATCCCGAATGCATCGTGAATGACGACGACGCCGGGCCAGGTTGCCCCGCCGGTCGGCACGGCCACATAGGCCGGAAGCACGCCGCCAGTCGGTCTCGACGTCGGTCATGGTTCCATGATGACCTGGAACATCACAATGTGCACAAGCCCGCCGGAAGCATCTCCCTTCACCAGCCGACGGGCCATCAACGACGCTCGGGCAGGGTCGTTCGGCCCTAGTACTCGAGTCACGATGATGACCACGATTGGAAGGTGGCAACCACCCTGGCCTATCTTGCTGCAGCGATCGTGGCTCTTTGGGGGGTTGCTCATGCGATCCCCACACGGCAAGTGCTTGCGGGATTCAAGCCGATCACCCAGGACAATCGGCGAGTGGTGCTTCAGGAGTGGATGGCCGAAGCCTTCACGATGTGGGGTCTGGCGGCCTTGGTAGTCGCCGCGACACTTGTCGGCGGGGCCGGCATCCCCACGACTGAGTGGGTCTACCGGATCGCTGCCGGGATTCTAGTTGCCATAGCAGTGCTCACGAGCTTCACGGGTTCCCGCACACCGGTTATCTGGTTCAAGGTTTGTCCCGTGTTGCAGATCGGTTCCGCGGGCCTATTGGTAACGGCAAGTCTGCTGTAGACAGTGACGCTCCGATCGAGGGGTCAGCCTCGATCGCCCTCCACGCCTCATCCGGCTTCGCCCGCTCCTACCGGGTGTTGAGCCGGCAGGTCGTGAAGCCCGAGGGCCCGAGAGTCGTCCGGCTGGGCCGAGCGGGGGGATCCTGTCGTGAAGCCGGAGTGCTGAGGCACACAGCACGACACCGGCCCGATCAGACGCCGTGACGGACAGTGCGAGGTGCCCTGAGCCAATGGCGAGGTCGGGGCCACGGAAGGCCCGGCCCACGGGGGACGTCGGAAATATGGACCTTTGGCCCTTCACCTCGACCGCAATATGGTTGAGAGTCTCGGGTGGAGGAGTGACCATGGAATCTCGACTCGGGTCAGATGACGGTGAGACGTCTGGATCTGCTCTAGGCGGCGGAGCTGTTCGAATCCGCAACATGACGAAGTCCTACGGGGACACCCCGGCCGTGCAAGGGATTGACCTGGACATCGATCGGGGCGAGATCTTCGCCCTGTTAGGACCCAACGGAGCGGGAAAGACCACGATCGTCGAGATATTGGAGGGCTACAGGACACGAGATGGAGGCGACGTATCGGTTCTGGGTCTCGATCCAGGACGTGACCGGGTTCATCTGCAGAGTCAGGTTGGCATCGTGCTCCAATCGACCGGGGTCGAACGATACTTAACAGTTCTCGAATCCGTCACGATGTTCAGCACCTTCTATCCCCATCCCCGACACGTGGGCGATGTGATTGAACTCGTTGGCCTGACGCCGAAACGCAATGAGAGAGTGATCAGCCTTTCGGGGGGACAGCAGCGCCGACTGGATGTTGCAATCGCACTTGTGGGCGATCCGGAGTTGCTCTTTCTCGACGAGCCGACCACTGGGTTCGACCCCTCCGCCCGCCACGAAGCCTGGGACGTCATTGCGAGCCTGGCATCGCTGGGCAAGACGGTGATCCTTACGACTCACTACATGGACGAGGCACAGTACCTGGCCGACCGGGTGGCGATACTTGTCGATGGGCGCATAATCGCCTGCGGTACGCCCTCCACACTTGGTCAACGTGATCGGGCGACTGCAACCATTCGTTACCGACTCCCCGTCGGGCTGGACTCTCCCTCAAGGTTCGGGAGTTCCTCCCGCTCCGATGGATTCGTTGAGATGCGAGTGGACGACGCTGTCGCCACACTTCACGAGCTGACAGGGTGGGCGATCGCCAACGACGTGGACTTGGATGGACTCGAGGTGTCGAGACCCTCATTAGAGGATGTGTATCTTTCGCTGACGGATCCCACTTCAAACGATGTTGCAGCAGTACGCCCTGTCCTACGATCAGGAAGTACGTGACGGTTCGATGCGCACAGTCACCCTGACCCTGCTGCAAATTCGCTACGTCAACAAGGCGTTCTGGCGCAATCCATCCTCCGCCTTCTTCACATTTGCCTTCCCGCTCATGTTCTTGGTGATCTTCACATCGCTGCTCGGGCATTACACGCTTCACATCGGATCACACACGATCAAGTCGTCTACCTACTATGTCGCGGCGATGGCCTGTTTCGCAGTCATCACATCCTGTTACATGAACATGGCCATCGCCATCACGTTTCAGCGTGAGGCCGGTGTCCTGAAGCGGATTGATGGGTCACCACTGCCAAGCGGCTCCTTCCTAGGTGCCCGAATAGTTCACGCCATGATGATGTCCGTCGTGCTGGTTGCCATTACCGCCACGTTTGGTCGGGTACTCTACGGCGCCGACATACCCACTGGGGTAACACTGATGCGATTTCTCATCGCGCTCGCCGTCGGTGCGGCGGCGTTCTGTGCATTGGGTCTGGCGATCACTTCGGTCATTCCGAACGCCGATGCATCGGGGCCGATCGTGAACGCGAGCATCATGCCGCTCCTCTTTCTGTCCGGAATATTCATCGCATTTGATTCGAACACCCCTGGCTGGATTCTCTGGGTAGCCCGCCTCTTTCCAGTTAGACATTTCGCTCTCGGAATGCAGTCCGGGTTCCTAGGCACTCCATTCGACTGGACCGACGTGCTCATTGTCGCCGCGTGGGGAGTGGCCGGGCTCCTGTTCGCCGTGCGCTTCTTCAGTTGGGAACCGAGGACCGGATAGCCAGCTCCAGCGCCAAGTGCTCTCAGGACTCCACCAATTGGGTCCGCCTACCTCCGACCGCCGGCTTCTTCGCATGCCCGTCCCGCCGCGTGTGGCGGTTCTGGGGTCGCCGGGCAAGGCGTCTCCTTTCTCTCGTGTTCCTCGGACCATGCGCCTCACAAGACCTGAACCTCGCATTGGCAAGGGCCGCTGAGCTTGCCTCAGCTCTGGAGGTTGAGGACCAGGCTTTGTGATCTCAACCAGCGGCGATAAAGGACCACCTGCCTATCTCAGCCTCTAAGCTGAGAACAAGCATCGAATCCTCATCGGGGCCGCACCGGTTCGAGGATCCGGCTAGACCGGAGATCAAGAAGTGCCGAAGGATGCGACTACTGCTGAACCGAGCGAACCGACCCAGCCGGGCATCCGTGAACGTCTCGAAGAAGGACCCTTTTTGCGGCAACGGTTACCGTGGTGGGCTCCCACGTGGCGCCATCGGAGTCTGACTCTCCACTGATAAGGAAGTACGCGCATGACCGACCCCATCATCCGTACGCTGTCACTCGGGTTCCCCTGGATGACGGAGGACCCCTTCCTGTTCTGCGTGCACCATGTGGATCACTATCCCGCGGGCAATGAGCACATGGGGCCGGTCGCCTCGATCGAGGCCCGAGACATCGGCATGGACTTCTCCGGGGCGGACGGCTGGAGCATGTACCACGGCAGCATCGTCCCCGGCTTCCCACAGCACCCACACCGAGGATTCGAGACCGTGACCTTCATGAGGCAAGGGACGATCGACCACTCGGACTCGCTGGGTGCCACCGCCCGGTTCGGAGGCGGTGATGCGCAGTGGCTCACCGCCGGCAGGGGGATCGTCCACTGCGAGATGATGCCGCTGCTGAACCGGACGGGGCCGAACCCTACGGAGCTGTTCCAGATCTGGCTGAACCTTCCGGCGGCCCAGAAGATGGTCGACCCATACTTCACGATGCTCTGGCGAGAAGAGCTCCCTGAGGTAGTGGTCAAGGACGATGCTGGGCGCACCGTCGAAGTGTCTGTTGTGGCAGGACCGTTCGGAGATGCCGTGCCGTTACCGCCGCCTCCCGATTCCTGGGCGTCACAACCCGACTCCGAGATTGCCATCTGGCAGGCACGGTTCGAACCCGGAGCGCAGCTGACCCTTCCGGCTACCGCCCACTCCGAGACGGTCCGAACCATGTACGTCTTTGTTGGAGCCGTCGGCGTTGGTGGTACTACGTTGCCGGCGCCGGTTGGTGCAGTGCTCCGTACGGACTCTCCGCTGAAGGTGACGGCCGGGAGCGAGGGTTCCGAGATCCTGATCCTCCAGGGAAAGCCGATCGGTGAGCCAGTCGCTCAGTACGGTCCGTTCGTGATGAACGACCGGGCGGGGATCGATCAGGCGTTCAGTGACTACCAGCGAACCGGCTTCGGCGGGTGGCCTTGGCCAACCGATGACCCCGTGCATCCGGCAGACTCCGGTCGATTCGCCGTCCACCCGGACGGTCACTCGGAGCACCCGGACGAATAGTCCCAGAGCGTTCGCCATGGCGCCTACGCGGCCCCCAGGACCTCGCGGGTCCTCAGCTGACGGAGCTGAGGCGGCCGCCCAATAAGGCGGTACCTCGGACACAGCGGCGATCGTTCGCGCCACCAACTCAGCCCTATGGGCTGAGTTCGATATTCAGGGAGTTCTTCAGCCAGCGGAGCTGAGGACCGAGAGCGCAGCGTTGCACGTCGAGAACGCGGCGGGACCCAAAGCAGCTCAGGCTTCAGTCTGAGGACTGGGTGCTGTCCTCCTTCCCAAACATGGGGCGCTGGACTCGCACAGCCAGGTCAGGTGGATGAGTTCACGGAGCCCCGGTCACATAGGCTTGGCCGTGATGCCCATCCGCGTCGAAGTCCGGTTCTTCGGCGGTTTGGACGACCTGCTGCCGCCGAGCCGTCGTGGCCGGCCGATCGCGACCGGGGTGGCCGCCGGCACAACGGTCAAGGATCTGGCTGAGTCATTCGGCATCCCCCACACCGAAATCGGCGGGATCGTTGTGAACAACGAACCGGTGGACTTTGCCTGCCAACTGCAGGATGGCGACCGAGTGAGCGTCTACCCGGCAGGCGAAGTGCCGCCCGGGTCACCGCTCGTGCGGCTGGATCTGCCGTCGCTTCGACCGCCTCGATTCGTACTGGACGTCCATCTCGGGCGCCTGGCCCGATCCCTGCGGCTCCTCGGTTTCGACTGTGTCTGGCGGAACGACAGCACGGACAAGGAACTGGTGGAGATTTCGGTGGCCGAGCAGCGGATACTCCTCACCAGGGATCGGGGCATTCTGAAGCGTGCCAAAGTTTCCCATGGCTATCTCGTGAGAGCGACCGACCGTCGTCGACAGATCATCGAGGTCCTGGACCGCTTCGACCTGTTCGAGGCGATTTCCCCGTTCGGCCGGTGCCTTGCGTGCAACGGCGTGCTCGAGCCGGTGGCGAAGGCGGACGTGGAGCACGACCTCCCTCCCCGCACGCGACGGGAGTTCGACGTCTTCCAACGGTGCCCAGAGTGCGACCGAATCTACTGGAAGGGCTCTCACTTCGACCAGCTGGCCAACCTAGTCGATGACGTCCGCCGAGTCGGAGCGGTGAACTGACGGTGTCCGTTGACGCGGATCAAGCGTTGACGCCGCAGGCCCGAGCGGCCCTCGAAGCGGTGGCACGCGGGTGGTCGGTGGTCCCGATGCACAGCGTCACGGAGGGACGCTGTGCATGCGGTGACCGGGAGTGCCCGGCGCCAGGAAAGCACCCCCGCGGTCCCTGGAAGAGGCGCATGATGGAGCCCGCAGGCGTCGAGCAGGTCCGGCGTTGGTGGCGGAGGTGGCCCGAAGCCAACGTTGGCATCGTGACCGGAGCGGTCTCCGGGCTCGTGGTGCTCGATGTTGACCCTCGTCACGGGGGTGGAGCGTCGCTTGCCGAACTCGAGGGGGAGCACGGCGATGTGCCGCGTACCATCGAGTCGCTCACAGGGGGAGGTGGCCAGCATCTCTACTTCCGCCACCCCGGCGGCAGTGTTCCGTCCCGGCCGATCGCCTCTGGTCTCGACCTCAAAGGCGACGGCGGGCTTGTAGCCAGCCCGCCAAGCGGACACGTGTCCGGACGCTCCTACGTGTGGGAGTCGGGGTGCGCACCCGACGAAGTTGTGCTGGCCGACCTCCCCCGGTGGCTCCAAGTCATGGCCCGCGACCCGTCGCCTGCCTCCGCATGGGTGGGCACGGCGCCGCGCCAGAGGCCGGTGCGAACGGCTGGCGAGCGGGCCGAGTTCACCGAACTCTGGGCCAGGGTTGGCATCCGACTCCGGGCTGGCGACCAGACCTATCTGTGCCCGTTTCACGACGACCACCACCCCTCGCTGCACATCGATGCCGAGGGCTGCCGCTTCTACTGCTTCGGATGCGGGCGCGGCGGCGGAAGTGGCCGACTGCGCCGTCTGGTGGACGCGCCACGCCGACCGATTGCAACTCACCACGAAACCACGGGATTCGCTGCTCCAGGTGCAACAACGATGGTCACACTGTCGGGCACCAATGAAGTCCGGGTAGTGGGAGACGCTGTCCACCAGGACGATCTCCTCGGTCTCGCTGGTGGACGACGCCACTACGGCGGTGTGCAGATGGAAACAGTGGCGCGCCTCGTTCCCGAGCCGGGAAACGCCGGTGATCCCGGGGCCATCGCCGTGACGATCGACAACCGCAATGTGGGCTACCTCTCTCGAACCGATGCAGCAAAGCATCGCCAGGAGGTCCTCGCGGCAATCGACCACTCGGGGGAGGCGAGTTGCCATGCAACCATCGTTGGTGGCTGGGAGCGCGAACACGGGGACGTTGGCTACTTCGGCGTGCGTCTCCGTCTGGGCCTCACAGACGATCTTCGATGAGGCCACTGCCACTCCCACCTCCTGTCCTGGTCCCAGGCGGGTTCTAGACAACGTCGTTGCTCGGTTCACGAGCGGCGACAAGGACGGAGGCCCCGGGTGTACCGAAGGTGCAAGTCCCCTTACCGACTTGAACCTCAACCCGAGGCTCTGGGTCAAGTGATCGTGGCTCAGCTTTGGAGGCTGAGGTTGGCCTTGGCGTCACAGCCTGAGAACTCGAGGGCCCGGCGAAGCGGCTCAGCTACGCCAGCTGAGAACGGCACTGGGGCCGCCCGACCACAGCCCCAAGCACATGTCACCCCCGCTCAGGACCGACCTGTTCACCTGTCGGCGACATTCTTCAATTCTGCTGGGGCTGGGCCGTCCGACTGAGGTGGCAACTACCGAGCGATCGATGAGGCCGGTAGCCGTTGAAGAGCTCGACGCACTCCCGGCGGACGATGCCGATGGGAAGCGGGCAGACAGCTATTTGGTCGGAACTACAAGGGTGTAGGTCACAGCCTTGCCGCACCCAGGACAGGGAGGGAACTCATGTCCAATCGGCATCGTGATCCGCTCGCCGCAATCGTCACAGGCGTATATGCCTGCCACCTTGTTCGAGTCGTGCGTCTTCGCCATTTCGATTCTTCCAGTGGCGAGCACTTCTTCGAAGCCCGCTCGGATGCACTCAACCATCGCATCGCAGTCGGCGACCGCAACGGTGTCGAGGTTGATCCCGATGCACTCGTGGCCAGCCGACGTGACCATTGCCACATTGACCGCGGCACCCGAGGGCGGCGCGAACGCGTAAAGCCCGATCACCTGGGCACCGGCCAGGTAGGTGTCGAACGGTGCCCCCGGGATATCAGTGGCAACGAAGTCACCACCTTTGAGCATCGACCCGAATAGCAATGTGGTCAATGCGGGCGGTAGTCGACTGAGCACGCTGGTCACCGCGTTGGTCAACTCCAGGGCGGGGTTGTGCTTCCACTCGTTCATCACTTCCTGAACGTGGTGGATGCGCTTCCGAGGGTCGCTGATATCGGCATCCAGGACGAAGCGGACCGGCACGAACTGATTACCCCCATTGGCATCCGTCGCCGAGCGGATACTGATCGGTACGAGCGCTCGAAGGTGTTCGACCTTGGAACCGTGAAGGAGATGGTACCGACGAACCCCGCCGAGGACACCGGCCACGAAGACGTCGTTCATGGTGCAGCCAAGGGAGTGCGCCACGTCGTGGATGGCTCCGACGGTCAGGTCAATGGTGTCGAAATGGCGACCGATTCCGCGTCCCCGGAGTATCGGGGACAGGGGAGTCGGAGCGGGCGCAAGCAGACGCGCGAGGGAAAGAGTATCCGTCTCGAGAGTGCCAAACGAGGCGACCGGGCGGAGGGCGGAATGAACGGCGGTCTCGAAGAGGTGCGCCACGCCACCGGCCCGTCCGATCGCCGAGCGGGTCAGCGATGAGAGGCGCCCTGACATCCAAGGTCGGTGACTCTCGCCGGTGATCGGCCCAGGGACTGGCTCGGTGCTACTCAATTCGGTTTCGGTGGGACCACCCGGCGCCCGGCCCGCGGGCTTGGCTGGATGGCGTTCGAGGTCGAGCAGATGGAGGAGGAGTCCGACGCCGGCGATCCCATCCACGACTGAGTGGTGGATCTTGATGATGAGCGCGGCACGACCGTCGTCCAGCCCTCCGACCTGCACCGCCTCCCACAGCGGGAGCTCCGGGTCGAACGCGTTGGTTCCCATGAGCTGGGCCAAATCGAGAACGCCCCGAAATGTCCCGGGACGGGGGGCACCCACCTGGTGAACATGGTGGGCTAGGTCGAATCTGCCGTCGTCCACCCACTGCGGGTTGCCCAGCCCGTAGGGCTGGGCAACGGCCCGGGCCCGGAGCCGTGGCTCGATTACCGTGAGCCTCTCGACCCGAGCCAGGCCCATCTCCCAGTCCGGCTCCTCATCGAGGAGCATCACCGCCACGATGGGCGACCGGAGGACCGGGTCGCGACCGACCGTCCAGAGCACAGCATCGGAGTCACTCATCTTCCCGACCAGCGTCGACCTCATGCTCATGGTCCTGCCACCTCCGCACATTTGTTTGTCCCCAACCCGGAGCGGCTCCCTCTAGGACGGTAACCCGTCTCTACGGCGGGTGCCGGACGGAAGGCCCCCGCAGCCGGCCGCCAGGACCCCGTGAAGCGGCAGGGCGAGGGCTGGGCCGTGGCGTCATCGTCACATGGGGCCGGCCCAGAGCTAGCGAACCGCTGCGTCCCCGGCTGCTTGGGCTGAGGATCTTGGCATATTGCCTCTGCTTCAGGAGCTGGGAATGCTCTCAGCGTTATGGGGCCCGTTTGAGGCGCTCAGGGCCCGAAACGGTCGCAGTCAGAGCGGGGGATCGAGTTGACGCTCATGACGAACGGCCCTGGTTGACGGACCTCTCTGGTCGTAGGGTTGGCGATGCCGCTTGTGAGCATGGGGGTGAGAGATGGAGCGACTGAACGCACTAGATGCCGAGTTCCTGCATCTTGAGGACGGGATTGTTCACATGCATATCGCAGGAGCCTGCATATTCGATGACCCGCCACCGTCGTTTCACGAAATCGAAGCACTTGTGGCGTCCAAGCTGCATCAGATTCCGCGCTATCGCCAGCGTGTTCGCTCCGTACCCTTTGGGCTGGGGCGGCCCGTGTGGGTCGATGATCCTCATTTTGACCTTGGCTACCACCTTCGGCACACCGCACTGCCAGCTCCGGGCGACGACGAGGCGTTTTGCCGTCTCATGGGACGGCTCATGTCCGTGCCCCTCGATCGCGAGCGGCCGCTATGGGAGGCGTGGCTCGTCGAGGGCCTTGAGGGAGGGCGCTGGGCGCTCGTGTTTAAGGTCCACCACTGTATGGTCGACGGCATCGCCGGTGTCGAGCTGCTCACTGTCATGCTGGATCTCGAAGCAGACTCAGCGATCCCCGAAGAGTTGCCGTGGGTACCGCAAGCGGAGGCACCGGGTGCGCGAAAGGTGCTCGACGCGTGGGGCGGGCTCGCATCCGATGTCCTTGATGCAGCCAGAAGCATACCGGCCTCCATTACTCACCCGGCGGCTACGGTCAGGTCGACCCTTTCGACGGTGGAGGGGGCTGCCCGCTTCGCGCGTCACCTAGCGCCGACGGACAAACTCTCGATCGAAGGCCAGATCGGCCCACATCGGGCTTGGGGTCACTCCTCGGCGAGCCTTGCCGACGTGAAGGCGATCTGTGCGATCTTCGGCGGCACGGTGAACGATGTCGTACTCTCGGCCGTCTCCGGCGGCTACCGCAGGCTGCTCATTGATCGTGGGGATGATGCAAGCCAGGCCGTCGTCCGCTCGCTTGTGCCGGTGTCAACTCGTCGCGACGACGGTCGTGGCATACCGGACAATCGGGTCTCTGCTCTGCTCTACGAGCTTCCTATACGGATTACCGACCCAGTAGAGCGGCTCGAAGTGGTGCACCATGAGATGGACAAGCTAAAGGTCTCCCACATCTCGGAAGCGGGTGAAGCGGTGGTTGCGATCGGCAACCTTGCCCCACCCTTCGCCGCTAGATCCTTCAGCCGTATTGCGATCCATTCCATGCATCGTTTCGGTCAGCGCTCACTCAACACCGTGACGACGAACGTACCTGGACCGCAATTCCCTCTGTATTGCCTCGGCCACGAGATGCTCGAGTACCTTCCGTTTGTACCGATCAGCCATGGCCTACGTGTAGGCACGGCCATCTTGTCCTACAACGGGAACGTGTTCTTTGGCGTGACGGGGGACTACGGGACAGTGCCCGAGGTCGGGGTGCTTGCAGCAACAGCGGCTTCGGTTATCAACGAACTGAAGGACCTAGCGCTCCTGCGACACACTGGGCAAGGTCGATGACCGATGGACCGCCGAGCGTAACGAAGACTGTGCATGGCTCGATTAGGACCGTAGCGAATCTGCTATTCCGGCTTGGGACATAGCAGATTCGGCTAAGACAGCAGCGAATACTCCACGCAGCCTTGCCCGGCCGCGGACCTTCTGCCACGATTGCGGCCCACGGAGCTGAGGCACTCAAGGAATCTGGGCTCTCGAGCCGGCACGTCTCCAGGGCAGATCAACCCTTATTAGGGCCGAGTCACTGACAGCGACATCCTGATGTGAACCAAACGATGACCTGCCACCGACCTGACCAGGAACCAGCAGGCAGAGTCCGCCGCGTCCGACGGGCCATAGCCATGTAGCCTGACCGAAACAGTTAGGCAACCTGATGCACATTGGCAAACGACTTAACTTCATTTCCATCGTCGTCGGCACAGGGCTGACGTTTGCAGCGTGCAGCTCGTCTAGTACAACGCCTACGACCACCGCCGCCAAGAGTGCATCGTTGCAACAGGCGGTGACGAACACGCTCTCTGCGCCCAACTATTCGGAAGTGTTGAGCGAGAACGCTCCGCAGGGTGAGCAGACTGACCACTTGAAGTATCAAGCACCTGATCGGCTGGGCGGCTATATCCAAAGTGGGTCCAAGCGCACCTACGTCTACGTTATCGGTAGCACGCAGTATCAAAGCCAGGCCGTACCCAACAACACCCCGACCAAGCAACTCACCTTCCACCAACAAGCGAGCCAGGGGGCGACCGCGCTGGACCCCGCCCACGGCTACCTTCCTTATGCCAATCAGGCAAAGCATACGACGCGCTCGGGAGATACGTATTCGTTCAAGCTGCAACAGGGGGGTAAGACCGGCATATTCACTTACACCGTAAAGGGACGGTACGTCTCAACGTTTACCTTGAGGGTTTCGACTTCCTCGGTGAGATTGGACATCTCGGCCGTCGGCACGTCACCACCAGTCACACCGCCAACCGGATCAAACATCAGTCCTGCCGGTTCTGCACCGGCCACCGGCCCTTCGCCATAGTCGCACGGTTCGCTTCTTCGGCTCTGAACGACACGGAGGTCAGATGTGATTTGCGAAACCACAGTGGAGCTGAACTCGAGCTTCGGCATGATCACGACCATCTCCGGCTTCGGTGGCGGCCCGGCCGGCGGGCTCAGCCGACTTGGTTGGAATGGGCCGAGGCTTGAGAAAGAATGGAGGCTTGTGTAGGCAGATGTGGACGTCGCGTGACACAGGAGCCCTCCGTGGTTGACGGCAGCACGAGCGCAGGCGGCCCGAATGGCGATGACAATCCGGCGGTCGTCGTGGAACGGATCGGGGCGGTACTCCGACTCACTCTGAGCCGACCCGAGCAACACAACCCCCTCACTCATCGATGCATCCGGGAATTGCTGGAGGCGGTTGGCAGTGCAGAAAGGAGTCCGGAAATTCGGGTGATCATTATTCGCGGCGGCGGCCGGTCATTCTCGTCGGGCTACGGGGTCCTCCCGGACGACGTCGAATCAACGGAAAGGACCCGTCCTTCGACCATCGAGGACGACGTGACCGCGATGATCGAACTCGGCGCCAGTTGGTCACGGGTGTGGGACTGCCAGATTCCGATCATCGCGCAGGTGCACGGCAACTGTCTCGCCGGAGGCACCGATCTGGCGCTTCACTGCGACATCGTGATCGCGGCCGTGGATGCACGATTCGGGTTCCCGCCCGTCCGATCAATGGGCGTCCCTCCGACCAATATGTGGCTGTATCATCTGGGCCCGCAGTGGACGAAGCGGCTGCTGTTCACGGGAGATACGATCTCCGGGGCCGAAGCCGCCGATATCGGATTGGTTCAGGCCGCCGTGGCCGCAACTGAGTTGGACCAGTACACGCTCGCCTTGGCTTCCCGTATCGCCCTTATCGGGCGAGACCTCCTGGCTGCCAACAAGAGGGTCGTCAATCAGGGCGTTGAGTTGATGGGGCGATCGCAGCTGCAGCGATTTGCCGCACTCAGCGACGCCGCGGCTCACCAGGCCCCCGATGCCCAAGCATTCTCAGCTCGGGCCGCCGATGTCGGCCTCAGGGAGGCGATCCGTGAACGAGACCTTCCCTTCGCCTGAGCTCCCGCAAGCTGGGCGGACAATGGGAGCGATTGGCGACCCCCCATCTCCTTCGACCGTGGCATGGAGCGCACTCGATTTCCCTCGAAGCAGATCACCCGGGACCAAGAATCCGATGCGCGCTATTCTCCGCCGACGACGTAATTACGGTCGCTGACTCGGCCCAGTGCTGGCGATGAACCCATGAGTGCCGGCCGGGCGCCGGCGCTCACCACACAGGAGGACGGCGCATGAGTTTGCAAGGACGAGTGGCCATCGTGACCGGAGGTGGGCGCGGGATCGGCCGAGCGATCTCCCTTCGGCTGGCCGCCGACGGCGCAAGCGTAGCGGTGAACTACCGAAAGGATGAGGAGTCGGCACAGGCGACTGTGGATTCCATCAAGTCGGCAGGAGGCGAGGCAGCGGCGTTTCAGGGCTCCGTGAGTTCATACGAGGACGCAACGACCGTGGTCGACAACGTCATCTCCCAATTCGGCCACGTCGACATCTTGGTCAACAATGCGGGTATCACCAATCGGGGCGCGCCTGTTGCCAAGACACCGGTTGAGGAGCTGGAGCGTGTGATCGGAACGATGGCGATGGGTTCGCACCACATGAGCCAGCTCGTGCTGCCGAGCATGCGCGAGCAGCCCAGAGGGGACATCATCATGATCTCGAGCCAGTCGGCGGTCAAGGCCGACCCCTACGGCGGCCCCTACAACATGGCCAAGGCGGCCCAGGAGGCGCTGGCCTTCACCCTGGCCAAAGAGGAGGCCCGCTCCGGGATCCGGGTGAATGTCGTGGTCCCCGGACTGTCCAACACGGACATGGGTCGTCGTCTGGTGAAGGCGGCCATGAAGGTGGACGACATCCACGACCTGGACGGTCGCTTCCCGCTCGGTCGGGTCTGTGAGCCAGAGGACGTCGCCAATGCGGTGGGGTTCCTCGTGAGCGACGGGGGTTCGAACATCACCGGACAGCGATTGGTGGTCGACGGTGGCGGATTCGCCTGATCCGAGAGTCGGAGACTATGACGTGGCACCTTGATGCGGTCGGTGAGGAGGTAGCGCCGGTCGAGCACTCTTGGATCTCCACGGACTCGCTGCTCTACTCCCTCGGAGTCGGCGCGGGGATGCAGGATCCCTTTGGATCAGAACTCGCATTCACCACCGAGAACAGTCGAGATATACCTCAGCTGGTGCTGCCGACGTTCGGTGTCGCCGTCGCTTTCCGCAACGCAGCCTTCTCCCTGGCCGGCTCTTTCGATCCACTCCGGTCGGTCCACGGTCAACAAGGCATCTCGTTGGCGAGGCCCCTGCCCCCTGAGGGCCGCGTGGTGACGGTGGGGCGGTTGACGGGGATCTTCGACAAGGGGTCGGGCGCAGTCGTGACCACAGAGAGCCGATCGGTCGACGCCGTCACCGGCGAACCGATGTTCACCACGACGTCGTCCCTGTTCGTGAGGGGAGCGGGTGGGTTCGGCGGCCCTCGAGGGCCGTCGGCTCCGTCGGCTCCTCCACGCCGTGATCCCGACATGGTCCTGCGGGCCGAGACGCGTCGAGACCAGGCGCTGCTCTACCGTCTCAGCGGCGACCGGAATCCGCTCCACTCCGATCCGCATTTCGCCGAGCGTTCCGGATTCGGGTACTCCGATCCTCCATGGCCTTTGCACGTTCGGATTCGCCGGTCGCCTGCTGCTGCACGCCGTGTGCGGATCAGACCCCGGACGATTCGTCTCCATGGACTCCCGGTTCGCCCAACCGGTACGACCGGGCGAGCCGTTGGCTGTCCATGTCTGGCAGGAAACCACGGGTGAGGCCCGGTTCCTCGTGGAGAGCGAGCCGGGGACCGTGGTGATCGATCAGGGGCGCTTGATCTACCGCGAGGCAGAGTCGGGCCCGGGTCGGCCACTGACCCAGGAGGCGCCATGACCGGGATCTGCGAGGGTCGTGTCGTGGCCATCACCGGGGCCGGGCGGGGGATCGGAAGAAGCCACGCACTCGAGTTCGCCCGGCAGGGGGCCGTCGTCGTCGTCAACGACATCGGCGCCTCCATCGACGGCACGGCGGACGCCAGCGATCCGGCGGACCAGGTCGTCGAGGAGATTCGGGCCACGGGAGGGCGGGCGGAGGCCAATCGGGACGATGCATCGTCGTGGGAAGGAGCCCGGAGGCTGGTGGCCCAGGCCGTCGACGGCTACGGCCGCCTGGACACCCTGGTCAACAACGCCGGCATCCTGCGGGACCGGATGCTGGTCACCATGACCGAAGACGACTGGGATGCCGTCATGCAGGTTCATCTGAAGGGGACCTTCGCCCCGACACACTGGGCAGCTCGCCACTGGCGGGAGCGGGCGAAAGCTGGGGAGCAGGTCAGCGGGCGGGTGGTCAACACCAGCTCCGCCACCGGTCTCTACGGCAACGTTGGCCAGATCAACTACGGGGCCGCGAAGGCCGGCATCGCCGCCTTCACCGTTATCGCGGCGAAGGAACTCGAGCACTACGGTGTGGCGGTCAACGCCATCGCCCCCATGGCCCTCACCCGGATGAATGCCGACCTGCCATTCGGTCAAGAGGTTGCCAAGCGCGCCACGAGCGGGTTCTCGCCCCTGGCTCCTGAGCACATCTCCTCGTTGGCGGTCTGGCTCGGAAGCGACGCGGCGGCCGAGGTGACGGGGCGGATCTTCAATGTGCACGGGGGTTACATCAGCGTTGCCGAGGGCTGGAGGGCCGGACCCAGCATTGACAAGGGAGCTCACTGGGAGCCCGGCGAACTGACCGAAGTGATCCTCGACCTCGTCGGGCGAGCCGGTCCGACCACTGACATCGCCGGCACGCTGCCCGATCTCTGAGACCGCAGGGCGGCACCGGCCGGGCAATCCACTCCGACGGGGCCGGCGCCAGTGACTCAGTCCGGGTTTGCTGGGGTCGGGCCGGATCGACCAGCCCAGGGTCCACCCCAACGATCCGCGAATGCCACCTCATGGACCGATCGTCGAGGGGCCCGGTGCAGATCGTCGCCGAGCAGGTGCGCCACCGGCAGGAGGGCCGCCTGGGTGACGTGATCGGGAATTCCCAGGGCCTGAGCCATGGCATCGGGCCGCTCGAGGTGGACGGTCGTCATCGCTGAGACCAGTCCCCGGCTCCGCAGAGCGAGTTGCAGGCTCCAGACCGCCGGGTAGATCGAGCCGTAGAGCGCGGCTGCCTGTGCCGGCGCAATGTGAGGCCGGATCCGACCCTCGATGCAGGCCAGTACGAGCACCGGTACACGGTGGAGTTGATCGGCCAAGTGCCAGGCATCGTCGAGCATGCGATCGCTGGTGGAGTTGCCTGGCGTGGGGCGCCGACCCCTCGAGCCATGTCCAACGCCTCGACGTACACGTCCCTGACCTGGGTCTTGATGGCGGGATCGGCGATGATGATCCACCGCCAGCGCTGAAGGTCGCCCCCGGTCGGTGCTTGCAGGGCCAGGTCGAGGCAGTCAAGGACCAGGTCGATGTCGACCGGTCGCTCGAGGTCGAGGCGCCGCCAAACGGTTCGAGTCGTCGTGAGCACCCAGTCGATGGACCCTGACTCGGTCAACGGACCTCAGACTCCAGCCGGCCGGGTGCCGGTGACGCCGGCTGCCTCGAGGAGAGCCAGGTCCGCGGCAGCGATGCCCAGCTCGTTGAGGACCTCGTCGGTGTGCTGGCCGAGCAGCGGCGCCGGCCGTCGAAACCACGGTGCGGATCGGGTCGCGTAGCGCATTGGCCAGGCGGGGAAGCGCTTCTGGCCCACGACTGGGTGATGCACGTCCTCCCAGAAGCCTCTGGCGCTCATCTGTTCGTCGTGGTCGACGTCGTAGGAGTGGATGACCGGTTCAGATCCCACCCCGGCGGCCCTCAGGACAGTCAACAGGTCCTTTTGCGCCTGCCCGGCGCACCACGAGGCGAGGCCGGCGATCCAGCCGTTCGGTGGCTTCGGAGCGTCCGTCCTCGCCGTCCAGCTCCGGATCGCGGGTCCAGTCCGGAGATCCAAGCGCCGTGCGCAGCGACCGCCAAGCCTCGTCCGAGTCGATGTGGAGGGCCACCCACTGGTCGGGCTCGAGGCAGGGGTAGACACCCTGGTGGCCGCGGCCGGACTGAGCGTTCCCGAGTCGAGTCATGAGGTGCCCGTAGACGGAGTGCTCGAGCACCTGCTCGACAGCGATTGTCGCTGTCATGTCGATCATGGCCAACTCGATCTGCTGCCCTTCACCGGTCCGATGCCGGTGTTCGAGGGCGGTCAACACTGCGAAGGCCGAGTGCATCCCGGCGAGTGGATCGCAGATGCCTGGGATCGACGGCAGGCCATCGGCATAGCCGGTGGTCCACGCCAGACCGGATGCCTGCTCCATCGATGCGGCAAACCCGGGGCGGTCCCGCCATGGGCCGTCCAGGCCGAAGCCGGGCATGCGCATCATGATGATCTGAGGGTTCGTGGCAGACAGGTCCTCGTAGGACAGTCCGAACTGCTCCATGACCCGTGGTGTGAAATTTTCGACGACCACATCGGATGTGGCGGCGAGACGGAGGGTGATGTCACGGCCGTGGTCATCCGAGAGATCGAGGGTCACGCTCCGCTTGTTCAGGTTTGCCGACTGGAAGATGGCACCCTGCTCGTACCACTGGTCCACAGAAGGGTCGACCCGTACGCTGAAGCGCATGGGATCAGGGCGACGGGTCGATTCGACCTTGATGACGTCCGCGCCCAAGGACGCCAGGTACTGGGTACACATGGGTCCGGCCAAATACGCCGTGAAGTCCAGAATCCGAACACCCGCGAGGGGAAGCTCCTGCGTGGCCGGCCAGCGATGAGTCGTCGGGGAGGAATGGCCGGGCCGTGCTGGCCGAGGGTGGATTCGGCCTCGATCCGGCATGGCCGTCGATTCGTTCAGCGAGCGTTGGGGCCGCGGTGGGGGTCCCCCGATCGGTCGCACTGGAGAGAAACGGGCTGCGAGGGTGAGGAAACCCGCCGCGAGGGTTTGGTTGGTAGAGCTGGCGCGCCGCCACGTGGTCAAACCGGGGGAAGTTCTCGCCGTTGCCGATGGGCACGGTGGGGATCCGGTACAGGGATCCCATCTGCACCACGTCGTCTACGGTGCGCTGGCGCGTCCACTGCTGGATGGCATCCACCACGTCGGGCCGGGCCCGGTTTCGCTGGACGTACAGCGACTCGTCGCTGGCCAGGTCGGGCCGTTCGATCATGTCAAGGAACGTGTGCCATTGGGCCGTGGTGATCGTCGCCATCCCGACGTAGCCGTCCAGACAGGGTTCGATGCCGGGAACCATCACGTAGGTCGGCCGGATCTGCTGGCCTCCGGGCATGCTGGCGGCGACCGAGGGATAGCAGATGAAGGTGACGGCCAGGCACTCGAGTGCCGACACATCGGCGAGATCGCCCCGCCCGGACCGCCGGCGGGCGGTCGAGCGCACTGAGTGCCCCCACCGCGCCGAAGGTGCCGACCGTCCACTCGGTCATGCCTCCGCCGACGGCGAGAGGCTCCCGATCGTCCTCTCCGTGACTGTAGAGAGAGCCGGCGAGGGCTTGGAGGAGCAGGTCCGAGGAGTGCTCGCCGCCGCGGGGCCCGCTGAGGCCGAACGGGGAGAGGCTGACGACGACCAGACGCTCATGGCGTCGAGTCAGGTCCCAGACGTCGACCGCGGTTGTCCGGGGACCGCCCCGATCCCCCACCGTGGAGACGATGACGACGTCGGAGTCGGCCGCCAAGTCGTCGTACAGCTGGTCGGCCTCAGCCGACTCGGGATCGATGACGAGGCTCCGTTGCGAGGAGGCCAGAAATCGGAAGAGCACGCCGTCAGGGTCCCCATCGCTTCCAACCGACTTCGAGGTCGACCACTGTCGCAGACCGTGACCCTCCGGGCCCTCGACCTTGGTGACCTGGGCGCCAGCGTCGCCGAGCAGCTTGGCGCAGTACGACCCGGCGATGTCGTCGGACAGGTCGAGGACTTGCAGACCGGAGAGGCCCGGCAGGGGCCCACCGGTCACGACTCCGTACCGGAACCGAGCAGCACTACGATCACGCCCTTGTCGGCCGCCCCGGGCCCCTGTCCCCTCGGCGTCCGATGCGCTCCGCGTGGCGCCGTCCCCCCACCTCGCCCTGGTTGGTCCACACCCGACCTTCCGACTCGCCGACAGAACGTGCCTCTGACGAGGTCATTCGTCGGATCTCCAGCACCGGCAAACTGCGAATGCAACAGTACTCTGTTACGTTGAAATGACGATGGAGAACGCCCCTGGGGGGGACGGGGGAGGTGAGGCCCATGGTCATGACAATTGCCCGAGACGGAGCGTTGGTCGAGTCCACTGAGCAGCACATCGTCCCGAAGGATCGCTACGTCTCCCAGGACTTCTTCGATCTGGAGATGGACCGCCTCTGGCCTCGGGTGTGGCAGGTGGCGTGCCGTGAAGAAGAGGTCCCCAGGGTGGGGGATTTTCTCGAATACGTCATCGGTGACCAGTCGATCCTGGTGACCCGCAGCGAACCCGACACCATCCGCGCCTTCTACAACACCTGCCCACACCGCGGCACCCGACTGGCCGCCGGTGTTGGGAACTTCGCCACCGGGGAGATCCGGTGCCGGTACCACGCCTGGCGATTCGAACTGGACGGAACGAATAAGGAAGTCGTGGACCGCGCCGACTTCCCTCCCTCGATGACCGATGTCGACGTGTGCCTCAACCAGATCCAGGTCGGTCGCTGGGGGGGCTTCGTCTTCATCAACATGGACCCCCACTGCGAGTCACTCGAGTCGTTCCTCGGTCCCCTGCCGGGGCTCCTCGAGCCCTACCGCTTCGAGAAGATGCGGTTCCGGTCCTACCGATCGGTGATCCTTCCGGCCAACTGGAAGTCCGTCCTTGACGCCTTCAACGAGAGCTACCACGTCCAAGGCACCCACCCACAGCTGCTCCGATGGTCCGACGACACGGCGATTCGGTACGGACCACTCGGCAAGCACAACCACATGGGGAACATGGGAGAGATCAAGCGGGAGATCAGACCCAGTCCCCGGCTGGGACTGCAGCCGGGGGACTATGACGAGCGCGAGCTGCTCGCTGTCATGCTCGACGAGCTCAGTGGCCTGTTCCTCAAGGAGGAACGCCAGAGGATCCAGGAGCTGAAGAACGAGCCACTCCCCGAAGGCAAGACGGCAATGGACGTGTACAACGAGCTTCGGGTGCAGATGCTGCGGAGCAAGGGGAGCGACGTGAGTGACCTGACGGATGAGCAGCTCCTCAGCTCCGACGATGTCCACTTCTTTCCCAATGTGGTGGGTCCCATCTACCCGGGCAGCACCACTCTGTTCCGGGTCCGGCCGAACGGATTGGACCCCGATAGT
This sequence comes from uncultured Acidimicrobiales bacterium, assembly GCA_963727075.1. GTDB lineage: Bacteria > Actinomycetota > Acidimicrobiia > Acidimicrobiales > RAAP-2 > Bog-756. The sequence continues at coordinate 173,968 of CAVSET010000005.1, forward strand.
TCGGTCAAGGACCTGTGGACGTTGGAGTGGGTGCCGCCCGACGACCAGCGGGAGATGTGTGAGCGCAAGTTCTACCCGGATTGGACAGAGAAGGACTGGGGACTCGTGACCAATCAGGACTACGCCAACATGGCCCATGTGCAGGCGGGCATGAAGTCGACGAGGATGCCGCGGGCTGCAGCTGAACCCCAGACAGGAGCACAACGTGATCCACATGCACGAAGTGATCGACGAGTATCTCTGCTCCTAGGCTCTGCGCCGGTTCCGGTACCTACAGTTCGGCCAGCTGGCATGCACGGCCGTTTGACGGGAGCTCAGTCGCGTGGTCGTCGTGGTGACAGTCCACGTCGAGCCTTCGGGTCTGGACGTCGAGGTCGGCCCAGGTCAGAGCGTGATGGGTGCTGCCGAGGACCAGGGTCTCTTCTGGCCGACGATCTGCCACGGTCTGGCCGAGTGCCATACGTGCTTCTTCGAGGTGGTGGAGGGGGCGGACCGACTCGAGGCACCGACCGCCGTCGAGGCCGCAGCACTTCGTCAGTTCGCCGGCCGATCGTGGTACGACGGGAAGGTCATCCGGCTGGCCTGTCAGGCCCGGGTCCGGGGACCGCTGACGATCCGCAAGTCGGGCGTGCGACGAACGTCACCGTCATCATGACCGCGAACCGCTCAGGTTCGGGATCCGAACGCACCTTGCCTCCGGTACTGCGTGACCTCGTCGGCGTCGAGGCCCCAGTCCGCCAGGACACTATTTCCAGCGGCCTCGGCTGCCATCGCTGGAGCCGGATGCCTCGGGACCGTGCGGGAGAAGCGCGGCGCCGGAGCAGGCTGCAGTGTGTCTCCGACCTGCACGAAACTCCCCCGCTGCGAATGGTGGGGGTGGTCGTTCGCCTCCCGTGGCCCGAGGACCGGCGTGAGGCACGCATCGGTGCCGGAGGCCAGTTCCCCCCACTCGTCGCGTGTTCGGGTGGCGATGGCGGCGGCGATCTGCTGCCGCAAACGAGGCCAGGTCGATCGGTCTCCCTGAGCAGGGAGGTCGTCCTCACTGAGTCCCAACAACTCGACGAGGGTGGACCAGAACTGGCCCTCGACGGCCCCGACGGCCACCCACTTCCCGTCGGCGGTCTCGTAGGTGTCGTAGTAGGGAGCACCACCGTCCAGCACATTGGTGCCCCGCTCGTCGGCCCAACGGTGACGGGCCGTCATCTCGAAGAACATGGTGGCCAGCAGGGCACTTCCGTCGACCATGGCCCCGTCGATGACCTGACCCACACCCGAGGTGCGGGCCTCGAGTATCGCGCAGACCATCCCGAAGGCCAGGAGCATTCCTCCGCCGCCAAAATCACCCACCAGGTTGAGCGGCGGCACCGGGGGCCCTCCGCGGGGGCCGATCATGCTGAGCACCCCGGACAGCGCGATGTAGTTGATGTCGTGCCCGGCCATCATCCGCCACGGTCCCTCCTGTCCCCATCCGGTCGCCCGTCCGTAGATCAAGGTCGGTTGCTTTGCAAGGCAGAGCTCCGGCCCGAAGCCGAGCCGTTCGGCCACCTGGGGCCGGAACGCCTCGATGAGCCCGTCGGCCCGGCCGATCAACTCGAACAGCAGTGCGAGACCCGATTCGGACTTCAGGTCGACTTCGACGGAGCGTCGGTTGCGGCCAAGGACCCCTCCGTCAGCTGGAGCGCCCGGACGGTCGACTCTCACGACGTCGGCGCCCATATCGGCCAGCATCATGGCGCAGAACGGACCGGCCCCGAGGCCGGTGACCTCCACGATCCGGAGCCCGGCGAGCGGTCCACCCCCGGTCGTGCCCGACGATTGATCGGTTCCCATGCGTCCCCCTTCTGGCGTGCCGTCGGAGGGCTCTACGGTAGCCAGTCCGGGCGGCGCAGACCGGCCTGCCGTATGCGACGAGGAGGGAGTTGTCATGGGATCGCGTGATCCGGTCATCGTCGGAATCGGGTGGAGCGACTATCCCGTTGCACCGGAACTCGACGCCATGGAGCACCACGCGATGGCCTTTCGCAACGCGCTGGAGGACTCGGGCCTCGACAAGGGCGATATCGACGGCTACATGTGCGCCGGAACCGGATTCAACAACAGCATCGACGATGCACCCAACATGGCTGAGTACCTCCGGATCAATCACCGATGGATCGACGGAACGTCGGTAGGGGGATCGACCTTCGAGTTCTACGTTCAGCATGCGGCGGCCGCTATCGAAGCAAATATGTGTGACGTAGTGCTGGTCACCTACGGCTCGGACATGCTGTCCCGTATGGGGCGCATGCTTGGGACGAGCACCTTCTCGAACACCTCCGCTCGAGTTGCCGGCCCAACTCAGTTCGAGTGCTCCTGGGGCAACGTACTGGCCGGAAGTTACGCCATGGCTGCCCGACGACACATGCACGAGTTCGGCACCACTTCGGAGCAGCTGGCGGCGATCGCCGTAGGCGTGCGGGAGTACGCGGTGCTGAACCCACGGGCCCAGTACTCCGACCCCATCACGGTCGACGACGTGCTGTCCTCGCGCATGATCGCCGACCCGTTGCACAAGCTCGACTGTTGCGTGGTCTCGGATGGAGGCGGGGCGTTCATCATGACGACCCGGGAGCGAGCCAGAGATCTTCCCAAATCCCCGGTGTTCGTCCTCGGCGCTGCCGGGGCCCAAACCCACTGGACGATCAGCCAGATGCCCGATTTCACGACGACGGCGGCGGCCCAATGCGGACCCGAGGCGTTCAGTCGTGCCGGCATCAGGCCGGAGGACGTCGACACCATCCAGTGCTACGACAGCTTCACCATCACCGTCTTGCTCCTCTTGGAGGGCATGGGGTTCTGCCGGAGAGGTGAAGGTGGCCCCTTTGTGGAGACCGGAGTACTCCGACGCGGCGGACGCCATCCGCTCAACACGGACGGTGGTGGGCTGTCGGCCTGCCACCCGGGCATGCGGGGTGTCTTTCTGATCAACGAAGCGGTCCGTCAACTCCGTGGTGATGGGGGAGAGGCTCAGGTGCCCGATGCCGAGCTGGCCGTGGCGTGCGGATCAGGTGGCTATCTGTCGACCATGGCAACGGTCATACTCGGGAAGGAAGGCCGGTCGTGAACATCGGAGAGATTGCCGCAACCCTCGGCCTCCGGGCGCTGCCCCAACCCGACCATGCCTCAGAGCACTACTGGCGAAGTGCAGCGGACGGCACACTGGTCCTCCAGCGATGCACCGACTGCCACCAGTTCCAGTTCTACCCCCGCGCCCTGTGTGCATCGTGCGCCGGGGAGACCGAGTGGGTGGAGGCATCGGGGAGCGGCACGCTGTATACCTACACGGTCATCCGGCAGAACCGGTCTGGGGCCTTCTCGGCACTTTCGCCCTACGCCGTGGGGATGGTGGAACTCGACGAGGGGGTGAGGATGATGTCCAACATCGTGGACTGCGAAATTGAGGACCTGTCCGTGGGCATGGCCCTCGAGGTTGTCCTGCTGAAGGCGGCGGAGGACGTCGGGCTCCCATTCTGGCGACCCCGCGCCAGCTGAGGAGGTAGAGACCATGGACTTCGACGACACCCCAGAGGAAGCAGCCTTCCGTGAGGAGGCTCGACGTTGGCTGCGGGAGAACGCCAAGGAGAAGGATCCCGGTCAGCTGTCCACCTCCCACAGTTTCTACGATTTCGATGACGTCTTCGTCAGGGAAGGGCAAGATCTGGCAGCGTCGTCTGTTCGACGGCGGATGGGCCGGAATCACGTGGCCCGTCGAGTTCGGCGGTCGGGGTGGCGACGTCATCCAGTCGATGATCTTCCGTCAGGAGGAGGCCCGATTCGACGTGACCAGCGGGCTGTTCGCTGTCGCCATCGGGATGGCCGGTCCGACGATCATCGGGCACGGCACCGATGAGCAGCGGGCCCGGTATCTCCCCGCCATGCTCCGGGGGGAGGAGATCTGGTGCCAGCTGTTCAGTGAGCCGGGCGCGGGGTCGGATCTCGCCGGCCTGACGACCCGCGCGGAACGAGACGGGGACGAGTGGGTCGTCAACGGCCAGAAGGTGTGGAGTTCGGGCGCCCACCGCGCCGATCATGGGGATCCTTCTGGCCCGGACCGATGGCGATGCTCCCAAGCACCGGGGCATCACGTTCTTCATCCTCGACATGGACTCACCCGGCATCGAGGTGCGCCCGCTTCGACAGATGACCGGTGGGGCGACCTTCAACGAGGTGTTCTTCACCGATGTCCGGGTGCCGGTGGCCAACGTCGTCGGCGAGGTGAACGGTGGATGGCGGGCCACGATGACCACCCTCGCCAACGAGCGGAATCTGAGCGGCGGGGTGTCGACCTTCGCCCAGGTCCTGAAACTGGCCCAGGAGCGTGGTTGCACCCACGATCCACTCATCCGGCAGCGGCTGGCCCGCTGCTACATCCGTGGGCAGATCATGCGCTATCTGGGCTTCCGGGCCCAGACTGCCGTGAGCAGGGGGCTGTCCACTTCGGAGTCCATGATCCTCAAGCTGTTCAACTCCGAGATGGCCACCGACCTGGCCGAGCTGACAGTGGACATCCAGGGACTCCGCGGAACCCTGGTCGGCGAGGACACCCCGGAGCACGGCTATTGGCAGCAGCAGTTCCTCAGCTCGCCCTCGCTCCGGATCGCTGCTGGAAGCGACGAGATCCAGCGCAACGTCATCGGCGAGCGAGCTCTCGGGCTTTCGCACGATATTCGGGTCGATAGGGATGTGCCATTTCGGGATCTGACTCGTTGAGGACCGCAGCCGCTGGGAGGGCGTGACATTGGAGTTCAATCTGGCTGATCTGTTCGAGAGCGTCGCGGTCCGCGTTCCGGAACGCGACGCCGTGGCCTGGCGGGACACCAGGCTGACCTACGCTGAGCTCGATCAACGGGGCAACCAGCTCGCTCACGGCCTGGAGGCCCTGGGAATCCATACCGATGACCACGTCGGGGTGTACATGTTCAGCCGCCCCGAATACCTCGAGACCATGGTGGCGTCGTACAAGGTCCGGGCGGTACCCATCAATGTCAACTACCGCTATGTGGGCGAAGAGCTCGCCTACCTGTTCGCCAACGCCGAGCTCAGGGCACTGGTGCTCGAGGAAACCTTCGCTCCAGTGGTGGCATCGATCCGAGGGCAACTCCCCGATCTAGAGCACTTCATTGTCGTTGCCGACGGGTCCGACGGAGCCGACGCCCTGCCCGACGCCCATGCATACGAGGACCTTCTCGCGGCACAAGCCCCTTCGGCGGGATTCGGACCCCGGTCCGGCGACGATGTGTATATCGCCTATACGGGTGGGACGACCGGCCAGCCCAAAGGGGTCCTCTGGCGACATGAGGACATCTTCTTCGCCACAATGACGCCCGGGGTCGTGGTGACGCGGCCCGAAGATGTCGCTGATAACGCCGTGCTGCCTGTCCACCCCCGACTGCAGCCGTTGGCCGACCAAGGTGTCGCCGTGCCTGACATCTTCATCTCGTATGCCCTCGGCCCGCTCATGCATGTGAGCGGGCACTGGTCGGCGTGGGGTGCGATTCTCAGTGGCGGCCGGTCGGTGATCCATCCCAGTCGGACCATGGATGCCGACACCGTGCTCCAGACCATCGAGGGTGAGCGGGCGACGATGCTCACGATCGTCGGTGACTCGATGGGCAGACCGATCGTCGAGGCGATCGAGGAGCACCCCGGTCGCCGCCGACTCGACTCGGTGCTCATGCTGGGATCGGGCGGAAGCATCATGTCGGCCGACGTCAAGGACCGACTGTTTACCGGCTTTCCCTCGGCCATGGTGCTCACCGAAGCGATCGGATCGTCGGAGTCGCCCGCCCAGGCCGTGTCCGTCACCGTACGGGGTCAGGGGGCGGGGCAGACGCTTCGGTTCAGTGCAAGCGACCGGACCGCCGTGTTCGACGATGACTTCCGACCGGTCACCCCGGGTTCTGGCGCCGTGGGCAGGTTGGCCACCAAGGGAAGGGTGCCAGTCGGCTACTTCCACGATCCTGAGAAGTCGGCCGCCACCTTCGTGTCGGTGGACGGTGCTCGGTGGGCACTCCCAGGAGACATGGCCACCATGGAGGCCGACGGCACGATCCAGCTGCTCGGGCGGGGCACGATGTGCATCAACACGGGGGGTGAGAAGGTCTACCCCGAAGAGGTCGAGGCTGTGCTCAAAGCCCACCCAGCCATCGTCGACGCGGTGGTCGTCGGCGTCCCTGACCGTCGGTTCGGTGAACGGGTGGCTGCCGTCATCCAACCCGTGTCCAGCACGTCCGTGCCGAGCACTGAAACGCTCCAAGCCCATTGTCGTGAGCATCTGGCGGGCCACAAGGTTCCCCGCCAGATATCCGTTGTCGAGGAGGTCCCCCGTTCCCCATCGGGAAAGGCGGATTATCCGTGGGCCAAGCTGGTTGCTCAAGGACTCGAGACCAAGTAGCACAAGGGGTTCGACAGATGTCGGTCGGGACACCCGGACACGCCATCGACCGGAGTGAGCCAGGGCGGAGGCCCGGCCATTCACGGGGGAGGGGAGGCGCGGCGACGCTTTCCTGGGTTGGCACCTCGGTGGTATGTACCTCGGCCATGCCAGCTGAGACGCCTAAGTCCTGGCGCCTGCCTCAGGCTCTTGAGGCTGAGGCCGCACTTGGGTGCTCAGCTTCATAGGCTGAGGTCGATCGTAGGAGCCAGGCCGTGATATCACTTTCGCTCGCTTCGCTGGTGAGTCAGTGCTCATATCCGGTGTGTCCTCAACCGGTCATCGCGAGGACACAGGTGGTCAGGGGCACCCTTGGACAACATTTCCTTCGGAACTCTTTCTCTCAAGGACTTGCCCGAACGTGCCGGTGACGCGAGGGATCTATGCCGAGACATTGAGAGGTGACTATGAGACGCACTCTCATCGGCAATGGCATTGCCATTGGTGCGCTCTTTCTGGGACTCGGGTTCGCTGTTCCGGCGTCGGCCGCTCCCGCCGACAAGGTCACCATCTGCCACAGGACGGCAGCGGTGGACAATCCGTACGTCGAGCTCACGACGAGTGCTAACGCGATCATCAACGCAGGCCACGGAAGCCACACTGGCCCGGTGTTCCCTGCAACGTCCGACGGAGCCTGGGGTGACGTGATCCCACCGTTCGACTACAGCGGCGGACGCTTTCCGGGCCTGAACTGGACTACTGAGGGCCAGGCCGTCGTTAATGCCGGGTGCAAGGTTGACCTCACACCTGAGCCGTTGGAACCCACCACGACGACCAGACCGTCGGAGCCCACGACCACCAGACCTCACGAGCCGACTACCACGACAACCAGACCGCACGTAGCAACCACCACGTCGGAGCCATCACCAGGGACGACGTCGCCACCTACACCCACTACCTCGCCGTTACCGCCACCATCCCCACCCGTGGACCCATCGGCAGGACAGGTGGAAACTGCTCCCGAAGAAGCAGTCGTGATTGATCCTGGCGGCCACACAGTTGTGCTCGGATCTTTGGACTCGGTGGAGCGTGTCCACTTGAAGGCAGAACTTGATGCGCTGCGGACCCCGCCCGTGCTCGCCCTCACCGGAAGCGCCTTCATCGTTCCTGCCCTCGTCAGTGGGACCGTGCTGATCCTGATGGGCGCAGGATTGCTCTCGGTCGGGCACCGGCGCAGATCCCGAACCTGAGCTGGCTAAACAAGCGTCGCCGGCTGTCGCCGAAAGAAGGGGCGAGGCCAGGGCAAGCCTGGGTTAGATCCCCAGGATCTGTGCCTTCTTGGCGGTGAACTCTTCCTCGCTGAGGATGCCCTGATCCCTGAGGACCGCGAGTTGCTTCAGCTGTTCGATCTGCGCGCTTTCAGCGGCTTGGGGAGCCGCTGGTGCAGCCTGGGGAGGTGGGGCAGCCTGGGGAGGTGGGGCAGCCTGCGCCTGGGCAGCCGCAGCGCTGTTCTGGGCGGACTTGGCGCCCATGTGGGCGGCAGTCCCAGCCACAACTGCAGTTGTGGCCAATCGTGCAACGGGTCGACGTCTCATCATTTTGCGTCGTCTCCTTATGTCTTGGCGTCGGCGGTCTGAGCCGTCAGCGCGTTCTGCGAGGAACTCTAACTCACCAATCCCCATATCCCTTCAGGAGACGCCCGCAAAGGGCCGAAAGTCACGGCCTGACTCGGTCAGGTCGGCCGAGCATCACCCAAGGGGCGCCCATAGGATTCGTGGTGGGGCACCCGATATTCGGCCCACGGGCCTCTTTGCCGATCGCTATAACCCATCCCGGGGCTCGGACCGTGGGAGGCAAGATGAATAGCGTCGTAGAGGAGCTTCTGCCTCAGCTTCGGAGGCTGGGGACCAAGAGTTGCCTCAAGTCAACTTCACGCGATTTGATCGGACGCCAACCGGGATCAGTCGTTGCTCATTCTGGTCCGGACCTTCTGCTTCCGACGTATCAGTTTTGCGGTTCACTGCCCCTGTGCAGGTGAATGAGGCGCATCTCCGACTCGCCAAAGCAGTTCAACAAGCTCCGTAAGGGTTTGCCACAGCCGTACCGAGCAAGGCCACCGAGGGTAAACGCACCGTAGTGGCTGAGCGGAGCGCGCCCTGACCACTGCGGTCACAGGCGTGATGCCCGTGGCGCTCAGCCATGTCCGCCGATAAGCAAGCCGCTGATGCCCACGTTTGTTCAACGTCGGCAGTGGGTGCGTGCCCTTCAGCGGGCCAGGATGGTGACGGCTGCGATGCCGGGTGCTCCATAGACCTGGGCGTAGCCGACGCGCGGGTCGCCTTGGACCTGGCGGTCGCCGGCCTGACCGCGGAGCTGGAGCACAAGCTCGTGGACCTGGCGCAGGCCGGAGGCGCCGATCGGCTCACCGTTGGCAATGAGGCCGCCATCGGTGTTGACCGGCATGGAGCCCGTGATCTCGGTGGCGTCCGCGGCGACAAGCTTCTCCTGCTCGCCGTCGGCACAGAAGCCGTTCTCAGCCATGTGGATGACCTCAGCGCCAGCATCAGTGTCCTGGAGCTGGATCACGTCAACGTCCTCGGGCCCGATCCCAGCTGCTTCGTAGGCGGCGCGGGACGCGTACACAGTGGGAGCATCATCTTCTTCTACGGAGGCCCATGTGGTGTTGACCTCATAGGCGCCGTAGTTGCGGGTGCGGATGGCAGTCGCCTTCACGAACACCGGTGTATCGGTGTACCGGTGGGCGATGTCGGCGCGGCAGAGCACGACCGCCGCGGCACCCTCGTCGGGAGCGCAGAACATGTATGAGGTAAGCGGGTAGTTGAGCATCTGAGAGTTGAGAATTTCGTCTTCGGAAACTGGCTTACGGCGGAAGGCCTTAGGATTGAGAGCCCCGTTGCGGTAGTTCTTCGCCGCCACCTTGGCCAGCGTCGCAGAGGAGACACCGTAGTCGTGCATGTACTTGTTGATCTTCATGCCAAAGAACTTTGTGGTGACGTATTGGCCGTTATCGCCGTACCAGGCGGGCACGTTGGTGGTCACAGGGTTACCCTTAAATGAGCCCCGAGGGTGCTTGTCCATGCCGATGGCCATGACGATGTCGTCCGTGCCGGCGAGGATGGCGTTCGTGGCCTGTTGGATCGTGGCGGCACCGGTCGCGCACGCGCTAAACACGTTAGTGAACGGGAGGCCGGTGAGGCCGACCAAACTGGTGATGGGGTCGGTCGAGACCGCCCAGCTGCCGCCGAAGGCACTCTGGACGTCACTCCACGGCACGCCAGCGTCGGTCAAGGCCAGCTCCACGGCATCGGCGCCCATCTCGAACGCGGACTTATCGCCGTGGCGGCCGAAGGGGTGGAGGCCAACCCCGATGATTGCGACGTCGTCCATTTAGCGCTCCTCGCTATTCGTAACTTCGACCGGCGCGAAGGCGAAGGTGACGATCTCATTGCCGTCGCCATCAACGCAGAATGGGACGATTCGCAGCTCAACCTCCATGCCGAAGTCGAGCTTTTCGGGGTCGCTTTCGGTGAGCCGTGACTCGACACGTACGACGTCGTCAAGCTGCACGAGCCCTACCCCATAGGGTTCGAAGGACGCCCCTGTCGGATCGCCCTTGTAGTCGAAGCTCGGCGGGAACTCCTGGGTCGTCCAGGACACAAGAGTGCCGCGGCGTGGCAGAGGTAGTTCGCTCATACCCGGGCCGCCACAGCGCGGACACCGAGATTGCACCGGAAATGTGACCGCCCCGCAGCCTTCGCACCGGCTACCGATCAGCTGCGGGTCATCCGCCGGCCAAGTGAACACATCCGCGATCGGCTGTCCCATCAACGCTCCTCCACCGTCGGATTCTCGGCAATCACGCTAGTCGGCGGAGGTGCAAACATCCAGAGACTTGAGAGAACGTGAACCGGGATCGAGGGACGGCAGTGGCGGCCGGTTCCTTCCAGCCGGAGATGCGGAGCGCCTGCACCTCCGGCCTCCAAATCTAAGGAGTCGCCAAAGGCCTCGACGGGCAAAGCGCCGCCGACTCCTGCGGTCAGATCGTGCAAAGCGGCATCGGCCGAACATGCCAGCGGGTTGTTCGAGCGGGCACTTGCGATACCCCGGCGTCGACCGATTTCCCTATGACGTCGACCGATTTCCCTATGACGTTGCGCACGTCCAACGGACGACGACCCTGCGCCGGCTTCAGGCCCAGAGAATACCTCAGCCAAGCCAGCTGAGGGCAGATCTCAGCCCGAGATGCTGAGGACCAGGCTTTCATTTAGCCTGGAAAGATGCGGCGGTAAAGACTCCCGATCTCCCGAAGATTAGGCGGAGTGTCCGCTGAGGATCGGCATGCCCCGCCCCGAACGAAGGCACCTGGAGGATCCCAGTCAGCAGAGACGAAGGCGCCCGCTCCGCGGGGGCTGCGCCCGCCCTTGCTGCCTCAACTCCCGATCTCGTCCTGCGGTGGCGGACGAGGTTCCAGTAGGACCACCGGAAGCTCTCTCAACGTTCGCCGCTGATGGAGGGCGTAGATCGGCGTCACGCTTCGGATGATGCGCCAGAGGTCGGATCGTTGCTGCGCCCGCGCCACATGGCCCCGCATGTCGAGTTCGGCATCGTGAAGCGTGACTCGCACGTCGGGATGGACCATCAGGTTCAGGTACCACTGTGGGTCACGATCATCACCACCGTTGGAAGCGACGAGAACGATCCGGTCCTCTTCGACAATCGGGGCGGTCAGGATGGTCGCACGCGGCATGCCCGTATGTCGACCGGTGGTCGTGAGACGGATGACGGGCATGCCCAGAACTCGGTTGAGTGCTCGCCCGTCAGTGATTCGGTAGGTGGCCTCATGGAGGGAGGACCAGAACCTGATGAATGCATCCCTGCCGTCAGTCGCCAATTGGTCCATAGAGTGCACTTCGCATTGAGACTAGGTGGACTTGTCAGGCCTTCGACGATGGCGGCCGGGAGAACCCGACCACGACGTCCGCCAGCTGGGCAGCGAGGTACGAGATGGTCACGAGGTCGCCGGCACAGTCGGCCCAGGTCATCCAGGCGTCTTGCACGGGCCCGAGGGGCTCATCAGAGCCGGGGGAGTCGGCACCTCCTCCGGCCACCCTTTTGGCCAGCGCAAGATTCGAGTTGATGAGACGGACCGTACCACTGGCGATCTGATCGATGAGATCGTCTGTCTCGTCGCTGAGCACGCCGCAATTCTATCCCCATGGTGGCGGGTGCGTCAGAGATTCCGCCCGAGCATGAAGGGAACCAGCGCCTTCACGAATTCGGCGCTCTCCCGGTCCTGAGCGTCACAGAACGCCTCCTCGTGCGACTCAAGCGCGGCACCGGCGATGCCACGGGCGTAGTCGACGGAGAAGTCGATACTGCCGTACTTGTCGATGAGTCCACGTATCTCACCGATCAGTCCAGCTGTCCGCTCGGAGCGGTCCACCGAGAGGTAGCGGTCCACCAGAGCCAAATCATCACCCTGCACCTGACTGCAGAGATGGATCAGGGCAAGTGATCGCTTCGCCTCATAGAGATCACCATTGATCTCTTTGCCATAGAGGCCCTCGGCTCCGGTGAGATTCAACAGATCGTCGCGAATCTGGAAGGCGGCCCCGAGATAGAAGCCAAAGCGGACCATGGCGCGCAGATCAACCGGTTCGGTCGACCCGAGAATCGCACCCACCCGAAGGGGATGGATAGTCGTATACCAGCACGTCTTGTGAAGAACGAGACTGAGATAGTCCTCAGGGGTCAGATCGACCACCCGGTCACGGCGCCACCCGAGCTCCGTCGCCTGGCCTTCGAGGGTGCGCAGCGCCATGCTGTCGAACTCGTCGAGTACTCGGTCGGCTGTGTCGGGATCAAGCGTTCGAGTATGGCGCCGCAGGACTTGGTTGGCCAGAACCACCAGGGCGTCGCCGGCGTTCAACGAAAGAGCCTGTCCATAGTCAGTGGGCAGCGTGGGGCGGCCACGCCGAAGTTCGCTCCCATCGGCAACGTCATCGTGAACGAGGAATGCATTGTGAAGCATCTCGATCGCGACGGCCACCGGAAATGAGTCGGAGTCGGACCCGCCAAAGGCCCGGCATGACTTCAGGCAGAGCGCAGGACGAAGGGCCTTCCCCCGACGACTCGGGTAGGCGCGCACAAGTTGATAGAGCCACTTGTGCGGCTCACCGTCGGGGACAGCTTCTAGCATGGCTCGGCGCACGTCCTGACTCACCTGGCGCAGCACCGTTTCAACCGCGTCCGCCTCAGCGGAGTGTGTCGTGACAGTCACGACCCTTGGGGGTGCACGGTGATCTGCAACGCCAGGCTGAGATCCGGCACTGCCGCCGATTGAATGATGCCCCGATAGGTACCCGGTGTGAGTGTGGCCATGGTCGACACTGCGACGGCCACGCAGCGAGATGACCCTGGAGGGAGATCGTCGACCAGGGAAGGATTGAACTGGACACTGGCGCCGGCGAGTTGCCTGCCGTCGGGTGTGTGCAGGTCCTCCACATGAAGGACGAGAGGTCCGACCGACCGGGCCGAGGGATTGGTAAGCCGGATCTCGGAAGCAGCGAACAGCCGGCCCCGCGAGTCGACATCCAGACAGTGCTTCGACGATCCAGGCTCTGATCCGTCAACCGAGACGGCGGTGGTCGGGGCAGTCTCGCTACCGGTCGAGGCCGGCCGGCCGCCAGTCTCGCCCAGCTTGCCGAGTACCTCTGTTGTCAGTTGAGCCCAGCAGCGGATGAGCTCAGCCAGGGAGTCACCCTGCCGGGGCTGCTCTCCAGGGTCGGGTCGGGTGCGTGGCTCGTCCGGGCCGTCGACCGAGGAACTCTCGGATTTGGCAACGATGCTGTCAATGAGTCGCCGAGCCGCTTCCAGCCCCTGTCGTTGCACGTCGTTGATCGCCGCAGCATTCGCAACCGGGTCGAGCACGAATGCCCAGGGCAAACCGGCGCCGACGGTGCTGTTGTGGTCTCGCTCGGGCATTGCTCGCTCTCTGGCCTGGGACGCTGGACGGTCTGGCGCCGGCCCTAGCCGGATGCCTGTCGAAAGGCTATCGGGTAAGGTGCGTCTAACCAGGTGAGCATGGGATGGCGGTTGATGTCAGAGCTCTCAGATCTCGTGACGATATTCGGCACCATCGACGAGGCAGTCGTGGCCGACCGCGGCCTGGCTGCAAAGGTGGCCCCACTCCTTCCGGCCTACGGCCAAGGCGCAGCGGGCTGGTACCAAGGGGTGTCTCGCTGGATCCCCGCGGCTCGGCGCCTCCTCGAGAGGTCGAAGGATGGGGGGGACGTCGGGTCCGAAGCGGATGTGGCAGCAGTCGAGCGGGCACTGAGTCCGCAGTCGGCCAGCTCCGATATCAAGGCCGCGCTCTCCCGTCTCGCCTCCGTTTCGGAAGACGACCTGCTGGCGGGCGACCTCATCGCTCGGCGGTTCCTCGCTTTGGCGGTCCTCGGTCGAATCTGGCCTTCTCCCGGCCAGGCTGATTCGCCGTTCGCCCAATGCCTGTTCGAAGCAGACGTCACCGAAGACGACCTGCTCTCGGCCCTCCAGCCGCTCACCCTGGGAGGGACCGCTGGAGGCCTGGGAGGGCCCGCTGGTTTCCTGGGAGGGCCCGATGGAGAGAAGAGGGCGAAGCGGTTGCTTCGTCTCCTCACCGACGCACAGCGATTTCCAGGGCTCCCGGACTGGGATGATCTCCTCGGCCAGGCCGTGGAGGAGGGCCTGATCGCTCCCGCCCTTGCCCAGCTGAGCTGCGCACCGTGTTCGTGGACGGTGAAGCCAACCACCGAAGCGGGAGGAGTGGCGATCGCGTTTCTGACCCACAAGCGCATTACCGGAATGAAACTGGACGACTTCGACGACCTCTTTGTGCCGGCGCGCTGGACGAACTTTACGCCGCCTTGGTGCGCAATGACACTGGGGACGCCGAGCGACGGGCACGACGTGTACCTCGAGGTCCTCTCCGCCGACTGCGCTGTAGCGTCGCACCTTAGCCTTCGCACACCACTGAAGTTCGGGGTCGGTCCGCTCCCCGATGCCACCGGTAACGTCCTGCAGTACCGCCTGGCGCAGAACTGGTCGAGCGAGGGCGGTGACGGCGTGGTCTCCGTTGACGAGGGAAGCATCGTCGCCCGGGAGTGGAGGGGCGCCATCCACCTGATCACGACAAAGCGCGTGCAATTCCGGCCTCTCAAGTGGATGTCGCCGCTCGAGGTGGCCTGGATTGCCCAGTTCGTTTGGGCGCTCGGGTACAATGCCTTGGCCGAGTATTTCGTGAACAGGGTTGCACTGCGCAAACACATCCATGTCACGGATGCTGATGGACCGCACCAGACTCGCCGACGTCGTCGTTGTCCCTCGGCGTCCGAGCAGCTCGGCGATGTCGTCAAGAAAGAGCTGGCCGAATGTGTCGGCGGGATCGAATCCTCATTGGGCAACATGAAGAATGGCAGCTATGACACCGCGGCGTATGTGAACGACGTGGGCAGGTTTGTCAGCCACGTCGTTCGCTACGGGGTCAGCCTGGTCAACATCGGCTCGGCACTCACCACGAATGGCGGGGGCACCGACCAAGGAACATTCCCTATGAGCCCCGCCAGCTATGTGTCCGAGCCCATGGTGCTCCCGCCCCCCTCGGTGCCTGTCATTCAGTCAGCCGGTCCCCTCGTCCTCGAGTGCTCCGCTCTCGACCCAGGGCTCGAGCAATCCGGGCCATCTGGGGAGCAGATACCGGCGCAGGCGGTGAAACTCGAACCGGCAACGCTGAGTCGTGACGATGAGCCGTTCAGACTGGTGATCAAGGAAGGCAGCCTTCAGCTTCAACCCGGTGGAACGTACAAAGGGACCGTGACGAGCCCGAATCTGCCAAACACTAAAGCTGACGTGTGGATTGTCATCCCATGATTGACTAGCTGTGGCCTCTGACCAACCCACCGAGTCGGAGTCGCTCCTACAGGGCCGTTCACAGCCACGTGTCATGGTGATGTTCTGCGATCTCGTCGGATCGACAGAGCTGTCGGGACGGCACGATCCCGAGCGGTACGGACTTCTGATCGAACGCTACGTTTCCGAGGTCCGAGCCACCCTGGAAGGTCGGTACGGCGGACAGGTCGTCAATGTGCAGGGGGACGGGCTCCTGGCATTGTTCGGCGCGCCGGATGCCCACGGCGATGATGCTGAGCGAGCCGTACGAGCCGCAATCGAGGTCATCGACGCAGTGCGGGCACTCTCAGCCGACACCCAGCGCGAGATCGGCGAGAAGCTCGCCGTCAGGATCGCCATCCATCGAGGTCAAATCTATCGAGACCTCAATTCTGTCTACGGGCTAACAACCAACGTCACCGCGCGCCTGCAACAGTTGGCTCCACCGGACGGAATTGTGATCTCCGACGACGTCCAACGAATGATCGACAAGGTGTTTGAGACAACCTCGATGGGTCCTCAGTCGGTTAAAGGGGTGGAAGAGCCCATCCACGCACACCAAGTGATTGGTGAACGATCCGCCCGCTCGGCCACGTCCCCGTTCCACGCGCCCTTCATCGACCGAGTGGCTGAATGGGAACGGTTGAAGAGCGTCTTGGACGAGGTCAGCCAAAGGCGGAGGGTCGACACGTTCGCACTGTTGCTACGGGGAGAGGCCGGAGTGGGGAAGTCGTACCTCGCCTCGCGAGTCACGCTCAAGGCAAGTGACGCGCAGCTGCCGGTTGTCGAGCTGGCCGGGTCGGCCTTCTTTGCCGACTCGGGTCTGTACCCGGTGCGAAGACTCATCGAACAGGCGTCGGGTATCCGTAACAACTCCGACGGCTCTGAGCGCCTCCGACGCCTGTCCGACGAACTGCAGCTTCGGGGGCTCGAGCCCGACAGGTTGGTCCCTCTCTTGGCCCCGGTGCTGGGCATCGAGCCGGAGGCCGGATACTTGGCGGAGCCGCTCGACACGCGCAAGCTCAGCGCGGCGATTTCCGAAGCCGCACACCGCTATCTCGGCGCTTGCCTGGGCCAAGGCCCTTCAGTATTGCTGGCTGAGGATCTCCAGTGGTTCGATGGCGCGACGCTCGAGCTTCTCGAGCGGATCGCATCTGACGACCGGGCGTGCATGATGGTCATGACGGCTCGACCGGGAGTTGGCACGGTGCTCGGAGCGGAGCTGATCGAGCTGGAGCCGTTTTCCGAGCAAGACAGCGGGTTGCTCGTCGATGAACTGTGCACGGAGACCCCCCTCAGCCCGGAAGACCGACGCTCGTTGGTCGCCCGCAGCGACGGCATCCCCCTCTACATCGAAGAGCTCGTCGCCGGGGCCTGGCACGGAGCTCCCTCGTCAAAAGCGGGCACGTCGGCTCGCCCATCTGGTGCCGTTCCCGACACTCTGTACGACCTTCTCGCCGCCAGGCTCAGTACACATCAAGACATCGTCCCCATTGCTTCGGCCGCTGCCGTCATCGGACGCGATGTTGACCCTGGGCTGCTCCAATCAGTGCTCGGGCTGTCTGAAGAGGAAGTCGGCCACTCACTCGTGTCGCTTTGCGAACAGGGCGTCTTGGAGGGCCCAGCGGCGCCTGGCGATTCGTATCGATTCCGCCATGAGTTGCTGAGAGAAATAGCGTACGAACTCCAACCGCTTTCGCAGCGTCGACTGGTACACAGCAGGTTTGCTGACGCCCTGACCTCGGGCGGCTCGGATGGCGACGTGATCGACTGGGGAGGTGCGGCAGCGCACTTCGAGAAGGCGGGACGGGCCGCCGACGCCGTCCAGTCCTATGAAAGCGCGGCCTCCTCGGCGCGCCGACGGGGTTCCTTCCGTGAAGCCCAAAAGCATCTGAGCCGGGCGATCGACTTGTTGAATTCGAGTCTTCCTCTCAATGTTGAACGCGACCTCTATGAGGTCAACCTGCGCCTGCAACGCGGTTACCTCGCCGTTTCCGAGTTGGGTCATTCGAGCCCGGCAGCGGCGATCGACTATCAGCGCTGCCTCGAGCTCACCGCGTCAGACCCAGCGGGCGACCAGTGGTTCAGCACGGTCATCGTCCTCTGGACCTACCACCTGACCCGGGGCGAGATCTCGAAGGCGCAGGAGATCAGCGATTTGACATACCGGAGTCTCGAACGCCGCGAGTGGTATCGCAGCTTCAACCTGGCGTCATTCGGCATTCTCGAATGCTGGGAGGGCGACTTCCGGGCAGCCCGTGATCTCTTGGACGTCTTCGATGCAACCCGTGTGACCGAGGACGAAGAGCGGTTTGCCGCTGAGTGGCTGAACCCGAATGAGCCGGTGGCCGGGGCGCTTGTTTGCTCTGCTGTCGTTCGGTTCTTCACCGGCGATGATTCCGGGGCCGACGAGCAATTCGCTGCAGCATTCGCGCGCACCGACGGAATGGACTTTCCTCAGGGTCCATACAGTGCCGCTCACAGCCTGGCCCACAATGCTTGGATGCGGATTGAACTGGAACAGTTCGAGGAGGCGGGGGAGCAAATCGCCCGCCTCACCGAGATCTCCTCCCGGCACGGGTTTGACTCATGGACGATGGTCGCACAAATGCAAGCAACTGTCCTTTCCGCAGTGCAGTCCGTCAGGACAGGAACCGCGTCCAGGGAAGAGTCCGCACAGCATGCGGCCGTCCTCGACGGAATGATCGAGCTGTGGAAGACCTTCGACACCCGATATTTTCTCCCCTACTACCTTACGATGGCGGGTCTCCTCCACGCCGCCGGCGGTGACAAGCCCTTAGCCCACGCACGCCTGGAGGAATCGCTCAAGCTGGCGGGGGAGACAGCGATGCACTTCTATGATGCGGAGACGTTGCGCCACCTCGCCAACTTGGACCTCCATCCGAGTGGAAGAGAGCAGGGACTGAGGGAGGCCCTTGGGCTGGCCCGCCGCCAGCACGGCGTTCTTTTCGAACTTCGGGCCGCCATCGACCTCGCGAATCTGTGCGGTGGCTCTGAGCGGGAAAGGCTCGAGACCGCCCTTGAGCAGCTGAACGGTGGCTCAACGTACCCTGAGCTCGCTCGGGCAAGGGTCACGCTCGCCGCGCTCGGATGAGAAAACGCCAGAGGGTCGCCATCCTTGGTGGGGGTATGGCCGGACTGGCAGCAGCATGGCGGCTGAGCGAATCGGGCTGGGCCACGGAATTCGAGTCGATCACCGTGTACCAACGTGGTTGGCGACTCGGCGGAAAGGGTGCCAGCAGTCGCGGGGTGAATGGTCGAATCGAGGAACACGGCCTGCATGTCTGGTTCGGATGGTACGAGAACGCCGTCCGGCTCCTCCAGGAGTGCTACGAGGAGCTCGACCGGCCGAACCGGGACCCTGAGTGTCCCGTGCAGACGCTGAGCGATGCGATCGTTCCGGCAGGCATGATCGGGCTGGCCGAACGCCACAGAGGGGACCGACGGCAGTGGATCACGGACATGCCCCGAAACCACCGGTCGGCCAAAGGACCGGCGATGAGCGGGCGTGAGTTGACGGTGGTGGACTTCTCAGTCCAGGCGTTGAAACTCATCTCCCACTATTTCGAGGCACTCGCCGGTGGCCGACGCTCAGCTGGTTTCGACAGGGCTCGAGCACTCGCCGCCGGCGTCGTGGTCTCATCGACCGCACTCATGGCCGAGACGGCCCGCTTGGCCGATCGCCACGGCTCCCTCCATGACGCCGTCTTCACCGCGGCCGGACCGGGCGTGACAGAGCTCAGGTCGCTCCTGGGTGGGCCCGACGACGGGCAGGTCGCCCTCTATCGCACATGGCAAGGGGTGGCACTCATGACGGCTGCTGTCCGGGGAATCGTCGGGGACAGACTCCTCACCGATCCCCGAGGCCTCGGGGCCGTCAACGATGAAGAGTACCTCGACTGGATAGTCCGGCACGGTGGACCTGTGGAGCTCCAAGATTTCTCAATCGTCCGCGGTCTCTACGACTTGGCGTTCGGTTTCATCGAGGGCGATCCGCAGCGGCCGTCGATGAGCGCGGGAACTGCCGTCCTCTTCGGCGGCAAGTCCCTTCTGGATTACAAGGGTTCCTTTCTTTGGAAAATGACAGCCGGGATGGGGGACATCGTGTTCGCCCCCCTCTACCAAGCACTGCGCCGACGTGGGGTCGAGTTCGAATTCTTTCATCGGGTCGATCAGCTGCACCCATCTCAAGACGGCAGTCGGATCGATGCGATCAGCATCGGACGCCAGGTGAGACTTGCGCCAGGTCGACCGCGGTACGACCCGTTGATCTCCCACCAAGGGCTTCCCGGCTTTCCAGCGAGTCCCCAGATCGGTCAGCTGTCGGAGGCCGATGGGATCGAGAACCAACCGCTCGAGTCGCACTGGTGCGAGTGGCCGCTCGCAGAGCAACGGGTGCTGCGGGACGGCGTCGACTTCGACCTGGTTGTCTTTGCCATCCCGCCGGGAATGGCCAAGTTCGTTTGCAGCGAACTCATTGCTGACCGCCCGGAGTGGCACGACATGGTCGGCCGGATCGGAACGGTCGCCACCCAATCACTGCAACTATGGATGCGAGAGTCGGAGCCATCTCTCGGATGGACCCATCCCGGGTCCACGGTGAGCGCCCTCGATGCACCCTTTGGTACTTGGGCTTCGATGTCCCATCTGATCGACGTCGAAGACTGGCCGGTTGAACACCGACCGGGCTCGATCGCCTACTTCTGCGGTGTACTCGACGCACCGCCGGTGCACGATCCTGTTTCAGCAGCGAAATGGCACGGCAAGGTTCGCCAGAATTCTGTCGAATTCATCGACCGTGAGCTCGGTCACCTCCTTCCCCGAGCGGCCGGCAGCGACGGCTTTCGCTGGGACCTTCTCTGCGGCCCCGGAAATGGAGCGGGTCCTCATCTGCTCGATTCACAGTATTGGACCGCCAACATCGACCCGTCTGACCGATACGTCCAGTCACTGCCCGGTACGGATCGATACCGTCTCCGTTCGGACGAAAGCGGCTACGACAATCTCTTCCTCGCGGGGGATTGGACAGACTCGGGTATCAATGCGGGCTGTATCGAAGCGGCGGTCCTGTCGGGGCTGCAGGCCTCCAACGCCGTCCGAGGACGCCCCCGCAATCACCGGATCGGCGGGTACTTCATGCCGTGACAATCCGACCTGCACCGATATGGTCGGGCCCGTGGCCTTCGCACGCTGAGGTCGTCAAATTCACACTCAGTCTGAAAGCTGAGAATCTTGCGTGTTCGGGTGCCACTGCTTCGGAGGCTGAGGACTCCCTCAGCCGGGCCAACCGGGGTCAGAAGTTTGGACCTCAGCCCTAAGCAGCTGAGGGCACGTGCGAAATCCGAGACCGGCGCATACCCAGCGATCCGGGTACCCATGTTCGGGGCGGTCGGCTGTTTCGGGGGACACTCCTCGCTGCTCGGTAGCAACACGCCCGACTCGGTCTCTCCATCGCCTAGCTCCCGGCATGCCCTCCTGAATCGTCTCGCTCAGTAGCCCTCACTGCCCACCACCCCCGCCAACGGCTCCCCAACGAGAAATCGTTCGAGGTTGTGACAGAACATCTCGGTGGCCCTCGTGAGAAATCCCGCATCACCGACCCAGGAGGCGTGCGGCGTCAGAAATACCTTGGGATGGTCGAATAGCCAGTGACCAGCTGGCAGAGGCTCGGGCTCGGTCACGTCCAATGACGCTCGGGCGACGATTCCGTCGTCGAGTGCCTGTCGTAAGGCTTGGTGATCCAGCAGGGCCCCTCGGGCGATGTTGACCAGATGAACCCCGGGTTGCATCAAGGCGAAGCTGTCGGAGTCGATCACGTGCTGGGTGAGTTTGGTGGCGGGGGCAGCCAACACCACGTGATCGGCCACTGGTAGGAGGTCAGAGAGAGACCGGACCATCTCGACACCATCGATCGGGCTGGGCGCTGAACTTCGCCGAAGAGCGACAACGCTCATCTCCATGGCCACAGCGATGCGGGCTACGCGTTGCCCGATCCCGCCGAAACCGAAGAGACCCAGTGTTGCCCCCGCCAGTGTGCTGGCTGGTTGGTAGTTCCAGGATCGCGGGTGCCTCTCGGAGCCAGTTGTGGGGGAAGTTGCGGGCGAATGCAGCCATCGTGGCGATCACGTATTCGCTGATGGCGACGGCGCTGGCTCCGTGGGCTGCGGTGAGCACTGGAGCAGCCTTGACCTCGGGAGACACCCCGTCGACTCCCGTGCCCGCCATCTGCACCCAGCGCACACCAGCGGCCATTGCATCGACCGCGTAGGGGCTCCAGCCCCCGAAGAGCACGTCGCCCCGCCTGCCAGGGGGCACACCGTTGGAGATGTCGACGACTTCGACGGACGGGAATCGAGACTGAATACGTTCAATCGCAGGAGAGACGTCGCAGAATACGACGACGCCCGACGGGGTGACCGAGGACTCTGATGACACACCTTCAGTGTCGCATCGCCCAATCAAGCGAAGCAACGGCGGCTGCGGACGCGTCGCCAACCGACCGCTCGCCGCCTCCTAAGCTGAGAACTCTATCCGTCACCTCAGCTACCGAAGCTGAGAACACGCAAAGACCGTTCCAGGAGACACGAAGGTGGTTACGCCAGCGTGGATAGTCCTCCGTCAACGGCCAAAATCTGCCCGGTGATGTAGCTCGCTTCGTTGGAAAGAAGGAATACGACGGCGTCAGCGACCTCCACTGCGGTGCCTTGGCGGCCCAGCGGGACCCGAGTCTTGCCGCGGCTTGGCCGTCCGGCCGTCGCCAATCGTCCGAGGGGTGTGTCGATAAGCCCAGGTGCGACCACATTGACCCGACCGCCCCTTTGCGCGGCCTCCCTGGCGGCCTGCCGCATCAGCCCTAGCTGCGCAGCCTTTGAGGCGTCGTACGTGGGAATACCGCTACCCGGCCGCAATCCAGCGACCGATGAGATGAGAACGGCCGCGGCACCCTCACTCATGAGCGGCAGAGCTGCTTTGAGGGTGAGGAAGTTCGAGCGCAAGTTCACATCGAAGACAGTGTCCCAATCGGATAGGGAAGTGCCCTGGAGGCCGATGCCCATGCCAATGCCGACGTTGAGTACGAGCGCGTCCAATCCGCCGAGTACCTCGGCGGCCCAGGTTACGGCCGTCTCGCATGCGTCGGGGTCGGCGGCGTCCGAGGTGAGAGCGTAGCTGGCAACGCCAGTCTCGGCCGCCATATCGGCAGTCATTTGTGCGGCGCCGCCGTCGATGTCGGTGACCGCGACGGCAGCACCTTGTCGGGCGGCGCCAAGGGCGATGGCTCGACCGTTGCCCAATGGTGCGTCTTGGTCGTCTGTGTGGCGAGTTCCCCCACCTACGACGAGCAGGCGGCGACCCGCGAGTCGCCCGGTCAGGACTGCTCCTGACGCGGAGCACTTCGCCCACCGACGACTCCGTCCGGCCAGCCTGGAACGGAGGGCTCGAGGGCGACGCCGACGCTGTTGAGCATTCCGGAGACCAGCCGATAGAACCCGGCAAGCACGAGGAGCTCAAGGAGCTCAGCGTCAGTCCAGCGGGCCTTGAGCGCCTGCCATGTGACCTCGGACACGATGTTTTCGTCGCAGAGTTCATCGACGAGCGTCACGAGCGCGGCGTCGTCCGTGTTCCACTGGCTCGAGTCGGAGTCGGCCAGCCGCGCGATCTCGTCCTCGGTGAGGCCTCCCTTGCGACCGATGCGCGTGTGCTGACCGAACTCATACTCCGAGCCGGAGCGGAAGCCGGTACGCAGGATCACAAGTTCGCGCTCCCGGACCGGTAGGACGCCACCACCCAGCAAGTGCCCACCCAACTCAAGGAACCCCTTGGAGAGTGGTTCATTGTGTGCAAGAGTCCGAAAGATGTTGAGTTGACGCGCCGCTCCCTCGTCGGCCGGAAGCGGCTCGATCCGTGGACGTGTTGGCTCTCCGGTCATGCCCTACCTCTCGTGGACGAACCTAAGTACAGCCGTAGCGCCAACATATCTCGTTGAGGTGGGGCAAGTATCGTCCAAACCTGGGACTGCGGTGAATGATATAGCGCCGATTGCGAGCTTGGCTCTGCCCTTCACACCGGAGTTTTCCGCCATGTGCTTACCTGCGGATAACCGATCTGTAACGCCGGTACCGAGTGGCTCTCCTCCGCTCAACCGCATGCATCGAACTGCCCACCGTCCCGGCGAACGGGGATGGTCGAAGTCCAGGTCGCCCTGATGGCACCACCTAGTTGTGCGCAACCCAGTTCCATCAGGTTCTGAGTCAGTCATGTGTGGTGCATCTGCCCGCAGCTGTCGGGACTTGCACCGTCCGGAACCACCGGGCAGGCGGTCCTCCTTCCGCTCCCGCTCGGGTTCTCCCGCCACTCGTACCTCCACAGCGGCACGCCTTTCCCGCCAACTAAGTACTTGAGATGGACCGGCCCAGTTTGTTGAAGCTGTCCGTCCAACCATCCCGGTGGAGCGCCTGGCGCGCTTCGGTCTTGAAAGGTCCCTGCGTTAGGGCGACCTCCGTCGATCCCCCAAGATCGCGCAAGGTCAGAACGACCAACGTCTCGATGTCGTCGTCGTCGGGCTCCTCATATGCGAACGTATACGCGAGTCGAGCAGGCCGGTCGACGTCGCGGAACGCACCGGTGATGTGAAAGGCCTTACCGTCTGGCGGCTGCATCTCGATCTGGTAACGCTCTCCGACCTGAGGGTGGAAATTTAGACTCGAGACGGTGAATCCCTCGGGACCCCACCAGCGCCTTAACTCGTTCGGGTCGCTGAAAGCCGCAAAGACTACCTGTACAGGCGCTGGAAAAACTCGTTTGATCTCAAGCATGAGCTCATCCGACCGAGCATCCATTTACGCGACCGTATCCCAGATGTAGTTCCGGGACGAGTGTCTATTTTGGTGAGGATCGCGGAGCGAATGGTGAGGTGCAAAAATGTGCCGCACCTGTCAGCCCGCATCGGTCTGCTTCGTGGGCCGAGTCCAGACTTGTTCGCCCCCGGAAACGGTCGTAATCCTTTCGAGCTCGGATACTCGGGCTGTCCGTTATGCCCTTCCGGGACAGTGCAACTATCCGGTGCGCCAGCGGTGCGAGGCCGAGGTCCGAGACACCGAGGGGAGCTCAGCTTCGCACGTTGAGATCGTCGTC
Source organism: uncultured Acidimicrobiales bacterium (assembly GCA_963727075.1). Classification (GTDB taxonomy): domain Bacteria; phylum Actinomycetota; class Acidimicrobiia; order Acidimicrobiales; family RAAP-2; genus Bog-756. Next base: position 198,479 of record CAVSET010000005.1, read on the forward strand.
CACCCACTGCGGGTTGCCTAGGCCGTAGGGCCGGGCAACGGCCCGGGCCCGGAGCCGTGGCTCGATCACCGTGAGCCTCTCGACCCGATCCAGGCCCACCTCCCAGTCCGGCTCCTCGTCGAGGAGCATGACCGCCACGATGGGCGACCGGAGGACCGGGTCGCGACCGACCGTCCAGAGCACGGCATCGGAGTCGCTCATCTCCCCGACCAGCGTCGACCTCGTGCTCATGGTGCTGCCACCTCCGCACAGTCCGCTTGTCTGTCGGCAACCCGGAGCGGCTCCCTCCAGGAGGGTAACCCGTCTCTATGGCGGGTGCAGGACGGAAGGCTTCCCGTGGCCGGGTGCCAGGTCCCAGCGGAGCGTCGGGGCGAGGGCCTGGGCCGCAGCGACACAGTGCTTTGTCGGCGTCGACGGTGAGCCCGACTTGCCCCGGTCAGGAATCCGTGTTCGACATCCGTTGCTTCCCGTCGAACAAGGGGCCGTCCAGGTGCGGCAGGTGGACCGCAGGCACAGCTGGCGTGGGGCGGCTCCAGCTGCGGTTCGCCAGGCAGACCTGGTCCGACGAGGACCAGCACACGAAGGTCGTGGTCACCGGCAAGCGCCCTGGGGGGTCAGCACCTGTTCGAACTCGATGTCCGGCTCCGTAACGTGGACGGCGAGGTAGGTTCGTTGCGGTCTTCGGCGGCGTGCCGGCGAGAGGAGGACAGTGGACCGACCGTGGTGGCACGCAGTTCGGGCACCCGTTGTCCTCGGCGCCGTGGCCGCGTTCCTGCTGGCCGGTTGCGCCAATGTCTCCATCGGCACCGTCTCCCATGCCGGGGACATCAACGGGGTGACCCCGACCTCCATCCGGGTGGGTGCGATGGCTTCTCTCAGTGGCTTCGCCAGCTCCAGCTTCGCCCCGGTGGTGACCGGCGCGCAGATCTACTTTGACCGCCTCAACGCCGCTGGCGGCGTCGACGGCCGGAAGATCGAGTTCTCGCCGATCGTCGACGACGGGACCTCCCCGACGGGGGACAGTGCGGCGGCCCAGCAGCTGGTCCAGGACAAGGTCTTCGCAGTGGTCGGGGTAGGCACGCCGTTTTTCACCGGCTCGTCCATCCTGCGGGCCCAAGCGGTGCCCACCTTCGGTCTCCAGCAGAACACCAACGCCCAGTGGGCGGGACCCACCATGTTCGGTGCCGGCGGTTCGTTCGTTGATTCGTCGGCGCCCCAACCCCAGGTGGCCTATGTGGCCCAGCACACTGGGTCCCACCGGGCCGCGGTGCTGGCCTACAACGTGGCCCAGTCCTCGGAGGGTTGCGTGAGTGTGATCAAGGCGCTGAAACGGTTCCACATCGATACCCCAGTGGTGGATACCTCCATCCCCTACGGCGCCACGTCACTCGATGCCGACGTGACCCGCATGCAGCAGCACGGGATCGACTTCGTGGCCACCTGCATGGACTCCACCGGCAACATCAAGCTGTCCCAGACACTCCAGCAGCACGGCATGGGAGCGGTGCACCAGTACTGGTTCGACGGCTACAGCCACTCGATCCTGTCGAACAACCAGGCCGCCATGGACGGGGTCTACTTCCTGTTGCAGCAGACCCCCTTCGAGATGTCTGCCATCGACCGCGGTGCCTACCCCGGCATCGACGCCTTCAACGCCGCGCTCCGCAAGTACGGCCCACCGGGGACGGAGCCCAGCTGGCCCGCCCTGGCCGGGTGGGTCAGCGCCGACCTGTTCGCTCAGGGGCTGCGGGCCGTCGGCCCGAATCTCACCCGGAGCGCCCTGGTGGCGGCTATCAACAAGATGTCGGAGTACACCGCCGATGGAGCCGTCCCACCAGAGGACTGGTCGGTGGCCCACACCGCCATCACCTCCACCGACTGCTCCTCATTTGTGCAGGCCCGGCGAGATGCCTTCGTTCCCGTGTTCGCCAACGGCGCAAGCGTGTACGTGTGCTTCGATCAGTTTGCCCGGTCGAGTACCACGGTGACCACGCTGCCGCTCCAGCCCGGGGTGCCGACCCGGTGACCCAGTTCTTCAACTACGCGGTTCCGGGCATTCCCTTCGGGTGCGTTTTCGCCCTGATGGCGGTGGGCCTGGTGCTGACCTACAAGGCCTCGGGAGTCTTCAACCTGGCCTTCGGGGCCCAGGCCTTCGTCTCGGCCCTGGCCTACGTCTCGCTGGTCCAGGACGGTTGGCCTCGGTGGGCGGCGGGGGTGGTTGCGGTGTTCGTCCTCGGGCCGGTGGTGGGACTGATCCTCGACCGCCTCCTGTTCCGCCGCATCCGCACCGCTTCGCCCCTGGTCAAGTTGGTCCCGTCGCTGGGGCTGCTCGTCGCCCTGCCCCAGTTGGCCCTCCTCATCGCCGGTGCGACTCCGGACATCCCTCCGCCGGCCCTCTTCGTCAACGCCCAGCGCGTCTACCTCCATCTCGGATCGGTGCCGCTCAGTGGTCTCGAGCTGTCGGTGGCTGGGTGCACCGTGGTCGTGGTGGTGCTGCTTGTCGCCCTGTTTCGGTTCACCCCGATCGGCCTCGAGATGCGCGCGGTGGTCGAGAGCCCGAGGATGACCGAGCTGGCCGGGGTGAACGCCGGGCGGGTTAGCGCCTTCGCGTGGATGCTCTCGAGCGCCATGGCGGGTCTGGCCGGAGTCCTGTTGGCTCCGCTCTACTCCCAGCTTGACCCCCAGAACTTCACCGTGCTGCTGGTGTGGGGCATCGCCGGCGCGGTCATCGGGCGATTCTCCAGCCTGCCCCTGGCCCTCGCCGGCGGCTTGGCCCTCGGCGTGGCACAGCAGATCGCGGCCGGCTACCTGCCCGCAGGCATCATCTCCACCGGCCTTCGCCCGTCGCTCCCGTTCGTGGTGCTGCTGGTCTTCCTGCCCTTCTCCCGGCAGCACCAACTCGACGATCCATTGGCCGGCTGCGACCCGCCGGTGGCAACGCTCGAAAGCGAGACCCTGGGGTACCGCTCTGCCTCCACTCTGGCTCCCGCCGGCCCCGACGCCGTCCACGCGGTGGGCCTCTGGCACCGGGCACTGCAGCTCGAGGGGGCCGATGCGCTCCGGCATCGGCTGGTCCGCCGACCGACCGCTCTGCTGGCCTGGGTGGTGGCCGGCCTGGCCATCGTGTCCGCACTTACCTGGGTGCCCCCGGACTGGCTTTTGACCATGACCCAGGGCGTGGCTTTCGGAGTGATCTTCCTGTCGCTGACCATGCTGACCGGAATGAGCGGTCAGATCTCCCTGTGCCAGGCCACCTTCGCCGGCCTGGGCGGGTTCGCGGCCGGGCAGCTCGCCAACCACTTCGGGCTCCCGGTGGTGCTCGGAATGGTGGCCGGGGGCGTGTTGGCGGCCCTGTTGGGGGTCATCGTGGCCGTCCCCACCCTCCGGCTGGCCGGCCTCTCGCTGGCGCTGGCCACTCTGGCCTTCGCACTACTTGTCGACAACATCCTCTTTCCCAATTCGTGGGTCGGGAACGGCGCCGGAGGGGTGACGGTGCCGCGTCCGTCGGCCGGGCCGGTCAGTTTCGCCGCGCCGCATTCGTTCTTCGTGCTCTCCGTTGGCATCCTGGCTGCATCCGCCTTTGTGGTGAAGCTGGTCGGAGACGGCACGATGGGGCGCTTTCTGGCTGCCATCCGGGGCAGCGAGACGGCCGCCACCTCGGTGGGTATCGACGTCTACCGGTTGCGAGTGATGGTGTTCGCCCTGTCGGCGGGACTGGCCGGCGTGGGGGGCGGCCTGCTGGGCTCGCTCGAGGGCTCGCTGTCGCCGAGCGAGTTCGGCTACCAGATTTCGGCCGTGCTGCTGGTCGTGGTGGCCATCGTCGGCCTCGGCTCGATCACCGGCGCGGTCGTTGCCGGTCTGGTCTACACCACGCTGCAGAAGGCGGTCACCACCCTCCCGAGCCGGTATGCCGGCCTGGTGGCCGTCCTGTTCGGCCTGGCCACCCTCAGCTATACCCGTCACCCAGAGGGGTTCGTCGACTTCATGGGCGGCCGTCTCCTGGCGCTGTTCGGTCGCCACCGATTGTCCTCGCGGCTGCTCGGCCTGCGGGCTCCGGACGACGGCGGCGGCCGTCCGCCGTCGCAGGGCACCGCGTCGGGCGGGGACGAGGCACTGACTCCCGCCCCCGGCGGTGGTGGGTGATGGCCGATCGGCTGCTCGTCGCCAGCAGCATCTCCAAGCAGTTCGGCGGTATTGTCGCCCTCTCGGAGGTTTCCTTCGAAGTGGCGCCGGGCGAGGCCGTGGGGATCATCGGCCCTAATGGCGCCGGCAAGACGACGCTGTTCAACTGTCTGCTCGGCTTGGAGGCGCCAGACGCCGGGACGGTGATGTTCGACGGCGTCCGGATCGACCGTCTCCCGGTGTGGAAGCGAGGCCGGCTGGGCATCGGTCGGACCTATCAGCTCCTGGAGCTGTTTAGCGGCATGACCGTCGCCGACCACCTGCTCGTCGCCGAGCAAGCCCACGCGGGGACGTTCCGCCTGTGGCGCGACCTCCTCCATCGGGGTGGGCCGACACCGAAGGAGCTCCACCACGTCGAAGAGGTGTTGGACCTCCTCGGTCTGGGGGCACTGGCCGACCGGCCGGTTGACGGCCTCGGCCTGGCTCACGCACGGTTGGTGGAGTTGGGGCGGGCCATGATGGGCCGGCCGCGCCTGCTCATGTTGGACGAGCCCTCCTCCGGTCTCGACGCGGCCGACACCGCCCGGATCGCGTCGATCCTGGCCGATGTGCGGCGTGCCGAAGGGACAGCGGTGGTACTGGTCGAGCACGACCTGCCCCTGGTGAAGACCGTGGTGGACCGGCTCTGCGTGCTCGACTTTGGCCGGATGCTGGCGGATGGGGGCGTGGACGAGGTATTGGCTGACAGCGAGGTCCGGCGGGCCTATCTCGGGGGCGGCAGTTGAGCGACGGACCCCTCCTGGAACTCCAGGGCGTGAGTGCCTCCTACGGTCCCTACCGCGCCCTGTTCGATGTCTCCCTCTCGGTGCCGGACGGGTCGGCGCTGGCCCTGGTCGGAGCCAACGGTGCGGGGAAGTCGACGGTGGCCCGCGTGGTGTCGGGGCTGGTGCCGGTGACCGGGGGGACGATCCGTTTCGACGGGAAGGACATCACGCGTCGTCCGGCCTACGAGATCGCCCGACTCGGCCTGAACCACGTGACTGAGGGGCGGTCCGTCTTTTCGTCGTTGACCGTCGAGGAGAACCTGGACCTCTGGTTCCGGCAGGCGCTTGGACGCAAGGGGGTCTCGACCGCACTCGAGCGCGCCTACGCAGCCTTTCCCAAGCTGGAAGAGCGGCGCACCCAGTCGGCCGGCACCCTGTCGGGAGGGGAGCAGCGGATCCTGGCACTTGCCCGCGTGCTGGCGCTCCGCCCGAAGCTGCTGGTCGTCGACGAGCTCTCCTTCGGACTGGCGCCCGTGGCGGTCGACGAGGTCTATGCGGCCTTGACTGAAGTGCTGTCGACCGGCACCTCCCTGCTGATCATTGAGCAGCAGGTCGATCGGGCCCTGCAGCTGACCGACACGGTGGTCGTCTTGCGGAAGGGGAGTGTGGTCTACGACGGCACCGCCGAAGCAATCGGGTCCGGGCTCAGCGATCTGATTCTCGGCCGGGTGGCGCCCTGAGCCTGCGACCGTGACCTAATGCTCTCGATCACAGTTCGACCTTCTTCCGGAGCCATCTCTCCTCCTCTCACCGGTCGTTCTCATGGCCATGGTCGGACGGAATGAGGCCATCTCCTAGGGCATTTGGTCCCAAGTTGCACCGTCATTGGTGTCCTGGCCACACGGCCACCGAGCATCCCGGCTTGCGAGCAAGGCCAACGTGCTGGCCCAAGAGGACCTAGTGCTCTATTCGGCCCAGTTCGGGTCCGTCATGATCAGTTCATGAAGAAAGTGCTCGTTGCTGCTGCGTTGCTCGTCGGATTGGGCGTGCTTGCCAAGCGTTTGGGAGCGGGCATGCAGAACGTCGACTGGGAGAAGACATTGGAACGGATGCCCGATAACGCGCCCCCGAAGTGGATGTTTGGCAACATCACGGCTATTCGGGAGAACACCGACCGGATCCTCGAGCTTCTCGACCAAGGCGGCGCGCGACCACGCCGGACGCTGCCACCTCATGAGGCTCGCCTAATCCATTAGGTGTTGACGGTCGCCCTAGAGCCCACCCAGTTCGACTAGAACACATCCGGCCTGCTGAGAGGGGTATGGCATAAGTGCCGATCAGTGGCAGGTGATAATCGCGTCCGAGCCAGCGATAGGGGGCACGCCGGTGCAGGTCAAGTATGGGGATGGGCCATTGATTCATAGCTCAACGACGGATACCAGTCGCCTCGGCCGTTGGGAGTGAGATCGAGCAGGTGCCACACTGGGCTCAGGAGGTCAATCCCACGCTCGCGTCGGTCCTCCGCCATTTGAGCGCCCTTTGAGTACCGGTGGACCACAGTGCCGTCCCTCTCGCGGCTGAACACCGAGATCCACTCAGTCTGGCTTCCGTCGGGCTCCTCGCTGCCAAGATCGTATTTGAAGCTTGAGTCACCTGCCCCGAGGAGTCGCAGTTTGTCCCAGCCGCGCGAAGTGGCGTGAGCCTGGATGGCATTGGGCTCTGCAGCAGCGACTATGGCAGAGTCGATGTTCTGCGACAGGTGCTGTGCAACTGCGTTGTACCCGTCGATCCACATTGTGCAGAGCGGGCATGGATCAGTCTGGGCCTTGCCGTACATGAAGTGGTACACAACAAGATCTCGGTCTGGCGCACTGAATAGCTGGGACAGTCTGACCCCGTGGCCGGTCGAAACTTCGACAAGCTCGTAATCGTCGACCACCGTGTCTGCGGGAAGACCCCTCCGGAGAGCGGCGATCCGTTCAACGTGATCGATCAGCTCGAGTTCGGCGACCCGCAGCTCCTCCCGCTGACGCCGATATTTGTCAGACTCATTCAATCGTGTGAAGTTCATGTGATCGCCCTCCCCGAGTGATCCTATTCGCACCGCATCGACTTTGAAGGGAGGTTCCCCAATGGTGCTGATGGGCTGATATCCGCCGCCGACCCGGTGATCGGGGGCAGGCGACCGTGGACGCTGACCCCACCTCGGCGTAAGACCACCGGAGCCCCTCTTCCTATTCCCAGGCAAGGGGCCCCGGTGGTCTTGGACATCTCGGCGGTCGCTATCACCCATCCGATGTTGCACTGTGGACCCGAAGGAATCTGAACAGCGTCGTAGTAGAAAGTTCCGCCTCAGCTTCGCACGCTGAGGCATCCGACCGGGGCGACGCTGCTCCCCACACGCCGACAGCGATCAGAGGCCTTCATCATGAACGCCGACCGACTCGAACTCGACTGTCCGGTCAGCCCGCATCCAGTACTTCATGCGACGGGCGCTGCTGGAGTTGACCTGGAGTCGGATGCGCCAAGCCTTTGCTCCGTCCGGGCGGGACTGCTGTGGCCCTCGCTTCGAAACGAGCCAGGGCTTGGGAACCCGGCTAGGTATCACCATGGCCCGCCCACACAACACATCGGCACAGACGTCGACAATCTTGTCTCTCCGGATGCCTCCATCTGCCACCTGTCTGTCAAGCGATTCGAGAAAGTCTTTGCCCAAGTGATAACTGGAAGGTAGCGGATAGTCATCCCGTTCGGCTGGTGATACCCGGGTGAGATAGCTCAGCCCAACCTCGAATCGGAACTGCTCCTCCTCGTCGGCATAGACGCGGGGTCGCTTCATCGTCTGCGACTCTCGACGCTCTCTCTTCAGCGCTTTGATCTCGCTTCGTAGTTGCGCCAGTTCGGCTTCCAGTTGTTGCTGGTGGTCGGTAAGGAGCGCAATTGTGGCGTTAGCCTCTTCCGGCTCGAGCTGCGGAGGAGGTGACGTTGAATCGATCCCGCTGGCCGCTTCGACCTCGGTTACGGCGTCATGCTCCTTTCGCAGTTCCTCCGGTAGGAGCCACGGCGGCCCGCCTGGCAGAAGGGACATGGCCGGACCGGCGTCAGCCGCCAATGCCAGATCCGCCAGAAAGCCATTCTCGTCCCAGATGAGCTCTACTGCAACCACGTCCCCCTTGGACAAGAGATGCGTCAAGTCCTCGTCCCGAGGCACGAGCACAGCTTCTACGGCAGGATGAAGCATGAGCCTGGCCTCAGCGGGCGTCACCGAATCGACGAGGGCGAACGTGATAGACCCGTCCACGAAACTTTCCCTCGCTCGGCCAAGTGCATCGTCGTCGATCTTGTCGGGAAAGAAGTCACCCATGATGCTTCCGACCCGTTGAGCATGCGGAAGGGGTGTGACAGTTACGGAGATGTAGTTTGAAACGCCCAGTTCAGCGGCCCGGTTTCGCGCAGACATAGAGAGACCCCGGCGAATCAGGTCCCAGCAGTTACGGTTCGGAACCGGACATATGACTGATCCACTGCTTTCTCCTTCGACGATCACGGCCTGGCTGGATTGCGAGTTCTACCTGACGGTCAAACTCGGTGGGAACCAGGCCGAGCAAACCATCCCAGTGCGTTCGCCGAGTTGTTGATGGAGAAGGGCATGGCCCACGAGGAGGCCTGCCTGGCCGAGTTCGAGGCCCGCGGCCTGAGCATCTTCCGGACCCCGGTGCGTGAGGGCGACGAGACCTTCGCCCAGTGGGTCAGCCGCGTCGGCAATCCGATGAAGGACGGCTGGGATGTTATCTACCAGTTCCCGATGGTCCATGACGGCCTGCGTGGTATCGCCGACTTTCTGGTCCGGGTGCCGGAACCAGTCGACGACCATGCGATCTACGAACCGTACGACGCGAAGTTGGCCCGCCTGGCTGCCAAGCCCGGTCATGTTCTCCAGCTCTGCTTCTATGCAGACGCCATCGAGTCGCTGACCGGATCGCCGCCACACAGAATGCACCTCTGGCTCGGATCGGGTGAGATCGAGTCGCTCGAGGTCGAGCAGTTCGGTGCCTACTGGAGACGGCTCCGTCGCCGCTTGGCGGGGGTGATGGCCGACCCGGCCATTGACGGGGTCCGTCCTGAGAAGTGCTCGTACTGCGAGTTTTGCGAGTACTCCCAGCAATGCCAGGACGCATGGCGGGCTGCCGATTCGCTGGAATATGTGGCCGGCATCCGGAGGAAGGAGAAGGACGCGTTCGAGGAGGCCAACGTCGCCACTGTGGTCACGCTGGCCAGCGTGGACCGGCCCATCCCACTTGTCTCGCCCGCCCGGCAGGATCGACTTCGCCGGCAGGCCGAGCTCCAGATGGTTTCCCGCTGCGAGACCGGACGATTCGCCCGTGTTCAGGGCGGTTCCACCGGGCGAGGACCCGGTCTGGGGGCACGGCTACGCCAATCTTCCCGTACCGGACTTGGGCGACGTCTTCTTCGACCTCGAGGGCCATCCCTTTTGGACACCACGTTCCGGCCTCTTTTTCCTGTTCGGTATCTGGTACCAGGTGAATGGCGAGTGGACGTACGAGGCCCGATGGGCCCACGACCTCGACGCACAGGATGAGACGGCGGCCGGGATCGTGGACTTCTTCGACCAGCGACGCCGGGATCACCCCGGCTTCCACGTGTATCACTACAACCACACTGAGCGATCGGCCCTGGCGAGCATGACGCTAGGACGTCCCAGCGAAGCCCTGTTCACCCACCTCAGCGACACCGGCCTCTTCGTGGACCTGATGAAAGTGGCCATCAACTCCTTCCAGGTAGGTGTGGAGTCCTACGGGCTGAAGTCGCTGGAAGCACTGGCCGACTACCAGCGTGAGGGCGGCATCGAAGGGGGCGCCGGGGCCGTCGTCGACTACGACCGCTACGTGGTAAGCGGCGACCCTGCACTCCTCCAGGCCATCGCCCGTTACAACGAAGACGATGTCCGGGCCACTCAGGCGCTCCACGGTTGGCTCCTAAATCACCGTCCGCTCGACGTCGAGTGGCGGGAGCCGGTGCTCGACGGATACGCCGAAGATCCCGAGCTGAACCTGCTCGCTGAGCAGCTCCTGGCCTCGGACCTGGGGACTCCCGAGCACCTGCTCGGGGACCTTCTCGGCTATTGGCGCCGGGAGCGGTCGGCGGACGTGGTACCGAAGTTCGCCAAGCTCGAGTCGGACACCCATGAGCTGCTGGATGATCAGGACGTGGTGGCCGGTCTCTCCTTCGTGAGGTATGAGGAGCACCAGGGCCAGAGGGGTGATCTCACGAACGCAACGTTCTCCTGGCCAGACCAGCCCCTGGTTGACGACATGAAGAGCGGAACCGTTCTGATCGCCGGCGGTCCCGGCGAGAGTGGATTCGCCGGATTGGTGGGCATCGACCGGGAGCAGAACACGCTCACGCTCCGCTGGGATGAAAACCGGGTGGAGGCGGGCTACTTTCCACGTGCCCTCACCCCGGATGACTGGGTCAACCCCAACCCCAAACCATCAGTGCTGGGTGAGTTCGCCCGTCGAGTCTTGGGGGTGCCGGGCGCTGGCTCGCCCAACCCGGTCACTGTGGCGCTGTTGGGCCGCTCATTGCCGAAGTTCCTTCCGGGGACCGGGCCTGTCAGTGGTCTGTTCCGACATGACCTTGAGTCCATCCTCAGCTGGGTCGATGATCTGGACTCGAGCTTTGTGGCCATCCAGGGGCCGCCGGGGACGGGAAAGACCTATCGAGGCGCCCACATCGTCCACGCCCTCATCACTTCGGGTAGGAGGGTGGGCATTTCTGCGTTTGGTTACGCAGCCATCGACAACCTGCTGGCTGCAATCCATTCAGTGTTCGAGGAGAAGGGGCAGCTGCAACAACTGAACGCATGCATGAAGGTATCCAACAAGTCACAAGTCGGATCCCTTGGTGGGGTCAAATACACGCAGTCCAATGCCGCCGCCGCCAATGCCAAGTACAACCTGGTAGCTGGGACCTCCTGGTTCTTCGCCTCTCAGCAGATGAGCGACGCTCCCGTGGACGTGTTGGTGATCGATGAAGCCGGACAGCTCGCCTTGGCCGATGCCATGGTGGCATCCCGATCAGCTCGGAACGTGATCCTTCTGGGTGATCCATTGCAGTTGGCCCAGGTCTCAAAAGCCGCGCACCCCGATGGCGCCGGGGCAAGCGTGCTCGAGCATGTCCTCGGCGAAGACACCACAATTCCCCTGGCCAGGGAGTATTCCTGGCCGAGACGCGCCGTTTACACCCGGCGATCTGTGACTTCATCTCTTCTCAGTTCTACGAGGGACGGCTCTTTAGCCACTCCGGGTGTGAAGTCCGAAACATCGACGGTGTCGAGCCGGGATTGGCGTGGATCGAGGCCCATCACGAAGGGAGGTCAACCGAGTCCCCGGAGGAGGCAAAGCTGGTGAAAGAGGCCATCCTCGACTTGCTCGGTAGGGAATGGACGGATGCCGCTGGTGAGAGCAACCAGCTCTCCGCCGCCGACTTCATGGTGGTTGCCCCCTACAACGACCAGGTCCACCTGGTGCGGGAGTTGCTGGCTGGGGACGACCGCACCGCTGTCGTCGAGGTGGGCACAGTGGACAAATTTCAAGGGGGTGAGGCCGCTGTGGTCTTCTTCACCATGGCTACGTCGACCGGAGAGGACATGCCGAGAGGACCGGAGTTCCTGTTCTCTCGCAACCGATTGAACGTGGCTGTGAGTCGGGCACAGGTTCTTGCCTGTGTCGTATGCAACGAGACTCTGCTGGATAGCCGAGCTCGAACTGTCGAGGACATGCGCCTCATTGGGACCATCGGGGCGTTTGTCGAGTCCGCCCGCCCGGGCATTCACCGCTGAGAATGGTCCGGGTCTCCCTGGCCCTGGAGGACATTGGTCAGCAGGTCGCTGTCATTCGCTGTACGTTCGCTAAGAGTCTCGTCCATAGAGACGAGCAACGTGAGAGGTCTGTTTGTGAAATTGGGACACGACGCTTTTGGCCAGGCACTCATGGATTGGGTGCGGGGTGGAACCGATCCTGAGATATATGAGCGGGATGATGGCTTCCTCGACATTGGTGCCGGATGCGAAATGTTTCTCGCCGAGTATCGAGACTGGCCATCCTCAGAGCGACAAGCGATGAAGTATGTGCGCGGTCGAGTCATCGATGTAGGTTGTGGCGCTGGCAGGGTAACCCTGTACCTTCAACGGCGAGGATTTGACGTTGTTGCGCTAGATAGTTCGCCGCTAGCGGTTAGAGCATCCCGTATGCGCGGAGTGAGAGAGACATGGTGTACTCCGATCGAGCGCCTTACCAAGAGTGTCGGCTCGTTCGACACCCTTGTGCTCTTCGGGAATAACTTCGGCCTCTTTGGCACTCCCGATCGGCTCCGACGCGTTCTGACGGACTGGGCCGCGTGGATGCCTCCGAGAGCCCGGATTCTGGCCGAAAGCATCAATCCGTATTGCGGTGGGGCCCCCGCCCTCGATCGGAGTCATTACATTCGGAACAAAGAGCTTGGCCTCCTGCCCGGACAGTGTCGGCTGCGCGTTCGGTACCGCAACTTGGCCACGTCCTGGTTCCGGTGGCTATTTGTCTCGCGGAATGAGATGCGGCTTCTGCTTCGGGGAACAGGCTGGCATCTGATCCGGATTCTCGGAACCACGCCCCGCGACTCATACGTTGGAGTCTTGGAAAAGGATTGAACGAGCAAGTCGGAAAGGAGCTGCGCCTCAGCCACCGAAGCTGAGGGGTAGGTCACAAGGTTCGACTGCCGTCATCCCAGTCTGGCATAGGAGTGAGGAGAGGGGGGAACAGCACCGCGGCGGGCCAAGACCACTGCGCAGGACCGGGCCGAAGGGAAAGGGCGGCGGGAGCGGGCGCGGGGCCAAGGAGGAGGCGGCCGGGGCACGCCCACCCGAGCGGAGGGGGCGCCGAGGGCCCGCAGGAAGCGTTGGGAGGGGGACCTTCGGCCCTAGCAGAACTGCATCGCCGGCGCGACAACAGACAAGAACAGAAAGTGCATGCTGCGAGGTTCTGGATGGTTGGCTGCGCTCTTAAGGCTCTGCCTGAGGTTCGTCCTTTCCCAGTTTCACAAGGAGGTGGCACAGTGCCGAAGATCGGAAAACTCCTCCTCAGCATCCTTTTCGGCTGTGTCACCCTCGTGCCGTTGACCCTAGTTGTCGTAGCCCAGAATGTGGCGGCTACCTCGCCCGGAGCCGTTATCAAGAACTATCAGGGCGCGGGAACCATCTCTGCTCCCTTCGGAATCACCACAGGGCCCGACGGGGCCCTGTGGTTCACGAACCCAAACAACGACTCGATCGGGCGCATCACCACGAGCGGAACTATCGCCAACTACAAGAACTCAGGCAACGGCCGGCCAGAGGGAATCACCACGGGGCCCGACGATGCCCTGTGGTTCACTAACGGCAACTCGATCGGGCGCATCACCACGAGCGGCACTGTCACCAACTACACCGACCCCAGCATTTCCGATGCTCGGGAATCACCGCAGGTCCCGACGGCGCCCTGTGGTTCACGAACTCGGCAACAACTCGATCGGCCGGATCACCACGAGCGGATCGGTCACCAACTATCACGGACACAGGCGACGGCGGACCCGAGGAATCACTGCGGGCCTGACGGCGCCCTGTGGTTCACGAACACAGCCAGCAACTACTGGAGTCGGGCCGCATCACGACAAGCGGAACCGTCACCTAGCTGCTACTGGCGGGAATGCCACGCACAACCATGGGGCATCACGGCGGGGCCCGACGGTGCTCTGTGGTTCACGAACACGGCAACAACTCGATCGGCCGGATCACCACGAGCGGAGCAGACACCAACTACACGGGCGACGGCATCTCTTTCCGGGGGCATCACGCGGGGCCCGACGGCGCCCTGTGGTTTACGAACTACGGCAACGGCTCGATCGGCCGAATCACAACGAGCGGATCGGTCACCAACTACACGGACTCGAGCATCGCAAACCCGTCAGGGCATCACTACAGGGCCCGACGGAGCTCTGTGGTTCACGAACGGTAAAGGCTGGATCGGCCGGATCACCACGAGCGGATCGGTCACCAACTACACGGACTCGAGCATCGCAGACCCACTGGGCATCACCGCAGGACCCGACGGCGCAATGTGGTTCACGAACCACATTGCGCCCGGACTCGATCGGCCGGATCACCACGAGCGGATCGGTGACCAACTACACGGGCGGGGGTATCTCGAATCCCAGGGCATCACCGACGGGCCCCGACGGCGCCCTGTGGTTCACGAACGACGGAAACAGCTCGATCGGCCGGATCACCACGAGCGGATCGGTGACCAACTACACGGGCGGGGGTATCTCGAATCCACAGGGCATCACGACGGGCCCCGACGGCGCCCTGTGGTTCACGAACGACGGAAACAGCTCGATCGGCCGGATCACCACGAGCGGATCGGTGACCAACTACACGGGCGGGGGTATCTCGAATCCACAGGGCATCACGACGGGTCCCGACGGCGCCCTGTGGTTCACGAACCACATTGCGCCCGGATCGATCGGGCGAATCACCACGGGCGGATCGGTCAGCAGCTACCCTGCCGGCGGCATCTCCTATCCGTCCTATCCGACCGGCATCGCCACGGGACCCGACGGCGCCCTGTGGTTTACGAACGAAGGCCCTAACTCCGACTCGATCGGCCGCATGGCCATCAGCGGAACCGTGACCGACTACTACATTGCTTCCACATCGTCCGGTATCACAACAGGACCCGACGGCGCCCTGTGGTTCACGAGCGGCAACGGAATCAGCCGCCTCACCACGAGCGGATCGGTCACCGGCTACGGCGACCCCAGCATCTCCGATGCTCGGGAAATCACGACAGGTCCCAGCGGCGCTCTTTGGTTCACGAACTACGGCAACAATTCGATTGGTCAGGTCCTAGTTGGTCCGAGCATCACGTCGGCCTCATCCAGCACCTTTGCGCTCGGCAACTACGACAGCTTCACCGTCAAGGCGGGGGGGACGGCCCCGATCGTGATCACCGAGACCGGCGCTCTGCCGAGCGGACTGAGCTTTGTCGACAACGGTGGCGGGACTGCCACCATTTCGGGGACCCCTGGGTCGGGCACACAAGGGATCTACCCGATCACGGTCGTAGCGTCCAACGGGGTTTCGTCAGATGCCACCCAGGGCTTCACACTGACGGTCGGCCGGGCCCCTGTCATCACTTCGGCCAGCAGCACAACCTTCACGGTGGGCAGTCCGGGCAGTTTCACGGTGACCGCCACGGGCGACCCGGCGCCGTCGATCAGTTACTCGGGGACCCTACCCACCGGAGTGAACCTCGTTGACAATGGCGACGGCACGGCGACCCTCTCCGGCCCGCCTTCTTCTGGGACGCAGGGCAGTTACCCGATCAGGATCACGGCGTCCAACGGGGTTCTGCCGGAAGCCACCCAATCGTTTACCTTGACGGCCAACAGTCCTCCCACCATCGCTGTCAGCCCCAACTTCAGCACGGCCACCGGCCTGCCGCTGCTAATCGGCAACGAGGTGGTCACGGTGAGGGGAACTGGGTTCGCGCCAGGTGAGATCATTGAGATTTCACAGTGCGGCCCGAGGGGCTGTTATACCGCTGCATCTGGCGCTGGTGCACCATTGACTGTGGCAATTTGATCGATGGGAACATTCAGCGCGGACTTCGAGGTCGCAGCAGGTGTGGTCGATACTGCAGGTGATCTGTGTGGGACCGCTCCTTCGCCCGCCTACAGCTGCTTCATCAAAGCCGTTGGCTCGGTGAGCGGGCTCGCGAACGAAGTCAACCTTGGCTTCAAAACCCCCGCCATGACGCTCAGCGGGGTCAGTACTAAGGGAGCCCTTGGCAACCAGACCATACAGGTAGTTGCGAAGAATTTCCCCGTCCACGACACCATCGCAGGGGCGCTGTGCAACCCAAATGTATTGACAAGCAAGTCAGCAAACGACTGTGATCCGGCGACGGTCATCACCGGGACAACCGGCTTGGGGGGAACGGTTGGCAATTTAGCCGCCCCATGGTCGACTCCGATGAAGCTCCTGTTGACAAGCACTCCATATGGCTCCAGCGGGTACTCGGACATCAGTGGGGGCAGGTGCGGACCTCCGCCTATGGCCGGCAGCGGGAGCTGCGTGATAGCAGTCACAGACGTTTCGAACACCGCCCTTGCCCTGGACCAGGTATTCGCTGTCCAGACGCCGGTTGTTGCGATCAGGCCCACCACCTTCCCCGACACCAACAGCACCAGGACCGGTATGCCAAGCACGGGGAAGATCCGCGCGTCCGGATTCCCTATTGGCGACTCGGTAGTGGGTCTGGAGTGCGGTCCAAATGTGGTGATCGCGTCCAACCAGGAAGACGAGTGCGACCTTTCGAACATGGTCTCCGGCACAGTCCAGAGGAACGGCCTCGTGCTATGGAGTAACGCGGCCACGTCGATTCCACTGCCGATACTGACGGAGAATACCAGCCCCTCCTATTCCGACGCCTCCGGCGATGGTGTGGGCGCTGCGAATACTCCCTCGGGATACGTGGCGGTCAATGACGCAAACAATCACCTGTTCGAGGTCTATGCCCCTATTCAGATCAGCCCCTAGACGTTGCGGCGATTCGGGCAGAGGTGCGTTGGAAGAGGTTCGGGTTCTGTATTCCGACGCAAGCCAGGAGAAAGCGAACCCTGGATTGATGGGCGTGCTGGCTGCGGCTTCCCATGTATTAGCGCATCGCTGAATCCAATCGGAACTATCACGCTCGATTGTGAGTCTCAGCTTCTCACGCTGAGGACATCCAATCCTCAGACTGAGAAAAGCTGAGAACCTTGCGTGGTCGGATGCCACTGCTTCGGAGTCTGAGGGCCGTGCGTGACGACCTCGGCCAGCGAAGCTGAGTCACGACCCTCTCCGCTTGCTTAGCTGTGAGATGCGCCCTGCTGTCATGTGATTATCTGGCGATCATGGGACAACTACGCAAAGCGCGCGGGCAATTTGACCAGGCTCGTTGGCGTCGAGCCAGGTTGCTCTTGTCTGCGGCTGCGTTTTGCAAAATCTGGCCCGCACTTTGACCCCGGTTACGTCCCTGGACCCGTCATGAACTTGGACAGTCAAGACAAAGAGCTATGTGCTGGCCGAGCGGCTGAGAATCAAAGCCGGCAATTTCGACCAAGTCGTCATACGTAGTCCACGGTCGTTTCGGAACGGCAGAAAGCGTATTGTGAAGCGATGACCAATCAGTGCCTGACGCAGCGCTGTCACAGGCGAGTTGGGCATAGTTCTGCCGTCGGAGAGGGTCCACCGCCTCGGACCAGCTGCCGGTCGACGCGGAACCCTGAAGATTCGATTGGTGTCTTGCCTTGGTCACTTGCAACCCCATGTAGTTGCAGACGCATAAATGGTCCAGCCCAAGTGATTTCGCTTGACTAACTTTCGCGATTAGTGAATTGCCTGCGTTCAGATCTGTAGCGCTCGGAATGCTTCAAAGCGAGTCAAAAAATCTCTCCCGCTCTAACGGCGAGATTCCCCAGAGTCTCGCCGCAGCCGGGAGGGCTTCGGTGAGATGCGTAGATTCGTCGACCACATTGTTGAGAAATAGCAACGATGGCTTGGTCAGTCTCCAGAGGATCCGCTTCGCCAACGATGTCGACACCAACCCCTGTAGGGCGGCACTTGCGGCACTGGCGCTGAGCGTAACAATGTCAAGGTTGCCTTGCGCCGCTTGAGTTGCCACCGTCTGGGCGGTGGACGAAGTTATCGATCTGGCGATCTCAAGTAGTGACTCAACGTCAGTGTTCATTGCACGGCTGGCAGCTTTTGCCTCCTTCATGTCGCGGCGCTCTAACGCAGCTTCTAGCTCAGTGCGACCTTTGCGGAACGCCCGGGCTTGCTGTCGCTGAACTGCCAATTGCTCCCACAAATCCGGGGGTCGACGAGCATTGCGGAGCGCAATGGCGAGAAAGACTGGCAGTCGGAGTTGTGATGATTCTGTTATGTCGTTGTACCTTGCCTCTAGGAGGCCGACAGCAACAAGCTCCCGCTGAAACTTAACCTCCTGATCGTAGAGGTACTTTCGAAAGGGGACACGTGAAGCGCTGGCGGCATACGGCAGTTGAAAAAACTCCGCCAATGCCTGATTGATATAGGCGCGTAGCGTCAGGTCCGACAACAGCGCGATCCTTCGCTCACGCCTATGGTCGGGCATTCCAAGGTCGATCCGACGCGCAGCGTCAGCTCGCTGCCTATCGTCGGGGTCGACATAAGTCTTGAGGTCGGAAACCCCCGTTATGTCTCGCATTTCCACGAGTAATGCGTTGGAGGACGACGTCTATCTCCGGTCGACGACGCTACTCCTAGCGAAGTCAGATGGCGTCAGATCGTCGCACCCGAGTGCAGCGTTCCACGCAGCAGTCACCGCCGTTAGGCCTTCGCCCTCGAGCGTCCCCGGGTCTGTGTTCGCTTCCAATCGACGGAGCCAAGAAAAACTCTCTCCCCAGATTTCACAGAGCCGCCGATGTGCTCCATCCCACGGCTCCGGGAGTAAGGCGCCTGACGGCATGTTCTCGGCAATCGGAATAGGGATGCTGCATAGCACGTCTGCACCCAGTCGTCCGTTGATCAGGTCGTCGTCGACGTCCGGGTGCTCGTGGTGGTAAAGACGTTGGTAGCTATTCGCCGCCCGAAAAAACGTGGCGAGATCCCACAAGGTCAATGGAGTTAGGTACTCGTTGCCAGCATCCGACATGAGGTACAACGGCACCACTGCAGCGGCTACACCCATTTGGCCTTCAGCCGTGGGCTACCAGAATGCAGCGAGTTATAACCAGAACTTGTGGATGCACCACCTGATCGAGGGCGCGACGTACCTTCCTCTTTGAACCAATCAGAGAAACGCTGGCGGTGGAACGCCGGCGAGGAAGGAACGCCAATGCTGAGAGTACATGTTGATGACGACCGTGGACGCGGAGCTGGCCACCACGCTGGACGAACTGGTCGCCGAAGGAGCGAGGCGGATGCTGGCCGCCGCCCTGGAGGCCGAGGTCGACGGCTACATCTCCAGCCTGATCCACGAGGTCGACGACCAGGGCCACCGGCTGGTGGTCCGCAACGGCCACGCCGTGACCCGGACGCTCGTCACCGGGGCCGGACCCATCGAGGTCCGGGCTCCCCGGGTGGACGACCGGCGGGTGGACGAGGTGACCGGGGAGAGGATGCGGTTCCGGAGCTCGGTCCTGCCGCCGTGGGCCCGGAAGTCCCCGAAGGTGGCCGAGGTGCTGCCGCTGATGTACCTCCACGGGATGAGCTCGGGAGACTTCGTCCCCGCCCTGGAGGAGTTCTTCGGGTCGGCTGCCGGGCTGTCGGCCTCGGTCATCACCCGGCTGACTACGGAATGGCAGAAGGAACGGGACCAGTTCGCTCATCGTTCCCTGAAGGGCGTCGACTACGTCTATGTGTACGCCGATGGGATCCACTTCAACGTCCGTCTCGAGAAGGTCCGCCTGTGTGCCCTGGTCATCGTGGGTGTCCGCAGTGACGGCACCAAGGAGCTGGTCTTGATCTCCGACGGCCACCGGGAGTCGACCGAGTCGTGGGCCGAGGTGTGCGGGGTCGAAGCGGCGGGGCATGACCGCCCCGGTGCTGGCCGTCGGTGACGGGGCCCTCGGCTTTTGGGGAGCGCTCTCCGAGGTCTTCCCCGAGACCGGCCATCAGGGTGTTGGGTGCACAAGATGGCGAACGTCATGAACGCCCTCCCGAAGTCGGCCCAGCCGGCGGCCCGTGCCGCGTTGTGCGAGGTCCGTGACGCCGAGGACCGTGAGCACGCCGAGAAGGCCCTCGACGGCTTCATCAAGGAGTACGAGGCCAAGTGGCCCAAGGCCACCGAGAAGATGGACAAGGATCGAGAGGAGCTGCTCGCCTTCTACGCCTTCCCGGCCGAGCACTGGGTCCATCTCAAGACCACCAATCCCATCGAGTCCACCTTCGCCACCGTGCGGCGGCGCACCAAGGTGACCAAGGGACCGGGCTCCCGGGCGGCGGGTCTTGCCATGGCCTACAAGTTGATCGAGCAGGCCCAGACCCGGTGGCGGGCGGTCAACGCACCCCACCTGGTTGCTCTGGTTCGGGCCGGGGTGACGTTCGAGAAGGGGGTGATGGTCGAGCGAACTGACGAGCAGGACGAGGAGGTCGCCGTGTAGTCGGTCAGATTCTCATCCACAGGTCTTGACTATTTCTCGAATGCAGCGAGCCACAACGCCTATGGTCCTCACAACTGCACCCTCTATGCCGCATACCGGCTGGAAGAGGAGGGCGTGCCGGATCCAGGTGTACTTGGCGATGCTTCGCAGTGGGCGACCAATGCCACTAAGCCCATTCCCAAGAGCCAGGGCGTTACCGTCAACCAGACGCCGACGGTGGGTTCCATAGCGCAGTGGAATAGCGTTTCTGGTAGCGACGGTCACGTCGCATGCGTAGAGTCCGTTGACCCAGGCGGCGTCGGAATTGCGATCTCTGAAGACAACTTTGTACCCGGAAGTGCGCAGTACTTCCCTGGTGGGTATACAGCGATCATTCACATTGCCGAGGTTCCCCAAGGCTCGACTAAGGAGAACGACCAGCCCTATGGGGATCTCCCGGAGAGGGAGGTCAATGATCGAGATCGTAGCTTCGCCTACGGAGAGTCGGTCCCCGTCTTCTACGGGCACTACTGGCGCACCGGTACGCCGATCGAGCACGAGGACTGGACTGAATGGACAGCGTGTGTCGATTTCAGCGCAGTGAAGGGCGGAACGATGGTCGCCTATCGCTGGGACGGCGAAGAGAAGATCAACTGGCGCCACTACATTCCGCATGGCCGTGACGTTGTCGAGCGGAAACCATCGTCCTGAACGAGTAACGGCTATGTCCAGTGCAGTACTCAGCCTAGACAGCTGAGGCGCCGACGCGAACTAAGCCTCAGTTCCGGAAGCAGTCGTCTTAGCGATCAGGATGGCTGCCGATTCTGGATCAACGGCATCAGGGAGATCAAGCAGTGTCCATGAATCGGGCTCCTCTACTGCCTGTGGATCATCGCAGATGATGGCCGTCCCATCCGGGAGTGTGCGGAATCCGACGTAGATGCGTGTGTAGTCGATGCCGAGAAATCTCGCCGTGATCCTCAGTAGCGGGTAGCCGCCACCGGAGTGGGCCAGGCTCCATCGGTACAGCTGTGCCCGTCGTTCGACGTAGATTCGGCGCTCCGATGCACTTGCGACCGCTACTGCCGTGGCTACTTCGTTGAGCTCAGACCAGGTTCGATTGCTCTGGATCAGCGCAACGCGCGCGGCTAGAGAGTCTTGAGTCACAATGCCTCCTCATCGATCCCGGCATTGCCACCGTGCCTCTCGGTCGGTTGGCGGAGTGTCATCGGGCCAGGTCCCTCGACTCCTCTGGATGTGTCGACATCCACTCTACCGCAGAGGGAAGCCTGGGAGCCTCCGGCATCGGAGTTCTGCGAGCTTTAGGCGCCCGGTGACGCCGCCGGAATCAGAACCAAGAACGAGGACATCCGAGGTCCGCTCGCAGCGTCGGTCGGGTGTGAATCAGTCGATTGAGGCGGTTGGACCCTCTACCGTGCACCGATAACGGCGCCCTCGATGGGTGGAAACTCAGTGCTACTTAGCCAGTCTCTGATCGCCGCGGTTGCCCTGACGTCGTCCTCGTTGTAGTTGAGCAGGCGGGTTCGGCTTGCCCCACGAACCTCGGCATCGGGATCGCTGACGGCTCGTTCGTACCAGACCATGGACTGGTCCCCCCGGGGTCGTCGTCCCGCCAGGCGAATCCCGCCAACGGCGCGACCTGCTTGAGGCCGAGTCCACTCCCGGTCAAGAGTTGGCCTCGTAGTGCTGCATAGAGATCGATCCAGTTCTCGCTAGTGATAAACACTTCGACTGCGTCAATCAGGCCACCTTCCGCTTGTCCGTTTACGATGCGCCGCATCTGTGAGTTCTCGGCGGTCGTGTAGCAGTAGGCGGCGAACGACCTTCCTTCGGCGATCGTCGCATCCCGAATGCCGATGAGCCAATTCCAGAATTGGCCGAACAACTGGGCCTCACCCTCGGCATCCAGCGGTTCCCAAGTCACGAAGGGAACGTACTGGGGTGTAGGAGCGTGATCCAGGGTGGAACGGATTCTGGCGCCCCAGAGGTAGACGCCGGCGCTGGAGTTCTCCATGTCCACATCCACCTCGATGTCTGCTCTCGGCACCTCGAGCCTGTCGATTCCCCGGGCAAGGAACATACCGGGAGCAGACCGCCGCTCGGGCCTGGTCGATGAGCCCCGGGAGATACCCGATCTTGAGTCCCGACAGGCGCGCCGTCGGCCGGTCCACTCGGTCGAGATCGGAGACGCGCTCGAATCCAGCCGCAAGTAGGCGGTTCAGTCTCGTCTTCTTTCGTCGTCCAAGGAGGTCCGCGAGGCCAACTGACGGATCGCTGTGCTCCGCCATTGTAAGGATGTCGGCCATGTCCACAGCTGTGCTTCCGGGTTTGTCGCCGTGCATCAGGCGAGCGGTGTCCCAGTCGAGCTTCGCCAGCTCCCTTCTGGTGGCCACCCCTCGCCCTATGAGTTGAAGCGACTTTGCCCAGGACACTCCAGTGATGAGGGAGACGCTGTCCGTAGACAGGAGCTCCTCACCACAGACTTCCCGCCACATGCACCTCAAACATTCGGTCTTCTGAAGGGGGATAACCAGTGGTGCGAGATCAGCCTGTGCATTTCGCTGCAGTTGGCGGGTGATCACGTCGATCCGCAGCTGAAATTCCCGATCGTAGATGTCGAGGACCGACTGCGTGGCTCGGTTCCACCTGGGCTGCGATAGATCCATCCACCACAGGTACCCGTCGCTGGCGATGATGCCGCCGAGAGGAACTGCCGATGCCCGTCCGGCGGCATCGAGGAGCCGCCAGTAGTGGGCGAGTTGCAGCGCATCGCGGAGGGCGTTCCCTGACAGTCTTACGGACGGGACTTCGATGGCGACAGCCGGCTGGGGATCAGTCAGTTGTGATCGGAGCTCAACAAAGGACTCTGCCGCTCTGACAACGCCATGGTGCTTCACATCGATAGGGACCCATCCGTCCTCGATGCGGACCAGCACGTCTGGTCGACCCGTCCGCCGGGCCATGGGATCGTCGGGCAACCAGCCTCCGAGGATGATGGAAGCCCCGGAGGCCATGGCGGTGTTTGTATCCGTCTGGCATCTCTGCTTTCCGTCTGACTCGATTGTCACGCATGCGGATCCGTGAAGGTCTGCGAGCGAGTCGAAGATCGAGCGCTCGAAGGCAAGTCCGGCGTCCGCCCGTGCCTGCTCTGACTCCGTCTTGGGGACGGCGGCAATTCGAGCGAGGTGTCATAGGAGAGTTGGGAGGCTACGGGGCAGGTTCTCGCCGCGTATGCGTTCAGGAGGGGGAATGCGACGTCCTGGGTGCCGATGTCCACGAGGAGGAGGTTAGGGCGATTGCCGTCCGCGGTGGAGCAGGCAGGGGCGGTCCGTCCGATGGTCAGTCTGCAACCAGGCGACCCGCTCGAGGCGGGCTGCGAAGGCCTGCGTGAAGTAGTTCCGGCCTCGAGATGCATGGCCGTCAGGGTTCTGCCGCCGGTCTTACTCAGTCCCCGCGTTGGGCTCCCAGCCCCAGCAGAGCCTCGGCCAGGAACGGCTGCGGACGCCTGCCCGTCAACTCCTCGGCCCGGTCTAAGGCGACGTTGGGGTACATTCCTCGGCTGCGGATCAGATAGGCCGCAGCGACCGCCGGGGTGCGGTTCTGGGCCTGGACGCAGTGCACGAAGACCCGCTTGCCCTGGGCCGCGCAGTCCGCCACAAAGTCGGCCGTATCGACCAGCACGAACGCCAGGTTCGGGTTGTCAGCGACGTCCGTATCGAGGAGTCCGACGACCTGGTGTTCGATGCCTTCGGGGACGTCACGGCGTCCCATCCGGCACAGGGAGACCACCACGTCCGTGGCTGGCCAGACGGTCCGGCAGAGCGTGGACGTTCCCGACCGTGACCTGGTCGTCGACGGCGACGGCGAGCGGCCGGGCGGGGAAGTGCTCGTGGTAGTGGCCGAGCATCGAGTCGGTGTCGGGCCAGCCGGCCGGGTCGGTCGGTACCTCCGGTGCAGGCCAGGCGGGCCAGCCGGTCGAGATCGGCGGCTCGAAGCGGTGGAGTGTCGTAGTCGCTCCGGCCGTGCAGGGTCTGCCGCCATTCGAGGGGGACGGCGGTGGCCCCCCACAGCGCACCGGCCAACGCTCCGGTGATGGCGGCCACCGTGTCGGTGTCGTTGCCGATCCGGACGGCCCGCTCGACGGCCAGTCGGAGGTGGCGGCAGGGCCGTGCGGCGGGCACCTCGGTGTGGATCAGCGCGCTCGAGCGCGGCCTGGAAGCGCATCGACGACCCACCCGTTCGGGTTGAACTCCTCGGGAAGTGTAGTGCTGCAGGCGACTAGCCGGTCGTCCCACGTCGCCCGGTGTTCCTCCGGGAGCAGCTCGAGCCCCAGCGGTGACCAGATCTAGCCAATCGACGGTCGTGACCGAGGGGGACTGGGTGGCTGAACGCCCGACGGATGGCGTCGGTCCAGAGGACACAAGCCTCGACGGCGTCGTCGTTGGCGTGGGTCAGGGCGGAGACGCTCGGCGGCCAGGCGGGCGAGGTCGTTCCGGGGGAGGTCGACCAGTGCCAGCGGTCCGGTGCGCATGAGGCTCCCGTTCCCGGCCGCCTCGGGATGGGCTGCCTGCCAGGTGGCCGTGACCTCGGCCAAGGGCGCCCCGGTGCGGATGGCCTCCGACAGCACGGCCCGGGTCTGGCCGCCCACGTCGGCCGGCCCACTGCTGAACCATCCGAGGAGCCCGCGGGCCACGTCGTCGATCAGGGTCGGTGGCGTCGACCCGTCTGGCCAGCGGAGTGAGGATGGCCAGCGCGGTCTGGGTGTCGTCGGTCCACTCGCCGGGCGCCCAGCCGAACGGGCCGCCCCCGGTCATCTCGAGCGGCGCGTCCGTCACCGAGGGCCGGGCCGAACTCGTGGGGTGCGCCGAGGGCGTCCCCGGCGGCCGATGCCAGGACGGCACCCACCGCCCGGTCCCGCCGCACGTTCCCACTCGGTCCGTTTGGCGCTTCGCTCCATCTCCGAACTCCCTCTGCTGCGACCGGCACCATCAGGGCGCCGTTCTCGTCGCTACTGACGATAATCCCGGGATTGCTTATCGTCAAGTTGACGATTAACTTGTCCGGTCATGGACCCGGACATCCCGCTGGCCGCAGTGGCCGTCGACCTGGTGATCCTGACCGTGACCGGGGACTCGCTTATGGCGCTGGTCATCCGCCGGGGCATCCCTCCGTTCAAGGGCCGGTGGGCCCTGCCCGGGGGGTTCGTGCTGGCCGAGGAGGACCTGACCGAGGCCGCCACGGCGGGAGCTGGCCGAGGAGACCGGGCTGGCCGACCTGCCGGTCCACCTCGAGCAGCTGGGCACCTACGGCGCCCCCGGGCGCGACCCCCGGGGCCGGGTGGTGGCCGTCGCCTACCTGGCCCTGGCCCCGGACCTCCCCCTGCCCACGGCGGGCAGCGACGCGGCCGCCGCCCGGTGGTGTGCCGTCGACGACCTTGCCGGGGAGCTGGCCTTCGACCACACCCAGATCCTGGCCGACGGGGTGGAACGGGCCCGGGCCAAGCTGGAGTACACGCCGCTGGCCGCGGCGTTCTGCACCGACACGTTCACCATCGCCGAGCTCCGGCATGTCTACGAGGTGGTCTGGGGGGTCGAGCTCGACCCCCGCAACTTCCACCGCAAGGTCACCTCCACCGACGGCTTCGTGGTCCGCGCCGAGGGCACCACCACCCGGGACGGCGGCCGTCCCGCCCAGCTGTACCGGGTAGGCCCGGCCGACGTCCTGCGGCCCCCGTTGATGCGACCGGCGGCACCTCGCCGGACAGGAGGGACCGATGACGACGCGTGCCTGCGGTCCTCTGCTTGCCTAGCTGGGAACGCCGACGAGGCGGTAGTCATGGTGCCGACGACCCGATCAGGCGTGGCCAGCCCGGTGCGGGGGAGTAGGTGGCAACCGCTCCGCTTGCGTCTGAGGTGACCTTCGCCCTATTACGCCGAGGAGTGGCTGGAGGGGAGGCCGGACCTCGCGGTGCGGACCGTGGAGCTTTACCGGTGGCTGCTCCGCCGCCACATCGCACCCACCTTCGGCGACATGCCACTGGGGGCCATGACCCCCGCCGCCGTCCGCCTGTGGCACGCCGGCATCGCCCGTGAGCACCCCACCACCGCGGCCAAGGCCTACCGGCTGCTGTCCTCCATCATGCGCACCGCCGTGATCGACGAGCTCATCGCCAAGAGCCCCTGCCAGGTGCGGGGGGCGGCGGTGGAGAGGGCCCCGGAGCGGCCCATCGCCACCATGGCCGAGGTGGAGGAGCTGGCCGCCGCCATGCCCGACGCAGCTGCGCGATCGCCGTCCATCTGGCGGCCTGGTGCCAGCTGCGCCGCAGCGAGGTCCGTGGGCTGCGCCGGAAGGACATCGACGTCGCCGCCGGCACCCTGTCGGTGACCGAGACCCGGACCACGACCATGGCCGGCGCCACCGTGGTCAAGGCCCCGAAGACCAGGGCGGGCCGGCGCACGGTGGCCATCCCGCCCCTACCCTCGACGCCCTGGTCGCCCACCTGGAGGCGTTCATCGATCCCGACGCCGGACGCCCTGGTGGTGGAGGTCACCGACCGGGTACTGGGCCTGGCCTGGAGCAGGGCTCGGCTGGCCGTCGGCCGGCCGGACCTCCACTTCCACGACCTGCGGCACTCCGGGTCTGACCTGGTCGGCGGCCACCGGGGCCAGCGTGGCCGAGCTCATGCGCCGGGCCGGCCACGCCTCCCAGGCGGCGGCCCTGCGCTACCAGCACGCCACCGACGCCCGGGATCGCGTGCTGGCCGACGCCCTGGCCCAGCCGCGTGCCAGGCTCGGGAGGTCGGCTGATTCACCCGGGACTGCCCTGCGGTCCCGGAGGGGTGGCACTTGGCTCGATCCTGATGAAGGAGGGAGGTCGACTAGTGGTCGGATTGCAATGCCATGAGTGCGGCATTCTCTGCTTCGAGATCGGTGATCATTTGTTCGATCTGATTCTCACTGACTACTGGCACCTTTCGCGCCTGCGGGGTGCATCCAATCCGAGGAGTTGGGAGCGTCGCTGCTGCACACGGAGTAGCCCGTAGACGGTCGAGAGGTTGGCGCTATCGGAGTGTCCAGTCTTCTCAGTCACGTGATGAAGGGCGCTGTGTTCACCGGCAGTCGAAGTCCGACGTCCCAGTACGCTGAGAAGGTGATCTTTCATGACCTCGAGCTCGTCCAACTCCTTCGCTCGTTGGTCGGCGGACCCAATCCTTTTGGGGGTCGGTGGTACTTCTCTATTGCCACCCACGTTGTGCATCTGGGCGGCCCCACGTTGCTTGCAACCAACCGGATCGGATACCTTCTTGAGCCCTGGTCGAGTCGCTGTTGAACAGCTCGGAGTTGCTGTCGCCGTCGCTCGTCCTCCTCATCAGTGGCTTCTTGTGCTGACGCCATCGGGTTGACTCCTGTGACCTAAATGGTGGGGAATGTCAACTCGAGCTCGGCTCAGGCCTGCATTCTGAAGCCATTGTGGACGCTGGGGGCAGCATCGAGGTCTTGGGATGCCCTTGGATTCTGCACGGAAGTGGCAGTCGGTGGCGCTCTGCCTGATCTTGTGGAGGCGGGTCTCCCCTTCGGCGCGAAGCATCCTCGAAGGTGCCCGACCTCCGCACGTACCATCGAGATAATGCTCTCTAACCCTGGCCAGATGGTTGAAGGTGCCACAGGATGTGAAGAGTCGAATCAATTACGTGTCGAAGCAGGAAAAGCGCAGCTGTGCCGGCACACAGAAGCGAAGGCTATAGGGGACAGCTGCGAGAAGGGGGCGGAGACTCTCGCTTCGGCACCAGTGACCCCGGAAAGCTTCTAAGAAGACAACGAGGAGTGGTGGCCCACGGACGGCGGAGGGCAAGATGGCCTCCTCAAAGAATGCCACCCGCCACGGGATTCTGTCTCAAAGCCCGATCGTCGGCGACGAGAGGCCGGAGGGACTGGGAGGCGCACCTTGCTCGGCATGCGGGAGTCCTGGCAACCGACGGGTCACTTCGAAGAGATGCTCACCCATCAGGCGGCGCTGAACAGATGGAAGCAAGCCCGGCTTGAACGATGGTCAACCGACATCATCCGGGGGCAGATCGAACACGCATCGAGTCCTACCCGGGAAGACCTCGAGTCAGCCATCGAAGCACTTCCTGGCGATGAGAGGTTCTGGAATGACGTCGACGCCGAAGCAGTGCTTCGCACCCTCGAGTTGGTATCGGCAGGACAAAACGATCTACCGGTTGCACCGGAGGTAGCCGAAGGAGCGTTTCGAGCGGTGCAAGTCGCATCGGACTCTGCTTTGGATGTCTCCACTGTCACCCAGGATTCTGCGTCGACCGACGAGCGAGTCAGTGTCGATCAAATTGCGACAGTGGATCGACCAGGCAGCAGACCGTGTCGGCAAGTCGAGTGACGACCTGCTCGCTGACGTCCGGGACGAGCTCGGCACGGCAGCGATCCTCCAACGCCTTCGTTCTGAGGAGGCGGCAGCGTGCTCGCTCGCTCGACCAGTCGGCGTCGTACCTCCCCAACGAGCCCGACGCCGGACCGCGAGATGCGGTACGGCGCACACCTGGACCGCGGAATTCGACAGGATCATTAAGTACTTCGAGAGGGCCCAGCGAGCGCGGAGCGGCATCCTGCCCGGTCCCCTTCGGGTTGAAGTGGACACAGGCCTGAAACTGCTGGGCTGTGGCGCCCGCGGGCGTCTTTTGTCTGTGAAATGTCTGTCGAAAATGGCTCAAAATTACGAAACGAACTACCGCTGGGGGGTAAGAATCACCAGGTCAAAGGCATTTATGGTCCTCAGCTTGATGAGCTGAGGCCCGGTTGTCCTCAGCTGTGTGAGCTGAGACATATGAGCCGCCCTCAGCCTTCAGACTGAGCGCACGCCGACGTCCTCCGTGCGGACTGAGGCTTTCGAGCAGAGGACGCCGGTCGACCTCCCAGCCGGTGGAGCCGAGTTGGTCGGGGCTCCGTCGGTGCCCCCGCATTTGAGTGCCGAAAGCCGGCAGGGCTACCCCCGCGGACACCCAGTCTGATCAGCGGACAGTCGGTATAGCCGAGCGGTAGAGTTGCTGTTTCTCGATGGTGGGATGCAGCAGATGGGCTCGCCGAGGGATTTCTGCCGAGCTCGCCGCCCAGAAGAAGCTTGAAGGAGGAGCAGCGACATGACTCTCGACCGAGCAACGATACTGGTTGGTATCCCAGACGAACTTGGCGCCTTTGGAGAGCTTGTCGGCTCATTGAGTGAGGATGACCTCGTGACCACGAGCCGCTGTTCCGGATGGACCGTAGGGGCCGTAGCTGGTCATGTCATTGGCACGGTGGTCGATATCACGCAAGGTCGCTTGGAAGGACAGGGGACGGCTGAGGTGACCCAGCGGCAAGCTGACGAGCGGGCAGGGCGAACAATCACAGAGCTGACCGATGAATTGGCCGGTGCGGGTCCAGCGCTTCCCGCCCTTCTGGCGTCACTGCCTGAAGAAGCATGGGCGGGTCCAGGGCCGAGCAACCCGGATTACACTCTCGGTTTCGCGGTCGAGGCGATTTGGTTCGACGCATACCTTCACGGTGACGACATTCGTGACGCCCTCGGGCTTCCGTCAGTTCGTGGTAGTGGGCTGAACTGTGCGGTCCACCACGTCGCGGGCTACCTCGAACACCAAAAGTGGGGTTCTGCCACGCTTGCGCTGAACGGCATCGAACGAATCGAGATTGGCGGTGGAGGGCCCGAGATCACCGGCGATCCACTGGAGTTCGTTCTCGCAGCAACGGGCCGTCGAGACCCGTCCGTTCTGGGGCTCGATCCCACGATCAATGTCTACGCGGAGGACGAAGGTCCGCAGGGGTCCACCTCGAAGCCTTAGGTCCCAGCTCGCACAGCGCATACTCACCTCGATTGCGCGTTGTTCTCAGCCTGCAGGGCTGAGTCGGGGAGCGCTCCAGCCCTTATAGCTGAGATCAATCGGATAGATGCTCCTGGAAAGGAACTCTCGGGCTTCCTTCTCGGCTCGTTCGGCAAGGCCGGCGAGTGCGTCGGCCAGGACTCGATCACGGTCATCGGTTGCATGCTGGCAGCGCAAGGCAGCCGCTTGCGATGCGTGCCCGGCGCGCCTCATGAGTTCAGCGACGCTGGCCCCAGTGGCAGCCGACCATGTAAGGCCTGAGTGGCGCAGGTCATGGAAGCGGAGGTCTGGTCGTCCAATGGCGTTGCGGGCCTTGTGCCAGGCATGGCTCAGGGAACGGTTGGGGGCGTCAACGACATCGGCTTCTGGAGACTCAGGAACAAAGCGTTCGAGGTGGGCAGCCAATAGGTCGACGATCTGTGCCGGTACTGCGATCGTGCGGCTCCCGGCTCGAGTTTTTGGCTCCTTGACGATTGTGCGACCAGACATCGCTGTTGTCTTGGTGACTCTCACCGAGAGTTTTGCGGCGGCGAGGTCAATATCCTTGCGACGCGGACCTCGAATCTCTCCGCGACGGAGCTGGCACCAAGCGGCAAGGTAGACAGCGATCCGCAGCCGTTCGGGCATCGCTTGAGCGAGGGCATCAACCTCGGCGATAGAGGCAATCGGGCGTTCGGGAGCCTTCTCGACCGCTGCGCCTCTGACCTGGCAAGGGTTCTTTGGAAGTATCTCGTCGGAAACGGCGGTACGCAGAATCGACGACAGAAGTCGATAAGCCTTCGCTGCGGTCGTCGGATGCTCTTTGGCAATGTCGGAATGCCACGCCCTTACGGCTTGGGGCGAGATTGAACCCAGTGGGACATCACCGAAGGTGGATTGGATGTGGCGACGTAGCAGCCATCGATAAAGCTCGACCGTTCGTTCGGCAAGGTCAACCCGCATATCCAGCCACGCGTCGGCGTACTGGGAAAACACGAAGGTTGAGGAATCTATGGCCTCGCTCGGCTTCTCCTCACTGTCATTCATGGTGATCACCTTCAGCCGATCCGCCACGGGGCACGAAACCTGATCAGCTACACGGGCGGAGCACTTCAAACTGGGCATGCGTCATCAACCTTCCGGCGACGCCACCTTCGGACGTCCACCACTTGCCGCCGGCAGGCCGACGACCAGCTCTTCCCTTGGGGCACCGTGCGGTGGAGCTGCGCGGTTGCCGGAATGACGGGCCAAGTACCCAGACAGTCATTCACTCTTGAGCCACAGGAGATAATACCGGTTGCCGCGAGAGTCTCAGTCGCAGCTTTCTAGGCTGAGGCCAACCCGTGTCCCTCAGCTCAAATAGCTGAGGCAGCGTTTCAGCTTGCCAAGGGTCGTGGGGAGCGTTCCTTGACGTCGACATCAATCTCGTATCCCAGCAGGTGAAGCAGAGAAAAGAGCTGGCGGAGGGACTTCGTATAGTTGGTCGGATCGAGAAGCCGGTAGAGCTGCGCAGGCGATGTTCCGAGCCTTCGTGAGATCTCCCTAGCTGAGAGTTCTGAGGCATCGAATCTCTCTCGAGCAGCTTGTGTGAGTCGATACATGGTCAGCTCCGCTAGGTACGACGGGTCCTCGTTGTATTCAAGAACACTGTCTATGTGGACGCTTCCCTCTTTGCCGGATCGAAGCCTGTACGTGAAACCCTCTCGACCAAGCTCCGGATCGACGAATACCTCAGTAAGTCGATCATTCGCTGATGGGGCTGGATCCACTTTTGAGTAGGGCATGGCGAGATCTCGATCGCGGAGATGCACCTCGAAGAGGTGCTTTCGGTTATTACCGACCACTTTCACGAGTTTCATAGTTCTCCCTCTTCCACTAGCTCGTTCAAGATGCGTCTAAGACGAGCGTTTGCTGTTCCGTGCATTGGCTGCCAGTGCTCGAGATCCCTCTTCACAACTAAAGACCTTCGTGTAATACCGCGCGGACCCGAAGCTATAGCTTGAGGCCGCAGTGACGGAGGAAGGCAAAGGCGAGCTGGGTTTCGTTGCCGATCCGACAGAGCCCCTCGTCAACGATCTCGGCGGCGTCTCCGATGGTGTCGGGGCAGTAGTTGGCGAGTTCGGTCCCCTTCAGGTTGCCCCACACCTGTTCGACCGGGTTGAGGTCGTAGGCATAGGGCGGGAGCCGTTCGACCACCAGCCAGTGGCGTTGGCTCTTGACGAAGGCCTGCATGGCCCGGCTGCGGTGGGACGGGAGCCCGTCCCAGATGAGGGTGACCTTGTCGTCGTCGAGGTGGCGGTGGAGTTCGAGGAGGAACTCCATGATGGAGTGGTCGTGGTAGGAGCCCGGCTGCATCCCGAACACGAGCGCAGCTTCCGAACCATCGGGTCGGAAGCACACCGCCGCCGACATCGACAGCCGCTTCCAGTTGTTCAGGTGGTGGCGGAGGACCGGCGTCTGGCCCCTTGGTGCCCAGGTGGACCTCACCGAGGGGAGGAGGCTGAACCCGCTCTCGTCTTGGAAGACGATCCAGGCGTCCCTGGCCCTGGCGTTTTTTTTACCTTGGGCCAGCGTTCGTTGACCCATTGCTCGATGGCCTCGTCGTCCCGCTCCATGGCCCGCCGGGCCGGACGTTGGCGGCTCCAGCCCATCTGACGGAGCACCCGCCAGACATGTCCGGGGTGGTATTTCACCCCGGACACCCGCTCGATCACCTCGGCCACCCGGGACAGGGTCCACAGCTCGGTGGGAAAGCCGTTGGCCTTGGGCCCCTTCTCCAGAGCCCGCTCCACCTTGGCCAGGTCGGACGAACTCACCTTGGGCGGTCGACCGGGCTGACCGGTCCGTTTCAGTGCCGCCTTCCCGCCGGCCGTCCACTTCTCGTGCCAGTCCGAGACCGTCTGATGGGAGACCTCGAGCTCACGGCCGATGTCGGCCTGGGACACCCCTTTAGCGAACAGGTCGGCAGCCCGCATCCGCCGGGCTTCCATGGCTGCGAAATCACGCCGCGGTCGGCCTCTCGGTAGGGACTTCGTAACGCTCGTTTCGGCAGGTGTTGGGGCAGGAGTGGCCATGCACTAATTATTCCACCCCATACTCGACTAGCGGGGTATTATACGAATGTCTTTAGTTTCCCGTCCCGGTAGACATGTACATGTCGAGGACTGTGGTCCCCGATCCATCGAACGAATATGTATCCGCCACGGCGCACCTTCGCCATCCATTAACGTTACCACATAGGGTAACGGTTATTGACGAGGCCCAAGGGCAAAGAAGTGTGACTTGCGCCACTCCGGCCGAACATGATCGGCAGCAACAGGAGCGAAGGCGCGACCTGATTCGGGCGTCACATCCCGACGGTACGCTGATTGCTAACCCATCCAGAGGAGCCGAGGCGCCTGGGCCATCGACGCTCCACCAACCGGCCTTTGCGCACGGTGGTACCGCCAGGTTCGATGGAGGTTGTCTTCATGAAATCTAGAGCGGTCGAAGGCGTGGACGGCTGGCTGGAACAAGCCGAAGAGGTGCTCAGATCCCAGTACGAGCGGTCGCTTTCCCCATCCTCTGCGACGATCTGGGACGCTGGAGAGGTCGAACGGACCGTCACCCTGGCCGTGTTCGCTGAGGGCATAGAGACGGTTCTGAGGGGCCTCTGCGAACGCCCAGGACGGTGGATCCTGATCACCGAGTGTGGCCCATATCGGTATTGGCAGGTCCTCGCCTACGAAGACGGATCACTCGTCGCCGAGGTGATCTCGAACTATTGGATTGAAGGGGACTTGCGATGGACATCTGAGGAGGAGGATCGCCTTCAAGACCTTGGATGGCTGCACCCAGATCCGCCTCACCGACCCAACTGGTTGAGAGTGGAGTTCACGACGTCGCCTGACGTGGCCCGAATCGCCCAACAGTGCGTCGACACGCTGCGCCAGGTGTTTGGCGTTAGGGGGGAAGACGTCTTGGATGCGAAGCAGTTCAGCTCGCCGAACCGGGGGAGTACCCCGGCAACGCCCAGGTATGTGAAGGAACAGCTGTAGTTGGACTATCGGTGGGCCGTCCTCAGCCAGGCGGGCTGAGTTCGCAAACCTTGATCTCAGCTCGATTTGCTGAGTACCGAGGCATTTGTTGTGCTGAGTCAAGCTTGGCCGCCGAGCTCCTGCATCCGTGCGCTTACGTAATCGAGGCTCACGAGCGAACAGCCGGTACGGGTGTTACGTTGCCCGGAACCGGTGCAGCCAGCGGTATCTGGAGGGATCCCATGGAGCGAATCCGTCGTGAACAGACGAAGGGCAACTCCTCCAAGGCACTTGGGAGGATTGTGGCAGCAACCGGTGCTCTATTTGTGCTCGTCCCGGTAACGGGTCTCGGGTTGCCGCCGCAGTCAGCCTCGGCAACGAATGCACGGACCGAGTCGGCTGCTCCCAGAGTGGTGAGTCCGGCTGGCACGGCACTCAAGTCCTGCTTCTGGCGCGGGCCCGTAGACGGTAGGGGCAGGAAGAACGCAGCATTTCCTGACCTGGACGCCACCTATTGGACGGCAACGTTCTCCCTACCGGCCGGCGCCCGGCTAAACCTCGAAGGTTCCTACCCTCATGCGCGCTACATGTCGTTCAACTCCTATGACCAGAGTGGTGTGGCGACCTCGAGCATCGATGATGTCGCCGTCATTCCCGATCCGGGATCAACGGATCCTTTCTTGGCCGGAGCGAACCGGACCGCCACGGCGCGCAGCTACAGCCTGGCGGTGCTTGACCAGCCGACGCCGACCCACCCGGCAGCGAACACCCTCTATGCCGGTGTCGTCGGCCAGACCACTGAGATCCTCATCTACCGCGTCTACATCGCCGATCAAGGCGCCGGTTCGACCGGGGGAGTGGGCCTCCCTCAAATATCGGTGACCATGGCTGACGGCTCCTCCATCACTGGCGCGAAGGCATGCAAGGCCCTGGGCGCCAGCAAGCAGCTTCCCCCGTCCCAGGCATTCCCGCTCAGCCTCTATCTCTCCTTGCGGGGCAGCGTGGCCACTTTCCCGGCCACCGACCCACCGGCGTTCTGGCGCGAGTTCAGTATCAGCTCCCTCGTCAATTGCGTCTACCTCGGCTCCTGTGGCGGTACACCAGCCCTTGCTCCGGGTCAGTACTCCAACCTCGACAACGCCTATGCGGTGGCCATGGTCAACCGCGGGTATTCCGACGGACCGGTCCTGGTGCTGCACGGCGTGATGCCGATTACGCCCAAGACTTCCGGGGGGAGCTCACCGTGCCCTCCGGCGTCGACCTGCGATACTGGTCACTTTGCCAGAACGAGTCGCTGGCCACCACCAAGGTGGCCAGTTGTGTTGACGACGAGCAGGTTCCAGTCGACGCAAGCGGCCACTACACCATCGTCACAAGCACGTCGAGGGACCGGCCGAAGAACGCCACCACTCAGTGCGGGGTGGCATGGTTGAAGTGGCCGAGGAATGGCGACGGGGCCGGCCACCTTGGCGACGGGATGCTGATCCTCCGCAACCTGTTGCCAAGTCCGGGATTCGCATCCGCCATTCAGGACGTAACGCAGCCGGGCAAGGAATCCGCGGTTATGGGTAGTTACCTGCCGACCGGCACCTACACGACCAAGAGGACATTTCAGAGTCTCGGTTGCCCTTGAGCGCATGCGTCAGTCCCGAGAGCCGGGTGCAGAAGCACCGGTAGCCTCTCGCACCGAGCAGCTGGGCCCACTCCGTCCTCGGCCTGTGCAGCTGAGTTCAGATCACCTCAGCTCAGGGGCTGAGGTCATAGACCTCGTCCTCAGCTCGATTGGCTGAGGCCGGCCGTCCCTGTCCCCAGCTCGGTTGGCTGAGGCCGCGGCGACAACCTCAGTGCTTGAGCTGAGGGCCGACCCGTTACAGGTAGACGAGCTGGTCACGCCCAGATCAGGATGCTGGCAGCGTCAGGACGGCGCGAACCTCAACCGCATCACTGATCTTGAGGGCGCCGAGCATCGCCGAATAGGGCTTGATGCCGAATTGAGTCTGGACCACCGTGGCCCGTACGGTCGCTTGGCCGTCGTCGACGGTTACCGCCAGGCTGATCGGACGGGTCATCCCCTTGATCGTCAGATCACCCCTAACGGTGAACGCTCCCGACTGCCCGCTGATGGTGATGGAACGAAAGGAGATGTCCGGGTACTCGGTTGTCAGCAAGGCCTTTTCGTTGATGATCCTGGCGATCTCCCTACGGTCCCCATCGCTCAGTGGCTTGACGCCTCCCGAGGAGTCGACCACTGCCAATGATCCTGCCGCAACAGTCACTTCGACGGTCGAGGCGGCCAGGTCGGCGTCGTCGAACATTATCGACCCACTCCAGGCATCGGCTTCGAGGGTCAAGTCGTGTGCCAGCCTGGCGCCCAGGCCGGCCTTGGTCGTGCACACCCTTAGGCTGGCGTTGGTTGGTCCGATTTCGTAGGTGCCCGTGGTTGGTGCCATGGGAAGACGGTAGTGGCGGGGGTGGACGTCGGCTGCCTTGCTCGTCTCGTCGGCTACCTGGTTCCAGCTCAAGCCACATCGGTGGCTGGTTCGAGAATGTCCTAGTTACGGGAACCAAATGGGACCATCGTTGAGCTGAGTTTCGAGCCCGTTGGCACCGTCAGTCGCCTGGACGCCGTTGTTCGTCAGGCTAGATCGCAGCCTCGTTGGTCTGGATCAGTTTGGCGAGGATGCGACCAAGCTCGTCAATGTCCGGCTGTGTTAGGGGGCCGACGAAGTAGCGCCCGATGCCCTCCTCGTGTCCCGGCCATACCTGCTCGAACCTTTGCCGGCCCTTGCGGGTCAGAGCAACGTCGAAGCGTCGGCGATCGTGACCATTGAGCGTGCGGCGAATCAGTCCGTCGTTCTCCATTCGATCGAGTATGCGGGTGAGACCGCTGCGGCTGAGGGCGTCTCCAAGGACCATCGAAGCGGTTAGCTCCTGAAGTGGGAGAGCGCCTTGTGGCGCCCACGCAAGGTGGACAAGCACATCGAACTCTTCCATCGTGAGCCCGACGTCGGCCAGGTCGCGCCGGAAGCGTCCCATGATCAGCGCCGTCGCCCACTGAAGCTGGCGCCACACGGCGAGTTGATTCGAACTGGGCTTGGCCACGCTCATAGTATAACCTGTCCGGGTGACGATATTTGACAAATCACAGATTATCACCTAGGATAACAACGAGTTAGACACCACAGGAGGCGGCTGCCATGCAAGACATCATGATCAGAATCGAAACGGATGACTTCGAGGCGTGGAAGGCGCAGCACTATCTGCATGCCTCCAACCGGGCGGCCTTCGGCATCACCGACGGGCCCGCATACCAGGACATCGACCATCCGGAGGCTGCCCTCTTCCATATCAAGACCGATGACATGGAGCGGGCCCTGCAGTGGTTCAGGACTGACACCTTCAAAGAGGCGACGAAACTGGCCAAGGTTACCGGTCGCACCTTTTACCTTGCCCAGCCGCAGGCCTGAGTGGGCAGGATCTCGTCGTAACGCTGCTTATCAGTCCTTCTGATCCACTGAGGCCATCAATGAACGTAGGGCTGAAGCTCCGGGGCAGTTCTGCGCCCGCCCTCGGAATTGGAAGTCTTGGATGTTCGCCTCAGCCTGCGGAGCTGGGTGCACCGCCGACGTCCTCCGTGGCTGAGGCGAATTCTGGTTGTCCTCGGCCCCTGACTCTGAGTTCGTCGTCCAAGAGGCTCTCGGTCGTCGCTCGCGAACTAGTGCGCCCATAGCCGCCGATGTGGGACAGATTCTCAACTAAGGGGGTGCCAGGTGCCGGTCGATTCGCTCTCTGGTCCTTCCGCTAGAGAGCCAATCCGGCTGATGGGAGGGGGATTAACTCAGCGGGGCAGCCTCGATGCCCGCCAGCCGATCCATGGCCGGGCCGAAGGTCGACTCGAGCCAATCGCCAGGGTTGTCACCCATTGCGCCGGTGACAAGGGTCGAGACGCCGATTTTGGCAAAGTCCTCTGCTCCCCGAACCACGTCGTCGACGGTCGCATCCGACGGGATCTCGCGGTACATGGCAGTCACCTCGATCTCGCTGATGTCGCGACCGAGGACGTCGCAGTGACGGCGGAGGACATCAATTTTTGGTGCAACCTCGTCGGGGCCGCCAAAGAGATTGCAGGCGTCGGCATACTGAGCAACCATGCGAAGGGTCTTGCGTTCGCCGCTCCCTCCGATCAGTATCCGCGGATGAGGTGCGCTGATCGGTGGCGGGCTGCACAGTGTCGCCTCGAGCTGGTAGTGCTGGCCCTGGTAGGCACCATTGTCATCACTCCACATCTGCAGACAGATCTGAATCGCCTCCTCGAGACGTTCGAACCGCTCGGCCAAGGGCGGGAATGGCACGCCGAGGCCCCGGTGTTCGCGTTCGTACCAGGCCGCTCCAATGCCAAGCTCTGCCCTACCGCCCGAAAGCACATCGAGGGTGGTCACCGCCTTGGCCAGCAGCCCGGGATGGCGATAGGTCACCCCGGTCACGAGGAGACGTAGGCGCAACCGCTCGGTCCCGCCGGCGACGAATCCAAGGGCGGTGTAACCCTCGAGCATCGGGTCCTCCGCCGGCGCCATCCAGTCCATCTGGAAGTAGTGGTCCATGAACGACAGGGTGCGGACACCGATCGCTTCGGCCCGTTGGGCTAGCTCGGAGACTCCCGGCCCGATGCCCGGCGAGCCGCCGGCCCAGTCGAATCGCGAGATGTGGAGGTCGAGTTCCATGGCTTATTTTTACCACCTGGGGCGTTCGTTACTTCCGGGACCCCGGGATGTTCACTGCACTGCCCTGATGGGCGTTCGTTGACGAATCCGTCACGTGGCCAGTGTTACAACGATGAGGACCGAGGGCTACTACAAGGCACCGCCCTCCGGTTTCTTCGAGCAACCCAGTGTGAGCAGTGGCATATCCGGCGAAATGGGATATCCAGACACCGCTCGTTATCGGCTGTGGTCTCAGGTGGTCTACAACCACTGTCCTTTCAGCGGCTCCTCCCGATGCGGTCGTTCGCCGTCGCTCAGGGACACGTGGACAGGATTGAGCCGCACGGGCGCCCAAACGCTCGTCATGAGCCTTGTACCCAGCGTTCCCGCGTTGAAGGACCGCATGGCGTCTCGATGGACGGTCTGTCGTATGCCGGTGACCGCCTCCACATCTCGCCACGCCGTAAACGTGTACTGGCGACCGCCAGCTGTGGCGAAGACCGATCCCAGATAGCCCTCTTGCGCCATCAGTTCGGTGGTGATCTTCTCGGTGAAGTCATTGACTTCCCATGCGGACTGGCCGGTCACATCAATCGACGTGACGGTGAAGCACCCAGGTGACGTGGGATCGCCCTTTGTGGCCCGGACTCCGATGCCGAAGTCGATGAGCCCCGGGATCCCGGCCGGGGACGGATGCACCTGCAAGCCCATGGTGGCCAGGAAGCCTCCAAGGTCCCAGTAGCCACGAACGCTGGTCAGCAGCTCCCCATCGGGTTCCCACGTGAAGAAGTCCGCACCCTGAAGGGTACCCACCTGCCCGGACGGCGGGCCCAGGGGGGTTGCGCCCGTGTTGGTTCCGCGCATGTGGTACTGGGCAGCCGCAGAGCTTGGACCGCGTTCGACGCGGACCTCGGTGAACGAAACGTCGGGGAATCCGACGAACAGATCATTGGCTGTCTCGCCTATGGCGGAGCCCGAGATGGGTCCTCCCGTGGTGGGGTCCTGGAAGGTCCCTTCTTCGGTGAAACACGCCATGATGGCATCGGGATCGTGAGCATTCCAGGCCCCGAAGTACCGGTCGATCAGTTCCATCGTTCTCCTTTGTCCGAACGCCTCGATTGCCTACTGTTGAGTTCACTCGACCTGAATGATGGCATTAGGGATGGAAGCTCGCATTTCTCCCACTTCCCAGTGAGGCAGATCGCAAAATGGGGACTTGCACCTACGGCGTTAGAGGGAATATGTCGGGCCGAGTCGAGCCAGGTTCCGCCACCCAACTCCCGGGCGCCAGCGTTCACTCCTTGGACGAACCGAACCAAGATGGAGACGCGCCGGCGGTGGGTTAGGTAGCGTCGCGGATCATGACCGAGGGCTCGCGTGACTTCGACATCACCCTTTTGGGGGCGACGGGGTTTACGGGGGGTCTGATCGCCCAGTACCTGGGGAATCATGCCCCGCCTTCCGCGAGGATCGCCCTGGCGGGTCGGAATCTCTCCAAGCTCGAAGCGGTCCTCTCGGCGGTCGGCAGCGACTTCGAGTTGGTTGAAGTCGAGATCTCGAGCGCCGAGGCCATGCGTTCTGTCGCCGAAAGAACGCGGGTCCTCATTTCCACCGTCGGGCCCTACATCCTTCATGGAGAGCCCGTCGTAGCCGCCTGTGCCGAAGCCGGCACGGACTACCTGGACCTGACAGGTGAACCCGAATTTGTCGACCTCAGCTACTTGAAGCATCACGCCCGTGCTGTGGAGACCGGAGCCCGGCTGGTGCACGCGTGTGGATTCGACTCGGTTCCCCACGATCTCGGTGCACAGTTCACGGTCGAGCAGCTTCCCGAAGGTGTTCCTCTCGCGGTCCGAGGCTATGTCCAAATGCACGGCACCTTCTCTGGAGGCACCGTTGCTTCGGCGCTCGAGATCATGTCAAGGTATCGGGCCGGAACGCTGACACACGAGATCCGCAGTCAGGTCGACTCTCCGCCTTCCGGTCGGAAGAGTCGGATCCTGACCGGTCGGATCGGGTACGACCGAGCCATCGGGTCATGGGTTGTCCCGATGCCGACGATCGATCCACAGGTCGTCGTGCACTCGGCGAGGCAGCTTCCTCGATATGGCCCTGACTTCGTCTACTCCCACTATTGGGCCGGCAACGATCCTCTGGCCGCGGCCGGCATGGTTGCCGGTGCCGCCGCTCTCTTCACAGTCGCCCAGGTCCCAGCGGCCCGCCGAGTCCTCAGGAGGTTCCGCCCGTCAGGCTCCGGTCCGAGCATCGAACAGCGAGAGAAGTCTTGGTTCAAAGTCAAGTTCTTCGGCGAGGGTGACGGCGTCAAGGTGCAGGTGGAGGTGAGCGGAGGTGACCCCGGTTACACCGAGACTTCCAAAATGATCAGTGAGGCCGCGTTGTGTTTGGTGTATGACGATCTTCCCCCGAGTTCTGGCCAGGTGACCACTGCGTCCTCAATGGGGAACACGCTTCGAACCAGGCTGCAATCTGCCGGAATTCAGTTCGACGTTGTTCCACAACGGTGACGTAGAGCTGAGCGACGGCGATGGCCCTCAGCCTGTAGAGCTGAGTGTGACGTTTCCAGGGCCCGTCACCGAGTGCCCATATCCGGCGTTGTGGGGATGCCACCGCCTACGCCCTCCGCTTGGTGGCGACGATGACACCACTGGC
Source organism: uncultured Acidimicrobiales bacterium (assembly GCA_963727075.1). Lineage (GTDB taxonomy): Bacteria > Actinomycetota > Acidimicrobiia > Acidimicrobiales > RAAP-2 > Bog-756. The sequence goes on from CAVSET010000005.1 coordinate 239,841, forward strand.
TACGGGTAGCTCGGCACACACGAGATCGGGATGGGTGACGAGTCGCTCTCTTACGGAGGCTAGACCTTCTCGGAGTTCGGGATCCTCGTGCGCCGTCAGGTCCATGTCATCGACAAGCAGAAACCCTCCTGGTCGAAGCGTAGAGATGGTCTTGCGAAGCTTGAAGATCTTCCCACCAGGGGCATCGGGGAAGATTAGGTCGAACGATCCGATTGTTCCGACAAGATCGGCACCGTCGCCCTCGACGATCGAGACCCAGCCCGGCCAGCCGACACTTCTCGTCGACGCTGCGATCGCAGGATCGAGTTCCACGCTGACTACCTCGACGTCGGTCCGAGGTCCGATGCCGTGGACGATCCAGGAGAGACCAACACCACATCCTGTGCCGATCTCGAGAATCCTTCCCCCAGCGGGGACAGCATTGGCCAGACAAGCTATTAGTTGTCCCACCTCTGGCTCCGAGGAGAGTTCGAAGCCGAGGCCGCTGGCTCGATCCTGCGCTGCAGCAACAGACTCAGGAATGTCCATGACCACGACCGTATCCATGGCGGCCCAGTGCCGTCCACGCTCTCCAGGTGTCCCATCCACCCGGCATCTGGCTTGGGGCACCCCGACTTCCAATGCTAGGAAGAATGTCGTGGATGGCACGATCGAACTTCCAGACGGTCGGCGGGTCGGGTTCGCCACCTTTGGAAGGCCAGATGAAACCCCCGTCATTTGGTGTAACGGCGGACCAGGCAGTGTCTCGATCCGATTCACAGGGATTCCGAGGTCGCTAGGGCCGCCGTGTTCGGTGCTCCCTGGCCACGGGGCTGTGACGAGCGTCAGGGACGCACCGATGACTTGGAGCCGGCGACGCCGTCTACCTGTCGATGACCGATACCGCGATGGTGCCGACCCAGGTACCATTCGTTTCTGTGGCCGTGGCTAGGGGCCTCATGGCCCGATCCGACCTGGAGCCGTACCGACGAGAGCTGACTGGCTACTGCTACCGCATGCTCGGCTCGGGCTTCGAGGCCGAGGACGCTGTTCAGGAGGCGATGCTGCGGGCCTGGCGCCATGCGGAGGGGTTCGAGGGGCGATCGAGTGTGCGGTCGTGGCTCTACCGCATCGCCACCAACGTGTGCATCGACATGAAACGGAGCGTTCAGCGCCGGGCTCGACCAATGGAGATGGGGCCGGCGTCCACCCCAGTGGAGGCCATGCTCGGCCCCATGTTGCCCGAAGCCGCCTGGGTGACTCCGATCAATGATGCTGATGTCGCACCTGCGGGAGGGGATCCTTCCGAGATCGTCCAGTACCGCGAGTCGATCCGCCTCGCTTTCGTCACCGCCCTCCAGCACCTTCCCGCCCGCCAGCGTGCCGCCCTGGTCCTGTGCGAGGTACTGGGTTGGCAAGCTGCCGAGGTTGCCGAGCTCCTCGACACGAGCGTGCCCGCGGTCAACAGCGCTCTCCAGCGAGCGCGGTCCACACTCCGCTCTCTGCCGTCCGGGGCCCCGCTCGAGCCCCTGGACGCCACCTGCGCCGAACTGCTCGAACGGTACGTAGACGCGTTCGAGCGCTACGACATCGAGCGGCTGGTTACGCTCCTTCGCGAGGACGCCGTCCAGTCCATGCCGCCGTTCGCCATGTGGATCCAAGGGGCGTCCGACATCGGTCGCTGGATGGTCGAGCCCGGGCCGAGCGGCTGCCGGGGCTCCCGCCTCCTCCCGGCCTCGGCCAACGGCTGCCCGGCCTTCGGGCAGTACCGACCCGATCCGGAGGGCGGCTACGCGCCGTGGGCACTGCAGGTGTTGGAAATCTCAGGAGGGAAGATCGCCGGGATGTCCTTCTTCCTGGCCCTCTTGGACCCCGAGCGGCTCTTTCCCCAGTTCGGCCTCCCCCTGCACCTCGACAGGTAGGCCGGCCAACCACAGCAAGCCGCGAAGCGCCGGCGAGACCTCGGTGAGGATGACCTCACCCCCGAGGCGCCCGGCCTGCAGGGCAAGGTGAGCCACAGCGTCCACCACCAGCAGGTCCGGAGCACCCGATCCTCTCAGAGCGAAGCAGGCCAGCTCCGTGCCCTCGGGTCCGACCATCGTGACCCGACACCACAACTGGACGCCGCTCATCATCCATGTGACGGAAACCGCCCGTCGCCCTCATCGGCATATGGCTCACGGGTCACGTGGGCGAGGATGGCGAGTCGGCGATCGTCGCACCTTGTCCGACGCCGATCGAAATCTCCTCGACGACCGATGATTCCCGATCCAAGGATCCGTCACGGTTATTACACGATCCATGGAACCGAGAGGAGCAACCCATGACCACCCGTGACAGTGCACCCATAGGATCACCCTGCTGGGCCGATCTTTGGACCTCCGACGTCGAAGTCGCCCGTAAGTTCTACAGCGACCTCTTTGGCTGGGAGGCCCAGGAGCCGAGCCCGGAGTTCGGAGGCTACTTCATGTTCACCCGTGACGGTGTCCCCGTCGCAGGAGGCATGGGCGGCATGGGCGACATGCCGGCCGACAACACGTGGAAGGTCTACCTCGCCACCGACGACATGGCGAAGACCCTCGAGGCGGCCGAGGCCGAGGGCGCTCAGAACGTCTCGCCGTCCATGCCGGTCGCCGACCTCGGCACCCAGGCGGTGCTGGTCGACCCGACCGGCGCCCGCCTCGGCGCATGGCAGCCCGATGCTTTCCCGGGGTTCACAGTGCTCGGCGAGCACGGTGCCCCGAGCTGGTTTGAGTTGCATACCCGAAATCACCAAAGCGCCGTCACCTTCTATCGTTCGGTATTCCACTGGGATACCACGACGGTCGGCGACAGCGACGAGTTCCGCTACACCACAATGCGGGATCCGACAGGCCAGGGTGAACTCGCGGGAATCATGGACTCCAGTGCGTTCCTGCCCGAAGGCGAGCAGGCCAGCTGGAAGATCTACTGGCACGTTGACGATGTCGACGCCACCGTCAAGTCGGCCGTCTCGCTGGGTGGCTCGATCATCGTCGAGGCTGTCGACACCCCCTATGGGAGACTCGCAGGGGTTGTGGACCCTGCCGGCGCCCAAATCGCGTTGCGCACGCCCGACGCCTAGTGGGACCGGTCGCACTCCCCACTTCGCCTCTTCCCGCTCCATTGTGGGCTCCGGGGCCGGCGAGTTCCCTGAGGCGCCATGTTCGAAGAATGACCGACGTTGGGAGCTTGTTACCAGCTTCACCGTGGCCGCTTGAGCCAGTCGAATCCAGGCTGGAAGGGACGGCCATCCCGGCCCCTACCAGGCACTTGTGCCATACCCGAGACCTCCCGCGACAGACCCCCGGCCGGAGCCAGGGGTCATTCGAGGATCAGTCCCAGGGGGATTTCCCATCTCGCGATCGTGACACTGGCGACCGAGCTATGCCGACAGGGGGAAGTCCCCCGTCCCGATCGGCTCCGGCTCCCCTTGGAGTCTCTTCAGCTCCTCTTTGACCAGGCGTTCGTGTTCCTCGAAGTCGCGCTTGGCGGCTCTCGGGCTCCATGGTCCTCGCATGGTGAACACCAGTAGCCCGAAGATGACCTGACCCCCGATGCAGACCCACCACCACCGCTTCCATTCACTGGGCGATGCCTTCTGGGCGGGAACCAGCTGCTTCTCGGCCAACAGGAGGTTGGCGAGGTTCTGCGAGTGGATTCCCACCTTGGCGGCGATCTCTGTATCACTCACCGGCTGGCCCTTCTGGATGGCCACAGCCAGCGGGTTGTAGGCCAGCAGACCGAGCACTTGTGAATTGGAGAGGCCGCCGGCCGTGTTCACCGCTTCCCGCAGATTGTGGAACTTGTCGCAGGCCACGATGACGATCGCCAGCGTGTAGGGGCCCGGTTGATGCGTCGTCGCCAGGCTGGTGATCACAGTGGCCGGCGCCCTGTTCGAGGCGCACGCAGCCGAGGTGGGCGCGTAGGGGACGGCCGATTGGATGGCCTGCAGCGTGGTTGCGGCTCCCTGATCGTTGACCAGCGTGGTGGAGGTGGTGATCACCCAGGGAAGGATGAGAAAGGACAGTGCGACCACAATGCGCAGGATCCAGCCCCAGACAGCCAATCCGGTGGCCGTGAGCGCAGGATTGTGCCACTCGATTTGTTCGGTATAGCCGGCCATCCAAGGGGTGTAGGCACACGCAATGGCGGTACCGAGAAGTACGATCACCAGGACATTCGAGTAGTAGCCGGTGTGCGGGTGACCGGTCTGCAGAATGAGGAACACCGTCATCACGATGCAGGCAGCCGCTCCGACCAGCATGAATGGCTTCCGGACCCGCAACCAGTCGGACAGCACCCCGAAGAGGACGAGTGTCCCGGAGGCGGTGGCGGCATACCAGACATTGATGCCGTTGGCGTCGGACGTGGAGCGGCCGAAGACCAACACCCAGTAGAGGGTGAGCACGCTGACCGACGCAAAGTAGAAGAGCAGGAGCAAGGAAACCGCCAACGATGAGGAGATCAGGTCGAGCCGCAACATCGACCGGAACGGGTGCGAGACGGCCTTGGCCAACTCTTCATCCGTGAATCCCCGGGCCTTCGCCTCGATCAATGCCCGGTCCTGCTCGGAGACCATGAGCTGGTCGCGAAGCTGTGGGGAGAGCTCCCGCAAGAAGAAGAACGCGACGACCACCACACCCAGACACACCAGTCCCGAGATGATGAACTGGTCCTGCCACGGGTGCAGGTGGGTGAGCGTGTGCGTGGCGACCAGGCTTGCCGCCAGGGCACCCATGGTGGGCCCGAGCGCCCAGAAGCCCATGGCGGCGCCACGCCCCATCTGCGGTGAGAAGTCACGCATGAGGGCGGGCGTCGACACCAGGATGATCCCCTCGACGAATCCGATGATGCAGTAGGCAACGGCGAAGCCGAACTTGGAGTGGATTCCCGTGATGCCCAGTTGCACGACGGCGACGACCAGCGTTCCGTAGATCGTGAGGTTGGCGCGGCCGATCCTGTCCGAGAGCCCTCCGATCAGGGCGGAGAAGGCGCCGATGGCGTTCGAGACCACCAGCAGGTAGAGGAAGTACTGGAACGACATGTGGTAGTAGGGCAGCATCAACGGCGTGAGGGCGCCCTCCTCGTAGTAGAGGTAGTAGAGCATGATCGTGACGAGCACGACCATCCCCAGGTACCCGAGCCTTGGGAGTGTCTTGGGGTAGGTGTAAAGCTGACGCCTCCCCAAGGCGTTCCGCAGCCCGCTGGGATGCATACCGGATACCTCAGCCGTGACCACGGTCATGGTCGTCCTCCCCGGCCCTCGTTGCCCCCCATTACGCCGCGCCGTCGGGCCAACGGGTCCTCGCTGGCAGCTCCCTGGAACGCCGACCCTGATGAATCGTACGATCGCTGGAGGTCACGAGGTAGGGCCAAAAGGCACATCCCGGCCCGGCCATCGACGATCAGGGCGGTTCGTTCGTCATGAACTTCGAGACCGTTCTGATCACCGCGACTCGGCTGGGGTAGCCCCGGGACCGGCGGTCAGCGGCACCATGACACCGACCCGCTGATAGGGGATACCCCACTCCGACGAACGGTTCATTGACAGGACGGCAGGTGAGTCCTGGTTGGCTCTCAGTGGGTTTAGTCCGTCCCACGTGCATCCTGATGTACTCATTGTTCCCACGGTCCGACTGCGCCTTCAACCACCTCTGGGCGGTTCCGACCGATTCGCCTTCCCAGATTCAAATGCCGAAGGTGTCTTCGCGTGGTGTGCCCCCCCGTCGGGGGAACCGTGGAGATCATTCGGGCCTGCCGCCCGCAACTGGAGGACGGCAATTAGCTAAGTGGCTGCACGGATTTCGTGCACAGAAAGCAGCCTTACGGACACTGTCTGTGAGAGACCCAAGAGTAGAGGTCTTCTCAATTGACAGGCGGAGTGGAGAACTTATAGTGACAGGCGGAAGGGGCTTGGTGAGGCGGAGGGGCGTCCGGCGGCGTTCCTCGAGGAATGGTGGATCACTGTGCGTCCTCTTTGGCGGTGGCTGTTCGCGCTGGCGTTGTTGCCCTTGTTCGTCATGCCGATCGTTACATCGGTTGCTGTCCATAATGCAGCCGCGAGTAACACAACTGGCGGGCTGTCGGTTTTCGTCGGTTATGCGGAGGACAAGGAGATTGAGACACCGAACCCGGCCGCCTTCCCGACACCCTGGGCCGGCTCACCTAACACGGTCTTCCTCGGCGGGACGGTTCCGGGCCAGGCGGCTTGCGGTACCTTGCCGACCTGCTACGACACCGGCGCCATCCGACTCGACAACTTCGGGACCAGCCCGGTCACGGTTGGTGACGTGTCGGTCGACGACCACTCATCCCTATCTGGAGGCAAGGTCTTCGACCTTTGGGGCTCGTTCACAGTCGCTCCCGGCACGAGTGAAATCCTTGCAGCTAATCCACCCAGCAGTAACCCCTCGTATGACAACTTCGACACCTCCGGGTTTCCGAGCACCTGCACCCCGCTCACCGTCGCTCCCACGGTCACGCTGACTATCGGTGGGGTGGCTACTACGCTGATCGACAGTACCCATGTCCTTGACACCGGAGGCATCGATCGAGGGCAGTGCCCACCCAACCAGAACGAGTCGACTCAGTGGCGCCCCATCGGGGCAGCTGGCACCAACGACGCCACCCTCACCCTCGGGCCGCCCACGGCTACGGCCGTTCAGGGCGGCCAGGTCACCGAGACGGCCACCCTGCTCGACGGGGCGGGGACCGGGATCCCCAACTCGACGGTTGCCTTCAACGTCGTCAGCGGTCCCGACGTTGGAACGACCGGTACCGCCACGACCAACGCCAGCGGGCAGGCCGCCTTCACGTACACCGGGTCTGGTCAAGGGGAGGACTTCGTACATGCCAGCGTGACCACGGTGGGAGGCTTCACCTCCAATACCGCCACCGTGCTGTGGACAAACGGTACCTCGACCGGGTGGACGGGAACGGATATCGGGAACCCGACGCCACCCGGGGCGCAGTCGTTCAACTCGACCGGGGACACCTGGACAGTGGCGGGGTCAGGGACAGGTCTCGGTGGTACTGCCGATCAGTTCCACTTTGTCTGGCAGACCCTCTCTGGGAATGGAGGGATTGCGGCTACCGTCACCGCCCAGTCGGGGACCGCCTCGGGCGCCCAGGCCGGTGTCGTCCTCCGGGCCACGACCGATCCGGCATCACCCTATTACGCGGCCTTCGTTCAGCCCGGTGGCCAACTGACAATCGAAGACCGCACGTCCCAAGGTGGTTCCACCACCACGCTCATGACCACGGCGGGCTCATCGCCGATCGACCTTTGGGTGGCAAATGTCAGCGGGACGGAGGTCACCTACGGGTCGAGTGACGGATACGTGTGGAGTCCCCTGGCCGGCTCGTCAGCGGCCGTGAACCTGGGTTCGGCTCCCCTGGCCGGACTGGCCGTCGCTTCTGGCGGGTCGACCCAGCTGAACACCGCCAACTTCGGATCGGTGGTCGTGACGGCATCGCTGCCAGCGCCGGCCCCGCCCGTGTCGTGCCCGACCGGCTGGACGTGTGGCGACATCGGGGCTCCAGCTCTGGCCGGCAGTCAGAGTTACGACCCCACCAGCGGGACCTGGACGATCAAGGGAGCGGGGACCGACATCACCGGGACCGCCGATCAGTTCCACTACGTGTGGCAGCCGCTGACCGGGAACGGCAGCATCAGCGCCCGGGTGGCCTCGCAGTCGGTATCCAGCTCCAACGCCAAGGCCGGGCTCATGGTGCGGGCGTCCACCGACCCGGGATCCCCCAACTACTTCCTTCTGATCTCGCCTGGACCCGGCATCAAGGTGCACGTTCGCACGACCCAGGGAGGTGGGACCTCGACGATCGCCAACCCGGCGGGCACGGTCCCCGTCTACCTGAAGGTCAGCTGGTCGGGCCAGACCTTCAGCTCCTATACCTCCTCCGACGGGGCCAACTGGACCCTGATCCCGGGCTCGACGGCCACCGTCAACCTCGGCTCCTCATTCCTCGGCGGCCTGGCGGTGACATCGCACAACGCCGGCGTGCTCTCGACGGTCACCATGGACACGGTCACCACCTCGGGCAGCACCCAGCCGACGATCCCCCAGACAATCTCCTTCATCGGCCCAGGGACCGGTACCTTCGGCGGGACGGCCACCCTCTCCGCAACGGGAGGGGGATCAGGCAACCCAGTGGTGTTCAGCCTCGACACGGTGAACACCACTGCCGGCGCCTGCGCCCTCTCGGGCACAAACAACGCCACCGTCACCTATACCGGGGTGGGTAACTGCGTCGTCGATGCCAACCAGGTCGGGAACGCGACCTACATCGCGGCCACGTCGGTCTCGCAGACCATTGTGATCGGGGAGGCACCTCAAGCTCCCCTTGTCGTGACCTCGACCTCGGGCACCTATGGTTCACCCCTACCGCTGACCACGAGCGGAGGCTCCGGCACCGGGGCGGTCACCTTCGCGGTTATCTCGGGAAGCGCTTCGGGCTGCACGGTCACCGCCTCAAACACCTTGACCACTACCAGCCCCGGAACCTGTGTGGTCACGGCGACCAAGGCCTCCGATGGCCATTACCAGATCACTTCGTCGGCTGCGACCACGGTAACCAGCACCCAGCCGACGATCCCCCAGACAATCTCCTTCATCGGCCCAGGGACCGGTACCTTCGGCGGGACGGCCACCCTCTCCGCAACGGGAGGGGGATCAGGCAACCCAGTGGTGTTCAGCCTCGACACGGTCAACACCACTGCCGGCGCCTGCGCCCTCTCGGGCACAAACAACGCCACCGTCACCTATACCGGGGTGGGTAACTGCGTCGTCGATGCCAACCAGGTCGGGAACGCGACCTACATCGCGGCCACGTCGGTCTCGCAGACCATTGTGATCGGGGAGGCACCTCAAGCTCCCCTTGTCGTGACCTCGACCTCGGGCACCTATGGTTCACCCCTACCGCTGACCACGAGCGGAGGCTCCGGCACCGGGGCGGTCACCTTCGCGGTTATCTCGGGAAGCGCTTCGGGCTGCACGGTCACCGCCTCAAACACCTTGACCACTACCAGCCCCGGAACCTGTGTGGTCACGGCGACCAAGGCCTCCGATGGCCATTACCAGATCACTTCGTCGGCTGCGACCACGGTAACCATCGGCGCCTCCTCTTCGTGCCCGACCGGCTGGACGTGTGGCGACATCGGGGCCCCAGCTCTGGCCGGCAGTCAGAGTTACGACCCCACCAGCGGGACCTGGACGATCAAGGGAGCGGGGACCGACATCACCGGGACCGCCGATCAGTTCCACTACGTGTGGCAGCCGCTGACCGGGAACGGCAGCATCAGCGCCCGGGTGGCCTCGCAGTCGGTATCCAGCTCCAACGCCAAGGCCGGGCTCATGGTGCGGGCGTCCACCGACCCGGGATCCCCCAACTACTTCCTTCTGATCTCGCCTGGACCCGGCATCAAGGTGCACGTTCGCACGACCCAGGGAGGTGGGACCTCGACGATCGCCAACCCGGCGGGCACGGTCCCCGTCTACCTGAGGGTCAGCTGGTCGGGCCAGACCTTCAGCTCCTATACCTCCTCCGACGGGGCCAACTGGACCCTGATCCCGGGCTCGACGGCCACCGTCAACCTCGGCTCCTCATTCCTCGGCGGCCTGGCGGTGACATCGCACAACGCCGGCGTGCTCTCGACGGTCACCATGGACACGGTGGCGATCGGCTAACACGCACGAGCCACTTCACTATTGAACACATTTGTGTTGCCGAAGGTGAGCCGCAGTGCCTTGAGTGCCGGGCACGGGTTGGGAGGTAGTCCATCCTCGTCCCGCGGGGAAATGGTCCCATAGCGGCACCCCAGCGTTCGGTCCTGCGATCGGCAAAGGTCTCACATCGGCGGTGCCGGACTACCCCCTGATGGCGGGGAACGGTGGGTGATGTCTTCCCCTTCTCGATCCGCCTCTCTACTCCAACTCGTCATCGAACGGAGCGTTTCTCAGAAGCTTTCGCCAGCGCTCTTCCGGCACGTGGGCGGGCGCGGTCGACTTCAGGAAGTCCTCCAGGACTTCTAGGAACCTATCGGCGTTCCGCCATGGCAGGAAGTGACCGGCTCCTTCGATGATCTCGAGGCGGGCGCCGGGAATGGCCTCTGCGGCCCGATAAGCGTGGGACACGGGGATGATCCGGTCATGATCACCCCACACGATGAGGGTCGGCACTGCCTCAGCCAAGTACAGCCGGTCATGGGCGCTGACTCGCTGGCCGGCAACGTCGATCACTGAGCGCACCGTATGGACAAATGCCATCTGACCATGTCGGTCAGTCAAGGTTGTGTAGCTGCGCCACACCTCGGCCAAGCTGTCGCTGGGTCGCCAGCCCACTCGGCGAGCCACGGCACCTGGCCACTCAGCGACCTCGCGAATCCGCGGCTGAAGTAGCAGCGGGAGCACATACTCGGCACCAGGAAGCGTCACCGCCTTGAGTAGCAGGCTGACCTCCTTGCCGAGCCCACCGGAGGCAACCAACACCAATCGCTCAGCCCGCTCCGGAAATTGATAGGCGAACTGCATGGCCACTCCGCCGCCGAGGGAGTGGCCGACCAGGGTGACCCGCTCCTTTTCCAGCACTGTGAGCAGGTCTCGGATCCCACTCGCATAGGCACCCAGCGAGTAGTCACCTCGGGGCTTGGCCGACTGACCGTGGCCAAGCAGGTCGGGGGCGATCACTGTGTAGTGCTCGGCCAAGGCGGGCATCACCGCCTTCCACGTCGTCGAACTGCCGGCTATTCCGTGGACGAGGAGAATCGTCGGCCCTTCGCCAGCCATCCGATAGCTGACATCGTGCCCATGAATCCTGACCGTACGTGAATGGAACAGACTGGCTATCACCGTAGAACCTCCGCTGTACTGCTCAGGGGCCCCACCGATGGCGGTGGCCACCCAGATCGGACCAGATCAACCCCGGAGTGGCAGGCCGAAGGACCGACGCCGTCCTTGCTCCGGGCTCCGTTCCACGCCCGTCGCCACCTTCTGAAACCCGCCAGAGCATTGCCTCGATAGCGCTCGATCATGTCGACGCGGCAGCGGTTCTCGCCACCGCCTCCTCGATCTCGGCGAACGCCACCGACGTCGCCTCGGCAAGACGCCAGGGGTCCTCGACAATTTCCGGGCACACTACGTAGCCAAAATCGATGCGATCGAGATAGCTCATTGCGGTGATGTTCAGTCCGCCGCCGTCGAGCAAGGGACCGATCGGGTAGCTGGCCTCGAGCCTGGCTCCTCCGATGTAGATCGGGAGCGGCGGTCCCGGGACGTTGGAAATGATCAGGTTGAAAATCGGCGGGAGATAATCGGCGAGACGAAGACGGCTGTACGCGTCGACTCCGACGCCGAGGAGCCCGGGAGGAACGACATCGGCCAGGTCGAGAATCAGGTCGTCGCCGAGCGCACGCTGCATCGCCTTTGCACTATGGGTCGATGCGTGTATCGCCCTAAGCCGCTCGACCGGATCTTCGAGTTGCGTGGGCAGAGCGGCACCCATCACGGCTGTCGAGTTTCCCCACGCTCTCCTCGAGGTACCGCCTCCGTCGTCGACATGCACTGCGACGGGTATCTGGGCGATCAGCGGTCTGCTGGGGAGCTCGTCGCAATCGCTTAGGTAGCGACGTAACGTCCCGGCGCAGATGCCGAGCACTACGTCGTTCACTGTCATGGAGAGGGCGTCTTTGACGGCCTTCACCCGACCGAGAGGTACCGAGCAGTAGGCGAAACCGCGATGTGAGGTGATGCATCGATTGAGCAAGGTGCGCGGCGCTTGGAAAGGCAGCGTGACCGTCGGCCATTCGGGGGAGGCGTGCATTCGTAGCATTCCTCTGGCGGATAGGAGGAGATAGGCGGAAGTTCGGGCGGCGCGTAGCGGCGTGTTCGCCAAACGGGGCAACGCCCGCAAAGCCATCTCCCATCCGGTGGGAATTCGCTCTCCCCGAAGTTCGGGTGTATCGGGCCGTTCGAGAGGGGCGCCGGGATCGAGATCGTAGAGCACCTCGTAGAGGCGGGTGCCCCGAACTCCGTCTGCCAGGCAATGATGCATCTTCGTGAGTAATGCCACGCGCCCATCCTCGAGGCCGTCGATGTACCAGACCTCCCAAAGGGGTCGACCCGGCTCGAGCTTGTAGGCCAACAGATCGCCAACCAAGGCACCGAGTTCGTGAGGGCCACCAGGGGCTGGAACGCCGACAGGGCGGATCTGGCGGTTCAAGTCGAGGTGTGAATCGTCCACCCACGCGGGCCGGTCGAGGCCCAATGGAACTTCGATCAATCGGCGCAGAAACGGACCGAGCAGGCCCTTCCGAGCCTCGACCAGGGATCGCAGCCGATCCACATCAAAACCGCCGGGGGCGGTCGAGGGGTCCAGCACGGCCACCGTGCCTACGTGCATGTGCGCGCTCGCCGTCTCGCCGTAGACGAAACTGGCGTCCGCACCACTGAGCCGCTGCATCGAAACCCCCAGTACCCAAAGCCATCGTACGGCGGCGCCAGACTCGCCGTTAGTGCCGAAAGTCCATAGATCTATGTATCTGGGACGGTGCTCGTCTCGATGCTGCGAATTCCGGGCAGCAGCCTCCTCAGGTCCGGGATCGACGGCCCGAAGCCCCAAGCTGTCGTTCCCTCTGGACAGTCAGTGGTGCCCCCAACTCGAGCCCGTGGGTCAAACCACCCGGAAGGCACAAGGCCTCAGCCTTTCGAGCTGAGTACACCGGTCGAGGACCCCAGCCCCTAAGGCTGCGGACCCCATGCCATCAACCTTCAGAGCTGAGGTCAATGGCACCCCAGCCTTGACAGGTGAGATCAATCGGATAACTCCAGTACCTCAGCCCGGCAGGCTGAGGCATCTTCCTTCCTTGTGGCCATCGGGGGCATGCGGCGGCTCATCCCGGTAGGAAGAAACTGGGGTAATGGCCCCTTACTTGAGCACCGCCAGGCCCGCTGCCCAGTACATGGCCGCGGAGAAAGACCCCGAGCAAGTCAGGGCGGCCGTCCCCGTGACCTGGTCTCCAAGGAGGACCGTGGCGATGCCGGCTCCCGCCGACTGCTGCTGGGATACGGGAGCGGTCCAGCCCGACCCCAGCGTGATGGACTGGGCGCTGGCGTGCCCGGCCACCAGACAGACGCCCAGCCGACCCGAGCTCGAGGGGGTGATCGGACCCGAAGCGGCTGCCGTGGAGGTGTTGGAGGCGAGGGACGAGCCTTCGACCGAGCTGACGCCCGAGATCTCCTGGGCCTGGAGAGCCAGGGAGGCGGCCGGTGTACTGGGTGGCGGCAGCGGAGATCGGGTTCTTGGAGGTGGCCCAGGTGAGTGACGTCGGACAGGCCGCGCTGCCCTTCGGAATCACGATGGCCGAGCCTGGCGTGGCTGAACTGACGCCCCAAATTGACAGAGACCGAGCAAACTACCCCGGCCTTCCCCCTGTCTGGAGCCCAAGCCAGCCAAGCTGCCTGGATGTCCAGCAGGACAGAGTAGTTCTGTGACCTAGACGTCAGCTGAGTGCCACCGGGGGCCTTCCAGTACACGTCGACTACAAGCGATCTACGAAGGTCGCCCGAGTTCCGAGGCGAGTATGCATGACGAACGCGGTGCGGTTCTCAGCCCAGCTGGCTGAGTTCGCGGGCCTTGCCCCCAGCCGGACTGCTTTTCCCGGTGTGGCGACCTGCTGTGTCAGTTTAGGTTGACAAATCAGGATGTCAGTCTAAACTGACGGGCATGGACATCGAAGAACTCAGCGTGAATCTCTCGTCGGATGACCCGGCGATTGGGCTACGCGCCTCGTTGGCGCTTCATCGCCTGGCTGAGAGGGTCGAAGCGAACCATGTCGCGTCGGCCCGGAAGAAGGGCTGGTCGTGGCAGCAGATCGGAGACGCCTTGGGCGTCACCCGCCAATCCGTGCACACCAAGTACAACAAGGAGTCATCATGACCACCGAATCCGTCGTGCCAGAGGTGCTTCACGGCTGGGCCATCTATTTGCAAGCCAGTGAGGAGGCTCGCCGCCGAGGTGATCGCCGAGTTGGCACCGATCACGTCTTGCTCGCCTTGTTGGAGGATCCCTCGATCGAAGTCGTGTTGGGCGTGAGCCTGCAGCAGGCTCGCCAGGCCCTTGAGTCGCTCGATCACGAAGCCCTGGGCGCCCTGGGCCTGGGATCCGGCAGCGACGCTCCCCCACTGCCGATGCGCGCCGTTCCGAAGAAGCCGAGGATCAGAGACATCATGCAAAAAGATCGCCTCCGCATGACGCCCGCGGCAAAGAAGGTGCTCGAGGTAGCGTCTAAGCCCAACCGTCGGAGGCTCCAGGTCACGGCCCAGCAGGTGCTGGTCCAGATCCTCGCTCTCCAGCCACCAGATCCTGCGGCGGTGCTGCTCAGCGCTCTCGGCGTGAACACGTCGGAGGTTCGGCGCCGATTGGATGCGGCCACGCCCGACAGCTGAGTCCCCAGCGACATTCACGACTTCGAGCGAAGGTGCCCTAATTTTCGACTACAACGCGTCACCACGAACTCGACCGATGGGACTTGGACTTGATCTGTGGGCCGGGAAAGCTCGGAGTTTCCGGTCGAGATCAGCCTCAGCCCAACCACTCTTGGTGGCGGCTCTCGTGTCGTGGTCATCGTTTCGGGAAGTCACCGCTCACCGCGCTAGCGAGCACGCGGCCCGCGAACGGACCCTCCTCGACTACGAAGACCGGACAGGTTTCGCCCTTGAGCACAGCGTCATCGCGCACCTAGACGCTGCAGGCACGCAGATCCAGTCTGTGCTCGAGTCCGGAGTAGTTCTCGAACTGGCTACTTGCGGCACCACGCCCCGATCGCATCATGTCCTGGAAGAGGGTTCCCCAGTTGATCTTCGCCCTTTCAACACCAAATCGGAGTGTGTCCGCTCCCACGGCACCATCTTGACCGGTCAGTGCCGCCTCGGAAATCGAGAAACCATCCTTGCCGCCTGTCACCAAGGTGCCGTCGTAGCCACAGGCGATAAGCGCCGCTCACCCGGTGCTCTGGGGGAGGGCCTGGGAGAAGTCATTGAAAATTTGGGGAAACCCCGGCTTGACCTTTGTGTCAGGCGCCCACGGCGAATAGTTGCCACGTGCCGCGCAGGCCCTTGAGCTCGTGTTCACCACGGTTGATGAATTCAATGCCCGACCCAGCCACAAGGTCCACCACGGTGCGCGAGACCAGCACCTCGCCCGGACCGGCCAACGCCGCTACCCGAGCGCCGACATGGACAGCGATGCCACCGAGGTCGTCGCCCCGAATCTCACACTCACCAGTGTGTAATCCTGCTCGGATCTCCAATCCCAGCCCCCGAGCGCCGTCGCGAATGGCGCTGGCGCAGTGGATGGCCCGGGCGGGCCCGTCGAACGTGGCGAACGCCCCGTCGCCGGTACTCTTGACATAGCGCCCCCGGAAGCGCTCCAAGAGTCGGTGGATCATTGCGTCGCGATCGTCGAGCAGACCTCGCCAACGACGATCACCGAGATCTGCGGCCCTCCCGGTCGAGTCGACGATGTCGGTGAAGACCATCGTGGACAGCACTCGGTCGGGTTCGTGTGCCGAGCGGTGTCCGGTTAGGAACTCTTCGACCTCGTCGAAGATGGCCGCCGTGTCCCCCACCCAGAAGAAGTGATCGTCGCCGGGAAGCTCGACGTATCTGGCTCCGGTGATGTGCTCACTCAGATACCGGCCATGCCCGACGCGGATCGGGATGTCCCCGGACCGGTGCAAGACGAGAGTAGGAACGCGGATGCTCGACAGCACGTCTCGAACGTCAGTGTCAGCGTTCATGCTCATGAGCGACCGGTACCCACCCGGGCTCGTGGCTCGCCGTTCGTATGCGGCCCACCTCCGCCGAAATTCGAGGTCGCCGGCAACGGAGGGAGCAAAGAAGTCCACCGTGTTGTCGTCCCCCCAGCTTTCGACCTTCGCCTCGACGAATCGGTCGAGCACCCCCGGCGGGTAGCCCCACGGGTAGTCCACCGCCGAGATCATCCGGGCGAAGGTTCCATACAGCACAAGTGCGGAGACGCGGTCAGGGTAGGTTGCTGCGAAGAGCATCGACATCGGCCCGCCCTCCGACAAACCAAACAGCGCCGCCCGTTCCGATCCGGCAGCGTCCATGACAGCGCGCAGGTCTTGCATGCGATCCTCAAGCGTCGGTGCCCCCAGGATCGGATCCGATAGGCCGAGACCGCGGCGATCGAACAAGATCAACCGGCTGAAGGAGGAAAGCCTTCGCAGGCAATCCGCCATGGCGGGATCCTCCCACGCCAACTCTACGTGCGAGACATAACCCGGAACAGCGACCAGGTCGAATGGGCCGTCGCCCACAACCTGGTAGGCGATGTGGAGACCATCAGTCGTCCTCGTGTACCGGGTCTCGGGGATATCCAACACCGTCACACAGTCTGCCGGATAGACCGGAAGTACGCTCGGTCAAGCTGGTGGGCCTCATCGATGGGGAATAGTTCACCGACTGTCGAGATCGGCATCCCCGCCCCAAGCCTGGGGGCCGTAGTCACCCGCTCGCTAGGACTCTGCCGGATCAACATGTGGTCCCGAATGACATGCCGAACGATCTCTGTCCGCACGGGCGGTTCGCGCACGTTCTTGAGTTGCGACGGTCCTACAACCCGTTGGTGAGGACCTCGTGTCGGTTCTCCCGTCCATAGCCTGAATCGCTGGCCCTTCGACTTCGTGGCGCAGGTACCCTTCAAGCTCCCAGGTTAGGGATCAAACTTCGACAGCTTGATGAAAGCCTCGTCTACCGAGGCGTCGCGACCCACCTGCTGCGGATGCCTGCCCGTGCTTCAACGGTCCCCCCAACCTGCAACTGTGTCTGAACAAGTGAATGGTTGCCGGCGTAGAGGCGTGAATGGGTTCCCAGCCTGGATGTCCAGTTCGGCGTACGCAGCAACGACCGCCGAGATGTCCGCTTCATCTCAGGTCGTAGGAGGAGTTGTTCATCAATGGAAAGGCTTGGGACGGCTTCACCTTGAGCTGCAGCAACAGACATCCATCGAGGTTGACCACCGCCGGGGACTGGATTGGATCCTCAGCTGTGCGAGCTGAGCATCAACTGCACTGTATGCATGGAGTCCCGAGCCACCCCAGTCGCGAACCGGCGAGGTGCCAGCTCTAACGCAAACTGTCTGTTCGGAAAGCAACTGAAAGGCCGCCATCCAGAAGGCGCCGCCATCCTTCGGGTGTTCCCGAAGGTAGTGGAGACCGAAGACTAAGGGCCTCTGCCAGATCGACGGCAGCTCCACTCAGGGAGGGAGCAGTGGAAGCGCCTGTACTCTGCCGGATCTCTATCTGTTTTGCCACATCGATATGCCACTTGGACGGAGGGCTGTTGGTCGTGACAGTGAACTCAACTCTGAGGGAATCATCCCGGATTAGCGCAATCGCAGAACTAAGGGCAATGGCGTATACGAGACTCGAGATGACCTCATCTGGCTCGACAGGAACGGGTAGGCCCAGGGGCAGCGCGACGTCGCGCTCGTGTATCCATCCGTCCCACAGGCCATGTTGGAGGACGAGGCGAATGGGGAGGTGGCCGACCGGACATTCGGCGCTTTGCGCCCAACCGGAATCGTCAAGTGGCTCGACGAGATTTAGGAGGTCATTGTTGGAGGCGACTAGTTGGTCGAAGAGATCACGCGGAGGCGTCCCACGCACATTGGTGACCAGCTGGCTCGGGGTGACCGCGGGATCGAAATTCTCCAGGTAGCGGGTCGGATTGCCGGCTAGGCCTTGCGCAATCGAAGCTTTCCAGAAGACGTTGACGCTGATGAGGTGAGCGACGAGATCGGCCACATCCCAGCCTTCGCACCTCGTGGAGGCTGCCCACTGGTCATTGTCGAGAGATGCAAGCAGCTCCTCGAAGCGTCGGCGTTGTCGGACTGATGGTGCGAGTTGGCTATCCGGGGCACCTTCGACGGAAATGATCGGCGGAGTGCCATAGCGTGGGAAAAGCTTCACAAGTCAACGATAACAATCCGCTCTGTTGCCTGAGAGCCCTGAATCGAGTGGGGCCTGAAAGACAAGTTCCCATTCTTTTCTGAACCGGCTCGGAGAGCCTCAGCCAGCACTTTCGATTGAGCTAGCTGCGATCAGATATTCATAGTTCCGACGGCCGGGAGTGGCCGTACTCGGGCGGGTGGGCCATGAGGGTCTCAATTATCCAGCTGCGCCCATATTTGGCGCAATGGAATCGTCAACCGCCCCCCCGCGCTCATCGCTAGCTTGCCGTTGCTGGCCTTCGGGCTTGTTCGTGGCAACGAACGCGGTCGTGCGTAGAGGGATCTCCTTGATGAGCCAGCTCAGGATGAAGCCGAGGGCGGCAAATGGCACAGCGACCAAGAAGGCTGTTTCGACCGAGTGACTGAAGGCACCGACTACAAAGGTGTGCTGCGCGGCGGGGAGATGGTCGATCTGGCCAGGGTTGACTGTCACATTCGAGCCGCTGACCAACTTCAGTTCGGCTGCCGTGGCGTGCAGTTTGAGTTGCGAAATCAGCCGGTTGGCGAAGACAGTACCGAGGACGGCCACCCCGAAGGCTCCCCCAATGGTCCGGAAGAACGTCGACGTTGCCGTGGCCACTCCGAGCGCGGAATGTGGCACCGCGTTCTGCACGGCGACGACCAGAACCTGCATGACCAAGCCGATGCCGAGCCCGGTGATGAACATGAAGACCGCCACTTCCCCGTAGCCGGTATGAGGTCCGAGCTGGGTGAGCGAGAGCAGGCCAAGGGAGAGGACGCCCGTGCCCACGATCGGGAACACCTTGTATCGCCCGGTACGGGTCACAATTCGTCCGCTCGAGATGAAGGTGAGCAGCATCCCGCCGATCATGGGCAGGAGTTCGAGACCCGAAAGGGTTGGCGAGACTCCGTGGACGACCTGGAGATACAGGGGCAGGTAGATGATGGCCCCGAACATGGCAAAGCCGATGATGAACCCTACGGCCGAGGTAGCGGTGAAGGTCCGGTTCTTGAAGAGCCAGAGCGGGATGATGGGCTCGGAGGCCTTCGTCTCGATCAAGCAGAAGACGACCAGCGACGCCAAGGCGACCAGTCCGACACCAATGATGACGGACGAACTCCAGGCGTACTCTGAGCCGGCCCAGGTAGTGATCAAGATGATGCACGTGACACCGACGGAGAGGAACGCCGTTCCGGCCCAGTCGATCTTGTGCGGTACCCGCATGACCGGGAGATGGAGAACAGCGGCCACGACGAACAGGGCGACGATGCCGAGCGGCAGGTTGATGTAGAAGATCCAGCGCCATGACAGGTGCTCGGTGAAGAAGCCGCCGAGCAGCGGACCCGCCACGTTGGTAACGCCGAAGACGACGCCGAAGTAGCCCATGTACTTGCCGCGCTGCCGGGCCGGCACGACGTCGCCCATGATGGCCTGAGCCCCGACCATCAGCCCGCCGGCCCCGATCCCCTGGATCGCCCGAAAGGCGATGAGTTCGGCCATGGACTGGGACAGTCCGGACAGCACGGAGCCGACCAGAAAGATCACGATGGCCAGCTGGAAGAGCGCTTTCCGGCCGTAGAGGTCGCCCAGCTTTCCCCACAGCGGCGTGGAGATGCAGGTGGTCAGGAGGTACGCCGTTACCACCCACGACAGGTGATTGAGCCCGTGCAGGTCACCGGCGATAGTGGGGAGTGCCGTCGCCACGATGGTCTGGTCGAGGGCGGCCAGGGCCATCCCCATCATCAGGGCACCGAGAATCACCAGGATCCGGCGGTGCTCGGCGCCGGCGTCGGCCTCTTCGTCGACCGAGGTTGTAGTCAACTCAGTCATTGGGGCGTCGTCCCGGTCCCGCTCGGCAGTCTGCGACGCCTCGTCGAACGGGTGGACGCGAGAGGGGGCCTGGTGCGCGCCTCGGCCTCGGACCCGATCACTGTATTCGGCATATGACTACCACCGTACAAGCCACCCGCCTCGTCGTAGTCTCGCTGCTCTCCGCTAGCCGGGGACTTGCCAGGGAGCGCGTGGGCGCGTAGAAGATCTTGCCGCAACTGCGCACCGGACTAGATGCGCCACGGCCGACCAGGATCCAGATTTGTGGCC
The DNA here is from genome assembly GCA_963727075.1 of uncultured Acidimicrobiales bacterium. Classification (GTDB taxonomy): domain Bacteria; phylum Actinomycetota; class Acidimicrobiia; order Acidimicrobiales; family RAAP-2; genus Bog-756. Next base: position 259,951 of record CAVSET010000005.1, read on the forward strand.
CACCATCCAGCCTCTGAATCTGAGTCCCGACGGGAATTCCATCGCATTCTCAGCAGGCCTTACTCCCCGCACCCATGCGTCCATGGCCGGCGTGGTGAGGCAGGGAATCCGAAAGCTTGTGCTTGAGATATAGACCCACGTCAAAGTGGAGAACTGCACCCACGACGATACGCCGATGCTGGCTGCGGTTGAACAAGTGGATCGACCGTCTGGCACCCGTCGTCGATATGCTTCGTCGAGGGGTAAGACGCTGGAGGTCGTAGTTGACATGGATCCTTCCCACCTAGCCGGATGTTCGGACAGAATTGAGGCTCCATGACTGACGATCTGGATTGGGAACCAGTCAAGATCGGTGGCAGGACCGCTGTCGCCAGCTCTCATGGGCGCGTGACTATCCAGTGGAGCCTCATCGGTGGCTTTACTCGAGAGTGGGCATGGTGCTTTCGGCCCGCCGGCTCGAAGAAAGGATCGGCGGATTTCATGATGACGAGCGGAGATCCCCGAGTGGATATGACAGAGATTGTCACCTGGCAGGTACCAGAAGATGATATTGAGGGTGCGGATTCCTTCGTGAAGAGTTCGGTCGAAGCCACAAACGCTTCATATCGATCACAGCTCATCAAGCAGGGGCAATCGGCCTCGGAACGCAGGGAGCGGGAGAAGGCTGAAGTGGAGCATCTCGACGAGCTGCAACGCAAGCTTGATGAGCTCAACTAAAGACCTTCGTGTAATACCGCGCGGACCGAAGCTATAGCTTGAGGCCGCAGTGACGGAGGAAGGCAAAGGCGAGCTGGGTTTCGTTGCCGATCCGACAGAGCCCCTCGTCAACGATCTCGGCGGCGTCTCCGATGGTGTCGGGGCAGTAGTTGGCGAGTTCGGTCCCCTTCAGGTTGCCCCACACCTGTTCGACCGGGTTGAGGTCGTAGGCATAGGGCGGGAGCCGTTCGACCACCAGCCAGTGGCGTTGGCTCTTGACGAAGGCCTGCATGGCCCGGCTGCGGTGGGACGGGAGCCCGTCCCAGATGAGGGTGACCTTGTCGTCGTCGAGGTGGCGGTGGAGTTCGAGGAGGAACTCCATGATGGAGTGGTCGTGGTAGGAGCCCGGCTGCATCCCGAACACGAGCGCAGCTTCCGAACCATCGGGTCGGAAGCACACCGCCGCCGACATCGACAGCCGCTTCCAGTTGTTCAGGTGGTGGCGGAGGACCGGCGTCTGGCCCCTTGGTGCCCAGGTGGACCTCACCGAGGGGAGGAGGCTGAACCCGCTCTCGTCTTGGAAGACGATCCAGGCGTCCCTGGCCCTGGCGTTTTTTTTACCTTGGGCCAGCGTTCGTTGACCCATTGCTCGATGGCCTCGTCGTCCCGCTCCATGGCCCGCCGGGCCGGACGTTGGCGGCTCCAGCCCATCTGACGGAGCACCCGCCAGACATGTCCGGGGTGGTATTTCACCCCGGACACCCGCTCGATCACCTCGGCCACCCGGGACAGGGTCCACAGCTCGGTGGGAAAGCCGTTGGCCTTGGGCCCCTTCTCCAGAGCCCGCTCCACCTTGGCCAGGTCGGACGAACTCACCTTGGGCGGTCGACCGGGCTGACCGGTCCGTTTCAGTGCCGCCTTCCCGCCGGCCGTCCACTTCTCGTGCCAGTCCGAGACCGTCTGATGGGAGACCTCGAGCTCACGGCCGATGTCGGCCTGGGACACCCCTTTAGCGAACAGGTCGGCAGCCCGCATCCGCCGGGCTTCCATGGCTGCGAAATCACGCCGCGGTCGGCCTCTCGGTAGGGACTTCGTAACGCTCGTTTCGGCAGGTGTTGGGGCAGGAGTGGCCATGCACTAATTATTCCACCCCATACTCGACTAGCGGGGTATTATACGAATGTCTTTAGCTCTACGTATCCGCGTTCTGGTCCCGGATGGTAGTCTCGTCCGGCTCCGACTGTTTGGCAAGCCATCAGCTCCAAGTTCGTCGGCGGTTACGGTACCGCGCCTGGGTGGCTACGCCGTGCTGGATGGCTTCCTCGCTGACGATGCTGTCATCTTGAGGTAGTTGGCCTTTATTGCGGGCACTCATCCGAACTCGGTCTTCCTCTCGGCCAAGGAAGGTACACATGAACCATTTCCGCCCCGTTTCTCCACCTGTGGGCACGGTCGACGATGTCGCCCGGGTCGCGGCCATTGCCCGACTGCAGGACCTTTTCAGCGACGGACGGGTGTCACTTGAGCGCTTCTCTGGAGTCCTCGAGCAGATCTTCGCCGCTCCTCGCCATACGGATCTTGAGGCGGCAATGGTGGCGCTACCTCCGCTTGTCCGGCTCACGCCCGCCTCCAGGCGGCTGACCAGGCCCCTCGTACTGCAAGCGGCAGACAGCGGTCTGCGCTTGGGTTCAGGCTTCCAACTGGGTGCCGACACAACGATACGCACCGGCGTGGGGGAGGCCCGGCTCGATCTCACGGCTGCCAGCTGGGACGGCGATCAGGTCAACCTGCGCCTGGAGACCTGGGGCTCGATTGACGTTCTGGTTCCCGAAGGAGTGGCCGTGCAGATGGTCGGCTGCTCAGGAAATGTCCAGCTCGAGTCGCTGTCTCCGCCCGTACCTGGCGGGCCGGTGTTGCGTGTGTCCGCTTCCGGGCCCGCCGGCGTGATCCGGATACACCACCCCAAGAAGCAAGTCGGCGGGCTGTTCACCCGCTGGAGGCGACGGCGCACGACTGGCATCCAGGCTGAGGAAGCTGGACCGCTGCTCACGGATCGCCTCTTGAACAGCCAGGATGGCTGAATCCGACACTCCCGAGATGCTGGAGGAGTGCCCCGGTTGGCCACACGATCGAACTTTCCGCCTCAGTGGACATCGTCGGACTACAGAGCCCTGGCTGCTCAGGCAAACAGCCGATAGAGTTCGCGTCACGGCAGCTTCGAGGGGGTCCGCTCCACAATGGTTGTGCTGATCATCGTCATCATCATCGTTGTGCTCCTCGGTCTCGGCTTGTGGGCCGCCTACAACGGCCTTGTCAAGAAGCGCAACCGGACTCAGGAAGCATGGTCCGAGATCGACGTGGAACTCAAGCGCCGCCACGACCTCATTCCCAACCTGGTGTCGACGGTGCAGGGCTACGCCGCTCACGAGCGGGGGACATTCGAGGCGGTTACCCAGGCCCGGGCCAATGCGGTCACTGCCGGAGCGACGGGTGATCCGGGTCAAATCGCCCCCGCCGAGAACGCTCTATCGGGGGCGCTACGTTCGCTGTTCGCGGTTGCCGAGAATTACCCACAGCTGCGCGCGGTCGAGAGCTTCCTCCAGTTGCAGGAGACGCTGACGGCCACCGAGGACAAGATCGAGTATGCCCGCCGCTACTACAACACCAGCGCCCGTGACTACAACATCGCGTTGCAAACGTTTCCGCGCAACCTGATCGCTGGCCCGTTCGGGTTCAGAGCGGTGGCGTTCTTCGCCGCAGAGGAGGACGACCGCGCCGTGCCTCAGGTAGGTTTCTCCGATTCTGGCCCAGGCTTGGCCCGTCCGGAACCTTCGGGACCACCCCTCGCTGGTGGCTCGGAGGGGCTTCCGCCTTCCGCCGGCCCCGAGGGCGTCCCGCCTGCCAGTTGATATCACCGAGTGGGCCAGTCGGTCGGTCAGACCGATTGGCCTGAAGCGAGCTTCTCGAGCTCGGCGATCCGCTCCTCGATGGGAGGGTGGGTGTCGTAGAGGCGGTGGTACCAAGTCTCATGGTGCTGCAGCGGATCGTCGATGCACATCGCGGCCGTCGCGTGATTCATCTTCTTGAACGGCTTGTCGTTCTGCTGCAGCTTCTTCAGTGCGCTCAACAATCCTGCCGGGTTACGGGTGAGCTCGACACCGCTGACGTCTGCCAACGACTCACGCCTCCGCGAGAGTGCTAGGCGAATGAGTGGGCCGAAGATGAATCCAACGACGGCGAGCAGCGCACCGGCGGCAATGACCACGAGCATGATCTGACTGCCCCCGTTGTTGCGCCCAGTGCTGCCCCAGAATGCGCTCCGCCACAAGATGCTTGCCAGCAGTGCGGCCATGCCGATCATGGTGCCCACCACAAGCAGGAGGCGGATATCGTGATTCTTGATGTGGCTCATCTCGTGGCCGGTGACGCCCTCGAGCTCTTCCCGGTTCATGATGGCGAGCAACCCCGTGGTGAAGGTGATGGCTGCCTTGTCCGGGCTGAGCCCGGTGGCAAAGGCGTTGGGCGAGGGATCATTGATGACGTAGACCGCCGGTTTGGGTATCCCCTCACCAATGGCGAGCGCCTCCACCAGATTGTGCAGCTGGAGGTACTGGGCTGGGTCGGCTGGCACCGCTCCCGAGACCCGGAGCACCATCCCGGCTCCGGCGGTCAGGGAGTAGATAATTCCGGCGATGGCCAAGAGACCGCAGATCACCATGCCGACGATGACAGGAGTCCAGCCCGAGCTGGTCGGCTGGGCCGGCGCTAAGCCGTTGTTGGTCGAGGGGTGGTAGACGGCCTTGAAGAGAAGGCCGAGGACAGCTCCGATGGCAAGCCAGATCACAAAGAACAGACCGACGAAGGCGACGCTGCGTCGCTTGTTGCTGGCTATCTCGCTGTACACGTGCCGAATCCTATGGCATCGCCGGTGCCCGGACTCGGGGAGCCCAGTGAGGTGATCATGATGTGATCTTTCTCCGGTCAGTCTCACCTCGAGCCGAGTTGTCCCTGATCGGCCTACCTCTTGGCAATCCTCTGGAGCTGCGCACGACTGGATACGGCAGCCAAATGGCTGAAGCTCTGACATTGTCTGAGCTTCGTCGCTCGTATCCCAACCTGTGGATGCGATGGGGTTTGTCGAGGTCGGCGCACTCATCTGTTGCGGTGACATGAGGTATGCCCTCATAGAGTCCGAAGAGCCGGCCCGGCTGACCGAGTTCGTCCACGACGGTGGCGACGTCGTCCATGGTGGAGCGAAACGAAATCAGATTCCGTCAAGGGCGTCACCGGCAAGCCCATCGAATCGGTCGACCGGTCTCGTGGATCATGTCAAGAATCTCCAGGCCTGCGGGTCCTCGCCGAACGTCACTTCATGGTGGGGTCGGTTCTACTCATTTCGGTGCCGAACAGCGTCCTGTTCACCCTGCGGAGCGTATGACGTACGCTCACCTTGCGAGTCCGTGAGTCGGTGGGGAGCAGCTGGTGGGCGGGTTCAAGATCGCCCTTGTCCTAGGGGCGCACAATCACTACCGAGCACGCCGCGTAGAGAGCGCATTGACGGGCGATAGAACCGAGCAACGACTCCAAGTAGGTCCCGTGGCCACGAGCCCCAACGACGAGGAGATCCGCGTCTTCGGAGGCATCCAGAAGGCCGATCACGGTCGCGTCGAAACGGGCCGACGCCGTGAAAGGGACCGTGGGCTCGCAACCTTCCGCTATCGACGACGCGCTCTGGGTGACTTCGCGTGCCCAGGACTCCAGTTTGGCAGCGGAATTTCCGCCGATGGCGTGACTGGGAGGGTACTGCCACGAGAACACTCCTTCCACCGACGCGCCGCGGACCCGACCCTCGCGCAGAGCCCAGCGCAATGCATGCTCGGACCCACGAGACCCGTCGATGCCCACGACCACCCGTTGCATGCCCCTTGATGTCGATTCCTCTTGGAACCCGGGGCGAACGACCACCACTGGGCACAGTGCATGGTCCATGCACTGTTCGCTGACCGATCCGACAAGGAGGCGCTTGAGCGTACCCACCCCTCGTGCCCCGACGACCAGGAGATCCGCCTGGGCGCTGGCGCCGACCAATGCCACAGCTGGAGTATCCATGAAACGCTCGCGCCGCACCGTAAGACCGGGGTGACGCTCGACGACCAGGCCGACTGCATCGTCGAGCACCGCCTGTGCGGCGGACTCCTCATGCGGTCCTCTTTCGTACCATCCGGGCACATTCTTGGGTGCCCCCGGTCCTGCGTAGACGACCAAAATGCTCGCTCCACTGGCCGCAGCCTCATCGGCAGCCCACTTCACCGCAAGACGGGAGTGCCCGGAGCCGTCGACGCCGACCAGGATCGTTCTAACGCCGCCATCCGCACGCAGGTCTTCTTCAGCCACAATCCATCCGACCTCCTTGGCACTCCGGTTTCGAAGTCGCCCTCCCGTTCCATGTTCGGGTCGAAGGGTGCGGAGGACAAGGGGAAAAGGTCCCATAGCGGCACCCCAGCGTTCGGTCCTGCGATCGGCAAGGGTCCCACATCGGCGGTGCCGGACTACCCCCTGATGGCGGGGAACGGTGGGTGATGTCTTCCCCTCCTCGATCCGACTCTCTACTCCAACTCGTCATCGAACGGAGCGTTTCTCAGAAGCTTTCGCCAGCGCTCTTCCGGCACGTGGGCGGGCGCGGTCGACTTCAGGAAGTCCTCCAGGACTTCTAGGAACCTATCGGCGTTCCGCCAAGGCAGGAAGTGACCGGCTCCTTCGATGATCTCGAGGCGGGCGCCGGGAATGGCCTCCGCGGAAGCGTGGTCTCATTGTTGGACCACTTTCCAGAGCTTTGATGGGGATCAACAACCTGTTCCGTGTTCGGGTGTCCCGACTACCCCAATCGACGCGGGCCTGCAAGTCTTGTTGTCAATCTGTCCAGGCTTCGCTTCCTCTCCAAGTCATCCCTCGAGATACCGCAGCACGGCGAGGACCCGCCGGTGGTCGGTGGAAGATGCGGGCAGGTCCAGTTTGGAAAAGATGTTGGCGATGTGCTTCTCCACGGCCCCTTCCGAAACGACGAGGCCGGAGGCGATGGCGGAGTTCGTGCGGCCTTCCGCCATGAGCGCCAGGACCTGTTGCTCGCGGGTACTGAGACCCGATAGAGCGTCCTTGCGCCGGGAAGCCCCCATCAGTTGGGTGACCACTTCCGGATCGAGGGCGGTGCCTCCCGACGCCACCCGAACCAGCGCCTCGACAAAGTCGGCCACGTCGGCCACTCGGTCCTTCAGCAGGTAGCCGATGCCTGCGGCGCCACCGCCCAGCAGCTCGGCGGCAAATCGCGTCTCCACGTACTGCGAGAACACCAGGATCCCCACGTCGGGGTAGTCAGAGCGCAGCCGGATGGCGGACCGCAGGCCCTCGTCTGTGAAGGTCGGCGGCATCCGGATGTCGACCACGGCCACATTGGGTGGGTCCTCGGCGACCGCCTGCTCGAGGCCCACGGCATCGCCCACCGCCCGGACCACGGCGAATCCCCGGTCGGACAGGAGCTGGTGCAGTCCGTCCCGCAGGATGGCGGAGTCCTCGGCGATCACCACCCGGATGGCGTCGTCGTCGGAAACGGTCACGCGGACGTGGGGAGGTCAACGGTGACGACGGTCGGGCCACCGGAGGGGCTGGCAATGCTCAGATGTCCGTCGACCGCACTGACCCGGTCAGCCAGGCCGGCCAGACCACTCGACGACGAACCAATCCGGTTGACGGTGGCCCCACCGCGTCCGTCGTCGCGCACGACGATGCGCAGCCACGGTCCATGTTGGGCGCAACTCAACGATGCCCGGGACGCCTCGGCATGTTGGGCCACGTTGGACAGCAGCTCGGCCGCACAGAAGTAGCAGATCGCCTCGATGGCCGGGCTGGGTCGGGAGTGGATGGACACGTGCACGTCGGTCTGGATCGTCGACCGAGCGGCCAGCGTGGCGAGCGCGTTCTCCAATCCGGTGTCGAGGGCCGGCGGGTGGATGCCGCGGGCCAGGTCCCGCAGGTCCGTGATGGCCTCTTTCGCTCCGCGATGGGCTTCGTCCACCAGACGTCGGATGACCTGCAGATCGGCGGCTTCTTCGGACTCGACGTCGATGTTCTCCAGCCGTTCCTTGGCCTGCCCGAGTCGCATGGCCAGGGCCACCAGTTGGGCCTGGGTGCCGTCGTGGAGGTTGCGCTCGATGCGCTGAAGGGTACTCGTGGCTGCATCGAGCGTCTTCGTCCTCGACTCCTCGAGACTCCGGACCCGGGACGAGGTGGCGTTCGGTCCGAGCAGGAGGTGCATCAAGCGGCGGTCGACGTAGACGACGAACCGCATGGCCCACGGAGCGAGGAAGAGGAACAGGACGCCGACGGCGAACTCGGTGACGTGGGCCCTGGGCCCCGGCGGCCCAGGAGGGGACCCGGCTGTTGCGGCGGTGTGGCCGAGCAGGCCGAACCGAGTCGTACCCCCATCGCCGAGGATGGGCGATGCGATCCCGAGGATCGCCTCGACCCAGACGCTGAGGGCGAACCACACCCCGAACAGGGTCAGCGGAACCTTGGCAGCGAAGTAGAGAACCGACCGCCAAGCCGCACCGTCACCGAGGGCGGCTCGCAGCCACCGAAAGACCCCTGGGGCCGGGCTGAACGGCTCGGGTTCGGATATTTCCTCGCCCAGCGTCGCCCAGGCCAGCGCCCGCTGCCAGCGGCCGAGACCCCGGGCGACCCGCAGTCCGCCGCCCAGGATGAAGATTCCTAACAGGACGACGGTAAGGATCAGGCCCACGAAGCCGATGGCACCGAGGGCGATGACCGCGCCCGCCGCCAGCGCCGAGGCGGCCAGGAAGTACCCCAGCTCCGCCCAGCTGCGCTTCTGGAACGGCTCGCGCAGAGCGATCTGGGCCAGACGTCTGGCCTGTTCGGCCCGCTCCTCTGGAATCCGGATCTGCACCCAGCCGACCTCGGTGTCCGGGTCGCTCAAGCGTCGCGCCTCACGAAGAGCACGGCTCCGACGGTGAGGGCGACTGCGGCGTAGAGGACCATCAGCAACAATCCTACGACCGGAGAGAGCGGAGGGAAGGGCCCACCGTGGCCCTGACTCACGGTCGGCATGATCGAGTTGATCAGGATGTTGGTCGGCAGAAAGCGGACATTCGTCTCGGAGATCCCGTGCATCACCAGAGGGAGGACGAAGATCACCCCGACGAAGGCGGCGATCGCCGCGGCGGTGCTACGGAAGATGAGCCCGAACCCGAAGGACATGAGCGCGATGAGACCGATGAACAGACCGGTCATGATCACCGCCCGGGCGGCGCCCGACGATGCCAGGGTCGCGATGGGGGCCCCGCCGCTGGAGAGGATGGCCTGTCCGAGGAAGAACGAGAGCGAAGCTCAGCACCACGCAGAAGACCATGGTGAGCACGGTGGTTAGGCCGAGCTTGGTCGCCAGAAGTAGCGCTCGCTTCGGTACGGCGGCCATCGTGGTGCGGATGGTCCCGCTCGAGTACTCGCCCGTGATCAGCAGCGCCCCGAAGACGCCGCCGGTCAAGGCAACGGTGATCATGCCGGTGAGGGACTCCTGGGTCGGATCGAAGCCCTGGTAGAAGCCGGGTCCGTGATGCAGGGCGGCGTGGGTCGCGAGTCCCGTCACCAGGAGGCAAGCGACGACAGTCAGGCCGACCGTGATGGCTGTCGACCGTAGGGTCACGATCTTGGCCAGCTCGGACCGTGCGATGTGTTTCGGGCGGTAGTGGCCCCTCGGGACGCCCAGCTGGATCTCCGTGGTCATCGTCACACTCCTCGTTCGGCGGCGAACTGCGCCGGACATCGTCGACGGGCGGTACTCCACCTCGTCCTGGGTCAGCTCCATGAACGCGTCCTCCAGGGATGCGGTCACCGGCGTCAGTTCGTAGATCCGGAGCCCGTCGCGGAAGGCCAGGTCGCCGATCTGCTGGGAGGCCAGGCCCCCGACCGTCAGCGCCCCGTCGTCGGACACGACCGTGGCCCCGGCCGTCGTTAGGCTCGCCGTGAACGCGGTCCACATCCGGAGTGACGAGACGCACCGCACCGCCCCCGCTGCGGGCGACGAAGTCGGCCACGCTCGTCTCCGCGATCAGGCGCCCGCGACCGATCACGACCAGCCGGTCGGCGGTCAGCGACATCTCGCTGATGAGGTGGCTGGACACGAGCACCGTGCGCCCCTGTCGGGCCAGGTCCCGTAGGAAGTGGCGGACCCAACGGATGCCCTCCGGATCGAGCCCGTTGACGGGCTCGTCGAATAGCAGGACTGCCGGGATCGCCCAGCAGCGCCGCGGCGATGCCCAGGCGCTGGGTCATACCGAGGGAGAACTTCCCGACGCGCCGCCTGGCTACGGACGTGAGACCGACCTGGTCGAGGACCTCGTCGACCCGGCCGGCCGGGATGTCGTTGGCCAGGGCCAACCAGCGGAGGTGGTTTCGGGCGGTGCGAGCCGGGTGGAACGCCTTGGCGTCGAGCAGAGCGCCGACCTCACGAAGGGGCCAGACCAGCTCACAGTAGCGCTTGCCGTCGATCAGGGCCGATCCCGAATCAGGGAGGTCGAGTCCCATGATCATTCGCATCGTCGTCGATTTGCCCGATCCGTTCGGCCCCAGGAATCCGGTGACCTCACCGGAGGGGACCTCGAAGGTCAGATCGTCCACGGCCGTCGAGTCGCCGTACCGCTTGGTGAGCGAGTGTGCAGTGATCATCACTGGTCACGGTATTGTAGAAACCCGTCGATCGGAATACCGCTAGTCGGCGTCTTCGGGTGGGGTTAACCCCCGTGCGTGACGCTTTCGATGTTCTCAGCCTCCGAGGCTGAGTATCGGGTAAGGGTGCTCAGCCTGCGTGGCTGAGTCTGGGAGCACCCCGGCCTTGGTAGCTGAGACCAATCGGATCAATGCTCCTGGAAAGGAATCTCGGGCTTCCTTCTCGGCCCGCTGGGTCCTCTGCCGGCGTCCCGGCCGGTGGGTTCTGGTCGCCCAGATCTAACCACTGGATTGAGGGTGAGTTCGGTGAACCGGGGAGTACGCCGGCCACTCCACTGTACGTAGTGGGGCCTGTGGATTCTCAAACTACAAGTGACTGGGTCGAGTACCTGAGGTTGGGCCTCAGCCAGGCGGGTTCCGGTAGGTCCAACCCGCCTTCAACTGCGTTGACCGAGATCATCGGCGCGCCCCGGGCCGAGTCAATCGAGGTCCTGCCTGCCGGTCGGTCGAGTACGGGGATGTCAAGTTGCCGCCGCAGGAGCGGAAAGTTGCCACCCCCGAAACTTCATGTGTCCGCGCTAGACCCCTTCTCTACGGGCATCGCCAAACTAGATGACCTGCCCTGGCGTGGCTTCGACGCCGCTCAGGGGGCGATGCGTCTCGCTCAGGTAGGACCGTATCGCCGAAGCGACTACCGGTGTGGAGATTAGGAATCCCTGCCCTTGTCCACAATTGATCTCCTGAAGCGTTTCGAGATGGTCGGTTGTCTCGATGCCTTCCGCGAGCGTCTCGAGTCCGAGGATCTGTCCGAGCTCGATGAACGTCGTGATGAAGGCAAGAGATTCTGCCGTGTCATTGAGGGCGGCGACGAAGGATTGATCAATCTTCAGAGTGTCAACCGGAAACTGTTGGAGGTAGGCCAGCGATGAGTAGCCAGTTCCGAAATCGTCGATGGCGATCCGTACGCCAGTTTCTTTGAGGAGTTTGAGACGTTCGACCACCATTTCGGTGTCGATCATGAGCATCGACTCGGTGACCTCGAGTGTGAGAAGGCTCGGGTCGAGCGAGCTGGTCGATAGCGCCTCGCGGACGTCTTCCACGAAGCCATTGGTCTCAAGCTGGCGAACGGACACATTGACGGCCACGCCGGTCCGGTGCCCTTGACCGAGCCAGACGGCGGCTTCTCGGCAGGCTTCGTCTAGGACCCACTTCCCAACAGGAATGATCATGCCGGTCTGTTCGAGCATCGGCACGAAGTCCGTGGGCCCCACGATGCCACGCACCGGATGTCGCCAACGGAGCAGTGCCTCGACACTGCAGACGTGGCCATCCTTGAGATCCAGAATTGGCTGGTAGACGAGGAAGAATTCCTGCCTGTCGAGCGCCGAACGGAGATCGATCTCCAACCCCAGTCGATCAACAACGTCAATCCGCATCTGAGGTTCGAACGCGATGTGGCAGTGCTTCCCCTGTGCCTTGGCCCGGTACAGGGCAATGTCTGCATCCCGCAGCAACTCCTGTGCGGATGGACGGATTCCGGTGGCGATTCCGATGCTGGCCGAGATGGCGAGGGGTGCGTCGAGGTACCCCTCGAGCAAGAAGGGCTCGGTCATGGCGTCGAGGAGCCGATCGGCGATCCGCTCGGGTCTCGGATCGTTGGAGCCGATCTCGGTGAGGATGACGAACTCGTCTCCTCCGAGTCGACCGATTGTTTCTTCTGCGCGGAGGGCGTCCGAAAGTCGAGTTGCAACGGCCCGGAGGAGTTCGTCGCCGGCCTGATGACCCAGACTGTCGTTCACGGCTTTGAAGTCATCGAGATCGATGAACATCGCCGTCGGCAAAGCAGAGCCGCGCCGACACCGAAGCAACATCTGTTCGGCCCTGTCGAGCACCAGTGTTCGGTTCGGTAGTCCTGTCAACCCGTCATGCAGGGCCTGGTGCCTAAGGCTAGCTTCGGCCTGATCGCGTTCGTCTTCGGCCTGCTTCTGTTTGGTCGTGTCGAGGATCACGCCGTCGAGCCATACGGGGTTTCCGTTCGAATCGCGGATGACCCTCCCGTGCTCGGTGACACGGCGGACACTGCCATCGGCGTGGATCAGCCTGTAGTCCACGGAGTAGGACGTGCCGCGCTCGAGCACGTCCCCCATGGTTTCATCAATCAGGTCGCGATCGTCCGGATGGAGTAGTTGACCGAAATTCATTCCTCCGCCGTCCAAGAACGACGAGGGGGGATAGCCCAGAAGTGTCTCGACGTAGTCGCTGACGAAGTGCATCGTCCAAGGCGCACGGCATTCTGACCGGTAGACCACACCCGGAATGTCGGCGACCACGCTTCGAAGCTGTGATTCGGCACGCAACCGCGCCCACTCGGCATGCTTCCGCTCGGTGGTGTCGAGAATCACGCCGTCGATCCAGGCCCCGTTCCCGGATTGATCACGCACGACCCGACCGCTCTCGGACACCCACCGGGCGTTGCCGTCTGCGTGGACGATTCGGTATTCGATCAGGAAATGGCCGTCGCGTTCGAGGTCCTCGGTGATCTTGGTTTCCACACGGTCTGCATCGTCAGGGTGGACAATCGATGCGAAGCCGCGTCCGCAGTCGGATGCGAAATCATTGGATGGAATACCGGTGATGACTTCGATGTAGTCACTGACGAAGCACATGGTCCAGGGCGCCAGGCACTCCCGCCGGTAGACGATTCCGGGAATACTGGACATCACCGACCGGAGGTGGCCGTCGCCTCCTTGGGGCCCTCCGTCGGGTGGGACGAATTCCGGGGTCGGAGATGTCATCGAAGTCCGCCGGCGCCCATCGCCTAATCATCGACATCGTCCCCGCCGGACTTGAGCGGGCACTGTCGCATTGGGCGCGACCCGTTCGATCGCGTCAGGGTTCGTGCCTGGACCGCCCAAGGGCGAAGCTGTGGGAGTAAGCGCCGACACCTCGTTCGTCCCTCCATCCGCCGAGGGCTGCGCTCGCCGGATTCGGATTCCCGCCCGAGGTCAGGCGGACCACGGCCCATTGCTGGGTTGTTCTGTTAGGGAGCCGGTTCTGAACGAAGACCCTATGGCGGAAGCCCATATCTCGGCGACCTCGACGCGTAGAGTGAGTGGTGCATGGAAACTCGACCTCCGTTCCCGGAATCGCAGGCTGGCCTGACGGCCGGTTGGATGACTGGGGCTCTGGGAGAGGTCTGTCCGGGTGTGACAGTGACGAAGATGGAAACTATCGAACAGCATTCGGGGACCACCGGCCGGATCCGACTTGGGTTGACGTATGCCTCTGGTCCAGCGGGACCGGACTCGGTATTCGTCAAGCTCCCGCCCTTCTCGGAAGACCAGCGCCGCTTCGTGGCTTCCACCGATATGGGCCGGCGGGAGGCCCGCTTCTATGCCGGCCCGGGGCAGGAAGCCCCGCTGCGGATACCCCGGGCTTACTACGCAGCCGCCGGCGATGATCCGACTGAGTACATAATGGTTCTCGAGGACCTCCGCCATTCCGGCTGCACGTTCACCACGCGCTTGGAACCACATGCCGAAGGCCACGCCGGCAGGATCATCGAGGGGTTGGCTCGGCTCCACGCGCACTTCTGGGAGGACAAACGCTTCGACGACGATTGGGCCTGGCTGCGCCCCGCAATGCGAGGGTCCTTCGGGGCCAAGCTGGTGGCCAGCGCTCGCGGGCAATTCGCCGCAGCGTCTCCTCCGATATTCGACGAGATCTGTCGTCTGTACATCGAGCATCACTCAGCGATTGCCGAGTTGTGGGACGAAGGCGAGACCACCTTGATCCACGGCGATACCCACGCCGGCAACCAGTTCTCCGACGGGGACGATGTCGGGCTCTACGACTGGGCGGTGGTCAGCCGTTCACCTGGTATCAGGGACATAGCCATCTACCTCGGGAACTCCTGCCCTACCGACTTGCGTCGAGCCGGGCAAGATGCCTGGTTGCGGCGTTACCACGAAGTGCTCACGGAAAGCGGGGTCGCAGCACCCCCGCTCTCGACGCTGTGGGACCGATACCGACGCTGCGTACTGTACGCATGGGTGGCGGCGGCGACCACGGCATCAATGGGAAGCAAGTGGCAACCAATCGAAGTCGGCATGCTTGGCATGCAGAGAGCGACCGAGGCGTGCGCCGATCTTGACACCATCGGCGCGCTGCGCGAGCGGATCTGAAGAGCCGAAATGACAGGTGTGACCGAGACATTCGCCACAGGTCTGGACTTCGCCGAAGGTCCGCGCTGGCACGGCGGACGTCTGTGGTTGTCGGACTTCTACGCACAACGGGTCTACTCCTACGGCCCTACTGGTGACCGACGAGTAGAGGTCGAACTCGACGACCGACCGAGCGGACTCGGATGGCTACCGTCGGGAGAGCTACTGCTGGTGGCTATGACCTCCAGACAAGTCCGCCGCGTGGATCGTGACGGAGGACAGCATGTACACGCTGATCTCACGTCAATCGCAACCGGAGATTGCAATGACATGGTCGTGGACGGCCGAGGCAACTCCTACGTGGGAAACTTCGGCTTCGACATGGAGTCGGGCGAGAAACCGAAGGCGGCGGCGCTCTCCCTCGTCCGCGCCGACGGTACCGCCGAGGTTGCCGCCGAGAACCTCCGGTTCCCGAACGGTTCGGTGATTACGCCCGACGGCTCCACGCTGATCGTGGGCGAATCGATGGGAGCCCGCTACACGGCGTTCACCATTGGTGAGAGCGGCCGGCTCTCCGACCGCCGAATCTGGGCAGAGGTGCCGGGGAAAGGGCCCGACGGATGCGCCCTTGACGCGGCCGGTTCGATCTGGATGGCCGACGCGTTCGGCTCGGGCTGCGTCCGGGTCGCCGAGGGTGGGGAGATAGGGGAGAGCGTCGTCGCCAGCCAGCCCGTGTTCGCCTGCGCCCTCGGGGGGACAGACCGGCGAACGCTGTACATGATGATGTCCGTGGCCATGAGAAAGTCCCCGGTTATGGCCATCTGAGGTCCCCGCTAGTGGCCACAAAGAGTCCCCGCTTTTGGCCACGAGAAGTCCCCACCCCTCACTGAGGTATCCACCTGAGAGGCCCCCTGGCCCGAGACGGTTGTGGTGCGAACCAACACCCGAACCGGACCGAGGGGACTCCTCAATGAAATCAGTGAGGGAACACATGGACATGCATGCCGCCTATCGAGAGGTGGGCTCCTATCGGGCCGCAGCCGATATCTGCGGGACCACGCCGAAGACCGTCAAGCGATCGGTCGAGGCGGCCGAGGAGGGCCGAGGCCGGGATCGACCCCGGTCTGGTCCGTCACAACTACGACGGGGTGGCCGACCTGGTGGCCGAGACCGTGGCCCGCACCAAGGGCCGCATCTCGGCCAAGCGACTGCTTCCGGTCGCCGTGGCCGCCGGCTACCAGGGATCGGCCCGGAACTTCCGTCGTCTGGCGGCCGAGGCGAAGAGCGCCTGGCAATCGAAGAACCACCGTGGCCGACGCCCCGGCGTGTGGGCACCCGGCGACATGGTGGTGTTCGACTGGGGGGAGATCGGCCCGCTGTTCGTCTTCTGTGCGGTGGTCGGCTGGAGCCGCCATCGCTTCGTGTACTTCACCGACAACTTGAGGGCCGAGGCCACCATGGAGGCCCTGGCCGAGCGCTTCGAGCGGATCGGAGGAGTACCGAAGACCGCGCGCACTCGATCGCATGGGTTGCCTGAAAGGCGGCACCGTCGCCGGGCTGGTCATCCCCACCCCTGCCTACGTGCGCTTCGCCACCCACTACGGGTTCCGGCCCGACTTCTGCGAGGGGGCCGACCCCGAGTCCAAGGGCCTGGTCGAGAACCTGGTCGGCTACGTGAAGTCCGACCTGATGGTCCCCGAACAGCTGTCGGTCGCCGACCTGGCCACGGCCAATGAGAAGGGGAGGCTCTGGTGCGACGAGGTGAACGCCGTCATGCACTCCGAGATCGCCGCTGTTCCCGCCGAGCGGTGGAAGAAGGAACGGCAACTGTTCGGCGACCTGCCCTCGCTCCGGGCTCAGATCGGCAAGATCGTGACCCGGAAGGTGGACAAGCTGAGCTGTGTGCGATTCGGGGTCGGCCCGCTACTCAGTGCCCAACGACCACATCGGCCGCAGCGTCGAGCTCCGGATCAAGGACGGCGTCATCAAGGTGGTGTTCCTGGGCGAGATCATCGCCGAGCATCTGGTCGTTTCCCCTGGTGAGACCTCCATCCACGACGATCACTATGGAGGTCCGAGACCATCGCCGCAGCGCTCGGTCCGGCCGAAGTCGCAGGCCGAGAAGACCTTCTGTGCCCTCGGCCCGGTGGCCGACGCCTTCATCAAGGGGGCGGCGGCCCGAGGGATGACCGGCCTCGCCCGGGACCTGGAGGAGCTTTCCCACTTGGAGGCCATCCACGGCAGGGAGCCGGTGATCGCCGCATTGGAACGGAGCGGTCGCCTTCGGGCGGTTCCGCTCGGCCGACGTGGTTTCCATCCTCGACTCCGGTGTGGGTGTGCCCCGTCCCACCCGACCTGGTGAGGCGCTCATCGTTGAGCTGCCCATGGTGCCGGTCCGGTCGCTGTCGGAGTACGCCATGGGCGGTGACGCATGACCACGGCACCGCCGCCCCTGGCCCCGGACCTCGAGGCGGCCCTCCGTCGGCTGCGCCTGTCCGCCATCCGGAAGCTCTCGCCCGAGTTGCTGGTCACGGCCAAGACACAACGCTGGAAGCCCGAGGAGTTCCTCCGCACGCTCATCGAGGCCGAGATCACCTCCCGGGATCTGTCCAACGCCCGGGCCCGGGATGAAGGCGGCCTCCTTCCCAGTGACCAAGACCCTGGAGGAGTTCGACGTCGCCGCGGTCCGCTCGGTCAAACAGCAGACCTTCGACTACCTCTCGAGCCTCGAGTGGATCCGGGCCAAGGAGAACCTCTGTCTGGTCGGACTGGTGGGCACGGGCAAGAGTCACCTGCTGGTTGCCCTCGGCCATGTGGCGGTCGAGCGCGGCCACCGGGTCCGTTACTTCACCGCCACCGAGCTGGTCGAGACCCTCTATCGGGCCATTGCCGACAACTCGGTGGGCAAGGTGATCACCCAGATACTCCGGGCCGACCTCATCCTCATCGACGAGATCGGCTTCGCCC